>NZ_AXWO01000021.1:0-11365 GCF_000482705.1 Glycomyces arizonensis DSM 44726 | reverse complement strand
TGACGGTGGCGGCGATGATGACGGTGGTGGTACCGGTGAGTCGGGTCATCTGACCGGGACGGGTTCGGGCCGGTGCCTGGATGTGCCGGGTCAGTCGACGGCGAACGGGACGCAGTTGCAGATCTATGACTGCTGGAACGGTTCGAATCAGCAGTGGACGTACACCGATGCCGGTGAGTTGCGGGTGTACGGGAACAAGTGCCTGGATGCCGAGGGTGCGGGTACGGCCGATGGGACGTTGGCGATCATCTGGGACTGCCATGGCGGGACCAACCAGAAATGGAACCTCAACGGCGACGGGTCGATCACGAACGCCCAGTCCGGGCTCTGCCTGGATGTGGAGGGCTATGGCACCGCGAACGGCTCCCTGGTCCACCTGTGGTCCTGCCACGGGGGCACCAACCAGCAATGGACCCTCGGATAACCGGTGAAAGGACAGTGATCTTCCATGTCATGGCTTGACCGCACCGGCACCCGCCGGACGGTCCTGGCCACCGGGGCGGGGGTGCTCGCGGCGTCGACCGTGGGCCTCCCCGCCACCGGGGCCCAGGCCCAGCAGACCTTCGCCAATCCGGTGATCTGGCAGGACTTCGCCGACGTCGACGTCATCCGCGTCGGCGACACCTTCTACCTCTCGGCCTCCACGATGCACTACTCGCCGGGAGCCCCGGTCCTCCGCTCGTGGGACCTGGTCAACTGGGAGTTCGCCGGTCACTCGGTGCCCAGCCTCGACTTCGGCTCCAAATACGACCTGTCCGGCGGCCGCGGCTACGTCCGCGGCATCTGGGCCTCCTCGCTGGGCTACCGCCCCAGCGAAGACCGGTACTACTGGATCGGCCAGATCGACTTCGCCAACACCTACCTCTACACCGCCCCGGCCGCCGAAGGGCCGTGGTCGCGGCACGCGGTCATCAACCGCTCCTACTTCGACGCCGGGCTCCTGGTCGATGACGACGACACCATGTACGTCGCCTACGGCAACACCGAGATCCGCGTCGCCCAGCTCAACGCCGGAGCCACGGCCCCGGTCCGCGACCAGGCGGTCTTCCACACCCCGAACCCGCCAGGGGTGCTCGAAGGCTCCCGCTTCTACAAGATCGGAGGGGACTACTACATCTTCCCGACCCGCCCGGCCAACGGCCAGTACATCCTCAAGTCGACCTCGGGTCCCTGGGGTCCGTACGAGATGCGCCAGGTGCTGCTGAACCTGCCGGGACCGCTCGACGGCGGCGGCGTGCCCCACCAGGGCGGGCTGGTCGACACCCCGAACGGGGACTGGTACTACATGGCCTTCACCGACGCCTACCCCGGCGGCCGGATGCCGACGCTCGCGCCGATCACATGGAGCTGGGACGGCTGGCCCCAACTCCAGACCGTGAACGGCGAGTGGGGGAGGGAGTACCCCTTCCCGAACCTGACGCCACGCGAGGTGGAGCCGCTCATCGGCGTCGACACCTTCACCGGCGCGGCCCTGGCGCCGAAGTGGGAGTGGAACCACAACCCCGACAACGGCAGATGGTCGACCGGGAACGGGCTGCGCCTGCAGACCGCCACGGTCACGAACGACCTGTACTGGGCGAGGAACACGCTCACCCACCGGATCCAGGGCCCCACGTCGACGGCCACGGTCGAGCTCGACGTCTCGGGCATGGCGGACGGGGACCGGGCGGGGCTCGCGATGCTGCGCGACTCCTCGGCGTGGATCGGCGTCAAGCGCGAGGGCGGCGCGAACCGCGTGGCCATGGTGAACAACATCGAGATGGACTCGAGCTGGAACACCGTCGCCACCGGAAGCGAGGCCGCCGGCACCGGCCTGTCCGGCGGCACCGTGTGGCTGCGCGTCGAGGCCGACATCCGACCCGGCTCGGGCCGCCAGGCGCTGTTCTCCTACAGCACCGACGGATCGAACTTCAACCGGCTCGGCCCCGGCTTCACCCTCAAGAACGCCTGGCAGTTCTTCATGGGCTACCGCTTCGCCGTCTTCAACCACGCCACCCGCTCCCTCGGCGGCGCCGTGACCGTCAACCGCTTCGAAGTGTCGACGCAGGACGGCGGCTCGGACTCGTCCTACCCCGAGACCGGGGTGTTCTATCGGTTGGTGGCGCAGCATTCGGGGAAGGCCGCGGACATCGAGGGCGCCTCGACCGCCGCGGGAGCCAAGCTCATCCAATGGTCGCCCAACGGCGGGGCCAACCAGCAGTTCGAGTTCGTCGACACCGGCGACGGCCACTGGCGCGTCCGCGCCCGCCACTCCGGCCTGGTCCTCCAGGTCGCGAACAACAGCACCGGCGCCGACATCACCCAGCAGCCCCAATCGGGAAGCGCCGCCCAGCAATGGTCCATCACCGACCACGGCGGCGGCACCGTCAGCCTCATCAATCGCGCCAGCGGCCTGGCCATGGACGTGTGGGAGGCCTCGACCGACGACGGCGCCCGCATCTCCCAATGGAACTACACCGGCAACACCAACCAGCAGTTCAACCTCCGACAAATCTGATCCGGCAAGGAGAAGACCATGCCCAACCCACCTGAACGGCGCCCCCAGGTGCGCCGCCGATCGGTCCTCGGCGGCGGCCTCGCCGCCGTTGGGAGCGCTTCATTTCCATTGGCCGCGTCACCCGCCGCGGCGAACGCCGAAACGGCTGCGGCGCCCGGCACCGCCGCAGCCGCAGCGGCGTGGACCGACCCGTCCAACGGCTACCCCGAGTGGAACAACAACATCGGGGTCTTCGAGGTCGGCTCGGAGCCGGCGCACGCCACGTTCATGCCGTACGCCGACCTCCAGCAGGCGCTGAACGCGGACCGGACCGACTCGCCGCACCGGCTCGGCCTCGACGGCGACTGGCGCTTCCAGCACGTCGACCGCCCCTCCGACCGCGACACCGGCTTCTACCGCACCGACCGCGACGACAGCGGCTGGGACACCATGCCGGTGCCGTCCAACTGGCAGCTCAAAGGCTACGACTTCCCGATCTACACCAACGTCACCTACCCGTGGTCGGGCCCCAACGGCGAGTACGAGAACCCCCAGCCGCCGTTCGCCCCGACGCGGTTCAACCCGGTCGGCCAGTACCGCCGCGAATTCGAACTGCCCTCCGAGTGGCAGGGCCGCCGCGTCCACCTCCACTTCGAGGGCGTCAAGTCCGGCTTCTACCTGTGGGTCAACGGCACCAAGATCGGCTACCGGGAGGGCTCGTACACGCCGTCCGAATTCGACGTCACCGACCACGTCCACGCCGGGACCAACCTCATCGCCGTGGAGGTCTACCGGTTCCCCGACGGGGACTGGATGGAAGACCAGGACATGATCCGGCTCTCGGGCATCTTCCGGCCGGTCTTCCTCTACTCCCTCCCGACCGTGCACCTGCGCGACTTCACGCTCACCACTCCCCTGCGGGACGGCTACACCAACGCCGACCTCGCGGTGGCGGTCGCCGTCCGCGACGGCGAAGGAGGGCACTGGGGGAACTACACGGTCGAGACACGGCTCTACGACGAGGACCGGCAGCCCGTGTGGTCCGCGCCGCTGCGAACGCAGGTGGACATCGGCTCGGTGCAGTCCGGCCAGGACGCGACCGCGCAGGGCTCCAAGGCCGTCCAGGGCCCGAGCCTGTGGTCGGCAGAGCATCCGGCCTTGTACACGGCGGTGCTCCAGTTGCGCGATCCGTCCGGCACGGTCGTCCAGACCGTGTCGGCGCGGGTCGGCTTCCGCGAGTTCGCGATCTCAGGCGGCCTCATGCGGATCAACGGGCAGCCGGTCTCCTTGCGCGGCACCAACCGCCACGAGAACGACCCCGACCACGGGCAGGCGCTCACCCGCGAGGACATGGTCCGCGACATCGCGCTGATGAAGCGGCTGAACATCAACGCGGTCCGCACCTCGCACTACCCGAACAACCCGGTCTGGTACGACCTCGCCGACGAGTACGGCCTCTACGTCATCGACGAGGCGAACCTGGAGACCCACGGGATCCGGGGCGACTACCCCGCCTCCAATCCGGCGTGGACGGCGGCCGTCATCGACCGGGCGGCGCAGATGGTCCACCGCGACAAGAACCACCCTTCGGTCGTCATCTGGTCCCTCGGCAACGAGGCGGGCGGCGGGAGCAACTTCGTCGCGATGCACGACTGGATCCGCTCGGCCGACCCCACGCGGGTCATCCAGTACGAGGGCGACAACCGGTCCCAGGTCAGCGACATCCGATCGCAGATGTACAACACCCCCTCCGGGATCCGGGACCGCGCCCTGGACACCTGGGACACCCGCCCCTACATCCTCATCGAGTACTCGCACGCGATGGGCAACTCCAACGGCAACTTCAAGGAGTACTGGGACACCATCCGCCAATACCCGGTTCTGCAGGGCGGGTTCATCTGGGACTTCGTCGACCAGAGCCTGCGCTGGCCGATCCCCCTGGGAGGCGGGAAGACCTACCTCTCCTACGGCGGCGACTGGGGCGACAACCCCAACGACGGCAACTTCTGCTGCAACGGCATCGTCTCCGCCGAACGGAGACCGGCCGGCAAGGCCGCCGAGGTCAAGCAGAACTACCAGGCGATCAACGTCACCGCCGGCACCGACATCGCCGATGGCGCCGTCCTGATCACCAACGAGTACCTGTTCACCGACGTGGGCGAGTTCGACGGCGGCTGGGCCCTGCTCGCCGACGGGGAAGTGATCCAGAGCGGCACCCTCACCTCGCAGCAGCTCGACATCCCGCCGCTGTCGGACAAGGCGATCCAGATCCCCCTCCAGCGCCCGGCGGCCCCGGCGCCCGGCGAGGAGCACTTCCTCCAGTTGTCGTTCACGTTGAAGGAGGCGACTCCTTGGGCCGACGCCGGGTTCGAAGTCGCCAAGCAGCAGCTTCCGGTCGACTTCGACAGCCCGCCGGTCGAGCCGATTCCGCTCTCGGACCTCCCGGTGCTGTCCGATTCGGAGACCGGCGACCGGATCACCGTCACCGGTGACGACTTCTCGGTCACGATCTCCAAGTACACCGGCGAGATCACCGCCTACGAGGCGATGGGCATGACGCTGATCGACGCCGGCCCGGTTCCGAACTTCTGGCGGGCGCCGACCGACAACGACCGCGGCAACG
The DNA here is from genome assembly GCF_000482705.1 of Glycomyces arizonensis DSM 44726. Taxonomy (GTDB): domain Bacteria; phylum Actinomycetota; class Actinomycetes; order Mycobacteriales; family Micromonosporaceae; genus Glycomyces; species Glycomyces arizonensis. Next base: position 6,266 of record NZ_AXWO01000021.1, on the reverse strand, counting down.
GCCATCCGAGCCGCAACGGCACCTGGCGGTACGCCGGCGCCGATCGGAACGTCACCGGCGTCGGCGTCGAGCGGCCGTCCGAGAGCTCGGTGCGGATCGCCGTCACCGGCACGCTGCCGACCAGCGCCCAGTCGACGTACACCACCACCTACACGGTCTACGGCAACGGCGAGATCCGCGTGGACAGCACGCTCCACCCCGGCTCGTCGAATCTGCCCTACATCCCCGAAGTCGGGACGGTCCTGTTCCTGCCCGGCGCTTTGGAGCAGATGCACTACTACGGCCGCGGCCCCGAGGAGAACCACTGGGACCGCCGCACGGGCACCGACGTCGGCGTCTACTCATCGACCGCGACGGACCAGTGGACGGACTACATCCAGCCGCAGGAGAACGGCAACAAGACCGATGTCCGCTGGGTCGCCATGGTCGACGACGCCGGACGGGGCCTGCTCGCGGCCGGTGAGCCGCTGCTGGAGGTGAACGCCTCCCACTTCACCCCCGAAGACCTGTCGGGCGACATCCGGCACGTCTACCAGGTGACACCGCGCGACGAGGTCGTGCTGCGGCTGAACTACAAGCAGATGGGCGTCGGCGGCGACAACAGCTGGGGCGCCCAGACCCACGACCGGTACAAGCTGTTCGCGAATCGCGACTACTCCTACACCTACCGGCTGAAACCACTGCCGGACATCGGCCAGGCGATGGCGCTCGCCCGGCGGCCCGCGGAAAGCGGCGGCAGCGGCGGACCGGTGGAGCCGGGGACGTTCTACCAGCTGGTGGCGCAGCACAGCGGGAAGGCCGCCGACATCGACGGCGCCTCGACCGCGGCCGGGGCCGCGCTCATCCAGTGGCCGCTCAACGGCGGAGCCAACCAGCAGTTCGACTTCGTCGACACCGGCGACGGCCACTGGCGGATCCGCTCCCGCCACTCCGGCCTGGTCCTCCAGGTCGCGGGCAACGGCACCGGCGCCGACATCACCCAGCAGCCCCAATCGGGAAGCGCCGCCCAGCAGTGGGAGGTCGTCGACCACGGCGGCGGGACGGTCAGCCTGGTCAACCGCGCCAGCGGCCTGGCCATGGACGTGTGGGAGGCCTCGACCGACGACGGCGCCCGCATCTCCCAATGGACCCTCACAGGAAACACCAACCAGCAATTCCGGCTCCAACGAGCCTGATTACAAGGGATGTATCCATGAAGCGAATCAGATCCGTACTGGCGTCGGCCGCCGTCGCGGCGCTGCTGGTGTTCGGCGTGGGCGCCGCCGAGGCGAGCGCCCAGACCGACGCCGCCGCGAGCGCCGGATGCGGCACGGGCCCGTCGCTCACCAGCGGCACGCACACCATCCAGAGCAGCGGTCAGAACCGCAGCTTCATCCTCAAGGTCCCCGACGGCTACGACCCGAACTACGCCCACCGGCTCGTCTTCGGGTTCCACTGGTGGGGCGGAACCGCGAACGACGTCGCCTCGGGCGGCAGCGACGGCGCCCCCTACGCCTACTACGGCCTCGAACCGCAGGCGAACGGCACCACGATCTTCGTGGCGCCCCAAGGCATCGACAACGGCTGGGCCAACCCCGGCGGCCAGGACGTGGCATTCTTCGACGACATGCTCGCCCTCATCGAGAACGACCTGTGCGTCGACGAGGGGCAGGTCTTCTCGCTGGGCTTCAGCTACGGCGGGTCCATGAGCTACGCGCTGGCGTGCGCCAGGCCGGACGTCATCCGCGCGGTCGCGGCCATCGCCGCACCCGGGGCGATCAGCGGATGCGACGGCGGCACGCAGCCGGTCGCGTACATGGGCATCCACGGTCTGTCGGACAACTACGGGATCGAAGCGGGACGAGGGCTGCGCGACACGTTCGTGGCCAACAACGGCTGCACCCCGCAGAACCCGCCCGAACCCGCCGTGGGCAGCCGGACCCACATCACCACGGCCTACTCCGGGTGCATGGAGGGTTATCCGGTCGTGTGGGCCGCGTTCGACGGGGGCCACCAGCAGGGACCCGTCGACGGGTGCTCCGGCTGCGAGAGCGGCGTCAACAGCTGGGTCAAGGGAGAGGTGTGGGCGTTCTTCACCCAGCTCGGCGACTTCGAGGACCCCGGTGACCCCGGCGATCCCGGGGACCCCGGTCAGAACGGCGCGGTGGTGAACGGCGCCTCCGGGAGGTGCCTGGACGTCTCGGGCGCCTCGCAGAACAACGGAGCGGACACGCAGCTGTGGGACTGCCACGGGGGCACCAACCAGCAGTGGACGCTCACCGAGGCCGGTGAGTTGCGGGTGTACGGGAACAAGTGCCTGGACGCCGACGGCTACGGCACCGCCCCCGGCACGCTGGTGCAGATCTGGGACTGCCACGGCGGTGCGAACCAGCGGTGGAATGTGAACGCCGACGGCTCGATCACCGGCGTCCAGTCGGGTCTGTGCCTCGATGCCGACGGCGCCGGCACCGCCAACGGCACCGCGGTGATCCTGTGGAACTGCCACGGCGGCACCAACCAGCGGTGGACGCTGGGCTGAGGCCGCGGGCGGCGCCGCACCGCCGCCCATGACGGAGTAGAGCGGGTAGTCCGTATCGGACTACCCGCTCTCTTTCCCTCACTCGATCAAAGCCGTCGCACCGGGGTCCGGCGCCTCATCGCAGTTCCCATTGCTGGTTGGTGCCGCCGTGGCAGGACCACAGGTGGACCATGGAACCGTTGGCGGTGCCGTAGCCCTCCACGTCCAGGCACAACCCCGAATCGGCGTTCGTGATCGACCCGTCGGCGTTCACGTTCCATTTCTGGTTGGTGCCGCCGTGGCAGTCCCAGATGATCGCCGCCGTCCCATCGGCCGTGCCCGCGCCCTCGGCGTCCAGGCACTTGCGCGAGGATCCCGAGTAGACCGTCAACTCCCCGGCATCGGTGTAGGTCCACTGCTGGTTCGCCTCGTTCGAGCAGTCCCAGATCTCCATCTGCGTCCCGTTCGCGGTCGACTGGTCCGGCACGTCGAGGCATTTGGCGGCGCCGACCGCGTAGAGCTCGCCGCCGGTGTCGCCGCCGCCGTCGCCGCCGCCGTCGTCGTCTGACGGGTCGAACCGCCACCAGTCCGCGTTGAACAGGTAGCCGTCGCCTCCGGTGAACTTGAGATACAGGTCGTGTTCGCCCGCAGCGCCGCTCACCGGGCACGACACCGTCTGCCAGGTCTGCCAGCCGCCCGTGTTCGGGACGTCGCAGGTACCGACGAGCGCGCCGGAGGGGCCGTCGAGGCGCAGTTCGATCGTGCCGCCGGCGCCGTCCGAGGCCGCGCTGACGTCGAACGTCGCCGCGCCCGAGGCGAAGTCGACGCCTTCGGCCTTGATGTAGTCGCCGTTCTCGATCCAGCCGACGTTCATGCCGCCCGCGCTGGAAGGCTCGGTCTCGATGCCGCTCGACCAGGCGATCGTCTCGGCCTCTTGGCGGACGTAGGGGTCGAGCGGGTCGGTCTGCGGCGCTCCGGCCGTCGTCATGCCGATGGTCGGGAACGTGCCGTCGGCGTTGTACTCGAACTGCTCGACGGCGACCGAGCGGGTGAAGCCGCCGCCTCCGGGGAGGGCGCCGTTGTGGTAGAAGAAGTACGAGTTTCCCTTGTAGTCGATGACGCCCGGGTGGTTGGTGAAGCTGCTCCCCTGGGTCGGCATGATCGTGCCCCGGTACGTCCACGGCCCGGTGGGGCCGGGCGCGGTCGAGTAGGCGATGTGCTCGGAGCAGCATTCGGCCGCGTACACCATGTAGTAGAGGCCGCCTCGCTTGTAGACCCAGGGGCCCTCCTCGTAGAGGGTCGGCCGGTCGCTGTCGCCGGTGCGGGTGCCGAATCCGGAGGTGGTCAGCGGGATCTGGTTCAGGCCGCCCGAGTACGAGACCATGTCGGCGTTGAGCTTCACGTACCACAGGTTCGGGTTGCCCCAGTAGAGGTAGGCCTGGCCGTCGTCGTCGATGAAGACGGTCGGGTCGATCTCGCCGTTCTCGACCAGCGGGTGGCCGAGGGCGTCGTGGAAGGGGCCGATGGGGTTGTCGGCGACGCCGACGCCGATCGACATCCGGCCGGTCGCGTCATTGACGACGGGGACGTACCAGTAGAACTCGCCGCCCCGCTCGACGACCTGGCCGGCCCAGGCGTCCTGTCGCGCCCAGCTGAAGGTGTCCAGGCTCATCGGGGAGCCGTGGTCGGTCCAGTTGACCATGTCGTCGGAGGACCAGACGCGCCATTCCCGCATGTCGAACCATGTCGAGCCGTCCTCGTCGTGTCCGGTGTAGAGGTAGACGCGGCCGTCGTACACCAGCGGTGCCGGGTCGGCGGTGTAGATGGTCTGGACGATCGGGTTGTCGGCCTTAGCCACTGCGCTGAACCCAGCCGTGGCGACTATGAGGACTGCCGCGAAGACGAGAGCGCGCCGGAGTCCGGCGCCGACCCGCTTCAAACGAAGATCCATTGCTGATTACTCCCTCCATGGCAGGTCCAGAGGTGGACCTGTGAGCCGTTGGCGGTGCCGTAGCCCGCCACGTCCAGGCACAGCCCGGACTGGGCGTTGGTGATCGTGCCGTCGGCGTTGCGATTCCACTGCTGGTTGACGCCGCCGTGGCAGGTCCAGACGATCGCGGCGGTCCCGTTCGCCGTGCCCGCGCCTTCGGCGTCCAAGCAGAGCTCAGCGCCACCTGAGTAGACCGTCAGTTCGCCCGCGGCAGTGTAGGTCCATTGCTGGTTCGCGCCGTTGTGGCAGTCCCAGATCTGCACCTGGGCGCCGGGTTCGGTCGACTGGTTCGGCACGTCCAGGCACCGGCCCGAGCCCACCCCCTGCAGCGCACCCGCATTCTCGTCGGTGCCGCCGCCCTCGTCGAGGCCGAGGAAGGCGATGGCGTTCGACAACATGCCGTCCAGCGGGAGCGAATGCCCGTAGCCCGCTATGCTCATGCCCTCGACGGTGGCGTGGGTGCCGGTGTCGCCGTAGCGGGTTCGCGTCCAACCGCCGGACAGGTTCTCGGTGGACGAGGGTATCTGGCTCAAGCCGTGCAGATCGGTCCACTCCTTGATCTCCTCCCCGAAATTCGGGTAGGCCAGGATGTCGTCCGCGGTGCCGTGCCAGACCTGCATCCGCGGGTACTCGCCCGTGTAGCCGGGGTACATGGCGCGGACCTGGTCGCCCCACTCCTGCGGGGACTTGATGAGGTTCCCGTTCGCGCACTGGCTGTTCCACAACGAGCCGTTGTCGGTGGCGAAGCACCCGGCCGGCACGCCCGAGAACGCGGACGCGGCGGAGAAGACGTCCGGGTACTCCGCGGCCAGGACATTGGTCATCATCGCTCCGGAAGAGAAGCCGCTGACCACGATGCGGTCCGGGTCCACGTTGTAGCGCTGGCGGGTCCAGTCGACCATCGACTTGATGCCGGTGGAGTCGCCGCCGCCGTCGCGGGTGAGGGCCTGCCGCGTGGAGACGTCGAAGCAACCGCCCTCACGGGTCGCCTCGGGCAGGACGATGATGTAGCCGTACCGGTCGGCCGCCGTCACGTAGTCGCGTCCGACGCCGTTGAAGACGGCGCCGGCCGAGCCGGTGCAGTAGTGGACCATGACGAGCAGCGCCGGTTCCGGCGCCACGTCGTCCGGCACGTAGACGTACATGTCGAGATCGGTCGGGTTGGCGCCGAAGTCGGTCACTCGGTTCATCGTGGCGGCCTGCGCGGGCGAGGCCGAGAAGTTCAGGGTGGCGATGGTGATCGAGAGCAGCACCGCCGCCGCCAGAGCGGCATGGAGCGTTCGTCTCATCGATGGGTCTCCTTTCAAGAGTCGAGGAGTGGGCCGGGCCGACCGAGAGGTGAGGATCGGTCGGCCCGGGTCCGGCGGCCTACCCCGGCATACGGCAGGCCGCCGATCGCAGCGGCTCGGGGACATCACCTCCGGGCCGCGGCGGTACCCCTTTGCGGGGTGGTCAGGTTCGTTGGAGGTTGAACTGCTGGTTGGTGTTGCCGGTGTAGTTCCATTGGGAGATGCGGGCGCCGTCGTCGGTGGCGAGGTTCCACACGTCCATGGCCAGGCCGCTGGCGCGGTTGACCAGGCTGACGGTGCCGCCGCCGTGGTCGGTGATGGACCATTGCTGGGCGGCGCTTCCCGATTGGGGCTGCTGGGTGATGTCGGCGCCGGTGCTGTTGTTCGCGACCTGGAGGACCAGGCCGGAGTGGCGGGCGCGGACGCGCCAGTGGCCGTCGCCGGTGTCGACGAACTCGAACTGCTGGTTGGCCCCGCCGTTGGGCGACCA
>NZ_AXWO01000020.1 GCF_000482705.1 Glycomyces arizonensis DSM 44726 | reverse complement strand
GCGCGGGTGCGCGGGTGCGCGGGTGCGCGGGTGCGCGGGTGCGCGGGTGCGCGGGTGCGCGGGTGCGCGGGTGCGCGGGTGCGCGCTCCTCTTACAGCATGAGTGCGGGGCGATGTTTCACGTGAAACATCGCCCCGCACTCGTTCGTGTTCGTGGTCCCGCCGCTGCGGGCTAGTTCAGTTCGCGCCACATGATGATGTCGTCGCGGTAATCGTCGTCCGCCACGCGCACCGCGCGCGGCAACCTGCCGACCTCCGTGAAGCCGTGCCGCCGGTAGAACGCGTCGGCACCGGTCCCCGAGCGGACCTTCAGGCTCAGCGCCTCCAGCTTGAGTTCCTCGCGTGCCACTCGGTCGACCGCTGCGAGGAGCTTCCCGCCAAGGCCGCTGCCCTGGCGCTCCGGATCGACCTGAACGTGGCGGATGGTGCGCCATCCCTGCCTCGGCGGGCTGTCGTTTGATGTGAGAACACACCAAGCGACAATGGCGGCTCCTTCCTTTAGAGCGACCAGCGTGTCAGTCTGGTCGATCACTCGCGCGAGAATGGAAACGGTGTGAGGGCGAACCTCTTCGATGCTCACCGGCGGGACGAACCCGACGGAACCGCCGGCGTTCGTGACCCGTACCCAGAAATGGCTGAGTTCATCGACGAGCGCGGCGGTGACCGGCGGATCCACCAGGACCGAGATGTCGTCACCCTTGACAGGCGACGCCTCTGGCGTGGAACTATCAGTCACTGTTGCTTGCACGCCTACCAGCTTGCCCTAAGCCCGCACCCCGTCGACAGCCCCTTCCCGCCATATGGGCGCACGTCACTATCGGACACGAATCGACGCCTCTGACCAGGATGTCCATCCTTCGGACCCAATGTGGGGAAGTAGGGGGCCGCCTCGCGGCGGGCAATGGTTCGCAAGCTTCGCCAAGAGGTGGATTCCGGTGCTTTCCCGGCTCGCACCGATGCGGTACCTTTCGGGTGTGGCATCAGCGAGTACCCCCGGCCAAAGTCCCCAGCCAACACACGCGAATCCCCACCGGCAGCAGCGGAAACAGCATGCGAGCGGAGCCCGGCCGGACCTGCCCGCCTTCGTCGACTGGCCGGCGTTCCCCTTCGAGGGAGACATACGCCTCAAATCACTTCAGGACCCGGTCGGCGCCGAGCCGCCCCGCCGCGGCGACCGCCAGGAGCAGTGCGCGGCCTGCCATACGCCCGACAGTGCCTATCTCTGGACTGACGAGCGCTGGCGTCTCAAGAGCCCACCCGCGCCCAGCGGCCTCCCGGTCGTGGTGATCCTCGAACCCCGCGCGCACCTGGACTTGGGCGATCTCTCGACGATGCACGCCGCCGAACTCGGGGTGCTCACCGTGCGGTTGGAACGGGCCATCCGCTCCCTGGAGTCGGTGGCGCAGGTCCACGTGAACCGCTGGGGCGACGGCACCGCGCATCTCCAGCAGTGGTTCCTCGCCCGCCCCAAGGGCTACCTTCAGCTCCGCGGCCCGTTCATGACCATGTGGGACGAGATCCTGCCGCCGGTCGAAGAGCACGAGTGGCGGATGAACCTGGAGTACATCGCCGCCTGGCTCGCCGACGACTGACGCCGGGCGGACGCCTCGGTGAGCGCCTCGTAGAGAACCTTGTTGAGAGTGCGTTGTTTGAGTGCGTTGTTTGAGTGCCTTGCTGAACGCATTGTTGAGGGAATTGCTGAGGGAATTGCTGAGCGCGACCGCGCGGCCATGGCCGATCAGGCCGGACTTCCCCCTGGCGGCCACCCTCTGCTCGCATCGGGTGCCGCCTCGCCCGCTCGGCGCCCTCTCGGCCGCCACGCCGCCACCTCGCGCTCCAGAATCGGCTTCCGATCGCTGACCCTGTACCTCTCTGCTTTCATCCAGGTGGCCGCTCTCATCCAGGAGGCGGCGCTTCGCTGCTTCACCGAGATGGAGTGGCGCCAGCAGGTCGAGCGGAGCTGCGAGCGCGCTTGCGCGCTCGCAGCTCCGAAACACTACCTTGTCATACGCGCGACGTACACTTCAGACAAGGGATCCCCCGAGGGGACAAATCAGTAAATATCCGCTTTCACGTTCGGCGCCATGCGGAAGGCAGCCGGTTTCCCGTTGCTGCTCGGCGTTGTCGGGTCGGCATTGCGGGCGCGCCTTGGCGGAGGTGTCCGCAGTGTGGATGTTTCACGTGAAACATCGCGCCCACGCGTGCAGGCCCGCACCTCCAGCAGTGCCGTTTCGCCACACCGTTTCCGCTCGCACCCGCGCGGTTCAGGCCCGTGCTCGGGCCAGCCGCACCATCTTCGCGAGCGTCTCTCCGAAGTCCAGCCCCGCCGCCTCGATCGCCATCGGCAGCAGCGAGGTCTCGGTGGTCCCCGGTGCCACGTTCGCCTCGAGTACCTGGATGCCGCCCGCGTCGTCCACCATGAGGTCGACTCGCGACATGTCGCGCAGCCCGAGCGTCTCGTGCACCGACACCGCGATGTCGGCGACGCGAGCGGCCACGTCCTCGTCGATGTCGGCCGGGACCGTCCACCGCGTCGCCCCCGGGTTGTACCGGGCCGCGTAGTCGTAATCGCCGTGCAGCGGCGTGATCTCCACCGGCGGCAGCGCCGTCGGCCCGTCCCCGAAGTCGACGACGCCGACCGCGATGTCGCGGCCCTCGACGAACGACTCGACGAGCGCCTCGTCGCTGTAGGAGAAGCAGCCCATCATCGCCGACGGGAAGTCGTCCTCCTTGTGGACCGCGTGCACGCCGAGCCCCGAGCCGCCCGAGTTGGGCTTGACGACCAGCGGCAGCCCCATCTTGGTGGCGATCCGGTCCAGCAGCTTGCGCGCCCCGAAGTCCGAGAACGCCTGCCTCGGCATCGTCGCCCAGTCCGGCGTCGGGACGCCGACGCTCCGCAGGAGGTCCTTGGCGGTCGACTTGTTCCACGCGCGCCGGGCGCCGACGGCGCCGGTGCCCACGAACGGGATGTCCGACAACTCCAGTACGCCGCGCAGCGAGCCGTCCTCGCCCGGGGCTCCGTGCACCAGCGGCAGCACGACATCGGGCGGGAACTCCTGGAGCGCCGGGAGCAGCTCGCCGTCGAGGTCGCGGATGTCGCAGGCCATGCCCTGGCGCTGAAGCGCCGCGGCGGCCCGGCGGCCGGACTTCAGCGAGACCTCGTGCTCGTAGGACATGCCTCCGGCGAGGATCAGGACGCGGACGTCCGCTGCTGCGCTCTCGCTCATGCCCCGCCTCCCGCGAAGGTGTCGCGGAGTTCGATGTCCCCGGCGACGACGCCCGCCAGGCGGCGCACGCCCTCGCGGATCGACTCGGACGACTGGGTGGAGAAGTTCAATCGCATCTGCCGACGGCCGTTCCCGTCGGCGTAGAAGCCGGTGCCCGGGACGTAGGCGACGCGCTCCTGGAGCGCGCGTGGGAGCATCGCCTTGGAGTCGAGGCCCTCGGGGAGCGTGGCCCACACGAACAGGCCGCCGCCCGGGTGCGTCCAGCTCATGCCCTCGGGCATGTAGTCGGTGAGCGCCGACAGCAGCGCGTCGCGGCGGTCGCGGTAGAGCGTGGTGAAGACCTTGACCTGCTGGCGCCACTCCATCTCGGTGAAGAAGCGGAGCGCGGCCTCCTGGATGAGGGCCGAGGGGCACAGGATCGACGCCTCGACGGCCAACAGCAGCTTGTCGCGCACGGCGGGCGGCGCGAGGACCCAGCCGAGCCGCAGACCCGCGGCGAAGATCTTGGAGACGGTGCCGAGGTAGATGATGCCGCGCTCGGCGCGCGCCCGCAGCGGCGCCGGGGGCGCCTCCTCGAACGAGATCATGCTGTACGGGTCGTCTTCGATGATGAGCAGTCCGTGGCGTTCGGCGATCGCGAGGATGCGCTCGCGCCGCTCGTCGGTGAGCGTGACGCCCGCCGGGTTCTGGTACGTCGGGATCGTGTACAGGAACTTCGCGCGGCGCCCCTCGCGTTCGAGCTCGGCGAGCGCGGTCTCGAGCCCCTCGGGGACGAGGCCGTCGTCGTCCATCGGCAGGTGCCGGACGTCGGCCTGCGCGGCCTGGAAGACGCCGAGCGCGCCGACGTAGGTGGGCCCTTCGGCGAGCACGATGTCGCCGGGGTCGAGGAAGGTGCGGGCGAGCAGGTCGAGGCCCTGCTGGGCGCCGTTGGTGAGGACGAGGTCGTCGGCCGAGGCGTGGACGCCCGACAGCTCCATGACGTTGCACAGTGCGGTGCGGAGGGTGGTGCTGCCCTGGCCGGGGCAGTAGCTGAGGGCCTCGGCGCCCTTCTGTTCGAGCAGGCGCGTGAACATCTCGCCGAGCTCGTCCATGGGGAGCGCGGCGGTGTAGGGGTTGCCGCCTGCGAGGGAGACGACCTCGGGGCGGTTGGCCACCGAGAACAGTGCGCGGATCTCCGACTGTGCCATCCCGTGAACCCGGGATGCGTACCGACCGGTGTAATCGTCGAGCGTTGTACCGGACACGCGGAGACCTCCTTCAAGGGCCTTCACCGCCCGCCGACGTCGCCTGCGGGCGTTCAGTCTGTTGTGCGCGTTGCATGTGTGACGGGGATCGGCCGATGCCCGCGCCCGAAGCGCTGATGACCACCCTACGGGGCCGAGACGCCGATCGGCCCACTCTACTAGCACACGCCACGAGGGACGTGCGTGTTTTCCATCATGCGGACACCCGCGCGACGTAATCTGTTCTGGTGCATCGTCGCATGGTCAATCTCACGCTCGATTCCCTGGAAGCCGTTCCGGGCCGGTGCCGCTCCTGCGTGTTCTGGGAGCTGTCGCCGCTGTGCGCGGATTCGGGTGAGGTGGGCGATCCGGGCCTGGAGAAGGAGGCCTGGGTGTCGCAGACGCTGCTGGAGTGGGGCGGATGCGGCCGGATCGCCTACGAGGGCGAGCGCGTCGCGGGTTTCATCACGTACGCGTCGCCGAAGTTCGTGCCGAGGTCGGTGGAGTTCCCGTCGGGTCCGGTGTCGCCGGACGCGGCGCTGCTGATGACGGCCTATGTCAAGCCGGCGTACAGCGGGACCGGGCTCGGCCGCCAGCTCGTGCAGGCCGTGGCCTCGGACATGGCGCGCCGGGGCGTCTACGCGCTCGAGGCGTTCGGGGACGCGCGCGCCGAGTCGAACGCGTGCCTGGTGCCGGCGGACTTCTACCGCTCGGTCGGGTTCAAGACGGTGCGGGCGGATCCGCGCTATCCGCGGCTGCGCCTGGAGCTGCGCCCGGTGACCGGGCGGGACTCGGAGGCCTCGGAGCCGGCGGAGCTGCCCGAGCCGGTGGAGTGGTTCGAGCTCGACGACTTCGAGCTGGAGCAGTTCTTCGACGAGCCGAACATCATCCGGCCGCGCTCGGACCGGCCGGGCGTCCGCCGCCTCGGCAGGTAACGATCCTATAAGATATAAGATATAAGATATAGAGTATAGGGTCGGAGTGAAGGCGTTGCGCAGTGCGTTCGCCTACGCGGATGCGGTGGCGCGGGGCCGGGTGCGGTCCCGGTCTGCTCGGTGGTGTCGCGGGCCGCGTTCTGATCTCGGCGGCGGAGCCGGTGGCGGATGGGGTTCGGGCGGGGCGCCGTTCGCGCGGGCGGCTTGCGATCGCATGGTCGGAATCCGTCACGGCGTGCGTCTGCCGCTGAGGGCCATGCTTCCGAAGACGTCGCGGAGGGGGCGGCGCGAATGCGCCGCCCCCTCCGGTGTGCGTCGGGCCTACTTCGCCAGGAACCGCTTGATGGCGGCCTTCGGCTGGGCGCCGATGAGCTGGTCGGCGGGCTGGCCGTCCTTGAACAGGATCATGGTCGGCACGCTCATCACCTGGAACTTCCGGGTGATCTCCGGGTTCGCGTCGGTGTCCAGCTTGCGGATCTCGAACGCGTCCGACTCGGCGGCGAGCTCCTCCAGGACCGGGGCGACCTTCTTGCAAGGGCCGCACCATTCGGCCCAGAAGTCGACCAGGACCGGCTTGTCGGAGTCGAGCACCTCGGTCTGGAAGTCGGCGTCGCTGACTGCTTTGATGGCGCCCATGGGCATCCTCCTGTTGTTCGGGTAGTTACGGCGGGGACTAGTCGTTGAGGCCGGCGATGAAGCGCTCGGCGTCGAGCGCGGCGGCGCAGCCGGTTCCGGCGGCGGTGACGGCCTGCTGGTAGGTGTGGTCGACGAGGTCGCCCGCGGCGAAGACCCCTTCGAGGTTCGTGCGCGTCGACGGGGCGTCGACCTTGACGTACCCGGAGTCGTCCAGCTCCACCTGGCCCTTGAGCAGCTCCGAGCGCGGGTCGTGGCCGATCGCGATGAACAGGCCGGTCACCGGCAGCTCGCGCCGCTCGCCGGTGGTGGTGTCGGAGACCTCGACGCCCGAGACCTTGCCGCCCTCGCCGAGGATCTTGTCGACCACGGTGTTCCACGCGACGTCGATCTTCGGGTTGGCGAGCGCCCGCTCGGCCATGATCTTGGAGGCGCGGAAGGCGTCCCGGCGGTGCAGGATCGTCACCTTCGAGGCGAACTTGGTCAGGAACGTCGCCTCCTCCATCGCCGAGTCGCCGCCGCCGACGACGGCGATGTGCTGGTCGCGGAAGAAGAAGCCGTCGCAGGTGGCGCACGCGGAGACGCCGCGGCCCATCAGCTCGCTCTCGCCGGGGACGTTCAGCGGCCGGTACGCCGAACCCGTGGCGAGGATGACCGAGCGTGCCCGATACTCGTCCTCGCCGACCCACACCTTCTTGACCTCGCCGGTGAGGTCGACCTTGGTGACGTCGTCGGCGACCAGCTCGGCGCCGAAGCGCTCGGCCTGCTTGCGCCACTGGTCCATCAGCTCGGGGCCCATGATGCCGTCGGGGAAGCCGGGGTAGTTCTCGACCTCGGTCGTCTGCATGAGCGCGCCGCCGAACTGGAAGCCCTCGAAGACCAGCGGGCGCATGTCGGCGCGGGCCGTGTACAGCGCGGCCGTGTAGCCGGCCGGCCCCGAGCCGATGATGATGACGTTGCGTATTTCGCTCACCGGAATGTGCTCCTCAGCGGTGTTTCGGCGGTCCCCGCGGCGGGCCTGGAGGCTCGCGGCGAGGCTGACAGCTTCAACGCCATCCTATTGACCAGAAATTCCGCGGCACCGACCTGTGGTGGGCGTGTGACAGGCGAATACGTCCGGCGTGGGGAGTCTCACTCCTCAGCCCTGGACGAACAGCTCCTCGATGATCCCGTCCGCGCACGCGGGGGTGACGGCGACGGCGGTCTCGCTCGACTCCGACACCAGCAGGGCGAGCACCGCCGGCTGGGATTCGAAGCGTGCGAAGTCGACCGCGACGATCAGGCTGCCGTACCGCTCGGCGAGCGCCTCCTGGCACCTCTCCCACAGCGTGCCGCCCGCGGCCAGGCCGTTCAGCTGGGGCGGGACCGCCGCGTCGGGGCTGTCGCCGTTCAGCTCCTGCAGGGCGGTCAGCAGGTCGCTCTGCGCGGTGTAGTCGGCGCCGGTCGCGAACGTCTCCACGCTGCTGGTCTCGCCGTCGCCCTGCGGGGCCTCGGCTTGGGTCTCCTCTTCCTCGGCCGCGAAGTCGTCCCCCTCCGGCGTGGCGGCGGCGTCCTCGGACGAGCCCTCGTCGAAGGCGCTGTCCGGTTCCTGCTCGGCGGACACCCCCGCGCCGCCGTCCCCGCCGGTGGAGGTGGAGACGAACTGGACCGCGGCGGCCACCGCCCCGACGGTCACGATCAGCGCGGCCGTGGCGCTCACCAGGGCGTAGCGGACGCGCCGCGCGCGCAGCCACTCGATCCAGCCCGGGGAGGTCCGCCGCTCTCCGGCGTGGAGGGTGTCGGCGGCCGGCAGCTGCTCGAGCACCCGGTCGAGTCGGTCGGCCACGTCCCGCGGGAGGTCGTCGTATTCGGCCGAAGCGGCGCGCAGCAGCGCACCGGCCTCGTGCTCGTCGTCGCGTCGAGCGCTCATGGGCGGCCTCCCTCCTCTCGGACCGGTCCGTGGTCGCTGGTTGTACCTGGTTCGACGCCCCGCTGATCGGGCGGGTTCCCGCCCGGCCCCGGTGGCGCCGGTGACGCCGGGTCGAGTTCGGGGAGCCTGGCGGCCAGGCGCTTGCGCGCCCTGGAGGCGCGGGACTTGACGGTGCCGGGCCGGACCTTCAGGATCGCCGCGACCTCCTCGACCGGGTAGCCCAGCATGTCGATGTAGACCAGCACGGCCCGCTGGTCGAACGGCAGCTCGGCCAGGGCCCGGCGGACGGTGAGCTTCAGCGCCGAGGAAGCCGGGTCGCCCTCGCCGCTCGAGCGGAGGTCGGTCTCGGGCAGCGGCACGGTCGGCCGCCGCCGGGCCGAGCGGATCCGGTCGAGGCAGGCGTTGACGACGATCCGGTGCAACCACGTGGTGACCGCCGCGTTCCCGCGGAACGACCCGGCGGCCTGGTAGGCCTTGATCATGGCGTCCTGCAGCGCCTCGGCGGCGTCGTCGGGGTCGGCGAGCGTGCGCACCGCGACCGCCCACAGCCGCCCGCGGTGGCGGCGGAACAGCTCCCCGAACGCGTCCCGGTTCCCGGCGATGTGGCGCGCGAGCAGCTCGGCGTCGCTCCATTCCTCTGAGGGCCGGGCCTCCGACGGGCGCGCCTCGGCGCCGCGGCTCGGAGCGGCGTCTGGGCCGGTGGGCGAACCGCGTTCGGGCGGGCGCGGGGCGGGGGGCATGGGTTCCTACCGGATGAAGACGTTGATTTCGCTGACCGTGACCTTGAAGCCGCCGGACGACGGCGGCAGGTTCGTGAACCACACCACGACGTACCTGGTGGCCTCCCCGTCGGCCCGCAGCTCGATGTTGGTGTCGGCGTCCTCCACCTGATCGGCGAGCGTCGTGAACGAGTCGACGATCTGCTGGTCGCCGTCGCTGGAGTCGCCGGGGTCCTCGTCCCCGGCGAGCAGGCCGACCGTCGCCCCGGCGCTGGTCATCTGCACGCGCACCGAGGCGACCTCCTGCGGCTCGCCGAGGTCGATGAGGATGCCCATGCCGGGCTTCATGTCGCCGAAGGCGGCGGCGTTGTAGGTGTCGGTGGACCAGCCGGTGGAGGCGGAGCCGTCGATGACGTTCTCGGTGCCCTCCAGCTCGGTGCGGTTCCCCGGCGGCGGGTCGACGATGCGCAGGTCGTCATCGCTCAGCTCGGCCTCGGTGGGCGCGGCGACCTCGGTCTCCTCCTCGTCGGAGGGCTCGGCCGAGGAGCTGGCGTCCTCGCCGGTCAGGCCGAGGGAGTTCTCGTTCGGGTCGTCCTCGCCGCCGCCCCAGACGAGGGCGCTGGTGACCACGCCCGCGAAGACGACCGCGGCGGCGATCGCGGCGATGACGGCCAGGCGCTTCATGCCGATCGGCGGCGCGGCGGGCTTGGACGACGACCCGGCGCCGAGCGCCTCCAGCGGACCCCGCGGCGAGACGCGCGTGCGGTCGTCGCCCGCCGGCGCGGTGCCGCCGGACTCGGCGAGCGAGCGCAGCTCGATCGCGAGCTCGGCGGCCGAGGGCGGGGCCTCGGCGGCGTCGAGCAGGTTGCCGGTGAGGCGCGAGAGCGGTTCGGGGACGGTCTCGACGACGGCGTGCGCGTCGAGCGTGCGGCCCCACTCGTCGACGGGCGCGTCCGGCAGGCCGGTGTCCTCGGTGGGGACGACGCGCGGCCAGGTGCCGGTCAGGCAGGCGTAGAGGGTCGCGCCGAGCGCGCGGACGTCGCCCACGGGCGTGTGGCCCGGCTCGTTGCGCGGCTCGGTGACCATGACCCGGTCGTCCTCGGACAGCAGTATCGTGCCCGGATGCAGGTCGCCGTGGGTGACGCCGCCGTCGTGGAGGGCGGCGACCGCGTCGGCGACCGAGGCGACCAGTTCGAGCGCGTGGGAGGGGGCGAGGGGCCGGTGCTCCAGCACGCCGCGCAGGGACGAGCCGTTGACCCATTCCCTGACGACGTAGGCGAACCGGCCCTCGTCGACCGCGTCGTAGACGTCCACCATCGAGTCGACGTGGGCCCGCGAGGCGGCCACGGCGGCGGTCATGGTGGGGGCGGCGTCGTCGCCGCCGGGAGAGCGCAGCACCACGGCGACACTGCGGTGCAGGAGCACGTCCACGCCCCGCCACAGCTGGCGGTGGCCGTTCGCGCCCCCGACGTGTTCTTCGAGGCGGTACCGTTCCGCGAGCAGGTCTCCCACGGACGGCACGTCGACAGCAGAACTCATGGTGCGGGGTCCTCCCCTCTCAATGCGACCCGCCGAGCGGACCGTGCCAGCGTATGGCGTTCACCACCTGGCCATCCGCAGATCCGGCTGACCGAGGAGCAGTCGGGCACACGTATGGATGGTACTTGGCTCATCGTCGCAGCTTTGCGCGCACTGTGGCCTTGAGCGACGACATCTCAGTGACCCGCAATACCATGCACGCGACGATGTAGACGGCTATCAGCGCCATGCCCAGGACCGCGGCCGCCGCCAGCTGGCCGAGCTTCGCCTCGGTCCCCTCGCCGGCGACGTCAGGCCAGGCGAGCCAGCCGAGCCAGGCGGCGACGCCCGCGATGGCCGCCGCGGTGGTGGTGCGCACCAGGCCGAGCGCGACCTTGCGCATCCCCAGCAGGCCGAGGCGCTTGCGCAGCAGCGACATCGACAGCAGCAGACTGACCAGGTAGGAGACGCCGTTCGCGGCGAACAGGCCGACCACGACCCACTCCAAGGGCAGCAGCGCGAACGCCAGCAGGTAGCCGCCGATGCGGATCGCGATCACCGGCAGGTTGAACAAGGCAACTGTTCTTGTGTCGGTCTGCGCGTAGAACGCGTAGATCTGGAGCTGGCTCACCGAGAACGGCATCAGGATCACGCCGACCACCGCGAGCGCGGTGCCGGTGGCCAGCGCCTGCTCGGGGTCGTAGGCGCCCCACTGGAAGACGGCCAGGCCGATCGGCTCGTGCAGCGCGATGAACGCCGCGCTGATCGGCACCAGCAGGAACGAGGCCATGCGGACGCCGCCGGAGAGGTGCCCGGTGAGGTCCGACCAGTGCTTGTCGTCGGCCGCGCGCGTCATGCGCGGCATGAGCGCGGTGATGACCGAGACCGCGACGATGCCGTGCGCCATCATCATCATCAGGTAGGCGTTGTTGTAGACGGTCGTGCCGGGCACGAACGGCCCGTCCGCCTCGGCGTTCCCGGCGGCGGCGTTGGCGATCTTGACCACGGCCATGACCGCGACCTGGTTGGCCGCCACGAACAAGAGCGTCCAGGCGGCCAGGCGGCGGATCTCCGCCATCGGCAGCGCCCCGAAGTCGAACCGCAGGCGCCAACGGAACCCGGCCCGGCGCAGCGCGGGGGCCAGGAACAGGACCTGGATGACCACGCCCGCGGTCGTGCCGCCGCCGAGCAGCAGCAGCATCCCGGTGGTGACCTGGTCGGCCTCCATGAACAGGAAGTCGTTCGCGTCGGGGACGGCGTCCCGCGTGTAGACCAGGAAGAAGACCGCGCCGACGCCGATGACGACGAGGTTGTTGATGATCGGCACCCACATGGGCGCGCCGAAGTGCTCGCGCGAGTTGAGCACGCCCGAGAGGATCGCGAACAGGCCGTAGAACATGAGCGCGGGCAGCATGAGGTACGACAGCTGTGTGACCAGGTCCTGCTGGACCGGTTCGGCCATGGCCGCGGCGATGAGCGGCGCGGCGAGGGTGACGACGAGCGCGGCGGCGCCGAGCACGAGGAGCGCGAGGGTGAGCAGGCGGTGCGCGAAGGCGTCGCCGCCGTCGGGGTCGTTCTTGTGGGCCTTGACGAACAGCGGCAGGATGATGCTCGCGAACACGCCGCCGAGGACGAGCTCGTAGATCATCTGGGGGAAGTACTGGGCCGTGGTGTAGGAGTTGCCCAGGAGCCCGGCGCCGATGGCCGCCGAGATGACGACGGTGCGCCCGAAGCCGGTGACGCGGCTGACGAGCGAGCCCGCGCCCATGAGGAGGCTGGAGCGGGCCAGGTTCTTGCCGCGCCCGCCGGTGGGCGGCACCGGTTCGGCCGACGGGCCGAGGCCCGGTCCGGCGCTGGAGTTGGCCGTGCGGTAGACGGGGGTGATGGGCGAGCGCGGGCCGGCAGGCGGAGGCTGGGGGCCGTTACTCGGTCTCGCTCTACTTTCGGCCATTCTCCCTCTCTCCGCTAAGCTTGCCCGGCGATGTCTGACAACACTAGCGGTACCGAAATCACCGTCCCGCCCATAGCCGACGACTTGGGCCGGGTCTTCGCCGACGCCGGTTTCGAGCTGCATCTGGTCGGCGGATCGGTGCGGGACGCGGTCCTGCGCAGGCCGACCAACGACCTCGATTTCACCACCGACGCGCGCCCGGAGGACACCGAGCGCCTGCTGCGCCGAGCGTGCTCGGCGGTGTGGACCACGGGCGCGGCCTTCGGGACCATCGGCGGCCGGTTCCACGGGCACCAGGTGGAGGTGACGACGTTCCGCGCCGACGCCTACGACCGCGTCAGCCGCAACCCGATCGTCCGCTACGGCGACAACCTCGTCGACGACCTGGAGCGGCGCGACTTCACCGTCAACGCGATGGCCGTCAGCGTCCCCGGCCACGACTTCTGCGACCCGTTCGGCGGAATCGGCGACTTGGCGCGGCGCACGCTCCGCACCCCGGCGAGCCCGGAGTCGTCGTTCGCCGACGACCCGCTGCGGATGCTGCGGGCCGCGCGCTTCGCCGCGCAGCTGGACTTCGCGATCGACCCCGGCACGCGCTCGGCGATGACCGACATGGCCGCCGAACTGGGCCGCATCACCGCCGAACGCATCCGCGACGAGTTCGTCAAACTGCTGTCCGCGCCCGACCCGGTGGTGGGCCTCAGGGCGCTGGTGGACACCGGCCTGGCCGACCACTTCCTGCCCGAGCTGCCCGCGCTGCGCATGGAGATCGACGAGCACGCCCAGCACAAGGACGTCTACGAGCATTCGCTCCGGGTGCTGCGCAACGCCGTCGACCTCGAAGAGGACGGCCCGGACGTGACCCTGCGCCTGGCGGCGCTGCTGCACGACATCGGCAAGCCCGAGACCAAGGGCGTCACCGCGGGGGGCAACGTGACCTTCCACCACCACGACGTGGTGGGCGCGCGGCTGGCGCGCTCCCGCATGCGCGCGCTCAAGTTCCCCAAGTCCGACGTGCAGGCCGTGTCGCTCCTGATCGCGCTGCACCTGCGGTTCTACGGCTACGGGCAGGCGGGCTGGACCGACTCGGCGGTGCGCCGCTACGTCACCGACGCCGGTCCCGAGCTGGAGCGGCTCAACAAGCTGGTGCGCTCGGACTGCACCACCCGCAACCGGCGCAAGGCCGAGCGCCTCCAGCGCGACTACGACGCGTTCGAGGAGCGGATCGCCCGGATCCGCGCCGAGGAGGACCTGCGCGCGGTCCGGCCCGACCTGGACGGCAACGCGATCATGGAGCTGCTCGGCCTGCCGCCCGGCCCGGAGGTCGGGCGGGCCTGGAAGCACCTCAAGGAGCTGCGGCTGGAGCGGGGTCCCCTGCCTCGCGAGGAGGCTGAGTCGGCACTGCTCGACTGGGCCGCGGCCGAAGGCCTCGCACCACGTCGCGACGAGGGTTGAGGATCTCGCCGATCACCAGCGCGCACATGGCCGCGACGGTCAGCCAGCGCGCCGAGGCGGCGGCGAGGAAGACCCACTCGGGGAAGCCGCGCCCCTCCTCGGCCGAGACCTGGAGCATCTTGCCGTAGAACGAGATGAAGTAGAACAGCTCGGCGGCCTGCCACACCAGGAACATGCCCCACTTGGGGCGCGCGAGGACGGCCAGGGGGATGAGCCACAGCACGTACTGCTGGGACCAGACCTTGCCGAACAGCAGGAACGCGGCCAGCACGAGGAAGCACAGCTGCGCCAGGCGCGGCACCACGTCTT
Source organism: Glycomyces arizonensis DSM 44726 (assembly GCF_000482705.1). Classification (GTDB taxonomy): domain Bacteria; phylum Actinomycetota; class Actinomycetes; order Mycobacteriales; family Micromonosporaceae; genus Glycomyces; species Glycomyces arizonensis. Next base: position 82,550 of record NZ_AXWO01000020.1, on the reverse strand, counting down.
CATCGGCTCTCGGCGAAGCTTGCGAGCCGTCGATCGGCACAGCGGCGCTCCGGTGGGCCGAGTAGCCGAGGGCGGCGATGCCGAGGCAGGCCAGCGCGAACAGGACGAGGTAGGCGTCGTTGACGAACTCGTGGTCCCACAGCTTGTCCCAGCCGGTGACGCCGCGCACCACGTACCAGCCGGTGCCCCAGTCGACGGGGCGCTCGGAGTTGAGCTCGAAGAACCGCTTCCACGAGTCGGGCCACAGCGCCGCGACCGGCGCGTTGATCGCGGCCCACGTGAGCGCGGCGGTGGCGGTGGCACTCAGCGCGGGCATGAGCCGCTTCTGACGCAGGGCGAGCACGAGCAGCGGCCCGACGAACAGCAGGGCGTAGAACTTGGCGGCCACGGCCAGACCGAGGAACAGCCCGGCCGCGATGGGCCGGCTCCGCTGCCAGTACAGGAAGAACGGCATCGACAGCGCGACGGCGAACAGGTCCCAGTTGACCGTGGCGGTCACGAGCACGACCGGCGCGGCCGCCAGCATCATCGCGTCCCACGGGCGGCTGGGCCGCTCCGGCGCGTCGACCGGACCTGACAGGTCGGTGCGGCGGTTGTCCCGGCGGATCGCGTACAGGACCGCGATGGCCGCGATGCCGCAGGCGAAGAGCGTGACCGCGTTGAGGTGGTAGAAGATCGTGCCGCCCTCGATGCCGGTGACGTTCCCGGCGCGGAAGGCGATCTGGCCGAGCAGGCCCATGAACCAGCCGGTCAGGACGGGGTACTCGACGGGGTGGTCGCGGTAGGGCACGGCGCCCTCGTTGAGGCGCTCGACGCCCCACAGCGCGCGGATGTCGGTGTAGCAGCCGTGCGTGTACTGGCCCCAGTCGGCCGGGAAGCCCGCCGAGCAGGGGTACTTCTGGAGCCAGGAGACCGCGAAGAACAGCAGGCCGATGAACAGGACGGCCCGCAGCGGGGTCCAGAAGCGGCGCTTGGGCGGGTTGACGGCGTGGTCGCCGAGCGGACCGCCGATGAACCCCGAGACGAGGCGCACGAAGCGGTCGGAGAGCGAGGGCGCCACTGGCGCGGCTTCGCGGTCAGTGCCCTGGGAACGTGACGACGGCATGGCACACATTGTGTCCCATGCCGCCGTCAGCTGGTCCTCACGGTCGGGGCGGGCGGTTACACGCCGTCGGGATTGTCCGGTTCGGTGGAGGTCTCGTCGCCGCCCGGATCGGGGGGCGTCGTCTCGTCGCCGCCGGGACAACCGAAGAACGAGCAGTCGTCGCCGCCGTCATCGCTGGTCTCGTCGCCGCTCGGCGTGGTGGTCTCGTCGCCGGTCGGCTCGCCGCCCGTATCGCCGCCACCGTCGTCTTCGCCGCCGCCCTCTTCACCGCAGTTCTCGTCGTTGCCGCCGCCGTTGTTGCCGTCGTCGCCCTCGCCGCACTGCTCGTCGTCGTCCTCGGTGGTGCCGCAGCGCGAGTCCTCATCGCCGTACTCCGCGCAGTAGGCGCTGTTGGCGTCGATGGTGTCGTCCTCGTTGAGGATGTCGTCGACGATCATCGTGCCGTAGTCCATCTTGGGGCCCCACTCGGCCTTGTCGTAGCCCTTCACCTCGATGGCGGCCCGCATGAACTGGTTCCACACCGGTTCGGACAACGTCGCACCGTAGGTGTTGCCGGTGCCGCCGTCCTTGTTGAGCAGCGGGGCCGACTCGGAGTAGGCGTTGCCCACCCACGAGGAGACGCTCAGCTGCGGGATGGCGCCGTTGTACCAGGTGTGCGCGTTGCCCTCGTACTTGCCGGTGGCCTCCCAGGTTCCGGTCTTACCGGTGAAGTCGCGGTCGAGCGGCTCGGAGGAGCCGTCGATCTCGGAGCCGACCCACTGGAGGTCGCGCGCGACCTCGTCGGGGATGGCGTCGATCTCCTGGAGCTCGCGCGTGGGCTCGACCAGCTCGCCGTTCTTGTAGACCTCCTTGACGAAGTGCGTCTCGACGTGCGTACCGTCGTTGGCGATGGTGGCGTAGACGGCGGCCATGTCGCGCACGGTGGACGGGTACTGGCCGAAGCCGATCTGGTAGTCGGCGGGGGCGCGCGGGCTGGAGAGGTCGAGCGGCGCCCACTCCATCTCGCCGCTCTCCGAGGAGGCGATCTCGTCGATCGTGGTAGTCATGGGCGCGTTGTAGTCGATGTTGCCCTGGTCGTCGGTGACCCAGCCGTCCGCGGTCTCGATGGCGCCGGTGCGGCTGTAGGAGATCGATTCGTCGTCCTCGATCCGGAAGTGGTAGGTGACGGCGGTGCCGTTCTCGTTGAAGGTCATCTGGGTGATGCCCATTTTGACGGCGTTGGCGAGGACCGTGGTGGCCCCGTACCGGTCGGCGATCGCGTACATCGGGGTGTTCAGCGACTTCCGCAGCGCCGTGGTGAGCGTGACGTCGTGGTTGGACTCCGTCATGCCGTGGTTGGTGATCGCCTCTTTATCCTGGCCCTTGAGCGATTCGAACTCGCGCGGGGAGCTGCCGTCCCACCACGATTCGACCGAGGCGTTGCCTTCGAGCATGGCGGTGGCGGCGGTGATCATCTTGAACGTCGAGGACGGCGGGTGGGGGTTCTCCTCGCCGGCCTTGTCGACGGCGAGGCCGTTGTCCCCGCCGTAGTAGGCGAGCACCTCGCCGGTCGCCGGGTCGACGGCCACCAGGGAGCTGGCCAGGGACAGGTTCTGGTCGTAGAGCGCGGCCTCTTCGTTGGAGTTCTCGAACTCGTAGAAGCCGTCGTCGTTGACGTACACCTCGGCGTCGGCGCGATCCGTGACGATCTCGCCCTCCTCGTTGAGGAAGTTCCCGTCGTCGTCGGTTATGACCTTGAGCTGGCCGCGGCTGGCGGTCTGCACCGCCACGTCCTGGAGCTCCTTGTCGATGGTGGTCACGACCTCGTAGCCGCCGGTGCCCGGCTCGTCGCCGTAGAACTCGGCCTGCGAGAGGCCGTAGCGGCTTTCGAGCTCGTCCCAGATGTAGCCGTCGATGGGGTTGGTGATGAACCCGGTGGGGGTGTCGTGGCCCCAGGAGCCGCGGCTCTCGAATTCCTTGGTCGGCACCGGCATCTCGGCGGCGTCGCGGTCGGACTGGCTGATGTAGCCCTCTTCGGCCATGGCGTCCATGACGTAGGTCCACCGCGTCTTGGTGGCGTCCTCGTCGTAGTAGTCGGTGTAGTACGGGTCGTAGTAGCCGTTGGGGGACTTCACCTGCATGATGACGTAGGCGGCCTGGGCGGGGGTCAGCTCGGCGACCGGCACGTCGAAGTACAGCTCCGAGGCCGCCGCCACGCCGTAGGCGCCGCGGCCGAAGTAGGCCATGTCGAGGTAGAAGGTGATGATCTCGTCCTTGGAGTACTCCTGCTCCAGCTTCATCGCCATGACGGCCTCTTTGGCCTTGCGGCCGTATGAGATGTCGTCGCGGATGCCGGCGACGATGCCGGCCAGCTGCTGGGTGATGGTCGAGGCGCCCTGGGTGCTGCCGCCGGTGACGTTGTTGACCAGCGCGCGCATGGTGCCGACGTAGTCGACGCCGCTGTGCTTGTAGAACTTGCGGTCCTCCGAGGCGATCAGCGCGTTCTTGACCGTCTCGGGCATCTTGTCGGGGTCTTCGACCTGGAGGCTGTAGGACTCGCCGTAGGCGGCGACCTGGGTCTCCCCGTCGGCGTAGTAGATGGCGGTGGGCTCGCCGTTCTGGCGGAGGTCCTCCAGGGGCGGCACCTTCTGGTAGAACCAGGTGCCGACGACGGTGGCGGCGGCGACGAACAGCACGGCGACGGCGATGAGCCCGGCGTAGATCTTGCGGCGGCGGCGCTTCTTCTTGAGCTTGCGCTGCCCTTCGAGGTCGTCCTTGTCGAGCGGGCCGTCGGGGCCGCCGCGTCCGGCGCGGCGCTTGCCGGCGACCGTCGCGCGTCCGGTGCCGCCCGAGGCGGGGCTGACGGGTTGGGCGCTGCTGACCGAAGCGGAGCCGACGGACGCCGAGCCGACCGAAGCGGAGCCGGAGGCGCCGCCTACCGAGGCGCGGCCGGTGCCGCCCGCACCGCCCACGGAGGCGCTGCCCGAGGCCCCGCCGACCGAGGCCCGTCCGGAGCCGCCGCCGACCGAGGCGCTGCCCGAGGCGCGGCCCACCGAGGCGCTGCCGGAGGCCGGGCCGCCGTAGGAGCCGGGCCGGGGCGCGGCGCTGCCGCCGTACGAGCCGGTGCCGGGGTGCGAGTCGCCGCCCCAGCCGTAGTCGCCGTTGCTCGGCGGATTGTTCGAGGCGCTGCCGTAGGAGCGGTTGCGCGGGGAGGCGCTCCCGTAGGCGCCGCCCGAATGCCCGGCGTCGCCGAAGGACCGTTCGTCCTCTGGGGGCGGGTCCGAACGATAACCGTAGTCGCTCATGCTCAACCATCCACGTGTCGCTGTGCCGACCTATGGCCGCGGATTCGCCCGCAGGCGTGCGCGAGCCGTACGTCGGTCTCGCCTCAGTGCGCTCCCGGCGTTGGGGGATTGCCCGGTCGCAGCGGCTTTTCTCGATCGGCGGTCGCACGGCCCGGTGCCGCCGAACCGCAGCTTTGGGGACTGCGGGCGGGCGGCGCCGGTGCGGCGACCTCGGTCGCCTCGCAGTTTCGCACACCGAATCTGAGAGGACGCTGCTAGATCGATTAATCGTGCCGAGCTTATCGGATGCGGGCCACGCCGCACAGGGTCGAAGGCTCGGGGTTGACGTGATTTCGGCCCGGGGTTATGGTGTGTGCAGATGTATCGGTGCGATACATCGCAACGTCAGATCGAAGCGCGATGTCGGATCAGCGGCATCGCGCACCGCCGGAAGGGAAAGGGGGACCGATGCTCGAGCTGGCCATTCTCGGACTGCTCCACGAATCCCCCATGCACGGCTACGAGCTGCGGAAACGTCTGCTCTCTCTTCTGGGGGCGATCAGGGCGGCCTTCAGTTACGGCTCCCTCTACCCCACCCTCAAGCGCATGCGTCAGCGCGGACTCATCGCCGAGGAGGCGCCGGGCGGAGGCACGGTCGCGAACACTGCCGAGAAACCGCTGCTCAAAGGGCGCCGGGCCCGCAAGGTCTACCGGCTCACGCCCGAGGGCAAGGAGCACTTCGCGCAGCTCATGGCCGACGCCGGCCCCGAATCCGCCGGCGAGGACCTCTTCGGGGTGCACTTCGCGTTCTTCTCCCGTACCGACCCGGCGACGAGGCTCCGCATCCTCGAAGCCCGCCGCCGCCGGGTGGAAGAGCGCCGCGAGCGCATCCGCGAGGCCCTCGCCCGCACCGCCGAGCGGCTCGACACCTACGGGCTCGAGCTCCAGCGGCACGGACTCGAGACCGCCGAACGGGAGGTGCGCTGGCTCAACGAGCTCATCGCCACCGAGCAGAGCCACGCCCCTCGGCGAAGTGACTTCGGCGACCGGCTCGCCGACCCGGGGCGGTCCGTTCGGGCCGCCGCGGAGGATGAAGAACCAAGTAAACAAGATGAAGGAGGCATGCGCGATGGGTAAACTACGCGTTGCCATTGTCGGCGTGGGAAACTGCGCTTCGTCGCTCGTCCAGGGTGTGGAGTACTACCGCGACGCCGCCGTCGACGACCGGGTCCCCGGTCTGATGCACGTGCAGTTCGGCGACTACCACATTCGCGACATCGAGTTCGTCGCCGCGTTCGACGTCGACGCCAAGAAGGTGGGACAGGATCTCTCCAGCGCCATCAACGCCTCGGAGAACAACACGATCCAGTTCGCCGAGGTGCCGCCGACCAGCGTGACGGTCCAGCGCGGACCGACGCTCGACGGCCTTGGCCAGTACTACGACGAGATGGTGAGCGAGTCGTCCGAGCAGCCCGTCGACGTGGCCGCCGCGCTCCGTGAGGCGCAGGCCGACGTCGTCGTCTGCTACCTGCCGGTCGGCTCCGAGGAGGCGGCGAAGTTCTACGCCCAGGCCTCCATCGACGCGGGTTGCGCCTTCGTCAACGCCCTCCCGGTGTTCATCGCCTCCGACCCCGAATGGGCCCAGAAGTTCGTCGACGCCGGGCTCCCGATCGTCGGCGACGACATCAAGTCCCAGGTCGGCGCCACCATCGTCCACCGCGTGCTCGCCAAGCTGTTCGAAGACCGCGGCGTCCGCCTCGACCGGACCTACCAGCTGAACTTCGGCGGCAACATGGACTTCATGAACATGCTGGAGCGCACCCGCCTGGTCTCCAAGAAGATCTCCAAGACCCAGTCGGTCACCTCGCAGATCCCCCACGAGATGCGCGGCGCCGACGTCCACATCGGCCCCTCGGACCACGTCCCGTGGCTGACCGACCGCAAGTGGGCCTACATCCGCCTCGAAGGCACCACCTTCGGCGACGTGCCGCTCAACGCCGAGCTCAAGCTCGAGGTGTGGGACTCGCCGAACTCGGCCGGCGTCATCATCGACGCCGTCCGCGCCGCCAAGATCGCCAAGGACCGCGGCCACGGCGGCCCGGTGCTGAGCGCGTCGAGCTACTTCATGAAGTCCCCGCCGAAGCAGTTCTCCGACGAGGAGGCCCGCGTGTCGGTGGAGCGCTTCATCGAAGGCAAGTGACACCCGGAGGGAGACCTCGCGGCTCGCGCGCTTCGCGATTTGCGGGTCTCCCTTCCCCGTCTCCGGAGTTATCCTCAGACAATGCGCACCGACGGGCACGTTCGGATCCTCGCGGCGAACCGCCGCTTCCGAAGGCTCCTGGCCGTCCGGCTGACCTCGCAGGCCGCCGACGGCATGTTCCAGGCATCGCTCGCGCTCAGCGTCTTCTTCAACCCCGACCTCATCGGCGGGAACACCGACCCCTTCCACTACGCCGCCGCCGTGGCCCTCCTCCTCGGCCCCTACTCGCTGCTCGGGCCGTACGTCGGCGTCGTCCTCGACCGGTTCAGCCGCCGGGGCCTCATCGCCGGGGCCAACGTCCTGCGCGCCGCGCTCGTCGTCGTCATCGCCGTCACCATCCAGACCGGCCTGGACTGGACGTGGGTGCTGTGCGCGATGGTGGTCCTGGCCGCCAACCGCTTCGTCCTCGCCGGGCTCGGCGCCGCCCACCCGCACGTCGTCGAGCAGCCGCAGCTGGTCACCGCCAACTCCCTGGCCTCGACGCTCGGCGCGCTCGCCTACGGCCTCGGCCTGGCCACCACCGGCGTCGCCAAGCTCATCGACTCCGACATCTCGTACTCGATGCTCGCCCTCGCCGCCGGATGCCTCTACCTCGTCTCGGCCGCGAGCGTCTCGGCCGCGTTCAAGCGCGACGGCCTCGGACCCGACCGCGAATACGCCGGGGCCGCGGGCCTGTGGGCGGGCATCGCCGCCACCACCGCCGGCATGGTCGAAGGGTGCAGGCATCTGAGCAGGCGCCGGGGACCGGCCCTGGTCATGGCCGTCCAGGGCCTCCACCGCTTCCTGTACGGGATCGTGTTCATCATCGCGATCGCCCTGTTCATGGGCTTCTTCTGGGACCTCGAATCCGACCCGGCCCGGACCACCACGATCACCTGGCTCCTCGTGCTCGCCATCCTCGGCAACCTCGGCGTCCTGACCGCCGCCATCGTCACCCCGAGGGCCACGCGCGCGTGGGGCCCGAAGAACTGGGTCGTCGTCCTCATCGCCCTGTGCGCCGTGGTCGTCGCCGCCCTCGCCGGGACCATGCGGCCGGTCATGTTCGCCGTCGCCGTGCTCTTGGTCAACATCGCCTCGCAAGGGATCAAAATCACCGTCGACACGAGCCTCCAGCGCGGCGTCGAGGACGCCTACCGCGGCCGCGTCTTCAGTCTCAACGACACCATCTACAACGTCGGTTACCTCGCGGGCCTCTTCGCCGCCGCGTTCGTCGTCCCCGCCGACGGCTACGCGCCCGGCACGCTCGTGGGCGTCGCGATCTCCTATGGGGTGGTGTGCGTCGGATATGCGTACCTGGCGCGAGACGACGCACCGTACGATTCACAGGCATGGAGCCCAGCGGCACCCGAGCCGAGACCGAGCACGAGCCAGTAGCCGCCAACCCGTTCAGCGGCACGCCGCCGTGGCAGCGCCGAGGTGGATGGAGGCGCGGCCTGGCCGGGCTCGGCGCGCTCGTCCTCACCGCCGGATCGATCGTCGGCGTCTCCTGGCTCGCCTTCCACGACGGCGGCGGCGACGAAGGCGAGGCCGGTGAGGTCATCTACGAGCGGTGCCAGGTCACCGAGGCCGACGACGCCGAACCCGTCGTCGATCCGCCGAAACTCGGCACGCCCGCCGACCGCACGATCGTGACCATAGAGACCAGTCGCGGCAACCTCGACGTCATGCTCTGGGGCGACCTCGCCCCCTGCGGCGTCGCGGCGTTCCTGCACCTGGCCGAGGTCGGCTTCTACGAGGGCCACGACTGCGACCGGCTCACCACCCAGGAGGTCTCGCCGGCGGCGATCCTCCACTGCGGCAGCCCCGGCGCCGAGCCCGAAACCGACGACACGTACGGCCCCGGCTGGCGCTACCAGGCCGAGGTCGGCATGGAAGGCGTCGACGTCCAGGACGCCCTCGCGCTGGTCACCGACGATGCCGGGAAGGCCGGCAGCGCCTTCGTCCTCATCCGCGGGCAGGCCGTCCCCACCGCGGGGGTCAGCATCATCGGCGGCATCGTCGACGGCTACGAGGTCCTCGACGAGATCGCGGCCCTGCCCGACACGCTCGAATACGACGGCGAGCCGCCGGAGCCGGTCACGGTCTACTCCATCACCGTCGTCGAGGAATCGGACGTGCCCACCGTCGACGACACCGTGCCGCCCAGCGCGAGCCAGACGCCCGCGGCACCAGAGCAGACGAGCGGCGAGGCCGTCACCGAGCCGCCCGTCCCCGAAGAGGACGGCACGGCCATCAGGTGACTCAGTCGGAGTCGCCCTCGTCCTTCGACGAGGAGTTGCGCTTGGCGTACTTGTCGACGTACTCCTGGCCGGTCAGCTGCCTGATCGCGTCCATGATCTCGTCGGTGACCGCCCTGATGATGACCCGGTCGTTCTCCATGCCCTGGTAGCGGCTGAAGTCGAGCGGCTTGCCGATGCGCACGCCCACCGGTGCCACGCGCGGGCGCGACTCCCCGATCGGCAGGACCTTCTCGGTGCCGATCATGCCCACCGGCACCACCGGCGCGCCCGTGGCCAGCGCCAGGCGAGCCACGCCCGGCTTGCCGCGGTAGAGGCGCCCGTCCGGCGAGCGGGTGCCCTCGGGGAAGATCGCGAAGACCCGGCCCTCCTCCAGGACCTTCATCGACGGCTCCAGCGAGGCGGCGCTGCGCCGTCCTCCGGAGCGGTCGACGGCCACCTGGCCGAGCGCCTTGACCGTCTTGGAGATGACCTTGCCCTTGAGTCCCGCCCCGGTGAAGTACTCGATCTTCGCCATGGTCGCGATGTGCCGCTTGGTGGTCAGACCCAGAAAGTAGTGGTCGGCCACCGAGAGGTGGTTGGACGCCAGGATGACCGGGCCGGTCTCGGGAATGTTCTCCCTGCCGTCGATCCACGGCCGCCAGATGAGTTTGATCGTCGGGGCGGCCGTCCATTGCAGCGTCTTGTACAGCACCGTGTTCAGCTCTCCAGTGTTTCTCACCCCGGCCGGCGGGAAGGGTCCGGGCAGTGCCAATGTACAGCTCGCGAGCGTCTTCGTGAAGTCTGCGCCCATCGCTCGCGGGCTGCGCCACGGCAGGCCGAGTCTATGGCATCTGCGGTGCCTACAGGTATTGCCCGGGGTGGTGGTCGTGGTCGTCACCGCGGGCGGCGCGCTCGGCCATGATGGCCCTCAGCTGGGGCGGAAGGTCGCCGCCCTCGCCGGCGGGGAGCGCGCGCATGTCGCCCGAGCGCATCTGGTCGAGCTGGAGGCGGGCCGCCATCTGCTGTGCCACGAGCGCGGCCTGGATGCCGTGGAAGAGCCCTTCGAGCCAGCCGACGAGCTGGGCCTGCGCGATGCGCAGTTCCGCCTCGGTCGGCACCTCGTCGGCGCTGAACGGCAGCGAGAGGCGCTCGAGCTCGTCGCGGAGCTCGGGGGCCAGACCCGACTCGAGTTCGGCGATGGAGCGGGCGTGGATGTCGCGCAGGCGCTGGCGGCCCTTGTCGTCGAGCTCGGCGGCGCGCACCTCTTCGAGGAGCTGCTTGATCATCGAACCGACGCGCATCACCTTGGCGGGCTCGGCGACCAGCTTGGACGGATCGGACTCGGCCGCCTCGGCGAGCCGCTGCTGCGCCTCCCCGGCGGAGATCGGGTTGCCCTCGGCGTCGACGATGAGCAGGTCGTCGTCGGACTCCTCGTCGTACTCGTCGCGTTCCGGCTTCGTGTTCTCTTCGCTCATCGTCTGCGGCGTCCCCACATCGTCAAAAAAGATTCAGTCTGTTCCCTCTACTCCGAGCCTAACGCGACCGGATGGGGCGGTGTTCCCGCTGAGATGCCGACTGGCCCCGGGGAGAGCATGAACATACAGAAGGCCCGGCCAAAGCGGCCACCGGGGCATGTGCGAACACGAAAAAGCCCGGTGGCACAAGGCCACCGGGCTGTGTCGGTGCACCTTGTGACGGCCTATTTGAACCCGTCATCGCAGGTCAGGGCCCTGGTTTCGCGCCTTTCGGCCGTATCGGCCGCCCCGGCGGCCGAACCGGCCGTATCCGGGCGCGGCGGAACTCCGGCCGACGAACTCGCGCCTACCAGCGAACTTGTTCGCAATCACCACCCGGGACCGGCCCGCCCGTGGCGGCTCTACGACCGGCTGACGCCTGGCGAGGTCGAAGCCATGGTTCGCGACCGTCGCGATGGCGCCACCCAGAAGGACCTTGCGGACAAGTTCGGCATCAGCGTCAGCAGCGTCCAGCGGGTGCTTCGCGACCATGCCCGCCGATGACAGCCGACGGCGTGCACGGGGGCAGTGGGCTCGGCCGTTTGACGATATCGTTGGGCCGAACGGGCACTGCCGTGATCACGCACCTACGGAAAGGGACGCCCCCTCATGACGACACCCCTCGTCTCACCGCGATCTGCCGCAGCCGGCGCGCTGCTCGGCGCAGCGGCCCTGTTCGCGGCGGTCACCGTCGCGCCGTCGGCGGCGCTGGCACAGGAAGAGAAGGACCTCTACGCCGAGAACGCCTGGGCAATCGACCAGATCGGCGCCGAGACGGCCTGGGAGACCACGAAGGGCGAAGGCGTGACCGTCGCCGTGGTCGACACCGGGATCGCCGAAGAGCACCCGTTCCTGGAGGACAAGAACATCCTCGACGGCAAGTCGTTCATGAGCGGCGACGAGCCGAACGGCCGCGTGGACGGAGACGGCCACGGTACCGGTGTGGCGGCCGCCGTCCTCTACGCCGCTCCGGACGCCACTATCCTCCCGGTTCGAACCGGCTCCAGCAGCATCAATACAGGCTTCAGCACAGGCGCAGGACAGGTTCAATTCGACGGGATCCGATGGGCTGCCGACAACGGCGCGGATGTGATCGTGATTCCCTGGGTCGAAGTTTCTCAAGCCGAACCGGACGAGGAGTTCTTGGGAGCGGTGCAGTACGCGATCGACCAAGACGTCGTGGTGGTCGCCGGTGGCGGTAATGACCCCAGCCTTGAAAAGGTTCCTAATCCGGCCTACTTCCCCGGCGTGGTCGCCGTGAGCGGCACCGATGAGAACGGCGACCCTTGGAGCATGAGCACGACCGGCCCGGAGATCGTCCTTGCGGGCCCGGCCGGTGCCATGGTCTTCCCGGATCCTCAGACCGTTGATTTCGGTGATGAGCCGTTGTACTTCGATGCCGCGGGCACCTCGGCGGCCTCGGGTCTCGTCGGCGGTGTGGCGGCGCTGGTGCGTTCGGCGTATCCGGATCTGGATGCCAGCAACACGATCCAGCGCCTCATTTCCACCGCCGACGACCACGGCGAAGGGCGTACCGAAGCACTCGGGTTCGGCGAGGTCGACGCCGACGCCGCTGTCAACAGCGACGATGTCGAGGCCGTGACCGAGAATCCCTTGGGCTACCCGCTCGGAGAGGCCGGTGCCTCTGAAGCCTTGTCCGACGATGAGTCGGCTGAACCGACCGGCGACGCTTCATCGGAGCCCGCCTCTGAAAATCAGGCCGAAGCGTCCGATGACTCAGATGGAAACGGCCTGCTGCTGGTGTTCGTAATCGCGGCCGCTGTCATATTGGCGGCGGCCGGGCTGGCGGTGTGGCTGGTGCTGCGCTCTCAGGCCAAGAGTCGTCGCCGAGTCCAGCCCTGGCAGTAGCGCTGATTCCCCCTCACGCGCGAGGAATGCCGGGCGGCGGTTTGCACGGTCCGCCACCGCCCGGCATCCGGTCTTGATCCGGCGCGGCCTTATTCCTCTTCCTCGCGTCGGCGTTCCTCCCAAGTGGCGTGTTCCTTGTCCCAGGCACGTTGGTATTTCGGGCCTTCGTGGGCGGGGCCCGCTGCGGGGTCGAACGGGACGGAGAAGACGTTCTCGGCCTCGACGTACTTCGACTCGCGCGCCTCGGTCTCCTCCTCCTCGGTCTCGTCACTGCGGCGACGCCCGCTCACGGGTGTGTTCCCGCTGTCTCTACCTGCTGCGGGTCGTGCCTGGAGGTTCGGGTTCACGCCGCCACGACCGGCCGCGGTGCTGCGTCCATTCGAGGGAACAGCACCACTCGTCGGGTTGGCGGAGTTCAGTCCGCGGCCCGGCACTACACCTGCGCCGCCGGACGCAGCGCTGGGGAAGCCGGACCCCGCGGCCGTGGTGCCGCTGCCGATCGAAGTACCACCGATGGGACTCCCACCGGTCGGCAGTGCGGTTGCGGTACTGCCGCCAGCCAGACCACCGGAGGCCTCATCGAAGTCATCGTGAGAGGAGTACGTCCAAGGCGGGGCCTCATCGTCTTCGTCGTCCAGAACCGACGCGAACGCCTCGTTGTTCGCACTCGTGTCAGGTTGCGTCGCTCTGGTTGAAGTCTGGGTCGTGGCGTCAGCAGGGGCCTCGATCGGGTTGTCGGCGAAGACGCCCCCGGTCGGCCGTTCGAACGTTGCGGAGCCCGGCATCCCATCGGGTGCGGTCTGATGAGGTTCGGCGAAGACGGCGTTCGTGTACTCGGCGTACTGCGCACCGAGATCGGCGACGGTCTGGGCGAGTTCGTCGTGGCGGGCCTCGCGCCACACGGTGTGCTCGTTGGCGTTGGTGTTCCACCCCGAACTGGTCAACGCGGCGATCTCAGGGCGGCTGAGACCCTTGACCTGCTCCATCCACTCTTCAAGGTCCGTGATGTCGTTCGCTGGGTCCAGGTCTTCGCCGAGGGCGTTCTCACCCCGTGCGCGCGCCTGCGCCGACGCCAGATACCCGGCGATGTTGGGCAGGTAATTGGTCTCTGCCTGTGTCATGAGGAATTCGGTGGCCTCGCTGTACTGAACAACAAGGACCATTCGGTTCTGGAACTCTTCGGAGGCGGGTCCCTGCCAGTAGGTGGCGAGATCGGACACGTTGGCGTTGAGGGCCTCGCGCGCGTTGAGGAGCTTGCCGCGGGCGGTGGCCCAGACGGTCGAGGAGAGTTCGACGCTCATCGGGTCGCCTTGCGTGATGAGCATGTCCCAGAGCTGTTCGGTGGTGTAGTTGTCGCGGTAGTACTCGAAGCCGAGCGGTTCGGCCATGGTGGGGATTCCTTCCAGGGGCGGGCCGCGCTCGGGCGGCGAAGAGGCGAATGCCGAAGCGGGCTACAGGAGTCTGACCGACTCCTCTTCGCCGCCGGTGCTCTCGTCACCGCCGGGCGCCTCGGTCTCGGGGCCGTGGGTCTGGAACTCGGCAAATTCCGTCTCGGTGAGCGTCCCGTCTGAGTTGTCGAACTCGGAGGCGAGCGCGGTGACGTCGGCGGCGACGTTGCCGTCCGCATCGACGTAGGCGGCCATGGTGTCGGTGGCGACGGTCTTGCCGGTGTCGATGCCGTGCCAGACCCGCTCGACCGCTTCGGCCCCGGGCTTGTAGAAGTGCTCCAGATAGGCGATTGCGAGTGCTTCGGCTTCGGGGAAGGTGCCGACCTTCAGATGCTGCGCGTCGATCCGGGAGAAGACCAGGTCGTTCACGAGCCCGAGTCCGGCGACCAAGCCGAGATCGCCCATGGTCAGCACCGACCGGGCCTCGTCCAGGTCGGTCAGCGCCGAGCTGGTCTTGACGGCGAAGACGTCGAAGGCGTCCTCGTCGGCGGTGATGATCCTCTCGCCGTTCTGGTACAGGGACTGGCCGTCGGCCGAGTCGTCGGCTGCGACGTGAATGATTTCGCCGTTGCCGTCGACGATGTCGCGGTAGTCGCTCACAGGGGATCGTTCCTCAGGGGTGTCGTGATCAGGCTGAAGGAGTCGTTGGGGACCGTGCCCTACGGGTGGGTGCGGGCAACCGGTCACGCCAACGGTTACTTCATGGTAGCGAGTCCATGCCTCACCGTGGGGACAGGACACTCAGACGCGACAAACAGGCCGGACACCATGAACACGGCGAATGTGTCATCATGGCCTGACCGTCAGTGGTTTCACGTCTCCCGCAGCTGCTCAGCGTCGAGTACAGCTGTACCCCACACGGCCTCTCGACCTGTTAACTTGTGTCGCGACCCGACACCGTCCGTTTTCCTTCACTCGCACAAGGAATCCCCACCCCATGTCAGTGAACCTGCCCAGCCTCGATCAGATCCTGACCGAGGCCGCCGCCCACTTCGAAGACCTCACTCCTGATCTCACACCGGCTGAAGTGGACGAGGTCGTCCAGAACTGCCTGGCCTCGACCGCGGTATCGGCAACTGTCCCTACTTTTGCGGTCAGTGCGACGATGAACCTCGCGTTGCGACTCGAGTCGATCCAGCTTCCCGCCGATGCCGCACGCCACTGGTCCTATTGCGACCAGGTCGCCCAGGCCGCCGGCCTGGTGCTCACGGAACTGCGTGCGGCCTGCACAGAGGCCCGCACCCAAGTACTCGCCGCGATCGACCGGATGCGAGGAGATGCCGATGCCTGAAAGCCCTGAACTCCACTCCGGCCCCGGGATGAACCGCCTGCTCGATGTCCTCGCTCAAGGTGCGCCCGCGCCTGAGGCGCCGAAACGGTTCGACCAGACCTCCCCGGACGGACTCGTTCGCCTCATCATCGACCCGGACGGGACCTGCACGGTTGACATCGACCACATGGGAGCTGAAGCCGACGACGGCATCGCTCGAGTCGAAGCGGCCATCAAGGCCCTCTACAACCAAGGCACTGCGAAGGTCAGTCGGTCGGCCGACGAGAAGGGCGGTCCGCGATGAGCGACAGGATGGTCATCGACCACCAGGCCGTATCGGAAGCGGTCGAGCAGATCGAGACCGTCGCCGAGGACCTCGACGCCGCGGCGGTCGCCGTGAACGCCGACGCCGCGGACGCGGTCACCGCGATCCCGATCGGCGAGTTCGCCTTCCGCCCGGCACTGAACGCCGCCGAGTCCTGGTGGTACTCCCGCATCGTCGACCATCGAAACCACCTGATCGACCTGGCCCAGTTCATGGCCACCAATGCCGCCGTCGCCGCCCAGCACGACCAGGACTCCGAGTCGGACCTGGTCGAACTCGGCGAAGAGCTTCAGGTCGACGTCGACGAGTACACCACG
Organism: Glycomyces arizonensis DSM 44726; assembly: GCF_000482705.1. Lineage (GTDB taxonomy): Bacteria > Actinomycetota > Actinomycetes > Mycobacteriales > Micromonosporaceae > Glycomyces > Glycomyces arizonensis. The sequence goes on along the minus strand of NZ_AXWO01000020.1, from coordinate 66,960 downwards.
AGCGACTACTACGAGACCACCGGCGCCGAGCGGCCCGACTACAACCCGGCCGCGCTGCCGACCGACGGGAAGTCGGTGGCGGTCGAGTGAGCAGCCTGTCTTGGAGGACGTTCTACCTCACCGGCTACACCGGGCTCGACGACGCCGCGGCGGTCTGGGACCGCTACATCAGCGAGGCGGCCGACTTCGAGGCGACGCTCATCGACGGCATCCCGGTCCTCAAGGAGGGCGCGGCCGACCAGGCGCGTGACGACTTCGACGGCGAGACGGCCGACCTGGTCCGCGGCCAGGCCAGACACATCGCCGAGCGGTTCCTCGACGACCTGGACGCGTACGCGAGTCACATCAAGGTGCTTCTGCAGGAGGCGAAGACCGACTTCGAGACCAAGCGGGACGAGCTGGCCGGCCTGTTCGCCGAGAAGAGCGTCTACCTCACCGCCGAGGGCGAACCCGGCGAGGAGCGCTTCGAGGTCAATGAATCGGACCTGTACAACTACCTCACCGGCTCAGGGACCGTCGAACCGATGAACGAGTACGAGGCCGATGCCTACGAGCAGCGGGTCCGCGAACAGGCCGTGGACCTGTCGGACCGGTTCAAGACGCTCATGGACTCGGTTCGCGAACTCGACGACCAGTACGCTGCCGACTTCAAGGCCCTCAACGACGACCCACCGCCGCTACCACCGTATGTCGGTTCCGACTTCGAGGCGAAGACCGCCGAATACCTCCAAGAACAACACCAGGACTTCCTCGACAAGATCGAATCCGGAGACGCCATCCCTGAAGAGGTCAACGACTGGTGGAACTCGCTGGCTGAGGGCGACCAAGAGTTGTTCGTCCACGAGCTGCCCGAACTGGTCGGCCCGGTCGACGGCATCCCCACCGAAGACCGCGACACCGCCAACCGCATCCTGCTGGACCAGGAGATCGCCGACTTCAGTCCCACCCTCGACGAGGACATCGCCGTTATCGAAGACCGCATCGCCGAGATCGAAGGCAACTGGAGCGAGATCGTCGCCAACGGAGACTCCATCGATCGCGCTGAAGAACTCGAACAGCTGAGAGAGGAGCTCGCAAGACTCCAGGGCGAACGCGTCACGTACAACGAACTCGTGGACCTGCAAAGCGCGATCGCTGAGGAATCTCCTACCGGCCAGCAGTACTACCTGCTCGGATATGACTCGGCTGGCGACGGCAAGGCCATCGTGTCAGTCGGCAACCCCGACACTGCCGACAACACCGTCGTGTATGTACCAGGCACCGGCGGCGATTTGGATGGCGCCGGAGGCAACGACCTGCAGCGCGCAGAAACCATGGCCGGAGATGCCGCCCAGGTGGCCGGTAGCGGAGAGACAGCTGTGATGGTGTGGCTGGACTACGACGCCCCGAACAATCCCATCATGAATTCGCCGAGTCTCTCCTACGCTGAAGACGCATCCGAGCCGCTGGCATCGTTCATGAGCGGACTCGATGCGACCAACCACGACCCCGAAGAGACCACTACGACCGTGATAGGTCACTCCTACGGGACCACGGTCATCGGCCAGGCCGCCAGCGAATACGGTCTCGATACTGACCAGATCGTCGCGGTCGCCAGCCCCGGCATGACCGTCGACCACGCGAGTGAACTGGGCATCGATCCCGATGACTTCTACTCCACCACCGCTCCGGGCGATCTCATCAACGCTGCCGCCGAAGCGACCCTGATTCTCGGATCAGACCCGAACGACGGAGGTCTCAATATTCAAGGCGGTGGACTCGACTCGGGATTTGGCGGTACCTCATTCGACAGCGACAACATGGGTTGGAGTCCCGTCGACATCCACAGCAATTACTGGGATGACGGGAATCCCGCCCGAAAAAACATGGCGATGATCTTCACCGGAAATGGAGACCAGGTCACATGAGCCGACGATCCCGCTGGCGCAGGCCTTTGATCACATGCGTCGCTGCCTTGACTTCCATCACCATCGGAGGATGCTCCCTTATGTCGCAAGGACTACCCGAGCTCGAATTCAACCGCGGCGAGGCATTCCTTCGTATGGACGAGGCCATTGCACAGACCATCGAGGGACTACCCGACTTCCCGGGATTCCAGGACCGCACCACGCTCAAGCTGGACTGCTCTGAGGAAGGTCGCGAGTCCTACGAGATCAACTACACCTTTCCCGAGGAGACCATCGGTTCCGATCTCGTGACCAAGGAGTATTTCACGGTCCTTAAGGAGCACTGGTCATCCCTTGGCTGGGAGATCCACGGTGAACGCGATGACGTCGACGGCAATATCGCTGACATCCAAGCCACTCGCCCCGACGGGGTCAACATTTGGTACTCGAACATGCTCGGTCAAGCCGTTATCCATGCACAAGTCGCTTGCGTAGAAGCTGAAGGCGATCCGGTGTGCGGTCCTCCGCTCGGCGGCGTCACGCCGGAGAACGACCACACGAAATACTGCACGCTCGAAACACCGGATGACTCGACCAGTGAAACCGCGGAAGCCATCGCGCCGTTCGGGGGTACAACAGCAGCCGACGTCCCTGGCGCGGCCCCGTGGGCCCGTGGTCCGGAAGATCCTGAGTCGCCGATGTCGGATCCGTACGCAGATCAACTATGACGAACGATCGGCCCCTTTCCCCTCCGTGGCCGGTCACCGTACTGGTCGCGTTGATCGTCGTCGACTGGTACGTGTACCTCACCGTCATCGTCGAGATTCCCGACGATGGCTGTGGCCCTGAGAACCATTACTGCGATGGTTTTGACGGGCTGTACGAGCTGTTCTTTCTCCCGCTCCTCCTCCTGTCGACACTGGCACTGCTGTTCGCCTGGGGTATGTGGAGGCGCAGGGGCTGGGCCTGGTACCTGGCTCTGATCTTCTTCGGTCTGGCGATACCGGCCTATTGGCTGCTGGCACTGCGGAGCCTGGAACTTGCCGAACTCCGATCTCTCGCTGTCGGAATCCTCAACCTGGTTGTGGTCGTATTCCTGTGCTTGCCGAGCGTGATTCATTGGTGCAGGCCCTCATCGGGCTGGGGCTACCGGTTCGGCTCGACAGCCCTTGAAGGCAGGGAAACGATCCCGATCGAACCTTCTGCGAAGGAGGACCACATGCCTCGGCGGAACGGGCCGGATTTTCGGAAAGCGAACGACGATGACTGAACCGCTCGAACCTGTGTCCGAGTCGGCGGACAGAGCCGGTTCGGATGGTGAACTGAACGTTACTGACCCGCGACCCGAATCCTCGAAAAGGGGTGCGAACCCGATACCTTTCGCCAGGCTGGAGACTCCGATCCCCGAGGGCGTAGGCCCGCTGCGGGCCATGCTGGTCGTGCACGCCATTGCGGTGATGGTGCTCGGGTTCCCTCTGTGGCTGCTGTTCCTGGCGTTGAGTGCCATCGCCGGCGCCGATGTCACTGCTGGGACTGTGGTCTTCGCAGTGCTGGTAGGTCCGACTCCGCTGCTGAACGCGCTGGCTGCGGTGAACCTCATTCGGCGGCCGCGGCGGGCCGGGATGTATCTGAATCTGGTCGGGATCCTCGCTTGGCTGCAAGTCGTCGCGGGGGCCCTGGTCGCATTGGCCCTCACTGCCGCAGGGGGCTGGTTCCTTCTCATCTTCGTGGCACTGCTGCTGTGGCTGGTGATCGCGGGGACACAGAAGGCGTTGCGGCTGGACAGGTACTTTGACACTCCGCCGCGGAGAGGCGGAGGTCTGCTGCGTGCCAACGCGATTGATCTTGCGGTCGCGGTCGGTGTCGTTGTTGCGGTTGGAGCGGCTTTGATGCTCATCTGGTTGCTCGTCCTGTTCCCCGGTGCATGAGTATGCCGAAGTCGCCGATGTCCGTGATCCCGTCGAAGTGGTCCTATCGGATCACCGCTGGGGTGATGGCTGCCGAGTGGTTGTTGTTCCTGGTCCTCAACCAGCGCTGGCTGGCGGGCAGCGTGAGCGAGTGCGGCCCCGACAGCGCGCCTGAGTGCGGGAAGTTCGACGGCATACCGGAAACGATCTATGGTGGCGGCACGGTTCTCGCCATCATCGCCCTGGTCGTGGCCGTCGGGGTGTGGTTCAGAAAAACCGCTGCGCTGGTCACAGGCGCGGTGTTCCAAATACTGGTCGTGTGTCAACTCGGCCCTGCGATCAGCACCGCCCCGATCAGCACGGCGATGCAGACCTTCTGGGGATGGACCTTCGGCTTGACGAACTTCGGACTCGCCCTCTTCCTCTTCAGTCTTCTGGCCGCACCCCGTGTCCCGGAGAATCCATCTTGAGTCGTGCTGAGACGCGTCGAACCGGTATCGATATGCAGGCCCAGGTCGTTCGGTGCTTACGACGCCGACCCGGTCGATGCTGTGGACGCGTTCACGGAGGCTGCGCTGGGGTTCTGAAGCGGGGCCGGCTGGTCCCCACCGGCCGGCCGACCCCATCGAATGCTCCCGGCTCAGCTCCGTGGTTCAGTCGCCTGGCCGAGGAGCGGCTTCTCACCCGGTGCGGCCGATGATGCTGCGGGCCTCGGCCTCGATCCAGGCGCACCACTGGTCGCCGTTCCACGCGCCGCGCCATCGCGGGGCGGCCTCGGTGGTGAAGGCGCAGACTTCGCTGGGACCGCCGCCGTTGTCGCGGAAGTCGATTCGGTAGGCCCCCGGCGCGGTTTGGTGGACGAAGAAGGTGGCCGGGCTGCGCTTGAACTCGCCGAGGAACTGGTCAGCCATCGCAGAACCGGACCTTCCCGAGAGCGGGTGCCGGGCCGTTGTAGAAGACCAGGAACGCCTGGTTCTTGAACCAGCCCTTCCACTCCTCGCTGAGTGAACGCCAGTCGTCGCCCCAGGTCGCCCGGAGGTTCCCGGAGTTCAGGCCCGAGACGATGAGGACGATGTCGGCCGGGTTCGTGTTCGTGTACACCTGGAACGAGTCCGGAGCCTGGTCGCTGGAGGCGCGGACCGTGAAGGACCCGCCACCGTCGCTGAACCGTCCTCGTTGCAATGCGAGGCCGCTGGGGGTCGCATTTCCCTGCTTGCTCATGAATACAAGCCTATGAACTGGTGAAACGTTCAGGCAATGATCAATTCTGACGGGCGCGCTCATCCGGACCGTGCTGGCTTGTCGGGAAGCCCGTTCCTCAGGATTGGACAAAAAGACGCGCCACGGTGTCCCGTCGGCGCGTCTGGATGCTTGAACCTATTCGCTGGGCAGGCTCGCCCGCCTGGCGTCTTCCATGAGGATCGCGAAATCGAGTTCGCCGTCCTTGACGCCTTCGACGAAGGCCGTCCACTCCTCGGGCGTGTAGATCAGGGCGGTGCCGTCAGGGTCGTCGACACGGCGCATGGCGACCAGGCCGTTCTCAGCGAAGCCGATCTCCAGTTCGCCAGGTCTGCCGTCGTCACCGTCGGGGCGGACCCACTGGGCGGCTGCGGAGTCGAACCGGCCCTTGAGCGGGTGGTGCCTGACCGGGCCGGCCATCAGGCTTCGCCGTGGTCCTTCACCCAGGCCAGTAGGCCGTTGTAGGTGGCGGGGGTGACGGTAAGAATCGGACGGTCATCGGCGAGTTTCGAGTCCGACACCTGCGGGACCTCGCCGTGCAGGCGAACCTCGACGCAGCTGTTGTCCTGGTTGCCGCCTCCGCTGCGGCTCGACTTGCGCCAGGGACCGATCTTCTTCATGTCAGGAAGTCCTCCGCGGGGATCGACTCGGCCGACGCCAGTTTGAAGGCGTCTCTGAAAACCTTACCCCGCTGTGTATCGGCGGCTATGAATCCCTGCCCCCGTGGGGATTCGACGTTGATCACCGGCTGCTCGTCGCCGTCGTACTCGAACAGGTTCAGTGACCACGGCTGGAGGTCGTAGCGGCCCGCCGAGAACGGGATGATGCGCACGTCGGCGAACGGCAGCGCCGCGACTTCCCGGAGGTCGTCCAGGATCGCGTCTCGTTCAGGACCAAGATCCATCCTCAGCGCGCCCTCACCAATCAGAAAGACCGCAGGGCGCTCAGAGTCGATCCAGCGCTGGCGCCGCTCCTGGCGGAATCGCCAGCTCTCTTCCCAAGAGAAGTCACCGGCGAAGGACACCTGAGTGGTGTGCTCGATCATCTTGTAGTACGCCTTGCTGTGGATCAGCGAAGGGATCGCGAGTGAAGCGTGGTAGCAGAGGAAGCTGGCGCTGTCCTCGCATTGCTGGAGGAACCAGCCGCGATCCTCGACGACGTTGCCGTAGACGGCGCACCAGTCGCGGGCCTTGGACGCCTCGGCCAGGCGCGCGATGTGGTCGGCATGGTCGTACGGGGTCTGGTAGAACCGCAGCAGCTTGAGCACGGTCCCGAGGTTCACGCCCCGATACCGTCCGGATTCCAAGCGGCCCAGCGTCTTCGTCGAACAGATGTCACTCGGGATATCGGTCTTGGTGTAGCCCCTGGGAAGCCTGGAGCGCGGCCGGATCCGCTCGGCTTCCAACTGCCGTCCCAATTCCAGCAGCGGGGGCGGCGCCAGCGTCGGGTCCTCTATGTCGGTCATGTCCATGGATTGTAGGTTCCGTGATAAGTCGATTACAAGCCACTGTCCAGGAGTTTTGGTTGCCAGGCAAGCGGTCCGAAGCCTTCGATGGGACAAATTCGTTGGACAGCCGTTGTCTCCGTGTAGGATCGATCGTTGCCGTCTTCATCCGTTCTCAGCGGATTGAAGATCCGGATCCTGGCGGGGGACGTCGCCGTCGAGAGGCGCCTCGCGTCTCGCTTCATCGATTCGCTCGGACAGTTCGGGGCTGTGCGAGGCGATCCAGACGGACAGATCCCGCAAGACCTGCTTGACCTCCTCTGTGGCCCGTTTGTCGGCGAACGCCTTCAACGTCTCGGCGACGCGGATCCAGCGCTCATCGGGGCGGTAGTCGTCGATGCCGGTGCGGAGATCGGCCGCGGTCTTCGGCAGGCTGCCGAACTCAGTTTTCGCTGGAGGTTCGAGGAGCAGTCGTGCGACGGTGGTGCCATGGTCGTCCAGCACGGTGTGCCGTATGGCCACGGCCCTGGCCGCCTCTGTCACAGCCTCGGCTCCGGCGACCTCGGCGACGCGTTTGAGGGTCTGCAGGTGCCGTAGTTCGACCTTTGCATCCCGGTCGCCGTGCAATCGGACACGTACCGTGTCGATGTGCGGTTTGCGCCTGGAGCGTTTGAGATTGAGGCACGCGGCCTCGGCCGCGTCGGTGGCGGCCTTGTCAGCGGCTACTGAGTAACGTTTCGCGGTTTCGGCGATCGCTTCCACCGCTGCGCCTCGGGCGATCGCGATCGCCCGAGGCGCGGGCATTCGTCGCGGGCGTGTTCCCTCCAGGTGGAGAACAACCTTGAAGGTGATGCCGGGTTCCGCGCATGGTACGTGGAACTCGACATCCTCCTTCCAGGATTCGCGCCGTGCATCATTGCGGCGCTTGTTCATTCGCGCCCCTGACCACGATCGTTGAAGGCCCGGTGTTCGACTTCGGTCATCGCGTCGCGAGCGGCGGTCAACAGACGCCGGTCGAGGTCGTTCGCATGCTCAGGCGGCAGGTCGGTGGTCGCCTTCCATACACCGGAGAGCCGAGCCAAGGCGTGATTGGCCGCTCCGGATCCGTCCCATTCAGTGGCGATGGCGTCGCCGAATACGCGGATCACCTGCGATGCGGTCTCAGGCACGGTGCAGGCGTCCATCCAGGCGTTGAAGGCGGGTTGGATCGCTGGTTCGTCGAGAAGCCGGAGCGCGGTACCCCAGACAGTGACCAGCGCGCCTCGACCAGGTGTGGTTTCCTTTGCCTGGGCGATCAGCGCCGGAGCCGCTGCCCCTTCCATCCGCGCCTGTGCGATCGGGAGGAACAGCCCTGCCGCGCGTTTCCGCTTTTCAGGCGCCTCCGCCTTCGCATCGGTGCTGAGCTTGGTCAAGACGAAGTGACTCTGATCGGCCGCTGTGACCAGGAGTTGGCTCGCCCGCTGGAGGGCGGAGTCCAAGACAGGATCTTTTTCGCCGTCTTCTTGACTCTCCAAGAGGTGTGCGAGTCTGGTGGCGACCAGCCCGGGGAACTCGCGGGTGAAGGTGGCCCTCGCACACAGTTCGGCGACGGCGCGTTTGAGATTCTGGGATTGCTGCGTCGTCCATTCGCGGGTGCGCTTTCGCACCGATCCGGCGATGCCGGACTTTGTGGCGGCTTCTTCCAGCAGCCGCGCGGCGTCACCGAGTGTGCCCGGGTCGTCGGCCCATTTCGAGACGACGTCGTAAAGGAAGCTGAGCTCGCCGCGTTCTTGGGCGTGGTGGATGGCGAAATCGCCGATGCGCTCTTTCAACTTGGCCCTGACCTCGGGTTTGAAGTTGTCGTCGGTGGCGAGTTTCATCAGCCAGTCGAGCAGGACGTCCCGGTATTCGGGCCAGTCGTTCCAGAAGTAGCGGACGACCGCTTCGTCGAAGCCGGGTTTGGTGAAGACGACTTTGCCGTCCTGCAGTTCTGCCAGGGACTCGTGGGCGAGGAGCCGTGTTCCCAGACCACTGAGCGCAGGCTCACGCGATGCCTGGGTGCCGGCTCCGGCATCGTCGAGTCCTTCCGCTTCGAGCTGTTGCCTGCCGATGCGCTGGAGCAGTGCGGTCGCTTGGCTGCGGATCTGGATCGGGTCGCCCGACGGTACGACCGCGATCGCCAGTTGGAAGGCCCGCAGTCGCGGCTGATCCTGATACTTCCTGTTCCACGCATCCAGCTCGGTTTCCCACGCCTGAAAGCGGTCAAGCGCGAGTTGCTCGACGTACAGGCGCACCTCGTTGACTTGAACGAAGCGGTAACGTTCGTTGAACTGCTCCTTCAGCGACTCCTGCTCGGTGGGAGCCAGACTGTTCCAGTGCTCAGTCGCCTCTACGATCGCCTTGCACAACCGCAGCGCTTCGGCCGGCGGTTTCCCGTGGAGCAGCCGCCGGGCCCGCGCAAACGCAGCCCACAGGTCGGGCGAACCGGCAAAGGCGGCGTCGGAACCGGTGCCCGCGCCGTCATCGTGCTTCGCGGTCTCCGAATCCGTGAGCCGAGCGTCACCGCCGGTTCCCGCAGTAGTGATGGCGGCGTCCAAGCGGCTGTACAGAACGGCATAGGGGTCCGGCCGCTTCAGTTCGCTGACGCCGAGTTCTTCCCGCTGTGTTTCATCCAGGTGGTCGTCGCCGACCAGGACGATCAGGAACGATCCCTGCTCGGCGAGCGCCCCTTGCAGCCCGAGCAGGTTCTGGAGCACATGTTTGGGTTTCTCGATCTCGACATCCGCCAGATCGAGCAGGAAGGCGCTTTTCGGATACTCGTTGAGCTGCCAAGGCTCGATCGTCAGGTTCACCGGAGGATGGATCCGCCGAGGTTTCCGCTCCGAGTCGGCGCTCACCAGATAGCGAGCGGTGAGGTCTCGGCCGCCTTCCTCGATCGTGAGCAGCGCGACCCGGCGTTCGCCCACGAACAGGTCTTCCTCGATGGCATCGATGCCCTTCGGGAGCGTGAACCGCTCTCTGGCCTCTTCCGCGAGGTCGTCGACCGAAATCTCGGTGACGCGAAGAAGTTCACCACGATGGTCGACATGCAGCTTACCGATATAAGCAGCCATGACCACCTTGTCGACGTCATGGAACGACGAGTTGTAGACCGTTTGAGGAGTGCCTTCGTACCCGGCCTTCTCTAGCGGTTCCACGTCACCTTGGCCGACGGACGGAGGAATCGCTTCGGAAGCCTCGGTTGTGGCGATTGGAGTCGGACCGGGGGACGCAGGCCCGCCGTTCGGCGACAGCGCGGACTCGCCCACTGGATCGGACCCGTCAACGGGCGCTTCCATTCCGGTTTTGTCAGCCGGAGGCGGTGCGGGAACCTCCTGGCTGGCCTCCTGCGTGACCGTCGATTGCTGTGCCGCTGGCGGCTCGGGTGCGGTCTGGTGTCCCTGTTCCATCTCCTCACGCGGGTTTTCGGAGTGGAACTGGCCGAGGTGCTCGGGTATCGACACTTATCATTCTCCTTCTCAGCCAAGAGGACTCGTTCGAGAAAGAGCAGCCTGCGCATCATCGGATACCTTCAGTAACTGTCTTGAATCCGACAAACGCGGAAGCCAGATGGGCTACTTCACGCTCTCGCGGCTCGAAGGCACGGCTCCGGTGCCCACATCGGAGGCACCCCTGAAAGCGAGCGTGACCAGTGGGTTTCTGTATTGAATGCCGCTGAATCAGCCATGAACCGAACGATACGGGGCGATAATGCTTGCCCGAGTCTCCTCGCAATGGGATGGGGGTGTGCCGATTGGGTTCGTGGCGGACACCGGCTGCGAAGGCGGTCAGTTTGCCCGAGCTGGCTTACCGGCTGACCGATCGGGACCGGGCGATCATCGGGGATCTGGGGCATCTGCGGGTGCTGACGCTGGAGCAGATCGCTCGGGTGCATTTCACGTCGCTGTCCTCGGCTCGTGACCGGCTTACCACCCTGTATGAGCTGGGGGTGGTCGACCGGTTTCGGCCTTCGAATCGGTCCGCTTATCGATACGTGCTGGCGTGGAACGGGCTTCGGCTCCATCACGCCGCCGTTGAAGAGGTCCGCCTTGCCCTGCCCGAATATCTCCGAGGTGGCGGGGCCAAGCCCCGGCCGCAGCCGAGTCGTCCGGCTGCCGAGGCGCTGATCGCCCGCTTGATCGCCAACCCGAGGCGCACCCACTTGGAGGCGGTCAACGACTTCTATTCCCGTCTCGCCGCCTCCGTCAAGGCTCACCCTGAGATCGAGTTGCTCCGCTGGTATGGGGAGGCTGAGGCCACCGAGCTCATGGACGCCTCAGTCCTGCGTCCCGACGGCGGTGCTCTTGTTGACGTCTCCGATGAGGAGCGGGTCTTCTGGTTCGAGCACGACACCGGCACCGAGACCCTTGCCGCATTGGTGCAGAAGGCCAGTTGGTACAACGGGGCAACCAGTTGGAACAAGGTGATCGGTCGCGTCGACTGGAGGCAGGCGCTGCTGCTCGAGCTGACCAAACCCGGGCGCGAAGCCAACCTGCATGCCGCGCTCGCCCAGAGCGGGTTCAAGTTCACCATCGCCATGGTCACGACCGGTCGCAGTGCTGATCCGCTCGATGCGATCTGGCAGCTCGTCGGCAAGCCACTGGGGCACTTCCTGACGCTCGCCCAGTTGCCGTTCATTCCCAGAAGTCGCCGTTAGCCGGCGGAGGGTGACCCCGGCTCCGCGCTGATGCTGCTTCCGATGCTGATCCCGAGTCGCAGCCCGCTGCTGGCCCCGAGTCCTCTGGCACCCAAGGTGGTCGGTGTATCCGCGGGAAGGGACCGGAATGGCCGGCCACTCACCAGTCCGACCTCTATGTATTCGTGCATAGAGGTCTCTTCTTCTTTCCCCGCGAGGCGATATTTTCCGCAGGCGCGGCAGTCGGCCACGACAGCCCTGGTGCGGGCTTGTCGTGGCCGACTCCTAACCCTGGTGGCCTCGTTAGCGGTTTCATGGGCCCGTGCGGCGGTGGGCGGCCGTACACGGCCGTTGACGAGCTGTGGAGCGGGGCGGGAAAGGAGACGGTCAACGAGCCGACCTCCTGGATGGCCAGCGCGGGCCCCGCAGAGCAGACGCGCCGCACGGCGGAAGAAGGAAGTCGGTTATAGCCGTCGAAATCAGGAGACGAGATCGCCTTCATTCGGAAAGCACACCGGGTAGTCGGCTACTGAGGCAAGGGTGGGCCCAGCCTGCGGACACGCAGCTGCTCTGGACCCAGGTTACCCTCACGAACAGGCATGAACAGTGATATAACTCCTGATCTCCAGCCGGTTACCCACCCTGGTTACTGCGCTGAGGGTGGGTGCGGGCAACCGGGAGGGTGCGTTCACCCAGTCGAGCTGAGCGAAAAAATGTATCTGGGTATTGACTAACGGTGATATTGCGAGTAAAATTTATGGCCGCCTGGATCGCTCGATGCTCGGTGGGACGCCCACCTTGCCCTACGTCTGCTCATCACCCGACGCTGCGCTGCCTGCCCTGGGTTCCTCTTCTGAGGCTGCCGCAGCTGCTCAACCGCCGCGCTCGCGGCCCACTTCGCATGGCTTGATGGCGCGCCGGAGCGGAGCTACCGTCACACGCCACGTGCTCGGCCGCGCCCGTACGGGCCGGTGGTCGCGATGACTGGCCGGGACCACTCGATCCGGGTCACCGGGGAACGGAGGCGGCGCATCGACACCCGCCGCCTGGCCGAAGCGCTGGTGCGCATCGCCATCCGCGACCGCGAACCCGAAGACCACGGGCGCGAGCCGCAGGGCGTGATCGACCGCGACAGTGAACCAGGTACGGAGGGACAGCGATGAGAGGACCGAACAGCAAGGAGAGCAGCGGCGCTCGGCACGCGGGGAGGGCGGTGCTGTATCTGCGGGTCTCCGACCCCAAACAGGTCAACACCGACTACGACCCCGAGGACAACTCGATCCCCGCCCAGCGCAAGGCCTGCGCTGCCCTGGCGGCCGATCTGGGGCTGACGGTGGTCGACGAGTACGTCGAGCCGGGCCGCTAGGCCAAGACCATCGACCGCCGACCGGCCTTCGGCGCGATGATGGAACGCGTCCGCACCCGCGGCGACGTCAACGTCATCCTCATCTACATGCGCAGCCGGATCTTCCGCAACGCCGCCGACGCCGCGCTGACCCGTCGGGAGTTGAAAGGGCTGGGGGTGTCGCTCCTGTCGGTCAAGGACCCGACCGCCGAGACCATCTCCGGGGAGATGCTCGCCGGCATCCTCGACGTGGTCAACGAGTACCAGTCAAAGGCCGCCGGAGACGACATCGCCTACAAGATGGAGGCCAAGGCCCAACGCGGCGGGACGCCGAACCGCACCAGACTGGGCTACCTCAACTCGGTCGAGACCGTCGAAGGACGGTCCGGGCGCACCGTCGTGCCCGATCCGGAGCGAGCGCCGCTGGTGCGGATGCTGTTCGAGCGGTACGCGACGGGGCAATACACCTTCGCGCAGCTCCGCGAGGCCGCCACCACCGCCGGGCTGCGCACCCGACCGACCAAGCGTTATCCGGCCGGGACACCCGTCTCGATGCACACCTTGGGCCGGATCCTGCGGGACCGCTACTACCTCGGCAAGGTTCCCTACAAAGGACGCGAGTACGACGGGCGGCACGAGCCGCTGGTGACCGCCGAGCTGTTGAAACGGGTCCAAGAGGTGCTCTACCAGCAGCGCCAGGCGGGGGTGCGCGAGCGCAAATGGGACCACTTCCTCAAAGGTCTGGTCCGCTGCGCTCGCTGCAAGCAGCGCCTGACCATCGAGCGCGGCAAGTCTAAGACCGGGCGGTTCTACTTCTACTACCTGTGCCTGGGTCGCGCCCACGGCGAATGCGACCTGCCTAGGCTCCCGGTGACCGCCGTCGAAGACCACGTCGCGGTCCACTGGGCGACCATCGCCCTCACTTCGACCGAGGCTGATGAGGTCCGGTCCCATCTGGCCGCCGTGCTCGAAGCCGAGGAACGCACCTCCAAGGCCATGCGCGACCAGCTGACACGCGAGCGAGGCCGCCTCGAAGCACAGGAAGACCAGTACGTGGAACTGGTCGGACACCCGGACTGGCCCGCCGACAAACTCACCGCCAAGATCCGCGACCTGCGACTCAAGAAGGCCGCCATCGACGAACAACTCGACCGATCCGACGCCACCGAACTGATGCAGGCCCGCGAGACGATCGAGACGCTCCTGGAGTTCCTCGCCGACCCGAAGGCGGTCTACCGGCGCGTGGCCGACGCGGACCGGAAGGTCCTCAACCAGATCTGCTTCGGCGGGCTCTATCTCGACCGCGGCGACCACGGTCCGCGCATCGAACGGAGCGAGCACGGCTCCGTCGTCGAACCGCTGCTGAAGCTGGCCAGGCCCCGGAAAGCCAGCAGCGGCGCCGTTCCGGAGAACGACGCCGCCACTGAAAACGGTTTTCACAAATCTCAGGGTTCAAATAGCGAACCCTGCGTGCGCGAGGTGGGAGTTGAACCCACACGTCCTTGCGGACACTGGCACCTGAAGCCAGCGCGTCTGCCATTCCGCCACTCGCGCGAGTGCTGTCAATTGGCAACGCGACGATACTACCTTGTGCCTTGCTCAGGTGGCGAGTGGGTATTGGCTCCTATGAGTGCTGCGCCACTACAGCAGGGTGCGGAGCCTGCCGACCGGTTGGCCTCCGCCGTAGACCTCGGGCCACATCAGGTCCTCCACCGCCCGCTTCGACTCGGCGGGGAAGGCGTACCCGGCCATGGTCTGGAGCGCGCGCAGCGCCACCGGCATCGACGCGCGGCCCGCGCCGTCGTCGATCTTCACCGCCACCGCGCCAACGCCCGGCACCGCCAAGGCGTGGACGCCCTCGGCGCCGCCCTTGGCCAGCAGCCCCGGGAGGGACTCCATCGAACGCGAGTCGGCGGTCTCGGTGCCGGCGATCAGCTGCGGGTTCGCCCGCATCGCGTCGGCCACCGTCCGCTCGGGCGTGCCCTCGTCGGCCTCGACCAGTCGCGCGTAGGCGCGGGCCAGGCCGTGCAGGCCCACCGCCAGCACCGGCGCGCCGCAGCCGTCGACGCCCGTGGCGGCGACCGGTTCGCCGCACAGCTCCTCGACGGTGTCGGTGATCTGCTCCTGGAGCGGGTGCAGCGGCTCGCGGTACGTCGACAGGTCCCAGCCGCCCGCCGCGCACGTCGCCAGCATGCCCGCGTGCTTGCCCGAGCAGTTCATGTAGACGCGCCGCGCGCCGCCGCCGACGGCGATGACCGCGCGCCTCGACGCCGGGTCGCCGGGCAGGTCCGGCGGGCACTGGAGCTGGTCCTCGCCGAGCCCGGCGTGCGAGAGCACCGAGTCGACCTGCGCCACGTGCATCGGCTCGCCCTTGTGGCTGGCCGAGGCGATCGCGAGGTCGGCGTCGCTGTCGGGTTTCCATCCGGCGCGGAGCATCGCGAGGGACTGGAGCGGCTTCGCCGAGGAGCGGGGGAAGACGGGGCCGGTGACGTCGCCGATCGAGGCGAGGAGTCGGCCTTCGGGGTCGGTGACGGCCACGCTGCCTCGGTGGAAGCTCTCGGCGAAGCCGGATCGGACCACTTCGGCGACGAAGTCGCCGCCGTGGTATGCGGTTGCGGCGGGGTGGCCGCCGCGATGATCGGAGTCCATACAGCGGAGACTAACGCCGCGGTCACTGGTGCGCGGCCTGATCGCCCACGATGAGACGTGCGTCCACCTGGGCGGCTGTGTTCCGCTTGAGCATCGCCAGGGCGATCTGGCCGTCCTCGTAGTGCTGGACGGCGGTGCCGACGAAGCCGACCTCCTTGCCGTCCAAGGTGACCGGCGTGCCGTGGGCGGGCGGGTGCTCGTCGGTGCCGTCGAGGTGCAGGCGCACCAGGCGCCGCGGCGGCTGGCCGAGGTGGTGGACCTTCGCGACGGTCTCCTGGCCGCGGTAGCAGCCCTTGTCCAGGTGCACGGCGGCGGCGAGCCAGTGCGGCACCTCGTGCGGGACGGTGCGCTCGTCGGTGTCGACGCCGAAGCGCGGCCATCCGGCGGCGACGCGCAGGGCGTCGAAGGCCCACGAGCCGGCGTGCGCGGCGTCGGAACTCCCGACGTTGCCCGCGATGTCCTCGCGCCGGATCATCAGGTCGTAAGTGTGCTCGGCGAGGCTGTCGGTGCGGCGCGTCCAACCGTCGGTGTGGTCGAGAGGGGCACCGGGGTAGACGGCGGTCGGCACGGCTTGGAGGTCTTTGGCGGCGAACTTCGCGACCGGCACGGGCTGGCGCACGGGCTCGGCCTCGCCGTTGTCGTCTTCGAAGATGTAGGTGAACAGCGCCCACTCACCGGAGACGTCCTTGATGTCGACTTCGGTGCGGAACTTCATCATCTCGAGGAACTTCAGCAGTCCCTCGCCGTCGCCGGGCTCGGTGTCGAGCCAGAGGGTCTCGCCGTCGTCGTAGACGTTGGCGTGGTGCTCGACGCGGCCGGTGGGCGACAGGAACAGCGTCTCGGTGCCCTGGTGGGGTTTGAGGCTCGTGAGGTGCTGGGTGGAGAGGGAGTGGATCCATTCGAGGCGAGGCGCGCCGGTGATCGTGATGATGTCGCGGTCGCTCCTGTCGAAGACGGCGCCGCTCTCGATCGCCTTGCGCTGTTCGGTCAGTGGCTGGCCGTAGTGCCGGGCGACGCGCCCGCCGTCGTTCGCGACCGCGCCGGGCATCTCCAGCAGCGGGGACGGGGCTGTCTCGGTCATCGTGCCTTCTCCAAGCATTCGGCGCAGGTCCCGAACACGGCGACGTGGCCGACGTCGAGGACGAACCCGGTCTTGTCGGCCACCTCCTGGCGCGCGTTCGCGAACACCGCTGGTTCGACTTCGGTGATCCGCCCGCACCGGTGGCACACCAGGTGGGCGTGCCCGCGGTCGCCGGCGGGGTGGTAGGTGGGGGCGCCGTGGGAGAGGTGGGTGTGGGAGACGAGCTGGAGCTGTTCGAGCAGGTCCAGCGTGCGGTAGACGGTGGTGATGTTCACACCTTCGACCTGGTCTCGGATGCGTTCGTGGATCTGCTCCGGCGTCGCGTGCCCGAGCTCGCGCACCGCTTCGAGCACGAGCTGGCGCTGGGCGGTCATGCGCATGCCTTTCGCGCGCAGTACCGCCGCCAGTTCCGTGTCTGACTCGGCTTCGGTGGGCATGTCTGCATCGTACTTCCCACCACGTGGTCGGTGTCGAATCGTCGGGGTGGGCGGGGAGCCGGGGCGTGGCGCACGTCGCAGAATGGACCCATGGCAACAGTGACAGCGGTACTGCACCGAGGCGTCGTCGATTCCGACGAGCCGATCCTGTGCGCCGACGACCTGGGCGTGCTCCGGGGCGACGGCGTGTTCGAGACGATCAACGTGCGCGAGGGGCGGGCGTTCCTGCTCGATCGGCACCTGGCGCGCATGGCGGCCTCGGCCGAGCGCATGGAGTTCGAGCTGCCCGACGAGGCGGCTTTGGCCGCGCTGGCCGAGCAGGCCTTGGCGGCCTGGCGCGAGTCCGCGGGCGGCGAGGGGGCGCTGCGTCTGGTGGCGACGCGCGGGCGGGAGCACGGCGGGCCGCCGACGGTGTTCGCGACGGTCGATCCGGTTTCCAGGGAGCGGATCCTGCCCAGGAGGGACGGTCTGCGGATCGCGACGGCGACATTGGGGGTGGATGCCGATGCGCGGGGGAGAGCCCCGTGGCTTCTAGGCGGGGTGAAGGCCTTGTCGTACGCGACGACGATGGCGGTCATGCGCTGGGCGAAGTCGCAGGGCGCGGACGACGCGCTGTGGGTCTCGGCCGACGGCTTCGCGCTGGAGGGGCCGACGTCGTCGCTCCTGTGGCTGGAGGGCGAGACGCTGTGCACCACGCCGGTGTCGGCGGGGATCCTGCCGGGGACGACGAGCGCGTTCCTGCTGGAGAACGCCCCGAAGGCGGGGCTGAAGACGGCGGAGCGGCTGATTCCGGTGGAGGAGCTGCGGGAGGCGGAGGCGGCCTGGCTGACCTCGTCCGTTCGTGGTGTGGCCTTTATCACTTCTATTGACGGCGAGAGCGTCGATCAGCGTCCCGATGTGACCGCTGAGCTGGATAAACTCGCCGGATTCGACGTGCCTTCGTAACGGTTCGGCATCGATTCCCAGGGTTTTTTCAGCCTCGCCACAGGCCACGCTCAGAGATGGTCCTCATAGTAATGAGTGTTCCGGTCACGCCGACACGCCGAACAGAGTGACATGGGCAGTCTTCTGGGAGGCACGGAACATCCGGGGGCACATAACCGGTCAGGGCAATCGGGCACAGCTCGACCGGTGCCAATGAAAAGTGGAGCTCCTCCACTTTATCGGGGCCGCAGCGAATGGGCAAGCGCTGCGGCCCCATTACTGTGTCACAGCTCCGACACAACCATGTATCGGGACGATTCAGACGCCGGGTGCGTCAACCGGCCGGAAGCCGCACCGCCTCAACCGGCCAGGACCTTCCCGGGGTTGAGGATCCCCAGCGGGTCGAGCGCCTCCTTGATGCGCCGCTGCACGGCCAGGTTCACCGGGTCCACTTCCCTTGCGAGCCAGTCGCGCTTGAGCATGCCCACGCCGTGCTCGCCGGTGATGGTCCCGCCCATCGCGAGGGTCATCTCCAGGATCTCGTCGAACGCGGCCTTCCCGGCCGCCACCGAGTTCTCGTCCTCGGGGTGGACGACGATGTTCGGGTGCAGGTTGCCGTCCCCGGCATGGGCGATCACGCCGATGACGACGCCGTGCCGCTCGGCCGCGGCCTGCACGCCGTCGAGCGCCTCGGCGAGCCGCGAGCGCGGCACGGCCACGTCGTCGACCAGGACCGTGCCCAGCGGCTCCATCGCGTGGTAGGCCATGCGACGCGACTCCAGCAGCGCGTCGGCCTCGGTCGCGTCGGTGGCGCGGTAGACCTCGGCGGCGCCCGCTTCCTCGCAGAGCCGCTCGATCGCGATCAGCTCGGCGTCGGGGTCGTTGTCGGCGGCGACGAGCAGCAGCGCCGCGGCGTCGGTGGGCAGCCCCATGGGCCGCAGGTCTTCGAGGGCCCGCAGGTGGACGTTGTCGATGAGTTCGAGCAGGCTCGGCTGCGCGCCGGAGGCCATGATCGCGGTGACGGCGCGCCCGGCGTCCGCGGTCGTGTCGAAGACCGCGGCCAGCGTCAGGCGCTCGCGCGGGATCGGGCTGAGCTTGACCGTCGCCTCGGTGATCACCCCGAGGGTGCCTTCGGAGCCGCAGAACAGGCGGACCAGGTCGTAGCCGGCCACGCCCTTCGCGGTCTGCCGCCCGCATCGCATGACCTCGCCGGAGGCCATGACCACTTCGAGGCCGAGGACGTATTCGGCGGTGACGCCGTACTTGACGCAGCACATGCCTCCGGCGGCGGTGGCGATGTTGCCGCCGATGGTGGAGGTCTCCCAGGAGCCGGGGTCGGGCGCGTAGCGCAGGCCGTGCTCGGCGGCGGCGCGGGAGATGGCCGCGTTGCGCACGCCCGGCTGGCACACGGCGGTCCGGTTGACCGGGTCGAGCGAGACGATCGCGTCCATCGGCGAGACGTCGAGCAGGATCGCGCCGTCGACGGCGGTGGCCGAGCCGGCCAGGCCGGTGCGCGCGCCTTGGGGCACCACCGGTGCGCCGAGGTCGCTCGCGATCCGCAGGACCGCGGAGACCTCCGCGGTGGAGCGGGCCCTGACCAGTGCCGCGGCCCGTCCGGGTGCGACGAGTTGCGCTTGGTCGACCGAGTGTGCGGCCAGGATGTCGCCGTCGACGACGGCGGTGAGGCCCGCCTCGGACAGCGCGGAGTGGAGATCAGTCATAGGCCATCCTATATCTTATAGGATATAAAATATAATTTATATAATATAGATTATAGAGTATAGGTATAAGCTTTGCGGTCTGTTCAGTGTGCCTTTTTCAAGGGACGGGGTCAAGGCTAGGCGAGCGGGTCGGTGTCGACGATCTCGCGCGTGATCTCGGCCAGGTCCTCGACCAGGGCGATGCCCTCCTCCTCGGAGGCCGAGCCGCCGGTGAGGATCGAGAGCATGATCGGCTCCTCGGTGTCGCCCGCGATGACGCCGATCGAGTTGACGGCCCACTCGCCGCCGAGGGCGTCGCGGGTGTCCCAGCCGTTCTTCATCCAGACGGACTCGCCGTCCTCGGCCCCGGCCACCACGCCCCAGTCCTGGAAGTCGGCCAGATCGCCCATGAGGTCGCGCGACAACTGGGCCTGCTCCTCGGTCAGGATGCCCTCGTACAGCGCGCCCTTGAGCATGGTCAGCTGGTCGACGGCGGTGGTCTGCGTCAGGCCCCACCGCTCCCCCTCGCCGGGCTCGGTGCCGGTCAGGCCGAAGATCTCGTGCGCGTCGCGCATCGTCTGGTGCCCGTCGAGGACCCCGAAGAGGAGGTCGTTGGTGGCGTTGTTGTCCGACTCCTTGATCATCTTCTCCGCGTCGGCCATGACCCAGTCGGGGATGTCCGCGACCGTGTCGTAGTTGAGCAGGAGCATCCCGAGGATCTCGACCTTGACGATGGAGGCGGTGTCGTGCTGCTCGTCGCCGTTGTAGGCGAGCTCGAACTCGCTGTCGTTCACCGCGATCGACACGTAGAGGTTCTCGTCGTCGATGTCGGCGAGGTAGTCCTCGACGGCGTCGTCGAGCATCCCCTGGAGCTTCTCCTGCGCGGCCTCGTGCTGCTCGGCGGGGTCGGGCTGGATCTCGGAGTCGGCCAGCTCGGACTCCTCGACCTGCGACCCGGGGAGATCATCGCCGGAGGACTTGCCGAGGCCGACGTCCTCGGCGCTGAAGTCGCTCACGTAGACGACCGCGGCGACGAGCACCGCGAGGGCCGGGACGGCGAGGTAGGGCCAGAGTCTCCGCGAGGTTTTCGGCTTCGAGGTGGTCACAGCTGGGGTACCTGACTCTAGGGCTGGGGTAGCACTGACAAAGGACTCCGGCCCACGCTAAAGCAATCGCCCGGGCGGCGGCAAGCCGGGTGCCTTCCCAACGCGCTGCGCGCGAACGTCACCATGCGTGCCAATCTACGGTCGCGGGCGCCGCCGTGGGAGCGAATCGGCGCAGAGCAGGCCGTGAGGCACTGACCCGGGCGTCGGTGTGGGACCTGGGGAGGAAAGACCACCAACGAGTGCCCGGTTTCAGTGCCTCACGGAGACTCCACCGTGTGACGTCTCGGGCCCGGCGCGGCCGGGCCCGGACCGGTGGCCCGCCTCGACGCCGCCGGACGCGCGTCCGGCGGCGCTGCGGGCCGCATGCGGGGCGATCAAGCCGTCGCCCGTTGCTTCAGCATGGTGCGCATGACCGCGGCGCTCACGCCGACCAGGCAGACGATCGCGACCAGCGCGAGCAGCCCGCTGGCGCCGTCCGAGACCGCCTTCGGGTCCACCGCGACGACCTCGTCGCTGCTGGCCGGGCTGAACTCGGGGTCGCCCGAGTCCTCGTCGGTGCCGGCGGCCGGACCGAACGAGTTCACTTCCTCGTCGTCGGTCTCGCCGGCCTTGTCGTCGGCCTGCTCCTCGGCACTCGCCTCCGCTTCGGTGCCGTTCGCTTCGGTGCCGTTCGCGTCCTGCGGCGCACTGGAGTCGCCGCCCTGCTGGGAGGTGCCGCCGTCCGCGTCGTCCGACCGGTCGTCCGAGTCGCCGCCCGAGCCCCTGCTCGGCAGCTCGGCCGTGGACGGCCCCGAGTCGTCCTGGCCGTCCGAGGTGTCCTGCTCCTCGGCCTTCGGCGCGTCGACCACGTTCACCTGCGCGGACTCGTACTGCGCGAACAGGCCGCGGCAGTCCGGGACCATCGCGATCTCGGCCGACTGGTTCATGATGAACACCTGCGTCGAACCCGAGCCGATGTCATAGGTCTCGTTGCCGACGTAGAGCTCGGCCGGGACGCCGAGGTCGTTCGTGTACTCGACCTCCGAGCCCTCGGTCACCGTGATCTGGGAGGCGCTCGGCTTCGAGGTCGGAGAGACCACGTGCAGCGCGCCGCAGTCGCCGCTGAAGACGATCTCGCCGCCGCCCGAGGACTCCGGCTCGTCGGCCATCGCCATGCTCATGCCCGCCGCGCCCCCGATCGCGAGCATCGAGGCGGCCGAGAGCGCCGCCAGGCGCGACTTGCGGCGCTGCGAGCGCCGGTCCATCGCCTCCTGCCTCGGCGGCGAGATGCGCCCGTCGCGCACCGGGTAGGGCAGCGGCGGACGCGTCTCGGCTCGTGAGGCCTCACCGAGCTTCGTGGTGTGTCTTCCCATGCCTGCGGTTCTCCAACTGCGGTCTCGGGGCTAACGGTCTGGTCCTCAAGGGGAATCAGGTCTCAACCCCGTTCAACGAGCGGGCGGCGGATAAGTGACGGCCTGATCACCGCCGATTTCGCGGGCCAGGTATCCCGAAGGGACGGCGCTCGCGGCCGCGAGCGGGGCACTGTCGGGCGCGGCTGTTCGGCCGTGGCGCTCTTGGACGCTCGCGGCCGCGTGTGTGCCACTCCGTAGGATGTGCCGTGACACGACTACTCGAGACGGCGAGCTCCATGGCGATCACCGACAACGCACCTGAAGCAGAGGACGGACCCGAGCCCCAGGCGGAGTCCGCGGCGCGGCCCGACGAGTCCGAGACCGATGCGCCGACCGACGACGCCCGTCCGGCAGCCGATCACGACGCCGACGAGGACGCCGCGTCCGAGGGCGACCGCTGGCGGCGGTTCGCCCGAGGCGACGGCGAGGCCGTCGACGACGATGACGACGGCACCGGCAGGCACCGCCTCCCGCCCATGCACCGCCTCGGCCGCCTCGCGCGCCGCGCCGCCACCAGCGAATGGACCCTCGCCGGGCTCTTCAGCGCGATCCTGTCGGTCGCCATGACGTGGCCGCTGGCCCGCGACGCCGACCACGTCATCCCCCACGACCTCGGCGATCCCCTCCTCCAGGCCTACACCCTCGGCTGGCTCTCGGACGCGCTGCGGACCGACCCGGCCGGGATCTGGGGCACCAACAGCTTCTGGCCGGCGCTGGACTCGTTCCTGTTCACCGACACGCTCCTCGGCTACGCTCCCGCCGCGCTGTTCATCACCGACACCACCAGCGCCCTCGTCGTCTACAACATCCTGTTCATCGGCACCTTCGCGCTGGCGTTCCTCGGCGCCTACGCCCTGCTGCGCCAGCTCGGGGCCAGGATCGCCGCCTCGGCGGTGGGCGCGGCCGCGTTCGCGTACGCCCCGTGGAAGCTCGCCCACTTCGGACACCTGAACGTGCTCTCGGCGGGCGGGATCGCCTTGGCGCTGGCCATGCTGGCGCGCGGCCACGGCTGGTCATTGCGCCACGGCTTCAGGCCCGAGCGCCAGCGCACCGGCTGGATCGTCGCCGGGTGGGCGTGCGCGCTGTGGCAGTTCGCCATCGGCGTCGCGCTCGGCCTCACGTTCGTCTACATCATGCTGTTCATCGGCCTGGTGGTCGGGTGCTTCTGGCTGGTCAAGCGGCCGAAGCTGCGGTGGACGACATTGGTCGCCGACGGCCTGGGCGGCTCGCTGTTCAGCCTCGGGGTGCTGTGGATCGCCGACAAGCACGCGATGGTGGCGCGCGCCTTCCCCGAGACGGTGCGGGACTACGACTACGTGGCCTGGTTCAGCCCCACCTGGCAGAGCTTCGTCATCTCGCCCGAGGAGTCGCGGCTGTGGGGCGGGGCGCACGAGGCGGCCCGGGCCGATTTGACCTGGCCGCCCGAGCAGACGCTGCTGGTCGGCTTCACGCTGCTGGCGTTGGCGCTGATGGGCCTGATCTGGTCGGCGTGGAGCCCGTGGAAGCGGTTCTGGCTCGCGTTCGGCACCGCCGTGTTCATGGCGCTCGCGATGGGGCCCAACTTCCTCGACGACGGCTCGTGGGCGTGGGGGCTGCTGTACGAGTACGCGCCCGGGTTCGACGCGATCCGCACGCCCGGCAGGCTGGTCCTCTACATGACGCTGCTCTTGGCAGTCTTGGCAGCGGGGACACTGACGCGGATCGCCGACGACGCCGACGCGGTGGCGCACGAGTCGCGAGTGGACAAGCGGTTGACGGTGCGCGCGCCCCGGCGCGTCCACGCGCTGCTGTTCCTGCCGATCGTGCTGGTCCTGCTGGAGGGCGTGCCGGTGGTCGACAACCCCGAGCCGCCCGAGCCGCCGCTGGACATGTCCGAGCTGGAGGGGCCGGTCCTGTTCCTGCCCTCGGACGGGCGCGACACGCGCCTGCAGTTCTGGAGCATCGACGGCTTCGTGGACATGGCCAACGGCAGCGCCGCGTTCACGCCCGACGAGCAGGCCGGGATCCGGCAGATCTCGGACTCGTTCCCGGCCCAGGACGCGATCGACGGGCTGCGGGACGCGGGGATCGAGACGGTGGTGGTGATCCCGTCGTGGCTGCCCGGCAGCGACTGGGCCGGCCTGGACTACGAGACCGACCCGCTCGGGATCGAGGTGGACCGCACCGACGACGCGGTGGTCTACCACCTCGGCGACGACTGACCGCGCCAGAGGCGATGTCGCGGGCGGTGTTACCGATCCTGCGGTCGAACCGGCCTCCGGCCGGGATTTCGGCGATCGCGCGTTCGCCCGCACGTGCGTTGCGCGGCGCGGACGCCGTCGAAAACGAAGCATTGACAAGTATGACTTCGAAGGGTTAAACTTCCCTTAAAGGTATAGCGCTAAACCTCAAATAGCCAGCAACTTCACTCCTGTTTTTTCCATTTTCCATCGACACACGTCGATGTATTGAGCGTGCCTTCGGCATCGGGTCACCACCGGCGACGCCCGACCGAAGGGCGGCGGTCCACCGGACCGCCCCGCCCGGACGCGCCGAGCCGCTGCTCACCGACGCCGGGTCCACATCGGCCGCCACCGGCAGCACGGCCGCGGACCCGGCGGCGGATCGATGCCGCACCTATCCGAACAAGGAGCAGAACATGAAACCCTCACGCACCCGCATCACGGCGGCGGCCGTCCTCGCCGCAGCCGTGGTGGCGGCCGTGCTGGCGCTCGTGCCGGTCTCACCGGCCGCCGCCCAAGGCCCCAACCTGGCGGCGGGCAAGACGATGAGCGCCAGCAGCCACACCCAGGCGTACGCGGCGGGCAACGCCGCCGATGGCGCCCGGGCCACCTACTGGGAGAGCGCCAACTACACGTTCCCGCAATGGCTCCAGGTCGATCTGGGGTCCGCGCTCGCGGTGAACGAGCTGGTCGTCCAGCTCCCGGCGGACTCGGCCTGGCAGACCCGCACCCAGACCATCGAGGTGCGCACCAGCACGGACGGCTCGTCGTTCACCACGATCGTCGACGCCGCCGACTACACCTTCGACCCGGCCACCGGCAACGCGGTCACCGTCGATTTCGACACCGTGGACACCCGATACGTGCGCCTGCACATCACCGCCAACACCGGCTGGCCCGCCGCCCAGATCGCCGAGCTCGCGGTCTACGGCGAGAGCGACCCGCCAGAAGAGCCGACCGGAGGGAACCTGTCGCCCGGCAAGGCGATCAGCGCCTCCTCCCACGCGTTCGAATTCGTTCCCGCGCAGGCCAACGACGGCGATGCCACGACGTACTGGGAGAGCGCGTCCGGATCGTTCCCCAGCACGCTGACGGTCGCGCTCGGCGCGAACGCCGACATCGAGCAGATCGTGGTGCGGCTCAACCCCGACCCGATCTGGGGACCGCGCACGCAGACGTTCGCCGTCCTGGGCCGCGACCAGAGCGGCGGCGAGTTCACCACCATCGAGGCCGAGGCCGACTACGCCTTCGACCCGGCCACCGGCAACACGGTGACCATCCCGGTCTCGGCGACCGCCGCCGACGTCCGGCTGCGGTTCAGCGCCAACACCGGAGCGCCCGGCGCCCAGGTGGCCGAGTTCGAGGTGCGCGGCACCCCCGCGCCGAACCCCGACCTGGTCGTCACGGACCTGTCGTGGAGCCCCGCCTCACCGGTGGAGACCGACGAGCTGACGCTCTCGGCCACCGTGGAGAACACCGGCGACCTCGCGTCCCCGGAGGCCGAAGTCGGCCTCTTCGTGGACGGCGAGCCGGCGGGCACCGCCCCCGTGGGCGCGCTGGACCCCGGCGCCGACGCGACCGTCGCCGCCGTGATCGAACCGCTGGACGCAGGCGAGCACCTGCTCAGTGCCGTAGCCGACCCGAACGGCGAGGTCATCGAGCAGAACGAGGACAACAACGCCCACGCCCACCCCGAACCGCTGCTCGTGGAGGCCATCCCGACCTCCGACCTCGTCGCCTCGGCGGTGACCTGGTCGCCCGGCAACCCCGCGGCGGGCGACGAGGTCGCCTTCTCGGTCTCGATCGAGAACCAGGGCAGCGTCGACTCATCGGGCGGCGACCACGGCATCACCGTGACCGTGACCGACGACGACACCGGCGAGACGGTGGCGACGCTCTCCGGTTCGCACAGCGGCGTCGTCGCCGCGGGCGGCTCGACCGACCCGATCGCGCTCGGCACCTGGACCGCCGCCGACGGCGGCTACACCGTCACCGCCGAGGTCGCGCCCGACGCCAACGAGCACGAGTCCAAGCGGGACAACAACACCACCGCCCGCGAGCTCTACATCGGCCGTGGCGCCAACATGCCCTATACCCTCGACGAGGCCGAGGACGCCCAGGTCGGCGGCGGCGCCGAGGTGCTCGCCCCCAACCGGACCATCGGCGACCTCGCCGGCGAGGCCTCCGGACGCCAGGCCGCGGTGCTCGACGCCACCGGCGAGTTCGTCGAGTTCACCACCACGACCGACACCAACACGCTGGTCACCCGGTTCTCCATTCCGGACGCGCCCGGCGGCGGAGGCATCGACGCGACCCTGAACGTCTACGTCGACGGCGAATTCCTCCAGCCGATCGAGCTCACCTCGCGCTACGCGTGGCTCTACGGCGCCGAGGCGAGCCCGAACAACTCGCCGGGCTCCGGGGCGCCGCGGCACATCTACGACGAGGCCAACGTGCTGCTCGACCGGACGATCCCGGCCGGCAGCACCATACGGCTCCAGAAGGACGCGGCGAACAGCGCGGCCTTCTACTCGATCGACTTCATCAGCCTGGAGCAGGTCGCGCCGGAGCCGAACCCGGACCCGGCCCGGTACATCGAACCGGACGGCTTCACCCACCAGGACGTGCAAGCCGCCTTGAACGAGTTCCGAATGGACACCTCGGGCGACCTGCTCGGCGTGTACCTGCCGCCGGGCGACTACCAGACCGCGCAGAAGTTCCAGGTCTACGGCAAGGCGACCGAGGTGATCGGCGCTGGCCCGTGGTACACCCGGTTCTACGCGCCGCAGGGCCAGAGCAACACCGACGTCGGCTTCCGGGCCGATGCGACGGCGAACGGGTCCACCTTCTCCGGCTTTGCCTACTTCGGCAACTACATCACGCGCATCGACGGCCCCGGCAAGGTCTTCGACTGGCAGAACGTCTCGGACATGACCATCGACGACA
Source organism: Glycomyces arizonensis DSM 44726 (assembly GCF_000482705.1). GTDB lineage: Bacteria > Actinomycetota > Actinomycetes > Mycobacteriales > Micromonosporaceae > Glycomyces > Glycomyces arizonensis. Next base: position 40,029 of record NZ_AXWO01000020.1, on the reverse strand, counting down.
TGTGGGTCGAGCACCAGGTCTGCATGTTCTGGGGCTCGAACATCAGCGACACCGTGATCCAGAACTCGCGAGTCCGCAACCTGTTCGCGGACACGCTGAACATGACCAACGGCAGCACGGGCAACGTGGTGCGGAACGTCGAGTCCCGCGCCTCGGGTGACGACAGCTTCGCGCTGTTCGCCGCCACCGACGCGGGCGGCGGCGACCAGACCGGCAACGTGTACGAGAACCTGACCTCGATGCTGACCTGGCGGGCCGCCGGACTGGCGGTCTACGGCGGGTTCGGGAACACGTTCCGGAACATCCACATCGCCGACACGCTGGTCTACTCGGGCATCACCATCAGCTCGCTCGACTTCGGCTATCCGATGGACGGCTTCAGCTCCGCCTCGCCCACCCGGTTCGAGAACATCTCGGTCGTGCGGGCGGGAGGCCATTTCTGGGGAGCGCAGACCTTCCCCGGCATCTGGGTCTTCTCGGCGGACAAGGCGTTCGAGGGCATCCGGGTCAGCAATGTGGACATCGTGGATCCGACCTACTCGGGGATCATGTTCCAGACCAAGTACACCGGCGGCCAGCCGGAGCACTCGGTCACCGACACCGTGTTCACCGACGTCACGATCACCGGCGCGCGGCTCAGCGGCGACGAGTTCCAGGACAAGTCCGGTTTCGGCATCTGGGTCAACGAGATGCCCGAAGCGGGGCAGGGACCGGCGGTCGGCTCGGCGGTCTTCCACAACCTGGAGATGAGCGGCAACCACCAGGACATCAAGAACACCACCAGCACCTTCGAGCTCATCATCGAGTGACAAGTGATGAATGACGAGTGATGAGTGCGTCCGGGCGGCGACCGCCGCCCGGACGCACTCATCACTCAATGAGTTGAGAACCCCGAGGGGGCGTCGTGCAGCCCTCCAGGCACGACACCGGTGCCTGGAGAGCCTTCCCCACTTGGCGCAGTAATTTTATATCTTATAGGCTATAAAACAACCAACGGTGCTTGCAGGCTATAAGTCGGTACTGCGAGCGGGGCGAACGGAATCGGATACCGCCTCGCCCCGAGCCCTCGCACAGGCCCTAGCCCGGCCCCACCGGCGTGAAGAACGCGAGGGCTCCTATTGCGTCGAGCCGCGGCGGCGAGTGCAGCGGCGAGGCCACCACGTCGAACGTCCGGTGCACGCCGCGGCGGTCGATGCGGATCAGGCTCCGCTCCAACGCGTCCGTCTGGAGCGACTGCACCGGCGCCAGCCGCGCCAGCTCGGCGTCCTGCAGCGGCTGCGCCCCCGCGGTGAAGTCCAGGAAGCTCAGGCCGCAGTGGAGGAACCGCGGCCTCGTGGACTCGACCTCCACGGGCAGGTCGAGCATCTCCCTGGCCACCGGCGCGACCGCGACGATCCGGCTGTCCTCGGACAGCAGCAGGCACGCGTCGGTGCTCGCGCACACCGCGGCGCGCCACGGCACCAGCCCTGGGTGAAGGTGGCCGTCGTCGGCTCCCAGAGCCCTCCTCCGGAGTGGGATAACGAGTTCCAACTGTGTCAATGGGCGTCCCGGGGGTAGTCGTCACGCTCAGTCGATCCACGTTAACAGAGAAAAGTTGATCTTCGGTGGCAGTGCCTCTATTGTCTGGATCATGAGTTCGACGATGCACTCCTACGGTGTCGATTCCGAAGTGGGCCGCCTGCGCAGCGTCATGCTGCACCGCCCCGGCGGCGAACTGCGCCGCCTGACCCCGCGCAACACCGGTGCGCTGCTGTTCGACGGCATCCCGTGGGTCGAGCGGGCCCAGGCCGAGCACGACCGGTTCGCCCGCACCCTCATCGAACACGAGGTCGAAGTCCTCTACGTCGGCGCACTGCTCACCGAATGCCTCTACCTGCCCGCCGCCCGCGAGGAGGTCATCGCCTCAGTGGCCGCGGACGTGCGGCTCGGCCACACCCTCGGCGTCGAGCTCGCGGCCTACCTGGCCGACCTCGAACCGGAGCGGCTCACCGCGGTCCTCATCGAAGGCGCCACCAAAGAGGAGTTCGGCTCTTCCCACAGCCTGCGCCACAAGCTCATGCGCGGCACCGACTTCGTCATCGACCCCCTGCCGAACATGATGTTCACCCGCGACTCGTCGGTGTGGATCGGCGACGCCGTCGCCGTCACCAGCCTCGCGATGCCCGCCCGGCGCCGCGAGACGACCCTGACCGGCATCATCTACCGCCACCATCCGCGCTTCGCCGCGGTGCCGAAGCTCTACGACCCGTCGCTGGAGCACCTCGAAGGCGGCGACGTCCTGGCGCTCGCCCCCGGCGTCCTCGCCGTCGGCGTCGGCGAGCGCACCACCCCGGCCGGAGCCGAGCGGCTCGCGCGCCGGGCCTTCGAGCGCGGATCCGTCCACACCGTCCTCGTCGTCCCGATCGCGCAGCGCCGCGCCACCATGCACCTCGACACGCTGTGCACCATGGTCGACGCGCACCGCATGGTCATGTACGCGCCCGCCGAGCACCGCCTGGAGGCCTACACCGTCAGGCCGGGCGAGGAGTCCGAACTCGACATCGAGGGCCCCCGGCCGTTCCTGGCCGCGGCCGCCGAGGCGATCGGCGTGGACGGCATCGAGATCATCCACACCGGCGAGCGGGACGTGGTCACCGCCGAGCGGGAGCAGTGGGACGACGGGAACAACACGCTCGCCCTCGCCCCCGGCGTCGCGGTCGCCTACGAGCGCAACACGGTCACCAACGCCCGCCTGGAGCGCGCCGGGGTCAAGACCATGACCATCCCCGGCTCGGAACTGGGCTCGGGCCGCGGCGGCCCCAGGTGCATGTCCTGCCCGGTCTCCCGCGACGGTCTCCCAGAGGCCGCCTGAGGCCTCAGTCCTCGTGCCGGAGCACCACGACCGGGCAGTGCGCGTGCGTGACGCAGTGCAGGCTCACCGAGCCGAGCAGCAGGCCCTTGAAGCCGCCGCGCCCGCGGCTGCCGACCACCAGCAGCTCGGCGTCCTGCGAGTGCTCCAGGAGCACCTTGGCGGGCAGGCCGTGCTCGGCGATGCGCCTCACCGGGAGGTCCTCGCGGCCGCCCAGCACCTCGTCGACGGACTCGGCCAGTGCCCGCTCGGCCGACTCGGCGAAGTCCTCGCCGGGGAGGACCGCCACCGGCGCCCCGTACGTCATGGGGATCTGCCAGGCGTGGACCGCCTCGATGGACGCGCCGGTGATCTCCGCCTGCCGCAGCGCCCACGTGAGCGCCTGCGTCGACGACGGGGAGCCGTCGACGCCGACCACGATGCGTCCTCGTTCTTCGTGCGCCATGTCCGTCCCTTCTGCCGGTGCGCCACTGGTTCGCCTCCAGTGTCTCCGGCATCGGGCCGAGAAGGGCTCATATATGCGATTCCGCCGCGCGGGCGGGGCGGTCAGATGTTCGCGGCGATGTCGCCGCGGAAGTGCGCGCCTTCGAGCTTGACGCCCTCGGCCAGCGTGTAGGCCTCCTGCCGGGCCTCGGCCACGGAGGCGCCCGTCCCCACGCAGTTGAGGACGCGACCGCCGGTGGCGATCAGCTGCCCCGTCGCGTCCAGCGCGGTGCCCGCATGGAGCACGCCCTCCTGCTCGGCGCCGTAGATCGGCCGCCCGGTGACCGTCGCCTCCGGGTAGCCCTCGTTCGCGACCACGACGCAGACCGCCGCGCCCTCGCGCCACCACAGCGGCCCGAAGCCGGCGAGCTTGCCGGTGGCGGCGGCGTACAGCAGCTCGCCCAGCGGGGACTCCAGGAGCGAGAGGATCGGCTGGATCTCCGGGTCGCCGAACCGGGCGTTGAACTCGACGACCTTGAGGCCCTTCGCCGTCAGCGCCAGCCCGCAGTACAGGGTGCCGACGAACGGGGTGCCGCGCCCGGCCAGCTCGGCCAGCGTCGGCTCGGCCACACGGGTCATGATCTCGGACACCAGGTCGTCGGGGGCCCACGGCAGCGGCGTGTAGGCGCCCATGCCGCCGGTGTTCGGGCCCGTGCCGCCGTCGCCGACGCGCTTGAAGTCCTGCGCGGGGAGCATCGGGCGGGCCGTCTCGCCGTCGGTGACGACGAACAGCGAGACCTCGGGGCCGTCGAGGTACTCCTCGACGACGACCCGCTCGCATTCGATCGCGTGCGCCAGGGCCGCCTCGCGGTCGTCGGTGACGATGACGCCCTTGCCCGCGGCGAGGCCGTCGTCCTTGACGACGTACGGCGCGCCGAACTCGTCGAGCGCGGCCGCGACCTCCTCGGGGGTCCGGCAGGCGCGCGCGGCGGCGGTCGGCACGTTCGCGGCGGCCATGACCTCCTTCGCGAAGGCCTTCGAGCCCTCGATGCGGGCGGCCTCGCGGCTCGGCCCGTACACCGGGATGCCCTTGGCGCGCACCGCGTCGGCCACACCCGCCACCAGCGGTGCCTCGGGGCCGACGATGACCAGGTCGGCGGCGGAGGTGACCGCCAGCGACGCGACCGCGGCCGGGTCGTTCGCGTTCACCGGGACGCACCGGCCCAGCTCGCCCATGCCGGGGCTGCCCGGGGCGCAGATGAGCGCGTCAACGGATTCGTCGGCGGCCAGGGCCGCGGCGATGGCGTGCTCGCGGCCGCCGGTGCCGATCAGGAGTACTCGCACCCGGCCAGTTTACGGGGTGAATAGGCGCTGGTTAACAGGCGCGCCGAGACATCGCGCACGCATGCGTGCGCGATGTCATGATTGCCGCGTGACTCCGAATGTGCTCGCCGAGCGGTACGCCTCCCAGCAGATGCGCGACATCTGGGACCCCGTCGGCAAGATCAAGGCCGAGCGGCGGTTGTGGCTGGCGGTGCTCAAGGCCCAGCACGAGCTGGGCGTGACCGTGCCCGAGGGCGTGATCGCCGACTACGAGCGCGTGCTCGACACCGTCGACCTCGCCTCGATCACCGAGCGCGAGCGCGTCACCAAGCACGACGTCAAGGCCCGCATCGAGGAGTTCTCCGACCTCGCGGGCCACCAGCACATCCACAAGGGCATGACCAGCCGCGACCTGACCGAGAACGTCGAGCAGATGCAGGTCAGGCAGTCGCTCGAACTCGTCCGCGACCGGCTCGTCGCCGCCGCGGTGCGCCTGGCCGCCCGCGCCGAGCAGTACCGGGACCTCGTCATGGCCGGGCGCAGCCACAACGTGCCCGCGCAGGCCACGACGCTCGGGAAGCGCTTCGCGACGTGGGCCGAGGAACTGCTGGGCGCTTACGAGCGGATCGAGGAGCTGCTGCGCCGCTACCCGCTGCGCGGGATCAAGGGCCCGGTCGGGACCGCCCAGGACATGCTCGACCTGTTCGGCGGCGACGGCGCGAAGCTCGCCGAGCTGGAGCGCCGCGTCGCCGCCCACCTCGGCTTCGAGCGCGTCATGGACTCGGTCGGGCAGGTCTACCCGCGCTCGCTGGATTACGAGGCGGGCTCGGCTCTCGTGCAGTCGGTGGCCGCGCCTTCGTCGGCCGCGCTGACGATCCGGCTCATGGCGGGCGCCGAGCTGGCCACCGAGGGCTTCATGGAGGGCCAGGTGGGCTCCTCCGCCATGCCGCACAAGATGAACACCCGCTCCTCCGAGCGCATCAACGGCCTGGCCGTGGTCGCCCGCGGCTACGCGGCGATGCTCGGCGAGCTCGCCGGGGACCAGTGGAACGAGGGCGACGTGTCGTGCTCGGTGGTGCGCCGCGTCGCGCTGCCGGACCTGTGCTTCGCCGTCGACGGGCTTTATGAGACCTTTCTCACGGTCCTGGACAATTTCGGGGCCTACCCGGCGGTCGTCGGCGCCGAGCTCGACCGGTACCTGCCGTTCCTGACCTCGACGAAAGTCCTGATGGAGGCCGTCAGGCGCGGCGCCGGACGCGAGGACGCGCACGAGGCGATCAAGGAGCACGCCGTCGCCGTGGCGCGCGCCATGCGCGAATCCGGGCAGCGCGGCAACGACCTGTTCGACCGGCTCGCCGCCGACGAGCGCCTGCCGATGAACCGGTCTGAGCTGGGCCGGCTCGTAGCCGATACGGGTGAATTCGTTGGCGCGGCAGGCGATCAGGTCGACCGCGTCGCCGAAAGGGTGGCCGCGGTCGCGAAAACGCACCCTGAGGCCGCCGCCTACGGGCCCGGAGGCATCCTCTGAGTTCGTGTGACGTGGCACCGACACCCTGAGCGCGTCGCTGGCCCTGGTCAGACCCGCTGAATATGCTTGGCCTGTCCCGTCCAAGTGACCGACAGGAGTGCGACCGTGGCCCGTGTAGTGGTCGACGTGATGCTGAAGTCCGAGATCCTCGACCCGCAGGGCGAGGCCGTGCTCGGGGCGCTGCCCCGCCTAGGCGTCAACGATGTGAAGTCCGTGCGGATCGGCAAGCGCGTCGAGATCGAGTTCGACCCATCCGTGACCAATGCCGAGGAGCAGTCGCAGATCATCGCCGACCAGCTCCTGGCGAACCCCGTCATCGAGAACTTCACCGTCTCGGTGCTCAGCGAGGACGCCGTATGAGTGCCCGCATCGGCATCGTCACCTTCCCCGGCTCGCTCGACGACCGCGACGCGGCCCGCGCCGTGCGCCTCGGCGGGGCCGAGCCGGTGGCGCTGTGGCACGACGACGCGATGCTCCGCAGCGTCGACGCCGTCTTCCTGCCCGGCGGGTTCTCCTACGGCGACTACCTCCGCTGCGGCGCAATCGCGCGCTTCTCGGAGGTCATGGGCCTGGTCCGCGACGCCGCCGGACGGGGCATGCCCGTCCTCGGCGTCTGCAACGGCTTCCAGGTGCTGTGCGAATCGCACCTGCTTCCCGGTGCGCTGGTGCGCAACGCCCACCTGCGCTACCGCAACCGCCCCGCGCGCCTGCGCGTCGAGACCGCCGCCACCGCCTGGACGAACGCCTACGCGTCCGGCGCGGAGGTCGTCTTCCCCGCCAAGCACGGCGAGGGCCGCTACGTCGCCGACGAGGCGACGCTGGACCGGCTCGAGGCGAACGGCCAGGTCGTCTTCCGCTATCTCGACAACCCCAACGGCGCGATGCGCGACATCGCCGGGGTGTCCAACGAGGCGGGGAACGTCGTGGGGCTCATGCCGCACCCCGAGCACGCCGTCGAGGCGCTCACCGGCCCGTCCACCGACGGGCTCGGCGTGGTCGCCTCCATTACGGCCTATCTGAACGAGGGAGCCGCGCGATGACGAGACAGATGCTCGACACGGTCGGGGTGGCCGAGGCCACCCCCGACGAGAAGCAGCCCTACGCCGAACTCGGCCTGGCCGAGGACGAGTACGCCCGGATCCGCCAGATCCTGGGCCGCCGTCCCACCCAGTCCGAGCTGGCCATGTACTCGATCATGTGGTCCGAGCACTGCTCGTACAAGTCCAGCAGGGTGCACCTGCGGCAGTTCGGGGAGAAGAACCCGAAGACGCCTCGTCTGCTCGCCGGCATCGGCGAGAACGCCGGCGTGGTCGCCATCGACGAGCACCTCGCGGTGACGTTCAAGGTCGAGTCCCACAACCACCCGTCGTTCGTGGAGCCCAAGCAGGGCGCCGCCACCGGCGTCGGCGGCATCATCCGCGACATCATCGCGATGGGCGCCCGCCCGATCGCCGTCATGGACTCCCTGCGGTTCGGCGAGCTCTCCCACCCCGACACCGCCCGCGTCCTGCCCGGCGTCGTCGAGGGCGTGGGCCACTACGGCAACTGCGTCGGGCTGCCCAACATCGGCGGCGAGACGTTCTTCGACCCCTGCTACCAGGGGAACCCTTTGGTCAACGCGCTCAGCGTCGGCGTCCTGCCGCGCGAGCGCCTCCAGTCCATGCAGGCCAGCGGCGTCGGCAACGTCGTGATCCTGTTGGGCGCCAAGACCGGCCGCGACGGCATCGGCGGCGTCTCCGTGCTCGCCAGCGCCACCTTCTCCGATGAGGACGACTCCGACTCGCGGCCCAGCGTCCAGGTCGGCGACCCGTTCACCGAGAAGCTGCTCATCGAGGCGTGCCTGGAGCTGTTCGACTCCGGGCTCGTCGAGGGCATCCAGGACCTCGGCGGCGCCGGGCTCACCTGCGCCCTGTCCGAGACCGCGGCCGCCGGCGACGGCGGCATGCACGTCGATCTCGAACGGGTCCCGCTGCGCGCCACCGGCATGGAGCCGCACGACATCCTCGCCTCGGAGTCGCAGGAGCGGATGCTCGCCATCGTCGCCCCGGCGAACGTCGAGCAGGTGCTGGCGCGGGCCCGCCGCTGGGGCCTGCTGGCCACCGCGATCGGCGAGGTCACCGACTCCGGCCGCCTCGTCATCGACTACCACGGGCAGGCCGTCGTCGACGTCCCGCCCGCGAGCCTGGCCGACGAGGGCCCGGTCTACCACCGGCCGATCGCCGAGCCGAACGACCTGGGGCTCATCGCCGTCGACCGCGCCGAGACGCTGCCGCGCCCGTCCACCGACGAGGAGATCCGCAGGACCGTCCTCGACATGGCCGCCAGTCCGAACCTGTGCGACAAGAGCTGGATCACCGAGCAGTACGACTCCTCGGTGTTCGGCAACACGGTGCTCGGCACCCCGCACGACGCGGGGATGGTGCGCCTCGACGAGCGCACCGGCGTCGGCATCGCGATCGCCCTGGACGGCAACGGCCGCTACGCGCGGCTCGACCCGTACACCGGATCGCAGCTCGCGCTCGCCGAGGCCTACCGGAACGTCGCGGTCACCGGCGCCACGCCGATCGCCGTCACCGACTGCCTCAACTTCGGCTCTCCGGAGGACCCGCACGTGATGTGGCAGTTCGAGCGGGCCGTCACCGGCATCGCCGACGGCTGCCAGAAGCTGGGCATCCCGGTCACGGGCGGCAACGTGTCGTTCTACAACCAGACCGGCAGCGAGGCGATCCACCCGACGCCGGTCATCGGCGTCCTGGGTGTCATCGACGACGTGTCCCGGCGGATCCCGTTGGGGCTGGGCCAGAGCGGCGACACGATCGCGCTCATCGGCACCACCGGCGAGGAGCTGTCCGGCTCGGAGTGGGCGTGGGCGACGCACCGCCACCTCGGCGGGGTCCCGCCGAAGGTGGACCTCGATCACGAGATGAAGCTGGCCGAGCTGCTCGCGCGGCTGGCGGGCAACGAGCAGCTGGCCGCGGCGCACGACCTGTCCGAGGGCGGTCTGGCGCAGGCGCTGGTGGAGGCGATCTGCAACGCGGGCACGGGCGCGAACATCCTGCTTCCGGAGGGGGCGGACCCGTTCACGTACCTGTTCAGCGAGTCGACCGGGCGGGTGCTGATCGTCATTCCGCGCGGCCAGGAGCTGGCGGTGCGCTCGGCGTGCGAGCAGCGCGGTCTGCCGATCACGCCGCTGGGCGTGGTGGACGCGAACACCGACGGCCTGCACCTGAGGGACCACTTCGACATCCCCAGGGCCGAACTCGAAGCGGCCTGGAAGGGCCGCATCGCCGCCCAACTCGGCGAATGAAGCAACTTATATCCTATAATATATAAGGTATAAGATATAGATGTACTATATAAGTTATAGGATATAAAATATAGGAAGCATGTCACCGTCCCGGCGCTCAGTGCCGGGGCGGTGCCGTGTCCTGTCAGGCTCTGATGGCCTCGATCGCGTCGTCGAACAACCGCACCGGGTCGAGCTCGCCGCCGGATTCGCACCACGCGTTGAGGGCGGCGTCGAGGCAGGCCAGGGCGGCGGCCACGAACGCGCGGGCCCGCGGGTCGGGCGTCTCGGTCTCAGGCAGGCCGAGGCGGCGCTGGATGTCGGGGGCCAAGAGCTCCTGCCAGCGCAGGTGCTTCTCCAGGTGCTTCGCACGCAGTGAGGGGGCGTCGTGGTGCAGTCGGGCGAGGAGGAGGTCGTCGGCCGAGTCCTCGGTCGACCGCAGTGTCATGAACGCCGCCCGGATCGCGGTCCACGCCGACTCCTCGGCCGGGCGCGCCTCCAGCGCGGCGCGGACCGACTCGCCGAGGGCTTCGGTGTCGCCGAGCACGAGGTCTTCCTTGGTGCCGAAGTAGTGGAAGAACGAGCGGCGCGAGATGCTCGCGGCGGCGGCGATCTGGTCGACGGTGGTCGCGTCGAAGCCCTGCTCCTCGAACAGCCGCATCGCCGTCGCCGCGATCTCGGCGCGTACCGCGCGGCGGGTGCGTTCACGGAGGTTCGGTGCGGAGGCCATGCCCTCAGTCTACGTCCGGGCGTTCATCGCGCATTGATTTGCACCGAGTGCATAATTCTGCGTATAGTGCAGATATGAGAACCGTAGACTACTCGGACCAGACCACCGTCGTCACCGGCGCCAGCTCCGGCATCGGCGCGGCCTTCGCCCGCGAACTCGCGCGCCGCGGCTCCGACCTCGTGCTCGTCGCCCGTCGGCTCGACCGCCTTGAGGAGCTCGCCGCCGGACTCGAGACGGACCACGGCATCGCGGCCATCCCGATCGCCCTCGACCTCAGCGCGCCCAGGGCGGGCCGCGCCCTCGCCGCCGAGCTCGCCGAGAGGGGGATCGAGGTCACGGGCCTGGTGAACAATGCCGGCTTCGCCACCGACGACCCCTTTCACCGCGAGGACCCCGAGCGCCTCCTCAAGGAGATCAACGTCGACATCGCGAACCTCGTCGACCTCACCCGCGCGTTCATCGAGCCGCTGCGCCGCTCCGGCTCCGGCGTCCTCGTCAACGTCGCGAGCATGGCGGCCTACACCCCGTTCCCGGGCATGGCGGTCTACTCCGCGGCGAAGGCGTTCGTGCTCAACTTCACCGAGGCGCTGTGGTTGGAGTCCCGGGGCACGGGGATGCGGGTGCTGGCTCTCTCGCCGGGGCTCACCAGGACCGAGTTCTTCGACGAACTTGCCACAGGCGCCTACAGCGGCAATTACCAGACTCCTGAGCAGGTGGTCCGGACCGCCATGCGCGCACTGGACCGCGGCCGATCGCCGAGCGTGCAGTCGGGGCGGCTGAACCGGTTCGCCTCGCTGCTGCCCCGGTTCCTCACCCGCAGGCGCACCGTGATCCTCAGCGGAGCGATCTCGGCGCGTTCCCGAGGCGGTGAAGACGTCGCCGCGGCGTTATGTTCAGGCGCCGTCGATCAGCGGCAGGAAGTCGGAGAGGTCGGCCCGCTGGCCCGAGGCCATGACCTTTCCGGTCGCCACCGCCTCGGCGAAGTCGAGGCGGCCTGTGGCCAGTTCCACGAACACGATCGGACGGCATTCGACGACGTTCGGCGGCGTCCCGCGGCGGTGCCTCGGGCCCTCCACGCACTGGACCGCGCCGTACGGCGGCACCCGCACCTCCACCGTGTGACCGGGCGCCTTCTCGGCCAGCGCCTGGAGCAGCTCGCGCACCGCGGCCTTGAGCGTCGGCCTGTCCGGCTCCTCGCCATTGTCGAGCGCGGCGATGGCGTCGACCACAGCGTCCATAACATCTCCTCCAGAACCGGTTAGACTTCGCCAGATGGCTCCGTGCGATTCGGCGCGCACCGCTGTGCTCCCACCCCCTGGATCCCGTGACCGAAACGAGACCAGGCATAGTGGCGTCGACGGCCCGTGGCCGTAGGTGAGTCGTGCGCGCCCGCGGCTCGACCGGCGCACGGCCCAGCGAGCGTCGGCGGGGTGGCTCGCGAGCCGTACAGTTGTGCCCGATGGCATGCCCAGGAGGGGATGTAGATGACCGTAGCGGCCGAACCGAGCCGGACCAAGACTAACGTCTCGCGGTCCCGGCGGGGGGCACGGGGTCGCCTGCGTGCGCGCCTCACCGGCCTCGCCGCGGCCCTTGGCGTCCTGCTCGGCGCGCTCCTCCTCGCCACACCGGCCTCCGCCCAGCCCAACAGCTTCCGGCACGAGATCATCTCCGGCCAGAACCCCTATATCGACATCGGTGGCGCGCCCGCCACCGTCACTGTCAACGTCATACCCCAGCACAACAACCCGGCTGGTCAACCGATCACTGTGACCGCGAGCCTGTCGGGGCTTGACGGGTACGCCAGCGTCGATGTGCAGGATGGCGTCTGTCACCGCATAGGTGTCGGTGTCGCTCAGTGCGACGCTGTGGTCCAGCCCGTCCAGATCCAGTTCCTCGTCGCCCCGGCCCCCGAGTCCGAGCTGCCCGAGGGGCAGAGCAAGAGCGGCGAGCTGAAGATCAACGGCGGCGGCCAGAGCTCCGGCGAGCAGAAGACCGGCGTCACGGTCGCCGGTCACGGCGGCCCCGAGACGGTCACCGAGGTCAAGGGCACCATCACCTCGAACGCCGAGCCGGTCACCGACGCGGAGGTCGTCCTCACCGACGGCGAGGGCCACGAGCACGAGACCACCACGAACGACAAGGGCGAGTTCGCCTTCCAGGGCAGCGGCCAGGACCCGATCGCGCCCGGCGAGATGAACCTGAAGGCCACCAGGGAGGGCTTCGAGGACCTCGACGAGCCCATCACCGTCAACGCGGGCTCGAGTTTCACGCAGAACTTCACCATGACCCCCGTGGAGACCGAGCCGACGGAGACCACCGCCGCGCCCACCAGCGCCGCACCCACCGAGGCGTCGGCCGAGCCCAGCGAGGAGCCCGACGAGGGCGGCCTCTCGGGCACCCTGATCGTCCTCATCATCATCGGCGGCCTGCTCGTCGTCGGCGGCATCATCGGCATCATCTTCCTGCTGCGCGGCGGCAAGGACGACGACAAGGACGACGGCGAGAGCTTCGCCCCCGACGCCCCGCCCGAGCACCAGCCCACCGCGGCCCAGGTCGGCAGCCCCGGCGTCTACCAGTCCGGACCGGCGCCCGGCCAGGACGCGCCCACCATGATCCACCAGGGGCCGCTCGTCCAGGACCGGGAAGTCGGCGCGTACGGCGCCCCCACCTCCGGGTTCGGCCCCGCGTACGGGCCCGGCAGCGACGCCACGCAGGTGATGCCGCAGGCCGGGACGCCTTCCGCCCCGCCGCCCCCGGCCGCCCCGCCCGTGCCGCCGCCCGCCATGGGTCCCGACGGCACCCAGCTCCTCCCGAGGGTCCAGGCGTCCGGCCCCGTCCCGCCCGCCCCGGGGGACGCCACCCAGGTGATGCCGCAGGCGAACATGTCCTCGCGTCCGCCGCAGAGCTCGTTCTCCGATCCCGGCGCCACTCAGCCGTACCCCTCGCCGACGCCGTCCCCGACGCCGCCGGGCAGGAGGCCGAGCCCGGGCCCGGGCGCCTCGATGTTCGATCCGCCGCAGCAGCCGCCTTCGGGCTCGCAGCCGCCGGTCTCGCGCGACCCGTACGCGCCGCCGCCCTCCCCGGCCCCGTCGCAGCCGCCCTCGCAGCAGCTGCACCAGTCGCAGCCGCCGCAGCCGTCGGCCGACCCGTACCCGAGCCGCGGCATGAGCCGCGACCCGTACGCGCCGCAGCCTTCCCAGCCGCCGCAGCCGCCCGCGAGCGCGCCGCCCGCCGCCGACCCGTACGCGCCGGCGCCCACTCAGGCCATGCCGCAGGGCGGCCCCGGCGAGGCGCCGTACGGCTCGCACTCGTCGCCGAGCCCGTCGCCCTCCCCGTACGCCGCCGACCGGCCGGAGGACGAGGGCGCCCCGAACTCGCGCCGCCGCGATGACGAGGAGCGCCGCGGCTGGGGCGAGTGGGACGACCGTCCCCGCTCGTGGTGACGAAGGACTCGACGGCGGCGCATACTCGCCCGATCGGGAGGGTGGAGTTCGGCGCCAGGTCGGATAGACTGTGACAAGGCAGTCCCTGCCGAGCCCACAGCATGGCGAAGCCTGCGAGTCATAGACCTGCGAGTTCTCTATCGGCCCAGCCATGGTGAGGCCCGCGAGCCATCCATCCGCCTCAGCGAACCGAGGAGTTGCAGTGACCCGAGGTGACGGTCGACTCACCACGGAACTCGATCCCGAACAGCCAGGTCCTCGCGACGCCTGCGGCGTCATGGGCGTCTGGGCCCCCGGGGAAGAGGTCTCGAAGCTCACCTACTTCGGGCTGTACGCGCTGCAGCACCGCGGTCAGGAGGCCGCGGGGATCGCCGTCTCGGACGGCTCCCGCACCGTCGTCTACAAGGACCTCGGCCTCGTGGCGCAGGTCTTCGACGAGTCCACGCTCGCGCCGCTCCAGGGGCACTTGGCGATCGGCCACGCCCGCTACTCCACCACCGGCGCCTCCACCTGGGAGAACTCCCAGCCCACCATCAGGTCCACCTCCACGGGCACAGCGATCGCCTTGGCCCACAACGGGAACCTCGTCAACACCGCGGACCTCCTCAAGGAGGTCGACCGGCTCGGCATCGACATGGGCGGCACCACCTCGGACACGCACCTGATCACCGCGCTGCTCGCGGCCCACCCCGACGAGTCGGTGGCCGCCGCGGCCGAGCGGGTCCTGCCGCAGCTGCGCGGCGCGTTCTGCCTGGTGTTCATGGACGACAACGCGCTGTACGCCGCCCGCGACCCCCAGGGCGTGCACCCGCTGGTCCTCGGCCGCCTCGCGAGCGGCTGGGCCGTCGCCTCCGAGACCGCCGCCCTCGACACCATCGGCGCCACGTTCGTGCGCGAGGTCGAGCCCGGCGAGATGCTCGCCATCGACGAGTACGGGCTGCGCTCGGTGCGCTTCGCCGCCCCCGAGCCGAAGAACTGCCTGTTCGAGTACGTCTACCTCGCCCGCCCCGACACGAAGCTCGCCGGGCGGGGCGTCTACGCCACCCGCGTCGAGGTCGGCCGCACCCTCGCCCGCGAGGCGCCCGTCGACGCCGACCTGGTCATCGGCGTCCCCGAGTCGGGGATCTCGGCGGCCATCGGCTACGCCGAGGAGTCCGGCATCCCCTACGGGCAGGGCTTCACCAAGAACTCGTACGTGGGCCGCACCTTCATCCAGCCGTCCCAGTCGCTGCGCCAGCTCGGCATCCGCCTCAAGCTCAACCCGCTGGTCGACCAGATCAAGGGCAAGCGCCTGGTCGTCGTCGACGACACGATCGTGCGCGGCAACACCCAGAAGGCGCTGGTGCGGATGCTGCGCGAGGCCGGGGCCGTCGAGGTCCACATCCGGATCTCCGCGCCGCCGGTCAAGTGGCCGTGCTTCTACGGCATCGACTTCGCCACCCGCGCCGAGCTCATCGCCGGAAGCCTCGACGTCGACGGCATCCGCTCCCAGATCGGCGCCGACAGCCTCGGCTACGTCTCCCTCGACGGGCTCGTGCGGGCCACCGAGCAGCCCGCCTCCAGGCTCTGCAGCGCCTGCTTCACCGGCGAGTACCCGATCGAACTCCCCGCCGCCGACCTCATCGGCAAGCACCTCCTCGAACCTTCAGCACCCCGAACAGTCGACTCAGCGAGCACGTCAGTGCGGGAAGGGACCACAGCGTGAGCCGCGGCACCACCACTCGGAAGACCATCTCCTACGCCTCGTCGGGCGTCGACATCGACGCCGGCGACCGGGCCGTGGAGGCCCTCAAGCCCTCGATCCGCAAGACCGCCAGGCCGGAGGTCGTCGGCGGCATCGGCGGCTTCGCCGGGCTGTTCGCGCTCGACACCGAGAAGTACAAACAGCCGCTGCTCGCCTCCTCCACCGACGGCGTGGGCACCAAGCTCGTCATCGCGCAGAAGCTCGACATCCACGACACGGTCGGGATCGACCTGGTCGCGATGGTCGTGGACGACCTCGTCGTGTGCGGCGCCGAGCCGTTGTTCCTGCTCGACTACATCGCCACCGGCCAGGTCGTGCCCGAGCGGATCGCCGACATCGGCGCCGGGATCGCCGACGGCTGCCGCTACGCGGGCTGCTCGCTCATCGGCGGCGAGATCGCCGAGCACCCCGGCGTGATGAAGCCGGACGACTACGACATCTCGGCCACCGGCGTCGGCGTCGTCGAGGCCGACGCGCTGCTGGGCCCCGACCGGGTCAAGCCCGGCGACGTCGCGATCGCCCTGCGGGCCTCGGGCGTCCACTCGAACGGCTTCTCGCTGGTGCGCGAGGCCCTGTTCGGCGTCGGGAAGATGGACCTGGCCACCGAGGTGCCCGAGTTCGGCCGCCAGCGGACCCTCGGCGAGGAGCTGCTGACCCCCACGCACATCTATGCCAAGGACTGCCTGGAGCTGGCCAAGGAGTGCGACGTGCACGCCTTCGCGCACATCACCGGCGGCGGCATCGCCGGGAACCTGGTGCGGGCGCTGCCCGACGGCGTGAGCGTCGCCGTCGACCGCTCGACGTGGACGCCGAACCCGGTGTTCGACGTCGTGCAGCGCACCGGCGGGATCGGCGACGAGGAGATGGAGCGGACCTTCAACATGGGGGTCGGCATGGTCGCCATCGTCGCCCCCGATCAGGTCGACCGCTCGCTCGCGGTCCTGACCGCCCGCCACGTCGAGGCGTGGACGATCGGCGAGGTCGCCGACGGCGGTGACGGCGTCAAGCTCACTGGGAGCTATCGGACGGCTGGCTAGGCACCTGCGCGGTCTCGCTCCGCTTCGCCTCGCGCAGCTTCAGCCACAGCCAGAGCAGGGAGAGGCCCGCCAGGAGCACGGCGGACGCCAGCGCCGGGACCAGCGGCATCGCGGGCGTGACCATGACGCCCAGGATGAGCAGCGTCGCGATCAGGATGGTCTTGCGCGTCGCCGGTTCGAAGACTTCCAGCGGCCCCAGTGGGATCGTCGCCCATGGCACGCGCTTGGCGCTGCGGATGATGAACAGGCCGAGCAGGAGACCGGCCGGCTCGTCCCAGAACCAGTGCTGGCCGATGTACACCTGCGAGGCGAAGACCAGGACCGGCGGGGCCAGAAGCAGCGTCCAGCGCGCCCACACCGGCAGCAGGCCGCCGACGAGCATCACGATCAGGCCGAACAGCAGCGCGGTGTTGACCGCGTGCCCCGAGGGGAAGGCGGTCGCGCCCTCGATGTTGCCGCCGCCGCCCTGCTCGAAGTAGGTGAAGAGCATGGCCCCGTCCGGGGAGACCTCGTGCAGCTGCCACAGGTGCTGCGACAGGGGACGGCCCAGGATGTGCTTGACGACCAGGATCACCACCAGGGTGATGAACGACAGCACGTACATCAGCAGCGGCCGGATGCTGCGGAAGCGCAGTGCGGACCAGACGGCCAGGGCCAGGGTGATCGTGGCGACGGTGCGCGCCTGACCGAGCTCGGTCGCCAGGCGCGAGACGTCCCTGACCCATTCGACCTTGTGGCGCCACACCCATTCGCGGATCTCCCAGTCCATGTGGACCAGCGGCGACGGGAACGTCAGCAGGGCGGCGATGGCGATGAACGCGAGGATCAGCACCAGGTCGGGCCACCAGCTCTTGGGCCGCTTTCCGAATGGCTCCCAATCGAACCAGTTGACTGGGATGTAGCGGCGCAGCGGCGTGATGAGCTGTTTGACGACGGCGTCGTCGCTGACGGTCACACCTCGGTCCCGTATGTTCGCGCTCCGGCGCGCGGTCGTAGACCGGTTCGAATCGGATGGCATACCTGGATGTTCGCTTGTGAAAGTGAATTCTGATGCCGCCACTCCCGAAATGGACTGAATTTGTTATCAGGTCGGTATATATGGTGTGGTTTGCGACGCAGACGAGATCTGTTGCGCTGTCATGAGGCGACATGGGCCACTGGCGCATGTCACACACCGGCCCCACCGGCCTCAATGGTCACATAGGGTTTGGTAACGCTGTTCGGTAACGGCGTCCGGGTCACTCCTCGCAGCCGTCGGCTTCGGTGCCGGAGTAGGTGACCGTGACGAGCTCGTCGAAGGCCAGCTGCGTGTCGGGCGCCGGGTCCTGCTCCTTGACCTCGCAGTCCTCGTACCAGGGGCCGAACAGCGGATCCGGCTCGCCATTGAAGTCCACATTGGTGAATCCAGCGTCGGTGAGGGTCTGCTCCGCCTCCTGCGACGACATGGTCGTGACGTCCGGCACCGGTCCGGCGGTGGCGCTCTCCTCGCGGCCGTCCTCGGTCGGCGAGGGCGCCTCGCCGCCGCCGTCCGCGGACTCCGTCTCGTCGGCCTCCTCGGCGTCGGGTGACTGGGTCTGCGGGTCGCCCTCGGGAACGCCGCCCGCGCCGCCCGAGCCGGCCTCGCCGTCGGCGGGGGAGGCCGTCTCGCCGGTGGCCGGGGTCGAGTCCGCGCCGCGGGGCTCCTGGCTCTCGCCCGTGCTCAGCTCGGATCCGAAGATCGCGGTGCCGCCGACCAGCACCGCGAGCAGCACCGCCAGGACGCTCACCCGCGCGGCGGTGCGGCGCAGCCGCGGACGGCCCGCCTCGACGGGCGCGGCGGGGAGCGCGGTGAGCGCGGCGCCTTCGGCGGCGACCCGTTCGGGCCGGTCGGGCAGGACCGGCTTGAGGCCGGTCCGCTCGGCGAGCCGCGCCACGACCAGCGGGGTGCGGCTCGCGCCGCCGATCATCAGGAGCCCGCCGGCCTCCTCGGCGCCGACTCCGGCGGCCTCCATCACCGCGGCGGCCAGGTCGCAGGTCTGCTCGACGGGCTCGGCGATGCACGACTCCAGCTCCTGCTGGGTGAGCTGGAGTTCGAGCCCGGCCTCGGGGAGCGTGATGTCGGCCGAGGCGTGCTCGGAGAGCCGCTCGCGGGCGCGCCGGATCTCCGCGAGCAGCGCGGGCCGCAGCGCCGCCTCGTCCGGACCGTCGACCCGGTCCCAGAACCCGCGGTCGTCGTCGCCGTGCCTGCCGGAGAGGTAGGCGAGGACGAGGTGGTCGAACTCGTCGCCGCCGACCTCGCCCGCGCCGTGCGCGGCCAGGACGGTGTGGCCGTCCTCGTCGCGGCGGACGACGCCGACCTCGCAGCCGGTGGCGCCGAGCCCGTAGACGACGAGCGCGGCGCCGGGCTCCAGTTCGTGGCCGCGGGCCTCGACGTACACGGCGGCGGCCTCGGCCACCGGGACGAAGGAGGGCCGCCCGAGACCGGCCGCCTCGGCGGCATCGGCGACCTCGCGGTACCGGTCGCGCTCCCACGAGACGGGGGCGGTGACGGCGAGGGGCGCCGAGCCTCCGGCGGTGTCGTCGCGGAAGACGCGGACGCGCGCGAACACGGCGGCGAGCGCGTCCGCGGCCGCATCGCGGTCGCCGACCGGAACGCCGTCGAGGACGCGGACGTCGGGACGCTCGCCGCGGCCGCGGATCGACACCGTGGTGTTCACGGTGCCCAGGTCGACGCCGACTGCGGCTGCTCGGGGGGAGCGATGTTGCATGAGCTGAGTCTATGAACTCTTCTCGCGCGATTTCGGTCCGCCTTGCGTGTTTTCATCATGTCTTATCAGGACATGTTGAAATCAACCGGTTCGTGCCTGAAAGTAGCCGTAAGGTTACACCCGAAAGTGTTGCCTCCCAAAAGGATCAGCGAACAAGACGCGCCTCGCCCGGCTTCTTGAGGCTTTACCTGTCGAAGGAACGGGTCATCCTATACTCTATAAGATATAAGATATAAGATATAAGATATAAGATATAGGGTATAGGGTATAGGGTTTCGATTCAGCCGTCGCAGGTGCGGATGATGGAATCCTTTCGTCTCCAGAGGTCGGTGGCGAAGTCGAGGACGGCGAGAGTGCGGGCCGGGTCGTCCTGGTGGAGCCAGGCGAGGTTGTCGGGTGCGGCGACCAGGCGCGGGAGGCCGTCAAGATGGGTGACACGGCCGATCAGGGCAGGATCGACATCGACGAAGGTCACGCGCAGGGAGGACTGGCCCCAGATCCAGGCGAAGGCCAGATCAAGGCCGTCGATCTCGCGGTAGCCGAACACCGGGAGCTTGTCGACGAAGTGCAGGCTCATCCGTCGACCTCCGCCTCATGTTGCGCGGCGTGCAACCAGATCCCCGCCGCGTGCTCTTTGGCGACCCGCCGCAACGCAGGTGACCATTCGGCGCGGTACAGGTGCAGTCGTGAGAACGGCGACCCGATCCGGTTGATGTACCCCAGATCGACCACCGGCTCAGGAGCGATGCGCCGCAGCCGCACCGAAGTGGCAGACCTCCCGACAATCTGGTAGACCTCGATCCGCCGGTGCTCAAGCGTGAACCGCCCGAGAACGATGCGTTCAGGGTTGGTCATGCGGCACCGCCCCAGGTGAAGCCGATGAGGTTGGCGAGGACGCCGCGAAGCGAAGGAGAGCCGACGCAGGAGGCGAGCAGCTTCACGGCCGAGCGGCGCTGCGGGCAGCCGTGGGCGCCCCATTTGTGGTGGCACCACTCGCACCGCAGGCGTCCGAGACCGAACCACGTTCGGTAGGGCTGGTGGAGTTCCAGGTCGATTTTGACCGAGGCCGGAACCGGGTCTTGGGGTAGGCTGAAGCCAACCATGGGAGGTTTCCTCTCTGGCTAGGGGCGGGCCGCCGATCTTTCGTGGTAGTTAGGGCGGCGGCCCGCCGCGTTTCGGTATTCGGTTGGTGCGTGTTGGATACACGCGTGCTGAAACTCTTGCACACCAATTGGTGTCCCGCAACTTATGACACGCTAACGGTCCAAAAGCGTCTAGAGACCGCGGTCACAGTTGCCCGATCGCATTGCCGTGGAACATGGACCGGGGCGAGTCCGTGGCGTTCGAGTCGTCTTCGGTTGCGTTTCAACCCACTCGGCACATAAAGGCCCGCCGACGGCGTCGGAGAGGAACGCGCCGAGGGCGTCGGCCACCTGGGCAGGTGCTTCTTCGGCCATGTGGTGGCCCGATTCGACCACCGCGGTGCGCACCGCTTGCCGGCACCACGGCTCCCAGATCGCGGCCGGATCGCCGTACAGCGCTTCCATGTCGTCGTACCGCGACCACATGACCAGCGTGGGGGCCGTGATGCGTCGCCCGGCCCGGCGGTCGGCCGCGTCGTGCTCGGCGTCCACGGACAGCCCGGCCCGGTAGTCCTCCAGCATGGCCCGCACGGTCCGGGGATCGGACACGGCCGCCACCATGTCGCGGTAGTTGTCGCCGCCCATGCTCGATTCGTCGGGCCGATACCACGCCAGCGGGTCCGCGGTGATCACTCGTTCGGCGTGCGGGGAGGCGCCGAAGAAGAACCAGTGCCACCACTTCGCGGCGAAACGGCGGTCGGCCCGTTCCAGCGCCTCGATGATGGGAACGCTGTCGCACACGGCCAGCGCGGACACCCGCTGCGGGAAGTCCAGGGCGGTCCGGTAGGCCACATAACTGCCCCGGTCGTGACCGGCGATCGCGAAGGTCTCGTGGCCGAGCGCGGACATCAGCGCGACGACGTCCCCCGCCATGGCGCGGTCGCAGTAGGTCAGATGCTCCGGGTCCGGATCGGGCTTCGTGGAGCGGCCGTAGCCGCGCAGGTCGGGGCAGACCACGGTGAAGCCCCTCGACGCGAGGACCGGCGCGACGCGATACCAGGTGGTGTGCGTCCGTGGATGCCCGTGCAGCAGCACGACGGGCGGCCCGGAGCCGCCGGACCGGCCGTGCAGCGTGACGCCCGGCCCGGTCTCGATGTCCCACTCGGTGAATCCCGTGAACATGGCCGCTTCAGATGCTATCGGTAGATGTCGATCGGTTCGATCAGAGTCAGGTAAGGGTCGTCGACCGCATGGCGTTGCAGCCGTTCACTGAAGCCGCTGCGGGAGAACAGATACCGCATCGGGTGCTCGACTGTCCGCTCGATATGCGGGATGAGCCGGTCGAGCAGGTTCAACTCGTCGAAGTCGACCTCGGTGGAGGTCCACTTGCACATCCCGATCGCGGTGGCGCGCTGGTCGTGATCGATCCCGACGACATCGATCTCGCGCATCTCCACTCGACGTTCCCGTCCGGTGGGGACGTTGCCCCACCAGCGTCCGACCTTGGCCACCTCGGGGGCATTGAGGAGCACATACTCCTGGCATACCTCTTCCCATGCCTCGGAGACGAAATGGTCGAACTTCGGCAGGACTGAACCCGCCAGGTACGACTCGGCCAGTTCGGCGGTGCGCGTGAGCGACCGGTCGGATTCGATGAAACGGCAGTGGAATCTGAGGAACTGATCGGCGATGCGGTAGGCCGTCTTCTTGCTGCGCGCGGGGGCGGTCATCGGACGGAGCTGTTCGACCAGTCCGAGCCGCTCCAGCACTCGCAGTGTCTTCAGTACCTGGGCCGGTGCCAGACCGGTGCGGTCGGCGATCGTGGAGTTCCGGTTGTACCCGTGCGCGATCGCCCCCAAGACCGCGAAGTGGTTCTCGGGGCTGGTGATCGACTGGCGAAGCAGCAGCTCCGCTTCGGAATGGAGAATCCCGGTCGGACTGATGATCTCCTGGAGCAGGTGGGTGCGGAGCGGCCGCGAGTCATCGAAGCGCTCCAGGTAGTAGGGAATGCCGCCGCACACCGCGAACGCCCTGATCCGGTCTTCGGGCGTGTAGCCGGGGTGGAACAGCGCCGCGTCCTTCGCCAGGAACGGCAGGACCTTCAACTGGCCCGTCCGCCTGCCGTACATGGTCCCGGCCAGTACCTCGTCCTCGAAGAAGGAGACCTCGCTTCCGGCCACCACCAGCGTGATCGGCAGATGCCGGCCCGTCTCGCGCCACCACACGTTGATCTGGCCTTCCATCCCCTGGTGTTGTCGGGCCAGGAACTGGAACTCGTCGAGCACCACCAGGGACGGCTCGTCGCGTGCGAAGTCGGCTATCGCGTCAAGGGCCTGGCCCCAGTCGATCAGCGGACGGCGGGCGTAGCCGCGGTCGCCGGTGGCGCGGGCGAGCTGCTCGCTCAAGCCTCGGAGCTGGCCGATGGCGGTGGAAGGAGTGGCCTCGAAGTAGACCGAGCGGCAGTCGCGCGCCAGCTGCGTCAGCAACTCGGTCTTGCCGACCCGGCGCCTGCCGTAGACGACCAGGAATTCCGCTTCCGCACTGGCGGCGCGCTCGCGGAGCAGTGCCAGTTCAGAGGCGCGGTTGAGGAAGGACATCACCGCATCATAAAAGATGTCCGATACAGGATAATCCTGTGAAGGATTATCCCCACCAGGATAATAATATGATCAGCGGACGATGCGCAGTCCCGCGGTGCCGCCGTCGACGGCGAGGCTCGTGCCGGTGACCGCCTTGTTGGCCGGGTCGGCCAGATAGAGCACGGCGGCGGCGACCTCCTCGGCGCTCACGAGCCGCCCGGTGGGCTGGCGCGCCTCCAGCTTCCGGCGTTCCTCCGCGGGGTCCTCGGCCTGCTCCAGGAGCCGCGCCACCCACGGAGTGTCGGCGGTCCCGGGCGCGACGCAGTTGACGCGGATGCCCTCGGCGACGTGGTCGGCTGCCATGGCGAGGGTGAGCGAGTGGACCGCGCCCTTGGACGCGCCGTAGAGGGCGCGCTTGACCAGGCCGGTGCTCGCCACGATCGAGGAGGTGTTCACGATCGCGGGCGCGGCCGATTCGCGCAGGTGCGGCAGGCAGGCGCGCGCGAGGCGGACCATGCCCAGCACGTTCACGTCCAGCACGCGCATCCACTGCTTGTCGGAGTTCTCCTCGACGGTGCCCTGCGCGCCGATCCCGGCGTTGTTCACCAGCACGTCGATGCCGCCGAAGTGTTCGGCGACGGCGGCGACGGCGGTGCGGACCTGGTGGTCGTCGGCGACGTCGCAGGCGGTCGACCAGTGCTCGTCGCTCGCGTTGAGGTCGAGCACTGCCACGTTCGCGCCGCGTGCGGCGAAGGCGTCGGCGCAGGCCGCGCCGATCCCGGAGGCGCCTCCGGAGATGGCGACGGTGAGACCCTCGAATCCGTTCATCGGTTATTACTCCATTCAGGACCAGTATGGTGGGTGCGGTGCCGGCTTGGCGCTGTGAGCGTGAAGCGCTCGCGATGTCGGGTGGGCGTGACGGGCGCGGGGCGTCACGCTTGCACCACGGGATTCCTCGTCTGTCCGAGGCCGTCGATGCCGACCTCCACGACGTCGCCCTCCTTCAGGTACGGGAACCGGCCCGACAGCGCCACGCCCTCGGGCGTGCCGGTCAGGAGCAGGTCGCCGGGATCGAAGGCCATGAACTGCGACATGTGGAAGACCAGGTGCGCCACCGAGAAGATCATGTCGGCGCTGCTGGAGTCCTGCCGGACCTCGCCGTTGACCTTGGACCACAGGCGCAGTCCTTGCACGTCGGCGACCTCGTCGGGCGTCACCAGGCAGGGGCCGAGCGGGCTGAACGTGGGGCAGGCCTTGCCCTTGGAGAACTGGCCGCCGGAGCGCTCGATCTGGAACTCGCGCTCGCTCACGTCGTCGGCGACGACGAGGCCCGCGATGCACTCCAGCGCCGCCGCCTCGGACTCCAGATAGGAGGCGCGCTTCGCGAAGACGACGCCGAGCTCGACCTCCCAGTCGGTCTTGGACGAGCCGCGCGGGATCTCGATGTCGTCGTTCGGCCCCACGATGGTGTTGGGGTGCTTGAAGAACACGACCGGTTCGGCGGGCGGCTCGGCGCCGGACTCGGCGCAGTGCGCGGCGTAGTTCATGCCGATGCACACCACCGCACCGGGCCTGGCGATCGGCGCGCCCACGCGATGCCCGTCGACGTCGATCTCCGGCAGTCCATCCACACCGGATACGCCGCCGCTTTCGAGGAACTCGCCGTCGATGTCGCGGCAGCGCCCCGAGAGGTCGTAGTGCTTGCCGCCGTGGGCCACCACGGGGATCTCGTGTCCGGCTTCGCCTATGCGCAGGTATCTCATTTCACTCCTAGCTTGTAGGTCTTCGCCGCCGTGCCGGAGAAGACGTCCGGGTCCTCGCGGCCCAGGATCTCGGTGAGGGCGTCCTTGACGCGGGTGTAGGTGGCGGCCAGTTCGCAGACGGGCCAGTCGGATCCGAACATGAGCCGGTCGGGCCCGAACAGCTCCAGTGCGGCCTGGACGAACGGGCGCAGATCCTCAGGGCCCCACCGCTTCCAGTCGGCCTCGGTGACGAGCCCGGAGAGCTTCGCGGTCACGTTGGGCTGCTTGGCGAGCGGGGTGACGGCCTCGCGCCAGGCCCCGAGGCCCTCGGTGCCGTCCTTGACCTGCGGCTTGCCGAGGTGGTCGAGGACGAACTCCAGCTCCGGCACGGCCTGGGCGGCCTTCGCGGCGGCGGGGAGCTGGTCGACGCGCACGACCAGGTCGAACGTCGGGACCGTCTGCGCGATGGTCTTCAGCGCGGCGATGACGTCGGGCCGGGCCAGGAAGTCGGCCTCGGGCCGGGCCTGGATCTGGTCCCGCAGCCCCACGAGGTAGCGGACCCGCGGGTGGCCCTGGTAGCGGGCCAGGACGGCGTGCAGGTCGGAGCCGAGCAGGTCGATGTGGCCGACGACGCCGGCGATCTCGTTCACGGCACCGGCCAGGTGCAGGAACTCGACGGTCTCCGACGGGTGGCCCCAGGAGGCCTCGACCAGGACGGTGCGGTCGACGCCCGCGGCGGCGAGGTTGGCCCGCAGATCGGCGACGCCGTAGTCGCGCTTGATCGGGGCGAACTCCGGCCGGCTCGCGAGCCAGGGGTAGTCGGCGGTCCAGAGGTGGTGGTGCGCGTCGATCACGAGACGGGTCGTCATGGCGTGGGTGCCTCCTCGGGCAGGAGTCCCGTCCGCTTGAGGTCATGCCACAGCGCTTCGGGGATCGGGTGGGCGAACATCGCGAGGGCGTCGTCGACCTCTGCCGGAGTGCGGGCGCCGACGAGGATCGACGCCACGGCGGGGTGCGCGAGGGGGAACTGGAGGGCGGCGGCGCGCAGCGGCACGTCGTGCCGGGCGCAGACTGCGGCGATCGCGAGGGCCTTTTCGACGAGCGCGGCGTCGGCGGCCGTGTAGTTGAACGTGGCGCCGGGCTTCGGGTCGGCGAGGATCCCGGAGTTGAAGACCCCGGCGGCGATGACCGAGACGCCCCGCGAGCGGCACAGCGGATAGAGCCCGTCGAGCGCCGACTGGTCGAGCAGGGTGTAGCGCCCGGCGACGAGGGCGACGTCGAAGTCGCCGCGGGAGAGGAGCTCGGCGGCCGCGCCGGTGGAGTTCATGCCGATGCCGATGGCGCCGATGCGGCCTTCGGACCGGAGCTCGGCGAGCGCGGCGTAGGTGCCCGCGGCGGCCTCGTCGAGGTGGTCGTCGGCGTCGTGGACGAGGCCGACGTCGACGCGGTCGAGGCCGAGCCGGTCGAGCGAGCCGCGGTGGGCCTCGTAGGCGCCCTCGAAGGAGAAGTCGAACGCCGAGGCCTTGCCGTTGGGCTCGGCCCACAGGTCCCACGGCCCGTCGTGGTCGACCAGGACGCGACCCATCTTGGTCGAGAGCGTGAACTCCTCGCGCGGGCGTCCGGCGAGAGCGCTCCCGAGGCGCTCTTCGGAGCGCCCGGCGCCGTAGTGGGGCGCGGTGTCGAAGTGGCGGATGCCCCCGTCCCAGGCGGCCGCGACGGTGGCGGCGGCGACGGCGGGATCGACGGGGGTGAACAGCCCGGCGATGGGGGCGCAACCGAGCCCCACGGCGGTGACGGACACGTCGGTGCCACCGAGGCGGCGCCGCGCGAGCTCGGGGCGGTTCGTGGCCACGTGCGTCTCCAATGCGGACATATGGGGTGTTTCAAAAAAGGCCCGGTCTGCGTCGAGCCCACGTCGACAATATCCTATAGGATATATCCCATGGGAGAAGCACTGGTGGGACCCGAACGGCCGATCTTGGCCGACAAGGCCTACACGGAACTGAAGTCACGGATCCTGCGGAGTGCCCTCGCGCCCGGCGAGAAGCTCAGCATCGACGGCTTGGCGAAGCGCCTGGAGATCTCGCAGACGCCGATCAGGGAGGCCCTGGCGCGGCTGGAGGCCGAAGGGCTGGTGCGGCGGCGGCCGCTCAGCGGCTACAAGGTGACGCCGCTGCTCACCGAGGACGAGTTCGAGGACCTGTTCGGCATGCGGCAGCTCCTCGAGCCGCTCGCCGCGAAGCGCGCCGCCGACCTCGACGAGAACCTCCACGACGGCAACGTTGCGAACAATCTGCGGATGCTGGCCCGCACGCCGGACTTCGACAGCGACGCCGCGCTGAGCCGGCTGGACTTCACCGAGGCCGACAAGCGGTTCCACAACTACGTCGGTCAGCTCAGCGGCAGCCCGATGCTTGCGAAGGCGATCGACCGCCTGGACGCGCACCTGCACCTCCACCGCTCGTACATCGAGCCGAAGTCGATTGCCGAGACCGAGCGCGAGCACCTGGCGATCGCAGCGGCTATCATCGAGAGGCAACCGCTTACAGCCGCGGAGGCCATGAGTCTCCACCTCGAGAACTCCCGCTCGAGGCACGCAACCGCCTTCCTCAGGTCCGAAGCCGTGGTGGGCCCCAGAAAAGAGGTGAACCGGACCCCTTGAGCCGCATAGGTCTCTTCATCACCTGCGTCAACGACGCCCTGTACCCGCAGACGCCCAAGGCGGTCGTGGCCGTCCTGGAGCGCCTCGGCTACGAGGTCGACTTCCCGCGGGCCCAGACCTGCTGCGGCCAGATGCACGCCAACTCCGGGTACCGCGGGGACGCCACCAGGCTCGCCGAGTCCTTCGAGCGCGTCTTCGGCTCCTACGACGCCGTCGTCACGCCGTCCGGCTCGTGCGCGGCCATGGCCCGCGACCAGTACCCCGGTCTGATCGGCAGCGACATCGGCGAGCGGGTCTACGAGCTCTCGGAGTTCCTGCTCGACCGCGCGGGCGTCGACGACGTCGGCGCGCGCTTCCCGCACACCGTCACCTACCACCCGACCTGCCACGGCACCCGCGCCCTCGGCCTGGGCGACAAGCCGCTGCGGCTCCTGCGCGCCGTCGACGGCATCGAGCTGGTCGAGCTGCCCGAGGCCGACCAGTGCTGCGGCTTCGGCGGCACCTTCGCGCTCAAGAACGCCGACGTCTCCTCGGCGATGCTCGAGGACAAGTGCCGCAACGCCGCGGGCACCGGTGCCGAGTACCTCGCCGCCGCGGACAACTCCTGCCTCACCCACATCGGCGGCGGCATCTCCCGCTCGGGTGGCCCCAAGCCGATCCACTACGCCGAGATCCTCGCGAGCACCGCATGAGCACCGCATTCCCGCAAGCGGCCAAGGTCGCGCTCGGCATGCCGCAGCTGCGGTCCAACCTCGCGCACGCCACCGGCACCATCCGCGCCAAGCGCGCCAAGGTCGCCGGGGAGCTCGACGACTGGGAGCAGTTGCGCAGCGCCGCCGCCGCGATCAAGGCCGACGTCCAGCGCCGCATGCCCGAACTCGCCGTCGCCTTCGAGCGCAACGCGACCGAGGCGGGCGCCACCGTCCACTGGGCGCGGGACGCCGCCGAGGCCAACGCGATCGCCGCGCGGATCACCCGCGAGGCGGGCGCCGACGAGGTCGTCAAGGTCAAGTCGATGGCCACCCAGGAGATCGAGCTCAACGAGCACTTCGAGGCCGAGGGCCTGGCGGCGTGGGAGACCGACCTCGCCGAGCTGATCGTGCAGCTCGCCGAGGACAAGCCGAGCCACATCCTGGTGCCCGCGATCCACTACAACCGCACCGAGATCCGCGACATCTTCCGCAATCGGATGGCCGACGCGCCGAAAGGACTCACGGACGACCCGGCCGCTCTGGCGGAGGCGGCGCGGCTGCACCTGCGGCGCCGGTTCCTGTCGGCGAAGGTCGCCGTCTCCGGCGCGAACTTCGCGGTGGCCGAGACCGGCTCGCTCGTCGTCGTCGAGTCGGAGGGCAACGGGCGCATGTGCCTGACGATGCCCGAGACGCTCATCAGCGTCGTCGGCGTCGAGAAGCTGCTGCCGCGCTTCGCGGACCTTGAGGTCTTCATGCAGCTGCTGCCCAGGTCCTCCACCGGCGAGCGCATGAACCCGTACACCTCGGTCTGGACCGGCAGGGCCGCGGGCGACGGCCCGAAGGACGTCCACATCATCCTGCTCGACAACGGCCGCACCGAGGTGCTCGCCGACGAGGTGGGCCGCCAGGCGCTCTCGTGCATCCGCTGCTCGGCCTGTCTGAACGTGTGCCCGGTCTACGAGCGGACCGGCGGGCACGCGTACGGGCACGTCTACCCCGGGCCGATCGGCGCGATCCTGGCCCCGCAGCTGGAGCCGGGCCGCCATGACGACCTGCCGTACGCGTCGAGCCTGTGCGGCGCGTGCTACGAGGTGTGCCCGGTCAAGATCAACATCCCCGAGGTGCTGGTGCACCTGCGCCAGCAGGGACCGCACCAGGCGGGCGAGAAGGCCGCGATGGGCGCGGCGGAGGCCGTGATGGCCCGGCCGCGGCTCTGGAGGGCCGCGCTCGGGGCGGCCAGGTTCTTCTCGCGGCCGTGGCGCGGGCGCGGCTTCGTGCGGCGGCTCCCGTGGCCGGGTTCGAAGTGGACGATGAGTCGGGACATGCCGGTGCCGCCGAAGGAGAGCTTCCGGGACTGGTGGAAGGAGCGGGAGCGGTGAGCGCGCGCGAGGAGATCCTGGCGCGGATGCGCCGAGCCCTGGACGGCGCGGGCCCCGCGCCGGAGGCGCCGCGGGAATACCGCCGTGCGCTGGACGCGGACACCGACGTGGTCGAGCTGCTCATCGACCGCCTCGTCGACTACAAGGCGTATGTCCACCACGGGATCGAGTCGATCGCCGGGGCACTCGGCGAGGCGAAGCGCGTGATCGTGCCCGCCGATCTCCCGGCCGAGTGGCGCGTCGGCGACGCGGCGTTCATCGAGGACGAAGACCTGTCGACCGCCGAGCTGGACACGGCGGACGCGGTCCTGACCGGCTGCGCGGCGGCCGTGGCGGTCTCGGGCACGATCATGCTCGACGCCGGTGCGGCCCAGGGGCGAAGGGCGATCACCCTCGTGCCGGACCACCACGTGGTCGTGGTGCGGCACGATCAGATCGTCGGCCACCTGGCCGAGGCGCTGCCGCGCCTGGACCAGACGAGCCCGCAGACCTGGATCTCGGGCCCCTCAGCCACGAGCGACATCGAACTCCAACGCGTGGAAGGCGTCCACGGCCCCCGCCGCCTCGACGTCGTCATCCTTCCCGACTGACAGGCCGTCCGGTACGGGCGTGGAAACTGGCGTAGCGCACGAAGATACCGTATCGGTGTGAACACCATCAGCTACCAGGAGTTGAGAGACGGCTATGAGGCAGTCATGGACTCGCTGGAACGCGGTGAGAGCTTCATGCTCACTCGCAACGGCGTACCGGTCGGGGAAGTGCGTCCTTACAGGGAACGCCGGAAGACGACCGCCGCCGAGCTCGTGGAGGCAGTCCGGAAGCTTCCTCCCATCGATTACGAGGAAATGCGCGCTGAGGGGGAAGCGTTCTTCGGTGATGATCGTATCGATGACGACCCATGGGAGCGGGCGCGCGGCCGGAAGTGAACTTCGCGGCGTCCTCGAATCGGCATCCCGGGCCATGGCCGCCTAGCGACGGAGGCGTTCCCTGCCCAGGAGCCACAGGGCCTGGACGCCGTCGGTCCAGGTGATCTTCTTGCCGTCCTCGCGGCTGCGCGCGGTGTAGGAGATCGGCACCTCGAAGGGGCGGATGCCGCGCTTGAGCAGCTTCGCCGTCAGCTCGGCCTCCATGCCGAAGCCCACCGAGCGCACCTGGAGGTCCAGGTACAGATCCCGCGGCATCAGCTTGTAGCAGGTCTCCAGGTCCGAGATGTAGGAGTTGAACAGGACGTTGGCCGCGAGCGTGATGCTCTTGTTGCCCATCACGTACCAGAACGAGTACGCCGAGTGCGAGCCGAACGTCCGCGAGCCGTACACCACCTCGGCCTTGCCGTCGAGGACCGGCGCCAGGAGCTTCGGCAGGTCCTCCGCCTCGTATTCGCCGTCCGCGTCGAACACCACCACGTAGTCGCCCGACGCCTCCTTCGCGGCGGTCCGGATGGCCGCGCCCTTGCCGCGGTTCCTGTCGTGGCGGACCAATCGCACGCGCGCGTCGTCCTCAAAGGATTGCAGCACTTCCCACGACCGGTCCCGCGAGCCGTCGTCGACGGCGACGATCTCGGTCTCGCACGGGAAGTCGACCGCGAGCAGCTCCTTCAGCGTCCCGGCGGCGAGGCGCTCCTCATTGAATACCGGGACGAGAACCGACAACAACATTGCTGCTCCATCCCGCGCGTCCGAACACGATTTCATAACCATAACGCGAACGAGCCGAAGCGCGGTAGAGCAGACGGTCGTGTTCAATGGAGCCGTGCTGCTCATGCTGTGGCTCCTCGTCCTCCTGATCGCCCTCGCCTATGCGCTCCGCCCCTTCGAAGGCGCCGCCGTCGCGCCGATGCGCCTCGCGGTCGTGCGCGCCGCGCTGCTCTTGGGCGCGTGGGCGATCGCCACCGTCGAAGCCGCCTCCGCGGTGCACGCCCTCACCGCGGTCGTCGTGGCGGCCTCCTGGGTCACCGCCACGCTCGCCGTCGCCGCCGCGGTCGTCGTCCGGTGCGCCCGGGACGTCGCTCCCGCCCGTCCCGGCAGCGCCGTATCGGTGATCCGCGACGGGATCAGGCGCAAGCGCGGCGCCACCCGCCGCACCTGGCGGCGCACCAGGTCCGCCGCGGCCGCCGCCCCTGCCTGGCAGTGGGCGCTGGCCTGCGTCATCGCGATCCTCTTCGTCAGCGCCGCCGTCCTCGCCGTCGCCTCGGCCCCCAATAACTTCGACTCCCAGACCTACCACCTGCCGCGCATCGAGCACTGGGTCCAGAACGGTTCGGTCGAGGCCTACGCCACCGACATCCACCGCCAGGTCGACATCAGCCCCGGCGCGGAGTACCTGCTGACGCACCTGCGGCTGCTCACCGGCGGCGACGGAGCCTATAACCTCGTGCAGCTCCTTGCGGCGGTAGGCGCCGCCCTGGCCGCCTCGCGCATCGCCGCCCAGCTCGGCGGCGCCCCCGTGGCCCAGCTCGCCACCGTGTTCATCCTCGCCACCACCCCCGAGGTGCTCCTCCAGGCCTCCAGTACTCAGGTCGACCTCGTGGCCGCCGCCTGGGTCGCCTGCCTCGCCACCGTCGTCCTCGACGAATTCACGCGTCCGGGCGAGCGGCGCGGGACCGCGCGGTGGGCCGTCCCCACGCCGGGCGCCGATGCGCTCTTCCTCGGCCTCGCGCTCGGTCTCGTCGCGGTCACCAAGACCACCGGCCTGCTCGCCGCCGCCCCGCTCCTGCTGCTGTGGGGCATCGGCCGCCTCGTCCGCGACGGGCGCCGCTCCCACCCGTGCATGTGCGGGCACGACCCCGAGCACTGCTCGCGCACCGCCCGCTCCCGCCCGCTGGCGGCGCGGGCGCGCACCGTCGGCGCCTCCCTCGCCGTCCTCGCGATCGGGCTGGTCCTGGTCGGGCCCTTCCTGGCGCGGATGCACGCCGAGTTCGGCTCGCCGCTCGGCCCGGCGATGCTGCGCGAGTCCGTCGGCGTCCAGACCGCTGACCCGCGCCTCATCGCCGTCAACGGCCTGCGCATCGCCCACACCGGGCTCGATACGCCGATCGCCCCGCTCTCCGACGCGTTCGCCGCCGGGATCGAGGGCTTCGCCGGTCTCGTCGGCGTCGACGTCAACGACCGCGACGTCACCTTCGGCACCACGACCTTCCCCGTCGCGGCCTGGTACCCCGACGAGGACCGGGCCGCGTTCCCGCTCACCGGCCTCGCCGCGCTCTTCGGCGCGGTCTGGTTCCTGCGGCGGGGGCCGGGCGTGCGCCGCGCCTATGTCGCGGCGGTGGCCGCCGCGTTCGTGCTGCTGTGCGCCACGGTCGCCTGGCAGCCGTGGATCAACCGGCTCGTGCTCTTCCTGGTCGTCCTCGGCGCGCCCATCGGCGGGGTGTTCGTGGCGGCACTGGCGCGCCGATTGGTCGAGCGGCGGCGCAGGGCCGTCGCCTGGGGGCTGCTCGGCACCCTCGCCGTCATCGCGTCCTTGGCGGGGCTGCTGACCGTCGCGTACGGCTATCCGCGGCGCCTGACCGGCACGTGGTCCGCGTTCACGCTGAGCGACCACGAGGAGCGGTTCGTGCGCCGACGCGACTGGCTCCCGCAGTACGAGGAGGCCGCCGCGGCCGTCGCCGATTCGGGCGCCGAGACCGTCGGGATCGTGCAGGGCAACGACTCGTGGGAGTACCCGTGGTGGGTGCTGCTGCCCGAGGGCACCGAGCTGGTGGCGCTCCAGTCGATCGTGCCGGGGCAGCCGCCCGCCGACGTCGCGGACGTCGACGCGATCGTGTGCGCCGAGGACCTCAAGGAGTGCGCCGTCATCGCTCCCGATGGATGGGAGCTGCGTGAACTCGGGACCGTGGCCTACGCGATCCCACCCGGGACGCGCTAGTCCGTCTCGGTCAGGTGCCAAAGTCCGCATCGAGAGGGACGGGTAGCCTGTGGCCATGCTTTTGAGCGACCGGGACATCGCCGACGCCGTCAAGAACGGGCGGCTCGGCCTCGACCCGTTCGAGCCCGAGCTCGTCCAGCCCTCCAGCGTCGACGTGCGGCTGGACCGGCGCTTCCGGGTGTTCAACAACCAGAAGTACACCCACATCGACCCCTCCGAGCGCCAGGACGAGTTGACCGCGCCGGTCGACGTCGCGGGCGACCAGCCGTTCGTGCTCCACCCCGGTGAGTTCGTGCTCGCCTCGACGCTGGAGATCGTCACCCTGCCCGACGACCTGGCCGCGCGACTGGAGGGCAAGTCGAGCCTGGGGCGGCTGGGGCTGCTGACGCACTCGACGGCCGGGTTCATCGACCCCGGCTTCTCCGGGCACGTGACGCTGGAGCTGTCGAACGTGGCGAACCTGCCGATCACGCTGTGGCCGGGGATGAAGATCGGGCAGCTGTGCGTCTTCCAGCTGTCCTCGCCCGCCGAGCACCCGTACGGCTCGGAGGTCACCGCCTCGCGCTACCAGGGCCAGCGGGGCCCGACGCCGTCGAAATCGTGGCAGAAATGGCGCACCTGGCCCACTTAGGCCCTGCCGCATCAGCGGTGAGAGGTGCCACAGCGCATGGCGGTGCCCGGTTCGGAGTCTTAGGATCGCGAAGGCCCCCGAGCACCTCTTCTCCCGGAACGGCGATCGTCATGTCTGATATGAGTGCTTACGCCGTCGCGGCGCTGGTCGTGGCGGTAGTGGTGTTCCGGCAGTTGCGCGCCCGACCGGTGCGGCCCGTCGGCTCGCTCGTCGCTCCGGCGGTCTTCGGCGTCCTGGGTGCGGCAGGGCTCGCGTTCGGTGTCGCCTCCGTCGTGAAGTACCACCCGCTCACCGCGCTTCCTGTCCTGCTGCTGGCGGTGAGCCTGGTGGTCGCGGCCGCGCTCGGCGCCGCCCGCTCGCGGACGGTCGCGGTGTGGCGCGGCCCCGAGGGCCGCGTGCTGCGCAAGGGGACCTTGGTGACGACCGCCCTGTGGCTGCTGTCGTTCATCGCCCACCTCGGCCTGGGACTGTGGATCGACCATGCGGACGGCGTCGGGCTCTTGGGCACCGCGTCCCTGTACGCCTATGTGGCCATCGGCCTGAGCGCGCAGAACCTTCTGGTGCGCAGGCGCGCCATCGCGCTTTGAAGTCATGCGCCGGCCCATGCGCGGATGGAGCGCCAGCCGTCCCCGCCCGGCCGGGACGCGCTCAGGGCGATGCTTACATCCTTGTCATTTTTCGCGCGCGTGTTTCACCGGCCCGATGCGGCTCTATTGCGCCAATAGCCGGAATGGCGCTGATTTCTGTCTTAGTCTGCGGGCATGGACATCATGCAGAGCATTGAGAGCGGCTTCGATACACTCATACAGTTCATACCGAAGCTGATCGCCTTCCTGTTGATTCTCGTCGTCGGTTGGTTCGTCTCCAAATGGGTCGGCAAACTGATCGGGAAACTCCTCGGGAAGGCCGGCCTCGACCGGGTCGGCGACCGATCCGGCCTCCGCCGGTTCACGGGCCGGTTCGAGCTGAGCCAGCTCTTCGGGAAACTCATCTACTACATGCTGATGCTGTTCACGCTGCAGCTGGCATTCGGCGCGTTCGGACCCAACCCGGTCTCCGACCTGCTGACCGCACTCGTCGGATGGCTGCCGAAGCTGTTCGTCGCGATCCTGCTCGTCGTGGTCGCCTTCGCGATCGCCAACGCCGTCTACGGCATGGTCGAGGGGATGCTCTCGGAGACCAGCTACGGGAAGACCATGGCGCGGATCGCGCAGGTCGCGATCGTCTTCTTCGGCATCGTGGCCGCCACCAGCCTGGCCGGCATCGCCGACAGCGTGACGCAGCCGCTCATGTGGACGGTGTTCGTCGCGGTCGCCGGTGTCGTCATCGTCGGCGTCGGCGGCGGTCTCATCGGGCCGATGCGCTCCCGCTGGGAGCGGATGCTGAACTCCGCCGAGAGCGAGACCTCGCGGATGAAGTCCAATCGGCAGTCGCAGTCGGACCAGCAGATGGGGCGCACCTACACCTCGGAGCGGTACGGCGCGGGCAGCGACGCCCAGACCGGGACCCAGGCGCCGCGCGCCACGGAGGTGCCGCACACGGCCGAGCCGCGACTGGACCGCCCGGGCGACCAGCCGTGACCGCCAGGAGGCGGTGAACGCGGAGGGCGGCGCGCCGCGCGAGCGTGAACGCATTGCGCGGCAACGTCCTTCGCCGCCCAATCGACACATAGACGAATAACGCTGCTCGACGACCGGCCGTGCTCCCGCTCTGCGGAGCGCGGCCGGCGTCATGCCGACGGCCCGTGACACGCGGGTCACTCGCCTTTCCCGATAGCCTGAGAGCCATGTCGAACCTCGACCCCTGGGTCGTCATCGTGGCGGTGGCGATCCTGTCCGCCCTGGCGGTCAGCCTCGCCCGCCTGCTGATCAAGTGGCTGCTGCTGCGGCACGCCTCCGAGCGCCTCTCGCTCGTCGTCGGCAAGGCGCTCCGGCCCGCGCAGCTCATGGCGGCGACCGGCGGGGTGCAGATCCTGCTGTACGTCCAGAGCGATGTCGCCACCGACGGCTGGGACGACGGGTGGAACATCAATCTGAGCCGGACGCTCCTGTGGGGCACCGTCATCTCCGGCGCGTGGCTGATCTCCAATCTGCTCAGTGTGGCGAAAGAGCCGATCCAGGGGCAGCTGGGCTCGCTCGAACAGGAGGACGTGGGCGGTCGGCGCCGCCGCACGCAGGCCATCGTCACCTACCGGCTGATCTCGGCCGGGGTGTGGATGATCGCGGGCGGGATCATCCTGTTCAACATCCCCTCGCTCAAGGTCCTCGGGACGTCCCTGCTGGGGGCGGCCGGCCTGGCGGGCGTGGTCGCGGCCCTGGCGGCCCAGACGATGCTCTCGAATCTCTTCGCCGGCATGCAGCTGGCGTTCGGGGACGCCCTCCGGCTCGAGGACGTCGTCGTCATCGAGGGCGAATGGGGGCGCATCGAGGAGATCACACTGTCTTATGTGGTGGTTCGGATTTGGGACGAGCGGCGGCTGGTGCTGCCCACTTCCTATTTCAAGACCCACGCCTATGTCAACTGGACCCGCAACGATCCGGCGGTGCTCGGCACGATCCTGCTGGACGCCGATTGGCGATTGCCGGTGGACGAGGCCCGCGCCGAATTGCGCCGGTACCTGACGGTGAACCCGCTGTGGGACGGGCGGAGCTGCGGCATGGAGGTCAACGACGCCACCGGGCCCTATATGCGGCTGCGGATGACGATCTCCGCGAGCAACCCGTCCCATCAGTGGGCGCTGCGGTGCGAGGTGCGCGAGCACATGATCCGCTGGATCGTCGACAACCACCCGCACTGCATCCCGCGCATGCGCGTCAACAGCTACCAGTCGGTGATGGACGTCAGGACCGGGACCTTCGGTCTGGAGGGCCACCAGGAGGACATCGGCCCCACGGAGATCCAGGCGCTGCTGAACGAGGTTCCGATAGAGCAGCGCAAGCCCAGCCCCGGCTCGTAGCGGGAGTGGGCATCGCCGTCCACGCCGAACCCTCGTGCCGGAGCGGGGCCGGTGCGCACCGCACACCGGGCGGGACCCCGAAGTCCCGTCCGAAAGCCGGGCGTGCGGCGGGACCCGCCGGACCTCGCCTTGGAGCGCGACCGTTCGCCGGAGGTCCGTGCCGCATGCCGAGCGGAGCTCGCCATGCAGGTCGTAGCCTTGTCCGCGGCC
Source organism: Glycomyces arizonensis DSM 44726 (assembly GCF_000482705.1). Classification (GTDB taxonomy): domain Bacteria; phylum Actinomycetota; class Actinomycetes; order Mycobacteriales; family Micromonosporaceae; genus Glycomyces; species Glycomyces arizonensis. Next base: position 3,126 of record NZ_AXWO01000020.1, on the reverse strand, counting down.
CGAACTCCGTCCCCGCACGGGGCGCGGATCCGGCCTCCGTTCGGGGCAAAGAGTGGGCTTTTGCTCCCTGCGCCCGGACGTACGCTGGAGTAGCCTAACGTTGGTGAGCCTTGACCTGACCGATAAGCGCGGCGGCTCCAAACGCCGCCGAGAGATCCTCGACGTAGCCGTGAAACTCCTGGCCAAGCACGGGTACCACGGCGTGTCGATGGACGACATCGGGGCGGCCGCGAACATCACCGGACCGGCGCTGTACCACCACTTCAAGGGCGGCAAGGAGCAGATGCTCGCCGACGCGCTCATCCCCGTCTCCGAGCGCCTCATGGTCGGCGGCAAGCACTACGCGTCCCTGCACTCCGACGACCCGCGCGCCGCCCTGGAGGCCCTCGTCGACTTCCACCTCGCGGTCACCGTCGACTCGCCGGAGATCGTCATCCTCCACCTCCACGAGCTCGACCGGCTCCCCGCCGAGCCCCGCCGCGAGGTGCGCAAGCTCCAGCGCGTATACGTCGAGGAGTGGGTGCGGGTCCTGTGCGCGCTGCGGCCGGGCCTCAAGCCCGAGCAGGCCCGCGTGATCGCGCACGGCGCGTTCGGCCTGATGAACTCCACGCCGTACCTGGCGCTCGGCGAGGAGGTCAGCGCCGAGGAGACGGCGAATCTCCTCCGGGGAGCCGCCCTGGCGGCCCTCGACCCGGGAGGCGCGACCAACAACCTCTTATAGATTATAAGATATAAACTATAAGATATCTATAGGCTATAACCTATAGAAAATAGGATCGGAGGCGCGATGATGCATCAACCCGAACGAATCTCACTTCGTGAGGTCGCCCCCCGCGACGGGCTCCAGAACGAACCGCCCGTACCTACCGAGGACAAGATCCGCCTTATCGACGCGCTCTCGCGCACCGGCCTGTCCCGCATCGAGGCCGTCAGCTTCGTCCACCCCAAGGCCGTCCCGCAGATGGCCGACGCCGCCGAGGTGTGGGGCGCGATCGAGAAGCACCCCGGCATCCGCTACAGCGCGCTCGCACCCAACCTGAAGGGCGTCGAGCGCGCGCTCGACGCCGGGTTCAGCGCGATCGAGGTCGTCGTCTCCGCCTCCGACGCCCACAACCGCGCCAACGTCGGGCGCACCACGGCCGAGTCGGTCGCCGAGTTCGCTGACATCGTCCACCTCGCCCACGAGCGGCTCGCCGAGGTCGAGGCCATCATCGCCACCAGCTTCGGCTGTCCCTACGAGGGCGACGTCGCCCCCGCCCGCGTGGCCGGGATCGTCGACGCGGTGGCCGAGGCCGGCGTCGACCGCGTGGCCTTCGGCGACACCACGGGCATGGGCACGCCCAGGCGAGTGAACGAGCTCCTCGATGCCGTCGAGACCGACCTGCCGGTGCTCATGCACTTCCATGACACGCGCGGCACCGCCCTGGCGAACCTCCTGACGGCCATGGACCGCGGCGTCGTCGAGTTCGACGCCAGTGTCGGCGGCCTCGGCGGATGCCCCTACGCGCCGGGCGCCTCGGGCAACGTCGCCACTGAGGAAGTGGTGCACATGCTGCACGACATGGGCGTCGCGACCGGCGTCGACCTCGACGCGCTCATCGACACCGCCGCGCTCGCGCAGGAGATCGTGGGCCGCAAGCTCGAATCGGGCGTCCTGCGCGCGGGCCCCCGCACCCGCCTGACCGAGCGGCCCTAGCGCCAATGCCGTTCAGTTAGCGGGTGTCGATGAGGGCGATTTCGAGGGTGGCTTTGTAGGTTCGGCGGTTGATCTGGCCTTTGGCGCGGTGTTTGGAGATCGCTCGTTTGATCGCTCGGGGTGCGGTGCGCAGGCGTCGGGCCGGCAGGGGCCGGGCGATCAGCTCGGTTCCGATGCGCCCGGCTAGGTCGATCTGTTCGTCATCGACGATGCCCGCGGCCTGGATGAGCTGGTCGCGGGCGCACTCGATGGCGAGTTTGAAGCTGGCGCTGAGCGGGGTGAGGTCTGCGGTGGTGCAGGCGTCATCGATGGCGCATCGCAGGACCTGGTAGAGGACCAGCAACGACCACAGTTCCTGGTCGAGCCCGGCCGGGTCGGTGGCGCGGAGCACGGTGCGGCCCAGCAGGCTGGATTTGAGCTCGGCGTAGACCGTTTCGATCTCCCAGCGTTGGTGGTAGAGCTCGATCAGATCCAGGGCCGGGTGCGCGGTCGGGTCGGTCAGGGTGGTGGCCAGCCGATAGGCGCCGGTTCGGGTCCCGCCGGTGGTGTTGATGGTGATCTCGGCTTCGATCAGGCGTAGCCGGAGGCGGCCGATTCGGACTAGTCGGGTGCCGTCACCAAGGTGTTGCAAGGTGCGGGGTCGCCAGTGGGCGGGGATGCGTATCAGCAGGTCGGCCTCGGTGGCCGCGGCGCGAGCGAGGAAGTCGGCCGAGGCGAAGCCGCGGTCGGCTAGGAGCAGACAGCCCGCCCGCAATCGTTCGAGCAGGGATCGGGCGAGGTGCTGTTCGGTGTCCGCTGTGGCGCCCCAGACCGCTCCGAGCAGGGCGCGGGTCCCGGCCGCGACCAAAGCGACCAGGCGGATCTGTGGGTATCCGGCCCGGGCATGGCCGCCTGAATGCAGCCCGAACCGTTCGCGGTTGGCATCGGTGTCGGGAACATCGATCCCGGTGCCGTCGATCGCGCACACCAGCAGGCCCCGCCACCGCGCGGCCGCCGCGCCCGGCCCGGCCAGATGGCCGAACAGGGCCCGCAGCGGCGCGGTTCCGAGCCGTTTGCGCGCGTAATACAGCGCCGATCCGCTCGGCCGCGGCCCCGGCCCCAGGCCCGCGGTGAGCTTGTCCCACACCAGGCCCCATCCCAGATGCGCGAACAGCCCGCCAGCCAGCAGCAGATAGACGGTCACCCGAGCCGGGATCAGCCGCGTCCGATGCTGGGTCTTCCCGCACTCGGCGAGCACGGCATCGACCATCTCGAAGGGCACGATCCGGGTCAACTCCCCCAGATGCCCCGGAGCGAAAGCGCCACCAGCGGCACCGATGATGCGGGTTATGGCAGTATGAGAGGACAAGGGGCTCCTTGGAATGATGAACGTGTTGCGACACAACCGTTCTACCAAGAGCCCCTTCCCTCATGCCCACCAGTCAAAGCCA
>NZ_AXWO01000019.1 GCF_000482705.1 Glycomyces arizonensis DSM 44726 | reverse complement strand
GGGGCGTGTGTTCTCACTGGTTTGTTTGGTGGTGAGAGCGGAAGTGGCACACCCGGTCCCATTCCGAACCCGGTCGTTACGGCTTCCAGCGCCGATGGTACTGCACTCGAGAGGGTGTGGGAGAGCAGGACACCGCCAAACATTGAACATGAAGGAAAGGCCCCCACCGGTTCCGGTGGGGGCCTTTCCCGTGTCCTCTCGAAACGAACACCCACGCACCGCGTGAGGCACGGCCCGCAACCACCCCGCCGAGCGCCGGGTGGTGTCACCGCACCGATGACCGGGCCAGCGATCGACAGCGGCTGAGCGCACCGCTGCGGCTCACGACCCCGCCACAGGTGCTGGCCCCGGTTTTCTGTGCCTTCATCGTCTTCATCGTTTGCATCCGATGAATACCATTGCGCTCCACGATCATGGAGGTGGACCGTGCGGAGCGGAATCTGCGTCAAGTGTCAGAGCAACCGGATTTACGTCCTGTCGTCCTCTACGAGCAATAGTCGCAATCAGCCGGACCTGCGTCTGGGGATGGGCTATACCCAGGACAGCCATTTCCTTGCCTGCCGGGACTGCGGATACACCGAGCGATACATCAATCCCGAACGGCTGTATCTGCTCGAGACATACGGGCGTTCACTCGCCGAAGCGAAAGCGATGGCCGCACGCGGTCAGATGCGTTGAGCACCGCAGACCGCTACACGTACCTCTTACACGTAGGGACCCGCCAGCGGCTCGCCCGCGTGCTCGCGGTACCACAGGCCCCGATAACACCGCCACGGTTCCGGCCGCAGCTTCGTCGGGGCGAAGATCTGCTCCAGCAGACTCCTTGCCTCCAAGAAGAAGTCGAGGCGCTCGTCCGGGGCCGCCACGTGTTGCGAGTCGTCCACCGGTGTCTTCGCCGGGAGGATCGTCAGCGAAGGCCACATCGTCGTCTGCTCCGCTATCGGCAGCAGCCACGCCCGCATCTCGTCGAGCGGTTCGCTCCCCACCGTGTACGTGAACGACGTCCGGTGCCCGGCCGCTCGCGCCGCCGCCAGGATTCCCGCCAGACGCTCCGACTGCTGCGCCTCGGCGGCAACCGGATCAGCACCCGCCGCTTCGGGAGTGCCCGGGTCCGCGGCAGCGGCCTCCTGCGTCGCACTTCCCTCGACCGTAGGGTCGGCGCGGCGCTCTTCGAACGACTCGGTGGTCAGGAAGAGCAGGATCGGTCCCACCTTCTCGGCGAGCTCCTCGAACGCCGCCTCGCTGTGCAGCGCGGGCGTCAGCACGCCGAGCGTCGTGCTCTCCGGCAGGCCCTCGGCCGTCATCGCCTCGCGCACCGCGATGAGGTTCTCGACCACCAGCGCCTCGTCGTGCTCGTGGATGGCGGTGAGCATCACCTCTTGGAACACGTGCGGCGTGCCGTCGTCGCTCAGGTCGGACCCCAGGGCCTGCAGCAGGTCCCGGTAGTTCTTCACCAGTTCCTGTGCGTCCGTGCCGCTCTGCAGCACCAAGGTCGCCGCCGTCCCGTCGGCGCGCAGGTAGCCGCGCACCTCGTCGCCCGGTTCGGCCTCGATGATCTCGGCCACCGGCGTGCCGTCGACGCACAGCTCACTCAGTCCGTGCTGAGGCGACGAGGGGTCGACGTGCGCGCGCAGGCTGAACGGCGAGGTCGCTCGGTCGGACGGCAGCACCGTCATGAACTCTTCGCCCTCGGAGCTGCCGCGCAGGCGCATTCCTTCAGTGTTGTTGCCGCGCAACCCGTAGAGGTTCAACGCGATCAGCAGCAGCTCGCTCCACTGGAGGCCGTGGCGCACGGTCAGGCGACGCCAACGGCGTACAGTCGATGAGATCGGGCCGGCCAGGTCTGCCGGCTGTGTCGGCTCTTCCATCACAGATTCCGATCTTTCTTCTCGTCCCCACCACTGTCCCCCACCGTACAAGAGAACTTCGCCGTACAGGTGGGTGCGGTCCGCCCTCTATGCTAAGTCCGCCGAGGCGCAAAAGCACCCGCCGTGAGAGCATCGGCACTCCATTGCATCCGCCGCCGAAATGGCGGCCGGGTGGAACTCGGCAATTGTTTCCAGCATCGAATCGATGCACCACGACTGGTCTGGAGTCGCTCATGCGAAACGGTGTCGCGCGCGGGCGTGTTCTAGGGGCCGTGGCCAAGGCGTGGCCCGGTTTCATCATGCACGTCGTCGAGGCGCGCGCCCGTGAGCACGTCGAGGCCGGCCGTTTCGGCGAGGCCGCGGTGGTGATGGAGGAGGCCGTGGAGCGCTACGGGCCGGGCACGGTGCCGCCGCTGCTGCTCGCGTGGGTGCTCGTCAAGGCCGGGCGGCCCGATGCCGCGCGTGATTGGGCGCTGCGCGCGGTCGAGGACGAGCCGGAGAACCCCGACGCGCATTGGGTGCTCTCGGGCGCCCTGTTCGATCTCGAGCGCGGAGTCGAGGCCGCGGACGCATTGCGCAAGGCCGTCGAACTGTCGCCGGAGAACGGCTCCTACTACATGGAGCTGGCCTGGATCCGCTACCGGGAAGAGGATTTCGGCGTCACGCGGGAACTGGTGGACAAGGCCCTCGAATTGGCGCCCGATGACGCGTGGGTGCAGTACACGGCCGGGCGCATCTTCGATCACCATCTGCGCCACCGGCGCGCGCAGTCGCATTACGAGCGGGCGCTCGAACTCGATCCGGAGAACGCCGCTGTGCGCTACGACCTCGGCGCGCTCTTGCAGACGCGCGGACGGATCAGCCGGGGCGTGGTGTGCGTCTACGAGACCGCGCCCGAGCCGGGCGGCGAGGCCGAGTACGACGAGGCGTATGGGGCGGCGCTGCTGCGCTGGCCGTGGCGCTGGTACGAGTGGGCGCTGCGGGCGGTGTTCGTGATCAACATCGCGGACTGGGTCTTCCCGACGCCGCCGTGGCTCGCCGCGCCGCTGGCCGGCCTGCTGGTGGCCGCGTTCGCGGTGCGGTGGGGGCGCACGTTCGCCTCCTTGCCCGCGCAGTGCCGCCGCGACATGCTCGCCCCCGGGCGGCGGGGGCGCTTCACCGCCGCCTCGGTGCGGACCCTCGTGGTCTTGGCGGGAGCTGCGGCGTTCCTCCTGGTCGAGCCGGGCGGGTGGCAGCACTTGGGCGTGCTCGCCGTCATCGTGCTCGGCTATGCCGACTGGTATCGCCGGGCGGTGCGGATCGCCGGGAACTGACACTCGCTGCTAGCCGGGCGGCAAGGTAGGCTTCGGGGCGCGAAACGCAACCGATAGGAGCAGTCCCGTGGCCGACCAGGGTGTCGTGTGTTCGATCGATCCGCTCGTCAGCGGCATCGGGCGTCAAGTGCTGGCCGAGGGCGGCAACGCCGTCGACGCCGCCATCGCCGCCGGTGCGGCCCTGACGGTCGTGGCCCCGCATCTGTGCGGTCTCGGCGGGGACCTGTTCGCGCTCGTCCACCGGCCCGGCGAGGCGGTGCCCGCGAGCCTGAACGCCTCCGGGCGGGCCGGTTCCGGCGCCGACCCTGAAGCGCTGCGGGCCGAGGGGCACGCGGTGATGCCGTTTCGGGACGACATCCGCTCGACTCCCGTGCCCGGGTGCGTCGACGGCTGGTTCGCGCTGCACGGGCGGTACGGGACGAAGCCGATCGCCGAGCTGCTCGCGCCCGCGACGGTCCTGGCCGAGGAGGGCTGGGCGGCCACCAGGATGCTCGCGGCCGCCGGTGCCACCTTGAAGGGCGTCGAAGGCGCCGAGGACCTCGTCGGGCTGGAGGAAGGCGGCACCGTCACGCGGCGGCGCACCGCCGCGGCCCTGCGCGCCATCGCTTCGGAGGGCCGCGACGGGTTCTATCTCGGCGAGTTCGGGCGGGGCCTCATCGACATGGGCGAGGGACTGTTCACCGAGGCCGATCTGGCCGCGTCGCAAGCCGACTGGGAGGCGCCGCTCGGCGTCGACGCGTTCGGCCACCGCGTGTGGGCGGCCGCGCCGAACTCCCAGGGCTATCTCCTGCTGCTGACGCTGGCCATCGCCGACCGCCTCGACCTGCCCGCCGACCCGGCCGACCCGCTGTGGGCGCACTACCTCGTCGAGGCCTCGCGCCTGGCCGGGTACGACCGGCCCGAGCGGCTCCACGAAGACGCCGACGTCGCCGACCTGCTCGCCGCCGCGGGCGAGCGCGCCGCCCGCGTCAGCCCCGGCGGCCGCGTCGACGTGCCGGTCCAGCAGCGGGCGGGCGGCACCACGTACATGGCCGTCCTCGATTCGAGCGGCATGGGCGTCTCCTACATCCAGTCGAACGCGGCCGGTTTCGGGACGCGGCTGTTCGAGCCGCGCACCGGCATCGGGCTCCAGAACCGCGGCACCGGCTTCAACCTCACCCCCGGGCACCCCGCCGAGCTCGGACCCGGGAGGCGGCCGCCGCACACGCTCGTGCCAGCGCTGGTCACCCGGCCTGACGGGTCGCTGCGGCTCGTCGCCGGGACCATGGGCGGCGACTCGCAGCCGCAGATCGACGCCCAGTTGATCAGCCGCGTCCTCGCCTCGGGCGAGTCCGTGGGCGAGGCGGTGTCGGCGCCGCGCTGGAGGCTGCACCCCGGCGAGACGGGCTTCGGCACGTGGACCGGGGCCTACGAGATCGACGTCGAGCTCGAGACCGGCGCGCCCGAGGCGTGGAGCGCGGGACTGGCCGAACGCGGGCACGTCGCGGCGTGGGCCGCGGCGGGGAGCGCGTTCGGGCACGCGCACCTCATCGAGGTCGACGACGAGGGCCGCGCCTCGGGGGCGGCCGATCCGCGCGCTGAGACCGGGACGGTCGCCTGCGCCGATTGACGCCGATCGCCTGGTTGTCGGAGGCTCCGGTTACGGTCGCCTGAAGCCCACTCCCGCGGAAGGACCTCACCGTGACCGAGTCGCTCAGCCTGGCCCAGGCCCGTCGGATCGCCGTGGCGGCGCAGCTGCGGCCCCGGTCGGCCAGGTACCGATCGGTGCTCGAACGCCTCGGCTGCATCCAGCTCGACACGATCTCGGCGGTGCGCCGCGCCCACGAGCTGACGCTGCTGGCCCGCGGCCTCGATCTCGACGAGTCCGTGGGGAGCCTGGGGCGGCGGCGCAATCCGGTCGGCTTCGAGGGCTGGGCGCACGCGATGTCGATCATGCCGGTCGCGGACTGGCCGTATCAGGCGTGGCGGCGGGGTCAGCTCCGCAAGCGCTGGGCCGACGATCCGCTGCCGGCCGCCGCGGAGGCCGACGTCCGGGCGCTGCTGGCCGAGCGCGGCGCGGTCACCGTCTCCGACTTCCCCGACGGCGCGATGCACCGCGGCGGGGCGGCGACGATGGGCGACAGCTGGGAGCGCCGCACCGACCACAAGCACGCCGCCGAGCGGATGCTGCTCATGGGGGAGATCGCCTGCACGCACCGGATCGGTTTCAAGCGCGTGTACCAGCTCGCCGAGCGCGCCATTCCCGAGCGTTATTTCTGGGACGCCAGTGACGAGGAGTGCATGCGGCACCGGGTCGGCACCGCGCTGCGCAACCTCGGTGTGGGCACCACCAAGGACATCGCCGACTACTTCCGCCTGCCGGTGGCCGCCACCGGAGCGGCCCTGCGCGAGATGGGCGTCGAGCAGGTCCGCGTCGAGGGCTGGCGGAGCCGCGCGTGGATCGACCCGGAGCTGGTCCTGGCCCGCAGGCCCGCCGCCGATCCGGCGGTGGCGGTGTCCATGTTCGACCAGTTGGTGTGGCTGCGCGAGCGCATGGAGCGGCTGTGGGGCCACGGCTGGAAGATCGAGATCTACGTTCCGGCTCCGAAGCGGACGTTCGGGTATTACTGCCTGCCGATCTTCGTCGGCGACGACCTGCCGGGGCGGGTGGCGCTGCGGCGCGTGGGCGGCGACTTGGTCGTCGAGGCGGTGGAGTGGGACGACGCGAGGGCCGACCGCGAGCACTTGAAGGCCGCGGTGGACCGCGTGGCGTCCTGGGTGAACGCCGAACCGAGGTGGAGGACGGACACGCTCTGAGCCTCCGCGAAGGGCGCCAACGCCACACGCGGCAAGCTCGCCGACACCGTGTCGCTCCGCGAGGGCCGAGCGCTGCGCCAGTGCGGTGGCCACTGCGCGCACTTCGCGTCGCCCCGCACTGGACACCGCCGAGGGTGGCGCCGCCTTCCGTTTCGACATCGCGGACTTGGATCCGTTTCGCGGGCGGCGCCTATCGCCGCCGACGCGGGGGCTCCCGTCCGCACTTCGCACCCGCCCGTACAGGGCGCCGCGAAGGGCCTTCCGCTTCGGAAGGCCCTTCGGGCGGACGCCTGCTCACCGGCGTCCGTTCTCGATATGTGCTGGGAGCGCTCCCGCAATCAGCCGAAGTCGACGTCGCTGCAGGAGTAGAAGGCCTGGTCCAGGTGGCTGGCCTGCCAGATCACGTAGACCACGTGGTGCCCCGTCCGGCCCGGCGCGCTGACCGGGATGTCGATCGCCTCGCCGGGCTGGTAGACGCCGGTCGTGACGACCCGTTCGAGGTCGTCCCAGCCGAGCGGCTCGCTGTTGACGTCGAAGCCCTGCTTGGTGACGTACACCCAGTAGTAGTCGGCGCCGTGCGTGGCCACGTCCTCGTAGTGGAGCGTGAAGTCGTTGTCCAGTGGCGTGGCGTGCCAGGGGCCGACCGCGTCGAGGGAGTTGTAGCGCCCGCCCTCGGCGTGGCCGCCCGAGCAGAGCTGGCCGTCGGGGATCAGCGACTCATGCTGGCCCTGCATGTTCATGCGCAGCAAGCCGTTCCAGTTCCACATGGCGTTGGGGTTGTCCTGGAACGCCTGCCAGCACATGGGGTCTTCGGTGGCCATGTCCGGGTTCAGATGGTCGTCGCCCCAGCGTTCCCAGCAGCTGTACTGCCGGGCGGGGGGACTGGTCGCGGTGCCGTGGGCCGACGCCGAGGGCGCCAGCACGACACTCATCGCCGCTGCCGCGCACAGCGCGAACAGCACGACGAGGGAGCGCCGCAGCCGGGTGGTGCCGGTGATGGTCATCATCCACCTCCTTCAGTCGTTGTATTGATATGGATGAATATATAGGGATCCATGCAAGATCGCAAACATTGCACGCATAAGTCCATATTGACCAATATTTCGACCGAATCGCACCGCCCTGCGACGCACCGGAGGGCCCCACGTCGTGAGGCCCTCCGGCGGATCCCGGCTCACCTCGTAGCTGCGGTGCGAGAAGCCGGGAGCGTAACGGCGCTAGCTGGTGACCAGCGTCAGGTTCCAGGCGCTGAGCGCCTCGTTGATCGGTTGGAAGTAGGTCGTGCCGCCCCAGCTGCAGTTGCCCGAGCCGCCCGAGGTCATGCCCTGGGCGCTGTTGCCGGTGATGAACGACCCGCCCGAGTCGCCGGGCTCGGCGCACACGTTGGTGCGGGTCAGGCCGTAGACGGTGCCCTCGGCGTAGCGGACGGTCTGGTTGAACGCCTGCACGGTGCCGCAGTGCCAGCCGGTGGTCGAGCCGGAGCGGCAGACCGACGAACCGGTGGCGGCCACGTTGGAGTTGTAGACGTAGCGCGAGCCGCTGTACATGTTCACGATGTTGTAGAGCGTCTCGCCGCTGCCGACCTGCACCCACGCGCGGTCCGAGCCGGGGAAGAGCGAGGCGCGGAACGTGCCGGGGGCGGCCTGGCCGCTGGTGAGGCTGTCGCCCGGGTCGCCGCAGTGGCCCGCGGTCACGAAGCCGGGCGTGCTGCCCTGGCGGACGGCGAAGCCGACCGAGCAGCGCCAGGAGTTGTTGACGATGTAGGGATCGCCGCCGCGGACGTAGAACGTCTCGGGCGCCTCGGCGGTGGTGTCGACGGTGATGAGGTCGGGGTCGACGCCCGCGGCCTCTGCCAGGTCGGTCGCGGCGTCCGCGTCGGCGGCCTCGATGACGATCCCGTTGGACTCGACGTCGACGTAGTAGCCGTAGACGTCATCGGCCGCGACGGTGTCGAGGTCGGCCAGGGCCGCCTCGAGCTCGGCGAGGTCGTGCTCGACCAGGACCGGGGTGGCGCCCTCGGCCTCCAGTTCGGCGGCGTCGGCCGCGGAGGTGGTGGCCACCATGATCTCCTCGGCGCCGTCGGCGACCCACAGGCCGGCGTAGCTCTTGTCGTACTCGGCGGGGACTTCGGCGAGGAGGTCGGCGGCGACGGACTCGACCGCGAGCCGGTCGTAGACCTCGGTGGCGGTGATGTCGAAGGTCTCGGACATCTCCTGGACCATCGCGGGACTGACGTTGCCGAGCAGGTCGGCGCGGGCTTCATCGGCCTTGATCTCGAGCGGGTCGGCCGAGGCCGGGCTCGCGCTGAAGGCGAGGGCGAAGGTGGTGGCGAGGGCGCCGGCGGCGGTGACCGCAAGCGCTCGTTGGCGTTTCATCTCTCTATGCCTTTCGGGTGAGGCGATGAGGCAGCTGCGGGGGGCGGCTGCCACGGCCCGGCGATGGTGAGCCAGGCCATATGAGGAGGTTAGAGGGAAAACGCGTATATCAGAAGATGTGAATAATTCAGTTAATATATAGACAGGTTTCGTTTTACATTGCATATGCGAACGACTGTGTTATTAACGAGGTTTACGTGCATAGTGTGGCGAACTGCGGGGGCGCGCATGGGTCCCCGTCGTCAGAGGTGTGGAAGGGGCCGGCGTTGCCTTTCCGGCAGAACGCCCTGAGTCAGGTTTCGGTCACCGCCAGGTCCGAGACCGCCTCGACGAAGCCGCGCACCAGCGCGGTCTCGGTGTCGTCGGACCACGACAGCGCCACCCGCAGCGGCTCGACGTCGGTCAGCGGCACCCACGCCAGGTCCGGGCGCGCGTAGTAACTGGCCATGCTGGACGGAGCGAAGCAGATCGCGGCTCCCTCGGCGACCTGCTCGAGCATCTCCTCCACATTGTCGTTCTTGGGGCCCCAGAGCGGCTCCGATCCATCGGGCCGCGGATTGACCGCCCACCAGTCCACCCACGCCCTCGGCGCCCGTTCCGTCCACATCAGCGGCTCGCCGTTCGTCTCGACCACCGACACGCCCTCGCGGTCGGCCAGGCGGTGCCCCACCGGCAGGCCCACCACGCGCGGCTCGGTGTGGACGACGACGCTCCGCAGCCCCGCCAGATCCGCCGGAAGCCACACGAACGCCACGTCGACCCGTCCGTCGCGCAGCGCCTCGGCCTCTTCGCCCCAGTCGAACCGCTTGGGCTCCACCCGCGCTCCCGGATGGCGGCGGGCGAACTCGGCGCGGGCCTTCGTCGTCAACTCACCGGCGCCGCTGGCCTCGAAGCCGACCCGCAGCACCCGGTCGGCATCGCGCCGGTGGCGCGCGGCGACGGCCGCGACGAGGTCGGCCCGGCGCACCGCCTCCGACGCCGCGCGCACCACGTCGCGTCCGGCGGCCGTGGCGACCACGCCCCCCGGCGTGCGCTCGAACAGGCGCACCCCCAGCTCCGACTCGAGGCTCTTGAGCGCGTACGACAGCGCGGGCTGGCTGACGAACAGCGCCCTCGCGGCCCGTCCCAGGTTCCCGTGCTCGTCGATGGCGACGAGGTATCGCAGTTGGCGCAGCTCCATCCAGCGATCATAAGCCGCGTTTATGGCCCCGTCGAAACTCGGTATTGGACACCCCAAGGGCCCCAAGGGATAAATGGGGAGAACCACTGAGCGAAGGGAACACCATGAGCGAGCACACGCCCAAGAACCCCGTCGGCCGCGTCTGGCTGATCACCGGCACTTCCTCGGGCTTCGGCCGCGCCATCGCCGAGGCCGCGCTGGAGGCGGGCGACACCGTCGTGGCCACCGCCCGCAACACCGAGGCGCTCGACGATCTCGTCGCCGCCCACCCCGACCGGGCCGTCCCGGTCCGGCTCGACGTCACCGACGCCGAGCGCATCGCCGCCGTTGTGGCCGAGGTCGTCCTCTGGTACGGCCGCATCGACGTCCTGGTCAACAACGCCGGACGCAGCCACGTCGGCGCCGTCGAGGAGACCCTCGACGCCGAACTGCGCTCCCTGATGGAGCTGCACCTCTTCGGCCCCGCGGCCCTGACGCGGGCCGTGCTGCCGCACATGAGGTCTCGGCGTTCGGGTGCGATCGTGCAGATCAGCAGCATGGGCGGGCGCATGTCCTTCCCCGGCGTCGGCGCCTACTCGGCCACCAAGCACGCCCTTGAGGGCCTGAGCACGGCGATGGCCGCCGAACTCGCCCCGCTCGGGATCCGGACCCTGATCGTCGAGCCCGGCGCGTTCCGCACCGGCCTCGCCGGCGGGGCGCAGTCGCAGTCGGCGCCGATCGGCGACTACGAGGGGACGGTAGGGCCGTTCCGCACGGCCTTCCCCGACAGCGACGGCACGCAGCCCGGCGATCCGGCCAAGGCCGCGGCGGCGATCCTGGCGGCGGTCGGGGCCGACGAGCCGCCGCTGCGCCTCGTGCTCGGCGGCGACGCGGCCGATGCGATCGGGTCCGAACTGGAGTCGCAGGCGGCCGAGCTCAAGGCGTGGGAGCCGGTCGCGCGGGGTACCGACTTCGACTGACCCGCGGGGGCGCCGCTTCGCCGATGAGCGGCGCCCCGGCGCGTCGTCAACGCGGAGTTCGGCTCCGAGGCGATCCCCGTTCCGAAGCTCTTGAGCGGCAAGGCGAAGGCCGGTGCGGCAGCGCACCGGCCTCGCGTCGTCGTCAGGCGGCGGCGCCGAGGGCGAGGGCCGCGGCCACCGGCGCCAGGTACAGCAGCGGGAAGGGGACGTGCGAGTACGCGCGCGCCCGGACGACGGTGATGACGGCGCCGGTGAAGTAGAGGATCAGGCCGATCGCGGCCGCCACGCCGATGAACGGCACGAACAGGCCGACGACGAGCCCGACCGCCCCGGCGGCCTTGGCGGTGCCGAGCCAGAACCACCAGGACTGCGGCACGCCGTATTCGGTGATCGGCTCGACGACCCACTTGGCCTTGAGGTAGACCGAGAGGGCCGAGAAGGCGACCCAGGCGGCGGCGATGACGGTGACGATCGTGTAGGCGGTGGACATCGGGATCTCCTGTCGGTTGCGCGCCGGGTGCGGTGGCACCGGGCGGGTGTCTTGCGTCTGCACCCGGTTGAACCCGCGGGCGGCGCGCATGTGACAGGAAATCGGAAATGTGTCGGCGATCACGCCATAGCATCGGGTGTCAGGCGGCTCGACCTGTCCCGATGCCGAGGGAGTCGAAGTCGAAGACGAGATCGGCGCGGTCGCGCGCCTTGCGGATGCGCCGGGCGTTCGGCTCGTCCACCGCCTCGATCCACGTCCGCGTCGCCTCGGGCGACTTCCCGAAGCGCTCGTGCCTGGCCGCCAGCCGCGCCAGGCGCGTCGGCTCGTCGAGCTCGCAGTACCAGACCTCCGTCAGGGCCGCTCGGACGCCGGTCCAGGGCTCGTCGGGCTCGAGCAGGTAGTTTCCCTCGGTCACCACGACCTCGGTCTCGCCGAACACCGGTATCGACCCGGCGACCGGCTCCTCGATGCGCCGGTCGAACGCGGGCGCGTAGACCACCCGGTCCCGCTCGCGGGCGATCCGGTCCAGCAGGCTCCGGTAGCCCTCGCCGTCGAAGGTGTCGATCGCGCCCTTCCGGCCCGCGCGGCCGAGCCGCTCCAGCTCGGCCTGCGCCAGGTGGAACCCGTCCATCGGCACCCACACTGCGCGGGTGCCGCCGGGATCGAGCGAGCGCGCCAGCCACGCGGCGACGGTCGACTTGCCCGCGCCGGGGCACCCGGTGACCCCGATCAGGACCCGGCCGCCGCCCGTGGGCAGCGCCCGGACGCGGGCCAGGAGTGCCTCGCGCCTGCGAGCGGAATCGGATGTGAGATCGCGGAGTTCACCGTCGGTTGCCACGCAGCCGAACCTAGCCGAAGGGGACAGGCCCGTCCAATGAGCCCGGCCGCCTCGCTGCCCGACTCACTGTGCCGAACGCGAGGGTCATACGGCTCTGCGCTGACCCGGAGACTGCCGGTCGGGCGCCTGCCGCTCTCGGCCCGCGTCCGCATCGCGGGCCAGGCGGCGCTCGCGTCGGCCCCTGGCGAGCTCGGTCTCCAAGGCGTCGAGCGGCTGCGCGAAGGCGTCGGCGAAGCGCGCGAGCCAGTCCTGGACGGCGGCGAGACCGGCGGCGTCGACGCCGTACACGCGCCTCGTGCCCTCGGCCCGCACGGTGACCAGCCCGGCCTCGCGCAGGACCCGCAGGTGCTGCGAGGCGGCCGGCTGGGAGATCCCGAACTGCGCGCGCAGCGCCTCCGCGATCGCCCCGGCGGGCCGCTCGCCCTCGTTCAGCAGCTCGAGGACCCGGCGGCGCACCGGGTCGCCCAGCGCGTCGAAGACCTCGCCCGCCATCAGCGCTCCTGAGCCGCCTCGGGCGGCGTCGTGAAGAACGCGACCGAGCTTTCGGCCGCGGCCCTGGCCTTGTCGGGGTCGTCGCCCGCGTCGACCGCGGCCCGCTCCCAGATGCGGGCGGCTTCCCGGTGGAAGGCCACGCCCTCAGGGCCGACGGCCCACGCCTGGTACTCCTCGGGGTCGAGCGGCTCGGCGCCGCCGAGGTGCAGGCCGAGGCCCAGAAGCCCGCCGTCCCAGCCGAGGCCGACCGCACCGGGGCCGAACTGCTCCCACATGGCGGGGTCGACATGGGCCTCGTGGACGAGTTCGAGGGCCGTGCCGGCGCCGGTCTCGCTCAGGTGCACTTCGAGCCATGAGACCTGGCCGCCGAACTCCCAGGTCACGGCGAAGCTCTCCGGCCTGTCGCAGCGCTCGACGACGCCGCCGGCGTTGCCCTCGAACTGGTAGCGGCCGCCGACGGACAGATCGCCGCTGATCGGCAGGAACCAGCGCGGAATCCGTTCGGCGCTGGTGAGGGCGTCCCAGACGTCCTCCCGGTCGGCCTTGTACTCGCGGCGCGCGACGGCGATCTTGGTCGGTTCGCCGTCGCGCGCGCCGTTGCGCACTTCGCGCGTGACCAGCCGCGCGGTCTGGATGGGATCGGGCATCGGTGCCATGTCTCCTCCTAATATAAGTTCAGACTTATATTAGGGAGCCGAAGCGGCCGTGTCAAGGGTGGTTCCGGGGCGCAACCGGGGTGACGCCGGACCCATGTGAAAACTTTCACAAGCGCGAGTTTTTGAACATGTTCAGACGTAGTTTCAAGGCATGTCGGTCCATGAAGTCCTCGCCCAGATGTCCGATGTGGCCCCGACGGCGCTCGCCTCCGCCGAGCCCGCGGGACTGCTCCCGGCACGGCAGCAGATGGCGCTGTCCCTGGGCTGGCACATCATCATCGCCTGCTTCGGCGTCGCCTTCCCCGCCATCATCTTCGTGATGCACCTGCGCGGCATCCGCCGAGGTGACCAAGTGGCGCTCGACCTGGCGAAGCGGTGGGCCAAGGTCTCCGCCGTCCTGTTCGCCATCGGCGCCGTCTCGGGCACGGTGCTCAGCTTCGAGATGGGCCTGCTGTGGCCCGGCCTGATGGGCACCTTCGGCGACGTGCTCGGCCTGCCCTTCGCGTTCGAAGGACTCGCGTTCTTCCTAGAGGCGATCTTCCTCGGCATCTACCTCTACGGCTGGGGCCGCATACCGCCGAAGCGGCACGTGCTCATGGTGCTCCCGATGGCCGTGACCGGCGTGTTCGGCACCTACTGCGTCATCGCGGTCAACGCCTGGATGAACGTGCCCACCGGCTTCCGGATCACCGACGGCGAGATCACCGACGTCGAGCCCTGGAAGGTGCTGTTCAACGGGCACGCCTTCATGCAGTTCGGGCACATGTGGGTGGGCGCCTACATGGTCACCGGGTTCGCGATCGCCGGCGTGTACGCCGTCGGCATGCTGCGCGGGCGCCGCGACCGGCACCACCGCCTCGGATTCCTCGTGCCGTTCGCCTTCGCCACGATCGCCGCCCTCGCCCAGCCCTTCGTCGGGCACTTCCTCGGCGACGGCCTGGCCGACCGGCAGCCCTCCAAGCTCGCCGCGTTCGAACTCGCCGAGACCACCGGCGACGGCCCCTCCCCGCTGCGCCTCGGCGGCGTTCTCATCGACGGCGAGGTCAAAGGCGCCCTTGACATTCCCTATCTCGGCTCGATCATCGCGCAGAGCTCCTTCACCGAACCGGTGCCCGGTCTCGACACGGTCCCCGTCGAAGACCGGCCGCCGGTCAACATCACCCACTTGGCCTTCCAGACGATGGTCGGCATCGGCCTGCTGTTGATGCTCGCCGTGCTGCTCTACTGGTTCATGCGCTGGCGGGGCAGGGACCTCTTGGACCATCGCTGGTTCCTGCGGTGCTGCGCGACAGCCGGGCCCCTCGCCGCGGTGGCGCTGGAGGCCGGATGGATCGCCACCGAGGTCGGCAGGCAGCCGTGGATCGTCTACGGCGTCATGCGGACCGCCGAGGCCGTCGGCGACTACACCGCGCGCCTGTGGTGGGTCCTGGGCGGTTCGGTGCTGCTCTACGGCGCGATGACGTTCGGGGCCGCGATCGTCCTGCGGTCGATGGCCCGGCGCTGGAGGCGCGGCGACTCGGACCTGCCGAGCCCGTACGGCCCCGAACTGGTCGGCACGGCCACCGGTAAGGGCACCGACGCGGGGGAGGAGCGGCGATGAGCCTCGAGATCGCGGTCGCGGCCGCACTGTTCGTCGGCGTCATCGCCTACGCCGTGCTCGGCGGCGCCGACTTCGGGTCCGGCTTCTTCGACCTCACCGCCGGAGGCAGCCGCCGCGGCGCCGAGGTGCGCACCCTGATCGACCGCAGCATCGGTCCGGTCTGGGAGGCCAACCACGTCTGGCTGATCTACGTCCTCGTCACCTGGTGGACGGCGTTCCCCTCCTCGTTCGCGGCGGCGATGACCACATTGATCGTGCCGCTGCTGCTGGCGCTGATCGGCATCGTCCTGCGCGGGGCGAGCTTCGCGTTCCGCAAGTACAGCGAGACGCTCGGCCAGGCGCGGCTGTTCGGAGCGGTCTTCGCGATCTCCTCAGTGCTGGCGCCGTTCTTCTTCGGCACGGTCGCGGGCGCTCTCGCCTCGGGCCGTGTTCCGGCCGACGGGCACGGCGACCTGTGGTCGTCCTGGCTGAACCCGACCTCGCTGTTCGGCGGAGTGATCGCGGTGGGCACGTGCGCGTTCCTGGCGGGCACGTTCCTGACCGCCGAGGCGGCCCGCGGCGGCCAGACCCGACTGGCCGAGCGGCTGCGGGTCCGCTCGCTCGCGGTCGGGGCGGTGACCGGCGCGGTGGTGTTCGCCGCGCTCATACCGCTCACGGCGGACGCCCCGACGCTGAGCGACGGGCTCACCGGCCGGGCCGCGCCGCTCATCGTGCTCTCGGCGCTGGGCGGGGCCGCGACGCTGCTCCTGCTCGTCCGACGCCGCTACGGCGCTTCGCGCGCCACGGCCGTCATCGCGGTGGCCTCGGTCGTCTCGGGGTGGGGCTTCGGCCAGTACCCGTGGATCCTGGTCGACCACACGACGATCAGCGACGCCGCGGGGGCGCCGGCGACCCTCCAGGGCCTGCTGGTGGCCGTCGGCGTCGCCGCGGTCGTCGTCGTACCGGCGCTGCTCTACCTGTTCCGCCTCACCCAGTCGAAGGAGTGGACGAGCGGCGCGGGCCACTGATCAGCCGCGGTACCAGGCCGGTTCCTTGGTGACCGTGTGGCCGCCGCTCATGAACCGCTGGTGCACCTCCGGGCTCTGCAACATCAGCAGCTTGTTCGGCACCGGCGCGCTGGCCTCGTCGAGCCGGGCCACCTGCTCGGCCGTCAGCTCGAACTCGACCGCGGCCAGGTTCTGCTCGAGCTGCGCGGTGTCGCGGGCGCCGATGATCACCGAGGCGACGGCGCGGCGCCTGACCGCCCAGTTCAGCGCCACCTGCGCCATGCTCCGGCCGACCTCCTCGGCGATGCCGCCCAGCACGTCGAGGAGGCGCCAGTGACGGTCGTCGAAGCCGCCGAGCATCTCGCGGAAGTACCGCTGGGAGGCGCCGTTGAGCCGCCCCTCGCCGTCCACATGGTTCCCGTCGCGGCGGTACCGCCCGGTCAGGAACCCGGCGGCGAGCGGGCTGTAGGACACCAGCCCCATGCTCAGGTCGAGGGCGGCGGCGGTGTGCTCGACCTCGACCTCGCGGTCGGCCAGGGAGTACTCGAGCTGGAGCGCGGCGACCGGCTCCCAGCCGCGCCACCGGGCCGTCATCTGCGCCTTGGCCGCGTACCAGGCCGGCACGTTCGACAGGCCCACGGCGCGGACCTTGCCCGAGCGCACCAGGGCGTCGAAGGTGGACATGATCTCCTCGACCGGGGTGACGGTGTCCCAGATGTGGACCCAGTACAGGTCGATGTAGTCGGTGCCGAGGCGGCGGAGGGAGTCCTCCAGCGTGGCGAGCATGTTCTTGCGCCCGTTGCCGACCCGGTTGGGGTTGCGGCTGCCGCCGCCGTGGGAGTACTTGGTGGCCAGCACGACCTGGTCGCGCAGGGCGGGGTCGGCGAGGAACTTGCCGAGCATCGCCTCGCTGCGGCCCTGCGCGTACATGTCGGCGGTGTCGACGAAGTTGCCGCCGGCTTCGAGGTAGCGGTCGAGGATGGCGCGGGCGGCGGCCTCGTCGCTGCCCCAGTCGTCCTGGGCGAAGGTCATCGTGCCCAGGGCGAGTGGGGAGACGCGCAGGCCGCTGCCGCCGAGGAGGTGGTAGGCGTTCATCGTGGTCACGGATAGGCTCCTTGCTGAGAAGAACAAAAGCGGAGTGTTGGTTCCGCTTTCAATATACGGAACATCAATTCCGTTTGCAAGGAGGGGGCGCCTTGAACGCCGAACGGTCGCTGCGCGCAGACGCGGCGCGCAACCGCGCCCAGGTCATGGAGGCCGCCGAGACGCTCATCGCCGAGCGGGGATTCGGGGTGCCGGTCAGCGAGATCGCCAAGAAGGTGGGCGTGGGCGTGGGCACCGTCTACCGCCACTTCCCGACCAAGGAGGCCCTGTTCGAGGCCATACTGACCCGCAAGATGCACGAGCTGTCCGCCGGCCTGCGCGAATTCGCCGAGCGGGACGACCCGGCCGCGGCCTTCGGCGACTCCCTCGCCTACGTCATCGAGCGCGCCGGCCGCGACCGCTCCCTCTACGAGGGCCTGGCCGCGGCGGCCGACGTCGACCTCGGGCCCGGGAGCGAGCTGGGCGCCGAGATGTTCGACGCCGAGGGCCGCCTCCTCGAACGCGCCCAGGAGGTCGGCGTCGTCCGCCGTGACTTCGGCCCCGTTGAGTTCAAGTCCTTCGTCGCCGGTTGCATCGTCATGGCCGAGCGCGGCGTCGCCCCGGCCCGAGTGGTCGAACTGGCCCTCAAGGCCCTTGCTCCCTGACAGGGGTTGCCGGGCGGGGCGGTGAGCGGCGCGCGGCCCGGCTCCGGCGCTTTGTCCAGTGCCCGAATCCGGTGCCCCGATCGCATTTCGGCTGCGGTCGCCGCCGCGAGCACGGCCCCGACCGCTGCAACGCACGGGGCCGGTGCGCCGAACGGCGCACCGGCCCCGGTTTCGACCGCGTCAACCGGATCGGCGGAGTCGGTCCTCACGATCGCCTCGGGATCGACGACACCGTTCCCCTTCGGAGAGGATCAATCGTCCTCGTCCGTTTCGCGCGTCGGCACCTCGTCGTCGCCGGGGGTCGGTTCTCCATCCGCTCCGGGCGTCGGCTCCTCGCCCGCTTCCGGCATCGACTCCTGGTCCCCGCCGGGCGTCGGCTCCTCGCCCGCTCCGGGCGTCGGTTCTTCGCCACCTCCCGGTGTCGGTTCTTCGGCCCCCTCGTCTTCGGGCTCCTGCGCGCCGGTCGCATCCCCGCCGACCGGGATGGCGGCCGCGAGCTCGCCGAGCTGCTCGGCCGTCGTCCTCAGCGTGCTGCCGAATTCGCCGCTGACGCCCATCTCCACCTCGACGATGGTGCCGTCCGCAAGGCCCAGCAGTGCGCCGTTGACCGGATCGAACTCGATCGCGGTGCGATCGTCCTCGTTGAGGAGGACCTTGGCATAATCCTCGACCAGCAGCAGCGTTCCCTCGGCGGTCTCGCTCCAGCGGCAATCCAGGTCGAGCTCCTCGCACGTGGTGAACTCCTCCATCCGCTCGTCCAACGGCCCCTCGGCCGGAGGGTGAATACTGACGAGGAGCTGTGCCCACTCGCCGGTGGCCGGGAAGTCCACGGACTCGTTGAACCGGTACGCGCCGGACTCGGCGTCGTAGTAGAAGCCGTGGTGTTCCGGCTCGCCCTCGAAGCACGAGTTGGCCACTTCGCCGCCGAGGCTCGCGACGTACTCCTCGAGCGCCTCTCCGTACATCGCCACGGTGTTCAGCTGCTCCTCGGTCGATCCGCCGACCGGCTCGGGACAGTCGCCGCCGGGCCGCTCGACCGGCGCCTCGCCGCTCGAACCCGCTATGGGCGGCGCGGTGGTGCCGTCGCCGCGCTCGAACACCGTGGGGATGGCCGCGATCAGCGCGACGGCCGCGACCGCGGCCAATGTGCCCGCGCCGGCCTGCGCGGTTCGGCGACGCCGCTGCGATCGCTTGGCCGCGGTGACGATGTCGTCGGTGTCGGTGCGGGTGGACGGCGGGGACTCCGCGAGCGCGTCGTTGAACAGCTCGCGCATGTCATGTGGGTTCACGATTCGGCTCCTTGGCCTGTGAGATCAGCGTTCTCATACAGGACGCGCAGCGTCTGCAGCCCCCGCGCGGTCTGACTCTTGACGGTGCCGGTCGAGCAGCGGAGCATCCGCGCCGTCGCCTCGACCGACAGGTCCTCCCAGAATCGGAGGACCAGTGTGGCCCGCTGCCTGGGTGGCAGCTGGGCGAGGACGGAGACCGCCGCCAGGCGTTCGTCGTGTCCGCCCGGATCGGCCGGGACGTCGGGCGGCGCGGCGTAGGAGAGCTCGCGGCGGAACCGGCTGCGCCGCGCCTCGTCGATCAGCACACGGGTGATGATCTGGCGGGTGTAGGCGTCGGCCGTCTCCAGCCTTGTCCGGGTCCACTTGGCGTACAACTTGATCAGCGAGGTCTGCACGGCGTCTTCGGCTCTGTGCCAGTCGCCGCACATGAGGAAGGCCGTTCGCAGCAGCGCGCTGCGCCGGGCCTCCACGTACTCGCGGAACTCGGCTTCCTGCTCTGGCGTCATGAGGACCTTTCGTCACGTCTCCGTCGCCCTTTCTACGGAGCGGGCCGCTCGTCGGGTTGCATGCGGCCACGAAGTCCCAATAGAAGTTATAGCCTATATGTCGTGACAATCAAGATATAGGCTATAACCTATAACTGAATGGTGTAAACCCGCTCGCGTCCCGGCGGCCGCAACCGCGATAATCCTCAGGTGCTGCTCACGATCGCGACCACCGCCAGGCCCGCCACCGACCTGGGCCGGCTGCTGCACAAGCATCCGGACAACGTGCAGCGGTTCGACCAGTCCTTCGGCGCCGCATGGGTGCTCTACCCCGAGGCCACTGAGGAGCGGTGCACGGCGGCGCTGATGCTGGAGGTCGACCCGGTCCGCCTCTCCCGCGCGTTCGGCCGCGGCTCCGGCGACGCCTCGCTCCAGCAGTACGTGAACGACCGGCCGTACGCGGCGTCGTCGCTGCTGTCGGTGGCGCTGGGGAAGGTGTTCTCCACGGCCAGGACCGGACGCTGCGACGCCCGCCCCGAACTGGCCGCGGCCGCGATGCCGCTGGAGATCGCGCTGCCGTCCGTGCCGTGCAAGGGCGGACCCGAACTGGTCGAGGAGCTGTTCGCGCCGCTCGGCTGGGCGGTCGAGGCCGAGCCGGTGCCGCTGCCGGGGTTCGATGCGGACTCGCGCCACCTCCGGATCCGGCTGCGCGGCGACGCCAGGCTCGCCGACGCGCTCAACCAGCTGTACGTCCTCCTGCCGGTGCTCGACGACGCCAAGCACTACTGGGTCGACATCGGCGAGATCGACAAGCTGATCCGCTCCGGCGGCGAATGGCTGGCCTCGCACCCGAAGCGCGGCCTGATCACCAGGCGCTATCTGGCGCACCGCAAGTCGTTCGAGCGGGCGGCGATCACGCGCCTCGCCGAGCTCGGCGACGGCACCGAGGACTCGCTCCAGACGCCGATCGAGGAAGAGGCCGAGGGCGTGGAGGCCGGGGCCGCGAGTCCCGCGGTCGAGGCCGCCGAAACGACCGGGGCCGATCACCCCGCGAGCGCGGCCGCTGGAATCGCAGACCCCGCGGCCGACGGCCGCAAGACCGCGGCCGCCGAAACCGCCGGGACCGAGCGTTCTGGGCCGCTGCACCGCAAGCGGATCGCCGCCGTGCTCGAGGCGCTCCATGAAGCGGAAGCGAGCTCGGTCATCGACCTCGGCTGCGGCTCGGGGAAGCTGCTGTCCAAGCTGCTCAAGGACCGCCGGTTCTCCCGCGTCACCGGCGTGGACGTCTCGTCCCGGGCGCTCGACCTGGTCGAGCGGCGGCTCCGGCTCGACCGCATGCCCGAACGCCGAGCCGAACGCCTCAACCTCCTCCAGGGCTCGGTGGTCTACCGCGACCGCCGCTTCGCCGGGTTCGACGCCGCGGTGCTCATGGAGGTCGTCGAGCACATCGACCCCGGGCGGCTCCCCGCCATGGAGCGGGTCGTGTTCGCCGCCGCCCGGCCCC
The DNA here is from genome assembly GCF_000482705.1 of Glycomyces arizonensis DSM 44726. GTDB lineage: Bacteria > Actinomycetota > Actinomycetes > Mycobacteriales > Micromonosporaceae > Glycomyces > Glycomyces arizonensis. Next base: position 92,601 of record NZ_AXWO01000019.1, on the reverse strand, counting down.
GGACGGTCGTCGTCACCACGCCCAATGTGGAGTACAACGTCCGCTACGGCATGGACGAGCACCGGCTCCGCCACGCCGACCACCGGTTCGAGTGGGACCGCGCACGGTTCACCGCGTGGGCCTCCGAGGTCGCCGCCCGCCACGGCTACCGGCTCCGCATCACCGGTATCGGCGACGACGACCCCGAAGTCGGGGCCCCGACCCAGATGGGAGTGTTCGATCGTGCCTGAAACGACTGTCTCTGCAACGGCCGCAACCGAGATCAGCGTCCCCGAACTGTCGCTCGTCGTCCTCATCGGCGTCTCGGGCTCGGGCAAGTCGACCTTCGCCGCCCGCCACTTCAAGCCCACGCAGGTGATCTCCTCGGACTACTGCCGCGGCCTGGTCGCCGACGACGAGACCGACCAGACCGCCACCCCCGACGCCTTCGCGCTGCTGAACCACATCGTCGGGGTGCGGTTGCGCCGCGGCCTGCTCACCGTCGTCGACGCCACGAACGTGCAGCGCCACGCCCGTGCCGAGCTCGTCAAACTCGCCAAGGACCACCACGTCCTGGTCGACGCGATCGTGCTCGACGTCGACCCCAAGCTCGCCGCCGCGCGCAACGAGGCCCGGGCCGATCGCGACTTCGGCGAGGCCGTGGTCCGCCGCCAGCACCGCGACCTCAAACGGAGCCTCAAGGGGCTGGGCAAGGAGGGCTTCCGCCGCGTCCACCGCCTCTCCGGGCTCGAAGCGGTCGAGTCCGCCGCGATCGCCTACGAGAAGGCCTGGAACGACAGGACCGACGAGACCGGCCCGTTCGACCTCATCGGCGACGTCCACGGCTGCCGCTCCGAACTCGAGACCCTCCTGGCGAAGCTCGGCTGGGAGATCGAGCGCGACGCGGGCGGCCGCGCCGTCGGCGCCGCGCACCCCGAGGGCCGCAAGGCCGTCTTCGTCGGCGACCTCGTCGACCGCGGACCCGACACGCCCGGCGTCCTGCGGCTGGTCATGGGCATGGTCGAGGCCGGGAACGCGCTGAGCGTGTGCGGCAACCACGAGCAGAAGCTCGTCCGAGCCCTGCGCGGCAAGAAGGTCAAGGTGGCGCACGGCCTGGCCGAGTCCCTCGCCCAGCTCGAGATCGCGGGGGCTGAGTTCCGCGACCACGCAGAGTCCTTCATGGATGGACTGGTCAGCCATTACCGGCTCGACGGCGGCCGCCTCGTCGTCGCGCACGCGGGCCTGAAAGAGGAGTTCCACGGCCGCGCCTCGGGCAAGGTCCGCTCCTTCGCGCTCTACGGCGACACCACCGGCGAGACCGACGAGTACGGCCTGCCGGTGCGCCTGCCGTGGGCCCGCGACTACCGGGGCCGGGCCACAGTGGTCTACGGGCACACGCCCACCGCCGAGCCCGAATGGGTCAACAACACCATCTGCCTCGACACCGGCTGCTGCTTCGGCGGCAGGCTCACCGCCCTGCGCTACCCCGAGCGCGAACTGATCAGTGTGGACGCCGAACGCGAATGGTACGAGCCGGTCCGCCCGCTCGACGCCGCGCCGGAGCGCGAGCCGACCACACTGGACTTCGACGACGTCGCCGGCGACCGCCACCTGAAGACGGACCTGCACGGCACCGTGAAGGTCCGCGCCGAGAACGCCGCGGCGGCCCTGGAGGTCATGAGCCGCTTCGCCGACGACCCCAGGAGGGTCCTGTACCTGCCGCCGACGATGGCCCCCGTCGACGCCTCCGCGCTGGACGGCTTCCTGGAGCACCCCGTCCAGGCCTTCGACCACTACCGCGAGCGCACGCGCCAGGTCGTGTGCCAGGAGAAGCACATGGGCTCCCGGGCCGTGGCGCTGGTCTGCCGCGACCCCGAGACCGCACGGGGGCGCTTCGACCTCGACGCGGGCCCGGCGGGCGCGGTGCTGACGCGCACCGGCAGGGCGTTCTTCGAGGAGGACGCCCTCACCGACGAACTGCTCGCCCGGATCGCCCGCGCCGCCGAGGCCTCGGGCCTGTGGGACCACCTCGGCACCGACTGGATGATGCTCGACTGCGAACTCCTGCCGTGGTCGGCCAAGGCCCGCGAACTCGTGGAAGACCAGTTCGCGTCCGTCGCGGCCGCGGGCATCGCGGCGCTGCCCGCCGCCAGGGAGGTCCTCGACGCGGCGGCCGCACGCGGCCTCGACGTCGCCGACCTGGCATCGCGCACCGAGGAGCGGCAGGCGAACATCGAGGCCTTCGCCGAGGTCTACCAGCGCTACTGCTGGCCGACCGACGGCCTCGAAGGCGTGCGCCTGGCGCCGTTCCAGATCCTGGCCACCGAGGGGAAGAACCGCGCCGACCACCGCCACGACTGGCACCTCGGCCTCATCGACGCCCTTGCGGACGCCGACGGGACCGGAACGCTCCTGAAGACCGCCCGGAAGTTCGTCGCGCTCGGCACCGACGACGAGCGGGCCGCCACCGACTGGTGGACCGAGCTGTGCGAGGCGGGCGGCGAAGGCATGGTCGTCAAGCCCGTCATGGAGACCCGCCGGGCGGGCGGGCGACAGGTCCAGCCGGGCCTCAAGGTCCGCGGCCGCGAGTACCTGCGCATCATCTACGGCGCCGACTACACCGAGCCCGAACAGCTGCAACGGCTCCGCCAGCGCCACCTGGGCCACAAGCGCTCGCAGGCCCTGCGGGAGCACGCCCTCGGCGTCGAAGCGCTCGATCTGCTCGCCTCCGGCGCTCCCTTGTGGCGCATCCACCAGATGGTCTTCGCGATCCTGGCACTGGAATCCGAACCGGTCGACCCGCGCCTGTAGCGGCGAGGACGCGCCCCACGTCCGCGTGGACTGAATCGCTTAACATTGTTGAGGAAACCCGTTGCACGACGACGCCGTCGATATGCGATCGACCGTTGCGGCCTTGCATCTCCCTGGAGGAACCGTTGCCCGACCGCGATACCGTCCACCTGCGGCGCCAGGCGGTCGACAACGACGGCGGCAATGACGAGGACAGCAGTGGCAGCGATGACGGCGGTGCCGACGCGACCGCCCTGCTCGGCCCGCCGAAGCGAAAGCGCCTGCGAGACCACCGGTCCACCGTCATCGACCTGCGCGGCGGGAAGCGCCCGAAGCGCGAGACCCGGCTCGACATGGGCGTCACGATGGTCACCGACACCCGCACCGGAGCCGAACGCGACGAGACCCCGCCTTCGGCGCCGAAACGCCGCCGCAGGCTCCTCATCGGCACCGGCGTGCTCGCCGCCGTCGCGGTGCTGACCGTCTCGCTGGCGGCGGCCTACGGCGGCGACGCCGGCGGCGCGGTCGGCGGCGAGTGCGTCTACAACGCCGACGAGGCGGCGATCGCGCCCGGCGGCGGCTGGAGGACCCAGCCGTGCGCCCTGCCCTCCCCCTCCCGGGAGCGCTACCAGGTGCTGCTGCGCATCGAGGGCACCGCCGAAGCCGACGCCTGCGGCGAACACCTGTCGTCCTGGGGCGCCGAGGGCGACCGGGCGGCCGCCGTCGGCGCCGGCTCCCGCCCGGCCGTCCTCTGCCTCGTCTTCGTGAACTGAGACCCGAACTCGCAAGGAGCCACGGTGGAATCCGGCATCAGCATCGCTGACCGCTACGTACTGGAGAAGCTCATCGCCACCGGCGGCATGGGCGCGGTGTGGCGAGGCCGCGACGCGCAACTGGACCGGCCGGTCGCGATCAAGCTGCTGCGGAACTCGGTCTTCCAGGACAACGACGAGGCCCGGCAGCGGTTCGAGCGCGAGGCCCGCGCGGCGGCGAAACTGAAGGGCTCGGGTTTCGCCGTGGTCCACGACCACGGCACCTGCCTGGTCGGCGACGAGGACGTCGCCTATCTGGTGATGGAGCTCGTCGAAGGCGAGTCCCTGTCGGCGCTGCTCGACCGCGAGGAGCAGCTCACGCCCGAGCAGACGATGGCGATCGCCGGTGCGGTGGCGGACGCCCTGCGCAGCGTGCACCGGAAAGGGATCGTCCACCGCGACATCAAGCCCGGCAACATCCTCATCGAGGAGGACGGCACCGTCAAGCTCGTCGACTTCGGCATCGCGCGGATCAACGACGTCACCTCGCTGACCTCGACCGGTGTGGCGCTGGGGACGCTTCACTACGCCTCGCCCGAGCAGGTGGACCTCAAGGAGATCACGGCGGCCTCCGACCTCTACTCGCTCGGCGTGGTCGCCTACGAGTGCCTCACGGGGGAACCGCCGTTCCCCTCGAACGACCGCACGGCCGTGGTCGCCGCGCACCTGAACGCCGCGCCGCCGCCGCTGCCCGAGTCGGTGCCGCCGCGGGTCGCCGGGGTGGTGATGACGGCGCTGGAGAAGGACCCGAAGGACCGGTGGGAGTCGGCGGGGGCGTTCGCCGAGGCGTGCCGGGCGGCGGCGGACGGCGACGCGACCGTGCTGGTGGCGCTCAAGCCGCGGCAGGCGGAGCAGCCGTCCGTCGAGCCGGTGCCGACGCCGAGGCGGCTGCCGGGGCTGTGGTCGTGGCGGTTCGGGTTCGTGGCGGTGGCCGTGGTGGCGATCATGCTGCTGACCGCGGTGTTCGCCTGGGCGCCCGGGCTGCTCCCCGACGGCACGACCGCTGGAGAGAGCCCGGAGACAGGTACATCCACAGAGGAGGAAATACGGTCCGACGGCGGCTCCGCGACGGCCTCGGCGGCGGCCGATGAGACGACGGAGGAGGCCGCTTCGCCCGAGGAGAGCACCGGGACGGCAGCGGGCGCCGGTGACGAGGAGGGCGAGTCCGGCGGCGGGAGCACCGATGAGAGCACCGGTGGGAACAGCGGCGGCTCAGGTGAGGAGGACACCGGCGTTGAGAGCGGCGGCGATGACGACTCCGGCGGTGGCACCGGCGGTGATGACGGCGGCAGCAGCGGCGAGAAGATCCCGGACCTGTACAGCGTTCCGATCGCCGAAGCCCAGGCGGATTTGAACGCACGGGGCTTCGACAACGTCGTACCGCAGCAGCACATGAGCAAGGAAGGCGACGGCAGCCTCGACGGCTGCGACGTCGTGATGCAGGACCCGAGCGCCGGGACGATGGCGGACTACGGGGACACGATCACTCTCTACTACTACTCCTTCGCCACGCATCTGTGCTGGTAGCCGAGCATTGCCGTCAACCGATGGCGGCGGCCCCGGCGGTCGGCCCGGCAAGTCCCCAGGGGAGCGCACGCGGCCGCGGCCCCCGCCTCGTGCTCGCGGGGGCCGATGAGCGGCCGGGTCAGGCGCGCCCGTGCGGGGTCGGCTCGACCACGTGCGGGTGGGACAGCGAGTTCGGCGCGTCGAGATTGGCGCCCTCGTCGACGCCCATGCCGAGCCGCTCGACGAGCTCGCCGCCCAGCCAGGCGGTCGCGATGGCCAGCGCCACCCCGGTGAAGCTGAAGATCAGCGCCCACACGCCGGGGTCCCAGGCACCGTCGCCCGAGCGCAGCAGCCAGCTCACGGCGAACAGCGCCAGCACCACGACGTTGCCCAGCCCGTGCACGAGCCCGATCCGCTTGGCCCGGGTCGCGCCCGGGATCGCGAACCAGTCGACCCAGCCGAACACGGCGGCCACCACGCCGCCGATGATCCCGGCGGCGATCGCGTAGGCCGAGGCGACGGTGAACCCGTCCTCGTCGGTGATCAGGTACAGGATGTCGAAGATCGCGGCCGTCCCCAGCAGCCCCAGCGGGAACGCGATCAGCATCGGGTGGATCGCGTGGCCGCCGGCCTTGGCGTGACTCTCCATGACGCCTCCCAACGTCGAAGGATGCCTGCCGTGGATACCCGATGCGCGACCCGGTACACGCTTCTTAGGGGACGGTGTACCCGGCGGCGCGGAACAGCTCGTACCACTCCGAACGGGTCAGCGGGACCTCCGAGCCGTGCGCGGCCGCGTCCACGCGCTCGGGCGTGGTGGTGCCGATGACCACCTGCATCTGCGCCGGGTGCCGCGTGATCCATGCGGTGGCGATCGCCAGCGGCGGCACGTCGTACTTCGCCGCGATCCGGTCGATCACCGTGTTCAGCAGCGCATAGCGCGGCGAGCCGAGGAACGGCCCGTCGAAGAAGCCCGCCTGGAACGGCGACCAGGCCTGCACGGTGATGTCGTGCAGGCGGCAGTAGTCGACGATGCCGTCGTCGCGGCTGATCGACTGGTCGAGCCCCTGCATGTTCGCGGCCACGCCCTGGGCGATCAGCGGGGCGTGCGTGATCGAGAGCTGCACCTGGTTCGCGACGATCGGCTGCGCGACGTACTTGCGCAGCAGGTCGATCTGCCGCCCGGTGTGGTTCGAGACGCCGAACGCGCGCACCTTCCCGGCGGCGGCGAGGTCGCTGAACGCGCGGGCCACCTCCTCGGGCTCGACGAGCGCGTCCGGGCGGTGGAGCAGCAGGATGTCGATGTAGTCGGTGCCGAGCGCCGCCAGCGAGCCGTCGACGGACTCGGTGATGTGCTCGTAGGAGAAGTCGAAGTACGGGCCGTCCTTGACGATGCCGGTCTTGGTCTGGATCACCAGGCGCTCGCGCTCGGCGGGCCGCAGCCGCATCGCCTCGGCGAAGCGCCGCTCGCAGCCGTGGACCTCGCCGCCGTAGATGTCGGCGTGGTCGAGGAAGGTGATGCCCGCGTCGAGGGCGGTCCCCACCAGAGCGCGCACCTCCTCGTCGGTCTTCTCCTGGATGCGCATGAGGCCGAGCACCACGTTCGGCGCGGTGATGTCGGTGCCGGGCATTGTGAACGTCTTCATCGGGTTCCTTGCGGGTCAGGCGGCGGAGAGCCGGGCGATCTGGGCGGGGGTGAGTTCGAGGTCGGCGGCGCCGGCGGAGTCGCGGATGCTCTCGGGCCGGGACGCGCCCGGGATCGGGACCACCACGGGGGCGAGCGCGAGCTGCCACGCGAGGGCGACCTGGTAGACGCTGGTGCCGGTCTCGGCGGCGACCTCGTTGAAGGCGGCGTGCCTGCTGCCCAGCTCGGGCGCGTTGCGGATGCCGCCGAGCGGGCTCCACGGCAGGAAGGCGACGCCGAGCTTCGCGCAGTGCTCGAGTTCGCCCTCGCTGGAGCGGAAGCGGGGCGAGAACTGGTTCTGCACCGAGGCCAGGCGCCCGCCGAGGATCTCGTTCGCCTCGTCGATCTGGGCGATGTCCGCGTTCGAGATGCCCGCCGCGAGGATCACGCCCTCGTCGAGCAGGTCGCGGAGCGCGCCGATCGAGTCGGCGTAGGGGACGTCGGGGTCGGGGCGGTGGAACTGGTAGAGGCCGATCGCCTCGACGCCGAGCCGCTTCGCCGAGGCCTTCGCGGCCTCCTTGAGGTACTCGGGGCGCCCGTTCTTCGTCCAGCTGCCGTCACCGGGGCGCAGATGGCCGCCCTTGGTGGCGACGAGGACCTCGTCGGGGCCCGCGCCGCGCTCGCGCAGCGCCCGGGCGATGAGCGACTCGTTGTGGCCGACCTCGCCCGCGTCGCGGTGGTAGGCGTCGGCGGTGTCGATGAGGGTCACGCCCGCGTCGAGCGCCGCGTGGATCGTGGCGACCGACCGGGCCTCGTCCGGCCTGCCCTCGATCGACATCGGCATGCCGCCGAGGCCGATCGCCGAGACGCTGCGGTCGCCGATGGTGCGCTGCTGCATGGAGCCCTCCTTGGGAGCGGATTGCCGTGGGACGCGGACCATCCTACGAAGCGTTAATCTAGAAGTCCAACAAATCTTCCTCATGGGATTCAGAAATCAGGGGCATGAGTCATGGATCTGCGGCAGCTGGAGTACCTGGTGGCGCTCGCCGATGAGCGGCATTTCACCCGCGCCGCCGAGCTCACCGGCATCTCGCAGTCGGGGCTGTCGGCGGCGATCCGCAGTCTGGAGGAGGAGCTCGGCACGGGCCTGTTCACCCGCACCACCCGCCGGGTCGAGCCTACCGAGGCCGGGTTCGCGCTGCTGCCGTTCGCGCGCTCGATCCTGGAGCAGGCCGCGGGCGCCCGCGACGCGGTCGTCAAGGCGAGCCGCGCGGTCTCCGGGTCGCTGCGGATCGGCGCGGAGCAGTGCCTCGGCCTGGTCGACGTCACGGCGCTGCTCGAGCGCTTCCACCGCCGCCACCCGCGCGTGGAAACCCACTTTACTCAGTGCGGCTCGCACGACCTGCTCGCGATGCTCCGCGCCGGGGAGCTCGACGTCGCGTTCGTCGCCACCGACAAGCACCTGGGCGGGCTGCCGCGCACCGTGCTCGGCCGCGAGCCGCTCGTGCTGCTCCTGCCGCCGGACCACCCGCTCGCCTCGCGCGCGTCGGTGCGGCTGGACGCGCTCGACGACCGGGACTTCATCGACTTCGGTCCCGCCTGGGGCGTGCGCACGATGAACGAGGCCGCGTTCGCCGCGCACGGGGTGCGCCGCCGGGTGCGCTGCGCGGTCAACGACGTGCACACGCTGCTGGACCTGGTGTGCCGCGGCCTCGGCATCGCGGTGGTGCCCCGGCATGTGGCGGCCAAGCCGCAGGCGGCCGGGCTGCGGGTCCTCCCGCTGGCCGACCACAACAATCCGGAGTGGACGGTCTCGGTGGTCTCGACCGCCTGGGGCCACGCCGACTCACCGGCCGCGCACCTCCTCGAACTCATCAAGGACGCGCCCGTCGCGAGCGCCTGACTCAGGCGGTCCGCTCGGCCTCCGCTTTGAAGCCCTCGTTCTCGCGCTTGATGGCCCAGCGGATGGCCGCGCCGTACATGAAGGCGAACCACTGCTCGCCCTTGCCGGTCAGCTCGATGCCCAGGGTGTTGCGGCAGCCGCCGTCGATCTCCTCGACGCGGTGCGTCCCGGTCATGGTCAGGCCGCCGCGCGGGGTCTCCCAGGCGAAGGAGCGGCCGGGGTCGAGCTCGGTGACGGTCCAGACCGCCGCGGGCTGCAGGGGCTGCTTGATCCGCGCGCGGCCGCCGACGCGGAGCGGGAGCGGGTCGAGCGGCTCGACGCGCTTCATGGTCGGGGTGAGCTCGGGCCAGCGCGGGAGGTCCGCCGTCAGGTCCCAGACGACGGCGGCGGGCGCGGCTATGACGATCGCGTTCTCATATCGCACTCTGTCAATGTAAGACCGACCTCGCCGCGGGCGGCCACCGGCACCTGCCGTCCGGCCCGCCCGCCGTCCGCGCGAGACCGCTCAGTCGCGCGGCCAGGCGTCGACGAAGCGTTCGAGCGGCAGGACCAGCCTGAAGCGGGCGCCTTCGCCGAGAGCGGTCGTCAGCTCGACGTCGCCGCCGTGGGCCCGCGCCAGCGAACGGGCGATCGACAGCCCGAGTCCCGCGTTGGCGCCGCCCTCGCGGCTGCGCGAGCGGTCGGCCCGATAGAAGCGGTCGAAGACCCGCCCGGCCTGCTCGGCCGTCATCCCCGGCCCCTCGTCCGCCACCTCCAGCACGGCCCTGCCGTCCACAGTGCCGACGCCGATGCGGACCGGCGTCCCCGCGGGAGTGTGCGCGGCCGCGTTCCCGACCAGATTGGTGACCACCTGCCGCAGCCGCGCCTCGTCGGCCAGGACCGGCGCCGGACCCGGCGGGCCGTCCCCGCCCGGGCCGGTCAGCTCCACCGGCCGGGACGCATCCAGCGACCGCACGTCGTGCCTGGCGTCGCCCGCGAGCGTGCGCAGGTCCATCGGCGTCCGCTCCAACTGCGCCTCGGGCGACTCGTCGAGCTGCGCCAGCAGCAGCAGGTCCTCGGTGAGCGCCGCGAGCCGCGTGGCCTCGCGGTCGATGCGGCGCATCGCCTCATCCACATCGGACCGATCGGGCATCGCGCCCATCCGGTACAGCTCCGTCGAGCCCTTGATGCCGACCAGCGGTGTCCGCAGCTCGTGGCTGACGTCCCACACCAGGTCCCGCATCCTCGCCTCCGACGCCGCCCGCTGCGCGAAGGCCCGCTCCAGCTGCCCGAGCATGGTGTTGAGCGAGTCCGACAGGTGCCCGATCTCCGTGCTCGGCGAAGCGAGCGCGGGGACGCGCCGCGTCAGGTCGCCGCCCGCGATCGCCGCGGCCGTGTGCTCGATCCGGCGCAGCGGCCGCAGGCCGCGGCCGAGGGCGAACCAGCCGACCCCCGTCAGCACGACGAGCAGCACGGCCCCGCCGACGATGCTGCTGGCGCGCAGCGCGGCCACGGTGGCGTCGGCCTCGCCGAGCGGCGCGGCGGCGACCACCGTCCACTCGCCACCGGTGGTCGGCCGGGCGACGGCCCGCCAGCGCACCGATCCGTCGGCGGCCTCGAGCTCGACGGCCTCCCCGTCGAGGGGGACCGTCCGCAGTTCGCCGAGCGGCGGCAGGGCGTCGCCGTCCAATCCGGACGATTGCAGTTCCTCCAGCGGCTCGCCGTCCGCGTCGAGGTAGACCAGGTACGGGGTGCCGACCAGGTCGAGCGCGGGATCGATCAGCTCGGTCCGTCCGTTGGTCTCCTCGATCGCGGCGGGCCCGCCGGCCGGCATCCGCGAGAGGATCTCGGTGAACGACCGCAGCTGCTCGTCGATCCTGTCGAGCTGGTACCGCTCCAGACTGCGGGAGACGACCGCGCTGATGAGGCTCAGCCCGGCCAGCAGCAGCACCGACGTCAGCACGAGCAGCCTGGCGCGCAGCGAGAACCGGCTCACCGCCGCGGCTCCCGCATCACGTAGCCCGTGCCGTGGACGGTGTGGATGAGCTTCGGCTCTCCGTCGTCCACTTTGCGGCGCAGATAGGAGATGTAGGTGTCCACGATGCTGGCGTCGCCGCCGAAGTCGTAGCGCCACACCCGGTCGAGGATCTGCGATTTGGACACCACGTGCCCGGCGTTCTCCATCAGGTAGCGCAGGAGCCGGAACTCGGTGGGGGAGAGGCGGACCGGCTTCCCATCGCGCGTCACCTGGTGCCCTTCGGCGTCGAGTTCGAGCGCGCCGACGGCCAGCACGTCACTGCGGCGCCCGGCGGTGCGGCGCAGGATCGCTCTGATGCGGGCGATGAGCTCCTCCAGATCGAACGGCTTGGTCACGTAGTCGTCGGCGCCGAGCGAGAGCCCGGTGACCTTGTCGGCCTGGCGGCCCCGCGCGGTGAGGAAGAGGACCGGCACCGGCCCGGTGCGGCCCTCCGGGCGCTGCTCGCGCAGCCGCCGGACGACTTCGAAGCCGTCCATGTCCGGCAGCATGACGTCGAGCAGCACCAGGTCGGGCGGCTCGGCTTCGGCCGCGGCGACCGCTTCGGCGGCGGTCGCCGCGGACGAGACCCGGAACCCGGCGAACCGCAGCGTCGCCGAGAGCAGCTCGCGCACGGTGGCCTCGTCGTCGACCACCAGCAGGTGTTCCCTCATCTCCCGGTCCGCGCTCTCCACGACGACCAGAGTACGGAACCCCGGCGGCCGGAGCGGTGCGCGAGCGGGCCCCTCACACGTCGCGCCGTCGGAAGAGGACGAACGCGGCCACCAGCACGGCGGCGATCCCCAGGCACATCCCGCCCACGTTGAACCAGGGGTGCGGGAAGTCGGGATCGGCGACCGTCGCGGTGACCGCGGTCCCCGTGACGGTCGGCCAGTAGTCGAGCAGGCCCTGCGTCCACGAGGGGAACAGTTCCGCGAAGGCCGGCACGAGGAAGATGACGGCCACCAGGATGGCCAGCGCCCCGGCGGTGGCCCGCAGGATGACGCCGAGTCCGGCCGCGAGCAGCGCGATGGCGGTGAGGTAGAGCCCGCTGCCCGCCACGGCCGAGAGCACGCCGGGATCGCCCAGGCTCGCGTTCGGCACGTCGTACGAGGCCAGGAGGGCCTGTCCGACGAAGAAGGCGGCGAACATCAAGACCTGTCCCACGACCAGGGCGACACCGGCGATCAGCACCGCCTTGGCCGCCAGCAGCCGGTGCCTGCGGGGCGTGGCGGCCAGCGAGGTCCGCATCATGCCGGTCGCGTACTCGGAGGTGACGACGAGAATGCCCAGCACGCCGACGACCAGTTGGGCGAGCATGAACGCGCGCAGGCTCAGCGCGGTCGGATCCCAGTCGAGCCGCTCGGCGGCGGTGGCGTCCCGGTACGAGGCCGCGGCCGGGTCCATGGCGAGCGCGGCGATCCCGATGCCGAGGACGAAGAGGCCGGCCAGCGTGTACCAGGTGGAGCGCAGCGTGCGGAACTTGATCCACTCGGCGCGGAGGGTGCGGTGGAAGGGCACTGCGGCGGTGTCGGTGAGCGTGGTCATGCCCCGGCCCCCTGGTATTCGATGCTGTCCTGGGTCAGTTCCATGAAGGCGTCCTCCAATGAGGCCTGCTGCGGGGTGAGCTCTGAGAGCGCGATGCCGTGGTAGGCGGCGAGCTTGCCGATCTCGCCGCCGTCCATGCCGGAGACGACGAGGGAGGACTCGACGCCCTCGCGCACGGCGGCCCCGGCGGCGGTCAGCAGGGGCGCGAACGCATCCGGTTCGGCGGTGCGGACGAGCACGGTGCCTTTGCCATTGGAGCGCATGAACTCGCCCATGCCGGTGTCGGCGATGAGCCTGCCCTTGCCGATGACGACCAGGTGATCGGCGGTCAGCGCCATCTCGTTCATGAGGTGGCTGGAGACCAGCACCGAGCGGCCCTCGCGGGCGAGCGAGCGCATGAAGTCGCGGACCCAGCGGATGCCCTCGGGGTCGAGCCCGTTGACCGGCTCGTCGAAGATCAGCACGCGCGGGTCGCCGAGCAGGGCCGCGGCGATGCCGAGCCGCTGGCGCATGCCGAGCGAGAACCCTCCGGCGCGCTTGTCCGCCACGCCTTCGAGCCCGGTCCGGGCGAGTGCCTCGTCGACGCGCCGCTTCGGCAGGCCGTTGCTGACGGCGAGCGCCAGCAGGTGGTCGCGGGCCTTGCGGGCACCGTGGACGGCGCCCGCGTCGAGCAGCGCGCCGACCTCGGTCAGCGGGACGGGCAGGTCGGCGTAGCGCCTGCCGCCGATGGTCACGGTGCCGCGCGTCGGGGCGGCCAGCCCCAAGATCATCTTCATGGTGGTGGACTTCCCGGCGCCGTTGGGCCCGAGGAAGCCGGTCACCTGCCCGGGCTCGACGGTGAACGACAGGTCGTCCACCGCGGTCTCGGGGCCGTACCGCTTGGTCAGCCCCCGTATCGCAATCGTGGTCATGCCGCGATCCTGGCCCGTCGGTCTGGCCGGGTTCTGGGCACTTCTGGGAGGACTCTGTGAGCCCCGCGCCCCCCGCCTGCGCCCGCACCGGTCCGATCGTCGCAGTGGGCGCCGATTCACAGGAAACCTTGAGAAGGCGAGACGGTGCGAGCCCCCACGCTGTGCAAGCCAACACATCATATTGCACTGAGTGCATCGTTGCATTTAGTGTAAGCAACATGGGTGCGATGATCGATCCCGCCGACCGCCGGGCCGCGCTGAAGGCCAAGAGCCGCCGGGCCATCCTCGACGCCGCCGCGGCGCTCATGCACGAGCACCGCCGCGCCGACTTCTCCGTGGACGAGCTGGCCGCCGTGGCCGACGTCTCCCGCCGCACGGTGTTCAACCACTTCGCCTCCCTGGAGGACGTGGCCACCGAGGCGGCCGGGCAGATGCTCGGCGAGGTCGTCGGCCGCATGGAGGCCGAGGCCACCGACGCCTCCCGCGAGGTCGGCACCGTCCTGGAGGACCTGGTGGCCACCGCCTCGGGCGCCCACCTGGTGCCCGCCGTGGCCTACCTCATCGAGGTCTTCGACGGCGCGGACTCGCGCCAGTCGACCCGTGAGGCCGTGCTCATGCAGCGGGCCTTCGCCCTGTTCACCGAGCGGATGTCGACCGCGATCGCGCACCGGCACCCGCACAAAGACCCGCTCGCGGTGGAGTTGCTGGTCGCGGCCTTCAGCGGCGGCGTCCTCGGCCTCGTCGACCGGTGGATCGACGCCACCGGCGGCACCGACACTCCCGCCTCACGCGCGGTCTGGGACGGCTTCATCGCGAGCCTCGCCGCCGTCCTGCGCGAACCGGGCAGCTGAGCCCATGCAACCGAGGTTCATGCAACCGAGGCCCATACAACCGTGAACCCATTCGGACACCTACCAAGGAAAGGCCGCCATGGCTGAGTTCCTCTACCGGGTCGGGCGCTGGTGCGCCCGCCGCGCCTGGACCGTCATCGCCGCATGGGCCGCGCTGCTCGCGGCCGCCGCCGCGGCGTTCGCACTGTTCGGCGGGACGCTGTCGAACGCGTTCTCGATCCCCGGCACCGCCACCGAGCAGGTGACCGAGCACCTGGAGGACTCGCTCCCCGAAGCCTCGGGCGGCACCGGCCGCATCGTGCTGAGCACGAGCGACGGCGAGCCCTTCACCGACGAGCAGCGGGCCGCGATCAGCGACCTGGTGGCCGAGGCCGCGGAAGCCGACGGCGTCGAGACCGTCGTCGACCCGTTCGCCACCGAGGCCGAGCGCGCCGAGCAGGCGCAGGCGATCGAGGCGGGCCTGGCCCAGATCGAGGCGCAGCAGGCCCAGGGCGGCGCCTCTGCCGAACTGGAGGCCCAGCAGGCCGCGCTCGAGCAGGGGCAGACGCTCCTCGAACTCGCCGAGGGCATCACCACTGTCTCCGAGGACGGGAGCGCCGCGGTCGTCACCGTCGCGTTCGACGACCCCCAGATGGAGGTCACGCCCGAGACCAAGGCCACCGTCACCGACGTCTTCGACGACGCGCCGATCGACGGCGTCGAGGTCGACTACTCCTCCGAGATGCTCGACTCCCTGCCGAGTCTGTTCGGCGCGAGCGAGGTCATCGGCCTCGTCGTGGCCGGGATCGTCCTGATCGTCATGCTCGGCACCCTCATCGGCGCGGGACTGCCGCTCTTGACCGCGCTCGTCGGCGTCGGCGTGGGCGCCATGGTGACGATGTCGCTGTCGGGCACGGTCGACATGGCGTCGGTGACGCCGATCCTCGGCCTCATGCTCGGCCTGGCCGTCGGCATCGACTACTCGCTGTTCATCGTCAACCGGCACCGCCGCCAGCTCAAGGAGGGCTACGGCCTCGACGAGTCGATCGCCCTGGCGACCGGCACGTCCGGCAACGCCGTCGTGTTCGCCGGGGCCACCGTGCTCATCGCGCTGGTCGCCCTCAACGTCACCGGCATTCCCTTCCTCGGCCTCATGGGCTCGGTCGGCGCACTCTGCATCGCCACCGCCGTGCTCGTCGCCGTCACGTTCATCCCGGCGCTGCTGTCGCTGGTGGGCGCGCGCATCCTCGGCAGGCGCGAGCGCGCCGCCCGCGAGCGGGGCGAGCACGAGGAGCAGCGGCCGCTGAAGGCCATGAGCACGCCGCGGGCCGTGGTCCGCGTCCTGGTCGGCGTCGGCGCGCTGCTGGCGGTGGCCCTGCCCGCCATGGACATGCGCCTCAACCTGCCCGACGGCTCGTCCGAGGCGCACGACTCCACCCAGTACCAGGCGTACGCCACCATCGCCGAGGAGTTCGGCGAGGGCCAGAACGGGCCGCTGCTGGTGGTCGCCGACCTGCCGGGCAGCCCGAGTGAGGCCGAGTCGCAAACCGCGCAGGTGGTGATCGCCGAGGCTATAGCGACGCAGGACGACGTGTCCGCCGTCGCCCCGATCGGCTCCTCCGAGGACCGCACCGTCCTCGCCTTCCAGGTCGTCCCCGAGACGGGGCCGACGAGCGAGGCCACCGAGGAGCTCGTGCACACGCTGCGGGACCTGTCGGTCGAGGGCGTGGACGCCATCGGCGTCGCGGGCACCGCCAGCGGCAACATCGACATCTCCGAGAAGCTGGCCGACGCCCTGCCGGTCTACCTCGCGGTCGTCGTCGGCCTGTCGCTGCTCATCCTGATCCTGGTGTTCCGGTCGATCTTCGTGCCGGTGGTCGCCACGCTCGGGTTCATCCTGAGCTACTTCGCCGCGCTCGGCGGCGTCGTGGCGATCTACCAGTGGGGCTGGCTGCCGGCAGTCTTCGGCGTCGAGTCGCCCGGGCCGATCCTGAACTTCCTGCCGACCATCGTGGTGGGAGTCCTGTTCGGACTGGCGATGGACTACATGCTGTTCCTCGGCTCGGGCATGCGCGAGGCCTACGCCCACGGCACCCCGGCGCGGCTGGCCGTGGTGCACGGCGTGCGGGCCGGGCGCTCGGTGGTCACGGCCGCGGCGATCATCATGATCGCCGTCTTCGGCGGGTTCGTGTTCTCGCACTCGACGATGATCCGGCCGATCGGGTTCGCCCTGGCCTTCGGCGTGCTGGTCGACGCGTTCCTGGTGCGGATGCTCATCATCCCCTCGCTCATGCACCTGGTGGGGGACGAGGTCTGGTGGCTGCCGAAGTGGCTCGACCGGATCCTGCCGGACGTCGACGTGGAGGGAGCGGCCCTGGAGCGCCGCCATCCGCACCGCGACGCCGAGACCGCCCAGGCGGAGAAGGCCGAGACGAGAGCCTGACGCAGTTCTCGTGAGAAGCCGCGCCGGACTCCGGCGCGGCTTCACTCGTGCTCGGCCCCGTAGCGCAGCCCATCGACCAGGAGCGCCACCATGCGCCTGCTGTGCTCGGGCCCCAGTTGCTCGGTGGACAGGCACAGGTTGGCGACGGCGTACAGCAGGTCTTCGGCGCCGATGTCGCCGCGGATCTCGCCCGCGGCGGCCGCCGCGTCGAGCAGCGAGCCCAGGGCCGGGCCGAACCGCCGCATGAAGTAGCCGGGCAGCTCGTCGAACGCCGGATCGCCCGAGTGCAGCGCCGAGGCGAGCCCCCGCTTGGTCGCGATGAATCCGGTGAAGCGGTAGAGCCACTGTTCGAGCGCCACACCTGGCTCGTGCGCCGCGGCCAGGACCGGTGCCTCGTCGGCGCAGGCGTCCACCTCGCGCTGGAAGACGGCCTTGACCAGGTCCGAGCGCTGCGGGAAGTGCCGGTACAGCGTGCCGACGCCGACCCCGGCCCGGTCGGTGATCTCCTTCGCGGGCGCGTCCACGCCTGAGACGGTGAAGACGGCCTTCGCCGCTTCGAGCAGGGCGTCGACGTTGCGCTGCGCGTCAGCGCGCCGCCGACGCGGTGCCCGCTCGACCTCGGCCGACACTGTGTTCTCCGTCACGATACCTCTCTTCGCTTGCTAAACGGAAAGCCTTTCCGTATATTTGCGGAAGAGCTTTCCGTTTCGATGGTACGCCACCGGCGGAGCGCCCGCCAAACCATCGACCACCATTCCAGGAGCAAGCCATGCAGTACCGCACACTCGGCCGCACCGGCATCAAGGTCAGTCCCTATGCGCTCGGGGCGATGATGTTCGGCCCCATGGGCAACCCCGACCACGACGACGCGGTCAAGATCATCCACAAGGCCCTCGACGCCGGGATCAACCTCGTGGACACCGCCGACGCCTACTCCGGCGGCGAGTCCGAGGAGATCGTCGGCAAGGCACTCAAGGGGCGTCGCGACGACATCGTGCTCGCCACCAAGGCGCGCCTGCCCATGGGCGAGGACCCGAACCGACAGGGCGCCTCCCGGCGCTGGCTGGTGCGCGCCGTGGAGGACTCGCTGCGCCGCCTGCAGACCGACCGCATCGACCTCTACCAGATCCACCGGCCCGACCCCGACACCGACATCGAGGAGACGCTGTCGGCGCTGTCGGACCTCGTCCGCAGCGGCAAGGTCCTCGCGATCGGGTCGTCGGCCATGCCCGCCTCCGACATCGTCGAGGCCCAGTGGACCGCCGAGCGGCGCGGTCTGGAGCGGTTCCGCACCGAGCAGCCGAGCTACTCGATCCTCAACCGGGGCATCGAGACCGAGGTGCTGCCCGTCGTGCAGCGACACGGTATGGGCGCGCTGGTCTGGAGCCCGCTCGCGAAGGGCATGCTCACCGGCCGGGTCCGCAAGGGACAGCAGACCGACCTCCGCCGCGCCGCTCACCCGCTGCTCGGCCGGCAGTTCGGCGACGAGCGCCGCCTCGACGTCATCGAGCAGCTCGTCGCCCTCGCCGAGGACGCCGGACTGCGCCTGACCCACATGGCCATGGCGTTCGCCATCGCCCACCCCGGCGTCACCGCCGCGATCGTCGGGCCGCGGACCATGGAGCACCTCGACGACCTGCTCGACGGCGCCGACATCGCGCTCACCGACGAGATCCTCGACCGGATCGACGCGATCGTCCCGCCGGGCACCGACGTCGGCGTGCGCGACGGCGCCGCCTACGTCCCCCCGTCGCTCCAGCACCCGCACCTGCGCCGCCGCGACTTCGGCGAGCGCGCCGCCGCTGTGAACGACGACTTCGTGAACACCACCGCCTGACCATCCGAACAGGAGCAATGAAATGACGCATCAGCAGCCCATCGGAACCGGATTCACCGCGGCCTCCACGGCCGACGACGTCCTCAAAGGCGTCGACCTGACCGGCAGGCGCGCCGTCGTCACCGGCGGCCACTCGGGGATCGGTCTGGCGGCGGTCCGCGCGCTGGCCGCGGCAGGCGCCTCGGTCGTCATCGGCGCGCGTGACACGGACCGCGCCGCGGCCGCCGTGGCCGGGATCGACCGCGTCGAGGTCGACCGGCTCGACCTGATCGACCCGGCCTCGATCGACGCCTTCGCCGCCAGGCGGCTCGACTCGGGCCGCCCGCTCCACATCCTGCTCAACAACGCGGGCCTGCCGGGGCCCGCCGAGATCGAACGGGACGCGCGCGGCTACGAGGCGCAGTTCTCGACCAACCACCTCGGCCACTTCCAGCTGACCCTGGCGCTGCGTCCGGCGCTGGTCGCCGCGGGCGGCGCCCGGGTCGTCAACACCTCGTCCGGCGCTCAGCGCTTCGGCGAGATCCGCTGGGACGACCCGAACTTCACCAACGGCGGCTACGACGTCAACGTCGCCTACGCTCAGTCCAAGCTCGCCAACGTCCTGTTCGCCGTCGAGCTGGACCGCCGGTGGGCGGCGGACGGCGTCCGCGCCTACGCGGCGCACCCGGGCGTCGTCGTCGGCACGGGCCTGAACAGCTCGACGGGCGAGGAAGGGCTGCGGGCCATGGGACTCATCGACGAGGCCGGTCGGCCGATCATCGACCCCGAGGTGGGGAAGAAGACGCCGGAGCAGGGGGCGGGCACCATCGTGTTCGGGGCCGCCAGCCCGCTGCTCGACGGCATCGGCGGCGTCTACCTGAAGGACAACGACATCGCGGCGCTGGACGACGAGCCGAGGCCGCTCACCGCCGACAGCATCCCGGCAGAGGCCATGTCGCGCTCGATCGACTCGATCGCCGCCAAGCGGCTCTGGGAGCTCAGCGAGCGCCTGCTCGACGCCTGACGCACCCGGCCGCTCACGGTAGGCATTCGAATTATAACTATAGCTTATAACCTATAACCGAAAAGTTCACGCGCGAATGCGGTATTCAGCTTATATCTTATAGCATATAATCTGTAATTGAACGGCTACCACCGTGGGCGCGGTATGCGGGTACCGCTGGTCGCTCCGTCTCGGAGGAGTGTGAGCCGTCCATGTGGGCGCGGTATTCGCCCAACAGGAATTTTATAGGATATATCCTATAAGTTACTGTCCGCTTGAGCGCGCTACTCGGACGGAGGCCGTGGTGGAGGGCGCAGGCCAGGACACCGCCACTGTGGCCAAAGCACCATTCCGAACACCACGCGGCGGCGGCGATCCGAAAGGATCGCCGCCGCCGCGTTCGTTCTATGTCGCTTGTGGCCGGTCCGCTTGTGGCCGTGCCGCTTACGCTTCGGGCGTCTCTCCCGGGCGGCGGCGCGCCCACGAGGACGTGATGTGCTCGCGCATCTCCTCGGCGGCCCGGTCGGCGTCGCCGACGAGCAGGGCCGCGAGGATCGCCGTGTGGCCCTCGTGCGTCAGCTCGATGTCCTCGCGGGTCGGGTGGCCGCTGTACTGGGGCGCGTGCAGCGCCTTGCCCTGGATGTTCGCCACGATCGCCCTGCCGAACGCGTCCTGCGAGGCGTGGTGGATCAGCTCGTGGAACTCGATGTCGGCCCGCGAGTACGCCCCGGGGTCGTCCATGAGATCGCCGAGCTCCTTGAGCTTCGCCTTGAGCATCGTGTTCTGGGCGTCGTCGAGCCGCGTGGCCGCCCGGGCCGCCATGGCGCACTCCAGGTTCGCCCTGACCTCGATGAGGTTGTCGAGATAGAACAGCCGGTCCTCGCGCTGGAAGAGCGCGTCGAGGACCAAGGGGTCCAACAGGTTCCACTGCTCCTGGTCGAGCACCACCGTGCCCCAGCCCTGCCGGGGCGCGACGAGTCCCTTCTCGGCGAGCGTCGTCGTGGCCTCGCGGATGACGGTCCGGCTGACCTCGTACTGCTCGCACAGTGCTCCGGCGGTGGGCAGCGCCGAGCCGGGGGCGAACTCCCCGACGACGATCGCCCTCACCAGGCTCTTGACGACCGCCGCCGCGAGCGGGGGACGGTGGCGTTGGGGGCGCGGCACCTCGCCGCCGGTCGCAGGTGTCGAGTTCATGTCGTCAGGGACTCCATCGATGTGCTGGCAGAGGAAGTTCCGCCGGTCAGGGCAAGTGTAACCGAATGTTGTATGATCTTCAGTCGTATCATAAGTTATAAGTGACATGCCGGTGGAACGTTGCCAGCATGCTATCGCGACGCTGATCTGGAGCACGATGCGAATCACCGGGTATCGGAGCCTGACCACGGTCCACCGATGGGGACGCCCAGTGGGCGATGTCAACGGCGTCATCGCCGGAGGCGTCACGGAGGTCCCGATCGTGCTGGTCGAGACCGATTCCGGCCTGACCGGCGTCGGTCTCGGCGCGCACCCCGGCGTCGACCGCGTCTTCCCCGCCCTCGAAGGCCGGGACCCGCGGGCCGTGACCGCGCTGTACGACCGGATGCTCGCGTTCGTGTTCAAGGCCGGGCACAACGGCGCCGCGTTCGGGACCATCGGCGCCCTCGACATGGCCCTGTGGGACCTCAAGGCGAAGGCGGCCGGCGAGCCGCTGTGGCGCACCCTCGGTGCGGCCGACCGCTTCGTCCCCGGCTACGCCTCGGGCCTGGAGTACGCGCTCAGTGACGACGAACTCGTCCGCCTCTACGAGCGCTGGGCCGAGCGGGGCTTCACGGGCGCGAAGGTCAAGGGCGGCCTCGACGTCGACCGGGACGCCAAGCGCCTGGTCGCCGTGCGCGACGTCCTGCGCGTCAACTCGGACCGGCCCGCCGTGATGTACGACGTCAACGAGGCGTGGGGCCGCCACCAGGCCGTCCGGCTCGCCCACCGCGTCGAGGAGCAGGTCGACCTCACCTGGATCGAGGAGCCCGTGCGGCGCTGGGACGTCGCGGGCCACCGGGCCGTCGCCTCCGGCATCCGCTCGGCGGTGGCCAGCGGCGAGAACCTCACCGGCCTCGAGCAGTACCGGCACCTGCTCGACGCCGACGCGGTCGGCGTCGTGCAGGCCGGGAGCGTCTGGGGCGTCACGCACTTCCTGCGTGTGGCGGTCCTGGCGCTCGGGCGCGACCTGCCGGTGAGTCCGGTGGGGTACAACGCCAACCCGCTGGCGCACGCGGCCGCCGCGGTCCCCAACCACCTCGTCACCGAGATCCAGGACCTCGCGCTCCCGGTGGGACTGACCGCCGACCAGGAGATCACCGACGGCGGCCTCCGGCTCGGCGACGCGCCGGGCCTGGGCATCGAGGTCGACGAGGCGCTCATCGCCGCGCAGCGCGAGTCCGGGACATGGGCGGACGCCGCCGGGCCCCACGTGCGCCCGGCCGACGCGGGCCTGCGGCTCGCGCCCCACCGCGGTGCCACGACCTCGGAAGGCGGGCTGTCCCAGCGGGACCGCGGCGCCACTATCGCGGAAGACGGGGCGCTCCAGCGGGATCGCAGTGCCGAGGCGGCGCCGCACCGCGCCGCCGGGACCGGGGAAGGCGACTGAGCGCATGGCCGCTGAACACATGAGCACTGAGCACATGGACACCGACAAGACCCGCAAGCCCCGCGCGGTCCTGTCCTTCTGGCCTCCCGAGCTGGTCGGGCAGATCTTCACGCCCGAGGCGATCGGCCGGATCACGGAGGCCGTGGACGTCGACCCCGAACAGGTGGTCACCGACACCGACTCCGAAGCGACCCGCGAACGCCTCGCCGAAGCCGAGATCCTGCTGGCCGGCTGGGGAGCGCCCCGCATCCCGCCCGCGCTCGTCCCGCATCTGCGCGCGGTCGTCTACGCGGGCGGCGTCGCCGCCACCTGCCTGTCCGAGCCCGCCGAGCACGCCGCCCGCGGCGTCGCCGCCTCGAACGCGCGCTCGGTCAACGCCGCGCCGGTCGCCGAATACACGCTCGCCCAGATCCTCCTGGCGGGCAAACGCGCCCACTGGGCCGAACGCGAGTACCGCGAGCATCGCCGGATGCCCGAGCGCTCGCCCGACACGGGCAACTACCGCCTGACCGTCGGCATCGTCGGCGCCTCCCAAGTGGGGCGCCGGCTCATCGAACTGCTGCGCCCCTTCGCACTCGACGTCGTCGTCTACAGCCCGGAGCTGACACCGGACGACGCCGAGGCGCTCGGCGTCCGCGTCGGCACGCTCGAAGCGGTCGCCGCCCAGAGCCACGTGCTCTCGCTCCACCAGCCGCTGCTGCCGGAGACGATCGGCCAGATCGACGCGCGCATCCTGGCGCTCATGCCCGACGGCGCGACGCTCGTCAACACCGCCCGCGGCGCCGTCGTCGACGAGGCCGCGCTCATCGCCGAGCTCCGCACCGGCCGCATCGACGCCGTCCTCGACGTCACCCATCCCGAACCGCCCGCACCGGACAGTGAACTGTGGATGATGCCGAACGTCGTGCTCACCCCGCACATCGCCGGTTCGATGGGCCGCGAGCTGCACCGCATCGGCGACTCGGTGGCCGCCGAGGTCGAGCGCTTCGCGAGCGGCCTCCCCTTCGCCCACCCCGAGGACCTGAGAGGACCGCAACATGCGTGAGATGCGGACCGGCACGCGCCTGACCGAGCTGGGCTTCGGCGCGGCGCAGCTCGGCAACCTCTACCGGGAGACCGCCGAGGAGGAGGCGCGGGGCGCCGTCGACGCCGCCTGGGACGCGGGGATCCGGTACTTCGACACCGCGCCGCACTACGGGCTCGGCCTCTCCGAGCGGCGCCTCGGCGCCGCTCTGGCCCACCGGCCCCGAGACGAGTACGTCCTGTCCACGAAGGTCGGCCGAGCCCTGGTCCCGACGCCCGAACGCGCGCACCTCCAAGACGACGAAGGCTTCGCCGTGCCCGCCGCCTTCCGCAGGGAGTGGGACTTCTCCAGGGACGGCATCCTCCGGTCCATCGAGGGCAGCCTCGAACGCCTCGGCACGGACCGCCTCGACATCGTCTATCTCCACGACCCCGACGAGCACTGGGCCGAGGCCTCCACCAGCGGCGTCCAGACTCTCGTCGAACTGCGCGACCAGGGCGTCGTCTCGGCGGTCGGCGTCGGCATGAACCAGTCGGCGATGCCCGCCGCATTCGTGCGCGAGACCGACATCGACGTGGTCATGTGCGCGGGCCGCTTCACCCTCGTCGACCGCACCGCGCTCGGCGACCTCCTGCCCGCCGCGGCCGAGCGCGGCGTCTCGGTGGTCGCCGCCGCGGTCTACAACTCGGGGCTCCTGGCGAACCCGCGCCCGGCGGCGGACGCGCGGTTCGACTACGGGCGGGTGCCCGCCGACCTCGCCGCCCTGGTCCATCGGATCGCCGACGCCGCCGAGCCGTTCGGCGTCACCGTCCCCGAACTCGCCGCCCGCTTCGCGCTGCGGCACAGCGCGGTCGCGTCGGTCGTCGCCGGAATGCGCACGGCCGCGCACGTCACCGTGAACGCCGAGCGCATCGCCAGCGACGTCCCCGAGGCGCTCTGGGACGAACTCGACCGCCTGGGTCTCGTCCCGCACCTCGCCGCCACCGCAAGGAGCACGACATGAGCAAGCATCACGAACGCGCCCCGCGGGTGGACGCCCTCGCCCGGTGGATGCGCACCTGGATCGGCGACGACGGGCAGATCCGCGGCTTCCACAACCACAGCGTATGGGGCACCAACCCCGCCACGTTCATCGACTTCACCAGCGGCCACCAGGCGTTCTCGGCACCCGCCACCGCCGCGTTCGCCGAGGCCCTCGCCCGGCGCCGCGACGACCGGGCCCTGGCGATGTGGCGCCGCATGATGCTGTTCCAGGCGCGCACGGTCCAAGACGACGGCCAGTTCCGCCACATCGGCTTCCAAGTGGGGGAGTCGGCCACCTCGGGCCTCATCCACAACATGGCCGGGTGCATCGGCCTCCTGGAGGGCCTGCGCCACGCCGGACACCTGCTGGGCCTCGGCGAGGCCGACGAGGTCCTCGGCGCCGTGCGCGCCAACCTGGAGGCGTGCCGCGCCTACGGCGGCGGGCGGCCCACCGAGGACGGGACCGTGAACCAGGAGTACGCCCGCGTCTGGGCCAAGCTCAGGTACACCGAGCTGTCCGGCGACGACCGCTACGCCGATGAGCTGGAGGACGACCTCGACGCGCTCGTCCGCCTCAGCCGCGCCCCCGGCGTGCCCGACGCCGACTGCGCCGGGGCCTACCGCCAGCCCGCCGACCGCGCCGAGGGCGGGATCCTCGAACCGGCCGAATATTACGGGCTCATGATCGTGCCGCTCGTGCTCGGCTCGCGCCGCTTCGGCCGCCCGGACCTCCTCGACGAGGCGGTCCGCCTGGGCCTCCACGTCGCCCGCTCGGCCTGGACGGACGAGCTGGGCTGCACGCGGTTCCACCGCTACTGGTACGTGCGGGAGGGCGCGGTCCTCAAGTCCACCTCGCCGATGCTCATCGCGGGCATGGGGCTGAGCCTCTACGGGATCGACGAGATCCTGGCCGAGACCGGGCACCCCGAGCTCGCCCGCTTCGTCGACGACTGCCTGGCCACGTACGCCCGCTACCAGACCCCCGCGGGCTACTTCGCCTCGGCCACGGGCTGGCACAACGAGGCGGACGTCGCCCCGAGCACCGCCTGGCACGCGCACGACCTGCTGTTCCTCGTGCGCCGCACCGACACTCCGGAGACGTTCTGGGAGTCGGTGTTCGCCGAGCCCGAGCGGCAGTCCGTCCTGCTCTCCGACCGCGCGTACTGGGTCGAGGACGGCGCCCACTGGTGCATCCTCAGTCCGCTGACGGCAGGCGACCTGAGCATCTACGGCCGCAAGGACCGCGACGACTTCGCGCGGTCGTTCTTCGCCTGGACGGACAAGGAGCCGCTGCCCGCCGAGCTCGAATTCGACGAGGCGCCGGTCTTCTTCGTCGCCGACGAGGGGATCTACCGCGTGGACGGCTCGACGCGCGAGACCGACGTCTCGGTCCTCGGCGCAGTCCCGTACCGCGGCCACGTCCACGAGGCGCGGCCCGCACTCGACCACAACTTAGAACATGTAGTATGTATTACAAGTAGTCGCCCTCCGCTCCTGGAGGCGACTCGGACCAAGGTTGGGAGACAACGATGTCAACTCCGCTCCGGCGCCGTGCCTGCGGCGCCGCACTCCTCGGCTTCGTCCCGGTCCTCGCGCTGACGGCCTGCGGCTCGGGCGGCGGCTCCGACGACGACTCGGTGCGCATGCTCGTCAACATCACCGACAACCTCACGCAGGAGAAGTGGGAAGCCCTCGTCGCCCCCTTCGAGGAGGAGACCGGGATCGACGTCGAGATCGAAGGGCCCACCGGCCAGTCGGTCGCCGAGTCCTTCCCCGCGCTCCTCGCCTCCGGGACGGCCCCCGACGTCATCCAGTCGATCTTCCCCTCCGAGGACACCGCCCCCGAGATCCTCGACCTCACCGACTACGAGTGGGCCGCCGGAACGCCCATGTCGGACCTGTACTCCACCGACGGCAAGATCAACGTCGTCGGCGTCGGCATGCAGGCCCAGTCGCTGCTGTACTACAACGCCGACCTGTTCGAGCAGGCCGGCATCGCCGAGCCGCCGCGGACCTGGGCCGAACTCGACGCCGCCCTCGCCGCGCTCGACGAGGCGGGCGTGGCCACCCCCATCGCCTTCGCCGCGGACTGGGCCACCGGCGTGCAGGCCCAACAGCTGTGGCACCCGCAGCAGAACCTCACCACCCCCGGCTGGCAGCAGAGCGTCGCCGACGGCTCATCGACCCTCGGCGAGCAGTTCGAGCCGCTGTTCGAGCACCTCGCGAGCTGGATCGACGCCGGATACACCACCGCCGACGACGTGGCCACCGACTCCGGCACCCAGGAGGCCAACTTCATCGCCGGAGACGTCGGCATCTACCCGATGGGCTCGTGGTTCTCCACCACCCTGGCCGCCTCGCCGCCGGACTTCGAGGTGGGCGTCGCCGCGGCGCCCGTCGACGACGCCGCCGACTACCCCGGCCCCATGGGCGCCACCATGGCCTACCCGTACATGGTGTGGAACGGCACCGAGAAGGCCGACGACGCCACCGCGCTCGTGGAATACCTCGTGACCGACGAGGCCGCGATCGCGACGCAGGCCGAGATGGACCACTTCACCCGCGAGGGCACCGACACCAGCTCCAACGAGTACGCCTCGCTGGTGCAGGAGGTGACCGACAAGGCGCCCTCGCTCGCCGTGCCGGGCAACCAGACCGTCGGCGACCACGCGCTGCCGGTGGCCGGGTTCAACCCGAAGTTCACCGAGCTCGTCCAGGGCCTGTGGCAGGGCGCCGAGCCCGCCGACGTCGCCGCCGACCTCACCGCCTGGTACGACGCGGAGAGCGCCGGCTGACATGACCCGGATTTCGACCTCGTGGCGGTCGCGCGCGGGCGCCTTCGCGAACGGGCTGCTGACGGTCCCCGCGCTCGCCGTCTACGCCGGGCTCCTGGTGGTCCCGGTCGGGTTCGCCGTCTACTACTCGTTCACCGACTACAACGGCTTCCCGAGCCAGACGCCGACGTGGGTCGGCCTCGACAACTACGAGCGGATCGCCCAAGACCCCATCGGCGACCTGCACCCGTCGATCTGGGTCACCGTCGCGATCGCCATCGTCGGCACACTGCTGGTGAACGCCGCGGCGCTCGGCCTCGCGCTGCTGCTGCGGCGCACCACGCCGTTCAACACCGTCGCCCGCGTCGTCATGTTCTACCCGCACGTGCTCTCGGCGCTCATCGTCGGCTTCCTGTGGCAGGCGATCCTGGGCCCGCAGGGCGCGGTGAACAACGTCCTCGAAGGCGGGGGCCAGTCCACGCTGCCGTTCCTGGCCGACCCGCAGTGGGCGCTGGCGACGCTGATCGGCGTCATCGTCTGGGCGCAGTTCGGCGTCCAGCTCGTGCTCTACCTCGCCGGGCTCCAGGCGGTCTCGCCGCAACTGCAGGAGTCGGCCAGGATCGACGGCGCGAACGGCGGCCAGGTGTTCCGCCACGTCACCTGGCCCGCGCTGGCGCCGACCGTCACCGTCACGCTCGTGACCACCGTGCTCTCACTGCTGAAGGTCTACGACGTCGTGCTCGGCCTGACCAACGGCGGGCCCGGCGACGCCACCCAGAACTGGGCCTACGAGATCCTCGCCGTCTCCTTCGCCAACAACGACATCGGGCTCGCCTGCGCGCAGGCCGTCCTGCTCGTGCTCGTCGCCGGGCTCCTGTCGTTCACGATCATCGCGCTGCGCAGGCGCGCCGAAGAGGGAGCGGAGGCCATCGGATGACCGGCAAGCGCACCGTCCGCCGCACCGTCCGCGTCGCCGTCGTCGCCGTGCTCTCGGCCGCCATGCTCGTGCCGATGTACATCATGGTGGTCAACGCGTTCAAGCCGCAGCAGGAGATCCTCCTCTCGCCGCTCTCGCTGGACTTCGCGACGGCCACCACGGACCACCTCAAGGCCGCCTGGCAGAGCACCAGCTTCCCGGTGATCGAGGGCTACGCGGTCTCGCTGTTCCTCGTCCTGGCGTGCAACGCCGTGGCGATCGGGACGGCGGTCCCCGCCGCGTACGCCATCGCCCGGACGCCCAAGCTACTGTTCCGGATCCTGCTCATGTTCTTCGTCGCGGGCATGTTCGTGCCCGCGCAGATCATCCTCGTCCCGGCGATCTTCGTGCTGAAGTCGCTGGGGCTGATGGGCACGCTGCCGGGCCTGGTGCTGTTCATGTCCGCCACGATGATCCCGTTCACCCTGTTCGTGTTCAGCGCGTACATCAGGATGCTGCCCAGGTCCCTGGACGAGGCCGCCGCGATCGACGGCGCGGGCCGCCAGCGCATCCTGTGGACGATCGTCTTCCCGCTCATGCGCCCGATCGTCGCCACGGCGTTCGTCCTCAACGCGCTGGGCGCCTGGAACGACTTCGTCAGCCCGCAGCTGATCCTCGGGCCCGGATCGGAGTTCCGCACGATCACCACCGGCGTCTACGCCGCCGTGTCCACGTACTCGACGAACTACGAGATCGTCTTCCCCACCCTGCTGCTCGCCGTCGCCCCGATCCTGCTGATCTTCGCGGTCATGCAGCGCCACATCATGGGCGGCCTCTCGGCGGGCGCCGTCAAAGGCTGAGCCAAGGAGACCAGATGACCATCGACTTCACCGACCCGAAACAGGTCGCCGGGGCGATCCAGTACACGAACGTCAACCCGGACCTGACCAGAGCCGGACTGCTCCAGCACCTCGAGACCTGCGTCGAGTACGGCTTCGACGCGGCCATGATCGCCCCCTTCTGGGTGCGGCCGGCTCGGGACGTGCTGTCCGGCACGGGCGTCCGCGTCGCCTCGACCCTGAACTTCCCGATGGCGAACGACACCCTCACGATGCGCCTGGCGGCCCTGAAGGCGCTCGCGGCCGACGGCGTGGACGAGTTCGACTTCCCGCCGCACCCCGGGCTCCTCATCGGCGGCGACGAGGACCTCTACGCGGCCGACATCGCCGCGATCGTCGGGGCCGCCCACGGCGAGGGGATCAAGGTCAAGGCCATGCTGGAGTTCGGGTTCCTGGAGACCGACGAGCTCAAGGCCAAGGCGACCCGCATCGCGTACGAGGCGGGCGTGGACTGGGTCAAGCAGTCCTCCGGCTGGGGCAAGGGCGGCCTCGCCGCCACCGAGCACGACGTGCGGATCCTCGCCGAGCACATCGAGCCGCCCTGCCGCGTCAAGGTTTCGGGCAAGGTCAACTCTCTGGAGAAGATGCGCTCGCTCTTCGAGGCCGGCGCCGAACTGGTCGGCACCAGCTCGGGCCCGGCGATCGTCGACGGCCTCGAAGGAGACCCCGATGCCTACTGACGGGCACGCGAGCGTCGCGATCGTCGGCAGCTACGCGAAGGCGCTCGTCATGACGGCCGACCGGATTCCGGGCGCGGGGGAGACCCTGATCGGCCGGGACTACCGGGAGACCTTCGGCGGCAAGGGCTCCGACATGGCCGTCCAGGCCGCGCGCCTCGGCGCCGAGGTGTCCTACCTGGGCGTCGTGGGCGACGACGCCCACGGCGAGGAGTTCAGGGCGCTCATGGCCGACGAAGGCGTCGACATCCGCGGCCTGCGCACGGCCCCGGACCGGCCGACCGGCGTCGGCTTCATCGTCAAGGACACCGCGGGCGCCAACGTCATCGTCGTCGACCCGGGCGCGAACGCCCGCTTCGGCGCCGACGACGTCGACCGGGCCGCCGACGTGCTGCGCGGCGCCGACGTGGCGCTCGCGCAGCTGGAGACCCCGCTCGGCACGGCGCTGCACGCACTCGCCATCGCGAAGAACGGCGGCGCCACCACGATCCTCAACCCCGCCCCCGCCGCAGACCTGCGCGACGTCGACCTGTCCTGTGTAGACGTGTTGACGCCGAACGAGCACGAGGCGAAGACCGTCCTGGGCCTCGCGCCCGGCGACGACACGCCTCCCGAAGCGCTGGCCCGCAGGCTCTTGGCCCTCGGCCCGAGGGCTGTCGCCATCACGCTCGGCGAGGCCGGGGCACTGGTCGCCACGGCCGACGCCGCCACGGCGGTCCCGCCGTTGGAGGTCGCCGTCGTCGACTCGAACGGCGCGGGCGACAGCTTCAACGCCGCACTGGCCGTGGCCCTCGCGGAAGGCGAAGACCTGCCCGAAGCGGCGCGGTTCGCGAACGCGGTGGCGGCCCTGTGCTGCGAGCACTGGGAGACCGTCCCCTCCTATCAGGACCGCGAAACGGTCGAAGCGACCCTCAAGGCCACGAACCCTTAGGAGCGACAATGCGAAACGGCACGATCCTGCACCCCGAACTCGCCCGGGGCCTGGCCTCGCTCGGGCACACCGACGTGGTCCTGGTGACCGACGCCGGATTCCCCATCCCCGCCGACGCGAACCGGATCGACCTGGCCCTCACTCGCGGCCAGATCGACGTCCGCGTGGTGCTCCAGGCGCTCATCGACGCGGTCTTCGTCGAGGAGGTCCACTTCGCCACTGAGCTGAAGGCGAACCACCCGCGCCTGTACGGCGAGGTTCAGGACCGCTTCACCGGCTCGGGGGCGGAATTCCACGGCACCACGCACGAGGCGCTCATCGAGGAGTGGGCCCCGCGCGCCAAGCTCGTGGTCCGCTCGGGCTCGTTCGAGCCGTGGGCGAACTTCGCCCTCGTCGCCTCGACGGCGCCCTTCGACTGGTTCACCGACGACGACGTGACCATCCTGCCCGCCTACGTCGAGCGACGCCGCCGGATCACCGAAGGCGAGCGCCCCGACCTCACCTGAGAGGGCAGGACACGTGGAGTCCGCCCGCATCGGCGCCCTCGGGCGCCGACGGCGGCAATACGAGGCGTGGAAGCACGACTGACCGGCCGCGGGCCCTTGCGCAACCCCACCCGCACCTCTATTCTGAACATGTCATACATATAGATGTATCATGTGTGCTCTCCTGGTTCCGGCGCCGAGGAACACGCGCCGCCCCAAGGCGCGGGGCACCTCGATACCGCACTTCGACAGCGCATTTCGACAGGAGTTTCTCGATGGCGAGAGAACACCGCACCGCCAGACGCCTCGCCGCGAAGGCGGCCGTGCTGGCCCTGATAACGAGCGCGGCGCTCAGTGTGAGCCCAGCGGCCTCGGCGGCCCCGGCCCACCTGACCGTGTACGTCTCCAGCACCGAAGGCGACGACGCGAACCCCGGCACGAAGCAGGCGCCGCTCAAGACGATCGAGGCCGCGCGCGACGCGCTGGCCGGACGGACCGCCGAGGACGAGCGCGGCACGGTCTACCTCCGCGGCGGCGAGTACGTCCTGGACGAGACGGTCGAGTTGACCGGCGACGAGCACTCGTGGGTCACCTACACCGCCTACAAGGACGAGCAGGTGAGCATCACCGGCTCGCACGAGCTGCCCGCCGACGGCTGGCACCGGCTCGGCGACCTGGCCGACGAGCCCCAGTACTCCTCCAGCAGCCGCATCGCGGACGCCGTGCGCGATGCGGTGTGGGTCTACGACCTCGGCGCGGCGGGCATCGACCCCGGCACGCTCTACAAGAACGGCTTCAACTGGATACAGCAACCGTTTGCCACCGAGCTCATCGTCGACGGCTCGATCCAGACCCTCGCCGAGTACCCCAACGGCGACTCCTGCTCCACGACCGACACCTCGTGCCACCTGTGGGGCACCGGCGGCAAGTGGGACGCCGAAGGGCCCGAGGACCTGATGAACGTCGACCTCGTCGGCCGCTTCGGCGAACAGGACGACTGGCAGTGGAGCGGCACCACCCCGAGGGCGCAGTTCGAGGACAAGAAGCAGGAGACCGACGACCCCGACTCGTGGTCGTACGAGCGGATGCTGACGATGACGCCGTCGGTCTTCACCGTCGGCGGACGCGCCGCCGAGGGCGACCGCTACCAGCACTGGGCCCCCGAGGCCGAACCGGTCGTGGACGACCTGGGCGGCCGCGGCTTCGGCGAGTACTCCGATGTGGCCACCCAGCTCGATCCGCAGTGGATCGAGGACATCGACAACGCGCGGTACGAGACCGAGGCGTGGCTCTCGGGCTACCTCGGCAACAACTACGCCAACGACATGGTGCGGCTCCTGTCGTGGAGCGGGGACCGGCTCTACACGAAGTACCCCTCGATGTACATCCCGCAGGACGAGTGGACCAAGGTCAAGGTCGTCAACGCGCTGTCCGAGATGGATGCCACGGGCGAGTACTACATCGACCGCCACGAGGGCAACGACGTCCTGTACTACCTGCCCGAAGGCGACACCCTCGAAGGCAAGGACATCGAGCTGATGACCTTCGACAAGAACTTCTTCCGCCTCGAAGGCACCGCCGGCGTGGAGCTGCGCGACGTCGCCATGTCCGGCTCGCTCGTGACCGGCGTGCAGCTGCTGGACGCGGTCGACACGCTCATCGACGGCGTCGAGATCTCCAATGTGAGCATGGACGCCATCCGCATCGGACAGACGACCGAGTCGCTCACCGCCCTGCCCGACTACGAGACGACGCGCGGCGGCCACGGCAACACCGTCCAGAACTCCTACCTCCACGACCTCGGCGGAGGCGGCGTCCTGCTCGGCGGCGGCGACCGCGAGACCCTCGAACGCGGCGACAACACCGCCCGCCACAACGAGATCGCGCGCTTCTCGCAGCTGGCGACCTACACGCCCGCCGGTTACCTCTACGGCGTCGGGAACACCTTCGAGTACAACTACGTCCACGACGCGCCGCACATGGCGATCCAGATCATGGGCAACGACATGAAGGTCAACCACAACCACTTCCAGAACCTCGTCCTGAACGCGGGCGACCAGGGCGTCGTCTACACCGGCCGCGACTACACGTACCTCGGCAACGAGATCGCCTACAACTACTTCGAGACGATCGGCGGCTCGAACAACGCGTTCTACATGGACGACGGCGCCTCGGGGATGCGGTTCCACCACAACGTGGTCCAGGACGCGAACGCGGGCGTGTTCTTCCAGTCGGGGCACTCGAACACCGCCAACGACAACGTGTACATCGACGTCGAGCACACCGGGCACGACAAGCTCTACCACGAGGACGGGGAGACCGACCTGCCCGTGTCCAACGGCTGGGTGGTGCAGAGCCGCTTCGACTCCTTCCTCGACGTGCGCGAGGGCGAGAAGTACAGCGCCACACCGGAGATCGTCGCCACCTGGCACGACCACTACACCAGCGGCGAGTACACGTACTCGGACGGCACGCCGATCCTCTACCCCGAGATCACCGACTGGTACGTCCCGCGCGTGGCGGCGACCGGCGAGGACTGCACGGCCGAGGACTACGCGGTGGACGCGGCCAACGGCTGCGACCGCGCCACGGTGTGGGAGGACCCGAACTCGCTCTACGTCCCGGCCCGCAACGAGCTCGACCACTCGGTCGTGCTCGGCGGCGGCGACTACGCCGCGAGCACCGTGGAGTTCGCGAACCCGCCCGCCGCCTACGAGCTGTCCCGGTGGAGCGACAAGATCGGCACCAACGTCGTGCGGCCCGCCTCGCTCGACGACGCCGGCCTCAACGCCGAGACCCTCCGGTTCTCCAAGAACGGAGCGGTGGCGGACGAGTTCGGCAAGGACTGGGTCCAGGAGTGGAACCGGCACTTCACCCTCGACGGCATGGGCCGCTGAACCACACGGTGAGGGCCGGGTCGCCCGGCCCTCGCCCCCGTTCCCCCGCAAGGCATTCGAAGGGCGACACGCGGACATGTTGCCGTCCCGTGCGCCGTTTGTCGGTGATACTGGGCCATTCGACGTGCAACCCCACCATCTGGAGACGTCATGGGCGACGGCTACGAGCGAATCTCGGTCGACACCGATACCGGCAACTGGGTCAAGAACGTCGACCGGGCCATACCGGGCTCGGACATCAACGTCGTCAACGGCCTCATGTCCGCGCCGGGGCTCAGCCACCTCAACAACATCGGCTCGGGCATCTGGGACATGGCCTCGGGGGAGATGGACCTCGAAGCGGGCGTGACCCAGATCGTCGCCACGGTCGCCGATCTCGGGTTCCAGACCGCGGGCCTGGCCGCCGACCCGCTCGGCACGCTGATCGGTTGGGGCCTGGACATACTCATCGGTCTGATCCAACCGCTGGAGGACCTGATCCACATGGTCAGCGGCGACCCCGGCGCCATGCGCGACACGGCCGCGGTCTGGGGCCGCGTCGCCGAGGCCGACGCGGATCTCAGTCAGGCGCTGGCAGGCACCCTGACCCCCATGGCCGAGTGGACCACCGCCGACGGCGTCGCCTGCCGGGGCAGGATCGACGACCTCGCGGCGTCGGTCTTCCAGTTGGCGAAGTGCGCCAACGGACTCCAGACGGTGCTCCAGGCCGCGCAGGCCCTCGCCGAGCTGATCAAGGGCGCCGTCAAGTGGCTGCTGAGCCAGCTCGTCAAGTACTTCGTCATGGTGGTCGCCCCGCAGGTCGCGGCCTCCATCGTCACCCTCGGCGCCTCGCTGGCCTCGGCGATCGGACTCGCGGCGGTCCAGACCTCCTACGCCATCCTCAAGGCCACGAAGTTCACCACGCGCATCACGATGGCGTTCGGCGAGCTCGCGCAGGCGTTCGCGGCGTTCGCGAAGGAAGCGCTGCCCGGCATGGTGGTGGGCTCGCTCCAAGGGTCCGGCGCCTCACTGCCCGACGGCCCCGCGACGAGCGGCGGCGGCCCCGCTGCCGGGCCGGGGGACGGCGGCGCCGTCGACCCCGAGGTGATCCGGGAGGCCTCGCCCACGGTCACGAAGATCGCCGAGGACGCCGCCGGGGTGGCGGACGTCGTCTCCACCACCGCGGCGGACGAGATGACCTGGGGGCTCTGCGGCGTGGCCGGCTGGGTCGGGCAGTACGACGAGAAAGTCCAGGAGCTCCAGGGCCTCGCCTCCGCCGCCTCCGCGACGCTCAACGCGTTCGCTTCGAATATGAGGGCGGCCGCGGACGACTGGCAGTCCGCCGACGACGAGATCGCGACGGCGTTCAACGA
Organism: Glycomyces arizonensis DSM 44726; assembly: GCF_000482705.1. Classification (GTDB taxonomy): domain Bacteria; phylum Actinomycetota; class Actinomycetes; order Mycobacteriales; family Micromonosporaceae; genus Glycomyces; species Glycomyces arizonensis. Next base: position 57,842 of record NZ_AXWO01000019.1, on the reverse strand, counting down.
TCTGGACGGTGACCTCGCCTCCACCGGCGGGTAGGGTCAGACCGACTATGATCGACTCCTCAGCGACCGTCGACCTCGGTGAAGGCGCGGCCGACGCCGGAACCCTCCGCGTCGAGGTGCTCAAGCCCCGCAAGCGGGGACGGATCGTCGACCTCGACCCGCCCTCGGACGGCCCCGAGGTGACGGTGATGCCCCTCCTGTCGGTCAACGGGCGGGCCGTCGCCTGGGAGCGGTCCGCCGCAGTGGTCGGACTCCCCGCGGGACCGAACCTCGTCGAGGTCATGGACGACCACGTATACGAGTCGCGCACGGTCGAGATCCGAGCGGCGGCGGAATCCGAACTGTTCATCGGCGTCGACGGCATGCGCGGCATCACCCGCCTCCTCCTCGGCTCCCGGACGTACGCGGAAAGCGCCAGGATCGCGCGCCTCTCGCCCGGAGTGAAGGCGTTCGGGGCCGCGCTCGCCTCCACGATGCTGCTCCCCATAGCCGTGGGACTGCCCGCCGGGCTCGTGCTCCCGGACTCGTCCGTGCTGGGAGAGGCGCTGGTGTACGCCGCATTCGCGGTGGGCATCGCGTCGTTCTTCCCGTGGCGGCGCCGGTTCCGCAGGCACCCCAATGGAAAACCGTCGCGAATCCAAGACGTCCCGCCGCCCGAGCCGATTCCGTCCGCGGGGCGGGCCCGTCTCCTGCCCCCCGGCTCACCGCCGCCCGCCGGATCGGGACTGCTCGTGCGCTTCGCACCGGACACCGCGGCCGTGCAGCAGCTGCTCGTGACCGTGCGGACCACCGGCTCGACGCCGGGAATGGTGCCGTACTACTCGAACGGCTTCGAGGACTGGCTGGCCGCCCCCGAGATCACAGTGGACGGAGAGGCGCTCCCGTCTCGCTGGGGAACCTGGCTGATACCGCTCGACCCCGGCCTCCACACCGTCCGAGTCCGGCTGCCGGGATTCGCCGACCCCCGACACCCCGCCACCGCCCCGGCGGGGCCACCATCGGAGCAGACGATCCGACTCCAAGTAGCCCCGGGAAAAGTCCACACCCTCGACTGCCGCTACAACATCGTCCGCCTGGCGGCCGAACGCCTCGCCCGCGACCCGAGCACCGAATCGGCGTGGCAGCACGTACTGCGCTCGGTGAACCGCCTCGAAGAGGCCGAACGAGTCGCCTCGGCCCCGCCTTTGACGATCACCGCCGACGATCCCTGAATCGCGGGACGGCGGCGACGAGCGGCCGTGCGCGAAGCTCCTTGTACGGCGATCCCGCTCACCGCCCCGGCGACCTCGGCGAAGCGTTCACCGGCTTCGGACATGGCCGGTTCCGTGTCAGGCGTAGAACGGGTTGTAGTCCTCCGGAAGCTCTGCCGGCGGGATCTCCGGTGCCCCCTTGATCGGCTGCAGCGCCCCCGTGATCGTGTAACGGGCGTCGTCGAGGTCGTCGACGTCGACGAGGACCATGCCCGATGATCCGTCGGCGGCCACCAGGGTCCACACCGCGTCTGAAGCGGCGTTGGCCACCCCCAGGATGGCACGCGCCTTGAGGTGCGCGCACAGCCGTGAAGCCACGGAGACCAGTGGAAGGTCTCCGATGGCCGAGGAGAATTCCTCGCCCGCGCTGAAGGCGGTGTACTCGCCGTCGCGCTCGGGATCGAACTCGATGAGGACGAGGGGGATGCCCGCGGACGGCGTCTCCGTCACACCGTTCGCGACGGTCTTGATGCGGTCCGCCGGAATCCCGAAGACCGAAGCGGTGGCGGCCGCGACGTCTTGCAGGCGGACGGGATCGAGGAACAGGAAGTTGTAACGGGTCACTGCGGATCACCTTGGTAGCGGTTGCTGTTCTTGAAGACCTCCAAGGCCGCATTCCAGTCGGACTCGGAATTCAGGTACGGATTCTGCTCGATCCTTCCTTGAGCCGCGTCGAGATCGCCATTCGCGTTCATCATCTCCTTCAAGATCTGATACTGCGGGCGGTCGAGCTTCACGAAGCCGGGTCCGCTGTCCGGGAACAGCGTACCCTTCGGGAGCTCCATGCCGTAGCTGCGACCACTGTCCAATTCGTATCGCTGTGTCTCGGGATTCCATGTCGCGTCACCCGACTTGATGGCCTCGATGTCGCCGTTGACATCGGTCCCCGGAAGCACGACGGTGTTCTCGTCTTTCGCGGGACTTTTCCTTCTGATCTGGTTGAGGTTGTGCCGGCTGCTCGGGGCGCGAGGATCGGTATTGGCCGCCGGTCCCTGCACGGGTTTCTGGCCGCCGGTGTCGGAACCGCCTGGAGAATTCGAGCCCGATTGCCGGCTCCGGCCGAGTCCGGCTTCGGCCTCGACGGCATCGGAAGCGCTTTTGGTGCCTTGGGAGGTGTTGATCTTCCCCGACGGGGATTCGTGCGGGGGCGGGTCCGCGCCGTTGCCGTTGCCCGACCGGTTGGTCGGGCCGTCGGGGCCGTCGGGACCGTGGGGCTTCGCCAGTACGAGGCCGATGCCGATGAGCAGGAGGAGTCTCAGGGTTCGTCTCATGCCGCGGCCCTTAGTCGTTGAGGAGCTTGGAGAGGGCTTCGATGCTGGTGATCAGGGAGGAGATGAGCTCCATGGCGATGCCGACCCACTTGAGCACGGCCGCCGTGATCTGCGCGGCGATCACCGGGATGGTGACCACGAAGATCGCCTCCACCGCCCAGACGACCACGTGCGCGACCAGCTCGGCGATCATGTCGCGGACGATGTCGCGCGTCATCTGCACGAGCGCCCCCGCGCCCTCGGTGGCCGACCCGATGGCCGAGGCGATCGCGCCCAGGCCCCCGATCGCCTCGACGTTGTGGCCCATCATGTTGTAGTAGGCGTCCGAGGCCGCCCCGGACCACTCGTCGACGTCGCCCTCGACCGAGGTCTTCAGGTCGCCGGACATGGCGAACAGCTCTTCGGCCATGTTGTACCAGGTCTGCGCGTGGGACATGACCACGTCCGGTTTGCCGGTCAGCCAGTCGAGCATCTCCCGCAGCGGCTCGAAGTACTCCATCGCCCAACCGATCCCGTTGGACAGCAGCGCGCTGAACGGGTCCATGACCGTCCCGGCCACTTCGAGCCCGAGCCCGACTCCGGCCAGCGTGCCCGACACCCAGTTGCCGCTCTGGATCGAGGTGACCAGGCCTTCGATGCCGTCGGCCAGACTGGAGCCGGTCCACGGCTGCCGCGTCGACTGGACATCGGCGACCAGTGAGTTCTCGGTCATCGCCCCTACCCGCCCAACTCTGAGGAGAACTCCTCGAAGCTGACCGAGGCGTCGTTGTCGGACTCCTCGTAGGCGTCGGCCGCCGCGCGGATGCTCTCGGCCGCGAGGCCGATGTTCTCCTCCACGTAGGCGACCAGGCCGTCCTGGCGCTGGTGCCGCTCTTCCAGGATCCCGGAGATCCACCCGCACAGCAGCCCGTACGCCTCGTCGTCCTGGGCGATGTGCGAACTGGCGGACGCGATCGCCTCGAACCGGGTCTTGAACTGCTCCAGGTTGCTCGCGTGGGCCCGCAACTGCTCGGCGTCGACGACGTAGCCGGTCATCTACCGCTCACCGCCTTGCTCCGCGTCGTCGCCGAACTGGCGCCGCAGCCCTGACACGAAGGCCCGGCCCGCGGGCGACTCGGCGCCGACGGTGGACTCGACGAGCTCCTGCGAGCGTTCGGCCAGCTTGATCTTCGCCGCGCGGATCGCCTCCAGCACCGCCCTGGCGGCGGCCTCCTCCGAGACGCGCTTGATCCGCGCACTGAATACCAGGTCCACCGGGCTTCCGGTGTGGTCGACGGTCACCTCGGCGAGTTCGTCCCGGTCGGTGGCGGTGACCTTCAGCGTCTGCACCTGCGCGGCCAGCGCCTGCGTGTCCTCGGCCATCCGGTCGGTGCGCTCCTTCCAGTCCGCGAGCCGGGCCCGCGCCGAAGCCGGATCGATCGGCGGGAAGTCCATAAGGCCTCCAAGAGGTTCAAGAGCGGCCGCGGCGATGGAGCCCGCGGCCTTCAATCGACGGTTGGTGAACCGGTCGCCGATTCTATGAAGTCGATGCAAACCGCCACCGTCTTCCACGATTCCGGCAGACCGGGGTCGTGAACACGGTGTACGGCACGGCGCGCCCCTTCAGTGCCTGGACCTCACCCGCAGGCGGCGGCCAGCCGCGCAAGGGACCTGCGGGCGGCCCGCTCGACGCCGATCGGGACGAGCGCCGCCCGCCCTGGCACACGCACGCCCCCCGTCATCGCGACCACGGTGCCCCCCTTGCCGTCGGGCACGGCGGCGATGCCGATGATCAGGAACCGGCTCTGAAGCCAGCACCATCCGGGACGCACCGTGCCGCGCAGCCTCGCGCGCATCCCGAACCGGCTGCGCGCGATCGCCTCGACGCGGTCGCCCTCGCGGCGGACCACCGTGACGCCGCGCATGTCCGGCTCGATGTCGCCGAACGATCCCTCTATATCGGACACCAGCGCCCACACTTGCTCGAAGGGCGCGTTGATCCTTCGCTCGACCACGCGAGCGCCGGAGACGCCGGATGCCAGCACCCGGAACCTCGTGAGGTCGTCGACGCGCGCCTCGGGCCATGAACCGCTCATGCGTTCCACTCCTTTCGGAAGTACTGCCGGGCCCGGTGCAGCCGGGACTTCGCGGTGCCGGTGGTGACGCCGAGGATCGCGGCCGCGGAGCGCTCGTCCATGCCGTCGCGGTCGCGCAGCATCAGGATCGCCCGGTGCTCGGGGGAGAGCCTGGCCAGGACGTCGGCGATGTCGGTTCCCAGCTGCGGGTCGCCGGGTGCGGGCAGCTCGGACAGCTCGTCCGGGACGGCCCTGCGGTCCTGCCGGGCGACCCGCACCGCCTCGCGGACCGCGATCTGCCGCACCCACCCGTACACGGCCTCGGGCTTCCGCAGCCCGCGCAGCGATGTGAACACCGCGATGAGCGCCTCCTGGGCCGCGTCGGCCCCCTGGCCGAGGGCGATCGGGCCGCAGATGCGGGAGACGAACGGCGCCAACCGGTCCAGCAGCTCGTTCATGGCGACCGTGTCGCCGCCCTGGGCGGCTCGCACCAGGGCGGCGAGGGCGGGATCGGTCGTCATTGCAGGAAGTCTGCCATCCGCTCGGTGACCCGGTCGGGACAATCGAGCGTGAGCGCGTGCCCGCAGTCGTCGAGGACTTCCAAGTGGACATCGGGCATCAACGCGGCGAACGTCGCTGACTGCTCCACCGGCAGCACCGTGTCCCGCTCGCCCCAGATGACGAGGGTCGGCTGCTCCGTCTCCGGCATGGCCGCCTCGGTGCGGCTCCAGTCCAGGCCGCGCTCCAGCAGGTACATCGAGTGGAGGTTGTCGGCGAAGGTGCCCGGCGCCCAGTTCGCCTCGATCACTGACTCGGTGGCGCGCTCCTTGTGGACGAACAGCTCGGTGACGGACTCGGCCACCGCGTCCCGGTCGGGCAGGTACAGCTTCGTCATCAGCTCCCCGAGCACCGGCGGCTTGAGCAGCTCCCACGACCGCGGGTCGGGCTCGTCGGCACCGGAGGGCGCCAACAGCACCAGTCGGTCGACGCGGTCGGGATGCCGCTGCGCGAAGGCCAGGGCCCAGCCGCCGCTCCAGGAGTTGCCGCCCAGCGAGACGGTGTCGAGCCCGACCGCGTCGAGGAACACCTCGACGGCGCCGGTCATGGCGTCCAGGTTGAACGCGAAGTCGTCCTCGTGCAGCTCGGTGAAGCCCTGCCCCGGCAGATCGACGACGTAGACGGCGTGATCGGCGGCCAGGACGTCGGCCTGATGCTGCCACGCGTAGGCCCACGAGGCGCCCGGCGACAGCAGGACCACCGGCGAACCCTCGCCTTGCAGCGTGTAGTGGAACTCGGCCAGTGCGGTGTCGACGAAGCGCGAGTCCACCCCGGCGTCGGCGGGCTCGTAGCCGCGGACCGCGCTCGGCGTCCACCCGTAGGCCACCAGCAGGATCGCGGCCGCGGCCGCCAGCGGGGACGCCAGCGCCACCCTGCGACGCAGCCGTGCCGGTCCGCGGCCCTGGCGCGCCACCGCGAGGCAGCAGAGGGCGAGCGCGACGCACAGCGGCGTGTAGACGAGCAGGTTCGCCCAGTAGAACGCCGGATAGTCCGTCGGCGTCCCGGCCCCGGTGATCCACACCAGACCTGCGAGCGCCCTGACGCCGACGCCGATCGCGACGGCGACGGTGACGGCCTGGAAGAGGCGGCCGAACCGCTGCTCATAGCCTCCGGCGGCACGGCGCCAGACGGCGAAGGCCATGACGAGATTCGCGACCGCCAGCGGAATCACCACCCTTGGAGCGAATGAGGTCTCGAAGCCGAGGACCAGATACGACAGCGTCCGCTCGCTCGAAGCGGGCCACGTGAGGCCGAACGACCACAGCAGGTGCATCACGGCGTCCCCCGTCAGCACTGCGACGGCGAACCCCGCGGCGGCGCGGGTCCGGACATTGTTGCTCATATTGCCTTCTCCTGTGAGGAAGTGGAACGAGGGCCCTCACGAAGAAAGAGGCGGCCGCCCGCCGAAAGGTTCCAAGTGACCTCCGACACCCGCGAGCCGCGGCCCACTCATGGGGGCCGCGGCTCGCGTCAGTGCTGCCTGTCGGTGTCCTCTCCGATCAGCTCACCGCGGTGGCGGTCTGCTCGGTGCCCGGTGCGGTATCGCTCCAGTCGAGCCGGTAGAGGCCTCCCGTCCCCGGTGCGTTGGCGTACATGGCCCCTGCCAGGTACCCGAGTCCGGCGCCGAAGTCGCCGTACAGCATCAGGTCGGGGCATCTGACGGTGGTATCGATGTCGGCGGCGGGTTCGGCGGTGCCGGTGATGTGGACGACACCGTAGTCGTATTCGGTGCCGTCCTCGTCTTCGGCACCGATCAGGAGCCGCAGCGTCGCATTCGTCGCATGGGCGGTGGGGTCGAGATCGGCGATGGCGAGGCTGGTGCCGAGGTGGTCGGAGCTACCGGTCTCGTCGCCGAGCTGGACGCCCTGGTTGTAGACGCCCGCGCCGGTGTAGGTGCCGTCTGAAGCAAGGTTGACGGCGTGGACGGCACCGGCGTTGGCGACGTCGCCGAGGTCCTCCCACGGCACACCGATCGCGATGCGGGTGTCGGCCTGGTTCGGCCCGGCGCCCTGCGGCCAGTAGTCGGCCGCGGCCACTTCGTAGCCGAGCCGGTCCCCGCTCTCGGGAGTGCCTCCCAGGAAGGCATCATTCTGATCGAGCCAGGTGGTGTAGTCGGGCCATCCTTCGGGGCTGGTGTCGTGGTCGAACATGAGCACGCCGCCCGCGTCGGCGGCGGTGTTGGAGACGGTGTCCTCGAACGGGGCACCGACCGCCAGCGTCTTGGACGTGACCGCGAGCGACCATCCGAACTGGTCGCCGGTCTCGTTGGCACCTTGCACGCCTGGTGTGTTCTGGTCCACCCATGCGGTCGTGGTGCCGTGCCTGTAGATGAACGCGCCCGCGTCCTCGATGGCGAGGCCGCGGGAGTCGCCGTCGCGGTAGGCGCCGGTGGTGTCGACCTGGACGTCTTCACCGGGCATGCCGATGACGACCACGGGGGTGCCGTCGACCAGGTTGGTCGCGGACACCGAATACCCGAACAGGTCGCCGTCCTCGATCGCTCCGGGGTAACCGGCGGTGTTCTGACCGATGAAGTAGTCGCCGGAGGCGATGTCGCCGTCGCGACCGCCGGGGAAGTACTGGGCGCGGCCCTCGTCGGCATTCTCGCCGGGGATGCCGACGATGATCTCGGCGCATCCGTCGCCGTCGGCGTCGTAGAGGTCGACGGCGTGGCCGAACTGGTCCCCGGCCTCGGTGCCGCCCTCGATGCCCGCGTTGTCCTGGTGGACCAGGCTGACCGCTTGCGTGGCGCCGTCGACGAACCAGACGGCGCCGGCATCGGCGTCGCCGCCGATGTCGCGGGTCGGGTCGGGTATGACCGCGTCGGCGATCCCGTCACCGTTAACGTCGTCCTCGGCGCCGAAACAGGTGTCGGGATCGGCCCAGGCCGGCTGGGACGCCGCGAAGCCGTCTCCGGTGGAGTGCCGGACCCACATCGCGCCGATCTGGCCCTCCGTGGTCGCGCTGCGCAGCGTGACCAGATCCGCGGTGCCGTCGCCGTCGACGTCCCCGCCCGCGATGCGGGTATGGGTCCAGTCGGTCAGGTCGCCGGCGCAGCCGGTGCACCGGGCCGAATAGCCCCAGGAGCCGAGGGCGAATCCTCCTCGATCGGCTTGGGACTCGGCGACCTGCACGCGGATGCGGGAGGTGAACCGGTAGCTGTTGACGATGTCGAGCAGGCCGTCGCCGGTGACGTCGGCGACGGTGAGGTGGTCGCGGCCGGTGTCCCAGCTTCCGGCGGTGTCCAACGCCAGAACCGGCTCTGCCGGTGTGGTCGAGCACCGCTTGCCCACCAGATCGGTGTAGCGCAGGTACACGTCGGCGCTGCCGTCGGCGCCGGTGCGGACCTCGGCGATGTCGCCGCATCGGTCGTCGTCGAAGTCGCCCGCGAGCAGTTCGATCGTGCGCGAGTCGCCGGTGCCCGAGGCGATCTGCGCCGGTTCCCCGAACTTGTTCTGGCCGCGGTCGAACTCGGCCCGCCAGATGCTGTAGGCGCCGAGCCCGTCACCGCGCATGAGCACGAGGTCGTCGCGCTCGTCCCCGGTGAGGTCCGTGAGCTGGAGCTGCGTGTCGGTGAGGTTCCAGTCGTCCGCGACGTCCAGTTCGAGTCGCTTGTCGGACTCCAAGAAGACCTGTCCGTCCATATTGCATCCGCGGACGCGGGGGCCGCAGGCGGGGAACGCCCACACCTCGAAGAAGTCGTTCGAGGGCACGGCCACCACGAGGTCGTCGAAGGCGTCGCCGTTCACATCGGCCGCGCGCCAGACCGCGTCGTCGAGCCGCCACTCTCGTTCCGAGTCGGCGGGGGATAGCTCGGACTCGAACACGGGAGACGCGGAGCGAACGAAGCCGCCGTTTCCATCCCCTTCGAGCAGATACAGATGCGAGTAGTCCTTGTTCGCATCCGTGATCGCGATGCCGTCCAGCACGCCGTCGCCGGTGAAGTCGCCGGTGATCAGGTCGCTGTTGACTTCGCGGACCGTGTAGTCCGAGAGCGACTTCACCTGTGCGCCGTCGAAGACTCCGGTGTTGACGTTGACGCTGTCGATGGCGCCCGACCAGTAGAAGTCGGTCCCGCCTTCGTACAGGCCCGAGCCGATCCGGAGCGGACCGGTGGCCGACCACAGGTCCATGCCCTCGGCCGCGTCGTCGGGAAGCCCGTTCACGAAGAGCTGCGCCTTATCGGCGAAGGAGTCGTACACGACCGCGAGGTGCGTCCACTCCCCGACTTCGGCCGGAGCGAACGACTCGAGATGCGTCCAAGTGGGATTCACCGCGTCGGAGCCGGTGGACCGGAAGCTCCAGCGCCCGGTGTCCTCGTAGTAGCCGAAATAGAAGGGGGACATGGTGTTCCCGTCCTGGGACAGGATGTTCATGTTGCGGCCGGTCCGGTCGAGCCGGACCCAGGCGCCGATGGTGAAGTCGCCGGAGGTGTCGATCACCGGTCCGTCGCTGACGGCGGTGGAGGTGGAGCCGTTGAGCCCGAGGGCCTTGCCCTCGACGCCCTCGACGATCTCCACGTCGTCGCCGTTGAGATCGTTGCCGATCCCCGACTGGTCCTCGTAGTCGTCGTGGTCGACCGACTCGAAGTCCCAGATGCCTTCGGCGCGCTGGCCGAAGCGCTGGAGCTCTCCTGGCTGCGGTGCGCGGTCCCAGACCCTGACGTCGTCGATGTCGCCCGCGAAGTGGGTGCCCTCGTCGCCCCCGTAGAGGTCGCGGCCGACGACGAACGGTCCGGTGGCGTCGAAGTTGTCCGGGATCGGTGTCTGCACCTGGAGTTGGCCGTCGATGTAGAGGCTGATCTCACCGGTGCTGTTGTCGTAGACGGCGGTGACGGTGTACCAGACCCCCGCCTGCGGGTCGAGGTCGACCGTGCCGGTCGAGGGGCATTCCAGTCCTGCCCCCGGCTCGTTCGTGTCGAGGTTGCAGACGGTGAAGGTGAAGGCGTGGCCTTCGCCGTCGTATTTGAGCATGAATCCGGAGTTGACCAGGCCGTCCTGGGAGAGGATGGCGTAGTCGGTGTCGGTCTGGTGCAGGCGCACCGAGGCCGACACGGCGTAGGAGACATCGGTGTGGATCACCGGTGCGGTCGTGGTGGCGACGTCGTCGTCGCCGTCGAAGGTCAGGTAGGTGACGTGGTCGTTCGCCGCGTCGTCGGCGGTGCCTCCCTCCCAGGTCGGGCCGTCGATCGCCAAGGGCAGGTCGAGGTCGCCTTCGTAGGAGTAGTCCTGGTCGGCGGCGGTCGGCGAACCGAACTCCTGCTTGCCGAACTGCCAGTGGCTCACCGGGTCGGCGGCGTCGCCGACGCGGAATTGGTAGACGGTCTTCTCGGACCGGTTCCCGTGCGCGTCCCACGCCCAGACGCTGAGGTTCAGCTTGCCGCTGGCGTCCGGGTCGAGCGCGATGGTCGCGCTGTTGTCGGACGCCGAGACCGGAGCCGTGCCCTCCTGCACGAGCCTGATCTCGTTCTCGTCGTTGGCGTCGTGGAGGCTCCAGTCGTATCCGGCGGTGTCCTCGGATATGGAGTTCATGGTGAACCGGCCGGTCTTCCCGATCGACCCGTGGATCTCGCCGTCGTCGGGGTAGATGGTCGAGGTCACCGTGGGCGGTTCGGGCGGGGTGGTGTCGATCGTGACGGTGCATCCGCCGGATCTGGCGCTGAGCGCGTCCTCGGTGTCCCTGGCCCGGACGGTCACGGTGTACGCGTCGCCGGGGAGGTCGTCCTTGTAGACGGTCCAGTTCGACTTGTCGCCGTTGGACGCGGAGGTGGGCCAGCTCTGGCTGTCGCCGGTGGCCTGGTCGGTCCATTCGAGGAGGCCGTCCATGGTGTCGCCCTCGGCGTCGGAGAACGTGGCGGAGACGGTCCAGGAGTCCGCCGCGCCCAGCTCGACGTCGGAGTTCGCGCCGCACGGCTGACCGTCGATGGTGAACGAGCCGGGCCGGTTCGGCGGGGTGTTGTACTTGACGCTGAGGCTGACGCCGCCGGAGCCGGAGTCGGTCTTCTCGGGTCCGAAGCGGCGGAAGGAGTTGCAGCAGGCGCTCTCGTCGGAGACCTTGAGGCCGAACTGGATGACCCTGTCGCCGGTGCCGGCGACGTCGGCGACGTAGTCGGTCACGTCGGTGTGGATGTCGCGCGGGGCCCCGCACCCGGAGGTGACGCCCTCGTCGCGGGTGGCGAGCTTGGTGCCCCAGTCGCCGTTGTTGTTCCACGTCCAGCGCTTGAGGTTCGTCTCGAGCTCGTAGATCCCGTACGAGGGCGTGACCCCGTCGCAGGAGCGGGCCCAGGAGTAGGTCATCTGCATGTTGAGGTTCGCGTCGAGGATCTGGCGGCCCCGGAACTTGGAGGTGGGGAACTCGAAGGCGAGGCGCCAGGTCTGCTCCATGTCGCCCACGTAGTCGTCCCAGGCCCGGCCCAGGCGGGCGGTGCCGCTGGAGGACTTCTCGAAGCTGCCGCCGTCGTAGTAGTTGTGGTCGCGGTAGGAGCTCCAGCTCGACGCCAGGGCCCAGTGGCTGCGGTCGACGTCGACCCACCTGGGGTCGATCCTGATGGGGAACACCGCTTCGGGGTCGGTCAGCAGCGCCTGGTCGGGCGTCAGTGTGAGCGTGTCGTCGGCGTAGGCGGTGGCGACCTCGGCCATGCGCGCGAAGGTGCTCGGCGACCAGTCCTCGGACGCGTCGTCGCCGACGCCTTCGGACGGCGCGGTCGCGTCCCACATGGTCGGTGTCGGTCCTGTGTAGATGGTGTTGCCGGCGTAGTCGAGGATCTCCAGCGCCCCGGTCTCGCCTATGGCGGCCGAGAACCCGTCGAGTTCGATGCCCAGTTCCAGGGTCGCGACCTCGGCCGAGGCGGCGGCCTCGGGGGTCTTGATCTCGAAGACCTTGGCGAAGCCGTCGTTGGTGGCCCTGACCTTCAGGTCGACGCCGGGGATGATCTCGGCGTAGGTGGCCGTGTCGCCCTCGACGGTCGGGGTGGGCAGGGCCTCGTGCCAGGTGTAGGCCATCGAGCGGCCGTGCACGTCGGTGATGCTGGCGATGACGGTGTCGCCGCCGCCGGACAGCTCCAGGCCGGTGTCGCTGGTGGCGGGCACGAAGGTGCCGTGGCCGGAGGCGATGAGGGTGTTGTCGATCGCCGTCCAGGTGCCGTCGGCCAGCTGCGCTTGGAACGGCTCCATGGCGATCTCTTCGATGAAGGTCCCGTCGGGGGCCGCGTAGACCTCGGAGTCGGCGCTGCCGAGCGATTCGATCTCGACGTTGTCGCCGGTGGCCTCGGCCTCGGCGGCGGCGTCGGCGATCACGGTGTCGGTCGCGATGTCGGAATTGGCCGTGCCGGGCGGCACGCCTTCGCCGACCTCGCTCTGGGCGTACGCGGGCGGGGCGGCGAGGAGGGCTGCTGCCACGGCACCGGCGGCCAGGACAGCCAGCGGTGCCGCGATCGATCTGGGGGGAGAAGATCGCACGTGAAGCTCCTTATTGGTTTGTACGTGGTGCGCCGTGGCGCTGCGCCGAACGCACGACTCCGGAGAGTATGCCAGATTGTGGACGGTCGCGAAAGCCCTGCGTTGTACCAGCTCACTGGCACCATAAAAATCATGTATTTCTATTGATTGTCCTGTCAGGGCTCTGATACAGTCTGCAATCGACATAACTTCATGTGACCGAGCTGGAGCCCCTGTGGACGACACCCCCCTGTCCGTGCCCGAGACCCCTCGACCCGCCCGTACCCGCCTGCCAGACACCTTGGACATGCCCTGGCGCGCCTCGCGCCGGACGCTGATCCGCCGCGGCGTCGTCGTCGGCGCGATCGCGGTCCTGCTGACCGGATTCCTGACCTGGTTCGGCGTCTGGGAGCAGCCCTACCGCCCCGACGCGGCCGAGCAGGTCGACTCCGTCGCCGGAGAGGACTTCGAACCCGGCGAGGCCGACCTTCCCGAGGACCAGACCGAGGGCCGCGGACTCGAGGGCGACCAGGCGGTCGCCTTCCCCGTTGCGAGCGCGCATGAAGTGGACCTGGCCGCCGGTGAGGCGGCCCGCGTCGACGAGCTCGGTGTCACGCTCACGCCCATCGGAGCCGATGTCCCCGAACGGGTCCGCATCGCCCTCGACTCCGCCTCGGCCGATGACGGCCTCCACTGGGAGATCGAGCGGACCGACGGCTCGTCCGAACCGGCCGAGATCGAGATCGCGATCGACTACAGCGCTTGGCGGAACGCCGGAGGCGCGGACTGGGACGATCGGCTCAAGGTATATGGCGCCGACGGGGCCGAGATCGATTCCGCCAACAACGCGGCCGACGCCATGCTCACCACCACCGTCGAACTGACCGAAACCCGCTCCGGCGGCGGCTACGCCCCCGCATCGGACGGCGGCGAGCACACCGCCCACGGCCAGTTCGGCACCTCCAGCGCCACCGCCTCGTTCACCGTGGCCGCCTCGGCCTCCGGCGACAACGGCACCTTCGCCGCCACCACGCTCTCGCCCTCCTCCACGTGGTCGGCGGGCAACCCCACCGGCGACTTCTCCTGGTCCTACCCGATCGAGGTCCCCTCCTCTCCCGGCGGCCTCGACCCGTCCATCGCCCTGTCCTACTCATCATCCTCAGTGGATGGTCGCAACGAGTCGACCAACAACCAGCCGTCGCTCATCGGTGAGGGCTTCTCCTACGAACCGGGCTTCATCGAACGCCGCTACACCCCCTGCCGGCTCGACGACGAGGACGGGCCGAACAACCCGCCCGAGGCCGAGACCGGCGGCGACCAGTGCTGGCGCACCGACAACGCCGTGCTCTCCCTCAACGGCTCCGGCGGCGAGCTCATCCGCGACGACGACACCGGCGAATGGAAGATCAAGAACGACGACGCCTCCAAGGTCGAGAAGCTCACCGGCGCGACCAACGGCGACGACGACGGCGAGTACTGGCGCGTCACCACCTCGGCGGGCATCCAGTACTACTTCGGCCTGAACCGCCTGCCCGGCTACGACTCCGGCGACGCCGAGACCGCATCGACCGCGACCGTCCCGGTCTTCGGCAACCACTCCGGTGAGCCCTGCCACGCCACCGCCTTCGAGGACTCCTGGTGCGACCAGGCCTGGCGCTGGCAGCTGGACTGGGTGGTCGACACCCACGGCAACGCGATCGCCTACTTCTACGAGGGCGAGACCAACCACTACCTGCTCAACATCGACGAGGACAACCCCGTCGACTACGACCGGGCCGTGAACCTGGCCCGCGTCGACTACGGCCTGCGCGAGGGCGACGGCTACACAGGGGCCACCGACCGCGTCGTCTTCGACCTGGCCGACCGCTGCGTCGCGGGCTCGACCTGCGACTACGACCACCCCGAGAACTGGCCCGACACGCCGCTCGACCAGTACTGCGACGGGACCGCCGACGACTGCGCCGACCTCTACAGCCCCACCTTCTTCACCGACCAGAGGCTCGCCTCGATCACGACACAGGTCAACGTGGACGGCACCTGGACCGGCGTCGACGAGTACACGCTCCGGCACTCCTTCCCCGACCCCGGCGACTCCACCCGCGCGGGGCTGTGGCTCGAAGGCATCCAGCGCACCGGCCTGGCCGGTGACGAACCGATCGCCATGCCCGAGATCACCTTCGACGGTGTCCAGCTGTCCAACCGCGTCCAGAAGTCCATCGACACCAAGGCGCCGATGAACTGGTGGCGGATCTCGGCGGTCCGCAACGGCACCGGCGGGGTCACCACCGTCGAGTACTCGGGCACCGAATGCGACGCCAAGAACGGCGTCATGCCCTCCAGTCCCGAGCACAACGACATGCGGTGCATGCCGGTGGTCACGACCCTCGCCGAGGACAACGACGGCGTCACCGAATACGACTGGTACCACAAGTACCTGGTCATGAAGGTCGCCCAGATCGACACCGTCGGCAACTCGCCGCCGGTCACCACCAGGTACGAATACGTCGGCGATCCCGCGTGGCGCTTCACTGACGACGACGGCCTGACCGACCCCGAGTACAAGACCTGGTCCCAATATCGCGGCTACGGGGAAGTCCGCACCATCAAGGGCGACGGCGCGGACGACCTCCTCGTGTCCGAGACCACCTACTTCCGCGGCCTGGACGGCCAGGAGCTCCCCGACGGCACCACCACCTCGGTCGAGGTCGACGGTATCACCGACCACGACGAGTTCGCCGGGCGCCCCCGCACCCAATCGACCATCCTTGACGGCCAGGTGATCTCCGAGACCACCTACACGCCATGGCGTTCGAGCCCGACCTCCACTCGCGTTCGCGACTGGGGCACCGTCCACGCCCGACACACCGGCACGAGCACCATCGAGGCGACCTCGCTGCTCGCCGACGGGTCGTGGCGGACGGTCGCCACCGAGACGAAGTACGACTCGTGGGGCATGGCCTACGCGACCGAGTCGTCCGGCGACACCGCCGTGACCGGTGACGAAGAGTGCACCGAGATCACCTACGCGCGCAACACCGCCGAATGGATCCTCGCGATGCCGGTGCGCACCGAGCACCTGGCCGTCGCCTGCGACCAGGAGCCGTCCTACCCCGCCGACGTCATCTCGGACGAGCGCGTCTACTACGACGGGTCCACCACGTTCGGCACCGCCCCCACCATCGGCGACGCCACCCAGACCGAGACGCTCAAGGACTACGTCGACGGCGCACCTGTCTACCTGGTGACCGGCTCGGTCACCGTCGACGACTACGGACGCGGCCTGACCTCCACCGACGTCGACGGCAACGTCACCACCACCGAGTACACCCCCGCCACCGGCGGACCGATCACCCAGATCACCACCACCAACACGTACGGCCACACCACCACCCAGATCCTGGAGCCGCTGCGCGGCCAGGCGCTCCAGTCGATCGACGCCAACGAGAACGTCACCGAGATGGAGTACGACGCGCTCGGCCGCCTGGTGGCCGGCTGGGCGCCCGACCACGCCCGCGCCGACGGATACGAGCCGTCCGCGACCTTCGAATACCTGCTCAACGACGACGCGGCCTCGGCCACGGTCACGCACGGCATCGGCCCCAACGGCGACTACACCACCACGTACGAGCTGTTCGACGGCCTGCTGCGGTCGGTGCAGACGCAGATCCCCGCCCCCGGCGGCGGCCGCGTCCTCTCCGACACCTTCTACGACACGCGCGGCCTCGTCCACAAGCAGTACGGCGCCTACTACAACAGCGCCGAACCGTCGGCGACGCAGTTCTCCACGTCGGACAACGAAGTGCCCAGCATGACCGTCTACGAGCGGGACACGGCAGGCCGCGTCACCGACGAGGTGTTCTACTCCTTCGCCCAGGAGCAGTGGCGGACCACGACGATCTACGACGGCGAGCGGGTGACCGTCATCGACCCCGACGGGCGGGCGGCCACCTCGGTCTCCGACGCCAAGGGCAACACGATCGAGCTGCGCAACCTCCACACCTCCGACCCCGCCGGCGCGGCCGACACGATCGGCTACGAGTACGACCGGGCCGGACGCCTGGTCGCGATGACCGACACCGGCGGCAACGAGTGGACCTACGAGTACGACCTCATGGGCCGCCAGACCGCGGTGAACGACCCCGACACCGGCCGCACCGAGACCACCTACTACGACAACGGCCTGGTCGAATCGGTCACCGACTCGCGCGGCGAGAGCACCTGGTACGAGTACGACGATCTCGGCCGCGTCCGCTACGTGATGGACGGCGACTTCTGGGGCGAGGTGATCAAGTCCTACACCTACGACACCTTCGGGCTCGGGCTCCCCGCGATGACCAACACCTGGGACGAGGACGGGAACCTCTTCAGGACGCGGATCCTCGGCTACGACGACGCGAACCGGCCGGTCGGCATCCGCTACACCCTCAACGGCGACCTGGGGGCGCTGGACCGCTCGTTCGACTTCCGGTACGAGTACTACCAGGACGGCTCCGTCGCCGAGGTCAAGTACCCGTCGGCAGGCGGCCTGCCCGAGGAGGGCGTGGTCACCACGTACGACGACCTGGGGCTGCCGCAGGCGACCTACTCGGCCAGGCAGTGGTACGTCTCCCAGACGGCCTACACGAAGTTCGCCGAGCCGCAGCAGCTCGTCTTCGACCCGGACGGGCCCAACGTGTCCCAGGCTCCGGTCGCGTGGCAGGCGTACACGTACGCCGACGGCACCCGGCGGGTCACCAATTCGGACTTCTCGATATCGACCGGCCCCGACCACGTCATCAACGACACCGATTACGCCTACACCGACGGCGGCCTGATCACCGGCATCGACAACCAGTCCGATTACGGCTCGGACACGCAGTGCTTCGCGTACGACCACCTGAAGCGGATCACCGACGCCTGGACCGGCGCGACGCCCGCGGCCTGCGACGCCGAGCCGACCACGACCGACGACGTCGGCGGCGTGGCCCCGTACTGGCAGTCCTGGTCCTTCGACGACTCGGGTAACCGCGCCGGGCAGGTCGACCACCTGGCCGGCCAGACGATCGACTACGCCTACGACGAGACGCAGCCGCACACGGTCACCGCGGCGACGGTCACCACGCCCGAGAGCACCCAGACGCTCAACTACGCCTACGACACCGCGGGCAACACCACCTCGCGTCCGAACGCGAACGGCGTGGCCCAGTCCCTGACGTGGTCGGCCGACGGCAAGCTGGAGACGCTCGAACAGGGCGGCGACGTCACCGACTACCAGTACACCGCCGACGGCGGCCGCATCGCCAGGACCGACCCGGACGGCACCATGACGGTGTTCCTGCCGGGCATGGAAGTGGTGAAGCACCCGGACGGGACGGTCACGGCCAGCCGCTACTACTCCCACGGCGGCAAGCAGATCGCGGTGCGCACCAACGACGACACGCTGTACTGGCTCGGCGGCGACCACCAGGGCACCAATACCGCGATGGTCGACTCAGTGACGCACGAGGTGCAGGTCCGGTACTTCGACATCTACGGCAACACGCGCGGCACGCCCGTCGCGGGCTGGGTCGACGACCACGGCTTCCTCGGCGCCACCGAGGACCCCTCCGGCCTGACCCATTTGGGCGCCAGGGAATACGACCCGATACTAGGCAGATTCATATCCGCCGACCCGGTCATGGACCCCACGGACTCCCAGCAGATGGCCGGCTACTCCTATGCCAATCACTCGCCGGTGAGCTTCGCCGACCCGACGGGGATGTACTATGAGGAATACACCGGTGGCGGCCGCCGGGTGCCCTCGCAGAACCAGGACCCCGACCGGCTGGACCACCTCGAACGCTACGACTTCGACGGCCGCGGCGACCCGAACGCGCCCCCGCAGCCGCCGAGCGACGATGACCTCGAAGAGGCCAACGAGGTCATGAACACCTCGACGGTCGACATCGTGATCGACGTGGCGGGCGACATCCTGCTGGACCTGATCGGCATCAACGACCTCATGAGCTGCATCGGCGGCGACGTGTGGGGATGCGCGACCCTGATCATGGACCTGATCCCGTGGTCGAAGGTCTTCACCTTGGGCAAGAAGATCTTCAAGGCGGTCAAGACCGTTTACAAGGCGGTGAACGCCTTCACGGAGAAGATGTCCTGGGCGAAGTCGATCATGCGCCACAAGGACGCCGCCGAGGAGGCGGCCGAGCGGGCAGACGAGGTAGCGGACACCACTTCGGACCTCGCCAAGACCGCCGATTCCTGCCCGTTGCCGGGCAACTCCTTCACTCCGGATGCCGAAGTGGTGATGGCCGACGGGTCGACGAAGCCGATCGACGAGCTCGAACCGGGCGATGAGGTCTTGGCGACCGACGAGGACACCGGCGAGACCGGATCCCGCGAAGTCGACGCGACCATGGTGAAGACCTCCGAGCGGACTCTGGTCGAGATCAGCGTCGACACCGACGGCGACGGCCGAGCCGACGACACCGTGACCGCTACCGACGAACACCCGGTCTGGGCAGCCGACTTGGCGACAGTGCCAGAGGAGGACGCCTTCGGTGCCAACCTGACCGAAACCGAGTTCACGGAGACCGCCGACCCGGCGGCGGAGGCCGACGGTTCCGGCTCGGGAGGCGGCGGCCCGCCCACGGCCGACCTGACGACCACGACAGGGCACGAGAACGGCCCGGCGACCACCGCCGGTAACCCGAACGACGACCATGCCGACAGTCTGGCCAGCGCCAACGTGGAGCTTCCGGGCCTGTGGGTGAACGCGATCGACCTGAAGACCGGCCAGCTCCTGCGCACCAGCGCAGGCACCTGGATCCAGATCACTGCGGTCGACACGCGAACCGAACAGGCGACGGTCTACAACCTCACGGTTGCCGACCTCCACACCTACCACGTGGCGGTCGCCGACACCGACTTCCTCACCCACAACGACGGCTGCGGTGTTGGAGACGGATTTCTCTATCGGGGGGTAGGGAAGGACCACCCTGGGTACGATGAGGCCCTGGAAGGAAAGGCGACACCGCGCGGTGGGCATGATGACCCCGGAAGCCACGCCGGAGGCGACACCGAAAGTGAATTTACTTCATGGACTCATGAGCTCGAGGATGTAGCCGCTGATGCGGCTCAAGAGGATGGGCCGGGAGGCGTAATTCTCCGAATTCCGCAGTCGAGTGTTCCCGAGGGGTCTGATGTCCAGATTCATGGCACTGACTTCGAATCGTACGAGGAGATGGAGCATGCTATTCAAGGCGTAGTCGAGGGCGCCGAGGTCAGTATGGATCTGGGCCGTACCTGGAACTTTCCGTAAAACTGAGAAGCGCAGGACGCACCAGGATTCGATGATGCAATAGTAGGTATTGGTGGAATGGAGCGCAACGATCTGCTGAATGCTCTGAACGGATCGTCCGGCATCGAAGAGCAGGCCAGGCGGGCAATTGAGGACGGTGATGATTTCGAGATTTGGCCGAGAGCTGTGGCCAAATCGGAGATCTTGACGATCTATTCGCGGCGGCTGCGGTTGCTTTCCAAGAACGGTCAGCCATCGGTCGGATTCGCTGAAGCGATCGAAAGCATCAGGAGTTTCCCGGAAGACCGGCTGCGGATCGGATACGTCGATGACCGACCTCGGGGAGGATACTATTTCCAACTCTTCCTGAGCCCGGAGGATTCAGTGATCGTCGCGTGTTTCGGAGTTCAGGAGAGCATTCGGGAACGGTGGAAGAGCCGATGAGCGAGAGGGGCGTGGTGTGGGGCTCGATGGGAGCCTCATGCTCGCTCTCTCGGAAACCTGGAGGCGGGCGCTTCGGTCGCAGGGCCTCCCGGTGCGCGGTGGGACCTGGTGTGGCAGATCGTCCGCGATCACCGCGTGCGGGATGAGCTCGCCCCCGGTTCCTGCGACATCGATGCGCGTCTGCGCGGCAAAGACCTCCGCCAGTACATTCCCGAGGCGAACCTGCCTCCGGTCGATCGCCGCACTGCTCGGCGAGTGTCGCAGTCGTTGAACGAGGCCGCGTGGAGGGCGCGGCGCAAAGGCGATGCGGCCGCGCGCCGTGCGGACACGTGGGCGCCGGACGTGCGGATACTGCTCTCCCTCGCCTCCTTGAACGCGGAAGCGCTGGACGACACTGTCGTCTCCTGGCATTACTGCATGAACATCGCTTTCGCCTTTGAGGTGCTGACGCCTCGCGAACGTACGGCGGACGAGGCGTTTCCCGTTCCGATCGGGCCGTCGTCGCCGTGGGTGCCGTTCGTGGATATGGCCAAGGTGCTCGGCGTGGTCGAGTGGGAGGTGCCCGGTGCGGTCACCGGCGCGCTCTCGGGCACGGCTCGGCTTGCGCGCCGCGAGATTCGCCGGTTCGGTCCGGTCGCCTACCTGTTGCAGCTGGAGTCCATTCGCCAGGCCGTCCGCAACGGCGACAGAACGGTCATGCCGGTCCACGTGCTCGCTGCGGTGGTCTCGGCCGCCTCTCAGCTCAGGCTTGTCGGCGGCGTGGTCGCCGAGCGGTTCGCCCCCGCGCTGGGAGCAGGTCTCTCACTGCTCGGCAAGGGGATCGAGGCGGACCGCCTCAAAGGACCGGCCGCACCCGAACCACGGGCGTCGATTTACGGCGGCAAGTTCTGGCAACGCTTTCACGGAGATCTCCGCATAGGCGATCCGGCCTTCGCGTTCTTCGAAGAGGCCGAGGCCATCGCGGCGCGGGACGGCCGCCGCCAGATCGGCGACGGCGACCTCGTCAGCGCCATCACCGCAAGCGACGATCCGGCGACCTTGTCCATTATCGAGACCATCGGCCTCGACTCTTAGGCGATTATGGACTGAATCCGATCATCTGGCACTGAAGGGATTCGCCACGTGCCTGAGCACATCGGGGTGACAGCGGCAACTTGACCGTGGAAACGGAAGGGCGGCAGTCGCGCTCGCTGCTGGTCGTCACGGCGACAAGGGCGCGCGACCGACTCGTCCTGATCTATAGTGGTGAAACGAGCCCACTGCTCAAGGGGTTGCGGGTGTGATCTCGCCGACTCTCCAACGTCGATCAGGCGTGGGATCGCCCCAGAAACTAGACGCTTTCGCACCGGCGGCGTGTCGCTGCTTGAACTTCCGGAGTTGATGTGTAAGGGTTTCAAAACGCGCGTATCAATCGCGCCCAATCGAATACCGACGGCGGGCCGCCGTCCAAAGACGCCAATCCAGTTCGGCGGCCCGCCTCCTACCAGAGAGGAAACCTCCCATGGTGCAGTCGAGCCTACCCTATGACCCGGTTCCCGCCTCGGTCAAAATCGACCTTGAGCTCCACCAGCCGTACCGGACCTGGTTCGGTTTCGGACGCCTGCGCTGCGAGTGGTGCCACCACAAATGGGGCGCCCACGGGTGCCCGCAGCGCCGCTCCGCAGTGAAGCTCCTCGCCTCCTGCCTCAACTCCCCTTCGCTTCGCGGTGTGCTCTCCAACCTGATCGGCTTCTCGTGGGGTGGTGCGGCATGAACCCGGAACGCATCGTTCTCGGGCGGTTCAACCTCGAACACCGCCGGATCGAGGTCTACCAGGTGGCGGGCCGTTCCGCCACTTCCGTTCGGCTGCGCCGGATCGAACCGGAACCGGTCGTCGATCTGGGGTACATCAACCGGATCGGGTCGCCGTTCTCGCGACTGCACCTGTACCGGGCCGAGTGGTCTCCGGCGTTGCGGCGGGTTGCCAAGGAGCAGGCCGCGGGGATCTGGTTGCACTCTGCGCAGCATGAGGCGGAGGTGGACGGATGACCTTGCACTTCGTTGACAAGCTTCCGGTGTTCGGTTACCGCGAGGTCGACGGCCTTGATCTGGCCTTCGCCTGGATCTGGCGGCAGCCTTCGCTGCGCGTGACCTTCGTCGACGCCGATCCCTCGCTGATCGGCCGCGTCACCCACCTTGACGGCATTCCGCGTCTGGTCGCCGCACCCGACAACCTCGCCTGGCTCCACCACGACGACCCCGCCCGCACCCTCGCCGTCCTCGACTTCGCCACCGACCTCTGGAGACGAAAAGACTCCATCATCCGCACCTGCGACGGCTGAACGTCCGTGGCCGCGCCGCCGCACCGCGACCGGCTCAAGTGTGAGCGGTGTCCGATCGGGTACTTCTGTCATCGCACATCGGCAATGGAGGTGACGATGACGAGTTCGGCGGTTTCGACCAGATCGCCACGGCCGGACACGGTGTCAGCGGCACGCTCCATAGCGACGAGCAGTGGGTCCGAGCCGGCTGTGAGCCGATGCCCGCACGGCCGTCGGTGCTCCTCCCGAGGAGCCCGCCGCCGGAAGGGCACGGGTCGCGGCGCGGCATCGGGCCACGACGAACACAGGAGGTCTTCATGATCGGATTCATCGTCGCAGGACTGATCATCGGCGCGCTCGCGCGCCTCATCAAACCCGGCAAGCAGCATCTCGGCATCCTCGCCACGCTGATCCTGGGCCTGGTCGGCTCGGTCATCGGCGGCACCATCGCGAACCTGATCGGCACGGGCGACATCATGGAGCTCAACATCTTCGGCTTCATCGCCGCCGTCGTCGTCTCGGTGCTGCTGATCGGGGTGGCCGAAGCGATCGCGAACCGCGGTCACAGCACCGCCCACTAGGGCGTGTTCACGAACTGAGACAGCCGCCTATTGGACCTGTTGCGCCGCAACGGAATCCAATAGGCGGCTGTCGTCGAGCCCCTTATGACGGGCATTTGACCGGTGAGCAGTGGCAACGCCCGCGCAGCCCGGTCCCCGTCATCGTCGACCGCCTACAGCGCGAGCATCGCCGCGGCGACCTCGTCGGCGGCCACGTCCGGGAGGGCGGTCGCGGCCTGTTCGAGCACGAGCAGCCGAGCGCCGGGAATCTCGCGCGCGAGCGCCTCGCCGTTGCCGACCGGGAAGAACCGGTCGCGGCGGCCGTGCACCACGAGTGTCGGCATCGCGAGCTCGGGCAGGCGCTCGCGCCAGCGCGGCTTGCAGTCGAGCTTGGCGAAGACCGTGCCCAGATGGTTGGCCATCTGGACCGCGGGCCGTGTGCTCGGGGCGCGGTCGAAGATGCGCTCGGCTCTGGCGCGTGCCGCATCGGGGTCGTCGCCGAGGATCGCCGCGCCGTCGGCGGCGAACCGGGCCACGGCGGCGCGGTCGGACCAGTCCGGCTTGGGGAGCGCGAAGCGCCGCTTCATCGTCGCGGCGTCGTGGTCGGGCAGGTCGGCGTCGACCGGGCCCGGCGCGACGGGCCGCGTCCCGGCCAGCGTGAGGGCCGCGAACGCCTTGGGGTGGTCGAGCGCGGCGAGTTGGGCGATCATGCCCCCGACGCCGATGCCCGCCAGGTGCGCGGGCCGGTCGTCGAGTTCCCGGGCGAGCGCGGCGGCGTCGGCGGCGAGGTCGCGCAGCGTGTAGGCGGGCGCCTGGGGGTCGACGGTCGTGGAGGCGCCGCAGTCGCGCAGGTCGTAGCGCACGACGTGGCGTCCGCCGTTCGCCAGCGCCCGGCAGAGCGCATCGGGCCAGGACAGCATGGTCGGGCCGCCCGCGAGCAGCACGAGGGGCGCCGCGGTATCACCGAAGTGCTCGACCCCGAGCTTGACGTTCTCCGACATGCGTTACTCCCTCTGATCCGGCAGCCCGGCGGCCGCACTGATGCAGACGAGACGCGGAGCCGAAAATCATCGGTCAGAATCTTCCGGTGAGGCGACGGATGATGTCGAGCGGCGCGGCGCGGCTCCGTCGTCTCAGGTGAGCGGCCGGAAAGTCCGGACCGCTGACGACGGCCAGGAGGCCACCGTGAAATACGTCATTCTGATCCACTCCAACCCCCAGCCCTGGGGACACCCGACCGGCGACTTCATCGCCGAGAACCAGGCCCTGCCGATCGAGCAGCGGGAACGGCTGAACACCGAGTTCGAGAACCTCCTGGAAGCGATGCGGGACAACGGCGAGCTGATCACCGGGGAGGCCCTCGGCGACCCGACCACGTCGACGCTCTACCGCTGGCACGACGGCGAGCCGCTGGCCACCGACGGCCCGTACTCCGAGTACAAGGAGCACCTGGCCGGGTTCTTCCTGATCGACGTCTCCGGCCCCGAACGCGCCCAAGCGATCGCGCGAGTCTTCTCCGGACCCGGAGAGACCATCGAGCTGCGGCCGGCGATGTGGCCGGGCGGCGAGGAGCAGTAGGGACCATGGTCCAGACCCCGGACGGCGACCTTGAGGCGGTGTGGCGGCGCGAGTCGCCGCACGTCCTCGGGGCGCTGGTCCGCCGCTACGGGCACTTCGACCGCTGCGAGGACGCCGTCCAAGAAGCGCTGATCGCGGCGGCGCTGCACTGGCCCCGCGAAGGACTCCCGGCGAACCCGCGCGGCTGGCTGATCCGGGCCGCCTCGCGCCGCCTGATCGACGCCCAGCGCGGCGACCGGGCCCGGACCGCCCGGGAGACCGCCGCCGAACGCGATCCCCTTCCCCGCCCCGGCGCCGAACGGGACGATTCGCTGCACGTGCTGCTGCTGTGCTGCCACCCCGCGCTCCCCGAGGCCTCCCAGATCGCCTTGACCCTGCGCGCGGTCGGCGGGCTGACCACCGAGCAGATCGCGTCGGCGTTCCTCGTGCCGGTCGCCACCATGGCCCAGCGGATCAGCCGCGCCAAGGCGAAGCTGGCGGCGTCGGGGGCGCGCCTCGGCGACGTCGGCGCGGACGACCTGCCCGAGCGGGTCCGGTCGGTGCGGCAGGTGCTGTACCTGATCTTCAACGAGGGGTACGCCCGAAGCGCCGGGCCCGAGCTGCTCGACGTCGCGGTGACCGGGGAGGCGATCCGGCTCGCCCGGGAACTCCACCGCCGCCTGCCCAGCGACACCGAGACCGCCGGGCTGCTGGCGCTGATGCTGCTGACCGAGGCGCGCTCGGGCGCGCGGGCCGACGCCCGCGGCGAACTCATACCGCTGGCCGAGCAGGACCGCGCCCGGTGGGACGGCGCGATGATCGCCGAAGGCGTCGCATTGGTGGAGCGGGCGCTGCCTATCGGGCCGGTCGGGTCGTTCCAGCTCCAGGCGGCGATCGCCGCCGTCCACGACGAGGCGGCCGACTACGCCGACACCGACTGGCCGCAGATCGCCGAGCTCTACCGGATGCTCGACGCCGTCGCGCCCGGGCCCGTCGTCACCATGAACCGCGCCGTGGCCGTCGCGATGGCCGAGGGGCCCGAGGCCGGTCTGGCGATGCTCGAACCGCTGATGCGGGAGCGGAAGCTGGACCAGCTCCACCGGCTGCACGCGCTCAGGGCGCACCTGCTGGAGCGGGCGGGCCGCGTCGGCGAGGCCCGCGACGCCTACCGGGAGGCGGCGCGGCTCACCACGAGCCTGCCCGAGCAGCGCTACCTCTCGCGCAGAGCCGCCGCGCTGGACCCCGAACCGGGAAACGGCGACGGCGGCCGTCTCCGCTGAGGGCCTCTCCGGTCGAAGACCCTGCGTGGACGATACTGATCTGGTGCAGTGGTTCTACGACAGCAGCGACACCGATGAGTTCGAGCAGTCGATCGAGATGCGCCTGAGACGCGCCGATGCCTGGGCCGACGGCGCCGTCTTCGACCCGGACACCGCGCGCGAGGCCCTCCGCTTCCGCCACGACAGCCGCGACGGCAGGCTCGGCTACTGGACTCCGGAGCTGGTGCGCGAGTTCCTGACCGAGATCGTCCCCGAGCGCTTCACCGGCGGCATCGAGCACTACGCCCACGTCCCGGAGGCGCTGCGCACCTGGCTGCGGTTCCTGGAGCACGCGGGTGCGCTCGACCCGCACGGGTCGGACTTGAGCGGACTCGAACGGGCCGTGGACGAATGCGCCGAGGACTTCCCCGCCGCGTTCGCCGAGCCCGCCCGCTGGGGCCCGGCGCGCATCGTCGCCGAAGCGGCCCTCGCGTCCGGGATCGACCCGGCCACCCCCGGCGGCGCCGAGCGGCTCAACGCGTTCATGGCCGACGGGCACGACTCCGAAGCGACGGCCGCCGCCGTCGCACGGCAGCACGAGCGCCGCCTGCGAAACCAGCGGACGCCCCCGCTCCCCGCGGCCGAGGTACCCGCACCGGGGCGCGCGGCGGCGCTCGCGTCCGAGACCGAAGCGGTTCGCGCCGCCACCGCCTTCCTCGACTGGCTCGGCGAAGGCCGCGCCATCACACAGAAAGGCAACCTCCGCAAAGCCGACGCGGTCGCCCTGGTCGAGCTGCTCGGCACCGGCGACGACACCGAATCGTTCGCCAGCGCCGCGGACCTGCCGGTCCTGCACTGGCACACCGAGCTCGTGCTCGGCGCGGGCCTGGCGCGGCGCGTCAAGCAGCGCCTCGTCCCGGTCGCCAAGCACGCCCGGCTCACCCGCGATCCGTACGCGCTGCTGCTCGCCGCATGGGAGGCCGAGGCGCTGTGGCGGCCCCAGAGGCCGGGCCTGTTCGCCGCGCGCCGGGACGACGACGGGTCCGTCCTGCGGCTCCTGGTCGAAGCCCTGCTCGGCAGCGCCTGCGACATCGATCTGCCGGTCGCCGAGATCAGAAGGCGGATCGCCGCCGCGGTCTACGGCGACACCGACGACCCCGACGATCTCCGCGGCATGGTCGTCGCCTTGACGCTGTACCGGGACATCGACCACGTCCTCACCGCGCTGCACCGGTTCGGCGCGATCGAGTCCGACCGCGAATGGGAGATCGACGACGAGGTCGGCCTGGCCGATCCGGCCGCTGAGGTCTCGGTCCGGCTCACCGATCTGGGCCGAGCCCTGCTGTGGACCAAGCGGCGCGAGGCGGGCCTGGCCGCTCCGGCGCTGGGGGAGCTGACCGGGTGCCCCGCATCGGTGATGCTCATGTCCGTCGTCGAGCACTACGGGCAGGACACCGGTGTCGAGGAGATCCGCCGCTGGCTCGCCGCGCACGGCGACGACCCGGCCCCGCTGCTGGAGGCGATCGCCGCGAATCCGTTCCGCACCAGCCAGAGCGCCATGCTCGGCGCGGCCGCCGACGCGGTCGGACCGGAGCTGCTCGACCGCGCCGGGCAGGACCGCCGCCTGGCGCCGATCGCGCTGATGCTCGGCAACCTCCGCGGCCGCCTCGACCTGAACGTCCTGATGGAGGGCACCGAAACCGAACGGGCACAAGCGGTCCTCGGCATAGCCGAGCAGATCCTCGAGATGCTCGAACACCTCGGACCGGAAGGGTACGCCGCGTCCGTGGGCGATCTGCCGCCCGAGTCCCTGGAGGGGATGGCGGCCCTGATCGCCGAGAGCGGCCACCCCGACCGGTGGCTGACCGGCCTGTTCGCCGAGGAGGCCGCGCCGCTCCTGGCCGGGCCGGGCGACCGCCGCAGGGCGGGCCTGGAGGCGGCCCGCGACAGGGCCAGGCACGCCAAACGCAGGAAGAAGCGGCCGAAGAAGCGCCGCCGCTGAACCGCGGGCAGGCCGGGACCTTTCGGACCCGGCCCGCCTCCCGCCGTACCGGAGCGTCCGGTCGGCGCCGCGTCCTCACATCCGGCGCCGCGTCTCGTGACGGACGTTCTCGGAGGCGTGCCGCGACTCGTCCTTG
Organism: Glycomyces arizonensis DSM 44726; assembly: GCF_000482705.1. Classification (GTDB taxonomy): domain Bacteria; phylum Actinomycetota; class Actinomycetes; order Mycobacteriales; family Micromonosporaceae; genus Glycomyces; species Glycomyces arizonensis. The sequence goes on along the minus strand of NZ_AXWO01000019.1, from coordinate 29,742 downwards.
ACGTGTTCGGCCGACCCCTTCGCCTCGTCCTTGACGTGCTCGGCCGACCCCTTCGCCTGGTCCTCCAGATGATGCGCCGATTCCTTGGCGCTCTGGCCGACGTTCTCGCCCATCTCCCTGCCGACCTGCTTGACCTCGTCCTTGGCCTGGTCGACCATGGGCTCGGCCCGTTCGGCGAGCTCGCGAGAGGCCCGGTCCCCCGGCAGCAGCGAGGCCACGAGCGCGCCCGCGCCGACGGCGATCAGCCCGGCGGCGAGCGGGTTGCCCTCGAACCGCTCCTTGACCTGGTGCCGGCCGTCGTCCGCGCTGCCCATCACCTTGTCCTTGGCGCCGTGGAACCGCCGCTGCATCCGGTCCTTGCCGCGCCCGGCGATCCGCCGCGGGCTCACTCGGTCGTTGACCTCGTCGATCGTCTCTCCGAGGTCCTCTCGCGTGCGTTCGATGTCGTATCTGATCTCGTCTGCTCGCGTGCCCATGAGGCGTCCTCCTTCAACGTGTCCACGGTCTGCCGTGGCATCGGTGAGATATTGCGAAGCTGTTTGCGGCCGTTGACGTACAGCACTGCGGCCACGATCGCGTAGACGACCGCCACGATGAGGAACGCCCATCCGGCGTCCATCACGTTGGCCAGGCCCCACGCGATCGCGAACGAGCCCAGCAGCAGCGCGAGGTGGCCCATGAGGGCCGCCGCGCCGAGCTTGGCCCCGGCCTTCGACGCCTTCGACGCCTCCTCGCGCAGTTCGACCTTGGCCAGCTCCACCTCCTTGCGCAGCAGCTCGCTGACGTCGCCCGCGGCCTCGCTCAGCAGCTGCCCGATGGACTGGTCGTCCCGGGAGCGCCGTCCGTCGGCCGCCTCGTTCATGTCGGCGAACCGGCGTTGTGCGTCGTCCATGTCGGCGAACGGACGTTGCGTCTCGTTCACGTCGGGGATCCGACGTTGCGTGTCATCGATCATGGTCTGATGCCCTCCTGACCGGTCGACGGCATGGACCCGCCGGGCGGTTGCGGCCAGTCCGCCGCCTCGCGGCCGGTCGCGGGGTCGCCTTCGCTCCGGTGCTTGCGGGCCTCGGCCCCGCCGCGGAGCAGCCTGCCGATCGCGAACCCGGTGACGGCGGCGATGCCCAGGAACGCGCCAGGACGCCTGCGGGCGAAGCGCTTGGTGTCGTCCATGAGCCCTTCGAAGCCGCGATCCTGCATGCGCCCGGCGGCGTGGTGGATCTCGTCGGCCGCCGACTGCGCGTAGTCGCCCAGCTTCCCGGCATCCTCGGGGTGGCCCTGTGCCAGGGCGCTGACCTGGTCGCCGAGTCGACGCAGCGAATCGGTGGCCTTCTGCGACTGCTGCGAGACCTCATCGTGCAGCTGCGACCGAGCGTCGTCGGCGACGTGCTTGGCCTCCGTCTTGGCCTGGTCGGCCAGTTGCCGTCCCTCGTCGCGTGCGGTGTGGGCGACGTTCCCGGCCTCTCCCGCGGCCGTGTGCGCCACGGCCGATCCTTCATGCCGCACCGTGTCGGCCGTCGCTTCGGCGGCGCCGGTGCTGCCGCGCCCATCTGCTGGCCTCATGCTGGCCTCCTCTTCCCGTCTCAGGACGAGTCATCGATGAGTGGTGCTGATGTGCTCGCGTCGGCGTACCCCCGCAGGGCCCGTCCAATCGCCTTCTCAGTGCTTTGTGGATATCGGACGAAGGCGATGAACAGCGAATTCACGAGAAAAGAGGGACGGTCCGCTCAGCCGCGGAAGGACCGCGTCCCCGGGACGCGGGGCCCAAAAGCCCCTACCGGCTGCGCGGCTCGCCCTCGTGGAGGAAATACGACCCCAGGGCGGCCGCCAGGGCGGCGAACACGACGACGGAATAGGCCGCCAGCGCCACTTCGAGGAGCCGGGCGACATCGCCGTCGGCGCCGAGCGGCTCGCCGGTGATGGTCCCCATCGCCGCGTCGTGCAGCGCGTCGGCATAGCGCGTGTAGCCCGCGAAGGTCTGCAGCAGCTGGCTGGAGCTCAAGACCACGATGAGGGTGACCGAGCTCAACCAGCCGATCCGGCCGGACAGCAACTGCCCGGCCGACCGGCTGCCGCGCACTGCCGAGCTTGCGACGCGCCCGGCCCGGGCGGCCCTGGCCAGCTGGGCCGCCCGCAGGACCCGCAGGAAGGGCACGATGAGGAAGACCAGCTGCCACCAGGTGCGGCGCATGAACGCCCACCGATCGGGCGCGACGTAGAGCCGCAGCGCGTACTCCCCGGCGAAGACCAGCCACAGCAGCCACGCGGCGACCGACAGGACCACCGTCAGCGTCGTGCTCTCGGACAGGGACTGCCCGAGCACGACCAGCAGGAAGATGACGCCGAGCACGCTCATCGGCCGGTCCAGGCGCCCGGCCAGCTCCTCGGCCCACGCCTGCCGCCGCGGCGCTTCGTCCCGAGCCGGCAACCTCATCCCCACCGGCATACCCGCACATCGGAAACGACGAACGGCCCGAACCGCATCGATGCGGACCACCGCCGAACTGCGGCTCCATGGAGGCTCATGGGAACCTGTTTTTCCCAGGTGAAGGCATTGTGCGACTTCCTTGCGTCCAGGTCTGATCGCCGACCGGGCAGCTCGCCGGAGCCGGGGCATGAGCTACGCGACTCGGAGCGAGGTCCGCGCCGCCGGGTCTTCGACGAGATCACTCCTTCGCGTCGGCGGCGGCCAGGAAGTCCGAGAGCCTGCGGTGGAGGGTCATGCCGGTGAGCATGGCGACGTGTCCGCCGGGACATCGCACCACTTGCGGCGGGTGTCTCAGGCGGTCGACCAGAGCGAGGCTGGCCGACGGCGGCACGATGTGGTCCTCCGCGGTGACGGCGAGCATGACGGGCACATCGAGGCTTTCGAGGCGTGCCGGTCGGCCCAGCACCCTCCAGCTCCCGTCCTTGAGCGCGTTGCCGCGGACGTAGTCGACGAGGTCGAACAGCAGCGCACCGGGGAGGGGCGTCTGCTCCCACACCCACCGCGACAGCGGCCCGGCGACCGATCGCCAGTGCTGTTTCCGTCGCCGCCGCCAGGTCTGGCGGGCGGTGCGCAGTGCGACGGGGCGGAGCCAGTGGAAGCTCTCCCGTATGAGCGGCGCCGGCACGAGGCCGTGACCATCGAGGGTGAGCACCGGTGCCAGCCAGCGCGAACGGAGGACGCGGCCCAGGCGGCCCGCCGCCGCGGTGTCGACGAGCGGGGCGATGGCGGTCAGGGAGGCCAGCCCGGCGTCGCCGAGGGCCGCGTGCGCGGTGATCGCCAACGTTCCGCCCAGGCAGTAGCCGACCAGATGGATCTCGGGCCGGGCGCTGTGCTCGCGGACCGACTCCTCGGCCGCCATGAGCGTCGTGACGTAGGCGTCGAATCCGCGGCTCGCCTCGGCCGGTCCCGGAACGCCCCAGTCGAGCAGGTACACGTCGTGGCCGCCCGCGAGCAGCGCGGCGACGAGGCTGCGCCCGCGCGCCAGGTCGAGCACCCAGGAGCGCGTGACCAGCGAATGCACCACGAGGACCGGCGAACCGGCGGCGCGCCGTCCGCTCGCATAGTGCCGCAGTGCCGCCGGGCCGGAACTCCAGACCACCGAGGAAGGCGTGGTCGGCACCGCCGCCCGGTGCAGCCCAGTGGCGATCTCGACGACATGGGGCCAACCGGACACCGCGGCCAGCGCGCGGGCACCGCCTGCCCGAGCCCACCTCCCCGCGCGCACGATCCGGTCGGCCCGCAGCAGGCGCCGATCGGTCGAGGTCAAGAGGGGCTTCATCCGACTTGCAGTGTCGCACACCATTGCCTGCCGTTCGTCGGCCGCGTTGCACGACATACCGGGGGCGGTGCAATCCACTTCGCGGGACCGGAAGCCCGGACGACCGCCGGTCTGGCCCCGAAACCGCGGCAGGCACCGGGTCGGTGAACGACGTCCCCGGCTCGCTCGGGCCGGTGCCGCCGTCGCCGCCATGGAACGCGCGACTCGTTGTTGCGGAATCGAAATATTTGCGACTCCTTTTCGTGTCCGTCCGGCACTAGGTTTTGTTAATCGATTAACTTGCACCGCGTCGAGTACGATGTTCTGGTTAATCGATTAACTGATTGGAGTAGGGCAATGGTGACCAGACCTCCCCGCCTTGCCGACGTGGCCAAGGCCGCCGGAGTCTCGACGGCCACGGCCTCCATGGCGCTCAACGGAACCGGTGGCACGCGCATCGGCGCGGACACCCGCGCCCGGGTCCGGGCCGCCGCCGCCGAGCTCGGCTACCGCCCCAACACGGTCGCCCGCGGCCTGCGAACGCGACGCACCCACATGATCGGGTTCGTCGGGGACGACGTCGCCACCACCCCCTTCGCCGGGCAGATGATCCGCGGCGCGCACGACGCGGCCCGCAAGGCCGGATTCCTCCTGCTCATGATCGACACCACGGGAGACCCGAGCGAGACGGGCGAGGCCATCGCCGCCCTCCAGGAGCGCCAGATCGACGGCATCCTCATGGCCACCATGTACCACCAGGTCATCGACGTGCCCGAGGAGATCGGCTCCACGCCGGTCGTGCTGCTCGATTCGCGCAGCGCCGACGGCTCGGCCTCCTCGGTCGTGCCCGACGAGCGCGGCGGCACCCTCGGCGTCCTCGCCGAGCTCGCCGCGGCCGGGCACCGGCGCATCGGCCACGTCACCACCGCGGAGGACGTCGAGGCCCGCCGCATCCGCCTCGACACCTGGCGCGAGCACCTCACCGCCTACGGCCTCGACCCGGACGAGCTGCTGGCCGAGGCCCCCGAGGCGATGACGCGCGGCGGCTACGACACGGCCATGCGGCTGCTCACCCGGCTCGACCGGCCCACGGCGATCTTCTGCTTCAACGACCGCATGGCGATGGGCGTCTACCGCGCCGCCGACGAGCTCGGGCTGTCCATCCCCGACGACCTCTCCGTCGTCTCCTACGACGACCAGGAACTCATCGCCCCCGAGCTCGCCCCCGCCCTGACCTCGGCGGCCCTGCCCCACTACGCGATGGGGCGCTGGGCGGTCGAGGAGCTGCTCCGGCGGCTCGACGACCCCGATGCCGAACCCGCCGGGCACCTCATGCCCTGCCCGATCTCCCGGCGCGACTCCGTCGCACCGGTCTGACCCTTCAATCCGAACCCTTTGGAGTGAACCGCGATGCAACGACGCGATCTGATGAAACTCGCCGCCGCCTCCGGCGGGGCCGCTCTGGTCGGCCCGGCCCTGGCCGCCTGCTCCGCAAGCGAGAGCGCGGCCGACGGCGAGCTGCTGGTGTGGACCCACAGCGCGGGCAACGAGGAGGAACTGGCCGTCACCGACCAGATCCTCGAGTCCTTCAACGGCGGCCAGGACGAGTACACCGTCGAGCGCGAGTCCTTCCCGCAGGACGCCTACAACGACACCGTGAATGCCGCCGCCCTGTCGGGGGACCTGCCCGACCTGCTCACCGTCGACGGCCCCAACGTCCCCAACTGGGCCTGGGCCGGGAACCTCCAACCGCTCGACCTGCCCGCCGAGCTCACCGACAGGTTCCTGCCCTCCACGCTCGGGATCTTCCAGGACCAGCTGTACTCGATCGGCCACTGGGAGGCCGCCTGCTCGGTCTTCGCGCGCGAGTCGGTCCTGGAGGCCGCGGGCGTCCGCGTCCCCACCATTGAGGAACCGTGGAGCCGCGAGGAGTTCGACGAGGCCCTCGAACGCATCGCCGCCGACACCGACTACCAATGGGCGATCGACCTCTCCACCGCCGACATCGGCGAGTGGTACCCCTACGCGTACTCGCCGTTCCTCCAGAGCTTCGGCGGCGACCTGCTCGACCGCTCCACCTACCTGACCGCCGAGGGCGCCCTCAACGGCGAGGCCGCCCTCGCCTGGGGGCGCTGGTTCCAGGGCCTGTTCACCGGCGGGTTCGCGAACATCGAGTCGCCGGTCGGCGGCGAGGACTTCAACCAGGGCAAGGCCGCGATGGCCTACATGGGCAACTGGGGCGCCCTGCCCGCGATGGACCTGTTCGACGACGTGCTGTTCCTGCCCCCGCCCGACCTCGGCACCGGACCCAAGATCGGCGGCGGCTCCTGGCAGTGGGCGATCACCAGCGCCGCCGACCCGGCCGGTGCGAACACGTTCCTGGAGGCGGCCCTGTCCGACGAGTTCGTGGCCGACTTCTCCAACGCCGCCGGGCTGATCCCCGCCACCGACGCGGCGGCCGAGCTGACCGAGCACTACGCGAGCGACGGCGCCCTGCGGATGATGGTCGACTACTCGCGCGAATTCGCGGTCCTGCGGCCCGAGACACCCGCCTACACCGTCATCTCCAGCGTCTTCACCAAGTACACCGGCGACATCATCCACGGCGGCGACGTCCGCGAGGCCCTGGACGCGGCCGTGTCCGAGATCGACGCCGACATCGAGTCGAACTCCGGATACGGGTTCTGAGAAGGGCGATCATATGACCATCGCCAGCACCGACCGAGTCGCCGCCGAGGCCGCCGCCGTCGGCCGCGCACCGGCACCGCGGCGGCGCCGCGGCGATTTCAGCCGCTCCGAGCAGCGGGCCGGAGCCGCCTTCGCGACACCGGCCGTCGTCCTGCTGCTGCTGTTCGTGGTCGGACCGGCAGTGGTGTCGCTGGCCATGAGCTTCACCAACGCCCGGCTCGTCTCGCCGGTCGCGCCGGAGTTCGTCGGCCTCGACAACTTCCGGCGGGCCTTCACCGAGGACGCGGTGTTCACCCGCTCGCTCCTCAACACGTTCCTGTTCGCGGCGCTGGTCGTCCCGATCCAGGGCGGGCTCGGCCTGGTGCTGGCGCTCCTGGTCAACCAGAAGATCGCCGGGCGGAACCTCTTCCGCACGATCTACTTCCTGCCGGTGATCACCTCGATGGTCGTCATCAGCCTGCTGTGGCGGTTCCTCTACCAGGAGGACGGCCTGGTCAACTCGGCGCTGTCGATGCTCACCGGCGGCGTCTGGGCGGGCCGGGCGTGGCTGGCCGACCCGTCGACGGCGATGGGCGCGATCGTGGTGATGAGCGTCTGGCAGGGCGTCGGCTTCCACATGGTGATCTGGCTGGCCGGCCTCCAGACCATCCCCGAGGAGGTCTACGAGGCGTCCGCGCTCGACGGCACCACGCCGTGGGAACGGTTCCGGTACATCACCCTGCCGCTGCTCAAGCCCACGTTCGTGTTCGTGCTCATCACCATCACGATCGCCGCGATGAGCCTGTTCATCCAGGTCGACATCATGACCGGCGGCGGGCCGCTGAACTCGACCAGCTCCATCGTCTACCAGATCGTCCAGAAGGGCTTCCAGCAGCAGCAGATCGGCTACGGCGCCGCCCTGTCGCTGGTCTTCTTCTGCATCGTGCTCGCCCTGGCACTGCTCCAGCGCCGCCTGACCCGCGATAAGGACTGACCGCCATGAACGCAATGACGCTGCGGCCGCGCCGCCGCCTGTGGGCGTACCTGCCGATGACGCTGCTGGCCGTCTTCTTCCTGTTCCCGATCGTGTTCATGCTGGCCGCCAGCCTCAAGAGCGACCACCAGATCTTCGCCGACATGGACTCGTTCAGGGCGTTCCTGCCGGTCGGCGGCATCTCGCTGGACAACTACGCGGCCGTGTTCGACCGGGTCCCGTTCTGGCGCTTCCTGGGCAACACGATCTTCGTGACCTTCATGGTCACCGCCCTCGGCCTGGTCGTGAACTCCCTGTGCGGCTACGCGCTGGCGCGGATGCGGTGGAAGGGCCGGGCGGTGGTCTTCGCCTTCATCATCGCCACGCTCATCCTGCCCTTCGACACCACGATCGTCCCGATGGTCTACCTGGTGGCGAACCTGCCGTGGATCGGCTTCGAGGGCGTCCGGCCGGTGCTGGAGGTCGGGTGGCTCAACACCTACCACGTGCAGATCATCCCGTTCGTCGTCAACGCCTTCGCGATATTCCTGTTCGCCCAGTACTTCAAGAGCCTGCCCAAGGGCCTCGAAGAGGCCGCGGCGATGGACGGCGCCGGATGGCTGCGCACCTACTGGCGGATCATCGTGCCGCTGTCCAAACCGGTGTTCGCCACCGTCACGATCCTGACGGTGGTGACCTCCCCGGCCACCTGGAACGCCTACCTGTGGCCGCTGATGACCGTGCAGAGCGAGGAGCTGCGGCCGGTCATGGTCGGCGTCCAGTACTTCTTCCAGCTCGACACCTCCTGGGGCGAGGTGATGGCCTACATCTCGATGATCACGATCCCGATGGTCGCGGTCTTCATCGCCTTCCAGAGGGCCTTCATCCAGTCCATCGCCAGCGCCGGCATGAAGGACTGAACCCCCACCGGACACCCCGACACCCGCATTGAAAGGAAACCGATGCTCAAACTCGCCGACCACTGGGTCTGGGACTCCTGGTACGCCGTCGACGACGAGGGCCGCCACCACGCCTTCTTCCTGCGCGCCTCCAGGGCGCTGCTGGAGGAGGGGCGGCGCCACCAGCGCGCCTCCATCGGGCACGCCGTCTCCGACGACCTGCGCGCATGGACCCTGCTGCCCGACGCGCTGGTGTGCGACGACGCCCCCGCCTGGGACGACCAGGCCACCTGGACCGGTTCGGTCGTGCGCGACGGAGAGGGCCGGTGGCGGCTGTTCTACACCGGCGTCTCCCGCGCCGAGGAGGGCAGGGTCCAGCGGATCGGCTCGGCCGTGTCCGACGACCTGGTCACCTGGCGCCGGCTGCCCGGGCCGCTGGTCGAGGCCGACGAGCGGCACTACGAGAAGTTCGGCCCGGACTCGGGCTGGTTCGACGAGGCCTGCCGCGACCCGTGGGTGTTCCCCGACCCCGGCGGCGAGGGCTGGCGGATGCTGTTCACCGCGCGCGTCGCCGGTCCCGAGCCGGCCCGCGAGCGCGGCGTGGTCGGCCATGCCCGCTCGTCCGACCTGGAGCACTGGGAGGTGCTGCCGCCGCTGAGCCGCCCCGACGTGCTCGGCTTCGGCCAGATCGAGGTGTGCCAGCTCCACCGTGTCGACGGGCAGTGGCTGCTGCTGTTCTGCTGCGGCGACGCGGAGGCCTCCGACGCCCGCAGGGCCCTGGGCGAGACCGGCGACAACTACGTGCTGCCGTTCGACGATCCGCTGGCCGGGTTCGACGTCGCCAAGGCCCGTCCGTTCGAGCACGAGAGCCTGTACGCCGCTCGCCTGCACGACATCGAGGGCCGTACGCACCTCATCGGGTTCCGGAACTTCGAGGACGGCGAGTTCGTCGGCGAACTGGCCGACCCGATGCCGGTGCGGTGGGACGGCGAGCGACTGGTCCGCGGCGCCCGGTCCTGAGGAGGCACGTGCACCGCTTTCGAACGGCAGGCCATTCCGAAATATCGGAATGGCCTGCCTGGCAATTAACCGGATTTAACTCGGATGCGCCGTCGGATTAACGTCCCTTAACTCAATACACTTATATATGTCAATTCCGAAAGAGTAGATCCGGAGCAATGATGCTACAGACTTCGAGACGGACGCTGCTCCAAGCCATCGGCGTCGGCGGTGCCGCATGCCTGGTGGGAGTCCCGGCGGCCGCCCAGACGCCGTCGCGCAGGCCCGTATACCACTTCTCCGTCCCCGACCACTGGAAGAACGACCCGCAGCGGCCGATCCTCATCAACGGGAAGACGCACTACTACTACCTCTACAACAAGGACTATCCGGCGCCCGGCACCGGAACCTCGTGGCGCCTGGCCTCCTCCGATGACAATGTGGACTTCCAGGACCTCGGCGTCGCCATTCACAAGGAGACCAATCCCGACGGATCGATCTGGTCCGGGTCCCTGGTCGTCGACGAGCACGACACGGCCGGCTACGGCGCGGGCGCCGTCATCGCCCTCGCCACCCAGGAAGACCGCTTCGCGCCCGCCCCGCACAAGCAGGCGCAGTTCCTGTTCCACTCGACCGACGGCGGCCGCACCTTCGCCCGCCGCGACCAGGTCGTCCTGCCCAACCCCGGCGTCGTGGACTTCCGCGACCCCAAGGTGATCCGGGACGAGGAGCGCGGCCGGTGGGTCATGGCCCTCGCCGAGTTCGACAAGGTCGGCTTCTACCATTCCGACGACCTCAAGAGCTGGACGTACGTCGACGGCTTCATCAGGGGCGGCCTGGGCGTCTTCGAATGCCCGGACCTGTTCTGGATGGACTCCGACACCGGCCCCGGGCGCTGGGTCCTGGGCGTGAGCGTCAACGCCAAGCACCTGGGCCTGCCCGCGAACTACGCCTACTGGACCGGGGACTTCAACGGCTCGAACTTCTTCCCCGACCACCAGGACCCGAAGTGGCTCGACTACGGATGGGACTGGTACGCGGCCGTCACCTGGGAGCGCGTGGCAGACGGCGAGATCGACCCGAAGACCCGCCACGCCATCGGCTGGATGAACTTCTGGGACTACGCGGACAACACGCCGACGCGGGACTCGGACGGGTTCAACGGGACCGATTCGATCGTCCGCGAGGTCTCGCTGCACTGGTACAGCGCCACCGAGTCCGCGCTGGTCTCCCGACCGGTCCGAACCCTGGACGACCGGGCCTCCAACCGGATCAGCCTCGGCGACATCGCGGTCGACGGCACGAGAGTGCTCGACTACCGCGGCCGGGCCTACCAGGTCCAGACCCGCGTCACCTGGGACCAGCTGGACAACATCGGCCTGCAGCTGCGGCTGTCGGACGACGGCTCCAGGCACGTCGACGCCGGTGTCTACCACGACTTCGCCTACCTCAACCGGGCCTTCACCGGCAACCCCGACCCCTCGGGGCAGTGGATGGAGAGCCACACGCCCTTCGATCCCGCGCGGCGGGAGGTGGAGCTGCGCATCCTGGTCGACAACCTTTCGGTGGAGCTGTTCGTCGACGACGGCCGCTATGTCCACTCCAGCCTGACGTTCCCCGAGAACGCCGACGACCGCCTCGCGCTGTACACCTCCGGCGGCCCGGCGCTCTTCCACGATGTCACGATCACCGAGTTCGCTCCGGTCGATCCGGCCCAGACCGCCTATGCGAGGCTGCGCAACGCCGCCACGGGGCTGTACCTCGACGGCATGGGCCGCACCGGCAACGGCTCGGACGCCGGGCAGTGGGCCGACAGCGGCCATGCCAACCAGCAGTGGATCGTGGAGGACGGCGGGTCTTTCGTGCGGATCAAGAACCGCGCCACCGGGCTGTACCTCGACGGCATGGGCCGCACCGCCAACGGCGCCAACGCCGGTCAGTGGGCCGCCAGCAGCGGCAGCGCCAACCAGCAGTGGACCATCGAAGCGGCCTGAGCGCTCGTCCCGAAGGCCGAGGCGGGCTGCTCCGCATGATCGCCGATCATGCGGAGCAGCCCGCCGCTGTAAACCCGGCCCTCGCCTCACCCTGTCAACTCGCCGCGGCGCGGCGGATTCGCCCCGGCGCGCGAGCAGGTGGCGGCCGCGACCGCGGAGGCGAACTCGACCGCCTCGCGGGCCTCTGCGGCCCTCAGGCGCGCCAGCCGCCCCGGCGCGAGCCGTCCGGCCCGATCCAGCCAGTGCAGCAGCGCGCCGCTGAAGGAGTCCCCGGCGCCGACGGTGTCGACCAGCTCCGCGCGGTGCGCCGCCACCGTGAACTCGTAGCCGCTCCCGAACACCTGCGAGCCGTCGCCGCCGCGCGTCACGACGACGAGGCGGCGCCCCTGGGCGATCCAGCTCCGCGCCGACTCGGCGGGGTCGCGGCCGGGCCAGATCCACTCCAGATCCTTGTCCGAGACCTTGACGAGATCGGCGAAGGAGAGCCACCGCTCCAGCCGCGCCCGGTACCGCCCCCGCTCGCCCAGGTGCTCGGGGCGCACATTGGGGTCGAGGCTGATCGTGGTGGACCCGCTGAGCTCCTCCAGCCACTCGGCGACCACCGCGCCGCCGGGCCCGAGCGCCAGGCCGAGCGACCCGGCGTGCACGGCGTCGAACCCCGGCGAGGCGGGAAGCTCGGCGGCCGACCACTGCCAGTCGGCGGTCCGGTGGAGGTGGAAGGCGTAACTCGCCTCACCCGGGGGAGTGACCGACACGACCGCCAGGCTGGTGGGCTCTGCCGCGTCCACCGTCCAGCGCAGGTCGACACCCGAGGCCCGCAAGTGGCCGCGGAGCAGCTCGCCGAACGCGTCGCCGGACAGGCGGCCGAGGAACGCCACCGGTGACTCCAAGCGCCCCAAGGTGACCGCCACGTTCATCGGGCTGCCGCCCGGATGCGCCACCGGCCGCGTCGGGTCGGACTCGGCGACCACCAGGTCGATCAGGGCCTCGCCGACGACGCCGATCAATGCGCACCGTCCTGGGCGGCGCCGGTCATGATCGCCACCGCGTCGGTCATCGAGTGCGTCCGCGGCGTGATCGTGGCCGCCCGCTTGCCGAGCCGCTGGATGTGGATGCGGTCGGCCACCTCGAACACCTGCGGCATGTCGTGCGAGATCAAGATGACCGGGACGCCGCGGTCGCGCAGGCCCGCGATCATGTCGAGGACCTGGCCCGACTCGCGCACCCCCAGTGCCGCGGTCGGCTCGTCGAGCACGACCACCTTCGAGCCGAAGGCGGCCGCCCGGGCGACCGCGACGGCCTGCCGCTGGCCGCCCGAGAGGTTCTCGACCGGGACGGTGACGTCCTGGAGCGTGCTGATGCCCAGCTTGGTCAGCTCCTCCTTCGCCCGCTGCCGCATCCGCTGCCGGTCGACCACGCGCAGGACCGTGCCCAAGGGACCCGGCTTGCGCAGTTCCCGGCCGAGGAACAGGTTGGCGGCGACGTCGAGCGCGGGCGAGACGGCGAGGGTCTGGTACACCGTCTCGATGCCGTGGGCTCGGGCGTCCTGGGGGCGCTTGAAGTGCACCCGCCGTCCCTCCAGACGGATCTCCCCTTCGTCGGGGACCTCGGCGCCGGTGAGGCATTTGATCAGGGTCGACTTGCCCGCGCCGTTGTCGCCGATGACGGCCAGCACCTCGCCGGGGTACAGCTCGAAGCCCACGCCGTCGAGGCCGACGACGCGGCCGAAGGTCTTGACCAGGCCGGTCGCCCGCAGGATCGGTTCGCTGCCGCTGATGTCGTCGGTGCTCATTTGCGCCCCTTCCGGATCCACTGGTCGACCGAGACGGCGACGATGACGAGGACGCCGACCGCGAAGGTCTGCCAGAGCACGTCGACCCCGGCCAGGGACAGCCCGTTGCGGAAGACGCCGACGATGAGCGCGCCCAGGAGCGTGCCCCACACGGTGCCGCGGCCGCCGAACAGGCTCGTGCCGCCGATCACGACGGCGGTGATCGAGTCGAGGTTCAAGTCGACGCCGACGTTCGGCGAGGCGGCGTTGGACCGGCCGATCTGGATCCAGGCGGCGACGGCGAGGATCGCCCCGGCCGCGAGGTAGATGCTCGCCAGCACCCGCTGGACGCTGATGCCCGCCAAGCGCGCCGCCTCCGAGTCGTCGCCGGAGGCGTACACGTGCCGGCCCCACGCCGTCCCATGGAGGACCAGCGCCAGCGCGACGTAGAGGACCAGCATCATCACCACCCCGGCGGTGATGTTGACCCCGCCGACGCTGAAGGTCTCGCCGGTCAGCGTCAGCAGGTCCGGCATGTCCCCGCCGCGCACGGTGGCACCGCCCGAGTACAGCAATGTCAGCGCCAGGAAGACGTTGAGCGATCCGAGGGTGACGATGAACGGCGGGAGCTTCAGCCGGGTGACCAGGAAGCCGTTTACCGCGCCCGCGCCGAGCCCGACGGCCAGGCCGAGGCCGATCCCGAGCGGGGCGGGGAGTCCGTTCTGGACTGTGGTCTGCGCGATGACCATGGAGCTGAGCACCATGACCGCGCCGACCGACAGGTCGATCCCGGCGGTGAGGATGATGAGCGTCTGGGCCAGGGCGAGTGTCCCGACCACGGCGACCTGCTGGCTCACCAGCGACAGGTTCGACGGCTCCAGGAAGCGCTCGTTGAGGCCGCCGAAGACGGCGACGGCGGCGATCAGGACGATGGCGGGGCTGATCGCCGGATGGCGGTGCAGGAGGTTGCGGATCGCGCCGAGGGGCGTGGAGCGGTCGAGGAACTCCTCGGCCAGGTCGTGCTCCGCCGCGGGCGCGTTGGTCTGCTGACTCACGTGTGCTCCGTTGTGCTCGAGTCGCCGGGACCTAGCCCCAGCAGACGTCGGCCGCTTCAGTCGAGGTGATCGATGCGATGCCGTCGTGCGGCTGGTCGGTGACCAGCTCGACCCCGGTGTTGAAGAAGTCGAGTCCCTCGGAGGCCTCCGGGGCCTCGCCGGTGGTGGCGAGCGCGTGGATCGCCTCGACGCCGAGTTCGGCCATGCGCACCGGGTACTGCTGGCTGGTCGCGTCGATGGCGCCCTCGGCCACCGCATCGACGCCGGCGCATCCGCCGTCGACCGACACGACGACGAGGTCGTCGGTGGCACCGGCGGCGTCGAAGGCCTCGTAGGCGCCGTAGGCGGCCGGTTCGTTGATGGTGTAGACGACGTTGATGTCGGGGTTGACCGACAGCAGGTTCTCGGCGGCGGTGCGTCCGCCCGCCTCGGCCCCTTCGGAGGCCTCGTGGCCGACGATCGCGTACTCGCCGCCGGAGTACCGGCCGGTGGCGGCCTCGTCGCCGTACTGGCCGGGGTCGGCCAGGTCGATGCCCATGCCGTCCAGGAAGCCCTGGTCGCGTTCGACGTCGACCGAGACGATCTTGTCGTCGAACAGGTCGATCATGGCGATGACGGCCCGCTCGCCGCCGAGCTGGGCGGCGGTCCACTCGCCGATGCGCTGCCCGGCCAGGAAGTTGTCGGTGGCGAAGGTGATGTCGACGGACTCGGGGTCGGTCGGCGGGGTGTCCAGTGCGATGACGTACAGGCCCGCGTCCCTCGCCCGGATCAGGGCGTCCTCGACGCCCGGCCCGTTGGGGGTGATGAGGATGCCGTCGTCGCCGCGGGAGACGGCGTTCTCGATCGCCTGTATCTGGGTGTCCTCGTCGCCGTCCTGGCGGCCCGCCGCGAGGGTGAGTTCGACGCCGGCCTCCTCGGCGGCGGCCTCGGCGCCCTCCTGCATGGCCACGAAGAAGGGGTTGGCGGTGGTCTTGACGATGAGCGAGACGCCGACGGCGTCCTCGTCAGACCCGCCGGAGCCGCATCCGGTCAGGGTGAGGGCCGCGCCCGTGGCGAGCACGCAGGCGGCCGCGATGGTTCGGCGGTTGCGATGCATCGGTGAATCTCCTCTGGGGGTTGGGTACCGCTGCTCGATTGACAACGATGTCATGGTTATCTTTAGAGCATGCGAACGCAAAGATTCAAGTTAAGCCAACCTTGGAGACCAAATCGTGACATCGTTGTCAGAATCTGATGCGGGCAGCAGCGCCCGCCCCACCATGCGCCATGTCGCGAAACTCGCAGGTGTGGCGGTCAAGACCGTCTCAAGGGTCGTCAACGGCGAACCGAACGTCGCCCCCGAGACCGCCCGCCGGGTGCTCGACGCCGCGCGAGCCCTCGACTACCAGCCGGACCCGCACGCCGGGAACCTGCGCCGGTCCGACCGCCGCACCAGGACGCTCGGCCTGCTCGTCAGCAGCGTCGACAACCCCTTCGCGGGCGCCGTCCACCGGGCGGTCGAGGACGTCGCGGTCGAACACGGCGTCGCCGTATTCGCCTCCAGCCTCGACGACGACCCTGAGCGCGAACGCGAGGCGGTCGCGGCGTTCCTGCGGCGGCGGGTCGACGGGCTCATCCTCACCACCGCGTCCACGAACCAGGCCTACCTGGAGCCGGAGCTGCGGCGCGGCACCCCGGTGGTGTTCGTCGACCGGGAGCCGCGGGGAGTCGAGACCGACGCGGTGGTCAGCGACAACTTCGGCGGTGCCGCCCGGGCGGCCGAGCACCTGCTGGCCCGCGGCCATCGGCGCTTCGCCTACCTGGGCGACCTCCACAGCCTCCAGACGGCCCGCCACCGGCGCCGCGGCTTTCTCGAGGCGCTCGACCACGCCGGCATCCCCGTCGCCGACGTCCCGGTGATCGAGGACCTCCACGACCCCGAACGCGCTCGCGAGGCGCTGCTGCGGCTGCTGGACGGCCCGAATCCGCCCACGGCCGTGTTCAGCTCGCAGAACCTCGTCACCGTCGGCGCGCTGCGCGCGCTGCGCGAGCGCGGGCGCCATCGCGACACCGCGCTGGTCGGCTTCGACGACGTCGAGCTGGCCGACCTGCTGGAGCCCGGGTTGACCGTCGTGGCCCAGCATCCGGAGGACCTCGGCCGCATCGCCGCCGAGCGCGTGTTCGCAAAGCTGAACGGCGACGGCTCCCCGTCGCAGCGCATCGTCGTGAGCACCACCCTCATCGCACGCGGCAGCGGAGAGATCCCGCCCTCAGGAATGTAAGAAGACCCCGGATCCGCCCTGGCTCAGCCGCTCAAAGTGAGCGATTTTCGCCCGCGCCAGGGATCGATGGCGGACCGGCGATTTCCAGGACGACGAAAGGCGCCGATCCTAAGATCGACGCCTTCGCGTATTGCCTGGTTTTACAGGCCTGATAGAGGCCTACGGGAACCTGTATTCGCAGGTGGCGGCCTTGATCGCTCCGCTGATAGCGCATCGCCTGCGCCATCGGTGAAGCGCCGGGCCGTGGACGGACCTACGCGGAGCGCCGGGGCTGTTTCGGGAACCTCGCGAGGCACCCGCCGTTTCGCCGCTTGCTCAGCGCTGGGCCGTGCGCGTGAGCTGCCGTGCCCGCAGCGCTGTGAACATCGGCTTGCGCGACGGGGACTCCGCCAGGCCGCTGTGGAGCGCCGCGGTGACCGCGGCCGAGGCCGCGGAGCCGTCGACCGCGGAGATGCCGGCGAGGATGATGTCGAGGACCTCGTCGGCCGCCGCGGCCACGAGTTCGGGTTCGGCGGTCTTGGCGCCTCTGGAGAACCCGCGTGCGAGGTCGCCGTCGTCGATGACGCGGCGGTCGGTCCAGGTGTGCATTCGACGCCCGTATCCGGTGCCGTCGATCCAGGTGTCGACCATGAGCACGAGCTGGTGCGCCGACCGGTCCCAGAGCAGGTCGCCGTCGAGCAGCGCCGACAATGCCGGGAGGTGCTGCGCATGCGTGAGCGTCGACCGGAGGGCGGCCGTAGCCTGGTCCTGGGAGAAATAGCTGTAGGCCATACATGAACCGTATCCGGCCCGCGGCCTGAATCTGCCGCCGCCGGTATAGACAATCGAGAAATCTCGTCGCGATCGCCTCCCCGCGACGCCGCCGTGCGAGCTGGCGCAGCGCCCGGACGGGTTTTCCGGGTCGGCGAGGGCATTCACCGCGAGCGAAGGGTCTTCCACGTGTGCTTCGCGACGAAGGGCCGGAAGGAGGGGTGCGGGCACTCCTGGAGCAGCGATGCCGATGCGCACCGCGCGCCGGATGTGGCAGCGTCACAGCGCTCCCTCCCCGAATGGAACCGGTGCGATGACCAACCTGAAGACCATGGCCCTGTGGCGCCCATGCGGGCCGGCCGAACTCGAGCTGGTTCGCGAGTCCGGCTGGGCCGTCTGGCCGCCACGGCTCCCCGAACAGCCGATCTTCTATCCGGTCCTCAACGAGGACTACGCGACCCGCATTGCCCGCGACTGGAACGCGCCCCGTGACGGTGTCGGCTATGTGACCCGCTTCGAAGTCGAGCGCGCCTTCGCCGAGCGCTACCCGATCCAACACGCCGGCGGCGAGACCATCCTCGAACTCTGGGTCCCAGCCGAGGAACTCGAGGAGTTCAACCGCCACATCATCGGACCGATCGAAGTCGTGGCCGAGTACCACGCCGCTGACCTGAGCAAGCCCTGCTGACGGGCGCGGCGGCGATGGGTCGGGGAACGGTGCAGGCCGGCGGCTAAGGTTTGCGGCGTGGAGCTACACGTCGCGAAGTCCGGGTCCGATACCGCCGTTGGAACCGCCGAGGCCCCGCTGCTCAGCATCGGCGCGGCCGCGGCGCTGGCACAACCGGGGGACACGGTCCTCGTGCATGCGGGCGTGTACCGCGAATGGGTGAATCCGCCTCGCGGCGGCACGGCCGATGCGCCGATCACCTACCAGGCCGCGCTGGGCGCGGACGGCCGCTACGAGCCGGTCACGATCTCCGGCGCCGAGGTGATCGCCGACTGGCGCCCCCACCCCGGCTCCGCGGGCGTCTGGACGGCGACGGTGCCGAACACCCTGTTCGGGGAGCGCAACCCGTATGCCGAACGCATCGGCGGGGACTGGTTCTTCGACCGGGTCAACACCTGGCACACCGGCGAGGTGTATCTCGACGGCAAGTCCATGTACGAGTCGCTGACCCTGGGCGGCGTCGAACGCCCCGAGGTCACCGAGGACTCGTTCGACCCGGCGGGCTCCCTGCTGACGTGGTACTGCGAGGTGGGCGACGACGCCACGACGATCTGGGCGAACTTCGGGGGCGCCGACCCGGCCGCGCACGCGATCGAGATCAACGCCCGCAAGTTCGTCTTCTGGCCCGCGGCCACGGGAATCGACCACCTCACGGTGCGCGGCTTCACCCTGACCAAGGCCGCCACGCAGTGGGCGCCGCCCACCGCGCTCCAGGAGGGCCTGATCGGCCCGCACTGGTCCAAGGGCTGGCTGATCGAGGACAACACGATCACCGACTCGAAGAACGTCGGCGTCTCCCTGGGCAAGGAGGCCGGCACGGGGCAGAACGAGTGGACCGCGGGACCGAAGGGCGCCAAAGGCGGCACGCAGCGCGAACGCGAGGTGATCGGGCGGGCGCTCGCCCTGCGCGGACCCGACGCGGGCGAGCCGCACCCGTGGGATCGGGACCATGTCGGCTCCCACACGGTGCGCCGCAACACCATCCGGGACTGCGAGCAGGCGGGCGTCGTCGGCCATCTCGGCGCGGCGTTCTCGACCGTCGCCGACAACCACATCTCCCGCATCCACGTGAAGCGGCAGTGGCACGGCGCCGAGGTGGCCGGCATCAAACTGCACGCCGCCATCGACACCGTGATCAGCGGCAACACCATCCACCACACGCATCGGGCCCTGTGGCTCGACTGGCAGGCCCAAGGCACCCTGGTGCGGCGCAACGTCTGCTACGCCTCCACCGCCGAGGACTTCATGGTCGAGGTCTGCCACGGCCCCTACCTCGTGGACTCGAACCTGTTCCTCTCACCGTGGGCGGTCAAGGACATGTCCACCGGCGGCGCCTACGTGCACAACTACTTCGCGGGCCGCATCGCGAACTGCACCGAGCACCAGCGGTACACCCCGTACCACCTCCCGCACTCCACGGCCGTCTACGGCGTCTCGAACATCCTCGGCGGCGACAACCGGTTCTACAACAACCTCTTCGTCGGTGACCGCGCCCGCGAAGAACGTGCCGAACCGGCGCTCGCGAGCTTCTGGTCCGGCGCGATCGACATCGACGGCGTGCCCGGCCAGGCCGCCTTCGTGCCGACCCCGGTGGGAACCTCGCAGTACGACGCGTATCCGACGCCGGAGGAGTATCCGAACGAGGACGGCAGCGCGCTGGCCGGGCCGCGCCTGCCGGTCTGGGTCGAGGGCAACCTGTACGCGGAGGGCGCCGAGCCGTTCCGCGCCGAACCCGCGCCCCGTGTCCTCGACACCTCACCGGTGCGCGTCGAGGTGCACGACGCCGCAGCCGGGAGCGTTCGCGTCGAAGTGTCCGGCGCCATCGACGCCGTCGCCCCGGTGACGACCGCGCGCCTCGGGACGAGCTACCAGGCCGAGATGGGCTACACCAACCCCGACGGGTCTGACCTGGACCTGAGCGCAGACATCACCGGCCTCCCACGCGACGAGGCCGTGCCCGGGCCGTTCGCGGCCCCGGCCCCCGGCACCCGGATCCTCGCTGCGCCCGCCCCGGACCGAGAAGCCCGCTGACGCATCGTGATGCGAGCGGGAACCGGCGGCGTCCCCTCCGCCTGGTTCGCGGCTGACGCTCGTGGGGGACCGCCCTCGGGGCCTCAACCCAGCGCGTGCGGCCTCCGGAAATGTGAAAAGCGCCGATCCGAAGACCGACGCATGCATACAACTACCTGCTTCTTGCAGGCTTCACAACGGCCTATGCGAACCTATATTCGCAGGTGGATGCGCTGTATAGCCGCGTGATGGGGCGGCCCGTTCGGAAGCCGGCCGCTGGGGTCGGCACGGGTAGCGGCGGAACTGGCGCCTCAACCTCGGCGAAATCGTTAATACAACTTCGGCAAATCTGTGATTATGGTCGTGATTTCGTCGAGTCATGTCCAGCCTCCTGCCTCGACGAGCGCTCTCTCGCCTGAACGAGCGTGTTGACGCGTTCAGAGCCGTCGTGGTCGGCGGCCCTCGGCAGGCTGGGAAGACCACCCTGCTGCGACAACTGCATGCCGAACGAGGCGGGACCTTCGCGACGCTCGATGATCCGACCGTCCTCCAGACGGTCCGCTCCGATCCGTCGGGGTTCGCCGGGCATGGTTCGGCGCCTCGGATCTTCGACGAAGTACAGCGCGGCGGCGACGATCTGCTGCTTGCGGTCCAGCGCCTCATGGATCTCGATGATGCGCCCGGCCAGTTCGTCCTGTCGGGCTCGACGCGGCTTCTGACGGTGCCGACCTTGTCGGAATCGTCGGCGGGACGAGCCGTGTTCGTCGACCTCTGGCCCCTGAGCGCCGCCGAACGGACAAGATCCGATGTCGATGCGCCTGAGCTCCTGTTCGACCGGCAGCGCCTGCTGGACTCACCGCAGGCGTCGCAATGGACCAGGGCCGACTACTTCAAGCTCGTCTGTGAGGGAGGCTATCCGGAGGCGGCTCGAATCGGTTCCGAATCGCTTCGTGCGGACTGGTTCGAGGGCTATGTGTCCACGGTGGTGCTGCGGGACGTTGCGGAGTTCGCGGACGTTCGCCACGCCAACCTGCTGCCGCAGCTCCTGCGGCTGGTCGCCGCGCGCTCCGGCTCGAACCTGGTGCTCTCCGAGCTCGCCAAGAGCTTGGAACTCAACCACGCCACCGTCCGTGACTATCTGGGTTATCTCGACATCGTCTACCTCACCGCGAAACTGCCGACGTGGTCGACCAGCCTGACCGCGAAGTCCATCAAGACTCCGAAGGCTTACGTCACGGACTCGGGATTGACGGCGTCGCTGCTCGGAGCCGACTTCGAAGCCGTGTCGGCCCCCGGGCACCCACTTGCGGGACCGCTGGTGGAGACCTTCGCGTTCACCGAGCTGACCCGGCAGCTGACAGTGAGTTCGATTCGAGCGGGGCTGCACTTCTACCGTGACCGCGACGGCCGCGAGATCGACTTCGTGCTCGAACGACGAGACGGAGCCGTGGTGGCCATCGAAGTCAAGGCCTCGGCAACGGTGCGGTCCGACTCGTTCAAACATCTCCATTGGCTGCGAGACCGAATCGGCGACCGGTTCCGCGCCGGATACGTCCTCTACTTGGGCGAGGAGACGGTGCCGTTCGGACCTGACATGGCCGCCCTCCCCGTCTCGGCCCTGTGGGGCGGGGCGCCCATGCCGTGATCGCCACCGCGCTTCGGCGACCATGGCGGCCTGGGCCGCACCCGCGTCGCTCAAGACCATGTAGCCTGCCTCACCGGGGTACGGCCGTTGCGTATCCCGGATCCGGTCGTTGAGCCCTATACGGCGAGCATGGAGGTGCGGCATGGGGAGGGAGAACCGGCTGCGACGCAAGGCCAAGTCGCGGGAGAAGCTCAAGCGCCGAGTCAGCGACCGCAGTTCGGCCCAGGCCCCTGCGACCTGGGAGGAGCTGCTGGCCCGAGCTCGATACGCCCTGGTCCAGATCATGGCCGACGCCTGCCCTTGCGGCGAGTGCGACGCCCCCACCTGGGAGCAGTCGGCGCTCATGCTGTCCCGCGCGACGGCGCACGGCCGCTGGCGCGAAGCCGTGGCGACCACCGTCGACGCGATGGCCGAGGACGCGATCGGGCAGGCATGGGACCGCGGTTGGATGCCCAGGGACGTGCTCAGCATGATGGCGAAGACCACCTCCAGCCCGGCGATGAAGGCCGCCGCGACGCTCATGCGCTCCGAACTGCGTCGCTATGCGGAAGCGCAGCTGAGCGACCTGTGGAGCGCGCAGCGGGAAGCACTGGCCGAACACTCGGCGCCCGCGTCCGTCAAGGAGGCGCTCGCAGGCCGTGAGGGCCCTGCCTGGACCGCGGCCGCCGCGGCGCTCTTGGAGGCGCTGTACACCCTCGCCGACCTCGAACCGATCCCGATGGTGCAGCCGCGCCCCGGCGGGCGCCCCGTTTCGGTGCGTGGAGACGGCGCCGAGTCCGCCAAGGTGTACGAGAAGGTCCGGGCGCTGCTGGCAAAGGCCGAGTCGACGGACTCCGACGCCGAGGCCGAGGCGTTCACCGCGAAGGCCCAGCAGCTCATCGCCAGGCACTCGATCAACGAGGCCCTCCTCGCGGAGGGCGGGGACGCGGCCGTCAAGGCCGCGGCGGTGCGCGTCTACGTCGAGAAGCCCTACGAGAAGCAGAAGTCCGAGCTGCTGCACGTCGTCGCGGACGCCAACGGGTGCCGAGCGGTCTACTCGACGGCCGCCGGGTTCTGCACCGTGGTCGGCGCCCGGACGAACCTGCGTTCGGTGGAGCTGCTGTACAACTCGCTGCTGGTGCAGGCGACGTCCGCGATGACCCGGGCGGGCGCGAGGCGGGACGGTGCGGGCCGGTCGCGGACGCGCTCGTTCCGGCAGTCGTTCCTGGCGTCCTTCGCGGTGCGGATCGGGGAGCGGCTGGCCGAGTCCGCCGAGACCACGGTCCGCGAGGTCGCCGACGAGACCGGGACCGACCTCGTCCCGGTGATGCGGTTGCAGCGCGAAGCGGTGGACGCCAAGACCGAGGAGCTGTTCCCGAACCTGACCTTCCGGTCGGCCACGCGGATCAGCGACTACGAGGGCCACATCGCGGGCCGCGCGGCGGCCGACCGCGCCAGGCTCCAAGGGGCGGAGGAGATACCGACCCGCTGAGCGGCCCGCGTCTGGTCGATCGCCGGGAGCCTCGTGGGCGAGGGCGTCTCGGTCCGGTCCATGCCCGGCGTCTGAAGCGCCGCAACGCGGCTTCGCGAGGCCCGATCAGCGCTTCAGCCGGCCTCGGATTCCCAGATGGCGGCGATGGGGATGGCACGCATCTTCGGGCCGAACGGCAGCGTCTTGTCGCCGGTGTAGAGCACCGCGCCGAGGAGGAAGTCGTCTCCCAGTCGGTCCGCGAGGTGCCGCAGTCCGTTGAAGTCATCGCCGCGGACGGTCGCTCCCGCTTTGACTTCGAAGGCGACCACCTGACGTCGCGGCGTCTCGAGCACGATGTCCACTTCGAGTTTGTCCTTGGTCCGGTAGTGGAACATGGTCGCGCGCCGTTCGGACCAGGAGAGCTGGCGCTGCAACTCCATGGCGACGAAGCCTTCGAGGAGCGGTCCGAGCGCGGCGTCCTGGCGGGCGAGCGAACGGGCGTCGGCTTGGACGAGGTGCGCGGCCACGCCCGAGTCCACGAGGGCGGTTTTGGAGGTCTTCACCGCTCGGGAACTGAGGTTCCGGGTGAACGCGGGGATCCGTTTGAGGAAGTAGACCTCCTCCAAGAGACGGACGTGTCGAAGCACCGTGTTGCGGTCGACCTCCAGGGACCGGGCGAGGTTGCCGGGCACCAGCAGTCCGCCCGAGCGAGCCGCCAGCATCTGCGTCAGCACCGACAGCTGGGTGACGCGTTCGAGCTCGGCGAGCTGCATGACATCCCGGTTGATCAGGTCGGATACGTACGAGTCGAAGAATCGGCCGCGGCGGCTCGCCGTCCGCGCCACCGCCTCCGGAAAGCCGCCTCTGACCAGCCGCTCGGCGTAGTCGCGCAAGTCCTCATCGGATTCATGGTCGAACGCGGGGCCCTGGTCGAAGACCGCGTCGACGAAGCCGTCCGGGGCGCCGTCGATCTCGCCTTGCGAGAGCGGCCACAGCTCGATGGTCTCCATTCGACCGATCAAGGTGTCGGGGAGATTGCGCAGACCGAGGATGCGCGCCGAGCCGGTCAGCAGGAACCGTCCCGGGCGGCCGTCCCGGTCGACCGTCGACTTGATCGACAGCAGCAGCTCGGGGTCGCGCTGGATCTCGTCGATGATCATCGGTTCGTCGCGGTTCACGAACGTGACCGGATCGGCCGCGGCGGCCCGCCGGGTCTGCGGGTCGTCGAGGCTGAACCAGACCGCGCCCCGGTCCTCCCCGATCAGCGACACGAGGGTGCTCTTGCCCGCCTGTCTCGCGCCGTTCACCAGAATGACGCGGGTGTCGGCCAGCGCCTCCTCGACCATCGACGCCGCGCGCCGGGGCAGGATGGTGCCGTGCGGGGAACGAGGTACTCGACTCACGTCTACAGCCTACCATCACGCATGTCTGGACGCTGATGTCGCGCATGTATGGTCGCTCGACTGACGCATGAACGGTCGCTCTGGCTCACCGGTGAAAACGGACAAGTAGTCAATATTGATGATGAATATCCGGACTCGGTTGAGAATCGACGCTCACCTGACGCACGTTTGGCCGCACCACTCGCGCCGCATTCGGAACAGCCCGGCCACCTGCGGTTCGATGCCTCAACGCCGTGGCCGCTGCTCGAACAGGCGGACCGCGGCCTGAAGGATCCGCGCCTCGCGATGCTCGTACCCCAGCCAGTACAGATGATCGGGCTGCGCCACGAACGCGGGATCTGCGCGCCCGCCTATGACCGCGGTGCCGATCCGCCTCGGCTCGACCCCGCGGAAGTCGGCGAGGACGGTGTCCGTGAGCGTCGACCACACGAACTCGACCTCGAAGTCATCGACCTCGACGCAGCCCAGCACGATCAAGCAGGAGGAGCGGACCGGCCGCCGCGGGTCAGCGGCGGCGGCCGGTCCCGCCGGGAGGCGGTCGTGTCGAGCGTTCAAGCGACGGCCTTCCCGGCGTTCGGGCGGCAGGCGGGACACCAGGCGCGGTCGTGGAGGTGACGGCCCGGTGTGTACCGCCACCCGGCCGCCTCGACCCGGCGCGCCATCTCCCCGTAGCCCGAGGCGGAGAGATGGAAGACGCCGGGGCACAGGCAGCATGACACCGTGACGCGGTGCCGGGGCTCCACCATGCCCTGGGCGTCGACGGTGCCGGTGTGCGGCTTGTCGAAGACCACGGCGCGGTAGCCGCGGTCGTCGTGCTGGTCGGATGGGCACGGTTCGGATGCGTGCGGTTCGGACGCGACCGCGGCGGCCGGAGGAACAACGGTTGCCGGTACCGCCGCGGTCGCGTCCGAGGGAGCAGCCGATCCGCCTTCACTGCTCCCCGCACCGCCGTCACCCCTGTCGACGGCGGAGTCTGCGAGTCCGGGCCGCAGCGCGAAGACGCTGCGCGCGAGGAGATCCGAGAAGTCCGTCACGGCCGGGCCGCCGCTCCGGGCCGCCCACCGAGGATCGCATCGATGGCCGTGAAGGCCAAGTCCCTGACCTCTTGTTTCCATTCGGGCGGATTCGACGACCACAGCAGCCCCTGCCAGCGGATGAGGCGCGCGGACGGGTCGAGCGGCAGGCATACGATCGCGATCTCGGGTCCTTCGTCGTGGTGCAGGCGAACGCCGATCCGGTGCCCGCCCGCACTGGCCCGCAGGACGAAGACCGTCCCGGCGACGTTGACGAAGTGCCCCAGCACCCGGCCGGGTTCCAGCGGTGGTCGGTTCCGTCCTGTCATCGCGTCGCTCCCCGATGCCGTAGATGAGTCGCCTGTGGATCGCAGCCGTGCTTGGACGACTGCTGCGACAAGCCTAAGAGCAGCGGAAACGTTGACACAAGAATGGAAACTGGCAGGCGAGTCAGTCGGACTCGCTGGATAGCCGGTCAGAATGGACAGGCGGCGAAGGCCAGAATGTCCACGTGGAATGTCCCGAGGATCGCTCGGGTGAAGGCCGGTCGGCTACGCCTCGTCGTCGGCGGCGGCGCGCTCGGCGTCGTCGACGAGGACGCCCAGGTCCAATTCGCCGTCGCGGACGCCGCCGACGAACGCCTCCCACTCGTCGGGCGTGTAGATCAGGACCGTGCCGCCGGGGTCGTCGGCGCGGCGCATGGCGACCAGGCCGTTCTCGGCGAAGCCGATCTCAAGTTCACCGGGGGTGCCGTCGTCTGCTTCGGGACGCTCCCAACGTGCTGCGGCGCTGTCGAATCGCCCTTTGAGCGGGTGTTCGCGGACCGGCTCGTTCATGGCGCTCCTCGGTGCGGGGGAGTGGCGACGGGCGGCGGGTTCTCGGGTTCCGCCGCCGTCGCGATCGGTGGTGCTGTGTCGGGTGAGCCCCGGCCCGCTCGCCTCCACGCCGGGCCTGGGCGCTCACTACTGTGCGGGAGTGTCCTTCACCCATGCGAGCAGGCCGTTATAGCTGTTCGCGCTGACGGTGAGGATGGGACGGTCGTCGGCGAGCTTGCTGTCCGAGACCTGCGGGTTGTCGCCGTTGAGACGCACCTCGACGCAGCTATTGTTCTGGTTGTTGGCGCTGCGGGTCGACTTGCGCCAGGGCCCGATACTGGTCACTTTAGGAAGTCCTCCAATGCGATCGACTTGCGAGATGCCACCTTGAGAGCACCGGTGAAGAACTTACCTCGCGTCGAATCCGCGGGAATGAAGCCAGAACCCCGTGGCGACTCGACGTTGATCACGGTCTCTTCGCCGCCATCGTATTCCAGAAGGTTGAGCGTCCACGATTGCAATTCGTAGAAGCCGACAGCGAACGGGAGGACGCGCACGTCGGCGAAGGGCAGGGCGGCGATTTTGTGCAGGTCAGCCAGAATCTCCTCTTTTTCGGAACCAAGGGCCATGCTGATCGCAGCCTCGCCGATCAGGAACAGCGCAGGACGCTCTGACCCGATCCAGCGTTCACGCCGGTCCATGCGGAAATCCAGACCGTTATCCCAGTCTGGAGCCTCATCGAAGGAGACTTCGGTCTTGTCGCGGATCATCCGGTAATAGGCAGGGCTGTGGATGAGTGAGGGCAGCACCGAATACGAGTGGAACGCAAGGTAACTCGCGTTGTCCTCACACTGCTGGTAGAACCATCCGCTATCGTCCAGGGCGCTCGCGTAGTGGCTACACCAGTCGTTGGCCCTTGCGGCCTCGACCAGCATGGCGATGTGGTCGAACAGCTCGTGTGGGGTTCGGTAGAAACGCAGGAGCGAGAGCACCGTGCCGAGCTTCACACCCCGATACCTTCCGGACTCCAAGCGGCTCAGGGTCTTCGGTGAGCAGATGTCGCGGGGGATCTCGGTCTTCTCGTAGCCTCGTGGGTAGTAGTCCCGCGGCCGTGTCCGTTCGGAGAGGAGCTGACGGGCCAGCTCCATGAGCGGAGGAGGGCCGGGGGTCGCGTCGTCACTTTCCGTCATGGGCAGGAATTCTAGACAGCGTGCGCACTTCGTTACAAGATCATCCCGCGCGTCGCACGCGTGTCGCAAAGTGTCAAATATCCGACTCTTCCGAATTCCATTGTCTCGCAAGGAAGTTGGTTTCCTCGATTTTCGCTCGGATAACAGGCGTCGGTGTGTGGCGGCAGCGGCGGGCGGGGTCCGGCCGCTGCCGCGTGCCGCTACTGCGACAGCAGCTTGCGAAGGTCTTCCACGTGCAGTCGTTGCGTCCGATCGGCCACCAGGCTCGGAGAGAACCGGACGCCTTCCTTGCGAAGGAGGTCGTGCGGGTCGCCGAGGTCCTTTCTCGGCCAGGTGAAGTTGGGCGAGACCTTGCCCTCGGCGAGCAGGACCCGCCAGAGGTTCTTCAGGTGAGGGGCGTTCGCGATGAAGCTTCCGACCCCACTCTGATGTTGGCCGGTGAGTCGTGCGAGGTCGCCATAGGTGGTCCAGTTGCCTTCGGGCATGCGCTCAAGGACGACGGCGATCATCTCGGTCCAGTCCATGAGCTGCTGATCCTCGGTACCGGGAGTGATCTCGGAGTGCTTGCGGCGGCGGTACTCCTCGCGCCAGTCGCCGATCGGTTTCCCGCTGGGCGTGTGGATCCATGCCTCCCAAGGGTGCGGGTTCGGGCCCGGCGTGAGCGGCGCAAGGGCGGCCGCCGGGTACGCGTGTGCCTGCCCGTCCTCGGTGAGGATGCAGCCGTTGGCGTCGACGTGCGCGATATGGGTCTCCCGCAGGTTCGGGCGTTCCCAGCGGAGCTCGTCGCCCGCCTTGAAGTCGCCGCCTGCGATGAACTCGTGCACGCCCCGAATGCCCGCGAGTCGATCTGTGGTCCGATCGTGGACCGAGTCGCGGGAGGCGTTGATGCGTCCGCCTGAAGTCGTTGCAGCTCATCGAGGATGCCGTTGGCCGCGTCATCAGCGCTCGTGAACCTGAAGGGGAACGTGGCGCCAAGCCGGGCGAGTGTTTCCGGGCTCAACTCTAGGCCGTGTTTACGAACTGAGGAAGCCTCCTGTTGAATCTGTTGTGTCGCAACGGATTACAATAGGAGGCTTCTATGTCCAGCGTAACAGTACGCGGGGATCTGACCGATAAGCAATGGGCCAGGCTGCGCCGCTGGATCCCCGGCCCCGCCCCGACCGGCAGGCCGATCACCAGGTCAAGACGAACCCTGTTCAACGGCGTGGCCTGGCCAGTCCGGGCCGGATCTCCCTGGAGAGACGTCCCCGAACGCTACGGCCCCTGGCCCACCGTCTACCCCCTGTTCGCCACCTGGCAACGGACCGGCATCTGGGCGCTGATGGTGAAGATGATCCTGGCCCTACTCGACCATCACGGCCGCCTGACCTGGACGGTCAGCGTCGACTCCACCACCGTTCGCGCCCACCAGGCCGCCGCCGGAGCCGGAAGCCGGGCCGTGCCCGGCGAACCGGACGACCACGCGCTCGGACGCTCACGCGGGGGCTGGACCACCAAGGTCCACCTCGCCGCCGATACCGACCAGGCCATCATGTCCATGCAGCTCACTGCCGGGCAGCGTGGTGACTCACCACAGTTCCAGCCGGTGTTGGAGCACCTCAGCGTGCCCCGGCCAGGGCCCGGCCGGCCCCGCAAGCGTCCACGCCGCGTCTTGGCCGACAAGGCGTATCCGAGCAAGGCCAACCGCCGCTACCTCCGCAAGCGCGGTATCCAGGCCGTGATCCCCGAGAAGAAGGACCACCGCAGGAACCGGATCGCCAAGGGTCGCGCCGGTGGCAGGCCTCCGGCATTCGATCCCGAGGCGTATAAGGAACGCAACACCGTCGAGCGGGCCATCGGGCGCCTCAAGCGCTACCGCGCCGTCTCTACCAGGTACGACAAACTCGCCGTCCGCTACGAGGCCACCATCCAAGTCGCGATCATCCTCGACTGGAAACCCAGTTCGTAAACACGGCCTAGGAGCAGACAGCCCGCCCGCAATCGTTCGAGCAGGGATCGGGCGAGGTGCTGTTCGGTGTCCGCTGTGGCGCCCCTGAGGGGCCTCGGGTTTTCTGGACAGCCAGCGTTACGATCGCTGGTAGAACGGAAAGCAGGAATTGTGAGTCAGGGACGCACCTACAAGCCCGAGTTCAAGCAGATGGCCATCGATATGGCGCTCGATGGCGGCAAATCCGTTGCCAAGGTGGCCGCGGAACTCGATATCAACGAGTGGACGCTCCGGAATTGGGTGAAGCAAGCCCGCAAGCAGCGACGGATTACCGGCGCAACTCCCGATCAAACCAGTGAGTCCATGTCCATGGAATCACCGGAGATGCGTCGGGCCGAACAACGCATCCGTGAACTCGAGATGGAAGTCGCGTTCCTAAAAAAAGCAGCC
>NZ_AXWO01000018.1 GCF_000482705.1 Glycomyces arizonensis DSM 44726 | reverse complement strand
GCACGGGTACGCGCCCGCTTCGCCACACCAGCCACCAGGCAGGAGGCGACCGGCACACCCGAATGGGACACAGTAGACGAACCTGCGCCGGCCACGATAGCCGAAAACGAGCAGACCTCACTCCCACCGGATCGGACCACCCTGACACCGGCAGGAGTGACCGGCGCCACCGGGCCTGACGACCCCGTTCCCTTCTTACCCCGCCCGCCGCAGGATGCTGCGGCGGGGACAGAGCACATATGCTGCTCAGCCCGGAACCCCAACAGGGACCGGGCCCTTCCCCCTGTCCAGGCACCAAACCGACCCCACACGCCATCCCCTCAGCCGCCGCCACACCCCCAGAGGAAAGGACACCACGCCAACCCCACGACCAACCTCCGCGCCGACAAACCACCCCCGGCGTCCACTCACCTCTGCATCGCTGCCCCGTTTGAAGCCCAACCGAAGGCAACCCCAAGGACACCACACCAACCCCAGTCTCTTCCCATCTCACGATCGCCGATGCCTGAAGCCCAACCGAAGACAACCCGGAGAACACCACACCGCCCCAACGCTCTCCCACCTCACGGTCGCCGCCTCGCCTGAAGTCGGGCCAAAGGCGGCCCCAAGGCCACAGGGCACCTCAGGCCGACAGGCCAATGAAAAGTTCGACCACCGTCTCGTCCGCCGCGCTGATCACGCCTGCCGGGCAGGCACGATTCCATGCACCCGATCTTGGACAACCTTCAGGCGGCCTCGAGAACGAAGAACAGGAAGCACAGGAACGCCGAGTCGGGTGTCTCGACTTCGTCGGGGAACCGCTCGTGGGCGCCAGGGGCCGGAGGCGGCTCGCTGACAACGGCGATTCGGAACCCCGCTTCGATGAAGGCGCCAGTGATCGCGTGCAACGGCCGGTGCCATTGCGACAGTACGACGTTCTGACCGCTGAAATTGCACTCCAAGCCGTATTCGTGGGTCGCGAAGTAACTGCCGCCGTCCGGGTTGGTGTACTTGTAGACGAAGGGGTGATTCACGGCGACAATCAGGCGGCCGCCTGGGGTCAGCACGCGCCGCAATTCGGCGAGCGGTGCCGTCCAGTCCTCCAGGTAGTGCAGGACCAGACACGCGACGGCATCATCGAACGCATCGTCGGGGAACGGGAGTGGATCATTGAGGTCCGCCTGCCGCAACGCCGCGCCGTCGCCGAGCCGCTTCCTGGCCAGCTCCAGCATCTTGACGCTGGGGTCGATGCCGGTGACGATGGCGCCCCGGTCACGGAGCGCCTCGAAGAGCGGCCCGGCACCGCAGCCGACATCGAGGATGCGCCGCCCGACCACATCCCCGGCCAAATCCAGGATCGCGGGCCGCGCGTAGTAGCCGTTGAGAAGACTCGATTCCGTCTCAGCGGCGTACGCCTCGGCGAAGCCGTCGTAGTCGGCGGTCGGCGTCTGACCGCCAAGCCCGGAGGAATGCTTGCCATCAGGGGACATCGGCTCATCCTGGCATGGCTCCTCTGCGCAAAGGCATCCGGTGCCGCAGGACTCGAAGGACGAAGGTTTCCTGACACGACTCGGAAAACGACCACACAACGCCTCCACCGCAAGGTCCGCGAACGGCTTGCGGGTGGGCGCGCAGCCGTCCGATCCCGCACCTTCTTGGCCTGGTGAGCCGAGCGCCTGTTCACGACGAGGTGGACCTTCGGGTCGAACTGGCCGATGAGCCGTTCGAGGCGGCCGATGGACGCCTCCGCGTTGGACCGCTCGCGCATGACCGTGAAGTGCCGTTCGCCTTAAATCACCACAGCCGCGAACGACTCGCACGGCTATCATCCGGTTATGGCAACCACCCCCCATTCCGCGGTCCGCCGA
The DNA here is from genome assembly GCF_000482705.1 of Glycomyces arizonensis DSM 44726. Lineage (GTDB taxonomy): Bacteria > Actinomycetota > Actinomycetes > Mycobacteriales > Micromonosporaceae > Glycomyces > Glycomyces arizonensis. Next base: position 113,319 of record NZ_AXWO01000018.1, on the reverse strand, counting down.
CTGCTCCGGCTGATCGGGCTCGCCGCACGGCTCCCGGTCGCGAGTGTCGCGCTGGCGGTCGCTCCTTCCGCCCGGATCGCCCGCGACACCTTCGAGATCACCGAAACACCCACGAGCGCAAGACGAATCGTTCACGCGATCACCGCGTTCGTCCTCGGCCTCACGAGCTGGGTCCTGTTCGCATTCGTCGCGCTCACGTTCGCGCGCGGCGCGCTCTACCCGATCTTCGATCACGGTCCGTACGACGACGCTTGGGGAGGACCGACCCTCGGCGGGGCATGGTTGGTCCATTTTCTTCTGTCCACCGTATTCCAGATCGTCGTGCTGCTGCTCGTTGCGGGCATCGGTGCTTTGAACCGCCGCCTGTCGGCCCCGTACCGCAACTCCAGGAGCGGCGTTTGGCCGTGGGTGATCGCAGTGCTCATCTGTCTCGCGACAGCCCTGTTCGTGGTGGCCTGGTCTCGCCAGATCTGATTCCCCGCGGAGCGGCGATCACTTCGCGAAGACGACCGGCATTGCGCGATCCTCGGTCCCCGCGCTGCGGTTCCGGCGTGTGAGCAGGGCTCGGGTGCCGGTCGACGGCGAGGCTCGGCGGCGTTCAGCTCCAGACGTAGAGGTCGGTGGTCAGGTAGATCCGCATCCAATTGCGTTCGTCTTCGGGGTGAATCGAGTCGATCGTCGACATGGCGATGGCGCCGTCGTCGGTCTGGACGCAGAAGACGGAGGTCTCCTCCAAGTCGTACTCCGAGGGGTTCCAGGGGTTGAAGTGCCAGCTGAGGCCGTCAACGCGCTCACTCAGCGTCGCGTAGCACTCGTCGGGGGTCGGATCGCCACCCGCGTAGTAAAGCGTGCCGACAAGGCCGTTCGGGGTGTACAGGTAGCTCATGCCCTCAACGCCGTAGTCGAAGCCGCACGAGTCCCACACCAGGTCGGTATAGTCGGGGAATCCGGAGTCCGGGCTCGTCTCGTACCAGGCCTCAGGATTCATGCTGGTGTCGTCGAAGTCGAAGAGGTAGTACAGGCACGATTCGCCGGTGGCGTCGTCGGGGCCGTTCTCGAGGACCATCGAGTATTCAGAGTATTCGAGGGTCCAGCCGGAAACCGCCTCCTCGGTGGTCGCCTCGTCCTCCCAGTCGACCCCGTTGTCGTCTTCCTCGCCCCAGTCCTCGGCATCGTCCTGCCAAGCGCTCTCGGTCGTGAACGGGTCGTCCGCTGAAGTCGTTTCAGTCGGTTCCGGGTCGGCGTCGGGGCCGACACCGATCCATCCGAGCGCGGTCGTGAAGTCGACGACGACGCTCAGGACGAAGGCGGCGGCCGTGATGTACACGGTCACCTTCCATTTCTGAATCGGTTCGGGGTCTGAACCGGAAGCGCCTGCCACCATGCAAGGTTACAGTGAGGAGACACGCCTCGCTGGTCGTGGAATTGGTGTGTGCTCTTGGGGCCGTTGCGATCAAGATCGAGTTCGCGCCGTCAGACGCATGCTCTGCGGTTCCCTGGTGGTGTCTATGGGAGGCGGTCAGCCTGTGACGGCCGCGCGGAGCAGGCTCGTGAAGTCGGTAGCGGCGAGGTCGAAGACCGGCGAGTCGTGGCCGAGCTTCGAGTCCCGGACCTGGAAGCCGGTGGCTGCGGTGCGGGCCTCGACGCAGTTGGTGTTGTTGGTGCCGCTGCTGTAGGTGCTCTTGCGCCAGGTCTGGCGGCACTCGACACAGTTGCTGGAGTCGGTGCCACTGCTGCGGGTGCTCTTACGCCAAGCGGTCGCGCTCTGCATTGAGATACTCCTCCAGAGGTGTCGCACGAAGCCAGTTCGGCTTGATCGATTCATGGTACAGCTTCACCCGCTTCAGCTCTTCCACACACCAGCTGCGGTCACGAACCTGGTTAAACACGAACGGCGGCCCTGCTGTCGCGTTGCTGTTCGGCATGAAGACCTCGAAGTTACCGCCGAGCAGCTGCGGCTTGTCCATGATTCGGAGCTCCCATCCGGAGCGGTCGTTGCATTCACGGAGATGTTCGAGCTGTGCAAGACGGCCTTCAGAGGGCATTCCCCGCAACCACAGGAGCGCGGCCTCACCGATGAGAATGTTCATCTTGTATTCGTCGGCACGGTCGAGGATGCCGCGCACCCGGCGTTCCTTGAAGTCCCAGCCGAAATTGGCCACCTCGTCGGTGGTGCCCTCGACCGGTTGCAGGACCTCGAAGTGGAACTCCCGGGTCTGGACAACGCCTGGTAGCACCTGTGGCTCCCACTTGAAGATGTCCCGGTAGTGCAGCTCTCCCTTCGCCAACATCAGGGCGTTGAATCGGGCGTCGGCCTCCAGGACCCGCAGGTCGGCCTTCTTGTTGCGCACTACCTGCTGCATGTACAGCATCGCTTCCTCGTCGCCGTCGCCGTAGTGCGCGAAGAACTCCCGCGCGTCGCCCACGGTCGGCTGTCCCGATCCCTTCCTCCAGTTCGCGATCGTCTGCGGCGAGTAGTCCAGGCGTGCCGCGACTTCGACGTCCGATGCCCCGTGAGCGTCCATGCGGTCGATGAGTTCGGCCCTGACATACCAGTCCGACAGCGACTGTCGCGCCATGAGAGATACCCCGCATTCGGTGGGAAGACTGCTGGTGGGCACACATAATGGCATGTGAGGGCAACTTGCGAAACCCCCACTGTGCACCTATTGCAAGTGGACCCAAATAATTTGGCCAAATTTTTATGCTCAAGATTTTGGGGCGTCTCAATCCACGATGAACTATCAGCTCATGTCCCCTTGCCACCTGCGAAAACGCCCCTTAGATTGGGTTCATCGCGAGCGACGCCATACGACTCGCGACAGGTAGGGAAAGCCGGAAACCGCCCTGTCGGAAAGCCGACATGCGGTTTTCGGCACACCTCTTACGAAAGTCCAATAGCGAACCGAACGCATCGAGGTGGGAACGCGGCAATGATCAGAACATCCATACCGGACTCAATTGAGCGCGGCGCCTTCTCCGACGGCGTGCACTCATTCTCCGTACGAGCCTCCAGCGGGGACGCGCCCGACTTCTTCCAGGTCTACACCTCCGGGAAGGTCGCCGAGATAGTCCTGGTCGTCTCCGGGCTCAACGCGGGCACCCTCAAGGCCACTTGGGGCCTCAACTGGGTCACCGCCTCCGAGGAGTGGCGCGAGTGGTGCGAGGCCGAGGCGTTCATGGTGTTCTACAACGGCACCAAGCCCGCCGTGGGGAGAGTGCGGGTCTGCAATGGCTGAGCCTCCAGTGCCCGAAGGCGCCTACATCGGCGAGTTCCGGCGCGGCCCGGCGATCTTCACCGTCTTCCGCATCGCCGTCAAACCCGACCGCTACCGGGTGCTGTGCTCGGACGGCAACGGCCCCGGCCCGGTCTGCGTCTTCGCCGACGAGCCCGGCTCCGAACCCCGCTGGCACGGCGCCTGGAACGGCGACGAGTGGTGCCCTTGGATCGACGCCGAGGCCCGCAAGGTCATCGCGCGGTTAAAGACTCGGGGGCGGAGGCGGGCCGACCGTTGTCGTCGTTCACGGCCTCTCAGCGCCGCCGCTCCCGACCATATGCCCTCGCCCGGCAACCCCCAGGGTCGCGGTTGAGGGCTGGAGGGCCGGTCGACCATGGTGGAGGTCGACCGGCCCGCCGCATCCGGCGCGGCACGGCCTATCGATCGTCGCCGCTGCCGCCGAGCACGCCGCGCTGTTGCCTGTCGGCGAGCTTCGCGATGTTGTGCTCGGCGACATCGTCAAGCGCTATGCCGAAGTGGTCGGCGATGACGGCGAGGTACCAGAGCGTGTCGCCGAGCTCCTTCTTGACGTCCTCGGTGTCCCACTGGGAGAAATCGCTGCCCTTGTCGCGGATGATCTTCTTCGCCTTCTCGGCGATCTCGCCCGTCTCCCCCACCAGGCCGAGCAGGAGGTGGAACAGCTCATTGGGCTTGTCGCGCGGCGCGGCCGTGCGGAGTGCCGCCCGCTGGTAGTCGTCCATGTTCACGCGCCAATCGTAGGAGCCTCGGCTCCGCTCTCGCGGCGCACCCGCTGATGAGCCGATATGTTGCAGCGCAAGGTATCCGGTACCGATCTGGTGCGGACGATCCCAGCAGGAGTGCATGTTCCGCCTCCGCGACGGTCGAACTCGGTTGTTCCTCCGCTCATAGAACGGGAGTCAGGCGGCCCGCGCGGCCGCCAGGACGTCGGCGCACACGGCCGGCGGGCCGGTCTCGTCCCATGCCCGCTGGGTCATGACGACGACGGTGAGGTCGCGGGCGGGGTCGTTGGCCCAAGCCGTGCCGAGGCCGCCGTCCCAGCCGTAGCAACCGTCATATATGGACAAGCCGTAGCCCCAGCCGCGGCCGTCGAGGAGGTCGAATCCCGGCCAGACGCGCGAGCGCTGCTCGTCGGTGAGCTGGTTCCGGGTCATCTCGGCGGCCATCTCGGGCCGCAGCACCGGGCCGCCGCCGCGCAGCAGCATCCGTCCGAAGGCGACCACGTCGCGGGCCGTGGACAGCAGGCAGGCGCTGCCGTCGCTGAAGGCGGGCGGGCGGGACCACTGGCCGTCCGGCGGGTCCGTGACGGTCAGCTCGCCGTCGATGCGCGCGTAGGCGGTGGGGATCCGGTCGGTCTCGCTGGAGTGGAAGGCCGTGTCGCGCATACCGAGCGGTTCGAACACCCTGGTGCGGAGGACCTCGTCGAGCGGTGCTTCCGCCGCGCGCGAGGCGAGCACCGAGAGCACTTGGGCGCCGGACTGGTACAGCCACCGCTCGCCCGGCTGCGCCATCAGCGGCAGTTCGCCGAGCCTGGCCATCCAGGTGTCGGGGTCCAGCATGTCGGCCGGTCGCGGCGGCTCGAAGGTGTGGAGTTCCCGCTCCTGCGCGGCGGTGACGATCGGCCAGGGCTCCTCGGCGGCGAACATGGCCCCCTGCATGCCGAAGCCCCACGTGAAGGTGAGCAGGTCGCGCACGGTGACCGGGCGCCTGGCCGGGACGGTGTCGTCGAGCGGGCCGTCCGGCTCGCGCAGCACGCGGCGGTCGGCCAGCTCGGGCAGCAGGGCGTCGACGGGCCCGTCCAGTTCGAGCAGGCCGTCCTGGACGAGCGACAGCACGGCCGCCGCGGTCATGGGCTTCGAGATCGATGCGATCCGGAAGAGGGCGTCAAAACGCATCGGCGGCCCGTCGACCGCCATCACACCGGCCCGCGCCACGTGGATCTCGTCTCCTGTGGCGACGGCGGCGACGATGCCGGGCGCCTGGCCTTCGCGCACCGCCTCTGCGACGAGGCCGTCGATCCGTTCTCGGATGTCCATGCCGTCAGCGTAGGCCGCAGGACCGACAGCGGCGGTCCCCTCGCCTGAGGCGGCCTTTTCTCAACCGCGCTCCTGGGGTTCTTGTCGCTCAGTGTGGCCGCCGCTTCCCGGCTGGTCGGACGGGTGGTATCGACACGGTCTCAACGCTGGACTTTCGGGGCCTCCCTGGGCCAAGATGATGCCATGTGCCCCCGAACGACCGATCTACCCCTCGCCTTGGAGGCACCGTGCATCCAGTGATCGGGTACGTCATCGCCTCGGGGCTGTTCGCGATCGGCCTCTACGGCGTGCTCACCAGACGCAACGCCGTCCTGCAGCTCGCCGCCGCCGAACTCATGCTCGGCGGCGTCCATCTCGTGCTGGTCACCACCGACCTCGTCCGCGACGCCTACACAGGACAGAGCTTCGCGCTGTTCATCGTCGTCATCGCCGCCGCCGAAGTGGGCGTCGGACTCGCGCTCGTGCTCAACCTATGGCGGGCGCGGGCGACGATCGACACCGATGACCTGCCCGCCGAAGAGCGGGAGGCACGGAGTCAGGAAGCACAGGGCCGGGAAGTGCAGGACCGTCGGTTATGGACTTCATCGCCTGGGCGCTGGTGGCCCTGCCCGCCGCGGCAGGGCTGGGCGGGCTGCTGCTGCGCCGCCGCGAGCACGCGGCCTGGCTGGGGGTCGGGACTCCGGCGGCGGCGCTCGTGTGCGCCGTCGTCGCGGCGTTCGGCAATCCGGCCGCGGCATTCACACTGGCCGACTTCGGGTCGGTACGGGTTTCGGCGGCGCTCGACCTCTCCCCCACGGCGGTCGCCGTGGCGATCGCGAGCGCGCTGGTCTCCACACTGGTCCAGCTCTACTCGGTCGCCTACCTGCGCGAGGACGCGCGCTATGTGCCGTTCGCCGCGCAGGTGAACCTGTTCTGCGCCGCCATGCTGCTCGTCGTGTGCGCCGACGACCTGGTGTTCCTGCTCATCGGGTGGGAGGTCATGGGCGCGTGCTCCTATCTGCTCATCGCGCATTACGCGAAGCTCCCGGCCGCACCCGGAGCCGCCGCGAAGGCGTTCCTGGTGACGCGGTTCGGCGACGTCGGGTTCGTGCTCGGTGTCATGGTCCTCGGCGTCTCGGCGGGGACGTTCCGTATCGGCGAGATCGAGGTCTCCTCAGCAGTCGCCGCCGTTTCCATGCTGCTGATCCTGTTCGGGTGCGTCGGGAAGTCCGCGCAGTTCCCGCTCCAGGTGTGGCTGCCTCCGGCGATGGCCGGGCCCACGCCGGTCAGCGCGCTCATCCACGCGGCCACGATGGTCGCGGCCGGGGCGTACGTGCTGACGCGGCTGCTGCCGGTCTGGCCGGAGGGACTGCTGCTCGTCGTCGCGGTCGTGGCCGCGGTCGGCATGGTCGGCGCCGGGGTGTGCGCCTTCGCCGCCACCGACGTCAAGGGCGTCCTGGCGTGGTCGACGATCAGCCAGGTCGGGTTCATGTTCGCCGCCGTGGCGGTCTCGGCCGCCGACACGGCACTGTTCCACCTGCTCGCCCACGCCGCGTTCAAGGCGCTCTTGTTCCTCACCGCCGGGGTCGTCATCGCGCTCGCCGGGACGGACGGGTCGCTCGCCACCACGCGGCTGCGGCCGAGGTCGGCGCCGCTGGCGTTCTGGTCGGTGACGATCGGCCTGGCCGCCATGTCGGGGCTGCCGCCGCTGGGCGGGTTCTACAGCAAGGAGGCGGTGCTCGGCGCCGCCTACGAGGCGGGGACGCCCGCCGGGGTCGTCGTGTTCTGGGCGGGCGTGGTGGCCTCGATCGTCACCGCGGCGTATTCGGCGCGGCTGTGGCTGCTGCTGTTCTGGCGCGGCGGACCGAGAGCGCGGCTCGCGGCGCCGCGGGCCGAGGCGGTCGGGCTGTGGACGCTGGCCGTCGCGACCGTCGGGACGGGCGCGCTCTACTACGCGGGGCCGCTGCGCGTGCCCGAGCTGCACCTGGATCTCATGGCGCTCATGCTCATCGCCACGGCGGGCGGGCTGTACGTGGTGGCCGACTCGTGGTGGCGCGACCGGGCGCGGGACCCGAACCGGCTGCTGGGCAGGGCCAAGGGGGCCTTCGCGCTGGGTCTGTACGGCGAGGCGCTGGCCACCGGGGCGGCGCGCGGCGCGGCGAGGGTCGCTTCGGGCGCGGCGCGGGTGCTCGATGAGCAGCTGGTGGACCGGGCCGCCGTCGAGGGCTCGGCGCGGGCGACCGTGGCGGCGGGACGCGGTGCCGCCCTGGGCCACCGGGGCGGGCTCGCCCGGCATCTGCGGCTGAGCGCGGCCGGGACACTGCTCGTGGCGGCCGTGGCGATCGGGGTGAGCCTGTGGACGTGATGCTCGTGGCGTGCGTGGCGCTGCCGCTCGTCGGGGCGGCGCTGACGTGGTGGCTGCGCCGGGGCGAGGTGGGCGTCGGAGCGGCGGCGCTCGCGCTCATCGCGGCGGCGGTGCTGCCGCTGGGGCGTGGTGACGGCTGGTGGCATGAGGTCGACCTGGCGTGGGCCCCGGCGATCCGGCTCGACTTCGCGCTGTCGGTCGACGGCGTCTCGTGGCCGCTGGTGGTGCTGACGGCGCTGCTCGGCCTCCTGTGCTGCGTCCACAATGCCCGCAGTGGCGGTTCGCCGACGCTGACGGCGCTGCTGCTGGCCGTCCAGGGGGCCTCCACGGCGGTGTTCCTGGCCGACAACCTGGTGCTGTTCTTCATCGCGTTCGAGGCGGTGCTGCTGCCGATGTGGGCGGTCGTCCACCGCTACGGCATCGACGAGACGAGGCGGCACGCGGCGGCCAAGTTCGCGCTGTTCACCATCGCCGGGTCGCTGCTCATGGCGACCGGCCTGTTCGTCGCGGCCGCCGACGCCGGGACGGCCGACCTCGGCGCGATCATCGCGGGCGGCGGCGTCAGCGAGGGCGTCTCGCTGCTGGTGTTCGCGCTGCTGGCGCTCGGCTTCGCGGTCAAGGCGCCGCTGTGGCCGCTGCACTCGTGGCTGCCGGACGCGCACACGGCCGCGCCGACGGTCGGCTCGGTGCTGCTGGCGGGCGTCCTGCTCAAGCTCGGGACGTACGGGCTCATCCGCGTCGCGGGCGGGATCGCGCCGGACGGGGCCGCCGATGCCGCGCCGGTGCTCGCCGTGCTCGCGGCGGCCGGGATCGTCGTCGCGAGCCTGGTGTGCCTGGGGCAAGGGGAGCTCAAGCGGCTCATCGCCTACTCGTCGGTGGGGCACATGGGGTTCGTGGTGCTGGCGTTCGCCACCGGCACCGAGGCGGGGGTGCGGGCGGCGCTGTTCGCGAACCTCGCGCACGGGCTCATCACGCCGCTGCTGTTCTTCCTGGCGGGGGCCGTGAAGGAGCGGACGCGCACCGGGCGGCTGGCGGAGCTCGGCGGGCTGCGGGTGGCCGCGCCCGCGCTCGCGGGGCTGCTGGGCTTCGCGTCGCTCGCCTCGCTCGGACTGCCGGGCCTGGCCGGGTTCTGGGGCGAGGCGTTCACGGTGTACGCGGCCGCCGAGCGCGGCGGGGCGTGGTTCGCGCTCGCGGCGGTGGCCGCTGTCGGCGCGTTCCTCACGGCCGCTTACCTGCTGCGGATGTTGAAGCACGTCAGCCACGGCGCGCCGACGGCGGCCGTGGCGGGCATCGGCGGCCTCTCGGTGGGCGAGGCGGCGGTGTGGGCGCCGCTGGTGGCCGCCACGCTCGCGCTGGGCCTGGCGCCGGGGCCGGTGCTGGACCTGTTCGCTACGGGGGTGCTGTAGTGCACGCGCAGACCATCGACCACGTCGCGCTGCTGCCGCTGTATCTGGCGGCGGCCGCGGCCGTCGCGGCGCTGTTCGCCGGGCGCTTCGCGGGGGCCGTGGCCATGATCGGGCTCGCCGCTTCGGCGGCCGCGGCGGTGTGGGTCGGCTTCGGGCCGACTCGGGAGACGTTCGCGGTCGGGCAGTGGCACTCGTTCGTCGCCGACGACGCCGCGATGGGCGCCGCGGCCCTGTTCGCCTCGCTCACCGTGCTGGTGGCGGCCGTCAGCGGCCGCAAGACGCCGGAATACTGCTTCCTGCTGGCGGTCTCGGCCGCCGGAGGGATCGCTTTGGCGGGCAGCCGGGACCTCGTGACGTTGATCGTGGCGCTGGAGACCTTGACCGTGCCGCTGTACGTGCTGGTGGCCAGGCCGGGGCGGGAGGGCGCCGAGGCCGGGGTGACGTTCCTCATCGCGTCGGTCACCGCGTCGGCGACCGCGCTCATGGGCGCGGCGCTGCTGTACGCCGCGAGCGGGACGGTGCACTTCGCCGGGCTCGCGGAGGGGTTGGGCGGCGCGCCCGCCGGACTGGTCGCCGCCGGTGTCGCGCTCGTGCTCGGGGGCCTGGCGTTCAAGCTCGCGGCCGTGCCGCTGCACGCGTGGGCGCCGCCGGTGCTCGAACGCGCGCCGCTGCCGGTCGCCGCGTATCTGGCGAGCGCCTCGAAGCTCGGCGGCGCGGTCGCGGTCATCTGGGTCGTCCACTTCGCTCTGGCGCAGGAGGCCGGGCTCGCGGCCGGGATCGTGCTGTCGGTGCTCGCGGTCGGCTCGATCGCGGTCGGGAACGTCGCGGCGCTCGTGCAGCGCCGCACCGTCGCGCTCCTGGCGTGGTCGGGCATCGCCCACGCCGGGTACGTGCTCGCGCCGCTGGCCGCGCTCGCCACCGCCGCCGGGCGCAGTGACGCGGAGGCGGCCTCGGCCGCGGCGTTCGCGTACGCGGTGTTCTTCGTGCTGCTGGAGGCCGGGGCGTTCGCCTCGCTGACGGCCGTGCGCGGCGAGGACGGGGACGGCGGCGCCGTCGCCGACCTGGGCGGCCTGTGGCGCTCGGCCCCGGGACGGGCGGCCGTGCTGCTCGTCGCGGTGGTCGGCCTGGCGGGGCTGCCGCCCGCGCTGGCCGGGACGTTCGCGAAGGTCGCCGTCCTCGAATGGCTCGCGGGCTCGGCGGTGTGGCTGGCGGTCGTCGTGGCCGCCGGGGCCGTCGTCGGGCTCGGCTACTACCTGCCGCTGGCGCGCACGGTCCTGCTCGGGCGCGGCCCGGCGGCCGCGAAGGGCCGTTTCCCCGTCGCCGTGCTGGCGATCGGGGCGGTGCTGGTGGCGATCAGCCTGGCGCCGCAGGCCGTGCTGGAGTTCACGGCGCTTTCCCGGTGATCTCCCAGCTCATCGCGGGTTCCCAACGATTTCCCACCGGCCTCCCAGCTCACATAGGAATACTGGCGGGTACGCGAGGCGTTTCGTCCGCGTAAAGGGGGAAATCGCAACACCATGAAACACCGCAACGGCTTGAAGACCGCGGTCCTGCTCGGCGCGCTGACGGCGCTGGTGATCGCCATCGGGTACGCCTTCGGCGGCTCCACCGGCGTCATCATCGCCGGGATCATCGCCGTCGGCATCAACGTCTTCGCCTACTTCAACTCCGACAAGCTGGCGCTGCGCTCCATGCGGGCCAAGCCGGTGAGCGAGGCGCAGGCGCCGCAGCTGTACGCGACCGTGCGCGAGCTCTCGCAGCGGGCCGACCAGCCGATGCCGCGGCTCTACGTCGCCCCGACCATGCAGCCCAACGCGTTCGCGACCGGCCGCAACCCCGAGCACGCGGCCGTCGCCGTCACCGAGGGGATCGTGCGGCTGCTCACCCCGGCGGAGCTGCGGGCCGTCCTGGGCCACGAGCTGTCGCACGTGTACAACCGCGACATCCTCATCTCGTCGGTGGCCGGGGCGCTGGCGGGCATCATCACGACCCTCGCCAACATCGCCTGGTTCATCCCGATCTTCGGCGGGGACCGCAACGGCCCCAATCCGCTCGTGCTCATCTTGACGATGCTGCTCGGGCCGATCGCGGCCGGGCTGATCCGGATGGCCGTGAGCCGTTCGCGCGAGTACGAGGCCGACGCTTCGGGGGCGCGGCTGACGGGCGACCCGCTGGCGCTGGCCAGCGCGCTCCAGAAGATCTCGGCCGGGGTCGACCGGATGCCGGCGCGCGCCGACAGCCCGCTGGCCGGCGAGGCGCACCTGATGATCGAGTCGCCGCTGCGCGGCGGCTTCTCGTCCCTGTTCTCGACGCACCCGCCGACGGAGCAGCGCGTGGCGCGGCTGCGCGACATGGCGCGGGGCGTGGTGCGGTAGGGGCCGTTCGCGAACGCCGGGCGGACGGGTGCCGTCTCGTGAGCAGACCTGGGAGGTCGGTCAGTGGGCGCTGCCGCCGATGTCCCGCACCTCCGGATATGGAACCTCGGATCGGTCAGTAAGCGCTGCCGCCGATGTCCTTGATGCTGGTCCTGATGTCGAGCAGGTAGACGAGCGCGGCGGCCATGGCGATGAGGCCGAATATGCCGAGACCGCCGATGCCGCCGAAGAACAGCGACATCGCGAAGCTGATGACCAGGAGCCCGAGCCAGGTGCCCTTCGAGAGCGTGTTGATGGCGTTGAACGCCTCGGGCTTCTGCACCGCGCAGTGCACCGAGGCGATGAGCGACAGGAGCGCGGCTCCGTAGCCGATGATCACCCAGACCCAGGTACGGATTTCGAAAGCGAACGCGGCGGCTTCGAACTCTGGCATGGCACCACCCTACCCGCCTGAGGCCCAGGGCCGGTCGTCTCGGTTACTTGCCGAGCTTGCGACGCTGCACGCGGGTCTTGCGCAGCAGCTTGCGGTGCTTCTTCTTCGCCATGCGCTTGCGTCGCTTCTTGATGACCGAGCCCATACAGGTTCCTCGCAGATATCGGTAGGTTCTTTCGAGCCCGACCAGCCTAGCTCGCCGCCCGAGCGGGCACCGAGCGGGGAGCGGGCGGCCGAAGGCCCCGTCACAGCGGATGCGCGGACGGGGCCGGGGGTCGGCAACTCGAATCCGAACGGGAGAGGCGGGCCGCCTGGGCGGCGTCACCGGTGTCGGTCACGAGGTCTCACTTTTTGAGCGGCATTGCCGGTTGTCGTGCTGCGGGGTTCGCCTTTTGAGCGGCGTCACCGTCGTCGGTCCGGGGGCTCGCCTGTGCGAGCGCCGCGGTCAGTCGTCGGTCTGGAGCGCCTCGGAGAGGTAGGTCTTGACGGCGCTTTCGGGGACGCGGAACGAGCGCCCCACCCGCACCGCCGCGATCTCACCGTTGTGGACGAGCCTGTAGACCGTCATCTTCGAGACGCGCATCAGGTCGGCCACTTCCGTCACCGTCAAAAACTTGACCTCGTCGAGGAGGTCCCCGGGTTCGCTCATGTGTCTCACCGTTCTGTCGAGGGCTGTTGCGAGGACTGGGCTAACTTGCGCGGCTCGCAAGCTTCGCCGACTGGGCTAACTTGCGGCTCGCAAGCTTCGCCGGGAGGGCGCCCGCCCGCGGATCGCGGGCGTCGCCTTGAGTGGGGTTCTGTGATGTATTAGAGGTGCGGTGGACGCGAATGCCCATATGAACCGAAACAAGTCGGTCGTCACTGTCCGTGACGTTGATGTCTTTCGATTGGGATGTTGCTCATGTTACGACAGTCCGCCTCATTGGGCAACAGGCGGTCTAGGCTGATCTGGGCGCTGAAGGTCGTAATCTCCTCACTCCCGTACCGTCGGGTCTGTGACCTGGGACTCGACTCATTCAATCACCCTCGGTGATTTTCAGGACGTGGGAGCGATCGGCATCATCATCCGCCGCCGCGGACGCTCCACATCGCTCGGGTCCGCCCGGAACCCCCGCGGCGAGCGGCTCCCCCCACCGCGGACGCTCCGCATTGCGCGGACCCGCCCAGCGCTCCTGCGGCGGGCGGCCCCACCGGCGGATGCCCCGCACCGCGCAGGCCCTTCGGTCGGCGGCTCCGGGCATGCCGACCGTGTCGGCGATGCGGCCGGTGACCGCTGCTCCGCGCCGCGCGGGCCCCTCGACCGGCGGCTCGGGACCGGCTCAGACCGTGTCGGCGATGTAGCCGGTGATCTCGTCCATGAGCGCCGCGTAGCTCTTGCCGAAGATCGCCTCGGCGGTGTCGGCGGCCGAGCCGCCCTCCCGGACCGTGGCGCCGAACCACTCGGCGAAGGCGTCCTGGCCGTAGGCGTCGATCATGTAGTCCACGCCGAGGAACGCGCAGCCGTACTTGCCCGAGCCGGCGAGCGTGTCGTCGTCCCCGTCCGGCGGCAGGACCTCGTCCTCGCACCCGCCCTGGGCGACGTAGTCCTCCACGTCCCACATGCGCTCGTACTCGTCGAGGGGCCGGTCGCCGTGGTCGATGTACTCGGCGATGCCCTCGACCATCCACCACGTCTCGTCGGTGTAGCGCTCGGAGGGCGCGGCCCACAGGGTCGCGGCGTGGCCGAGCTCGTGGCGGATCACCGAGGTGAGGTCGTAGCCCCAGCCGGTGCGGTCGACGTTCATGACCGTCGCGTACGTGGAGGGCTGCCGCTCGCCGTCCACCGTGCCCGGCAGCGGCAGGGCGAAGCCGAGGACGTCCTGGGTCTCGAACATCCCGCCGAACCAGACCTCGAACTCCTCATCGCCGGAGATGTAGATGACGTACCGGTCGGGGACCTCCCACAGGGCCCACTTGTCGGCGTTCTTCGCGGCGTCCTCGGCGATCGACAGAGCGTCGGGGAGCCGGTCCTCCATCGCGGTGGGGACGGCGACGACGGTGCGGTCGCCGACGGCCGCGACGAGCGCGTCGGTCTCCCACGGATGCGGGCCGTCCGCCCCCGAGGAGTTCTCGACCTCGACCATGACCATGCCCTCGTCGCCGTCGCGCCAGAAGGTGCGGAACACGACGTCGGCCGGGGCGCACTCCGCGGCCGGTTCGACGAAGCAGTAGCTGACCGCGACGCCGACCTCGTACAGCGGCACGGCGGCGGAGTCGTCCTCCAGCGGCCCGGAGGTGACCCGGTAGTCGAAGCGGCTGACCTGCATCGACCGCAGCGTCTCGTACCTGGTGGTCATCTGCTCGTGCAGCGTCGGGTCGTAGGCGGCGAGCCAGCCGTCGAGGCTGCCGTCGATGAGCGACTGCGCGTGGGCGTCGAGCACCAGCTGCGCCTGCTCCTTGAGGTAGGCGAGGACCTCGCTCTCGGGCGCGTCGGGGCCGGGGCTGGGGATCGTGCCCTCGCCGGGGGCGACGGGGGCGCCCTCGATGGTGCCGGTCTCGGCCTGGGGCAGCCCGGGGCTCCAGCCGCCCGCCAGGGCCCCGCCGAGCACCGAGGCGGCCACCAGGGCGAGGACGACGAGGGCGGTCGTCCACCGGGAGCGCCGCGGATCGGGCCGCGGGGGCGCGTACCACTGCGGGGGGTGGTAGCCGGGCGGCGGCGGGACCATCTCGACCGGCGGGGGCGCGTCGACCGGGGCGGGGGTCACCGCCTCGTCGGGCGAGGGCCGCGGGGCGGGGACGCGCGGGGCGGGCCTGGCCTCGGTGCCGGGGTGTCGCGCAGGCGTTTCCTGGGGGAACTCCTCGGGGGCTTGAGTCACCCTCGCAACTCTAGTCGCCGGTCGCTCAAGCCGCGAGACACGAGGCCGCGCCGATGGCGCGGCTCGCCTCCACAGTGCGCGGGCGAAGCGCTCAGGACCTGGTCCACAGGGACCGCGCGAAGACCGCCATGTTGGCCGGGCGCTCGGCCAGGCGGCGCATCAGGTAGCCGTACCACTGGTCGCCGTAGGGCACGTACACGCGCATGCGGTAGCCCTCGGCGGCCAGGCGCAGCTGCTCGGCGGGGCGGATGCCGAACAGCATCTGGAACTCGAAGGAGTCCGGCTCGCGGTCGAACCAGCGGGCGCGGTCGATCGCGATCTCGACCAGGCGCGGGTCGTGCGTGGCGAGCATCGGGTAGCCCTCGCCTGCCATGAGCGCGTTGACGCAGCGCACATAGGACCGGTCGACGTCGAGCCTGCGCTGGTAGGCGACCGACTCGGGCTCCTTGTAGGCGCCCTTGCACAGGCGGATGCGCGAGCCCGCGGTGGCCAGGGACTTGCAGTCGTCCTCGGTGCGGCGCAGGTAGGCCTGGAGGACCGCGCCGGTGGCGGGGAAGTCCTCGCGCAGGCGCGAGACGATCTCCAGGGTGGAGTCGGTGACCGTGTGGTCCTCCATGTCGACGGTGACCGTGGTCCCCGACTCGGCGGCGACCGCGCAGATCTCGCGGGCCAGGTCGTAGGCGAGCTCGGTGTCGATGCGCTGCCCGACCGCCGAGAGCTTGACGCTGACCTCGGTGGTCCCCGAGAGCCCTTCGGCCTCCAGGGCCGCGAGCAGGCGCACGTACTCGTCCCTGGTGGCCCTCGCCTGCTCGGCGACGACGGTGTCCTCGCCGAGGTGGTCGAGCGTGGCGAGCAGTCCGTCGGCGGCCAGGGCCTTGGCGGTGGCGACCGCGTCGGCGGTGGTCTCCCCCGCCACGTACCGGCGGACGAGCGACCGGGAGACCGGCGCGGTTCCTACGAGGCGCTCGATCTTCGATGACCGGGCGGCGGCGAGAATGACAGAACGCAGCATGCTGGCAGCGTATCCTCCCACAGTTCGGTATCGGGTCACGGTGACATAACGCGTGAGCGGAGACATCACCACCGAAGGGCCGAAGTCACATGGATCGATGTTTCGAACGCCGCGCGGCGCTCAGCTCTGGGATTGCATCGGTTCGAGGAGGGGCCGGTGCTCATGGCGGGCCCTGTCGAGCGTCCGCGTCACCTCCAGGCCGGGGTAGCGCCTGGTCAGCATCCAGCCGAACGGGACCGCCGCTTCGTCGGCGACGATGACCCTCGTGGCGGCCTCGAACCCGAGGCCGGGCAGGCTCCGGCGGGCCCGGCGCCGCACCGACTGGGGGCGCAGCGGGCGGTAGACCGGCCAGAAGACGTGGCGGCGCAGCTTCCCGGCGATCCTGCGGTGGAGGCGGCGCAGCTTCTCGGCGGCCCGGCCCGCCCGGCCGGGCAGACGCGATCGGAGGCGCCGCAGCAGCGACTGGGGGGCGCGCTCGACGAGCATGCAGTAGGTCCACACGCCCGGGCCGGTGTTCTCGAGGCGGGCGAGCGAGCGCACCCGCACCCGCGGGTCGAAGGGGGGCGCGTTCTTCCAGCCCTGCCCGTCGGCGGCGACCACGGTCAGGTCGACGCCGCGCGAGCACGCGTAGTCGGCGTAGGCGTTCACGCGTTCGACGGCGGCCTTGCGGAACACCACGACCACTTCGCGCTCGGGGCGGGCCGCTTCGGTCGTCATCGCCGCGCTCCGATCCGCTCGCGCGCCCAGTGCTCGAACGGCTCCAGGGCGCGGTGCCTGGTGAAGGACGCGGCGTAGGCCCGCGCCCGCTCGGCGGTGGCCGGGTCGTCCTTGCGCGCCGCGTCACCCGCGGCGGCCATGGCCGCGGCGACGTCGGACGGCTCCAGGCTGCCTGGGTCGAACCACAGCGGATAGTCGCGCAGCAGCTCCTCGGCGGCGCAGCCGGGCTCGTGGACCGAGACGATCGGCTTGCCGGTGGCCATGTACTCGAAGACCTTGCCGGAGGTGACGTATTTCGAGCCGCCGGCCAGGAAGACCAGCACATCGCTGGCGGCGTAGGCCTCGCCGACGGCGGCCTTCGAGACCGGGCCCCGGTAGTGGAGGCCGGGCGCGTCGGGCTCGTCGAACTCCAGGCCCAGCTTGGATCGGAGCTGCTCGGCGCTGCCGGTGAAGAATCCGAGGTGCCCGTACAGGTCGAGGCCGGCGTCGGCGTGGTCGCCGCGCTCGCGCATGGTCCGGTGGCCCTCGATCATGCTCCCGACCGGCTGGTTCGCCGTCAGCGTGCCGACGTAGGCGTAGGACAGCGGCCGGTCCGCTCCCGAGGCGACGTCGCCCGCGTCGAGGCAGTCGGGGTCCCAGCCGTTGGGCACCACCAGCATCCGGTCGGCGGCGCCCGGGTAGCGCTCGGCGTGCCATCCGCGCAGCGCGTCGTTGACGAACACGGACGCCGCGGCGCGGCGCAGCACCCGCCGCTCCCATTTCCAGGCGGGGTGCCCGGGCGGGAAGGCGTCGGCGCCCGCGAACAGGTCCAGCGTCCACGAATCGCGGTAGTCGACGACGTAGGGCGCTCCGGTGAGCCGCGAGAGGGCCCAGGCGGCGCCGAAGGCGGCGAACGGGTTGCCGGTCGCGATGATGAGGTCGAAGCGGCCCCGGCGGTGGCGGCGCCGTCCTTCGGCGACGCAGTGGCGCGCCCAGGACTGGTAGCGCTCGGGGAAGAGGTGCCGCTGCTGCCAGTCGTTCCAGCGTTTGGCGAGGATCGGGGCGTTGCCGCGGAAGCGCCCGTATCTGGCGATGTCGGTCTCCCACTCGAAGAGGCTCATCGGGACCTGCACCACGTCGATCGCGGGGTCCACCGTGTCCGTCAGCGCGGTGTCGGAGGAACCGGTGACCGTTTCGAAGAACCGGTCGGGCGCCCGCATGACGGTGACGTCCCAGCCCGCGGCCGCGAAGTGGTTGGCGGTGGCGCGGGCGCGGTAGACGCCGCTGGCGCGCGAGGGCGGGAAGTAGAACGCGAGGTAGAGCAGGCGGGGACGGCGAGCAGCGCTGATGCTCATGAGCGGCTCCGTTCCAGCGGCGTCTCGAACATGTAGGACGTGCGGACGTCGGGGCGCTCGTCCAGGAGGGGCGGCAGGAATCCGGCGCACCGGCGCAGCGCCACCGGTTCGCACAGCACGATCCAGTCGGGGTTCCAGCCGGTGCACTCCTCGGCCGTCCGCTCGGTCTTGCGGTGCTCCCGGAGGACTCGCGTGCGTGCGTCGAGCCGCTTGTCCAGCCGCCGGACCACGGTCGAGCGCCACTTCCGGGCGAGGCGGTCGGCCGGGCGGCGCAGCGGGCCGCGGCCGATGCGGCGCAGCAGGCCGAGGGGGAGGCGGCGGCCGAACAGGCGCGTCGTCCGCCGCTCGGTCGCGCGCAGGTGCGCGGTGGCGATCACGTGCACGCGCACGCGGGGGTCGAGGCCGCCGCCCTGCCACGCCGAGCCACGCTCGGTGACGAGCAGCACGTGGTGGCCCTCGTCGGCCGCGCGGGCGGTCTCGATCGCGAGCGCCCTGCGGCGGCGGCTGGTCGGGGCCAGGAACACGACGTTCATCGGCGGGGCTCCATTCGTGCTCGCCGCGGTCACTCGCCGTACCAGATCCGGACGTGGCGGTCGGCGACCGCTTCGGGCGAGTATCTGCCGCGCAGGAGCTCGCGCACCCGGTCGAGGTCGGTCTTCTCGGGGTGGCGTTCGCGCAGGAGCCGGTAGCCCTCGACCAGGGCGAGGGGATCGTCGTCGACGTCGAAGAACTGGCCGGCGTCGTCCTCGGCGCCCTCCAGGATCTGCTCGGGCCCGCCGCAGCGGCTGACCAGGACCGGAATGCCGACCGCGAGGGCTTCGGCGACGACGACGCCGAAGGTCTCGTGGCGGCTGGTGTGGACCAGCAGGTCGTGCTCGGCCATCAGGCCCGGTATGTCGGCCGGTTCGACCGCGCCGAGGAAGTCGACGGCGCCGGCCAGGCCGAGGTCGTCGCGTCGGGCTTCGAGCTCGGCTCGGAGGGGGCCCTCGCCCGCGACGGTCAGGTGCAGGTCCGGTTCGTCGGCGCGGCACTGGGCGAAGCCGTCGAGGAGGTAGCCGACGCGTTTGCGTTCGGAGAGCGCGGCCACCGACAGCCACCGCCGCAGCCGGGCGGGCGGGTGCTCGCGCCTGGTGTCGAACGCGACGGGGTTGGGGATGTACCGGATCTTGTCGGCGTGGTGGGGGAAGGTGCGCCCGATCAGCTCCCGCAGGGGCGCGCCGACCACGAAGAAGCCGGCGCAGCGGTCCATGGCCCGGTCGTACAGGTCCCTGGCGGCGGGCTGGGCGAGCACCGTCTCCAGGAACGAGGAGTGCTCGGTGAGGTAGACGCGGGCGTCCGGCAGGCAGTGCTCCAGTGCGGCGTGGCCGCCGAGGATCGGCACGTGGGCGTGGACGACCGGCGCTTCGATCGGCCTGCCGCCGAGGGCCTTGCCGAGCCATGCCGCGGAGGTCTCGGCGTGCACGGCCCAGTCCTTGGTGCGCGGCACCGGCGCGGGGATGCGGCGCAGCGCCGATCCGCCGACGCCGGGGACCGGGTGGGCCGAGCGGGGCAGCAGCCGCTCCTGGAGGTCCCAGCTGGAGCGCCGCTGCGCCGCGTTGCCGCGGATCTGCCATCCGTACACGTGGTAGACGTCGATCCGGTCGAGCCGTGGCGCGACGGCCTCGACCATCGCCTCGACGAAGGCGCCGTTGTAGGGCGCCTCCGCGTCCGGGTACCACGGGGTGACGACCGCGACGTGCCGCTCCCGACCGGTTGCCGCGGCGGGCGATGACGCGTCAGTGTCCGCCGGGCCGAGGATCCGCCGCTCCATGCTCTGAGTCTCCTTCATGGGCGCTCCGTCACGGGCGTTTCTCGGGGATTCGGCGGGGCTCGTCGCGCTCATGCCCGCGTCTCCGCGAGGAAATCCTCATAGGCGTAGGTGGTGCGCAGGTCCGGGCGGCGTTCGAGCAGGCCGGGCAGGTCGTCGGCCAGGAGGTCGATCGCGCTCGGTTCGGGCAGGACCAGCCAGTCGAAGTCGTGTGCGGCCATGAGCGAGCGCAGCACCGCGACGCGGTGGCGCTGCCGCAGTTCCCCCTCGCGCCGCTTGCGGCGGCGTTCGATCCGCTTCACGACCTTGCGGTTCCACGCGCGCAGGGCCTTGGCGGCGGGCCGCGCGAGCGGGCCGCGCCGCAGGCGGCGCAGCACGCCGCGCGGGAGGCGGCACAGGGTCCAGGTGACCAGCGTCGAGGAGGAGGCGAACAGCTTGTGCGTGCGCAGCCAGTGCACGTTGACGCGCGGGTCGATCGAGTGGTGTTCCCAGTGGGGCCGGAATTCGGCGATCAGGTGCACTTCGTGGCCGTCGTCGGCCGCGAGGCGCGGCTCGGTCCGCATGGTGCGGTACTTCTTCGCGAAGGGCATGACGAACAGGACCTTCAACGCTCCCCCTCCTCGGCGGTCCATCCCCAGGCCCGGTAGTGCTGGTCGGCGACCGCCGCGTGGGAGTAGCGGCGCCGGAGGCGGGCGCGGGCCGCTTCGAGGTCGAGGCCGCCGGGGTGGCGGCCGCGCAGCTCGGCGAAGCCCTTGACGAGGACGTCGGGGTCGTCGTCGACGTCGATGAGCTGCCCGGCCTCGAACTCGACGCCTCGGAGGACCTGCTCGGGTCCGCCGCAGCGGGTGACGAGGACGGGCAGGCCCGCGGCCGCGGCCTCGACGACGACGACGCCGAAGGTCTCGTGGCGGCTGGTGTGGACCAGCAGATCGTGCTCGGCCATCAGGCCCGGTATGTCGGCCGGTTCGACCGCGCCGAGGAAGTCGACCGCCTCCTCGATCCCCAGTTCGGCGCTGAGCGCTTCGAGTTCGGCCCGGAGCGCGCCGTCGCCCGCGAGGGTCAGCGTCAGCGCCGGGTCGTCGGCCAGGCAGCGGGCGAAGCCGCGCAGCAGGTAGTCGATGCGCTTGCGTTCCACCAGGCCGGCGATCGAGAGCCAGCGGCGCAGCCCGGCGGGAGGGCGGGGGCGCCGGGAGCCGAAGTCGACGGGGTTGGCGATGTGGCCGATCTTGTCGGCGTGGTGGGGGAAGGTCGCGGCGACCAGCGCGCGCAGCGGCTCGCCCACGACGAAGTAGCCCGCGAGCCGGTGCAGGATCTCGTCGTAGCGCCGCCGGGCGTCCCCTTGGGCGAGCACGTCGGCGAGGAACGAGGAGTGCTCGGTGGCGTAGACGGCGGCGCCGGGGCCGCAGTTCTCGAGGGCCGCGTGGCCGGCCAGGAGCGGCACGTGCGCGTGGACGACGGGGGCGTCGATCGCCTCGCCGCCGAGGGCGGTGCGGAACCAGCGCGCGGCCTCGTCGGACCGGTCCGCCCAGGACTCGGTGGGCGGCACCATCGCGGGGACGCGGTAGAGGGTCGCGCCGCCCGCCGTCGCCACGGGGGGCACCGACCGCGGCAGCAGGCGCCGCTGCGCCTCCCAGATCGGCGCGAGCCGCTCGGCGCGCAGGCGCACGGCCCACAGCTCGAGGTGGTACACGGTCACCGCGTCGCAGCCGGGCGCGACCGCCTCGACCATGGCCCGCACGAACGATCCGCGGTAGGGGACCTCGGAGGTGGGGTACCACGGCGTCACCACGGCGACCCGTCTCGCGCGGCGGTCAGTCATCCGGTCCTCCCAGGCAGCGCCGGTAGAGCGCGACGAGGCCCGCGACCTGGGCGCCCCACGTCCACTCCTCCAGCGGGACCTTGCCGTCGTAGGCCGCGCGGTACCGCTCGGGGTCGGCGAGGACCGCCTTGGCCGCTCTGACGAAGTCCTCGACGTCGCCGGAGCGGAAGACCTCGCCGTGGCCGAAGTCGCGCACCGCCGCCGCCATCGTCCGCACGTCGCTGACGACGAGCGGGAGGCGCGCGTGCGCGTACTCGAAGAACTTGTTGCTCAAGGCGATCTCGTGGTTGAGGATGCCGGTCCGCAGGGGATGGACGCCGACGTCGGCCTCCGAGAGGTAGGGGACGATCTGCCGGTAGGGGACGTAGGTGAGCACGTGGGTGCGGTCGGCGACGCCGAGCTCGGCGGCCCGCTCCTGTATCCGCTTGACGTAGCGCCAGCTGGGCTTGGAGACGACGAAGGCGGCGTGGGCCTCCGGCAGCGACGGCAGCGCCTCGACCATGAGGTGCATGCCGCGCTGTTCGAGCGGCGCGCCCGAGTACACCATGAGGGGGGTGCGGCGGTCGATGCCGCAGTGCTCGCGCAGGCTCGGCGCGGGCTCCCATGCGTCCCTGACGTCCGGGGCGTTCATGACGACGGCGGGCCGCTCGGGCAGCGCGTAGGCGTCGACGAGCAGGTCGGCCAGCGGTTCGGAAACGGTGACGACGGCGTCGGCGCGGGGGGCGTACTCGCGTTCGTGGGCCTGCTGCGCCGGGAGCCACCAGGGGTGGGGCTTCCACGACTGCATGCCCTGGAGGAACTCGTGGGCGTCCCACACGAGCGCGCAGGGCCGTCCGGCGGCGAGGGCGCGCACCTTGGCGCGGGCGCCGACGCCGAGCATCTGGAAGTCGTTGGCGTGGATCAGGTCGGGCTTGAGCTTGTCGATGACCGGCCCGAAGGCGAGTTCGAGCTCCCACAGGGACGGGTCGAGGCGGCGCCAGGCCCGGTCGCCGAGGAGCGCCCGCCAGGCTCTGGCGCTGAGGCGGTCGATGCGGCCCGAGGCGTGCTTGCGGCGTTCGCGCAGCCGCCTGCTCCGCTCGCAGCGGGCCTCGACCCAGGCGCCGACGACGGCGTAGTGGGCCCGGCGGGCGAAAAGTTCGAGGCGGAGCGCGGCGCTCGGTTCGATCGCGCGGCGGGCCCGCAGCTGGTCGATCTCGGCCTTCCAGACGCGGCGCTGCCGGCGCCGGTGGGCTTCGAGCGGGCCGGGCGGGTAGGCCAGGGGGCTGCGCAGGCGGCCGCCGCGCACTTCGTGGCGGCGCCGGTCGAGGACGCCGACGACGGGGACGAGCCGCACCGTGGCCTTGCCGAGCGTCCACTCCTCGGCTCGCTTCTTCGGCGCCCGGCCGAGCAGGACGACGTCCCAGCCCGCCTCGGCCGCCCATTCGGCCTCCTTCTGGACGCGGGAATCGCCGACGACACCGTTCTGCACCAGCATCACGATGCGTTTTCGAGAATGGTTCACAACTGCTCCGGCTCTGGCGGCGTTCTCAATTCCCTGCGAGGCGTGGAGAAGCGCCTGGTTCTACGGCTGAGGAATGCGTCGGCGCCCGGTATCGCGGCGGCCGACCCTTTCCGGCGAGGCACATCCTACAAACCGCGCCGGTTCACTCTCCGTTTCCTGAAAGCAGGCCCTTTCTGGCAATTCATATCCTACAAACCCTGGCGGTTCACTCGCCGTTCTCTGAAAAAGGAGGAAGAATTCATCGCTGCCATTCTCATATATGCTCCGCACGACGGTGGACGGTTTCGTCCCATACGGCGACCGGCACCGCACCGCCACGCACCCGTCCCGGAGGGAACCGCCAGTGAAAGTCGTCAGCATCGTCGGCACCCGGCCCCAGCTGGTCAAGCTGGGGGCGATCGCCCGGGCGTTCGCCGGCACCGGCCACACGCACCGCATCGTCCACACCGGCCAGCACTACGACTCCAGGCTGTCGGACGCGTTCTTCGCCGAACTGGGCATCCCCGCCCCCGACTTCCACCTCGGCGTCGGCTCCGGTTCCCACGGCGCCCAGACCGGCGCGATGCTGGCCGCGCTCGACCCGGTCCTGGAGGCCGAGCGGCCCGACTGGGTGCTCGTCTACGGCGACACCAACTCCACGATCGCCGGGGCGCTCTCGGCGGTCAAGCAGCATCTGCCCCTCGCTCACCTGGAGGCCGGACTGCGCTCGTTCAACCGGCGCATGCCCGAGGAGCACAACCGGGTCATGACCGACCACTGCGCCGACCTGCTGCTGGCCCCGACCGAGGAGGCCATGCGGCACCTGGCGCGCGAGGGCCTGGCCGAGCGGGCGGTGCGCGTCGGGGACGTGATGACCGACGTGTGCTTCCACACCCGCGACGCGGTCCTCGACGGCGGACGGGCGCGGCCGCCGCTGCCGGACGGCGTCGACGCCGCGGCGCCGTTCCTGGTGGCGACGCTGCACCGCGCCGAGAACACCGACGACCCCGACCGGCTCGCGGCCCTGATCGGCGCGCTCGCGGACCTGCCGGTGCCGGTGGTGCTGCCCGCGCACCCGCGCCTGGCGGCCAAGGCCGAGGAGCACGGGCTCAAGCTGGCCGTCGGCGCCGTCGCGGTCGTCCCGCCGCTGCCGTACCGCGACCTGGTCGCGGCCGTGCTGGCGTCGCGGGGGGTGCTGACCGACTCCGGCGGCCTGCAGAAGGAGGCGTTCCTGCTGGAGCGGCCCTGCACCACGCTGCGGGCCGAGACCGAATGGGTCGAGACGCTCGACGACGGCTGGAATGTGCTGGTCCCCCATCCCGAAGGCATGGATCGGGCGCAGTGGCGCTCGACCGCGACCCGGCCAGCGCCGCGGTCGGCGCGGACCGAGCCTTACGGCGACGGGCGCGCGGCGCGGCGCGTGGTGAGTGTGCTGGAGGAGCACCGCTGAATTCGAGGCTCCGGAATCGCCGCCCGCTCCTCGCGGCATCGGGCGACGCATTCGGCGCCGCGATCGAATTCACGGGAATTTCCTTTCCGGTTCATTCGGAATGCGATTGTCGCCGACTCGCCGCGCAAGGGAGACGGCGTCCGTATAATCGCTCCTTCAATCCGCCCCGACAGCAGAAGGCGACCAATGTCCTACAGGGTTCAGGAAACGGCGCAGGTGCACGAGAGCGCCGAGATAGGCGAGGGCACGAGCGTCTGGGAGCTCGCCCAGATCCGCGAGCAGGCGCGGCTCGGCGCCGACTGCGTGATCGGGCGCGGCGCCTACGTCGGCACCGGCGTCTGGATCGGCGACAACGTGAAGCTCCAGAACTACGCGCTGGTGTACGAGCCGGCGCGACTCGCGGACGGCGTCTTCGTCGGCCCGGCGGCCGTGCTGACCAACGACCGCAACCCGCGCGCGGTGACCCCCGACGGCGGACTCAAGCGCGCCGACGACTGGGAGGCCGTCGGGGTGGACGTCGCCGAGGGCGCCTCCATCGGCGCCCGCGCGGTCTGCGTCGCGCCGATCCGCGTCGGACGCTGGGCGATGGTGGCGGCCGGGGCCGTGGTGACCGGCGACGTGCCCGACCATGCGCTGGTCATGGGCGTGCCCGCCCGGCGGGCCGGATGGGTCGGCCGCTCGGGGGCGAAGCTGGAGGCCGACCCGGCCGAGCCGGGCGTGTGGGTGTGCCCGCAGACCGGCGAGCGCTACCGCGAAGCGGACGGGCGCCTGGCCGAGGAGGACCGCGAGCGCCGCGCGGGCTGAGGCGCGCGGCGCCCCGGGCGGCCACCGGCCGATGCCCGGAGCCGTCTTCGTCGGGAAATCTGCGGCGCCCGGGCGGCTATCCGCCGATGACGATGTGGCGGCGGCCCCGCCAGGCGGCCGGGTCGGTGACGCGGCGGCCGTCGAGGAGGACTTTCACGTCGGGCAGGTCGGCCGGGCTCAGGGCCCGGTACTCGGCGTGGTCGGCCTGGACGACCGCGGCGGTGACGCTCTCGCCGCGGTGGGCGGGCAGGCCTTCGGCCTCGAGTTCGGCGCCGGTGTACATCGGGTCGGACACGAACGGCACCGCCCCGCGCTCGCGCAGGGACTCGACCAGGCCGAACACTCCCGAGAACGCCGTCTCCTTGACGCCGCCGCGGTAGGCGGCGCCGAGGACGAGCACGCCCGCGCCGGTCAGGTCGCCGTAGGCGGCGGCGAGGACGCCCGCGGCGTAGGCGGGCATGGCGGCGTTGGCGCGCCTGGCCTCGCGCACGATGGTGGCCTCGGGGTCGTTCCACAGGTACATCTGCGGATAGATCGGGATGCAGTGGCCGCCGACGGCGATGCCGGGCCGGTGGAGGTGGGAGTAGGGCTGGGAGTTGCAGGCCTCGATGACCTTCATGACGTCCAGGCCGTGCCGGTCGGCGAAGCGCGCGAACTGGTTGGCCAGGCCGATGTTGACGTCGCGGTAGGTCGTCTCGGCGAGTTTGGCCATCTCGGCGGCCTCGGCCGAGCCGAGGTCCCACACGCCGTTCGGCCGGGGCAGGTCGTCCCGGTCGTCGAAGTCGAGCACCGCCTCGTAGAACCGGACCCCGGCCAGCGCCGAGGCGTCGTCGAGGCCGCCGACGAGCTTGGGGTAGCGGGCGAGGTCGGCGAACACGCGGCCGGTGAGGACGCGTTCGGGACTGAAGACGAGATGGAAATCGGCACCGGCGGCCAGGCCCGAGCCGGCCTCGAGCATGGCGGCCCACCGGCCGCGGGTGGTGCCGACCGGGAGGGTCGTCTCGTAGGAGACCAGCGTGCCCGGCCGCAGGCCCGCGGCGACGGCCTCGGTGGCGCCGTCCATCCAGCCGAAGTCGGGGACGCCGTCGGCGTCGACGAACAGGGGCACGACGATGACGACGGCCTCGGCCTCGCGGACGGCCGCGGTGGTGTCGACGGTGGCCCGCAGGCGCCCGCTCGCGACCGCGTCACGGAGCCGC
This sequence comes from Glycomyces arizonensis DSM 44726, assembly GCF_000482705.1. Classification (GTDB taxonomy): domain Bacteria; phylum Actinomycetota; class Actinomycetes; order Mycobacteriales; family Micromonosporaceae; genus Glycomyces; species Glycomyces arizonensis. The sequence goes on along the minus strand of NZ_AXWO01000018.1, from coordinate 86,991 downwards.
TCGGCGAGGCCGTGCTCGCCGGGGAACGGCTCGATGCCCTCGTTCACCCGGTCGACCACGCGCTCGTCGACATCGGCGCCGACGACCTGGTGGCCCTTGGAGGCGAACTGCACGGCCAGCGGCAGCCCGATCTTTCCCAGGGCGACGACGCAGATCCGCATGCTCACTCACTTCCAATCGAAATCGCGATGGTCCGGCCGAGCTCGGCCGAGCGCAGCATCGTGTCGGAGACCGCGACGGTCGCCAGGCCCTGCGCGAGGCCGACGACGTCGTTGTCGAGGCCGAGGACCGCGTCGCGGAAGTGCTCGTGCTCGACCAGGAGCGGCTCGCGCTTGCGGATCGCGTAGCGGACCATGTCGCCCTCGGACACGCCCCGGAACGCGCGCAGCGCCTCCCACTCGGTGTGCTCGACGCCGTTGGCGTAGAACGTCAGGTCCCCGGTGAGGGTGTCGGCCACGAAGCAGCCGCGGTCGCCGGTGACGACCGTCGTGCGCTCCTTGAACGGGCTCAACCAGTTCACCGAGTGGTTCGCGATCGCCCCGTCGGTCAGGTGCCCGATGGCCGAGAGCAGGTCCTCGTGCTCGCGGCCCGAGCGCGAGACGGTCCGGGCGGTGATCGACTCGTACGACTGCCCGGTGACCCAGCAGGTCAGGTCGATGTCGTGCGTGGCGAGGTCCTTGACCACGCCGACATCGGCGATGCGGTGCGGGAAGGGCCCCTGGCGGCGCGTCACCACCTGCAATACCTCGCCGAGCTCACCGGACTCCAGCCGGGAGCGGAGGCTGACGACCGCCGGGTTGTACCGCTCGATGTGCCCCACCCCGGCCACCAGGCCGCGCGAGCCGAACGCCTCGGCCAGGCGGCGCGCGGCCGCGACGGTGTGCGCCAGCGGCTTCTCGATCAGCGTGTGCACGCCGGCCTCGGCCAGGGCCAGCCCGACCGACTCGTGGAACGCGGTCGGGCAGGCCACCACCGCGTAGTCGATGCCGAGATCGACGAGTTCCGCGACGCTCTCGACCGCGGGCACCCCCGGCAGCGTGAAGCGCTTGTCGGGGACCGGGTCGGCCACGCCGGCCAGCTCGACGCCGTCGAGGCCGCCGAGGACGCGGGCGTGGTTGCGGCCCATCGCGCCCAGGCCCACCAGTCCGACGCGCAGGTGCGGTGCTCCGCTCATGGCCGCTCCAAGGCGTTCACCGCGGCCGCGACGCGGTCGAGGTCGCCGGGGGACAGCGAGGGATGCACCGGCAGCGACAGCACCTCGGCGGCCGCCCGGTCGGTCTCGGGCAGGTCCGCGCGCGCCTGTGCGTACGGGGCGAGGCGGTGGATCGGCGTCGGGTAGTAGACCGCGCTGCCGACCCCCGCGGCCTGGAGCCGCTCCCGGGCGGCGTCGCGGTCGCCTTCGACGCGGACGGTGTACTGGTGGTACACGTGCCGGGCGCCGGGCGACACCGGCGGGACGAGCGCGGCGGTGACGGCATTGTCGAGGAAGGCGGCGTTCGCGCGGCGCGCCTCGGTCCACTCATCGAGCCGCCGCAGCTGGACGCGGCCGATCGCGGCGGCCACGTCGGTCATGCGCATGTTCGCGCCCACGATCTCGTTGGCGTAGCGCTGCTCCATGCCCTGGTTGCGCAGCAGCCGCAGCGTCCGGGCCAGGGCGGCGTCGTCGGTGGTGACCATGCCGCCCTCCAGGGCGTGCATGTTCTTCGTCGGATAGAAGCTGAACGCCCCCACCGCGCCGAACGAGCCGACCGGACGCCCGTCCAGTTCGGCCCCGTGCGCCTGGCAGGCGTCCTCGACCACGGCCAGGCCGTGCCGCTCGGCCAGCGGCAGCAGGCGGCGCAGGTCGGCCGGGTGCCCGTACAGGTGCACCGGCATGACCGCGGCCGTGCGCGGCCCGACCAGTGCGGCGACCGCGTCCGGGTCGAGGCAGAAGCTGCCCGGCTCGATGTCGGCGAAGACCGGCTCGGCCCCGACCAGGCGCACCGCGTTCGCCGAGGCGGCGAACGAGAACGAGGGGACGATCACCTCGTCGCCCGGCCCGATCCCGAGCGCCATGAGCGCCAGTTGCAGCGCCGAGGTCCCCGAGTTCACCGCCACGCAGTGCCCGGTGCCGGCGACCTTCCCGAACTCCGCTTCGAACCCGGCCACCTCCGGGCCCTGCACCACCTGCCCCGATCGGAGCACGGCCACGGCCGCGTCGATCTCGGCCTGGCCGATGACCGGTCTGGCCGGCGGTATGAATGTGCGTTCCTCGGTTGTCATTGGGCCACCTCAGTCGGTTCTGTGGATCAGCGACGGCCGCAAACGGTAATCCGCGGACGTGAACCCGGGTGGAACTCACGATGGCCGGGGCAGGGCCGCGACCGGTCCGGATCCGGTGGAGTTCACCCGGCGTCCATGATGCGGGGACCGGCGGCCCGTTCGCTGCGCAACGGCGAGAAACGCGAGACCGCCTCGGACGGGGAACCGCTGGGGAGAGGAGGCTCAGGCGCTGGCGGCCGTGAGGCCGCTGCGGGCGAAGTGCAGGGACTCGGCGAGATCGTCGGCGCGGCGGGAGCGGTTGCCGGACTTGCGCGTGTTGACTTCGAGGGTGACCGAGCCGTCCCAGTCGGCGGCGGCGAGCTTGCCGAGGAGTTCGGCGCACGGCTGGGTGCCGCGGCCGGGCACCATGTGGGCGTCCGAGCCGGGCGTGGTGCCGTCGCACAGGTGGATGTGCCGCAGGCCCTCGCCCATGCGCTCGGCCATGGCGAGCGCGTCGGCGCCCGAGGCGGCGCAGTGGGACAGGTCGAGCGTGTAGGCGTCGTAGCCGTGGCGGGTGGGGTCCCAGTGGGGGCTGTAGGGGACGAGCTTGCGCCTGCCGAGTTTGAGCGGGAACATGTTCTCCACGGCGATGGTGATGTCCGGGTACCGGGCCTTGAGGCTGTCGAGGACCGCGGAGAACTTCTTGGCGTAGTCGCGCTGCCAGGAGAACGGCGGGTGGATGACGACGGTGGGCGCGTCGAGGTATTCGGCGGCCTGGACCGACCGGCGCAGCCGCGTCCAGGGGTCGGCGCTCCACACGCGCTGGGTGACCAGCAGGCAGGGGGCGTGGACGGCGCCGATCTTGACGCCGTAGTGGCGCGAGAGGCCGGCGGCCGCGGACGGGTCCTGCGAGATCCGGTCGGTGAAGACCATGAGCTCCACGCCGTCGTAGCCCAGCTCGGCGGCCAGCTCGAAGCCCACCGAGGTGGGCTCGGGGTAGACGGAGGTGGTCGAGAGCAGAACCGGGACGGACTGGGTCACCACACCAGGGTACGCCGCGCCGCGCGGGCGGACCCTCCTCCCGGGCTTTTGACGGCTCGGTGGAACGGGGTGCACCCGTGGCGGGCGGACCCTCCTCCCGAGTTCTCGACGGCTCGGTGCAGCCGGGTACGCCGCGCCGCGCGGGCGGGCTTGGACACCGGCGCCTCCGGCTCCGCCGCGCATGCGCCCCCGGAGCGGCTCCGGTGGGTACGGTTGACCGATGACCGACGAGGTGGAGCCGAACTTCGACCGCGAATGGGTCGAGTTCTTCGATCCCGAGGACCCGCAGACGCTGATCCGGGCGGACCTGACGTGGCTGCTCTCGCGCTGGGGGTGCGTGTTCGGCAGGGCCCCCGAGGCCGGCGGGTGCCCGGGGATCGACTTCGGGCGGCCTGCGGACGGCTGCTGCCTCCACGGGGCGTTCTACACCGACGACGAGGACATCGCGCGCACCCGCCGGGCGGCGAAGAAGCTCACGCCCGAGACGTGGCAGCTGCACCGGCGGTGGAAGGACACGATCGTCGACGACACCCTCGAGAACGACGAGGGAGTGGAGGAGCCGGCTCGGAAGACCGCCGTGGTCGACGGCGCCTGCGTCTTCCACAACCGCGAGGGCTTTCCCACCGGCTCGGGCTGCGCGCTGCACCAGCAGGCGCTGCGCGACGGGGTCCACCCGATGGAGTACAAGCCGGAGGTGTGCTGGCAGCTGCCGGTCAAGCGCGACTTCAAGACCGAGCACCGCGCCGACGGCACCAGCGTGGAGGTCACCCTCATCACCGAGTTCGACCGGGCCTCGTGGGGGCCGGGCGGCCACGACTTCGACTGGTGGTGCACCGGCTCGCCGCTGGCGCACACGGCCGCCGAACCGGTGTGGCGCTCCTACCGGACCGAGCTGATCGAGCTGCTGGGCTCGGCGGCGTACGAGCGGCTGGCGGAGCTGTGCGCCGAACGCGAGAAGCACGGCCAGCTCGCGCCGCACCCGGCCAGCGCCCGGGCGCTGGAACGACTCGACGCCCCCCGCCGCCGCTGACCTGGGTGCGAAGGGAGGCGGTGGATGCTGAGCATCGTCTTCCGGGACGCCGTCGCTGAGCCGCGCGCGAGGGAAAGCAGGCTGAACAGTGTCCTGCAGTTGACTCGCGCGAGGGGAAGCATGAGCGCCCGGATGACGGCCTGCTCGGTATGGACGTTGACCCGCGCGCGAGGGGAAGCAGTGCGCGGCGGGCTTCTCCGTGTCGGGTTCGAGCGCTGACCCGCGCGTGAGGGAAAACAGCCGCCGACCTCTGGCACAGGAAGGAAGCATCTCCGCTGAACCGCGAATGTGAGGCATCCTTCCTGGTCGCATTGGGCAGTGCGTCGCCCGCTGCCTAGGACTCGGCGAGGGGAGGCCGAGCTGCGATTTCGCAGTGTCCTCAGGTGAATGCCGGGCAAAGTCGGGGCAAACGGACACGATGTCAGGGCTGATAGAATCCACAGGCGAGCACAGCCGACGGCTGACCTGCCGATCGGCCACTGATTTGCCCTGCCGGTCATCGCGATCCCTCGCCGACGCCTCTCACCGCTCGGAACAAGAGCGTCCGCGCCGTCGCTGGCCTTTCCACCGATACCGGGGCGAAGCAACTCAAGGAGGAACCACCTTGTCCCATCGCGGAGCAGACCGGCGGCCAGGCGTCACGGCAGTGGTGCTGGCCGGAGGCACCGGTCAGCGGATCGGCCTGAGCATCCCCAAGCAGCTCATCAAGATCGCCGGCAAACCCGTGATTCAGCACACTCTGGAGGCTTTCGAGAAAGCCGATGAGATCGACGACATCCTCGTGCTCATGGCCCCGGGCCACATCGACGAGGTGAAGGCCATCGTCAAGAAGGCCGGGTTCACCAAGGTCACCGACGTCGTCTCCGGCGGCGCCACCCGCTCCGAGAGCACCAAGGCCGCCATCGCCCACCTCGAGGCGCGGGCCGACTCCTCCCCCGACCACCGGCTGGTCTTCCACGACGCCGTGCGCCCCCTGATCTCGCACCGGGTCATCGCCGAGACCGTCGCCGCCCTGAACCGCTACGACGCGGTCGACGTCGCGATCCCCTCCTCGGACACCGTCATCGTCACCCGCACCCACGGCCACGACGGCGAGTTCATCACCGACGTGCCCGAGCGGGCCCGGCTGCGGCGCGGCCAGACGCCGCAGGCGTTCAAGCTCGCCACCATCCGCGCCGCCTACGACGAGGCGGACAAGGACCCCAACTTCGAGGCCACGGACGACTGCTCGGTGGTGCTCAAGTACCTGCCCAGCGTCCCCATCCACGTCGTCGCCGGAGACGAGTGGAACCTGAAGGTCACGCAGCCGGTGGACCTCTACATCGCGGACAAGCTGTTCCAGCTGGCCACCACCGCCGTCCCGTCGCCTTCCGAGGAGGACTACCGGGCGAACCTGACCGGCAGGACGCTGGTGGTGTTCGGCGGCTCCTACGGCATCGGCAGCGACCTGAGCGAACTCGCTGAATCGTACGGCGCCGACGTCTACCGCTTCTCCCGTTCCACCACCGGCACCCACGTCGAGAACCCCGACGACATCACCGAGGCCCTCGAGAAGGCGCACCGCGAGACCGGCAGGATCGACTTCGTCGTCAACACCGCGGGCGTGCTCCAGATCGGCCGGCTCAACAACACCAGCACCGCCGATATCGACAAGACCTTCCAGGTCAACTACCTCGCCCCGGTGCACATCGCCCGCGCCGCGTTCCCCTATCTGGCCGCGACCGGCGGGCAGCTGCTGCTCTACACCTCTTCGAGCTACACCCGCGGCCGCGCGAACTACAGCCTCTACTCCTCCGCCAAGGCCGCCATGGTCAACCTCACTCAGGCGCTGGCCGACGAATGGAGCGACGACGGCATCCGGGTCAACTGCGTCAACCCCGAGCGCACCGCCACCCCCATGCGCACCAAGGCGTTCGGCCAGGAGGACCCCGAAACGCTCCTGGCCTCCGAAGCGGTGGCCCGCACCTCGCTCGACGTGCTGCTGTCCGCCCTCAACGGCGCCGTGATCGACGTGCGCCGCGAGGACCCGACGGCCCCCGCCGACGGAACGGTCGGCTTCGAGCAGGCCATCGCGCGGGTGCTGGACACCGGTCTGGAATAGCCCCCGCCCCCACCACCACGACGACCAGATTGGGAACACGACAGATGTCCATGCGCGCACTGTGGAACGGCACCCAGGTGCAGGAGGCCGGTCCCGCAGGGCTGGCGGTGACCGGGCTCATGCTCGCCGCCTATCCCGCGATGCTGGCCCTCGCGCTCGTCCCCTCGCCCGCCGGATTCGCCGCGGCCCTGGCGGTCAGCTACATCGCCGACCTGGTGCTGCACAGCCGCTACCAGGTCGTCATCAGCAGGCTGCGCCAGATGCGGTTCGGCGTCTCCAACCGGTTCCTCGTGCGCGAGCTGCTGGTGATCCTGCTGCTGGCCCGCCTCACCGACGCGCACGACTTCAGCCCGTACGTCCTCATGCTGGCCGTCCTCGCGTTCGCCGTGATGGTCGGCGTCCAGGTGGTCCACGGCGGGATGGTCGCCCTGCTGCGCAAGTCCAGGGCGCTGCCGTTCACCAGCCGCAACATCGACCTCTCCGGGCTCGCGATCACCGACGCCACGCCGAAATGGCTCGAGCACCGCGCCGGCGAGAAGATCCTCCACACCGACGTCCCGCTCGTGGCGGGCATCCTCGTCACGACGTTCTCGACCGCGGCCGCTCCCGCCTACATCGGCGCAGGTGGCAGCTTCGTACTGGCCTGCGGATACCTGCTGGCGCTCGGCGTCTGGCTCGCGCCGCGGCACCGGGTGCCCCGCCCGGACCCGGCGCTGGCGTGGTTCGACCGCTGGCTGGCCGACTACGCCCCGACGGTGGCGCTGTACTTCTCGGGTTCGAAGGACTCCACGTACCAGGTCAACATGTGGCTCGAGACGGTCGAGCGGATGGAGGGCGAGCGCGGGATCGTGATCCTGCGCGAGAACCACACCATTCCCGATCTGGCGCGCACCAGCCTTCCCGTGGTCTGCGTGCCCAGCGCCGTCCACCTCATGAACATGGACCTGTCGACGATCCGCGTGGCCCTCTACCCGGCCCACGTCGGCAAGAACCTGCACCTGCTGCGCGTGCCGACCATGAAGCACGTGTTCATCGGGCACGGCGACAGCGACAAGGTCGCCAGCGTCAACCCGTTCGGCAAGGCCTACGACGAGCTGTGGACGGCGGGAAAGGCCGGCCGCGACCGGTGGGCGCTGGCCGATGTCGGCGTTCGGGACGAGGACGTGGTGGAAGTCGGGCGTCCGCAGCTCGACGTGATCGCCACCGCCGGTCCCGACGGGCCGATTCCCACCGTCCTCTACGCGCCGACATGGGAGAACTGGACCGACGAGCCCGGCAGCACCTCGGTCACCGTGCAAGGCGAGATCATCGTCAAGGCGCTCTTGGAGTCCGAACCGCCCGTGCGCGTGGTCTACAAGCCCCACCCGTTCACCGGAACCCGCTCCGCCAAGGCCAAGGCCGCCGATCAGCGCATCCGCGCACTCATCGAAGCGGCCAACCAGCGTTCAGGCGCGGTGCCTTCGGCCGCCGTGCCCGAACCGGTCGGGCAGACCGGCGCCGACGCGGACGCCGGCCTCAAGTGGACGGATGCGGCCACCTCGCGCGATGCTGTCACCACGCGAGAGGAGGTCGCCGCCGAGCGCCGGGCGGCGGCGGAGTGGGACTCGGACTTCTGGAACGCCCAGCCTCCGCACCGGCACCTGGTCGTCACCGGAGCGCAGCCCACGGTCTACGAATGCTTCAACCGGTCCAACGCGCTCGTCTCCGACATCTCCAGCGTCGTCTCCGACTTCATCGCCTCCGGCAAGCCCTATGCGGTGGTCGACTCGGCCGGTGTCGGCGAGGAGGCGTTCAGGGTCGCCAACACCGCCGTCCGCGCCGCGGTGATCCTCAGCCCCACCGCGGACGGACTCGACGAACTCCTCGAAGCGGTCCGCGACCCGCTCGCCGACCGGCGCAAGGCCGACCGCACCGAGCTCAAGACGTACCTGCTCGGCCCCGACGAGCCTTCGGCGCAGAAACGCTTCGACCAGGCCGCCAGGGAACTGGCCGAGCGCGCCGAAGAACGCGACCGGTCGCTGCGACGCACCACTTGACCTTCCCTTCAGAATCGACACGTCCATGACCATGCTCCGCCGCCTCCTCTCCCGCACGGCGTCCACCGGTTTCGCCGCCCTCGCACTGGTGCTCGCGCTCCTGCCCGACCTCTCCTGGGCGGCCGTGGTCGCCGCCGCGGCGGCGCTCGCCATCGCGTGGCGCGGTCACCGCGATCTCGGCCCCGGTCGCGCCCGCTTCGACCGCGGGGTCGCCGTGGCGGCGATCGCGGTGGTCGCGGCGCAGTCCACCGGCGGCAGCCCGATCCCCGCCGCGATCGCGGCGGGGGCGCTCATCACCGTGGTGGGACTCGAACCGCAGCTGGCCGTAGCCGTCGCGACCGGCCACATGGCCTCCGCGAACTTGGAGACCGGGCGCGGACGCGGCTGGTTCACCCCCCGCGCGATCGGTGATCTCGTCAACGTCGCGGTGGCGCTCTTCGCCGCCGCGGCCGCCGCGACCATGCTGTGGGCCTCGCCGGTGCCGCTGTGGCTCGCGGTGATCGCGGTGATCGGCGTGCTCGGCACGGCCGCGGTCGGCGCCGCGGCGGCCCTGCTGCGCCGACGCCGCTCGGCGCATACCGGAGACGCCGCCGTCATCCGAGCCGTGGGAGCGCTGGACCCCGTCTTCGTGGTCCACTTCTCCGGTCCTCCAGGCTCGGCGTACCAGCTCCGGATGTGGCTGCCGTACCTCGACCTCCTCGGCGACCCCTACGTGGTGATCAGCCGCGAGGCGGGGCACCTCGGCGAACTGCGCTCCGCCACCACGGCGCCGATCGTGGTCGCGCCCTCGATGTCCGAGGTGGAGCAGCTGCTCGCCCCCGGCGTGAAGGCGGCGTTCTACGTCAACGGGAGCGCGCTGAACACGCATCTGGTCCGGTTCGGGAACCTCCGGCATCTGCAGTTGTTCCACGGTGAGTCCGACAAGGCCTCCAGCTTCAACAAGGTCACGACGATCTACGACGAGGTGTTCGTGGCCGGGCAGGCCGCCGTCGACCGCTACCGGGCGCACGGGCTCGACCTGACGTTCCGGAAGGTCGGCCGACCGCAGTTGGCCGCGGTCGCGTCGGGCCCGCGGGCCGGATCCGGCGCCAGGCCGGTGCTGCTGTACGCGCCCACGTGGACCGGGCTGACGAGCGAGTTCGACTACTCCTCGCTGCCCATCGGGAAGGCCGTCGTGTCCGAGGCGCTGCGGCGCGACATGGACGTCATCGTGCGCGCGCATCCCTACACCAGGTTCAACCTCGCGGCGTCCAGGCAGTTGGATTCGATCGAGCGGCTCCTCGCCGAGGACGCCGAGCGCACCGGCCGGGCCCACCGGTGGGGCCCGCGGTCCACGGGCGACTTCAGCCTGGTCGACTGCATCAACGCCGCCGACGTCGCCGTGTGCGACATCAGCGGCGTCGCCACCGACTGGATCGCCTCCGACCGGCCCTTCGCGGTCACCGACATGGGCATGCTCGGCGACCGCTTCGCCGACGAGGCCTGGATCGCCCGCGGCGCCTACCGCCTCGCCGGCGACGCGGGGAACCTCGGATCCGTCTTCGACGAGCTGCTGGACACCGATTCCAAAGCGGTGCAGCGCAAGGAGACCCGTGAGTACTTCCTCGGCGGGGCGAACGGCGAGTCGGGCGTCGAAGCGTTCCTCGCCGCCGCCCGGGACGCCTACCGCGGGTAGGCGGGTCCGCGGCCCCGTCCGAGCGATGGGCGAGTCGAACACCTCCGATTATCATCGTTACGAGTCGAACACCTTCGATTATCATCGTTAACCGCCCCAGCAGCACTCAAGAAGGCTCGGAGCTCAGAAGCCCACATGACAACGCCACTCGTCTCAGTCGTCATCCCGGTTCACAATGCGATGCCTTACCTGCTCAGGGGTATCGAGTCGCTCCTGGAGCAGTCACTCGGCAAGGAACGCGTCGAGATCATCGCCGTCGACGACGGCTCCACCGACGGCAGCGGCGAGGCCCTCGACCGGTTCGCCGCCGCCGAACCCGACTGCGTCCGGGTCGTCCACCAGGAGGCCAGCGGCACGCCGAGCGTTCCGCGCAACCGCGGCATCGAACTCGCGCGGGGCAGATACGTGTTCTTCCTGGACGCCGACGACTACCTGGGGGTCGAGGCCTTGGAGCGCATGGTCGAGATGGCCGAGGAGCACGAGTCGGATGTCGTACTCGGCAAGCTCGTGGGGGTCGCGGGGCGCGGTGTGGCCCGGTCCATGTTCACCCGCGATCAGCCGCGCGCCGACCTCTACTCCTCGCGGGTCTACTGGAACCTCACCTGCTTGAAGCTGTTCCGGCGGGAGATGCTGGAACGCCACGGGCTCCGCTTCCGGACCGACCGGCGCCTCATCGAAGACCTGCTGTTCACCATCCAGGCCTACTACCACGCTCGGAACATCTCCGTCGTGGGCGAGTACGGCTGCTACTACGTCGTGCTGCGCGACGACGGCGGCAACCTCACCAGTGGGGGGATGCAAACGCCCGAGCATTTCCAGCAGTCGGAGGGCAGCCACGTGTCGCTGCTGGTCGACCTGGTCGGCAATCTCGTGCCGGAGGGACCGAAGCGGGACTTCCTGATGATGCGCCACTGGAACGTCGAGGGTCTCAACGAGATGCGGCGGCTCCTCCACGACGCCGATCCCGAGGCTCGTCTGCGGCGCTTCGAGGACTTCCGGCGACTCGTCCGGCGGTGGTACACGCCGGGCGCGGCCGCGCGGCTCGCACCTCTTCGGCAGTTGCAGTACCAGCTGGTGCTGGACGACCGGCCGGACGACCTCATGCGGATGCTCGAGCACTCGGGCGACCTGGAGTTCCACGGAAGCGACGACCGCGTCTACCTCACCGTGCCCGGCGACGAGGACGGCGTCGGTCCCGAACGGGAGGCGCGGGTCGACCTCACCGGGTCGCTAGACGTCCGTCACTGGCTCAAGGGCGTCGAGCTGACCGGTACCGCCCTGCGCATCGAGGGGACCGGCCGCATCGCGCCCGTCCCCTCCGACCTCATCCGGCTGCGCCTCGAAGCCGTCCACTCCGGCACCGGCGCGGTCAGGGCGGTCGACCTCGAACACGACGACGGCCACTTCACCGCCGTCTTCGGTCTCGAAGCGCTCCTCAAGCCGAGGGGCCGCCGGGGAAGCTGGCGCTTCGAGATCGTCGCCGGCATCGGCGGGACCGAGCGCCGCGCTCCGTTCGGAAGCCGCCTGGGCGGTGCGCTGCACGGCAAGCAGCAGCCGCGGGCGAAGGCCAGGACCCGGCGGCGCGAGCTCGCGCTGGGCTTCACCGAACCCGGCGACCAGCTCATGCTCGACGTCGAACGGCGCTTCACCGCGGGGCGCCTCGTCGGCGCCGCACTGCGCCGGGCCGGACTGCGCCGGACCGCACCACACCGGGAAGGCATCACCGCGGTGCGGGTCCCCGTCCAGTTTCCGCGGGAGGAAGTCGCCGGCGGCGAAGCCCCCCGCGGATAGCGCTCAGCGGCGCAGCTCCGCGTAGAACGCCTGGCAGTCCTCCCAAGTGGGGAGCAGGCCTTGGGCTTCGGCCTCGGCCAGGCTCGGCGCCGCCGCGTCCTTGTCGGACAGCAGCGGCTCGAGCCCGCTCGGCCATTCGATCCCGATCGCGGGGTCGAGCGGGTTCACGCCGTACTCGCGTTCGGGCGCGTAGCCTTCCGAGCACAGGTAGACCACGGTGGCGTCGTCGGTCAGGGCCATGAAGCCGTGCCCGAGGCCCTCGGAGAGGTACACCGAGTGGTGGGTCTGGTCGTCGAGGCGGACCAGCTGCCACTTTCCGAAGGTGGGCGAGCCGACCCGGATGTCCACGATCAGGTCGAGGATCGCCCCGCGCACGCACTTGACGTACTTGGCCTGACTGGGCGGGACGTCGGCGAAGTGGATGCCGCGCAGGGTGCCGCGGCTGGAGACCGAGCAGTTCGCCTGGGCCAGATCGAGCCGGTGGCCCACGGCCTCCTCGAAGAGCGGGGTCTTGAACCACTCGTGGAAGCTGCCGCGGCTGTCGCCGAACACCTTCGGCTCGAAGACCCAGGCGCCCTGGATGTCAAGCTGTCGCATGGAGATTCACTTTCCTGTCGGTTCGGATGTCAGAGCCGGGACGCGAACTTGCGCAACCGCCGCTTGGCCGGGGCCGGAAGGCGGCGGGCGATCGGGCCGCCGACGGTGCGCACGGCCCGCTTGACGGCGTCCTTGCGCCGCTTCGCGGCGATCGCGGCGAGGGTGGCGTCGTCCAGCAGGGGCACGCCGGTGACGGCCAGGCGCCCGGAGTCGTCGACCGTGGCGCCGCCGAGCCGCACACCGGGCTTGTCCGTGCCGGTCAGCAGTGCGACAAGCTCATAGGAGCCCGCCGGGGCGCCGTGGACCTTCTGCGGCAGCCGCAAGTGGGCGCGGTCGAGCACCGGGTGCAGCACGGCCTTGAACCGGTGCTCGCCCGCCTCGGAGACCAGGGCGAACGCGGTCTCACGCTCGGCGGTCTTCGCGGAGGTGTAGACCTCCAGGCGCAGTTCGGCCGGGTGTTCGTCCGCCAGCCGCACCGGGCGGTCTTCGAGGACGGCCGCGAGTTCGCGGGCACCGCGGCTGACGTCGAGGGTCAGGTTGCCGTGGGGGTCGGTGAAGTAGGGGATGACCCGGCGCGCGGGCGAACCCAGGATCGCCGGGAAGCAGGCCGCGTCGACGGCCGGGTCGCGGTCCGCTCCGATGCGGGCCTTCTTGACCACGCCGAGGCCGCGCACGGGGGCCCACGCGTCCCACATGCCCTTGCCGAGCCGGCCGCGGCCCTTGACGGCCTCGGTCGGCAGGTGGCCGCCGCCGCGCAGGACGACCTGCCGACGGCCCTCCCCCGCCTCCTCGAGCTCCACGGCGAACGCCGCCTCGCAGGGCCACTCGACGGCGGTCTCGCGGTTGCGCAGCGACAGTTCGGCGGTGAAGCCGTCGAGTTCGTCCGTGACGTCGACGAGCTCGTCGGAGCCGAGGATCTCGGCGGTCAGTTCGGGATCGAGGTAGTGGCGGCCGTCCTTCTCAAGGAACTCGAACGGCACCTGGTCCTCGCCGTGGACGAGCCGGGCCGAGAGGGCCACGCGCATGCGGCCGTTGCCGGTCCACTCGACCGCTGTCAAGCGGGCGGCGGCCTTGACCGAGCCCGCGAAGCGGGCGATGCGGAGCAGGCCCTCGCGGTCGTTCGCGCGCAGCAGGGTCGAGCGCATCCGCTGGAGGGCGCCCAGGCCCTCGTGGACGCCCTCGGTGATGTAGTCGCGCTCGACCTGCTGGATCTCGTCGATGATCTCGTCGCGGTAGGCGTCCTCGTAGCGCAGGATCGCCGGCTCGGAGATGCGGCCGAGCATCTCGACCCGGTAGAAGCGTCGGAGCAGCTTGTCGCGGAACTCGCCCGGCTCGGTGTTCTCGACGATGACGTCGAGCACCTCGCGGAGGTTCCCGTAGTAGCCGGAGGGGACCAGCTTCGCCGATCCGGCGTTCTTGCCGTCGTCGCGCTTCGAGTAGTAGTAGCAGGTGTAGGAGCCCAGGATCGACACGGTCTTCGCGGGGAAGTACGACTGCATCATGTACAGCTGGTCTTCGAGGCGCCGCTTGCCCTCGGGGTAGGCGATGCCGTTCTCGCGCAGGAACGCCGTGCGGAACATCTTGTGCGGGGTGAGACTGTCGAACAGCGGGAAGGTGCGCAGGTCGACCTTGTCGCGGTCGGCCTTGAACACGCCGTGGGGGACGCCCCGGAAGTTCGAGGCGACCTTGCCGATCACGATGTCCGAGGCGTTGCGGTGGCCCAGCTCGTACAGTCGGCGCAGCGCGTCCGAGGCCAGGTAATCGTCCTGGTCGAGGAACTGCACGTACTCGCCGCAGGCCGCCTCCACGCCGACGTTGCGCGGCTTGCCCGGCCAGCCGGAGTTGGGGATGTGGATCGCCTTGAAGTGCGGGTGATCGGCGGCGAGCTTGTCCAGCATCGCCGGGGTGTCGTCACTGGAGCCGTCGTCGACGAACAGCACCTCGAACTCCGAGGCGGGCAGCGTCTGCCGCAGCAGCGAATCGATGGCCGGTTCGATGTACTTGCCCGGGTTGTACACCGGGATGATGACGCTGACTTTCACGGTCATGGGGTATCCACCCTCTGCACGGGCCGCCTTGGCGGCGCTTCCTGATCTGCTTGCGGATTCATCGCCGGACCTTTCGGACCAGCCTGCGCAGCGCCCGCTTCGGCAGCGACGCGGCACGGTGCCGCCGCTCGCTCCGCCGCTGGGACGCGACCTCGTTCCTGACGCGGGGGTCCGCCGCGCGGAACCCCGCTTCCACGGCCAGTGTGCCCCCGCGCCCGACTTCGGCCTTTCCCAGGGGCAGCTCGCGGCCGGTCGGACCGTCGAGCCTCACTCCCAGGGCATGGACGCCCGGTTCGACGTCCCTGATGTGCTTCGGCAGCCGCAGGTGCACGCGCCCGGCGACCCGCCGCCACCCGGCGGGGACCTCGGCACTTCCGGCAGGGCCGGTGAGCACGACGACCGGCTTGAGCGCCTTCGCGTCGGCGGTGGTGAACACGTCGAGCCGCAGCTCGGCCGGGTCCGCGGCCGCCAGGGCGACGGGCCGGTCCGCCAAGGCCTTCGCGAGCGTCCTGGAGCGGGCGCCGACATCGAGACTGAGGTTCCCGTGGTGCTCGGTGAAATAGGGGGCGACGCCTCGGGCGGGTGCGCCCAGGACCGCCGGGCGGCAGGCCTCGGCAACGCCATCGGCCCGGTCGGCGCCCAGACGGGCCTTGACCATCTGCCCGAAGACCCGCACGGGTACCCACAGGTCCCACAGGCCCTTCGACAGGCGGTCGCGGGCCCCGTCGGCCTCGGTGACCGCATGACCGGTGCCGCGCAGGACGACCTCGGCGCGGCCCTCGCCGACCGGTTCGACCGAGGCGGTGAACGCGGCCGGGCAGTGCCATTCGATCGAGTTGGAGCGTCCGCGGATCGTCAGGTCGGCAGCGATGTCCGCCAGTTCGTCGGTGACGTCCACTGGCTCGTCGGTGGCGCCCGCCGGCGAGGCGGGGAGGAAATAGCGGCCGTCCCGGTGGACCAGCTCCAACCGGGCCCGATCCTCGCCGTGGACCAGGTGAACCGTGACGTCGACCTTGAGACGGCCGTCCGGCTCCCAGTCGGCGGCCTCGAGCCGGGCAGCGGCCTTGACGGCCGAGCCCATGGCGGCGGCGCGGCGGAAGCCCTCCGCGTCGCCGGCGAGCAGCGTCGCGGACCGGGGCCGCAATACCGCGCCGAGCCCGGAGCGGACCGCGTCGTTCATGTACTCCTCGTCGAGCCCGCGCATCAGTGCGAACAACTCGTCGAAGGACTCCGGGTCGTACTTGTAGACCCCGGCCCCGGCGAGGCAGCCGAGCATCTCCACCCGGTAGAAGCGCCGCAGCATCCGGTCGCGGGCCTCGCCCGGCTCAGTGTGGGCGAGGACGACGTCGAGGACCGCCCGCACACTGTCGACGTATTCGCTGGGGACGATCTTGGTGGCACCCGCGTGCCGGCCGTCGGCTCGCTGCCAGTAGAAGTAGGCCGTGTACGAGCCGAGGATCGCGACCCGCCGCGCCTGGAGGTAGGCGCTCATCATGTACGGCTGGTCCTCGAGGTAGCACTTGCCCTCGGGATAGGCGATGCCGTTCTCCCGCAGGAACGCCGTGCGGAACATCTTGTGCGGGGTGAGACTGTCGTAGAGTGGTGCGTCCGCGATCGTGCAGGACTCGCGGTCCTCTCTGAACACGCCGTGGGGGACGCCGCGGAAGTTCGAGGCGACCTTACCCAGCACCACGTCGGCGCCGCGCCGGGAACCCAGTTCGTAGAGCCGTCGCAGCGCATCGGCGGCGAGGTGGTCGTCCTCGTCGAGGAACTGCACGTACTCGCCGCGGGCCTCGGCGACGCCGACGTTGCGCGGCTTGCCCGGCCAGCCGGAGTTCGGGATGTGGATCGCCTTGAAGTGCGGATGCTCGGCGGCGAGCGCGTCCAATCGCGCGGGGGTGTCGTCAGTGGAGCCGTCGTCGACGAACAGCACCTCGAACTCCGAGGCGGGCAGCGTCTGCCGCAGCAGCGAATCGATGCAGGCGTCGATGCAGTCGCCGGGATTGTAGACCGGGACCACTACGGTGACCTTGGGGTTCATCTGACCTCGTTCATCATGGCCAAGCCGGCCGTCTGGCGCGGGTCCGCCGACAGGGTGCCGTCCGGGCCGATGCGGACCTCGCAGAGGGGCAGGGGCGGCACGTCCCCCGGGTCGAGGCGCACGAACAGCCGCCCGTCTCCGGGCACGAGGCCCCGAACCGATTGGGGAAGTTCGAGTCGCCAGCGGCCTTCGAAGGGACGCACGGGCACCGACACCTCGTACCAGGCCCCTTCGCCGTCCTCGACGATGAGTTTCGAGCGCACCGGCGCGGTGGACGACGCGGTGGCCGCGTCGAGCAGCAGTGATTGCGGAGCACCGGGAACCGGCTCGACCCCGCGGCCGGACAGGTAGTGCGCCAGGGACTTGGCCTTCTTGCCGACGTCGATCGTGAGTTCGCCCTTGGTGCCAGTGAAGAACGGGATCACACCGCGGGCGGGCGAGCCGAGCACGGCCGGACCGAGGTCGCGCTCGACGGCCGGGCCGCGGTCGGCGCCGAGCCGCAGGCTCCGGGAGAGCCCGAAACCGGCCAGTCCGACGTGGACGTCCCACAGACCGCGGGAGAGCCGTTCGCGGCTCCCGTGGACTTCGGTCGGGACCGAACCGGAGGCGGTGAAGGCGACGGTGAGGCCGCCGTCCCCGTCTTCGGTGAGGACACGCTCGAACTCGGCGGGGCAGAACCAGCGGACCCGGTCCGCGCGGTGCTCGACGAACAGTTCTCCAGTGTGGACTTCCATGTCGTCGGTGGCGTCGAACAACTCGGCGTCCAGGCCGAACCGTTCCGCGCGCGGGCAGTCGAGGAGGACCCGGTCGCCGACGCGTTCGAAGCGGATCGGGGCACCGTCGGACCAGGTGAGGCGGGCGGTGAAGTCGAGTTCCAAGGCTCCCGCGGGGCCCCACTCGGCCCGCTCCAGCCGTGCCTCGACCCGGACCGACATCATGAGCCGGTACCACTCGTTGAGCCGGTCGCCGTCGCCGCGCTCCAGCAGCATGGCCGCCACCCGTCCGAAGACGCCCAGGCGGGGACCGACCGTGGACGGCAGGTGCGCGGGCAGGGCCTTGCGGGCCGCCTCGTACCAGGCGTCGAAGCCCTGCCGGGGGTCCTCCCAGTCGATGCGGCGCATGAGCGGGCCGTGCACGTCGATGCGGTAGATCCGGCCCAGGGCCCGATCGAGTGCGGGCCCGGGCTCGAGTCGGGACGTGTAGGCGTCCATGACGGCGGACAGGTGGCCGAACCAGGCTTCGGCGTCGTGCAGGCCGCCCGGGCCGCGGGTGGGCTGGGAGCGGCTTCGCCAGTAATAGCAGGGCCGGTCGGCGTAGACGGCGATCCGGTCAGTGGAGCAGTAGGCCTCGGAGACGAAGAGGGCGTCCTCCATGAGCCGCTTGTCCTCGCGGAAACAGATGCCGTGCTCGTCGAGGAATGAGCGGCGGAACATCTTGTGGCCTGTCAGGGATTCGACGACCGCCGAGTCGGCGATGCCGCAGCGCCCCACGGTGCGCTGGAACACCGAGTGCGAGACCTCCCGGAACTCGCTCACCATCTTGGGCAGCACGATGTCCGCCTCGTTGGCCGCGGCGAACTCGTAGAGCCGGTGCAGCGCGTCGGGGGCCATGTGGTCGTCGTCGTCCAGGAACTGGACGAACTGGCCCCGGGCCATGTCGATGCCGATGTTCCGGGGGCGGGCGAACGAGCCGGAGTCCTCGATGTGCACCACCGTGACCTGCGAGTGCTCGGCCGCGAGCCTGTCGAGCTTCGCCGGGGTGTCGTCGGTCGAGCCGTCGTCGACGTAGATGACCTCGTACTCCGCCGGGGGGAGGGTCTGGGCCAGCATGGACTCGATGTTCCGGTCGATGTCCGGCCCCGTGTCGCGCACGGCGACGACGACGCTCACCTTCACGCGCATGTCCGGTGGTTCCAATCTGGGTCGAAGAGCTCGGCGTTCAGGCCCCGCGTTCGGCAGCGAGCAACGCCGGGAAGGCCTCCGCGAGGGCTTCGTCCCAGTCCCTGATGGGTTCGATCCCGGCTTCCTTCCAGCGGTCGTGTCCGAGGACGCTGTAGGCGGGGCGGGGAGCGGGGCGTTTGAAGGCCTCGCTGGTGGTGGGTCGGACCCGGTCGGTGTCGGCGCCGAGGAGCCGGAAGATCTCCCGAGTGAGACCGAACCAGGTGGTCTCCCCGGAACTGGTGCCGTGGTAGACCCCGGCGGGTGCGGTGCCGGCGAGCGCGCCGAGCCCGAGGCGGACGAGCCTGTCGGCGAGGTCGACGGTCCAGGTCGGCTGGCCGCGCTGGTCGTCGACGACGTCCAGGGTGTCCTTGACGCCTTCGAGCTTGATCATGGTGCGCACGAAGTTGCCGCCGCCGGCCCCGTAGAGCCAGGCGGTGCGGACGACGTAGCCAGTCTCGGGCAGCAGGTCGAGGACGGCCCGCTCGCCGGCGAGCTTGGTCCGCCCGTAGGCGCCCTTGGGCCCGGTGGGGTGGTCCTCGCCGTACGGGGACGCGTCGTCCCCAGCGAAGACGTAGTCGGTGGAGACCTGGAGCAGGACCGCTCCGGAAGCGGCGCAGGCCTCGACGAGATTGCGGGGCCCGTCGCCGTTGACGGCGAGGGCGGCGGGCTCCTGCTCCTCGGCGTCGTCCACGGCGGTCCATGCCGCGCAGTTGACCACCACGGCGGGGGCGTGCTCGGCGACGGCGGCGGCGACCGAACCGGGGTCGGTGATGTCGAGTTCCTTGCGGGACAGGACGACCACGTTCGCGTCTTCGGATTCGAGGCGGGCGGCGACGTCCCTGGCGAGCATGCCCGCGCCGCCGGTGATCAACCAGGTGCTCACAGCGCGGCCTTGTCCTTCAGCGGCTCCCACCAGTCGCGGTGGTCGCGGTACCACTGGACGGTCTCGGCCAGGCCGACCTTGAAGTCCTTCTTCGGTTCGTAGCCGAGCTCGGTGCCGATCTTGGTGCAGTCCACCGAGTACCGCCGGTCGTGGCCCTTGCGGTCGGTGACGTACTCGACCGAGTCCCAGTCGGCGCCGCAGGCGTCGAGGAGGAGCTGCGTCAGCTCCTTGTTGGACAGCTCGGTGCCGCCGCCGATGTTGTAGATCTCGCCGGCGCGGCCCTTGGTGCGGACCAGTTCGATGCCCTGGACGTGGTCGTCGATGTGCAGCCAGTCACGGACGTTGCCGCCGTCGCCGTAGAGCGGGACCCGCTTGCCGTCCAGCAGGTTCGTGATGAACAGGGGGATGACCTTCTCGGGGAAGTGGTGGTGCCCGTAGTTGTTGGAGCAGCGGGTGACGCGCACGTCGAGGCCGTGGGTGCGCTGGTAGGAAAGGGCGATGAGATCGCTGGAGGCCTTGGACGCCGAGTAGGGCGAGTTCGGCGCGAGCGGGTCGGTCTCGGGCCAGGAGCCCTCGTCGATCGATCCGTAGACCTCGTCGGTCGAGACGTGCACGAACACGTCGATGCCCGACCGGTGAGCGGCGTCGATGAGCGTGTGCGTCCCGACCACATTGGTGCGCACGAACTCGGCGCCCCCGTCGATCGACCGGTCGACGTGGGACTCGGCCGCGAAGTGGACCACCTCGTCGTGCTCGGCCATGAGCCTACCGACCAGGTCGGCGTCGCAGATGTCGCCTTCGACCAAGGCGAAGGCGGCGTGGCCGCGGACCGCATCAAGGTTCGCGGGGTTGCCCGCGTACGTCAGCTTGTCGAGGACGGTGACCGCCACGTCCCCCGGCCCCTCGGGGCCGAGCAGGGTGCGGACATAGTGCGAGCCGATGAAACCGGCGCCGCCGGTCACGAGGATCTTCGTGGTCATGAAGAGATCTGCACCTTGCTGTAGTCGCCGATGACGAGTCGATGGGCCGCCGGAACCCTGGGGGCGGGGGTGATCTCGACGTTCCTGCCGATCAGGGACGCCTCGACGCGGCGCACGCCGACGATCGAGGAATCCTTGAGGAGGATCGAGTACTCGACCTCCGCGTCCTCGATGCGGCAGTTCTCCGAGATCGAGGTGAACGGACCCACATAGGAATCGTTGATGACCGCACCCGGGCCGATGATCGCGGGACCGACGATGCGCGAGCCCGAGACCTTCGCCGTCTGATGGATCTGGACCCGGCCGATGATCTCGGACGCCTCGTCGACCTCACCGTCCAGTGCGGGCTCCAGCGTCTCGAGCACCGTCCGGTTGACCTCGAGCATGTCGGTGACATTGCCGGTGTCCTTCCAGTACCCGTAGATCGTGGTGGAACGGACGTGCAAGTCCCGCTCGATGAGCCACTGGATCGCATGGGTGATCTCGAGTTCACCGCGCCACGACGGCTCGATCGAGCGCACCGCCTCATGGATGGCGGGCGTGAACAGATAGACGCCGACCAGCGCCAGATCACTCTTGGGATGCGCGGGCTTCTCCTCCAGGCCGATCACCTTGCCGTGCTCGTCGAGCTCGGCGACACCGAACGCCTTGGGATTGGAGACCTGCGTAAGCAGGATCTGGGCGTCGGGCCGATCGGCGCGGAACTCATCGACCAGGCCCGAGATGCCGCCGACGATGAAGTTGTCACCCAAGTACATGACGAAGTCGTCCTCGCCCAGGAAGTCCTCGGCGATCAGGACCGCGTGCGCCAGACCGAGCGGCGCCTCTTGGGGGATGTAGGTCACCTCGATGCCCAACTCGGAACCGTCGCCGACCGCGGCGCGAATCTCCTCGGCGGTATCACCGACGACGATGCCGACCTCGGTGATCCCCGCCTCGGCGATCGCCTCCAGCCCGTAGAACAGCACCGGCTTGTTCGCCACCGGCACCAACTGCTTGGCCGAAGTATGCGTGATCGGCCGCAGCCTGGTACCCGCTCCACCGGAAAGTACAAGAGCCTTCATGAACGACACTTTAACAGCTCACGCTTTCGCCGCCTTTGGCGATGTTCCGCCGTTGGGCAGCTCACGGACGGTGGTCTTGGGGTGGTGCGGCGGCGTCCGCGCCGCGGATGAAACACTGCGCGGCCTTCGTCCGGCGGTGCCCGGTCCGGTGCTACCCGCCGTGCCGGCGGGCGTGCACCCGCGGAGGCCGATCCGGGGGTCTCATCGCCGGTCCAGGAGCTTCGATGCCGCATCACTCGGCGGGGCGGCCTCCGGCACGTCCCGGTCCGCGGGGTCGTAGGTGGCCTTGACGGCGCGGCGGAAGACGTCGACGAGGTCCTCGGGGGCGATGTCGCCGAGGTAGTACTCGCGGACCTCGGCGCGGAGCGGGGCGAGCGAATCGCTCACGAGCAGCTCGTCGAGGACCTCCTCGATGTTGCCCGCGCCGGGTTCGAGCAGGTAGGCGGCCCGCGCCAGCGGGAACTCCTCGAGGTATGCCTCGCCGATGCCGCGCGGATCGGTCATCGCCAGCGGCCGGCCGCAGTAGAGCCAGTCCGAGGCGGTGCCGCTGATGTCGGAGATCGCGGCGTCCGCGGCGTTGACGCACTCGGTGAGCGTCACCTGGGACTCGGCCCTCGGCCCCCACCAGTGGTCCCGTCCGGTCGCGGCCGCGTCGGCGGCTATGAGGCCCCGGATCTCCTCGACGAGTTCCATGTAGGCCTTGTTGGAGGCCGTGTACGGGTGGCTGCGGAAGATGACCCGCACCCCTCGGCGGAGCAGCGCCTCGACGATGCGCCTGCCCTCGCTCAGCGACGAGTAGTCGACGTCGCTGGTCAGCCCGGCCCAAGTGGGGGTGTACAGGACGGTGGGCGGCGCGTCGGGCTCCCCCGGGCGCGGCCCGACTTGGATCTCGTGCAGCTGGGGGCGGCCGATCCTGCGGAACTTGTAGGCGGGGATGTCGACGCCGTGCCGGTGGTAGCGGTCGACGCCGGCCTGGCCGGCGACGAAGACGCGGTCGTACATCTGCGAGACCGGGCTGCGGCTGATGGGCTTGTCCGAGTCGCCGTGCATGAGCTGCACGTGGACGTATTTGTCGAGCTTGACCATCTGCGCGTTCTTGACCGCGTGGTTCACGTAGAAGCAGGAGCCGACGCTCTCGGGCAGCAGCTTGTCGAGCACCGACTGCGCGGGCACGCGCACGATCGGGGCCTCGGTCCGCGCGGCGACGCCGTTGAAGAGGTAGCGGTCCCGGACGATGATCATGTAGGGGTCGCCGACCTGCTCGAAGTAGGGCAGCCACATCTGGAGCTGGTACTCGGAGGCGTGCGCCCCCGCGAAGTGCACGACGAACTTCGGCGCGAGCCGTTCGACGGCGTCCATGACGCTGGCGTCGACCGGGTGCGGCTCCCGGCGGCGCCGCAGGTAGTTCCCGGCCACGGCGGCGGCCGTCCAGGCGAAGGCGGCGAGCACCACGGCGAGGAAGACCGCGTCGGAGGCGGCCGTGGCCGGGGCGGCGGCGGCCAGCACGTAGACGACGGCCAGGAGGTTCATGAGCGTCGCGATCGTCGGCGGGGAGGCGAGCCGCTGCCGCCGGCTCCGGTGCACCTCCAGGTGCGCCGTCTGCAGGTAGGCGATGTTGAGGGCCTTCGCCACGATGTCGGCGTAGGCGAAGTAGCAGGTGATGAGCACCCCGGCGGCCAGCATCGGCGCGCGGTCGGCGCCGTCGGCGATCCAGACCTCGATGAGCACGGCGAGCGAGGTGAGGATGCGCGCGATCCGCATCGAGGCGAGGCCGCCGCGGTTGCGCCACGCGATCGTCCCGAAGACGACGGCGGCGAGCAGGAACGTCGGCCACGACATGCCGGTCAGCGCCACGGCCGAGATGACGGCCGCCACCGCGAGCAGGTTCAGCCGGGCGGATCGGGATTTGAGCAGTCTCTTCAACTCGCTGTGCCCCCCTGGGATGGCCCGTCGCCGGGCCTGCGCGGCGTGCCGGGCGCAGGCCCCCGATCGGCGGTGGGCCGGTGTCGGCCTACTTGAAGTGCCGGTTGACGTTGTTGAGGTCTTCGGCGAAGTCGACCTCGATGACCTGGTGCTGGGAGATGCCGACCGCCTCGAACTTCAGGCCGTCCTTCTCGATGGCGGCCTCGATGCCGGCCTCGAAGTACGCCTGGTCGTCGACCTCCGCGAGGCGCTTGGCGACGACGGCGCGGTCGTCGGCCGAGACGTAGTTGATGCCCACGGCCTCGCCGAGCGCGCCTTCGGCGATCGTCTTGGAGAGCTTGCTGACGTACCCGTCGGCCCCGAGCGTGTACTTGACCTCCTCGTCGGAGACCTTGGCGGTGTTGACGCTGATGAACGACCGGTCCATGGCGATGTGCGGC
This sequence comes from Glycomyces arizonensis DSM 44726, assembly GCF_000482705.1. Taxonomy (GTDB): domain Bacteria; phylum Actinomycetota; class Actinomycetes; order Mycobacteriales; family Micromonosporaceae; genus Glycomyces; species Glycomyces arizonensis. The sequence continues at coordinate 63,160 of NZ_AXWO01000018.1, read as the reverse complement.
AGCAGCAGGTCGAGCACCTGCGGCTCGAACACGACGTCGCCGTTGAGCCACAGCACCCCGCCGGGGCCGAGGATGTTGAAGGCCTTCAGCAGGCTCTTGGAGGTGTTGGTGTCGCCGTAGGCCTGGTTGTAGATGAAGCCGACGTCGGGCACCTCCTCCATGATCATCTCCTTCTTGAAGCCGACGACGAGGTGGATCGAGTGGCGGCTGAACCGGGAGGTGAGCAGGCGGAGCGCGCGGCCGAGGATGGTCTCGCCGGTGTTCAGCGGCGTCAGGGGCTTCGGATGCGGCCTGCCGAGCCGCGAGCCGACCCCCGCCGCCAAGATCACGATGTTCGTGGACATGGTCGCCATCCTTCAATTCAATCTGCGGTATTTCAGTAGTTTACATATCTAAACAGGCAATTGAGAAACGGCTTATGAGCAGTGCATATACTGGCTACAATCGACTGTTTCCCGCGCGGGGAAGCCCCGCATGCGCCCGCCCACCGGCCCTGACCAGGCGTTCGAACAGCTGTTCATGCATGGCGACGACCTGTTCGGGTTCGTAGGCGCGGGCGGTGGCCCGGGCGCCCGCGGCGAGACTGTGCCGCAACCGCGGATCGTCCATGAGGCGCACCAGCGCCTCGGAGAGCCGCTCGGCGTTCCCCGGCTCGACGAACAGGCCGTCCACCCCGTCGGTGACGATGTCGACCGGCCCCGGCTCGGCGGCGGTGGAGACGACGGGCATCCCGGCCGCCATGGCCTCCACCAGGACGAGGCCGAACGCCTCGCGATGCGAGGTCATCACCGCTATGGAGGCCTTGTGCCACTCCTCGTCGAGCGGTGAGACGGGCCCCGGGAGCTTGATGCGGGCCCGCAGGCCGTACTCGCCGATGAGCCGCTGGAGCCGCTTGCGCTCGGGGCCGCGGCCGTAGATGCGGACGCTCCACTCGGGATACCGATGGGCGATCTCGCCGAACGCCTCGACGAGGGTGCTGAAGCCCTTCGCGCCGGTGAGCCGGCCGGCGGCCATGATCACCGGCTCGGTCAGCGGCGAGGGACCGCGCGGGTTGGCGGGGATGGAGTTCGGAATGACCTCGACCAGGCCGGCGTGCTCCCCCAGGGCGTCGCGGTAGGCGTTCGCGTCGGTCTCGGTGATGGTGACGATCGCGCTCAAGTGCCGGTACTCGACGAGGATGCGCCGCCGGACGGGGGGCTTGTAGTTGTCGAGGAAGAGGTGCTCTTGGGCGACCACGACCGTGTCCGGACGGGCGTACCTGGCGGCGTAGAGGTTGAGCGTCACCTGCGTGGTGACGACGATGTCGGCGTCGACCTCGCGGAAGAACCGCTTGACCCGGTGGTCGAGCAGCGCCGAGGACTCCTTCATGTTGTTCACGTGGTCGGCGTCGAGGTACGACGGCCGCCGACCGCGGAGCCTGTCCAGGGACGACAGTGCCTCGCCGCCGCCGGCGGGCTCCCTGACGTCCCAGAGGGACCGCACCGCGATCCGGGGGTCGATCGGGAAGTCGGGGTGCTCCTTGTTGCGGATGCAGGACACGAGGGTCACCTCATGGCCGCGTTCGGCCAGGGCTTCCGCCGTGTTGATCGTGGTCCTGATGGTCCCGCCGATGCCCCAGACACCGCGGACGAGAAACGCGATTCGCATGATGTGTGATCCGCTCCCCCAGTGAAGTGCGACCGAGACGGGGCTGGGCCAGCCCGCGGAGGGCGTACCCGGATCCGGGCCCGCGTACACGGCCCACGCCGCGCATGGGCGCTCCGCCTGGTGCGTACACCACGATACTGGCCCGTCGGCCGAATACCGGCGGTGCAACGCGCGCGGGGCGGCGCCGGGCTCACTCGCCGGAATCCGGGGCCTTCCTCGCGGCCTTCTTCGCGGTGGACTTCTTGGCCGTCTTCTTGGCGGTCTTCTTCGCGGTGGACTTCTTGGCGGTCTTCTTGGCCGCGGTCTTCTTCGCGGCGGTCTTCTTGGCCGCCTTCTTCTTGGGGGCTCCGCCGCCCGCGGCGACCTTCTCGCGCCGCTCCACGAGCAGCTCGGCGGCCCGGTCGATCGTCATGGCCTCGACCGTGTCGGTCTTGCGGATGCTCGCGTTCGTCTCCCCGTCGGTGACGTACGGGCCGAAGCGCCCGTCCTTGAGCGTGACCTCCTTGCCGGTCACCGGGTCGGGGCCGAGCTCCTTGAGCAGCGTCTGCGCGCGCTGGCGCCCCCGCGTCTTCGGCTGGGCGAGCAGCTTCTTCGCCTCGTCGAGGGTGAGGGTGAACAGCTGGTCCTCCGATTCGAGGGACCGGAACTCGCGGTTCTTCTTGACGTAGGGGCCGTGCGGGCCGAGCCCGGTGCGGATCTCCTCGCCGTCGTCGTCCTTGCCGACCAGCCGTGGGAGCGACAGGAGCTTGAGCGCGTCGTCGAGCGTGAGTTCGGCGAGCTTCTGGCCGGTCAGCAGCGACGAGGACTTCTCGCCGCTGGTGACGTACGGCCCGAACCGGCCGGTCTTGGCGTAGACCGGCTCCCCGGTCTCGGGGTGGGCGCCCAGCTCGCCCTCGGCGGCGGCGAGCTCGAAGGTCTCCTCGACCTTGGCGCGGGTCAGCTCGTCGGGCGCGAGCGACTCCTCGATCGAGGCGCGCTCCCCCGGCTCGCCCGCCTCGGCCTGCTCGGGCGTGGTCCGCTCGAGGTAGGGCCCGTAGCGGCCCACGCGGGCCACGACCCTGCGGCCCTGCTCGTCGGTGTAGAGGGGGATCGAGTTGACCCCGCGCGCGTCGATCCTGCCGAGCTCCTCCTCGACCATGCGGCGCAGCCCGCCCGAGGCGGCGACGGTGCCCTCCTTGTCCTCGCCGCCGAAGTAGAACTTGCGCAGGAACTCGACGCGCTGCTCCTCGCCGCCGGCGACCTCGTCGAGCTCGTCCTCCATCCCGGCGGTGAAGTCGTAGTCCACCAGGCGCGGGAAGTGCCGCTCCATCAGGCCGATCACGGCGAACGCCCGGAACGTCGGGATGAGGGCCTGGCCGCGCTTGAACACGTACTCGCGGTCCTGGATGGTCTGCATGATCGAGGCGTACGTCGAAGGGCGGCCGATGCCGCGGTCCTCGAGGGCCTTGACGAGGCTGGCCTCGGTGTAGCGGGCGGGCGGCTGGGTGGTGTGCCCGGCGGCCTCCAGGCCCCGCTCGCTCAGGCGCTGGCGCTCGGCGAGCTCGGGCAGGCGCTTCTCGGCGTCGTCGGCGTCGCCCTCCTCGATCGACTCGACGTAGGCGAGCAGGAAGCCCGGGTTGGTGATGGTCTTGCCGGAGGCGCCGAAGTCGGCCTCCTCCCCGGCCGCGGTGGCGGCGCGGGCGCGCACCGACGTCGAGTTGCCGGTGGCGTCGACCATCTGGCAGGCGAGCGTGCGCCGCCAGATCAGGTCGTAGAGCCGGTGCTCCTCGGCGGTGAGCTGGCCTTTGAGCTGGTTCGGGGTCTTGAAGCGGTTCCCGGCGGGGCGGATGGCCTCGTGGGCCTCCTGCGCGTTCTTGACCTTGCGGGAGTAGCGCCGCGGCTCGGCCGGCACGTACTGGGCGCCGTAGAGCTCGGCGGCCTGGGCGCGGGCGGCGTCGACGGCGGTGTTCGACAGGTTCGTCGAGTCGGTCCGCATATAAGTGATGTGACCGTTTTCATAGAGCCGCTGGGCGACGCGCATGACCTGGGCGCTCGACAGCCGCAGCTTCCGCCCGGCCTCCTGCTGGAGCGTCGAGGTGATGAACGGGGCGTAGGGACGGCGGCGGTACGGCTTCCTGTCGACCTTGACCACGGTGAACTCGCGGCCGGAGAGCCGCTCGGCCAGGCCGCGCGCGCCCGCCTCGTCGAGGTGGACGACATTGCCCTTCGCCCGGCCGGTGGCCGGGTCGAAGTCCTTGCCTCCGGCGATCCTGTCGCCGTCGACGGCGATGAGCGAGGCCTTGAAGACCTGCTCGTCACCGGTGGCCAGGCGCGCGGTGACGTCCCAGTAGTCGGCCGCGTGGAAGGCCATGCGGGCCCGCTCGCGCTCGACGACGACCCTGGTGGCGACGGACTGGACGCGCCCGGCCGACAGGCGCGGCATGACCTTCTTCCACAGCACCGGGCTGACCTCGTAGCCGTAGAGGCGGTCGAGGATGCGCCGGGCCTCCTGGGCGTCGACGAGGTCCTGGTTGAGCTCGCGCGGGTTGGCGGCGGCGTCGGCGATGGCCTGCGGGGTGATCTCGTGGAAGACCATGCGCTTGACCGGGATCTTCGGCTTCAAGGTCTCCAGCAGGTGCCAGGCGATGGCCTCGCCTTCGCGGTCCTCATCGGTGGCGAGGTAGAGCTCGTCGGCCTCGGCGAGGTAGCCCTTGAGCTTCTTGACGTGGGCCTGCCGGTCGGGGTTGACGATGTAGAGCGGGGCGAAGTCGTTGTCGACGTCGACACCGAGGCGCGACCAGGGCTTGTCCTTGTACTTCTTCGGGATCTCCTTGGCGCTGCGGGGCAGGTCGCGGATGTGCCCGAGCGAGGAGTCGACGATGTAGCCGGGGCCGAGGTATGAGGAGATCGTCTTGGCCTTCGCCGGGGACTCGACGATGACCAGGCGCTTGAGGTCGGCCACTGCTCCCACCTTCACTCGGAGATCTGCACTAGGGGATTCGAAGATTTGCACTCGATTCGTTACCGTAGCTCACGCTTCACGGCTTCGTCCCCTGAGTATGCGTGTGCCCCGGCCCGATCCGAACGCGCGACTCGCGCATCCGTCGAACGGGACCGGGGCTCACATCGCATTTGCCCTGAGGCGGAGCGCTAACCGACGTTCACGGTCTCAAGCTCCTCCTCGGCGCGGTCTTCCCCCGCTTCCACCACCGCCGAGCGGCGCTTGCTGACCACGATCGCGATGACGAGGACGAGCAGGGCCGCGCCCGCGACGGCCGCGCGGATCGCGGGCGAGGCGTCGTCGCCGACCGTGGCGATCACGACCGCCGGGGCGATGATGAGCGCCACCAGGTTCATGACCTTGATCAGCGGGTTGATGGCCGGACCGGCGGTGTCCTTGAACGGGTCGCCGACGGTGTCGCCGATGACCGCCGCGGCGTGGGCGTCGGAGCCCTTGCCGCCGTGGTGGCCGTCCTCGACGTCCTTCTTGGCGTTGTCCCAGGCGCCGCCCGAGTTGGCCAGGAGGATCGCCATGAGCACACCGGTGGCGATCGCGCCGGCCAGGTAGGCGGCGAGCGGGCCGACGCCGAGGCCGAAGCCGACGATGACCGGCGCGGTCACGGCCAACAGGCCCGGCGTGATGAGCTCGCGCTGGGCGTCGCGGGTGCAGATGTCGACCACGCGCCCGTACTCGGGGCGCTGCTCGCCGGTCATGATGCCCGGGAAGCGGGCGAACTGGGAGCGGACCTCGGTGACGACCGCGGCGGCGGAGCGGGCCACGGCGTTGATGGCCAGGCCGGAGAACAGGAACACCACCGAAGCGCCGATGATGAAGCCGACGATGTTGGCCGGGTCGGCGATGTTCAGCGCGTCGAGCAGCTGGGCGCCGACGAGTCCCTTCTCCCTGACGGCCTGGGTGTACGAGCCGAACAGGGCGGTCGCGGCCAGCACGGCCGTGGCGATCGCGATGCCCTTGGTGATGGCCTTGGTGGTGTTGCCGACCGCGTCGAGGTCGGTGAGCGTCTGGGCCGCGGGGCCGTCGACGTCGCCGCTCATCTCCGCGATGCCCTGCGCGTTGTCGCTGATCGGGCCGAAGGTGTCCATCGCGACGATGACGCCGACGGTGGTCAGCAGGCCGCAGCCGGCGAGCGCGACGGCGAACAGGCTCACCATCATGTCGCCGCCGCCGAGCAGGTAGGCGCCCAGGACGGCACCGGCGATGAGCAGCGCCGAGTACACGGCGGACTCCAGGCCGAGCGAGAAGCCCGAGAGGATGTTCGTGGCCGCGCCGGTGCGCGTGGAGGCCGAGACCGTCTTGGTGGGCTTGTAGCGCGTGTCGGTGAAGTAGCCGGTGAGCGCCATGATGGCCGCGGCGAGCACGATGCCGATGATGACGGCGACGATGGCCAGGACCTGCGGGTTGACCGGGATGTCCCCGGCGTTGACGTCGGTGCCGAGGTCGGCCCAGTCGGCCGGGACGTAGGCGAGGACGGCGACGGCCGTGAGCACCGCGGAGATGGCCGCGGAGATGTAGAAGGCCCGGTTGATGGCGGTGAGGCCGGAGGCGTCGGAGGCCCGCATGCGGGTGATGATGACGCCGACGAGGGCGCAGACGATGCCGACGGAGGCCACGATGAGCGGCAGGACCAGACCGGTCTCGCCGAAGGCGGTGCGGCCGAGGATGAGGCTGGCGACCAGGACCACGGCGTAGGACTCGAAGAGGTCGGCGGCCATGCCCGCGCAGTCGCCCACGTTGTCGCCGACGTTGTCGGCGATGGTGGCGGCGTTGCGCGGGTCGTCTTCGGGAATGCCCTGCTCGACCTTGCCGACGAGGTCGGCGCCGACGTCGGCGGCCTTGGTGAAGATGCCGCCGCCGACGCGCATGAACATCGCCAGCAGGGCGGCGCCGAAGCCGAAGCCCTCCAGGACGACGGGCGCGTCGGACTTGTAGACCAGGACCACGATGGCGGCGCCGAGCAGGCCCAGGCCGATGGTGAGGAAGCCGACCACGCCGCCGGTGCGGAACGCCAGGTGCATCGCGCCGATGGGCTTGCCTTCGCGGGCCGCGGCGGCGACGCGGACGTTCGCGCGGGTCGCCAGGCTCATGCCGGCCCAGCCGATGAAGGCGCTGAACCCGGCCCCGAACACGAAGAAGAGGCTGCGGCCGATGCGGACGTCGGTCCCGACCCCCTCGCCGACCGGCAGCAGGTACAGCAGGACCACGGCGACGACCACGAAGATCCCCAGCGTGCGGAACTGGCGGCGCAGGTACGCGGAGGCGCCCTCCTGGACGGCTCCGGCGATCTCGCGCATCTTGTCGGTGCCGGTGCCCGCGCCGAGGATGCTCTTGACCAGTGCGGCGGCGCTTCCCAGCGCTACCAGCGCGAGTACGGCGGCCACGACCACGAGGCTCATGTTGGAGCCGTCGAGTTGGCCTACGCTCTCGTCGCCGTTGGCGAGCAACGTATGCATGTTGTTCCTCCAGAGACTGGCTGCGCGCGGCGCGCGCGTGCGGTTCGGTGAAGGCCGCCCGCGCGTGGCGGAGCGGCGTTCGGGGGCGCGCTTTGGCACTGGACGCAGTAGTGCGTGGCGGTGCGCGGCGGCGCGTCTGACATAACGTGCGGAGTGTAACGATGTGAGTTCTTTGCGAGTGGGGTCGGTCACTGCGGGCGGCGCGGGACGGGTCGCGTTCAGTGATCGGCGGACTGAGGGCCGCCGGGCAGGGGCCAGCTCATGGAGACCGTGGTGCCGTTCTCGCTGTCGGGACCGGTGACTACCAGGTCTTCGACCAGGCCGCCGAGGACGATGAGCGTGATCTCCTCGGAGAGGGTGTCCTCTTCGAGCGCATCGTGATCGTTCGGGCGCGCATCGCCGCCGTGGGCGACGGGGGCGCGACGGCCCTCCGATCGCGCGCGCATATCGCGCGCGTTATCGGTGATTTTCGCAACGAAACGATCACCGATCGAAAATTCGATGCGCACAAGATCATCGATCTGGCTGTCGCGGTGCCTGAGGACCGCTCGGGTGCATGCCTCGCCGACGGCCTGGCGGACCTCGTCGAGCAGCCCGGTGACGACCCCGGCGTGCGAGGCGACGTCGGCGGCGACGAGGCGCGCGGCGCGGACGTAGGCGGCGGCGGGCGTGAACGCGAACCGCACCGTCACCGGTTCAGCGCGGTGTTCGTGCTTGGAGGCGTTCACTCGCTGGGCACCGCTTCCCGGACATCGAGCACCTTGTCCAGGCCGGTCAGGTCGAGGAGCTTGCTGATGCGGGGATTGGAGCAGACCACCACCAGCGCACCGCCCGCGTCGGTGAGCCTGCGGCGGGCCCCGATGAGCACGCCCAGGCCGGTCGAGTCGCAGAACTCGGTGGGCGTCAGGTCGATGGCCACGAGCATGCGGCCCTCGGCGGCGAGCTGCCTGACGGCCTCGCGCAGCTTCGGCGCCGTGTACATGTCGATCTCCCCGGTCACCGAGATGACCGAGTAAGCGCCGACTGCGGACAGGCTAAGTCCCAGCTCCGGTTCGGGCGCTCCGTCACTGGATGATCCCCTCACGCGCTCTCCCAAGGCCTTGTTGTGTCCTGGCGCATAGCGTACTGCCTCCGACATGGGTGCGTGTCGGGAGCACTGAGCCGAAGTATGCTCCCGAACACGCTCGGCGACGCCGCGTCGGCGCAGGCGCCGGTGAGCCGCGCGTCACCGCTTGCGAGCCGTCGATCGGTCCGGCCGAGCGCGCCGGGTGTCGGAGCGCTGCGGCATCATTGACGCCGTGTCATCGGACCGGCTGATCAGCGCACTGGGCGCGGACGACGAAGGGCTTCGCCACCTCAGGCGCGTCCCGCCGCGCCGCTCGGCGCACGCCGACTGGCCCGAGTGGGTGCCGGGCGAGGTGCGGGCGGCGCTGTCCGATACCGGGATCGTGCGGCTGTGGCCGCACCAGGCCGAGGCCGCGACGCACGCGTTCGAAGGCCGCGACGTCGTCGTCGCCACCGGGACCGCGTCGGGCAAGAGCCTCGCCTACCTGCTGCCGGTCCTGAGCGAGGCAGTGCTGGACGGGGAGGGCCGCACGCTCTACCTGGCGCCGACGAAGGCGCTCGCCGCCGACCAGGCCAGAGCCGTCGGCGAGTTCGACGTCGACGGCCTCGTCCCGGCCATCGTCGACGGCGACACGCCGTACGAGCACCGGCAGTGGGCGCAGCGGTTCGCGAACCTCGTGTTCTCCAACCCCGACCTCGTCCACCACTCGCTGTTGCCGCGCCACCGCGCCTGGAGATCGCTGCTGCGGAACCTCAAGTACGTCGTGGTCGACGAGTGCCACATCTACCGGGGCGTGTTCGGCGCGCACGTCGCGCTCACGCTGCGGCGGCTGCTGCGATTGGCCGAGCACTACGGCGCCTCGCCGACGGTCATCGCGGCCTCGGCGACGGCCGCCGACCCGGCCGCGTCGCTGTCGACGCTGACCGGGCGGCCCGCGATGCAGGTCACCGTCGACTCCTCGCCGTCGCCGGGCGCGAGCATCGCGCTGTGGGAGCCCGAGACGCACCTGATCGAAGGCGAGCCGCAGAAGGCCTCGACGCTCTCGGAGACCGCGCGGATGCTCGCCCAGCTCACGCAGCGGGGCGTCCGCACGCTGGCGTTCGTGCCGTCGCGGCGCGGGGCCGAGATCGTCGCGGCCGAGGCGAAGTCGCGGCTCGGCGCGGACCCGGCGGCCGAGCGCATCGCCGCCTATAGGGCCGGATACCTGCGCGAGCACCGCAGGGACTTGGAGGCCGACCTGCGCGAGGGGCGCCTGCTCGGCGTGGCCACCACGAACGCGCTCGAACTCGGCATCGACGTCACCGGGCTCGACGCGGTCGTGCTGTGCGGCTACCCGGGGCGCCTGGCCTCGTTCTGGCAGCAGATCGGGCGGGCCGGGCGGGGCGAGACCGAGGCGCTGGCGATCATGCTCGCCAAGGACGACCCGCTCGACACGTACCTGGTCAACCACCCGGAGGCGATCTTCGAGCGGCCGGTCGAGGCGAGCGTGTGCGACCCGTCGAACCCGTACGTGCTGGCCGGGCACCTGTGCCTGGCCGCCGAGGAGCTGCCGCTGCGCGAGGCGGACCTGGCGTCGATCCCGGGCAGCCGCGAGGTGGCCGAGGAGCTGTGCGAGCGGAGGCTGCTGCGCCGCAGACCGGGCGGGCGCTACTACTGGGTCGGCTCGGAGCGGCCGGAGGTGACGCTGCGGGGCTCGGGGCCGATGGGCATCGACATCGCGGAGACCGCGACGGGGCGGCTCATCGGCACCGTGGACGCGGCCGCGTCGCACCGGCTCGTGCACAACGGGGCGCTGTACCTGCACCAGGGCGAGTCGTTCCTGGTCGACGAGTTGGACCTGGACGACGGGATCGCGCTGGTGCACGCGGCGAAGCCGCCGTGGACGACCAGCGCGCAGGAGATCACGCACCTGGAGATCCTCGGCACGCGCCAGATCCGCGAGATGGGCGCGGTGACCTTGTGCCTCGGCGAGGTGGAGGTGACCACGAACGTCATCTCCTACCAGCGCAGGCGCATCCCGACCGGGGAGGTCATCGACACGCAGGCGCTGGACCTGCCGCCGCAGACGCTGCGGACGGTGGCGGTGTGGTGGACGGTCGAGCCGGAGGCGCTGGTGGGGGTGGGGGACCTGCCGGGGGCGCTGCACGCGGCCGAGCACGCCTCGATCGGGCTGCTGCCGTTGATCGCCACGTGCGACCGGTGGGACATCGGCGGCCTGTCGACGGCGGCGCACCCGGACACGGAGCTGCCGACGGTGTTCGTCTACGACGGCCACCCGGGCGGGGCGGGCTTCGCCGAGCAGGCGTTCCGCAAGTGGACGGACTGGCTGGGCGCGACGAGGGACGCGATCGACGCGTGCGACTGCAAGGCGGGATGCCCCAGCTGCATCCAGAGCCCGAAGTGCGGCAACGGCAACGAGCCGCTCGACAAGGCGGGAAGCATTCAGGTCCTGGGCGTGGTCCTGGAAGCGGACGACGGCAGGGAGCCGACGGTGATCGAGGCCGCAAAACCCACAGAGGCAGAAGAGGAAGACGACCTCTGGCCCGGCGATTTCTGACCGAAGGTGTCTCGCAACGCTGTCCGATTCCCGACACGTGTCGCCGGTGTTCGAGCAGGCTCAGAGATCCTGTTCTGACAGGCAGAGGAGGTTCGACATGCGGTACAGCGCGATTGCCGAGGCGGCGTCCGAAGGCGGATGGGTTGTCGCGGTCCCGCGCCTCAGGGGCGCGGTCACGCAGGGCGAGGACTGGGCCGATGCCGAATACATGGCGCGGGACCTCATCGCCACGGTCCTCGACGCCCCGATCGAGACCGTGCAGGTCGCTTTGAGTGAGGTCGGTACCGGCGGCGTCGACTCGGTCGCGGCGGGCCGATAGGTGGAACTCAGTGGTTTGCCTTCGGCGGCCTTCTCCACAGCGCACCTCAGAGTGTCTTGATGTCAACATGCAGCCAATGCTGCTAAAATGCTTGCATGAGCGAGATCAGCATGACCATCAGGCACATTCCCGAGGAATGGCGGGCCGAACTGGCGGCGCGAGCCGCCCGCCAGTCGCAGTCGCTTCAGGAGTTCATGCTCAGCGAGATCGAGAACATCGTCGCGCACCCACCGCTCGATCTGGTCATCATGCGCGCGCGCGAGCGGGTTGATGCCTCCGGTTCCGGCATGACGATCGAGGACATCCTCGAAGCCCGCGACGCGGATCGTCGATGACGGACTCCCCCGCTCTCATCGTGGATGCGTCAGCGGTGGTCGCACAGCTCACCACGCCCGGCGAACGCGGCAAGTGGTTCGCCGCCCAAATGCTGGGCAAGCAGCTGTTCTCCTCGGAGATGTTGCATTACGAAGTGACGAACATCCTCCGGCGAGGGCGCCGACAAGGCGCCTTGGACGAGACCGCCGCGAACCTCGCCTTCCAAGACCTTCAAGACATGGCAATCCGCCTCGAACCGTTTTCGCTGGTGGCCAACCGAATCTGGAAGCTCCGCGACAGCGTCACCGCGTACGACGCCTCCTATGTCGCGGTAGCCGAATGGCGTCGGGCGCCCTTGCTGACCGCTGATCTCCGACTGACTCGGAGTCACGGACCGAAATGCGAGTTCATCACGCCGCCGATGTCGTAGCCGGGGTCAGCCCTCTACTCGGTCAAGGCGCGCCGAGAGGTGGGGGCTCAGCGGGTGGCCTTCGGCGGCCATCTCGACGGCGTACATCAGGGCGCCCTCCACGATCCCGTACAGGCGCTTGGCGGCCGTGACCTCCTTGGTCTGGGGGCTGCGCACCACCGCGTCCGTGGCGAGCTCGATCTTCGTGCCGTCCACGTGACCGTAGTACAGGTCGAGGATGCCGGTCGGGTGCGCCAGCATCACCTCCACCTCGGGACGCGCCGGGTCCTGGCCCGCGACGATGCGCCACCAGCCGGTCTCCCGGGCCGCCGGGCGCACCGGCTTGCCGTCCTCGTCGACGACCCACGAGCGCGCGTCGTAGCGCAGGAACGGCCGCCCGTCGTGCGCGAAGCGGACCTCCTGGGCGTACATGAAGTCCTCGCTGCCGGGATAGCCGCCCTGCCCGCGGCCCCGCCACAGGCCGACCAGGGGCAGCAGCGGCACCAGGTCGTCATGCAGGCTCGGACCGCTGCGCAGGTCGGCGGTCTCCTCGAAGGGATAGGGCTCGACCTGCTCATAGGTCGATGCGAACTCCGCGGGCACCTCGCCGTTCATCGGTTCCTCCCCGTTCTGATCGTCCAATAGCCGAAAACGCCCGCCAGCGCGCCGGACGCGATGACGAGCACGGCGGTCATTGCCGTCTCCACGGCCCCACTTTACGTCCGCGACTCGTCGTTTCGATCATGCGATGGCAAGATGTTGACCATGGATACACCTGGACCGTTCGATTCCTGGCTCTCGGACATGGACGGCGTGCTCGTCCACGAGGGGGTCCCCGTGCCCGGGGCCAACAAACTCATCGAGAAGCTGCAGACGGCGGGGAAGCGGTTCCTCGTGCTCACCAACAACTCGATCTACACCCCGCGTGATCTGCATGTGCGCCTGAAGAACTCCGGCCTGACCGTCCCGGAGTCCTCGATCTACACCTCGGCGATGGCCACCGCGGACTTCCTGCACTCCCAGCGCCCGGCGGGCTCGGCGTACGTCATCGGCGAGGCGGGGCTGACGACGGCGCTGCACGAGATCGACTACGTGCTCACCGACTACCGCCCCGACTACGTGGTGCTCGGCGAGACCCGCCGCTACGACTTCGGCGCGATCACCACGGCGGTGCGGCTGATCAAGGCCGGGGCGCGGTTCATCGCCACGAACCCGGACGCCACCGGCCCGTCCCTGGAGGGCATCCTGCCGGCGACCGGCGCGGTCGCGGCCATGATCTCCGAGGCCACCGGCGCCGACCCGTACTTCGTGGGCAAGCCGAACCCGCTGATGATGCGCAACGCCCTGCGGCGGATCGAGGCGCACTCGGAGACGACGGTCATGATCGGCGACCGGATGGACACCGACGTGCTCTCGGGCCTGGAGGCGGGCCTGGAGACGGTCCTGGTTTTGTCGGGGGTCACTGACACCATGGATGAAGTCGAGAAATACCCCTTCCGGCCGAACCACGTGAAGGATTCGGTGGCGGATCTCATCGATTGGATTGAATGAGGAGCCGACCGCGTTAGGAGCGACCATGCCTCCCATCAGCACCCACACCCATGCCTCGGCGCGGGCGGCGGACGAGGCGCCCGTGCCGCACGGCCCCGGGACGGCGACCGGCGCCGTCCGGGCCACCGCCGAGCCGGCGGGCGGGCCGTCCGGTGGCGCGCGCGAGCCGGAGACGAGGCTCACCGGTCTCGAGCAGCGGATCCTGGCGTTCGAGGCCCGCTGGTGGCGCGCCTCCGGAGCCAAGACGCAGGCGATCGCCGACGAGCTGGAGCTGACGCCCGAGCAGTACTACCAGCAGCTGGCGCGACTGATCGACCACCCGGGGGCGGCCGCCGAGCAGCCCGCGGTCGTCCGGCGGCTCCGTGCCGCGCGCGACCACCGCAGGAACGCCCGATTAGCGGCGCGCTCGCTCGCTGACCAGGTACCAGACCGCACCGACCGCGAAGGTGGCCATGCCGCCGAGGACGGCGGGCGCCGGGAGGCTCACGGCGATGAGCAGGCACCCGGCCAGGCCGACCCACGGCACCGGACTGCGCCCGCCCAGCGTGGCCGCCGAGCCGTTGGCCACCGCGTAGTAGATCAGGACGCAGAAGCTGGAGAAGCCGATCGCCCCGGCCAGGTCGAGGGTGGCGACGACGACGAGGACCGCGGTGCTCGCGGTGAGCTCGGCCGCCCACGGGGCGGCGAACCGATCGGAGACGGCGGCCAGGCCGCCGGGCAGGCGGCGGTCGCGGGCCATCGCGAGCGCGGTGCGGGCGATCCCGGCCAGCAGGCTCAGCAGGACGCCCGCCGCGGCGATGCCCGCGCCGACCGAGACCAGCGGTTCGAGGGCGGGGGCCCCGGCGGCGGCGAGGTCGGCCAGGGGCGTCTCGGATCCGGCGAGGGTCCCGGTGCCCAGGACGTACAGGGCCGCGGCCGCGACGGTCGCATAGAGGGCGAAGGTGATCGCCAGGGCGATCGGGATCGCCCGCGGGATGGTCCGCTCGGGGCGTTTGACCTCCTCGCCGAGCGTGGCGATGCGGGCGTACCCGGCGAAGGCGAAGAAGATGAACCCGGCCGCGGTCAGCACGCCCCACGGGTGCGTCCGGCCGAGGTGCTGGGCGGCCGCGGGACCGGTGAACCCGGCGATGACGACGGCGGCCAGGACGCCGACGGTGACGCTCGCGAAGACCGCGGCGGCCACGGCGGTCTTCTTGACGCCCAGCAGGTTCACCGCGCACAGCGCGACGACGACGGCGACGGCGAGCGCCCGGTGGTACTCGGGCAGCAGGTAGTGGCCGAAGGTCAGGGCCATGGCGGCGGCCGAGGCGGTCTTGCCGACCAGGAAGCCCCATCCGGCGGCGAATCCGGCGGCCGGGTGGAGGCGCTCGGTGCCGTAGACGTAGGCCCCGCCGGACTGCGGGTAGATCGCGGCCAGGCGCGCCGAGGAGTCGGCGTTGCAGTAGGCCAGGAGTCCGGCGACGGCGAGGGCGGCCAGGAGCGCGGCCCCGGATCCGGCGGCCGCGGCGGCCGGTCCCCACACGGAGAAGACGCCGGCGCCGAGCATCGAGGCGAGCCCGATGACGATCGCCGAAGGCAGTCCGAGGTGGCGTCTGAGGGGCGGGGGTGGCCGGGTTTGCGACGGCTGCGCGGGCATGCCCTAAAGGTACCGTCTAGCGATATCGTTTCTCCGGTTCGAGCCATGTCGGCAATTCGACTGTCTCCCATCGGATGCGCTGGACGACGCGGATGATGATCACGCCGACGAGGAAGCCGCCGACGGCGTCGGTCAGCCAGTGGTAGCCCAGGTAGGTGGTCGAGACGGCCACGATCAGCGGCGGCGCGAGCAGCAGCAGGCGCCGCTGCCACGTCTCCAGGTGCGCGCCGAGGAGGAACACGAAGTAGCCGTACCAGACGATCGTGTTGAGCACGTGCCCCGAGGGGTAGGCGCCGAACGGCTCCAGGGTGGTGAACAGCGTGGCCTGCTCGACCGTGGCGTACGGAGGTGAGCCGATGTCGGGCCAGTGCGGGTAGACGCGGGTGAGCACGTACTTGACGACCAGGACCGAGCCGGTCATGCCGTAGACGACCAGGAACGCGATCATGGGGCGGACGGTGCGCAGCCGGTAGGCGATGATCGCGCTGAGTCCGAGCGCGATGCCGCCGAGCAGGCCGCCCTGGCCGAGCTTGTTGGTGTTGACGGCGATCAGGTAGGCCCAGTGGGGCCGGTTGGCGTCGGAGAGGTCCCGCAGGTGCACGTCGAGCTCCACGACGGCCGAGGGCCACACCAGCAGCGCCGAGAGGGCGAGGAACGCCGCGGCCATGGCGATCTCGAGTCCCCACGAGCGCGGTCGCCTGACCATGAACGGCGTCCACGCGCCCGGGGGGACCCGGGTGTGGCGTTGGGCTACGGCGGTCACGGCCGTAAGCCTAGCGAGCGTCACCGTCGAGGCCGATCCGATATCGTGCGGCGGCGCGAAATACACGCAGTGCGACCACTCCGCGCCGCTCGATCACGGCTCTCACAGGTCGGCGATGTCGGCCTGCTTGGCGCGGACGGCCTCGGCGGCCTCCTTGAGGTTGGCCAGTTCGGTGTCGCTCAGGGGGGTCTCGACGACCTCCTTGATGCCCTCGGCGCCGATCTTGGCGGTGACGCCGAGGTAGACGCCGCTGATGCCGTACTCGCCGTCGACCCAGGCGCACACGGGCATGACGTCGCCGGAGTCGGTGGCGACGGCCTTGGCCATGCGGGCGGCGGCGGCCGAGGGGGCGTAGTAGGCCGAGCCGGTCTTGAGCAGGGCGACGACCTCGGCGCCGCCGTTGCGGGTCTTGGTGACGAGCTCCTCGATCTTGTCGGCGGGGAGCAGGTCGGCGAGCGGCTTGCCATCCACAGAGGACTGGCTCGGCACCGGGACCATGGTGTCGCCGTGGGAGCCGAGGGTCAGGGTCGTGACCGAGCCGACCTTGACGCCGAGCTCCTCGGCGACGAAGTTGGTGAAGCGCGCGGTGTCGAGCATTCCGGCCTGGCCGAGGACGCGGTGCTTGGGGAAGCCGGAGGCGAGCTGCGCGAGCGCGGTCATCTCGTCGAGCGGGTTCGAGACGACGATGATGACGGCCTCGGGCGACTTCGCGACGAGCTGCTCGGTGACGCCGCGGACGATCTTCGCGTTGACCTCGAGCAGGTCCATGCGGCTCATGCCGGGCTTGCGGGGCAGGCCCGCGGTGATGATGATGATGTCGGAGTTCGCGGTCGCCTCGTAGCCGCCGCCCTCGTTGTCGGTGGTGGCGCCGACGACCTTGGTCTCGAAGCCCTCGATGGAGCGGGACTGGTTCATGTCGAGCGCCAGTCCCTCGGGCTTGCCCTCGACGATGTCGGTGAGGACGACCTCGTCGAACACGTCGTACTCGGCCAGACGCTGGGCGGTGGTGGAGCCGTAGAACCCGGCGCCTACGACCGTGACTTTCTTACCCATAAGATGCTCCTCTGCATAGGGACTACAGTGTCACGCTATGGCCGCGGGCATGTGATGTTCATTCGGCCCTCGGTCTCGTGGCTCAGGCTACGCACGGCGCCGCGTCCCGCCCAATGGACGGTAGTTGACAACTCCTACTAGTTAAGTGGACTATTGGCGGAACGCAGGAGACCGTAGGGAGCCCCCAGTGCTGACGACCGCCATCATCGCCGGTGCGGCCGGTTTCGTCGCCCAGCTGGTCGACGGGAGCCTCGGCATGGGCTTCGGGACGATCACCATGACCTTCATGCTGGGCCTGGGCATCGCCCCCGCGGTCGCCTCCGCCTCGGTCAACGTCGCCACCATCGCCACCGGCGCGGTCAGCGCCGTCTCCCACCACAAGTTCCGCAACGTCCACTGGCCGACCGCGGTCAAGCTCGGCGTCCCCGGCGCGCTCGGCGGCTTCGCCGGGGCGTGGGCCCTGGCGTCGCTGACGCACCTGGACGCGGCCACCCCGGTCACCAGCTCCATCCTCGTCGTGCTCGGCGCGGCCATCGTGTGGCGCTTCGTCAAGGGCAAGTCCACCGGCATCGGCCCCTCCGGCGGCATCCTCGCCGTCCCCACCGGCCTGGTCGGCGGGTTCCTCGCGGCCGTCGGCGGCGGCGGGTGGGGCCCGGTGACGATGCCGATCATGCTCTCCACCTCGCGCCTGGCCCCGCACCAGATCGTCGGCTCGGTGTCGACCGCGCAGGTGGCCGCCTCCTCGGCGGCCGTGCTCGGATTCTGGTGGGCGCTGCCTTCGAGCCTGACGGTGCTGTGGCCGCTGGTCGTCGGCATGGCCGTCGGCGGCGTGATCGCGGCCCCCATCGCGGCGTGGCTGACGCGCAAGATCCCCACCGCGAAACTCGGCTCCACGATCGGGATGCTGGTCGTGGCCCTGAACCTGCGGACGCTGCTGGGCGGCTTCGGCCTGGCGTGGCAGCTCGTGGCCCTCGTCTACCTGGCACTGGCCCTGGTCTGGGTCGCCGTCCTGGTCGGCCCGTCCCGCCACAGCGACGGCGCACCGGCCGCCGAGGCGGCTCCCGAGGCCGCGCCCGAGCCGGCCCGCGCCGAAGCCTGACCGGCGCCGCGATTACTTCCCCGCACGGGGGGTACCTGCCGATTCGGCCGAGCGCATGCGCACGAGCCCCGAACGGGGCCCCGCGCGGCGCGACATCGACGGAATTGCCGCAGAGGTGAGTGCTATGAGCGCGGAGCTGTCAGAGGCCGAGGCCGAAACCTACATCGGTGAGCACTGCTTCACCGCCGGACGGCCGCACCTGGTCGGCGTGGAGCTCGAATGGCTGCTCCGGTTCGCCGGCGACGCCGCCGCGCCCGTCGGCAGCGAGGTCTCGGAGTCGGTCGTCGTGCCGCTGGAGGCCGATCCGCTGCCGCGCGGCGGCCGCGTCACCAGGGAGCCGGGCGGGCAGGTCGAGCTCAGCTCGCACCCGGCCGAGGGCCTGGCCGCGTGCGTCGCGGACGTCCGCTCGGACCTGGCTGTGATCGCGGCGGCACTCGCCGGGCACGGGCTCGTGATCGAGGGCGGCGGCGTCGACCACCGCCCGCCGGTCATCGTCGTCGACGACCCCAGGTACCGGGCGATGGAGGCCTACTACACCGACAAGCAGGCCGCGTACACGCTGATGTGCGGCACCGCCTCCATCCAGGTCAACCTCGACGCCGGCGAGGAGGACGGGGTCCTGGGCTGGCGGCGGCGCTGGGCGCTGGCGCACCGCCTCGGGCCGGTCCTGAACGCCTCGTTCGCGAACTCGCCGACGCTGGAGGGGCGGCCGTCCGGATGGAAGTCGACGCGCCAGACGATGTGGTGGCGACTCGACCGGACCCGCACCCGGCCCGTCGAGGGCGGCGGCGACCCGCGGGCGGCGTGGACGCGGTACGCACTCGACGCGGGCGTGCTGTGCTTCAGGCGCGAGGTGCCCGAGCCGTGGGACCCGCCGCCGGGCCTGACATTCCGGTCCTGGCTGCGCGGGGCATGCGCCGAGCGCGGGCCCACCATGGACGACCTGCGGTACCACTTGGGGACGCTGTTCCCGCCGGTGCGCCCGCGCGGCTGGCTGGAGCTGCGCATGATCGACGCGCAACCGGGCGAGGACTGGACGGTGCCGCTGGCGCTCGCGTGGGCACTGTTCGACGACCCGGCCGCCTCGGTCGCGGCCTGGGAGGCCACCGAGCCGCTGATCGACGGCGGCGGCCACCCGCCGTGGCAGGTCTGGGAGCGGGCCGCCAGGGACGGCCTGGCCGATCCCGCGCTGCGCGCGGCCGCCGAGGCGTGCTTCGCGGCCGCCGGGGCCGCGCTCGACCGCGCCGATGTTCCGGCGCGGGTGCGCACCGCGGTGCGCGGCTTCGCGGCCCGCTACGTCGAGCGCGGCCGCTGCCCGGCCGACGACCGGCTCGCCGCCGCCTCCCAGGAGGTGCCGTCATGACGCACCGCACCGCCGATCGGGTCGACGCGGCCAAGACGCGCGCGCTCGACTCGCTCGACGCCGCGCGCCACCGCACCCTGGCGCTGACGGCGTGCCTCGGCGACGACGAGCTGCTCGCCCAGCACTCGCCGCTGATGTCGCCGCTGGTGTGGGACCTGGCGCACGTGGGCAACCAGGAGGAGATCTGGCTCGTCCGCGGCGTCGGCGGCCGGGCGGCCATGCGGCCCGGCCTCGACGGGCTCTACGACGCGTTCGAGCACCCGAGGGCCGAGCGCCCCGAGCTGCCGCTGCTGCGCCCGGCCGAGGCCCGCGAGTACATCGCCGCCGTCCGGGCCCGGACCGTCGACGTCCTCGCGACGGTGGAGCTGACCGACGCGGTGCTGCTGCGCGGCGCCTTCATCTTCCACATGACCGCCCAGCACGAGCACCAGCACGGCGAGACGATGCTCGCCACCCACCAGCTCCGCGAGGGCCCCGCCGTCCTGTCCGCGACCGGCCCCGCGCCGGTCGACGCGGGCGATCTCCCCGGCGAGGTCTACGTGGAGGGCGGGCCGTTCATCATGGGCACCGACCGCGACGACCGGGCGCTCGACAACGAGCGGCCCGCGCATCCGGTCGACGTGCCGGCCTTCTGGATCGACGCCGCGCCGGTCACCTGCGCCGACTTCCAGCACTTCATCGCGGACGGCGGCTACGACGAGCCGCGCTGGTGGAGCCCGGACGGCTGGGAGCACCGGATGGAGGCCGGGCTCACGGCACCCCTGTTCTGGGAACACGAGGGCGAGTTGTGGATGCGGCGGCGCTTCGGGCGCGCCGAGCCGGTGCCCGGCGACGAACCGGTCGTGCACGTGTGCTGGTACGAGGCCGACGCCTACGCCCGCTGGGCCGGGCGGCGCCTGCCGACCGAGGCCGAGTGGGAGAAGGCCGCTTCCTGGGACGCGGCCGGGTGGGCGCGGCGCTACCCGTGGGGCGACGACGAACCCGATCCCGAGCGCGCGAACCTCGGCCAGGCGTTCCTGGAGCCGGCCCCGGCCGGGTCCTATCCGGCGGGCGAGGCCCCGTGCGGGGCGAGGCAGATGATCGGCGACGTGTGGGAGTGGACCGCCTCGGACTTCGCCCCTTACCCGGGCTTCCGGGCCCTGCCGGACGAGGGCTATTCGGCGGCGCACTTCGACGGGCGAAGCAAGGTGCTGCGGGGCGGCTCGTTCGCCACGCACCCCGACGCGGTGCGGGCCACGTTCCGCAACTGGGACTTCCCGGTCCGGCGGCAGATCTTCGCCGGGTTCCGCACCGCCCGCGACGCCGTCTGAGCGGCCATGGGCCGCTTCGGCATCGTCTCGCGCCTGCCGGAGGGCGACTGCGGCGAGCGGCTGCGCGCCGACGTCCTCTCGGGCCTCACCTCGCGTCCGAAGTCGCTGCCGCCCAAGTGGTTCTACGACGCCGAAGGCAGCCGGCTGTTCGAGCGGATCACGCGGTCGCCCGAGTACTACCTGAGCCGGGCCGAACGCGAGATCCTCGCCGAGAGGGCGCCGCTGATCGCCGCCACCGGCGCCCGCAGCCTCATCGAGCTCGGCTCGGGCTCCTCGGCGAAGACCCGCGTCCTCATCGACGCGCTGCGCCCCGAGCGGTACGTCCCGGTCGACGTCAGCCGCGCCGCGCTCGAAGGCGCCGCAGCGGCCTTGAGCGCGGCCTATCCCGGGCTCGAGATCCGGGCCGTCGTCGACGACTTCCAGCGCGAGCTCCATCTGCCGCGCTCGCCCGCGCCGCGCCTGCTGGCCTTCCTCGGCGGCACCGTCGGGAACCTGCTTCCGGTGCGGCGGGCCCGGTTCCTGGCGGGCCTGCGCCGCCTCCTGGAGCCGGGGGACGCGCTCCTGCTCGGCACCGACCTGGTCAAGGACGAGGCGGCGCTCGTCGCGGCCTACGACGACGCGGCCGGGGTGACCGCGGCGTTCAACCGGCACGTCCTGGAGGTCCTCAACCGGCGGCTCGGCGCCGACTTCGACCCCGGCGACTTCGCACACGTCGTCCGCTGGGACGCCGGGCGCGAGTGGATCGAGATGCGCCTGCGCGCCCGGCGCGCCCTCGGCGTCGCGGTCGCCGCCCTCGGCATCGAGTTCCACTTCGCGGCCGGGGAGGACCTGCTGACGGAGGTCTCGGCGAAGTTCCGCCGCGAGGGCGTCACCGCCGAGCTCACCCGTGCCGGGTTCGCGCCGCGGCACTGGTGGACCGACGGCGAGGGCCGCTACGCGCTCACTCTCGCCACAGTCTCCGACGGAAGTTATAGCCTATAAGGCCGCAGTGCTTAGAAGGCTCTACCCTTGAGCAGCTCGCGGGCCATGACGATTCGCTGGATCTGGTTGGTGCCCTCGTAGATCTGCGTGATCTTCGCGTCGCGCATCATCCGCTCGACCGGGAAGTCCCTGGTGTAGCCGTAGCCGCCGAAGACCTGCACCATGTCGGTGGTGACCTCCATGGCCGCGTCCGAGGCGAAGCACTTGGCGGCGGCCCCGAAGTACGTCAGATCGGCGTCGCCGCGCTCGGACTTGGCCGCCGCGGCGTAGGTGAGCTCGCGGGCGGCGCTGATCTTCATGGCCGCGTCGGCGAGCATGAACTGGACGGCCTGGAAGGACGCGATCGGCTTGCCGAACTGCTCGCGTTCGGCGGCGTAGGCTCTGGCGGCGTCGAGCGCGCCCTGGGCGATGCCGAGCGCCTGGGCGGCGATGGTGACGCGGGTGTGGTCGAGGGTCCGCATGGCGAGGGAGAAGCCCTGTCCCTCCTCGCCGATGAGGCGGTCGGCAGGGAGTCGCACCGAGTCGAAGTAGACCTCGGCGGTGGGCGAGCCCTTGACGCCGAGCTTCTTCTCGGGGGCGCCGAAGGAGACACCCTGATCGTCCTTCTCTACGACGAACGCGGAGATGCCTCGCGAACCGGCCTGTGGGTCGGTGACGGCGAAGACCGTGTAGTAGCCGCTGACACCGGCATTGGTGATCCAGCGCTTGACGCCGTCGAGGACCCAGGTGTCGCCGTCGCGTTCGGCACGGGTCCGCATCGATGCGGCGTCGGAGCCGGCCTCGGGCTCGGACAGGCAGTAGGAGAACATCGCCTCGCCGGAGGCCACCGGCGGCAGGTAGCGCTCCTTGAGCGCGTCGGAGGCGTCCAGCAGCAGCGGCAGCGTGCCGAGCTTGTTGACCGCCGGGATCAGCGAGGACGAGGCGCAGGCGCGGGCGACCTCCTCGATGACGATGGCCGTGCCGAGGGCGTCGATGCCCGCTCCGCCGTACTCGGCGGGGAGGTGCGGGGCGTGGAGGTCGGCGGACCGCAGCGCCTCGTAGGAGGCGGTCGGGAAGGACGCGGCCTCGTCGGCCTCGGCGGCGTGAGGTGCGACTCCCGCATCGCACACATCGCGAGTGGCGCTCCGGATTTCGGAGTATTCTGCTGGCAGCTGGTAAGGGCTGAACCCGGTGCTCATCGGCGCTCACTCCTTCACGGGGTCGGGCGGACTGGACCGCCAGGTGGTGTTACTGGTGAGTAACGCACGCCGAGTCTAACGCACTCGGCGGAGCGGCGGTGATGCGCGACACCGGGAATTCTTCACCGGTTCGGCGCAACGTCATCGCCCGTTCATGCGTGAAGTTGAATATACGATGGCGTCTACCGCAAGCACTCACGGAGACGCTCGCGGAGCCGCATGTCGGCCGCCTCCGGCGGCCCTGCGGGGGTACATCCGAACGGGATCCGGCGCGAACACGCGGACCGGCCCACGACACCGACGACGAGCACAGACAGGGCACGTATCAGATGGGCAATGCGACGCAGGCACCGGAGACTCCGCAGAACACCACGACCAGGCCGAGAATCGCCTTCATCGGCTGCGGCTACCTCGGGGCGACCTATGCGATCTGCTTCGCCGAGCTCGGCTACGAGGTCGTCGGCTACGACATCAACACCGCCAAGATCGACGCGTTCTCCTCGGGCACCCTCCCCTTCCACGAGGCGGGACTGCCCGAGCTGCTCAAGAAGAACCTCGAGTCCGGGCGCCTGCGCTTCACCACTGACGTGCAGGCCGTCGCCGACTTCGCCGACGTCCACTTCATCTGCGTCGACACCCCGCAGCGCAAGGGCGAGCCGGGCGCCGACCTGTCCTACATCGAGGCCGCCGTCACCGAGCTCTCGCGGCACCTGACGCGCAAGTGCCTCATCGTCGGCAAGTCCACCGTCCCGGTCGGCACCGCCTCCTGGGTCCAGGAGCTCGTCGACCGCCACGCCCCCGCGGACCTCGGCGTCGAGGTCGGCTGGTCGCCGGAGTTCCTCCAGGAGTCCAACGCGATGCACGACGTGCTGCGGCCCAGCCGCATCGTCTACGCCGCGCAGTCCGAGTGGGCCTCCAAGCTCCTCAAGGACGTCCACAGGGGCATCCTGGAACTCGCCGCGGTCGAGGACCGCGAGGTGCCGGTCGTCGAGACCGACCTGGCCACCGCCGAACTGGTCAAGGTCGCCGCGAACGCCTTCCTGTCGACGAAGATCTCCTTCATCAACGCCATGGCCGACCTGTGCGAGGTGACCGGCGGCGACGTCACCGACCTGGCGCGGGCCATCGGCCACGACCAGCGCATCGGCAACAAGTTCCTGCGCGCCGGCATCGGCTTCGGCGGCGGCTGCCTGCCCAAGGACCTCAGGGCGCTGACCGCCCGCGCGGGAGACCTGGGCGTCGGCGAGTCCTTCCGCTTTCTCGGCGAGATCGACCAGCTCAACACCCGCCGCCGCTCGCACACCGTGCGGGCCGTCGCCGAGCTGGTCGGCCGCCCGCCGGGTCCGGCCGGGCCGGACCTGTCGGGCGTGCGCGTCGCCTACCTGGGCGCCACGTTCAAGCCCGACACCGACGACATCCGCGACTCCCCCGCCCTGGCGATCGCGCAGGGGCTGCGGCGGGCGCGCGCCGACGTGGTCGTCTACGACCCCGAGGGCCTCGACAACGCCCAGACGGCCGCGCCCGAGCTCAGCTACGTGAAGACCCTTGTCGAGGCCGTCGCCGACGCCGACGTGGTGTGCGCGATGGTGCCGTGGGAGGAGTTCCGCACGCTCGACCCGGAGGCCTTGGGCCGCCAGGTCGCCGAGCGGCGCATCCTCGACGGCATGAACGCCTTCGACGCCGACCAGTGGACCGCCCACGGCTGGACCTACCGAGGCATCGGCCGCTGACGTCGCGGGAACCTCTGAGTATCGTATTATAACCTATAACATATAGTCTATAATGTATGATATGTTGAGTTATAGGCTATAGGATCAGGGGTTCGGCTGCCTTGGGCTGGTCGTGATCCGGGTGAAGGGCCAGGCGTGGGGCGGGCGTTCGATGAGGTCTTCGGGCGGGTCGGAGAGTGTGCGTGGGGCCTCGTGGCCGACGACGATGACCACGACGCGGTCCGAGGCCGTGAAGACCTCCGTGCGGACCGATTCGCCGAGCCCGGCGACGCCATCGGTGAGCGCCCACTCCAGCAGGTCCCCCTCGCGACCGGGGCGGGCCTTGGCCTCCCACATCAGCGTGTCCACGGCGGTTCCTTCCTTTCGGAGTTCGAGTGCGGCGAACCCAGTGCGTTCCAGTGTCACGCAACCGCGCTCGGGAAGCCGAACCGGTCTGTGACGGCTATTTCCCTTCGGAGTCCGGCTCGTCCGGACCCAGGCCGTTCCAGCGCCGCGCCCCCGCACTGGGGAGGTCGAACTGGTCGAGGACCCGCACCACGATGTGGTCGACGACGTCCTCGACGCTCTGCGGGTGGTTGTAGAACGCCGGGACCGGCGGCATGACGACCGCGCCCATGCGCGAGAGCGCCAGCAGGTTCTCCAGGTGGATGTCGGACAGCGGGCTCTCGCGGGCGACCAGGACGAGCTTGCGCCGCTCCTTGAGCACGACGTCGGCGGCCCGGCCGATGAGCCCCTCGGTGTACCCGGTGCGGATGCCCGCCACGGTCTTCATGCTGCACGGGGCGATGATCATCCCGTCGGTGCGGAACGACCCCGACGAGATCGGCGCGGCCTGCTCCCCCGGCCCGTAGCTGTGATCGGCCAAGCGCGCGACCTCGGCGGCCGAGCGGCCGGTCTCGAGCTTCAGGGTGGTGCGCGCCCACTTGCTGATGACCAGGTGCGTCTCGACGCCCTCGACCGCGCGCAGGGCCTCGAGCAGCCGGACGCCGAACACGGCACCGGTGGCACCGGTCATGCCGACGATCAATCGCATTCGCGACCTCCAGACTCGCGGGCCCCTCGGCCCTCGCGGTGCTCATATCCGGGAGCCCGACAACGCGGCCTCCATGCGGAGCGAGCGCGTTCTCGGGCCGTGGCGGACGACGGGCGGGCCGGATAACGCTCGGCCCGATGCACTCGGTACCCCTTGATCCCACGATCACGCCTCGCGCGGTGCGACCGCCGCAACTGCGCATGAGGACCGGGCAAGGACGGCGTGTCCGACTCCGGCTCGCGTGACCACCACGACTTGCACAGTAGAGCCCGAACGCCGCCCGCCGGGACGAGGGCGACCGGAAGCGAAGTCCCTCACGACCACGACGCACTCACCCGGTAGCGCAGGAATGTCGCGGTATAGCGGCATCTGCGCCATAAGATCACGCCATGAGGCGATTCAAGGTCAGGATCGGAATCGGGATCGGCGTCGCGGCCGTCACCCTCGTGCTGCTCGCCTGGGCCTGGCCGGACGGGACCGATCCGGGAGGCCACAGCCCCGGCGACCCGGCGGCCTCGGTCTCGCCCTCGATCGCCGGCGCGCCCGCCGCCGAGCCCTCCCACGACGAGGATACCGAGTCGCCCTCACCTTCGCCATCGCCTTCTCCCGAGCCCTCCCTCACCGAGCGCAGCGCCGAACCCGAGATCACCGCCGAGCCGGACGACCCCGCCCGCGACGTCTACGGCGGCCCGATGGGCACCCGCAACCACACCGGCTCGGACGCCGTCGCGCTGACCTTCGACGACGGCCCCAACCCGGACTGGACGCCGAAGGTCCTCGGCGAGCTGCGCGAGCGGGGCGTCAAGGCCACGTTCTGCGTCATCGGCGCCTACGCCGAGGCCTACCCCGACCTCATCGCCGACATCGTCCACGACGGCCACACGCTGTGCAGCCACTCGTGGTACCACGAGATGGACCTCGGCCAGCGGAGCGAGGAGGAGATCCGGGCGAACCTCCAGCGCACCAACGACGCGATCGAGAAGGCCGCCCCGGGCGCCGAGGTCGAGTACTTCCGCCAGCCCGGCGGCAAGTGGACCGACCGCGTGATCCGCGTGGCCGCCGACATGGGCATGGAGTCCCTGCACTGGGCCGTCGACCCTTCGGACTGGGACCACGACACCACCGAGGCGCAGATCCGCGACCGCGTCCTCGACCACGCCGAGCCGGGGTCGGTCGTCCTGCTGCACGACGGCGCCTCGAACCAGCGGCGCATGCTCGGGGCCCTGCGCTCCATTCTCGACGAATTCGAGGACCGCGGCTACACGCTGACGGCGCTGTGAAGGGCGCCGGTCAGCGCAGGTTCTCGGGCATGCGTCGGCCCGGCAGCAGCGCCAGGAACGCCAGCGCGATCAAAGCGGCCGATATCCCGGCCTGCACCGGGAACGACAGGCCGAGCAGCCCGCCGGCGTCACTGCTGGTCCTGCGGGTCGGGTCGTTGACGTCGGAGTTCCCGGGGTCGCCGCCGCCTTCCGGCCCGGCCCCTTCGGACTCCCCGCCGTCCCCGCCGTCGGTGCCGCCGTTCTCGTCCGGTTCGGACGTGCCGTCGCCGTCGTAGCTGGGGCTGGGCGAGATCGGCGGGTAGACCGGGTTGGTCGAGTCGGCGTTGGTCCACTCCACTCGGGCCGTGTCGACGTCGTGCGGAAGGAATGACAAAGCGCTCACCGCACCGAGGAGGGTCGCGGCGAGCACCAGACGCAGCAGCCGGTTCTTGCGCACAGGTACACCTTAGTTGCAATGCACCAGAGCCGCCCGCCCGTTGCCGGGTATTGCCCCGGACGAGTTCGGTTGGGGCGCCCCGGGGTCGCCCTCAGGCGCGGGCGGCGCGCACCGTACCGGCGACGATGGCGCCGATGAACACGGCCGCAACGTAGACCGCGAGCGCGGCGAACACGGCCGTGGCCACCGCGGGGGCCGTCGGCACGGCCGCCGCGGCCGCGATGATGGCGACGAGTCCTCTTGCGGGCCAACCGAGTCCGAGATCACGGCGGGCCACCGGCGAGGCGGCCTTGTCGAGTCCGGCGGCGAGGTCGTAGAAGTACAGGGCGATGACGCCGAGGAGCGCGAACAGGACCGGCCAGGCGACACCGGCGACGATCCCGGCGGCGGTGACGACGCCGAGCTCGACGGCCCGCAGCCCGGCGGGGATGAGCCAGTCGAAGATGCCGTCGTGGTCGCTGCGGGCCGCGGTGAGCGCGGCGAGGAGTGCGGCCGCGGCGAGCGCGAGCGGCGTCCAGACGTCGCCCGCTGCGGCACGCCACACGGCGGCGCCCGCGCAGGCGGCGGCGAGGGCCGTGGCGGCGGCGGGCAGGTTCGCGAACCGGTGCCCGCCCGGCGGCATGAGCCGCGCGAGGATCCCGTCGTCGCGGTGGGCGGACCGGTCGGGCCGCCGCAGCGCGGCGGTGCGCGCGGCGAGGGTGCGCAGGCACCGCCCGGCGGTGGTGTAGCCGAGGGCGAGCAGCTGCCAGACCAGGAGCGCGCCTATGGCGATCTGGGGGCCGAAGGCGACGGCGGCGACGGCCAACAGGAGCCAGCGCTCGCCGACGGGGGCGACGATGGTGCGTTTGGCCCAGTACAGGGGCGACCGGTGGGCGCCCATGACCTGCTCGGAGGCCGAGCCGAGTCGCTGGCCGAGGTGGGCGGCGCGCCCGACCGGCGGGGCGGTCTCGCGTCTGCGGGCCTGGCGGACGACGGCGGTGTCGAGCAGGACGGCGTACCAGGTGTCGGCGGTGTGCCTGACGGTCTGGGTGATCATGGCGGCGATCGCCAGGCCCCATGCCGCAGCGTCGGAGCCGTGGAGGGCGGCGCCCGCGGCGAGTCCGGCGTAGATGAGGAACTCCTTGGAGCGGTCGGCCATCATGTCGAGCCAGCCGCCGAAGGCCGAGAAGTTCTGGGTGTAGCGCGCGAGCTGCCCGTCGACGCAGTCGAACACGAAGCTGAAGTACATGAGCGCCGCGGCCAGGGCGTACCACGGCACCGAGGCGTCGGCACCGCCCGCGAGCCCGGCCGAGCCGGTGGCGAAGATCCCGGCGGCGCCGAGGGCGAGCACGATGGACACCCACGTGATCGGGGTGGGTCCCACGCCGAGGCGCGCGGCGAGCTTGACGAGCCTGGGCGACCAGGAGGAGACGGCGTAGGTGGCGAAGAGGTCGTCGTCGTGTTTGACGGCGTTCTTCAGCCGCCACGCGTCCATGTCGACCGAGGTGAACTCGGCGATGGTCTTGACCGCGTCCTCCTCGTCGCGGGCCTGGACATGCACCAGGCCGGGGGTCCGGTAGGCGCCCACGGGGACCGCGCGGGCGTGCAGGGCCGCCAGGACGGCGTCGAAGGCGTCGGTCGGGGTCTCCCCGGCCCTGGCGGCCGTGCGGGAGGCGGGCCAGTGGCGTTCGAGGCGCGCCAGGTGCGCCTCGGAGACCTTCGCGAGGCCGCCGAGGCGGGCCGGGCCGGGCCCGGGGCCGGTGACCAGGCCGCGTTCGACGCTGACCGGGGCGGCGGCCGGGTCGTCGGCGCCGACCAGGACGCCCGAGCGCCGCGAGGAGTCGGACAGGACGGCGGCGACGGTGGTCTGGGAGGCGACGAGGTCGGCGAAGGCGAGGAACAGCGGCCCGGTCCCGCCGAAGGCGATCTCGCCGATGTGCTCGAGGTCGGCGTCGGGGCCGGCCGATTCGAGTTGCGCGGCCTTGCAGCTGAAGTCGGCTCCGGGGCGGATGAGCACGGTGATGTCGTCGCAGCCGGCCTCGCGGATCTGCGCGATCAGCCGGTCGAGGACCGTGCCGCCGTCGGGGAGGGCCGTGGAGCCGCCTGGAGCCGGCAGGATGACGGCTCGGCTCACGAAGCCGCCTCGACGGGCTTGCGCGCCGCCTCCTCGGCGGCCTTCTTCTTGTCGGCCTTCTGCTTGGCGTCGGCGTCCTCGGCGGACTTGTAGGAGTCCAGAGCCTCCTGGACGGTCCCGTCGGTGACGACGTGGCCGGTGTCGAGGAAGATGCCCCGCTGGCAGTACTTCTTGAGCTCACCGGGGGAGTGGGAGACGAACACGAGAGTGCGGCCCTCGTCGAGCAGGCCCTGGATGACGCCGTGGCACTTCTTCTTGAACGCGGCGTCGCCGACGGCGAGGGCCTCGTCGACGAGGAGGATCGGGTGCGGCAGCTGCGTGATCACCCCGAAGCCGAGGCGCACCTTCATGCCCGAGGAGTAGTGCTTGACGGGCGTGTCGATGAAGTCCTCGAGCTCGGAGAAGTCGACGATCTCGTCGAACTTCGACTTGATCTCCCTGGTCGTCATGCCGTGGAGGGCGCCGACGAGGTTGACGTTCTCGCGGCCGGTGAGGTCGCCGGAGAAGCCCGCGGACAGGGCGATGAGCGGTGCGACGCGGCCCTCGCGGCGCACGTATCCCTCGTCGGGGATGAGGACGCCGGTGATCAGGCGCAGCAGCGTCGACTTGCCGGTGCCGTTGCGTCCGATGATGCCGACGGAGTCGCCGGGGAAGATGTCGAAGTTGACGTGGCGCAGGGGCCAGAAGTCCTCGGTGGCGGCACCTTTCTTGTTGGCGGCGCGCCGGACGAACAGGTCCTTGACCCGCCCCTTCTTCTGCTTGCCTTTGGCGAAGCGGATTCCGAGGTCGCGAGCCTGGATGATCGGCTCCTCCATGGGGGCGGCCCTCCCAGAACAGGTGGTTGACACGGCGCGCCAATACTACCGCTCGCGTCCGCCGTGGCGCCCCGGGCCGAGGCGGGGCCCCCGGCGGGCCCCGTGCCGGGCGGTGTCAGCGGCTCTGCTCCTGGGCGGGGACGACGAGGCCCTGGGCGTGGCGGCGCTCGGCGGCGAGGCGCTCGACCTCGATGGCGGCGAGGATGCGCCGGTAGGTGACCTCGGTGCGCTCGGTGGAGGCGCGCACCGCGGCGCGGGTCTTGCGGGCCTCGTTCCACGCCACGGCCACCGCGGCGATCGTCACGAGGCTCATCAGCAGCGACAGCGACGACACGAGTCGGGCGTCGCCGAAATAGGCGGCGACGACGAACAGGGCCGCGGCGATCGGCCCCAGGACGGCGGCGAGGCGGCGGAGCGACGGGCGGCCCAGGCGGCCGTAGACGGCTTTGAGCATGGATTTCACTGGTGGTCCTCGAAGGTCGCGGTGTCCGACAGGAGGTCGGTCACGAGTTTGCGGTAGGAGTCGTGACTGAAGCGCTCGAGCACCCGCTGCTGGGCGAGGGCGCTCTGGGCGAGGTAGCGCTCGGGGTCGGCGTAGTGGGCGTCGACCAGGCCGATCACCTCGGCGGGCTCGCAGTACAGGGCGGCGTCGCCGAACGTCGCCTCGAAGCGGGGCGGCAGGACGGCGACGCATCCGGCGGCGAGGGCCTCGAGCACGGCCCGCCCGAACGCCTCGTACTGCTTGGGGTGGGGGAAGTAGATCCAGAAGTCGAGCTGGAAGAGGAACGCGTCGATGTCGGTCTCGTCGTAGAGGTAGCAGGTCCACTCCGGGGAGGGCTCGCGGCCGAGGATGCCGCGGACGGCCTTGACCCCGCCCATGACGCGGACGTC
Organism: Glycomyces arizonensis DSM 44726; assembly: GCF_000482705.1. Lineage (GTDB taxonomy): Bacteria > Actinomycetota > Actinomycetes > Mycobacteriales > Micromonosporaceae > Glycomyces > Glycomyces arizonensis. Next base: position 32,164 of record NZ_AXWO01000018.1, on the reverse strand, counting down.
CCAGCGGCCGTCGCCGGGGTAGACCAGCGGGAGGTCGCCCGCGGTGGGCCACTTCGTCCAGTCGTCCCTCGAATGGCGCCCGACGACCGGCAGGGTCGAGCGGAAGCCCGAGCGGGCGGGCGCGAGCTGGGCGGTGTCGAGGATGCCGGGCATGTCGAAGTCGGCCGGGCGAGCGGCGGTGAGGCCGCCGAGGGCCTCGCGGACCTGCGGCCCCTGGGGCACCCACAGCGGTTCGACGCCGAACATCGCGGTGGCGTTGGCGTGGCAGGCGTCGGGGACGTAGCGGACGTCGGAGCCGTCGCGCTCGGCGGGAGCCTGGTTGGCGAGGACGATCATCCGCTTCGGGCGCACGTTCGAGCGCTCGCCGGAGCGGAACTGGAGGATCGGCGGGTAGCGCAGGACGAGCAGCTCGCATTCGACGTCGTCGGTGGGCAGGACCTGGTCGACCTCGCCGTCGTTGACCATGCGCTGGATCGCCTCGCCCATGGGCCGGTCGTCGGTGGTCATGTGCCGCCACGACTCCAGGTGCATGACCGCGATGTCCAGGCCCTCGCCGCGCAGCGCCCTGATCTCCTCGATGGTGGACTTCTGGGGGCCGCCGAAGGGCCGCCAGTCGAGGGCGAAGACGACGTCGAAGCGGCGGCGGCGCTGATCGCGTCCGGCGACGGCGGTGTGGTACGGGGCCCAGAACGGGCGGCGCTCGGGCGAGCGCGGCAGGCGGGGGTCGGCGTTCCCGGCGCTGATCGCCCGGTGCCACAGCGGGTAGGCGGACTGGTAGGCGCGGCGGGCCGGGTGCTTCCAGCCGGGTCCGAACTCGTCGCGGGACAGCGAGCCGGGCGCTTGGCGCATGAGGGTGTCCCACCGGCCGCGCAGGCGCCTGACCGCGGCCGTGCCGTAGGCGGCCGAGACGCGGTGCAGGAACTCGGTGTCGGCGCCCTTGCGGACCTCGTCGTAGTAGCCGATGCGGTCGAGCACGCCGCGGCGGAACGTCATCGACGCGGTGGAGACGGTGGTGAGGACGCGGCCGGGGCGGGTGACGGTGAGGTCCTCGCCGAACAGGAACGCCTCGGAGTGGGTCAGCTGGAGCTCGGGGTCCTCCAGCAGCGGGGCGATCGAGTTCGCCAGGCGGTCGGGGGCGGCCCAGTCGTCGGAGTCGAGTCCGGTGACGAAGTCGCCGGTAACGGCATCGAAGGCGGTGTTGCGGGCGGCGAAGGTGCCGCCGTTGGTGTCCCTGCGGATGAGGCGGACGCGGTCGTCGAGGGCGGCGACCTCGTCGAGGACGCCGTCGTACGCCTCGCCGGAGGCACCGCTGTCGGAGGCGTCGTCGACGACGAGGATCTCAAGGTTGGTCCAGGTGCCGGCCAGGAGGGACTCGACGGCGGTGCGCAGTGCGCGGGTCGGCTCGTAGGCGGTCATGACCACCGAGATCTTGGGGCCGCCGGTGATGGCGGGCCCGCCGCCCGCGCGGAGCCGGTCGAACCGGGGCAGGTCCGCGTCGGGGTCGAGCCTGAGGGAGGGCAGGCGGCACAGCGCGCCGAGCCGGGAGATCCAGGTCCGCTCGTCGGCACCGGGGACGTGGTCGGGGTGGGCGAGGTCGGCTTCGAGTGCGCCTCTTTCGAGCGCGGGCATGGCCTTGTAGCGCCGCAGCAGTTCCCGCGCCCGCTCGGTCTCGCCGAGCGACCAGGCGAGCTGGGCGTGGAGGGCCTGGTGGCGCGGGGCGATGCGCTTGCGTCCGGCGCGGTGCAGCGCGAGGTCGTAGAGGGCGAGCGCGTCGCGGCGGTCGTCATCGCCGCCGAACTGGAGGCCGACGACGCGGGCGAGCTCGCACAGCGCCGCCGCGTCGACCTCAGCGTCGGTACCGCCGGACCGGGCGGCCTCGAGCAGCTGCGGGAGGCTCATGGTCCGGCTCGCGGCGCGGGCGAGGAGGTGCCGCGCGCCCGGCGAGCGGGTGCGCAGCGCCGTGGCGGCCATGGTCCCCGGCCGCCGGGTCGCCGCCCGCGCCAGGTGGTCATCGGTGAGCCGGGACGGGTACAGCGCCGCCTCGTCGTAGGCGTTCATCGATTTCACAGTCTCCAGTCGAATTCCGCACGGTGGTCGCGTCCAATTCGTAGATTAAATGAATCGGACTCGAACAATAATGCCCATTCGGGTGAACAACCGTTGAACAGGCAAGCCGGTCAATAACATCGAATACGAACGGGATATCGTGAGCGCGAAATGAACGATTCTCCAAAGCGCCCCCGCATCGTCCGCAACGACTATAGGGCGCTGCATCCGCCGACCTCCAGTGATTGGCGACCGAACCTGGCAGTGAGCGTGATCATACCGGCTTACGGCGGCCAGGAGAAGCTCGACCTGACGCTGGCGGCCCTCGCCGCCCAGACCTACCCGGCCGAGCTCATGGAGGTCGTCGTCGTCGACGACAACTCCGAACCGGCCCTGCGCCTGCCCGAACTGCGCCCCGAGCACACCCGGCTGGTCGTCACCACGGCCGAGTCGTGGGGCTCGGCCCACGCCGTCAACACCGGTGTCGCGCACGCCGAAGGCCAGGTGATCCTGCGCCTGGACGCCGACATGGTCGCCTGGCGCGACCACGTCGAGGCCCAGATGCGCTGGCACCACGCCGCCGACTACCTCGCCGTCCTCGGCCACAAGCGCTTCGTCGACTACGCCGAGGGCGACCGCACGCCCGAGCAGGTCTACGAGAAGACCGTCTGCGGCGAAGGCGAGGCCCTGTTCGCGATCGAGGCCAGCCGTCCGCACTGGATCGAGGCGGTCATCGACGACACCGACGGCCTCACGGTCCACCACCCGGGCAACTACCGGGTGTTCATCGGCGCGACCGGCTCGCTCCACCGCGACTTCTTCAAGACCGCCGGCGGCCTGTCGACCGATCTGCGCCTGGGCAGCGACACCGAGTTCGCCTACCGGCTCGCCCAGGCCGGGGCCGTGTTCGTGCCCGAGCGGACCTCCTCGGCCTGGCATCTGGGCTTCCCGCAGATGCAGGAGAAGGAGGCCGAGGGCCGGGCCCAGCGCCTGCCCTACATCGCCCAGCGCGTGCCGCTGCACGGCATGCGGCGATCGGCCCCGCCGCGCGGGTGGCGCGTCCCGCTGGTCGACATCGTCATCGGCGTCGGCGAGGCCGCCGTCGCGGACGTGGACGCCGCCGTGGCGCCGGTCCTGGCAGGCACCGACGCCGACGTCCGCATCACGCTGGTCACCGGGCAGGCCGCGCCGCGGCACGACCGGGAGGCGATCCTCTCCGGCGAGGGCGCCCAGCTGCGGCTGATCGAGGAGATGTACGCGGCCGAGTCGCGCGTGCGCGTCACCGCCGAGGAGCCCGAGGCCGACCCGGCCGTCCCCTACCGGCTGATCCTGCCCAGGCCGGTCCCCCTGCACGGCCGCAGCGTCACCGGCGTCCTCGCCGCCGCCCAGCGGGCCGACGCGGGCCTGGTCCTGGCCGAGGTGCCCGGCTCGGCGCCCGCCCGCTTCGAGCGCACCGCCGCGTTCGCGCGCGCCCGCCACATCGGTGCGGGCGAGGACCTCGACCGGGTCGTCGCCGGCATCTGGGGCGCGGTCGTCCACAAGGGCCTGGCCGCGGCCGAGCCCGCCGCGACCGCCTTCAACCCCGCACCGGCCGACGCGGCCCGCCGCCTCGTCCGCCGCCTCCTGAACGCCCGCCAGCGCGCGCGCCTGCGCAGCCTGCTCAAACGCTGAGACCGAAGCGAGAACCAGAGGAGACCACGGTGCCTTCGACAGCAGGAACCGAGCCGACCATCCGGTGCAACGACTACGGGGCGGTCGCCCCGCCGACCGGCGATTGGACGCCGCGACTGAGCGTCAGCGTCGTCATCCCCGCGCAGGGCCACCAGGAGCGGCTCGACGTGGTGCTCGCGGCGCTGGCCGCGCAGACCTATCCGGAGGACCTGCTGGAGGTCGTCGTCGTCGACGACGGCTCCGATCCGGCCCTGCGCCTGCCCGAACTGCGCCCGGCGAACACGAGGATCGTGCCGCCGCTGCCGGGCGGCTGGGCCTCGGCGCACGCCACGAACTCCGGGGTCGAGCGCTCGGACGGCGACGTCGTCCTCCGGCTCGACTCGGACATGCTGGCGTTCGCCGACCACGTCGAGTCGCAGATGCGCTGGCACCACGCCGCCGACTACCTGGCGGTCCTGGGCCACAAGCGGTTCGTGGACTACGCCGACGGCGACCTGGACCCGGCCGAGGTGCACAAGCGGGTGGGGGACGGGGACGCGGCGGGGCTGTTCGCCGTCGAGGACTCCGAGCCGCAGTGGATCGAGGCGATCATCGAGCGCACCGACGCGCTCAAGGGCGCCGACCACCGGGCGTTCCGCGTCCTGGTGGGCGCCACGTTCTCGGTGCCGCGCGCCCTGTTCGAGGCCTCGGGAGGGATGGACGCGGACGTGATCCTCGGCTCGGACACGGTCTTCGGCTACCGGCTGCACCAGGCCGGGGCGGTGTTCGTGCCCGACGGCGGCTCCTCGTCGTGGCACCTGGGGCCGCGCCAGATCGCCGCCCGCGGGGACCTGGCGAAGCGCTACCGCAAGCCGCACATCGCCAACCGGGTGCCGGAGCTGGACGTCAAGCGCCCCCGGGCGCGGCGCGGCTGGGACACGCCGCTGGCGGAGGTGTTCGTCGACGCCGGGCCGGGCGCCGAGGCCTGCGTCGACAAGGTCCTGGCCGGGACGGTCCCGGACGTGCGGGTGACGCTGCTGGGCGAGTGGCCGCGGCCGCTGCCCGAGCGCGGCGCCCCGCTGGACGACCCGGACCTGGAGGCGCGGCTGCTGGCCGAGGCGTTCCGCGGCGAGCCGCGGGTCCGCCTGGCGTCGGGCGTCGCGGACGACCCGGCCGTGCCGTACCGGATCTGGCTGCCGGCGAAGGCGAAGCCGCGCGCCGACGCGGTCGAATCGCTCATCGCCCATGCGAACGAGGCCCGGCTCGGCAGGCTCGAGGTCGCGCTTCCCGAGGGGACCGCCCGCCTGGTGCGCACCGCCGCCGCGGCGAGGGCCGCCCACCTGGGCGTGGACATCGCCGACGTGTGGGGCGCCCGGCACGTCGCCGAAGGGCCGCTGGTGGACGCGCTGCGCGGCTCGGCGTCAGGGGCCGGCGGTGCCTCCCGGCGGGGGGCCGACGGACTGGCCCGGCGCGCTCGCGGCGTCCTGCGCCGCCTCCGCGGCTGAGGCCGCGGTGCCGCCCAGGAGGCGCCTGGTGCCCTGGCCGAGGCGCCAGACCTGGCGCAGGGCCTCGTATCCGAGGTAGGCGCGGGCGGCGAGCAGGCGCTGCTTGAGGCCGGTGGTGCCGGGGGCGGGCCGCCACGCCTCCGGCCCGGGGTGGTAGCGGCGGTACAGCTCGGAGGTGCGGCGGAAGAACTCGCGCCGCCGCTTGGGGTCGACGCGCTCGGTGTTGCCGATGACGAGCAGCAGGTGCCACACCATGTGGTTGAACAGGGCGACGCGCACGCCGGTGTCGTCGACGCCCGCGAAGTCGTCCCAGGTGCGCTGCCACTGGGTGAACACGTCGAAGTGCCGGTCGTCGCGGGTGCGGGTGATGGAGGATCCGGCCCGCTGGCGCCACTGGTAGCAGCAGTCGGTGACCACCGACATGCGCTTGGCGCGGCGGAACAGCCCGTACGTCCAGGGGATGTCGGTGTACCAGCCGGAGGGGAAGTCCAGGTCGATCGAGGTCAGGAACTCGCGGCGGGAGACCTTCGTCCACGGCGTGTGGGTGTAGTCGACGATCTGCGGCCACTCCTCCAGAGTGAACCCGTCGAGGTCGACGGGGCTCTGGTCGGCGAGGTCGGCGAGCTCGCCGAGTTCGACGGTGCCGGTGTCGCGGACCTTGTCGTGCTGGACGAGCACGACGTCGGGCTGGTCTTCGCTGTCGGCGACGGCGGCGATGACGCGGTCGACCGCGCCGGGCTTGAGCTCGTCGTCGGCGTCGACGAACCAGACGTAGTCGCCGGTGGCGTGGCGCAGGCCGAAGTTGCGGGCGGGTCCGGACCCGGCGTTGCCGGGTGTGGACACCACGCGGATGCGCCGGTCGCTGCGGGCGTAGCGATCGGCGATGGCGCGCGAGCGGTCGGGCGAGCAGTCGTCGGCGATGATGATCTCGAGCTGGTCTCCGCCGCCGACGATCGTGTCGAGGCACCCCGCGAGGTAATCCTCGGCTTGGTAGACGGGGATGACGATGCTCAATGCGGGCATGGATGAATACTAACCCCGCAGCGGCAACCGCGATGCCCCATGAATACGGCGCGAGTCACGCGCGCGATAGTGCGTTCGGACATGTGAACTGCGATTTTCGGCGTGTGTTCGGCGCCATTCGAACGACACGCCGAGTAAATCGGACCGACGATGAACTCTTGCACATCAATAGGTGAACAATCATCGCAATTGGCCGCCGCCTTGCCCGCAGATGGCCGCGAAGTGAACTGATTTCGAATAAATTCCTATGTTCGCCCTGGTCAGATCGGCGGGCTCTGATATTGCTAATCTCAGGGCGCGTACACCCGCACCACCTCCCACCGAACCGCAAAGGACTCCACTATGGCATCGAATGAGCATGCCGGCGAGAAGCCGATCGATCTCGTCATCGTCGGCCAGGGCTACGTCGGCCTGCCGCTCGCTCAAGCGGCCGTCGCCAAGGGGCTCACCGTGGTCGGCCTCGACCGCTCGCAGCGCGTCGTCGACGCGCTGAACGGCGGGTCCAGCCACATCGACGACATCGACGACCACGCGCTCGCCGCCATGCTCGGCCAGGGATACACCGCCTCGACCGACCCGTCGGTCCAGGCGCGGGCGAAGGCCGTCGTCATCTGCGTGCCGACCCCGCTCTCCGAGGCCGGCGGCCCCGACCTCGGCGCCGTCACCGCCGCCGCCCGCTCGGTCGGCGATCACCTCATGCCCGGCACCCTGGTGGTGCTGGAGTCCACGACCTACCCGGGCACCACCGAGGAGGTCGTCGCGCCGATCCTGGAGAAGAACGGCCTCAAGGCCGGCGAGGACTTCCACCTCGCCTTCTCCCCCGAGCGCGTCGACCCGGGCAACCCCGTCTACGGGATCGTCAACACCCCCAAGGTCGTCGGCGGCCTCACCCCCGCCTGCACCGCGGCCGCGGCCGGGCTGTACGGCCGGTTCGTCGACACCGTCGTCGAGGCGCGGGGCACCCGCGAGGCCGAGATGGCGAAGCTGCTGGAGAACACCTACCGGCACGTCAACATCGCCCTGGTCAACGAGATGGCCGTCTTCTGCCGCGAGCTCGGCGTGGACCTGTGGGACGCGATCGGCCTGGCGAAGACCAAGCCGTTCGGGTACCAGGCGTTCTACCCCGGCCCCGGCGTGGGCGGGCACTGCATCCCCATCGACCCGAACTACCTGTCCTACAAGGTCCGCACCCTCGGCTACCCGTTCCGGTTCGTGGAGCTGGCCCAGGAGATCAACAACCGGATGCCCGAGTACGTGGTCGGCCGGGCGATGTCGCGCCTCAACGAGAACGGCCTGGCGCTGTCGCGCGCGCGGGTGCTGCTGCTGGGCGTCACCTACAAGCCGGACATCGCCGACCAGCGCGAGTCGCCGGCCGAGCCGGTGGCGAAGAAGCTCATCGACGCGGGCGCCGAAGTGGCCTACCACGACCCGCACGTGACATCGTGGACCGTGGCCGGGCACGAGGTCGAGCGCGTCGGCGACCTGGGCGACGCCAAGGCCGACCTGGTGGTCCTCTTGACCGACCACGGCGAGTACACCGCGGCCGCCATGCCCTCCGGCGTCGCGGTCCTGGACACGCGCGGCGCCCTGCGGGGCGCCGAGGGCGTCGAGACGCTCTGAGGCGGGACGAGCCGCCGCCGGAGGAGGCCTCCGGCGGCGGCTCGTCGTCTCCCGGTTTCCTCGCGGGCGCCCTACGCGACGGCGCGGGCGAACTTGCGGCTGGCCCAGACGACCAGCAGGACGGCCAGGCCGCCGATGAAGAGGGCGGCCTGCCAGACGAAGTCGCTCTCCAGCTCGCCGGCGAACAGCGCCCGGGCCGCCTCGACGGCGTAGTAGAACGGGTTGAAGTTCGCGACGTTCTGGAGCCAGCTCGGGGCCAGCGCCATCGGCAGCATGATGCCCGAGAGCAGCATGACCGGCTGGACGAGCGTGTTCAGCGTCGGCGCGAGGGTGTCCTCGCTCTTGAGGACGATCGCGACGCCGTAGGACAGGGCGCCGAGCATGAACGAGGTCAGGACGATGATCCCGAACATGAGGAACACGCCGGGCCAGTAGATCGTCAGGCCGCCGAGCGGCGAGGCGAGGACCACCAGGATGAGCGCCTGGACGAGCGTCGTGGTGACCGTCGAGAGGGTCCGTCCGATCAGGAGCGCGACGCGGCTGACGGGGGTGACCCGCATCCGCTCGATGACGCCCTGGCGCAGCTCGGCGATGAGCCCGAAGCCGACGAACGTGGAGCCGAACAGGGCCATCATGATGATCAGGCCGGGCACGAACGTCTCCATCGCGCCGGACTCGAAGCCGGGCATGCCGCCGGGCACGTCGTCGAACGAGTTCAGCAGCGGCGCGAAGAAGATCAGGAAGTACAGCGGCTGGATGAGCATGACGACGAGCCACACGGGCTGCTTGACGTTGAGCATCATGGCTCGCGAGTAGACGAGCCAGGTGTCTCGCAGGGCTTTCATGTCAGGACTCCTCCTCGCGCAGCGAGCGGCCGGTCTGCTTCAGGAACACGTCGTCGAGGCTGGGCCGGTGCAGCTCGATGGACGCGGCCGCGATGCCGGCGCCGTCGAGGGCGCGCAGCAGCTCGGGCAGGGCGGTGGAGCCGTCGTCGACGTAGAGGCGCATGACGGCGGTGCCGGTGGCGGGGTCGGGCTCGCCGGCCTCGACCTCGCGGACGAAGTCCTTGGCGTCGAGCATGGCGCGGGCCTCGTCGTGCCGCTCGTTGACGCCGATGGCGACGACGTCCCCGGCGACCTCCTTCTTGAGCGCCGTGGGCGTGCCCTCGGCGACGATCTCGCCGTGGTCGATGATGGCGAGCCGGTCGCACAGGGCGTCGGCCTCGTCGAGGTAGTGCGTGGTCAGGAAGACCGCGGTGCCCCGTTCGCGCAGGGCGCGGACCTCGTCCCACATGTGGGCCCTGGACTGCGGGTCGAGACCGGTGGTGGGCTCGTCGAGGAACAGGAGCTTCGGCTCGTGCATGATGCCGAGCGAGATGTCGAGGCGGCGCTTCTGGCCGCCGGAGTAGGTCTTGATGTTGCGGTCGGCGAACTCGGTGAGCTGGAAGGCCTCGAGGACGGTCGCGGCGCGCCTCGCGGCGGTCTTCTTGGACATGCCGTACAGGCGGCCCTGCATGATGAGCTCCTCGCGGGCGGTGACCTCCCCCCAGGTGCCGCCCTCCTGGCCGACGTAGCCGATGTCGCGGCGAACGCCGGCCTGGTCGGAGGCGAGGTCGTGGCCGCAGACGGAGGCGTGGCCCTCGCTGGGCTCGATGAGGGTGGAGAGCATCCGCATCGTGGTGGTCTTCCCGGCCCCGTTGGGGCCGAGGAGTCCGAATATCTCCCCTTCTTTCACGGAGAGGTCGACGCCGCGGACGGCCTCGACCTCCTTCCCGCGGGACTTGAAGACCTTCTTCAGCCCCTTCGTTTCAATGAGCATGGGTACCTCACGGGTGGGTTCCGGTCAGCGTTCGACGCTGTGGTGTTCGGTGCGGCCCGCCGGACCGCCTTCCTTGTTCAAATTTGACTATAGATGGCGTGCCACATGGCTTGCAATCAGGTATCCGTCTAGTCAGAGGGTTAGTCAACGCTATAATATGGCCGCATGTGGAGCACGCGTCTTCTCGTCTTGGGCCTGGTCAGATGGCTCGGCCCCGTCCACGGCTACCTGGTGCGCCGCGAGCTCGACTCGTGGCGGATGCCGGGGGTGACCGAGATCGGCGCGGGCTCGATCTACCACGCGCTGAAGAAGCTCACCGCCGACGGCCTGATCGAGGTCGTGGCCACCGAGTCGGTGGACGACCGCCCCGCCCGGACAACGTATCGGATCACTGTGACAGGCGAGAGCGAGTTTCAGCGGCTGCTGCGCGAGAAGCTGTGGGAGGTGGCCCCGGCCGACGACCCGTTCCACACCGCGTGGTCGTTCGCGAACGTGCTCAGCAAGAGCGAGAACACGGCCCTGCTGCGGCAGCGCACCGAGGTCCTCTACGCGCGCATCGACGCGATGACGGTGCTGCTGGCCTCCACCACCGGCGAGTTCACCTGCGGACGGGAGGAGTACTTCCTGCCTTCGCACGTCCGCGCGCTGATCAAGCGGCAGATCGACCTGATGGCGACCGACGCCGAGTGGTGCGAGTCCACCGCCGAGCGGATCGAGTCCGGCGAGCTCGAACTCGGGCAGGACGTCGGGCCGAAGGAGGGCGAGCAGTGGCGCGAGTCGATCCGCTCAGACCGCTACGTGAACCCGGCGGTCGAGCACTGGCAGCAGACGTTCCGGTGAGCACCGGCCTTAACGAACGTTCGGTAGATCACCTCAAAAAATCGACAATGCCAGCTGTCGGAACACTACAAAACCTGCCCGCTTTATACCTATTTCCATGGGCCATGGTCTTCGACGGGCCCCCGGTCTCGGATACCCGGCCATTACACTGCGGAGCGTGCGCAAGGTATTGATCGCCAACCGCGGCGAGATCGCAGTGAGAGTCATCCGGGCCTGCCGGGACGCCGGGTTCGCGTCCGTCGCCGTCTACGCCGACGGCGACCGCGATGCTCCCCACACCCTCCTCGCCGACGAGGCGTTCGCCCTCGACGGCGTCACCGCAGCCGACACGTACCTGCGTATCGACAAGCTGATCCGGATCGCCGAGCGCTCAGAGGCCGACGCCGTCCACCCCGGCTACGGCTTCCTCTCGGAGAACGCCGACTTCGCCCAGGCCGTCATCGACGCCGGGATCACCTGGATCGGCCCCACCCCGCAGTCCATTCGCGACCTCGGCGACAAGGTCACCGCCCGCCACCTCGCGATGCGCGCCGACGTGCCGCTCGTGCCCGGCACCAAGGAGCCGGTCAAGGACGCCGAGGAGATCACCGCCTTCGCCGACGAGCACGGGCTGCCGGTGGCGATCAAGGCCGCCTTCGGCGGCGGCGGGCGCGGCTTGAAGGTGGCCCGGGAGCGCGAGGAGATCCCCGCGCTGTTCGAGTCGGCCGTCCGCGAGGCCGAGGCCGCGTTCGGGCGCGGCGAGTGCTTCGTCGAGCGCTACCTCGACCGGCCCCGCCACGTCGAGGCCCAAGTCCTGGCCGACACGCACGGGAACGTCATCGTCGTCGGCACCCGCGACTGCTCGCTCCAGCGGCGCCACCAGAAGCTCGTCGAGGAGGCGCCCGCGCCGTTTCTGAACGACGAGCAGCGCGCCACGATCCACAGCGCCGCCAAGGCGATCTGCAAGGCGTCCGACTACCACGGGGCCGGCACCGTCGAGTTCCTCGTCGGCACCGACGGCACCATCTCCTTCCTCGAGGTGAACACCCGCCTCCAGGTCGAGCACCCCGTCTCCGAGGAGACCTCCGGGATCGACCTGGTGCGCGAGCAGTTCCGCATCGCCTCCGGCGAGGCCCTCGACCGCACCGAGGACCCCGAGCCGCGCGGCCACTCCATCGAGTTCCGCATCAACGGCGAGGACCCCGGTCGCGGCTTCCTGCCCGCCCCCGGCACCGTCACCGCCATCAAGCTGCCGTCCGGGCCGGGCGTCCGGGTGGACACCGGCATCGAGGACGGCACCGTCATCGACGGGAACTTCGACTCGCTGCTGGCCAAGGTCGTCATCACCGGCGCCACCCGCGAGGAGGCCCTGCAGCGCTCGCGGCGCGCGCTGGCCGAGATGGAGGTCGAGGGGCTGGCCACGGTCCTGCCCTTCCACCGGGCCGTCGTCGCCGATCCCGCCTTCGCCGAGGACTTCACGGTCCACACGAGGTGGATCGAGACCGAGTGGGACAACACGCTCGCCCCCTTCGACGCCACCGCCGAGGTCGGCGAGGCCGAGGACCGCACCAGCCTCGTCGTCGAGGTCGGCGGCAAGCGCCTCGAGGTGTCGATCCCCGCAGGGCTGCTGAGCCCGGCCGCCTCGGCCAAGCCGCGCAAGCGCGGCCCGAAGAAGAAGTCCGACGCCGGTCCGGCCGTCGGCGGGGACAACCTGCCCTCGCCGATGCAGGGCACGATCGTCAAGGTCGCCGTGTCCGACGGCCAGAGCGTCGTCAAGGGCGACACCATCGTGGTCCTGGAGGCCATGAAGATGGAGCAGCCGATCGAGGCGCACAAGTCCGGCACCGTGTCGGGCCTGGAAGTGGCCATCGGCGACGTCGTCTCGGCCGGCGCGCCGATCTGTCAGATCACGGACTTACGCCTCCTCCCCTCCCGAGGGACAATAGAGTCGCTGTGCGTAGCACCACAACCACTGCGGTGCCTGGCCGAAACCGGTTAGAGTGCCCGGCGGTGCATCCACGCGCCGTACACCACCTAGGGGGCCAGCACCATGCGCTTCATCGACGACCAGCCCGGACACGACCTCACCTACTCGGACGTCTTCATGGTCCCGGGCCGGTCGGCGGTCGCCTCGCGCCTCGACGTGGACCTGGCGACCGCCGACGGCACCGGCAACACCGTCCCGATCATCGCGGCGAACATGACCGCCGTGTCGGGGCGCCGCATGGCCGAGACGCTGGCCCGCCGCGGCGGGATCGCCGTCATCCCGCAGGACATCCCGGTCGATGTCGTCGCCGACGTCATCGCCAAGGTCAAGTCCCGCCCGCTCGACTGCGACACCGCATTGACGCTGCCGCCGACCGCGACCGTCGCCGAGGCGCTCGCGCTGTTCCCCAAGCGGGCGCACGGCGCGGTCATCGTCGTCGGTGCCGAGGGCAGGCCGCTCGGCGTGGTCACCGAGGCCGACTGCCGCGGCGTCGACCGGTTCACGCAGCTCGAGCAGGTCGCCTCCGACCGCCTCGTCACGCTGCCGCAGGGCATCACCGACGCCGAGGCCTTCCAGATCCTGGAGGAGGCCAACGTCAAGCTCGCGCCGGTCCTCGACGACACCGGGCGCCTCCACGGGGTGCTCACCAAGCCGGGGGCGCTGCGCAACACGCTGTACAAGCCGAACACCGACGCTTCTGGGCGGCTGCGCGTCGCGGTCGCCATCGGCATCAACGGCGACGTCACCGGCAAGGCCACCGCGCTGGTCGAGGCCGGGGCGGACCTCATCGTGGTCGACACCGCGCACGGCCACCAGGAGCGGATGCTCGACGCGCTCAAGCTGGCGCGCAAGGCCGCGCCGGACGTGCCGATCGCGGCCGGGAACGTGGTCACCGCCGAAGGGGCGACGGACCTGATCGACGCGGGCGCCGACATCGTGAAGGTGGGCGTGGGCCCGGGCGCGATGTGCACGACCCGGATGATGACCGGCGTGGGCCGCCCGCAGTTCTCGGCAGTGCTGGAGTGCGCGGCGACGGCGCGGCGGTTCGGCAGGCACGCGTGGGCCGACGGCGGCGTGCGGCACCCGCGGGACGTGGCGCTGGCGCTGGCGGCGGGCGCCTCGAACGTCATGATCGGCTCGTGGTTCGCCGGGACGCACGAGTCGCCCGGCGACATGCACTACGACGCGGACGGCAAGCCGTACAAGGACAGCTTCGGGATGGCCTCGGCGCGCGCGGTGAAGGCGCGCAGCGCGACGGACTCGGGGTTCGAGCAGGCCCGCAAGGCGCTGTTCGAGGAGGGCATCTCGAGCGGCCGGATGTACCTGGACCCGAGGCGCCCTGGCGTGGAGGACCTGCTCGACTCGATCGTGGCCGGGGTCCGCTCGGCGGCGACGTACGCGGGGGCGACGAACCTGTCCGAGTTCCACGAGCGCGCCGCGGTCGGCGTACAGTCGGCGGCGGGCTACACCGAGGGCGCGCCGGTGCCGAGCGGCTGGTGACGTCCCAATCCACCTATACCTTATAGCCTATAATCATCTTATGGGCTATAGGCTCGCCTCGCTCAGGTGCGGGCGTCGCGGGCGAGGAGGGCCGCCTGGACGCGGTTGTCGCATTCGAGCTTGGCCAGGATGCGGCTGACGTAGGTCTTCACCGTGGCCTCGCTCATGTGCGCGCGGCGCGCGATCTCGGCGTTCGGCATCCCTTCGGCGAGCAACTCCAAGACTTCCCTTTCGCGTGCGGCCAGGCGCGAGAGCCGCTGGACGGCGTCGCGGCGCCTCGGCACGGCGGCGGGCCGCACCAAGTGGAGCAGTTGCCTTGTGACGGCCGGGGACAGGTAGGCCTCGCCGTCGTGGACGGCGCGGACGGCGCGGATGAGCTCCTCGGGCGCGCAGGTCTTCAGCAAGAACCCCGCCGCGCCGCTCTGGACGGCAGCGAGCACGTTGTCCTGGTCGCCGAAGGAGGTGAGGATCAGCGCGCGGGTGGCGCCAAGGCGTTCGAGGACGTCGAGGCCGCCGAGCCCGGGCATATTGAGGTCGAGCAGCGCCACGTCGACGCCGTCGGCCGCGGAAAGCGCATCGCGTCCGTTGTGGGCGGTCGCCGCCACGGTGATGTCGCCGGCCGATTCGAGGACAGTGCGGATGCCCTCGACGACGAGCGGCTCGTCGTCGGCCACCAGGACACGGATCACGGCTGGGCCCCCGAGACCACGCTCACCGGCAGGAGCGCGATCAGCACGGCGATCGTGACGGCCCCGGCCAGTGCCACGCCGCGCAGCCGCCTCGGCGCGGTCACCGGCAGCATGGCGCTCAGCTGGAACCGCCCGTCCGCGGCGCGGACGTCGAGGAGGCCGCCTGCCGCCTCGACGCGCTCGCGCAGACCGGTCAGTCCGAAGCCTCCGGACGGGCCTCCCTCGCCGCCGACAGGGTTGGACACAGGGTTTGCAACACAGACGAGCAGCGCGTCGTCCTCCCAGGTGATCGCGACCTTCACCGGTCGTCCCCCGGCGTGCTTGGCCGCGTTGGCGAGCCCCTCCTCGACGACGCCGTAGGCCGCCCGGTCAGCCATGGGCGGCAGCGCGATCGGCGTTCCGGTCTGGACCAGTTCGACCTCGGCCCCGGCCCGCTCGGCGTCGGCGACGAGCGCGGCGACGCCGGTCAGATCGTGTTCGGCGCCGGGCGACCCGTCTCTGAGGACGCCGACCAGGTCGTGCAGGTCGTCGACCGCGGCCCGGACGGCGTCGCCGACACGGCGCGCCGCCGCCTTCGTCTCGTCGTCCGCGGTGACTTCGAGGGCTCCCGCCTGGACGGCGGCGAGGCCGAGCCTGCGGCCGAGGCTGTCGTGCATGTCGCGGGCGATGCGGAGCCGTTCGCGCTGGACCGCGGCCTCGCGTTCGCGCGCGGTGCGCCGGTACAGCTGCCACAGCGCGATGCCGACCGCCAGCCAGACGAGGAGGGTAGTCATACGGCTCAGCGTACGGGTCCTCTTTCGTCGCACCGGCCCGCGACGTTCGGCGACTATCGCCGGGGCCGCGGCCTTCCTACGGTGGCAGCGTGATCGAAATACACGAGCTGACGAAGCGGTACCGCCAGAAGGCGGCGGTGGACGGCCTGTCGTTCACGGTCGAACCGGGCCGCGTGACCGGCTTCCTGGGCCCCAACGGCGCGGGCAAGTCCACGACCATCCGCATGGCCCTGGGGCTGGACCGGCCGACGAGCGGCAGGGCCCTGATCGACGGGAGGCCGTACGCCGAGCTGGAGCGCCCGCTGACGCGGGTGGGCGCGCTCTTGGAGGCCGATGCGGTGCATCCGTCCCGCAGCGCCTTCAATCATCTGCTGTGGCTGGCGAAGACGAACGGCCTGCCGACCTCGCGGGTCCGCGAGGTCCTCGACGAGACCGGTCTGGCCGACGTCGCCGGGAAGACCGCGCGCACGTTCTCCCTCGGCATGCGCCAGCGCCTCGGTGTGGCGGCGGCGCTGCTGGGCGATCCGGACGTGCTCATCCTCGACGAGCCGGTGAACGGGCTCGACCCCGAAGGGGTGATCTGGATCAGGAACCTGGTCAAGCGCCTCGCGGCCGAGGGCCGCACGGTGCTCGTCTCGAGCCACCTCATGGCTGAGATGGCGCTGACGGCCGAGCACCTGGTGGTGATCGGCCGGGGGCGCCTGCTGGCGGACACGTCCACTGAGGAATTCATCGCCGCGAACAGCGGCTCGACACTGGAGGAGGCGTTCATGCGCCTGACGGGCGCTTCGGTCGAGTTCCAAGGCGGTGGGGGCCGATGAGCGCGCTGGGATCGGCGATCGCCGCCGAATGGGTGAAGGTCCGCTCGGTTCGATCCACAGTGATCACACTGGGCCTGTTCGCGGCCGTCGCGCTCGGGCTGAGCTGGATGGTCGCCAGGGCGTTCGATCCCGGCGGCCCGGCGGACGATGCGATCCTCCCGGTCTCCTTCGGACTCCTCACCGGGCAGCTCGTGCTCGTCACCTTCGCGGTCGCGACCGTGGGCTCGGAGTTCTCGACGGGCACGATCCGGGCCTCGCTGGCGGCCGTGCCCTCGCGCGGCAGGCTGTTCGCCGCGAAGATGACGGCGGTGGGCCTGACCGTCGGGGCCGCGGCGCTCATCGTGGAGTCGGCGGTGTTCGCGCTGGTCCGGTTCACGATCGGCGACGGGGCCGCGCCGCTGACCGAATGGTGGACGATCGAGGTGCTGCTGGGCGGCTGGATCCACCTCACCCTGCTGAGCGTGTTCACGGCGGCCGTCGCGGTCATGGTGCGCAGCACGGTGATCGCGCTGTCGGTCCTGCTGCCGATCCTGTTCCTGTCCTCGCAGGGCCTGGGGAACGTCGAGGCGATCAAACCGGTGGCGCAGTATCTGCCCGACCAGGTCGGGATGGTCATCATGCACATGACGGTGCCGGGCGACCCGCAGTTCGGTCGCGACTACAGCGCTTGGGGCGGGATCGGGATCCTGGTGCTGTGGACGGCGGCGGCACTGGCGGCGGCCTGGTGGTCGATGCGCCGCAGAGACGCTTGAACGCAGCCTGAAATCCTATAGGATATAGCCTACAGGATTTCAGGCTATAAGATATAGCCATAAGACATGATATATGTATGAGTTATAGGCTATAGGGTCGGTGGTGCCAGTCCGGTCCGTGCAAATGCGGATCAGTACCACGCACACGGTGATGCCGAGCATGGTCCCGGTGCGGGTCCGCGCGAGCTGGGGCGGAGCGTCCAGCCGCGCTCTCATTCGGCGGTGCCCGGTCCGCGCTTGTGCGGACCGGGCACCGCCGCCGTGTTCAGTACTCCATGAGCTGGCGCGCGGCCTCGGCGATCGAGCCCGACAGCGACGGGTAGATCGTCAAAGTGCGGGCCAGCTGCTCCACGGTGAGGCGCTGTTCGACGGCCAGCGCGATCGGGGTGATGAGCTCAGAGGCCCGAGAGGCGACGACGACGCCCCCGGCGACGATTCCCGAGGAGTTCCACGCGAACAGCTTCACGAACCCGTCGGTGCGGTCGACCATCTTCGCGCGCGGGTTGGACGACAGCGGCAGCAGCACGGCCCGGCAGTCGACCTTGCCCGCGTCGACCTCGGACTGGCTGACGCCCACGGACGCCAGCTCGGGGTCGGTGAACACGTTCGCCGCGACGTTGGCGAGTTTGAGCGGCCGCACGGCCTCCCCGAGGGCGTGCCAGATCGCGATGCGGCCCTGCATGGCCGCGACCGAGGCGAGGGCGTGGACGCCGGTGACGTCGCCCGCGGCGTAGACGCCGGGGACGTTGGTGCGCGAGACCTTGTCGACGGGGATGAAGCCGCGCTCGTTGACGTCGACGCCGTAGGCGTGGAGGCCGAGGTCGTCGGAGTTGGGGATGGAGCCGACGCAGATGAGGGCGTGGCTGCCGTCGACGACGGTGCCGTCCTCGAGCTCGACCTCGACGCCGGTGGCGGTGCGGCGCGCCGCCGCGGCCCGCGAGTGGTTGCGGATGTCCATGCCGCGCTTCTCGAAGACCTTGCCGACGGTCTCGGCCGCGTCGGCGTCCTCGTGCGGCATGACGCGGTCCCGCGAGGAGATGAGCGTGACCTGCGAGCCCATCGCGAGGTAGGCGGAGGCGAACTCGGCGCCGGTGACGCCGGAACCGACGACGATGAGGTGCTCGGGCAGCTCATCGAGGTCGTAGAGCTGGCGCCAGGAGAGGATCCGCTCGCCGTCGGTCGGCGCCGAGGTCAGCGTGCGGGGCGTGGCCCCGGTGCAGATGAGGACGATGTCGCAGTCCGTGTCGTACGGCTCGCCTTCGAGCGGCGTGACGCGCAGCTCGTGCACGTAGTTGTGCCGGTTGTCCAGGCGCAGCGCGCCGCGGCCGTAGACGATCTCGACGCCGGCGGCGGCGACCTTCTGGGCGATGTCGGCGGACTGCTGGGTGGCCAGGCGCCTGACGCGGCCGTTGACGGCCTTGGCGTCGATCGTCGTGTCGACGGCGCCGACGCCCATCGGGGTGCTCTCGTGGATCTCGGTGAGGACGTTGGAGGCGGCGATGAAGGTCTTGGACGGCACGCAGTCGGAGAGGACGCAGGCGCCTCCGGCGCCGGTCGATTCGATGAGGGTGACGTCGGCGCCGAGTTGGGCCGCCACGAGGGCGGCCTCATATCCGGCCGGACCGCCGCCGATGATCGCTACTCGTGCCACGGTTGCGCCTTTCGGTGTCGGGGATGCTGCTGTTCGGGCAGGTTCCAGGGTATCTTCGAGTCGTGCATCTCTATGCCGCGTACGGCTCGAATCTAGACCCCGCCCGCATGCGGGCGACATGCCCGCGTTCGCCGCTGGTGGGGACGGGCTGGCTCGAGGGCTGGCGCCTGACGTTCGCCGGGGCCGACCTGGGCTGGGAGTCCGCGGTGGCCACGGTCGTGGAGGCCCCCGGGGAGCGCGTGTTCGTCGCGCTCTACGACCTGGACCCGGCCGACCGCGCGGTCCTCGACGAGCTCGAGGGCCTCAACTCCGGGCTGTATCGCAAGATGCACCTCCAGGCGGCGACGCTGGAGGCGAACCGCCCGGTGTGGCTGTACGTCTTCGAGGGCTTCGAGGGCGGCCTGCCGAGCCAGTGGTACCTGGACGAGATCATGCGCGCGGCCGAGGCCGCGGGGGCGCCGCAGGACTACGTGGCGGCGCTGCGCAAGCGCCCGACCGCCGAATAAGACGCGAGACGGCGGCGGGGAGGCGATCCTCCCCGCCGCCGTCGCTGCTCGAAGTGCCGTTCAGAGCGCCGGACTGGCGGCCGCGGCGAGCGCGGTGTGGGCCATGACGCGCACACCGTGGCCGAGCGCGGCCTCGTCGATGTCGAAGTTGCCCTGGTGGATGTCGCACGCGACGCCGGGGCGGCCGACGCCGAGGCGGGCCATCGCGCCGGGCACCTGCTCGAGGTAGTAGGCGAAGTCCTCGCCGCCCATCGACATGGGGGCCTCGGCGACGGCTTGGTCCCCGAGGGCGGCGGCGGTGGCGCCGGCGAACATCGCCGAGGCGAGCCGGTCGTTCACCACCGGCGGGACACCCCGCCGGTACTCGATCTCGCATTCGACGCCCGCCGAGCGGGCGACCGAGCGGGTGACCTCCTGGACGAGGTCGGGGATCATCTGCCACGTCTCCCGGCCCTGCATGCGGATGGTGGCGCGCGCGAGGGCCTCTTCGGGGATCGCGTTGGCGGCCTCGCCGGCCTGGACGGCGCCGAAGACGATCGCGACGGCGTGCCTGGGGTCGATGCGGCGGCCGACCAGCGCGGGCATGTCGACGATGACGCGGCCCATCGCGTTGATGAGGTCGGTGGTCAGGTGCGGCCGGGAGGTGTGCCCGCCGCGGCCCCGCATGCGGATCTCCATGACGTCGCAGGCGGCGGTGAGGGGGCCGTTGCGCACGCCGACCTGCCCGGCGAGGAACTGCGGATCGCAGTGGAAGGCGAAGATCGCCGCGACGTCGGTGAGCGCGCCGTGCTTGATCATGGTGGGCGCGCCGGACGGGAACTGCTCCTCGGACGGCTGGAAGACCAGCCGGAACCGGCCGGGGAGCTCCCCGCGGGCCGACAGCTCGGCGAGGACGCGGCCGACGCCGATGAGGATCGCCGTGTGGGCGTCGTGGCCGCACGCGTGGCAGACGCCGTCGACGGTCGAGCGGTACGGGACGTCCTTCGGGTCCTGGATCGGCAGGGCGTCCATGTCCGCCCGGATCGCGATGACCCGGTCGCCGTCGCCGATGTCGCAGGTCAGGCCGGTGCCGTCGGGGATGGGCTGCGGCTTGAGCCCGGCGGCGACGAGCTGCTCGGCGACGTAGTCGGCGGTGTCCTGCTCGCCGCGGGACAGGCGCGGGTTGGCGTGGATGTGGCGGCGGTCGGCGACGAGGTCGTCGAAGTGGGCTTCCAGCCAGGAGTCGAGGAATCGGGGCAGTGATGTGGGCATGATGGGAGGCTCCGGTGCGGTGGGATCGGGTGTGATGCCGATCGAGGGCAGCGCAGCGGGCACCAGGAGGCGGGGCTCGGACGCCTTCGCACCGGACAGGTGGGCCTCATTGGATTTGGTTGCTGTTCCCATTTCGACGACATTCTCCGCAGTGAGCGTGTACATTCCTTCGCGCCTCTCAATTCGCATCAGTGAATCAGCGCCAAAGGAGACCGATCGGGCAAGCTTAAACCCGATCGCTCTCCGTCGCGGCGGACGTCCGGTTGAGCTACGCCTCCGCAGTGATCCGCATCGGCGGGCCACACCGCTCGCCGCGAAATCGAAACATATTGGCACTCAGCGTGATCAATGACCGCGCGCATGGTGGCGCAACAGCTGCTGACCGTACGTCCGAGGACCCCGTTGTGGTGCATAACGCTTTCCGACACCAAAAGTTACGGCCCTGATCCGACTTTTCAATGACCCGCCGCGCGATTCGTCCCCTCGCGGCGCGTTCGCGCCCAGTATTCCCGGAGTTCGCAATGGCGGCATCAGACAGTTTGTGCGCTTCCGCCATTCGGTGACAATGGGGCTACAAACTGTCGGCGGGGACGTATCGGCCCCATTCCTCCGCCAGTGTTCCGCATACCTCACCCACCGTGGCGCCCGCGGCGAGCGCGGCCTTCAGCGGGTAGAGGACGTTGTCGGTGCCGCGGGCCGCGGCGAGCAGCCCGGCCAGGGCCGCCTCGACGGCCGCGGTGTCGCGGGCGCCGCGGCGCTCGCGAAGCCGCTCGATCTGGGCGGCCTCGACCGCCGGATCGACTCTGAGCGGCTTATAGGGGGCGTCGTCGCCGCCCGCGGTATAGGCGTTGACGCCGACGACGACCTGCTCACCGGCGTCGATGCGCTTGGCCGTCTCGTAGGCGCTGCGCTCGATCTCGCCCTTCTGGAACCCGGCCTCGATCGCGGCCGTCACCGAGCCGTGCGCGAACACCGCGTCGATGAGGCCCTCGGCCTCGGCCTCGATCCGGTCGGTGAGCGATTCGACCGCGTACGAGCCGGCGAACGGGTCGACGGTCTCGCACAGGTCGGTCTCGGCGGCGATGACCTGCTGGGTGCGCAGCGCGAGCCGGGCGGAGGCGTCGGTGGGCAGGGCGATGGCCTCGTCGTAGGCGTTGGTGTGCAGCGACTGCGTGCCGCCCATGACGGCGGCGAGGGCCTGGACGGTCACGCGGGCCATGTTGACCTCGGGCTGCTGGGCGGTGAGCTCGACGCCGGCGGTCTGGGTGTGGAAGCGGAGCTTGAGCGAGCGCGGGTCGGCCGCGCCGAAGCGCTCGCGCATGATGCGGGCCCACAGCCTGCGGGCGGCGCGGAACTTGGCCACCTCGGTGAGGATCGCCGAGCGGGCCACGAAGAAGAACGACAGCCGCGGCGCGAACGCGTCGACGTCGAGCCCGGCCGCCAGCGCGCAGTTCACGTACTCGATGCCGTCGGCGAGGGTGAACGCGAGCTCCTGCGCGGGCGTGGCGCCGGCCTCGGCCATGTGGTAGCCGGAGATCGAGATCGTGTTCCACCGCGGCAGCTCGGCGGCGCAGTACGCGAACGTGTCGCTGACCAGGCGCAGGCTGGGCGCGGGCGGGAAGATGTAGGTGCCGCGCGCGATGTACTCCTTGAGGATGTCGTTCTGGATCGTGCCGCGCAGCTCGGCGGGGTCGGCGCCCTGCTCCTCGGCGACGAGCTGGTAGAGCAGCAGCAGGACCGCGGCGGGGGCGTTGATGGTCATCGAGGTGGAGACCTCGGCGAGCGGAATCTGGTCGAACAGGGTCCGCATGTCGTCGATCGAGTCGACGGCGACGCCGACCTTGCCGACCTCACCGGCCGCCTCGGGGGCGTCGGAGTCGTAGCCCATCTGCGTGGGCAAGTCGAAGGCGACGCTGAGCCCGGTGGTGCCGTGGGCGAGGAGGTCCCGGTAGCGCCGGTTGGACTCGGCGGCCGTGGCGAACCCGGCGTACTGGCGCATCGTCCAGGGCCGGGAGGTGTACATGGTGGGGTGGATGCCGCGCGTGTACGGGAACGCCCCGGGGTCTCCGAGCCGTTCGGGCAGGTCTGCGGCGAGGTCTTCGGGGCCGTACACGGGTCGGATCTCGACTCCGCCTCGGCCTTGCGTGGGCGGCTGCATCTCCAAGATCCTAGTGGTTCGGCGTCCGCTCCGGGAGGGTCGATCGCGTGAACACCTCGGGTGTGACCAGAACCCGGCATGCGGAGCGTGGCGCGGACACGGCAAACTAGTGAAGAGCCCTCGCGAGGAGTTGCCGAATGGCGTATTCAGCAGACTACGGACGCGGCGGTCCCAGTGCCTGGCAGGACCCCCGCTCCGGGCGCGTGCCGCCCAGGCAGCGATCTACCGATGCCGCTGGGCCCTATGAGGATTCATCATACGGGTCGCCGCCGTCGGGTTCGCACGATGCCCGCGGCGGGCGGTTCGGCGACTCGTCCTCCTACAACCAGGGCCCCTACGGCGGGTCCTCGGGCGCCTACCGGCAGCAGCCGTACGGCGGCGACAGCGGCAGCTACGGCAATTACGGGCAGAGCTTCGCCGTCGGCGGCGGCGGCGAGGACGACTACGGCCGCCAGGCCCAGTCGTCGTTCGGCTACAACACCCCCGGCTCGGCGGGCCACCACGCCGGCCCCGGCGACATGGTCGGCGACCGGTACCGGCTCGTCGACCTCGTCGGCAAGGGCGGCAACGGCTCGGTGTGGCGCGCCGACGACACCGTGCTGCGGCGCGAGGTGGCGCTCAAGGAGGTGTTCCTGCCGCCCGACCTGCCGCCGGGCGAGCGCGTCCAGCTCATCGACCGGTCCAGGCGCGAGGCGCAGATCGCCGCGGGGCTGTCCCATCCGTCGGTCATCCGCGTCTTCGACGTCGTCGAGCACGCCGGGCTGCCGTGGATCGTCATGGAGCTGCTCCAGGCGCGCAGCCTCGCCGACATCCTCACCGCCGACGGGCCGCTGCCGCCGCGCGTCGCCGCCAAGATCGGCCTGGCGCTGGTCGGGGCGCTCCAGGCCGCGCACGAGGCGGGGATCATCCACCGCGACGTCAAGCCCGGCAACGTCCTCATCTCCGTCGACGGCCGCTGCGTCCTGTCCGACTTCGGTGCGGCCCAGATGAACCAGGTCTCCGGCGGCACCACTCCCGGCAAGGTCCTCGGCTCGGCCCACTACATCGCGCCCGAGCGCGCCGTGGGGCACCCGGCCGAGCCGGCCAGCGACGTCTTCAGCCTCGGCGTCACGCTGTACGCGGCCGTGGAGGGGCGGCCGCCGTTCGACCGCGGCGACGCGGTCGCGACGATGCGCGCCGTCGTCCAGGACCCGCCCGAGAGCCCCCGGGGCGCGGGGCCGCTCACGCCGCTGCTGGGCGGGATGCTCGCCAAGGAGCCGCACCAGCGGCACACCCTCGAGCAGGTCCGAGGCGAGCTCGCCGAGCTGCTCTCCGGGCCGCTGGCGGGCAACACCGGCCCCATACCCGCCGGGAGCGCTCCGACGCGCGCCGCCGAGCCCTCCGGCTCGTTCCGGCAGGCGACCCCGCCGCCGCGCTCGCGCCCCCGCACGCGCGAGCCCGAGGAGGCCCCCGAGCCGGCCGGCATCGGAAGGAAACTCGCGATCGCGGCAGTGTGCCTCGTCGTCGTCCTCGGCCTGGGCTACGTGGTGTACCGGTGGCAGTTCGACGGCGGTGGCGGTGGCGGTGGGGCCGAAGACCCCGCGCCGACCGCCTCGGAGGGCCCCGCCGAGACCGCCTCCCCCGCCGAAGGCGATGGCGGCGAAGAAGAGGACACTGGCCCGAGCTTCGAGACCGCGACCCACGAAGGCGACGGCTTCAGCGTCGACTACCCGTCCGCCTGGGGTGAGGGGCTCGCGCAGGACGACTTCGTCACCTACTACAACACCGAGGACGACACCCAGTGGGTGCGGTTCTACTCCGGGTCCGACCGCGGCGCGGGCGACCCCCAGGGCTACCTCGCCGACTTCTACGAGAACGACCTCGGCACCGACACCACCGACCTCGAGCAGATCCGGCTCGAAGGCGTCGAGTTCGGTGGGATGAGCGGCGCCGTCATCGAATACACCGGCACCGATATCGCCTCGGGGGCCGAGCGGCACTCCATCTGGGCCATCGTGGACGCCGGCGACGGGACCGCCTACGGCGTGTTCATCGCCGGGCCCGCCGAGTCCTGGGAGCTATCACAGCAGGTCTACGACGAGGCGCTGCGGTCGTTCCAGACCGGGTGATGCCACACCGTGCGCAACAGGCGCCTCCGGGGCACCGGGTGTGCGAGGATTTCGGCATGGAGTCCTCGCAGACACGAGAAGCGACCGGCGGCCTCGACGCGCTGCGCGCCGAGGCGCTCACCTGGATCACCGACGACCCCGACAAGGACGACCGCGACGAGCTCTACCGGCTGCTCGACGCGCTGCCGCAGTCAGAGGCCGAACTGGCCGACCGCTTCGCGGGACGGCTCCGGTTCGGCACGGCCGGGCTGCGCGGCCCGCTGCGGGCGGGCCCGAACGGCATGAACCGGGCCGTGGTACGCGCCGCCGCCGCCGGGCTGGTGCGCTGGCTCGACGCGAAGGGCGCGAGCGGCCCGGTCGTCATCGGCTACGACGCGCGGCACCGCAGCCGCGAGTTCGCCGCCGAGACCGCCCGCGTCGTCACCGGCTCGGGCCGCCGCGCGCTGGTCATGCCGGGGCCGCTGCCCACGCCGGTGACCGCGTTCGCGGTGACCGCGCTCGACGGCGCCGCCGCGGTGCAGGTGACCGCGAGCCACAATCCGCCGCAGGACAACGGGTACAAGGTCTACCTCGGGCGCGAACTGGGCGGCGAGCTCGGCGCGGGCGCGCAGATCGTGCCGCCGGCCGACACCGAGATCGAGGCCTCGATCGCCGCGCTCGGGCCGCTCTCGGAGATCCCGCTCGGCGACGACGGCGAGGTCCTCGACGAAGGGATCGTCGAGCGGTACCTGGCCGCGGTCGCGTCCGTGGTCGACCCCGACGACCCCAAGCGCCTCGCCGCGGTCGCCACGCCGATGCACGGCGTGGGCGGGCGGACGCTCGTAAGAGCGATGGAGCGCGCCGGTTTCCGGGCGCCGGTGCTCGTGCCCGAGCAGGCCGAGCCCGACCCCGACTTCCCGACCGTGGCGTTCCCGAACCCCGAGGAGCCCGGCGCGATCGACCTGCTCAAGGCCCTTGCGGCCGAAGAGGGCGCGGACGTGGCGGTGGCGCTCGACCCGGACGCCGACCGCTGCTCGGTGGCCGTGCCGACCGGCGACGGGACGTGGCGCCAACTGACGGGCAACGAGGTGGGCGTGCTGCTGGCCGACCACTGGATGCGCAAGGGCCACAACGGGACGTACGCGACGACGATCGTCTCCACCACGCAGCTGAAGGCCATGTGCGAGGCCCGCGGCTTCGGCTACGAGGAGACCCTGACGGGCTTCAAGTGGCTCGCGAGGGCCGGTTCGGACCTGGCGTTCGCGTTCGAGGAGGCCCTGGGCTACTGCGTGGCGCCGCAGTTCCTGCGCGACAAGGACGGCATCTCGGCGGCCCTGGTGGTCTCGGAGATCGCCGCCGGGCAGGCCGCGAAGCTCGCGACGCTGGCCGACCGCCTGGACGAGCTGGCCGAGGAGTTCGGCGTCTACGAGACCGGGCAGCTCTCACTGCGCGTGGAGGACCTCGCCGAGATCGACGCGTGCATGAAGCACCTGCGCTCGCACCGGCCCGACGAGCTGCTGGACGAGCCGGTGACCGAGTGGACCGACCGCCTCCCCGACGCCGACGTGGTCACGGTCAGGACGGCGAACCTCCGCGTGGTGGCCCGCCCGAGCGGCACGGAACCGAAGCTGAAGGCCTACCTGGAAGTCCGCGAGGAGGCCGGGGACGACCTGGAGGCGGCGAGAGAACGCGCCAGAGCGGCCCTGGCGGCCCTGCGAGCCGAAGTGGCGGGCCTGCTGGGAGTCCAGCACTAACCGGCACTAGCCACCACCAGCACGAGAGGGCCGGGCGCTGACGCGCCCGGCCCTCTCCTTTACGTGAATGTGACTACTCGCATACTTTGCCGATTTGCCATCACTTTTCCTCACGCCAACGAGTTAGACGCGGTGTCAACCGATCACGACCGATGGCAAAGGAGGCCGTGTGACCCGTGACGGAGTGACCGGCCAGCATGAGGGCATTCTCGATGTCGCCCGTTTCGATCCCGCTTACGTCGTGCAGTTGCTGCGACTGGCCGGGATGGCATATGATCCGGCGCAGCTGTGCTCGGCCGGAGGCGTGTCCGAGAACGCCAACCGGAGGGTCCCGTTCGAGCGGCGCATCGACTTCGTGGCTCGGCTCGTCCTGCCGGAAGGTCCGCTGATCGTCCCGGTGGAGGCGCACCGGCGGAACAAGCAGAACCCGGCCAAGCTCATCGAACGGGTGCGGCCAAGGTGGGCCGCCGACTTCGGCGTGCTCTACGAGATGCACCGGTGCCCGGTGATCCTGCTGGTGATCAGCGACTGCGACGAGGTGGCGGCCGAGGCCCGCAAACCGATCGACCTAGGCCCCGGCTCCACGGTCCGTCCGGTGTCGGTCGGCCCCTCGCAGGTGCGGCCCATCACCGACCCCGACGATCCGGCGGCCGACGCGGGATCGGTCATGCTTTCGGCCCTCCTCCATGGGAGCGGCCCGAACCGCGAAGCGGTGCTGACGACACTCAACGATTTCCTGTCTAGAATCAAAGAGGAGGAAGCGAGCCGCCGACTCTATGCCGTCTTGAAGGCGTTGCAGGGCGAGCCCGCGAAAATCTTGGAGACGATCATGGCGAAGACCCCGTACAAGTACCACTCGGTCTGGGCTGACAGCCTCCGCGATGAGGGCCGCGAAGAAGGCGAGCTCGTGGAGGCGCGCGAAGCGGTCCTCGACATCCTGGCGGCCCGCTCGCTGGAGCCAACCGCCGAACAGCGTGAACTGGTCAAGACCTGCACCGACCATGACCGGCTCCGCTCCTGGCGCCGGACGGCCATCGTCGCAGCCTCCAGCGATGAAGTCTTCGGCTAGTCGGAGGATTCGGCTGGCGGCGCTTCGTCGCGGCGACAATAGTGGGGCCACGGGCGACGGAGCTGCCTCCTCGGCTGAGGAGGCCGCGCCGAGTCGTTTTCGGCGGTCTCGAAGGCGAGTTGGTTTACGACAACGGCGATTTCGACATCGATCCCGATATTCAGGAGATGTTTTACGGCGCGCGGTGAGGACCTGCCCCGGGGCAGGCTCAGCGGTGGCAACGAGTTCGAGCGAAGAAGGCCGGGCGCTGGCGCGCCCGGCCTTCTTCGCTCGGTTCTCAGAAGCGGCGGTAGGCGCCGAATTGGCGGTCCCCCGCGTCGCCGAGGCCCGGGACGATGTAGGCGCGGTCGTTCAGGCCCGGGTCGACCGCCGCGGTGGTCATGCGCAGTCCCAGGCCCGCCCCGCGCAGCTTCTCGATGCCCTCGGGGGCGGCGAGCACGCAGACCAGGGTGATGTCGGTGCAGCCGCGGGAGGCGATCATCTCGCAGCAGCGCAGGAGCGAGCCGCCGGTGGCGACCATCGGGTCGAGGACGATCACGTGCCGCTCGGACAGGTCGTCGGGCAGGGACTCCATGTAGGCGTACGGCTCGTGGGTCTCCTCGTCTCGGGCGAGCCCGACGAAGCCCATCGAGGCGTCGGGGATCATCGCCAGCGCCGCGTCGGCCATGCCGAGCCCGGCGCGCAGCACCGGCACCAGCACCGGCGGGTTGGCGAGCTTGTAGCCCTTGGCGGGCGCCACCGGGGTGCGGATCCCGTACTCGGCGACGGCCACGTCGCGGGTGGCCTCGTAGACGAGGATGCTGGTGAGCTCGTGCAGTGCGGCTCTGAACCGCGGGGAGTCGGACCGCTCGTCGCGCATGGCGGTGAGCCTCTCGGCGGCGAGCGGGTGTTCGACGATCTGTACATCCACGGTTCCCAACCTTAACGGCCGGGCCTTGACGAGCACTGTTGCGAGCTAATGTGAGCTGGTCGGCACACGAAGGCGACGCGAATCGCGAGAACGGATATCATGGGGCTATGAATCATGGGGTCATGGGATCTATTCTGAACGGCGCCGAGGCCGTCGCGCTCGCGCGCTCACTGCCGGGCGTGGACGCCGTCGGCCTCGAAGCGCGCGCGGCGGGCCTGGGCACCCGCTCGATCAAGAAGGCGTCGAAGGCGCACGCGATCGACCTGGCCATCGGCATGATCGACCTCACCACGCTCGAAGGCGCCGACACCCCCGGCAAGGTCCGCACGCTGTGCGCCAAGGCCGTCCGCCCCGACACCGGCGCCCCGTCGGTCGCGGCGGTGTGCGTCTACCCGGCGATGGCCGCCGTGGCGGTCGAGGCCCTCAAGGGCTCGGGCGTCAAGGTCGCCTCCGTGGCGACCGGCTTCCCCGCCGGGCAGGTCCCGCTCGACGTCAGGCTCGCCGACACCGAGGCGGCCGTGGCCGCGGGCGCCGACGAGATCGACATGGTCATCAACCGCGGCGCGTTCCTCGCCGGGGACCTCGAACGCGTCTTCGACGAGATCCGCGCCGTCAAGGCCGCCTGCGGCGAGGCCCGCCTCAAGGTCATCCTGGAGACCGGCGAGCTGGTCACCTACGACAACGTCCGCCGCGCCTCGCACCTGGCGATGCACGCCGGAGCCGACTTCATCAAGACCTCCACCGGCAAGGTCGGCGGCGGCGCCACCCTGCCGGTCACGCTGCTGATGATGCAGGCCGTGCGCGACTTCCGGGCCGCCACGGGCGTCCAGGTCGGCGTCAAGCCGGCCGGCGGCATCCGCACCACCAAGGACGCGATCAAGTACCTGGTGTGCGTCAACGAGGTCCTCGGCGACGACTGGCTCTCGCCGCACTGGTTCCGCTTCGGCGCCTCCAGTCTGCTCAACGACCTGCTCATGCAGCGCCAGAAGCTCACGACCGGGCACTACTCCGGTCCCGACTATGTGACGGTGGATTGACGATGTTCGAGTACGCGCCGGCGCCGGAGTCGGTCCGGCCCGAGATCCGGGAGCACTACGGGCTGTTCATCGACGGGAAGTTCGTCGACGCCGAGGACGGATCGACGTTCAAGTCGATCAACCCGTCCAATGAGGAAGTGCTGTTCACCGTCGCCGAGGCGGGCGAGGCCGACGTGGCGGCCGCCGTGGCCGCGGCCCGCCGCGCCCACGAGACCGTGTGGGGCCGCATGGGCGGCGCCGAGCGCGGCAAGTACCTGTTCCGCATCGCCCGGCTCCTCCAGGAGCGCGCACGCGAGTTCGCGGCGGCCGAGTCGATCGACAACGGCAAGCCGATCAAGGAGACCCGCGACTTCGACATCCCGACCGCGGCGCAGCACTTCTTCTACCACGCCGGGTGGGCCGACAAGCTCGACTACGCGGGACTCGGCCCCGACCCGCGGCCGCTCGGCGTCGTCGGGCAGGTCATCCCCTGGAACTTCCCGCTGCTCATGCTCTCGTGGAAGATCGCCCCGGCGCTCGCCTGCGGCAACACGGTGGTGCTGAAGCCGGCCGAGACCACGCCGCTGACGGCGCTCATGTTCGCCGAGCTGTGCCAGGAGGCCGACCTGCCGCCGGGCGTGGTGAACATCCTGCCCGGTGCGGGAGCCACCGGCGAGGCGCTCGTCCACAGCCCTGTGGACAAGGTCGCCTTCACCGGCTCGACGGCCGTGGGCCGCTCCATCGCGAAGGCCGTCGCCGGGTCGAAGAAGAAGCTCACCCTCGAACTGGGCGGCAAGGCCGCCAACATCGTCTACGACGACGCGCCCGTCGACCAGGCCGTCGAGGGCATCGTCAACGGCATCTTCTTCAACCAGGGGCACGTGTGCTGCGCCGGTTCGCGCCTGCTGGTGCAGGAATCGATCGCCGACGACGTCTTGGCGCGCCTGAAGGAGCGCGTGGCGACACTGCGCGTGGGGGACCCGCTCGACAAGAACACCGACATCGGCGCCATCAACTCCGCCGAGCAGCTGACGCGCATCGAAGCGCTCACCGAGACCGGCGCGGCCGACGGCGCCGAGGCATGGCAGCCCGAGTGCGAGCTTCCCGAGCGGGGCTTCTGGTTCCGGCCAACGGTGTTCACCGGTGTGCAACAGTCGATGCGCATCGCCCGGGAGGAGATCTTCGGGCCGGTGCTGTCGGTGCTGACGTTCCGCACGCCCGACGAGGCGATCGCCAAGGCCAACAACACGCCGTACGGACTGTCGGCCGGGGTGTGGACCGAGCAGGGCTCGAAGATACTGTGGACGGCCGAGCGGCTGCGCGCGGGCGTGGTGTGGGCCAACACGTTCAACCAGTTCGACGCCGCGAGCCCGTTCGGCGGCGTGAAGGAGTCCGGTTACGGCCGCGAGGGCGGCCGCCAGGGGCTGGAGGCCTACCTCGATGTCTGAGCAGAGCAAGCCGAAGCGCGGCGGAGCGAAGAACGCCGCCCCCGCCCGACTGCGAGTCAAGAAGACTTACAAGCTGTACGTGGGCGGGAAGTTCCCGCGTTCGGAATCCGGGAGGAGCTACGCCGTGACCGGTCCGGACGGCGCCGAGCTGGCGAACGCCGCGCTCGCCAGCCGCAAGGACGCCCGCGACGCGGTGAGTGCCGCGCGCAAGGCGCAGCGGCCGTGGGCGGGTCAGACCGCGTACCTGCGGGGGCAGATCCTCTACCGGGCAGCAGAGATGCTCGAAGGCAGGGCGGGGCAGTTCGCCGAGGAGCTGTCGGAGGCCACGGGCGCCGAGCCGCACGAAGCACTGGGCACTGTGGAGGCGGCGATCGACGCTCTGGTGCACTACGCGGGGTGGACCGACAAGGTCGCCTCGGTGCTGGGCGGGGCGAACCCGGTGGCGGGGCCGTTCTTCAACCACACCAAGCCCGAGCCGCTCGGCGTCGTGGCCGTATTCGCGCCGCAGGACGACCCGCTGCTGGGCCTGGTCGAAGCGGTGGCTCCGGCGATCGCGACGGGGAACACGGTTGTGGCCGTGGCGAGCGAGGAGAAGCCGCTCCCGGCGATGAGCTTCGCGGAGGTCCTGGCGACCTCGGATCTGCCTGGGGGCGTGGTGAACCTGCTGAGCGGAAAGGTCGCCGAGATAGCGCCGCACTTGGCGGCCCACGCAGACGTGAACGGCATAGACCTGGGCGGCGTCGAAGACGAGGCACTGGCGGCCGACTTGGAGGCCGCGGCGGCGGAGACGCTCAAGGTCGTGCGGCGCCCCGGCAAGAGTGGGTCTTCGTTGGACCTGGTGCGCCAGTGGGTGGAGTACAAGACGGTATGGCACCCGGCAGGAATGGCCGCGGCGGCGGGCGGCGGCTACTGAGCACTGCCGTACGCCCTGAGGAAGAGGAAGAGGACGGCGCCTGGGGAGCCCGGCAATGGCCGCGCGTTCGCGGGCGGGGTTGGTCGTGTGCGTGGTTGCGGTGCGCTGCGGCAGCGACAAAGACGGGAGTGATCGTTTCGGTCCCTCTCCGGCGGTGGAGTCTCTTTTGGTACGGCTTCAAGCGGGCGGCGACAAAGACGAGGCCTCCTCCCCGGGCCCCTCTCCGGCACCGAGGTTCACCTGTTCCCTTGTGGAGTGATTGTGTGTGGTGGCCTGTTTCCTTGGGAGGGTGGGGGTTCGGTCCCGAAACATGAAACCTTTCGCATCCTTCGGGTGATGACGGACCGGCCCTGGCCTGGGATCATTGGTGTATAGCACGAAGGAGCCAAACCGGAAGG
>NZ_AXWO01000017.1 GCF_000482705.1 Glycomyces arizonensis DSM 44726 | reverse complement strand
GCTGATCCTGCCGGTCTGCTTCTCGGCGTGGAACCTCATCGTCTTGCGCACCTTCTTCATGACCAGCGTCCCCGGCGAGCTGATCGACGCGGCCAAGATCGACGGCGCCGGGGAGTTCCGGACCATGTTCAAAGTGGTGCTGCCGATGTCGAAGGCGATCCTGGCGGTCATCGGGCTGTTCTACGCCGTCGGCTACTGGAACACCTACTTCATCGCCGTGCTCTACACGCCCGGGCTGGAGACCAAACCCATCCAGGTACTGATCCAGCAATGGCTCATCGCCTCCACCCAGCCGGCCGGCCAGAACGCCGCCGCGGCCGCGGCCATCTCCTCGGGCATGGACAACGCCCCGGCCGCCTCACTCAAAATGGCCGCCGTCGTCTGCACCATCATCCCGATCGTGATCATGTACCCCTTCATCCAAAAACACTTCACCAAAGCCGTCATCACCGGCGCCATCAAAGGATGACCGAACCGAAACGACACTCCCGCCAGTAAGAGCGGCCTGAACTCCCTGCGATCTTGAGGACATCTCCATGACCCACCTCCCGCCGACTTTCCGTGCCCTCGACCAAGGCTGGACGCTGAGCGCCGCCCATCTTCCCGACACCGCACCGAACGAAGTCGCGACCGCACTCACCGAGGGCATCAGCGCTGCGGTTCCGGGCGAGGCCCATCTCGACCTTCGCCGCGCCGGGCTTATCGCCGACCCGTTCGACGGCGACAACGAGGCTGCGCAGCAGTGGATCGGCGACACCTCCTGGCGCTACTCCACGACGTTCGTGTGGAGCGACGACGGATCGGACCGGTACGACCTCGTCGCCTTCGGGCTTGACACCGTGGCCGTCGTCGAGCTCAACGGGACCGAGGTCGCCCGGTGCGAGAACATGCACCGCTCCTATCGATGGGACGTACGGGAATTGCTGCGGGAGGGGCCGAACACACTTGCGATCACGTTCGCCTCCCCGGTCACCGAGACCGTCGCGCGCGCCGCGCGCGACGGTGCACTGCCGCGGGTGAACCACCACGAGTACAACCAGATCCGCAAGATGGCCTGCTCGTTCGGGTGGGACTGGGGCATCGACGTGGCGGGCGCGGGAATCTGGAAACCGATCGGCATCGACTACTGGTCGGGTGTGCGCATCGCCGCCGTCCGGCCGCTGGTCTCCGTCACCGAGCGCATCGGCGGCGGCCACGATGGCGAACTGACGGTGCATGTGGACATCGAGCGCGCAGACGTCGACGTCGACGTGCCGGTGTCCATCGACGTGACCGGACCTGACAGGTCCAGCTACGAGGCCGCAGGAACTGTTCGGGCCGGGCAGTCCTCCATTGCGATCTCGGTGAAGGTGCCGGACGTGCAGCGATGGTGGCCGATCGACTACGGTTTCCAGCCGCTCTATGACGTCGCCGTCACCGCCACGACCGAGGAGTCCGCGTCCCCGTGGAACGGCCGCGTCGGATTCCGCACCATCGAGCTCGACACGAGCGCCGACGAGCACGGCTCCTGCTTCGTCCTCAAGGTCAACGGCGAAAGGGTCTTGGTGCGCGGTGCCAACTGGATCCCCGACCACGCCTTCCTGACCGAAATCGGCCGCGACCGCTACACCCGCCGCGTCAACGACGCACTCGAAGCGAACGTCAACCTCATCCGCGTGTGGGGCGGCGGCATCTACGAGTCCGACGACCTCTACGACCTCGCCGACGAAGCAGGGCTGCTCGTCTGGCAGGACTTCCTGTTCGCCTGCGCCGCTTACTCTGAAGACGAGCCGCTGCGCTCCGAAGTCGAGGCCGAGGTCCGCGAGAACGTGACCCGCCTGAGCCCGCATCCTTCGCTGGTGCTGTGGAACGGCAACAATGAGAACCACGCGGCCTGGGTCGGATGGGGCTGGGCAGGCCGGCTCGACGGTCGGCCTTGGGGCGACGCCTACTACAGCGACCTGCTCCCGAGATTGGCCGCCGAGCTCGATGGCACCCGCCCGTACACCCCGTCGAGTCCTTTCTCGTTCGGCGACTACCGCGATCCCGACGACAAGCGATACGGCTCGGCCCACATCTGGGATGTGTGGAACAACGAGGACTACACCATTTACGGCAAGCACAAGGCGCGGTTCGTCGCCGAGTTCGGCTTCCAGGGCCCGCCCGCGTGGTCGACCCTCGCCGGTGTGGTGCACGACGAACCCCTCGACCCGTTCGGGCCGCAAATGCTGGTGCACCAGAAAGCGCACCTGGGCAACGCCAAGCTCGAGCGCGGTTGGAAGAGCCACCTCCCCGATCCGAGATCGATCGAGGACTGGCACTGGACGACGCAGCTCAACCAGGCGCATGCCATCCGCTTCGGTGTCGAGCACTTCCGGTCGCTCACCCCTCTGAACACCGGGACGATCCTGTGGCAGCTCAATGACAACTGGCCCGTGGTCTCCTGGGCCGCCGTGGACTTCAACGGACACCGGAAACCCTTGTGGCACACCCTCCGCGACGCCTACGCCCCCCGCCTGGCGACGTTCCAGCCGCGCGCGTCCGACGCCGCCCGCGCGAACACCTGGGAAGGCGCCGAACCCGAACCGGACCACCTTGCTCTCGTGGTGGTCAACGACACCGGCGAGGACTACACGGGCACCTTCGCACTGACTCGCGAGGCCTTCGACGGCTCAGTGATCGCCAAGGCCCTCGTCGAGGTCCGCGTGGCGGCGCGCGAGGCCGCCACGATCAGCGTGCCTGAGGAGATCGCGGCCTTCGGCGACGCTCAGGCAGAGCTGATCGCCGCAGCGGCCGAGGATGGCACGTTCGCAACCGCGCTGCACTACGGTGCCGAGGTAGTCGACCAGCGCCTGGAAGCCCGTCCACTGCACGTCGAAACCGAAGCGGCCGAAGGCGGCTGCGTGCTGCACCTGACCGCGCACTCGCTTGCGCGCGACGTCTTCTGCCACGCCGACATCGCCGACCCGGCCGCGAGCGCCGACACGGGAATGATCACCCTTCGCGCCGGCCAGCGCGCCCGGATCCGTATCACCTCGCCGGCCGGGGCCGACCCCGCGGCCTTTGCGGCCGCGCTCCGCTGCGCCAACGACCTGCTGTAGCCACTGATGCCGCCCTGCCCGGGGTGGGCGGGGCGGCCCTGGTTCAGGCCGGGGTCGTGGCGCTCCGCAAGCGGATCGACGCGCTTGCTTGGCCGAGCGCGATCAGATGACGGTGGAAGACTGAGAAGTTCCGGGCCTTCCCGGCCGTGGTCGTGCCGCACAAGGCACCCCAAGGAGGCAAGCTCACCGAGGCCCAGCGGAAGTGGAACCGGCTCATCGGCGCCAAGCGCGCCCCGGCCGAGAAGGCCAACGCCGACTTGAAGACGCGTTTCCGCTGCTTGCAGAAGGTCTCGCTCAACCCGGGGCGGATCGGGACCATCGCCAAGGCCCGCCTCGCCCTCCTCCGCATCGAACGACCCCACCGCCTCGTTCCCACTCAGCGCGCCGCATGACTCGCCCAGAAAGGCTCAGTAATGCCAAGTGTCGCAGCAGTACTCAATGCCCGATTGCTTCGTCGTGTTCGCGAGTGGCCGTGCCGGGACTTGCCAAGATATTGAACCTCATCTATAGTTTCAGGCAAGTAATTTTCGAACCACACTCAGAAAATTTCGAAGATCGCGCCCCTGCGGCACCTCGGATCGGCAATGCCGCCACCCGGCACTGACGACCGCGTCCACCGAGGCTCCGTTACTCGCGGCACGAGCTCCCCGAAGGGCGGACGGTCACGTCTGTCATCAAGTTCGCGAAGCATGGAGCGACCGTGAAAATGAGATCGATAACATGACTCGACGGCGTCCCGACGGCATTCGCCGCGGCGCTGGCACTGGTGCTGGCGATCCTGGTCCTGCCGCGGCTGGACCAACCGCGGTGGAACCTCAACCCCGACGGCACCGTCACCAGCGCCCAGTCCGGGCGGTGCCCGGACGTGGAGGAAGCCGCCATCGCGAACGGCACCCCGGTGATCCTGTGGGGCTGCAACGGCGGCGACAACCAGCAATGGGTCCACGGATGACCCGGTGCTCGGTAGAAGGACGGTGATCCCGTGTCAGGGATCGCACCAGCATCTCTCGGCCGGTTCCGCTGAACGATCGAGCTGAGGACGGCGGAGCCGACCGACCTCTCACTACAGGAGCAATCGATGAAGAACAAGAAGAGTAGATTCCGCCGCCTCATCGGCACAATGATGTCGCTGGCGCTCGTCGGTGCCGGAATCGGAGCGATCTCCACCGCGCAGCCGGCGGTGGCCGCCACGACGGGGCCGTGTGACATCTACGCCTCGGGTGGTACGCCGTGCGTGGCCGCGCACAGCACCACCCGGGCACTGTACGATTCGTACAACGGCCCGCTCTACCAGGTCCAGCGCTCGTCGGACAGCGCCACCCGGGACATCGGTGTACTGAGCGAAGGCGGGGTCGCCGACGCCGCCGCCCAGGACTCGTTCTGCGCCAACGCGGACTGCCTCATCACGATCATCTACGACCAGTCCGGCCGGGGCAACCACCTCACCCAGGCGCCCCCCGGCTATTGGCCCGGCCCCCTTCCGGGCGGCTGGGACAACCTGGCCGACGCGAAGGCGGCCCCGATCACCATCGGCGGCCACAAGGCGTACGGCGTCTACATCGCTCCCGGCACCGGCTACCGCAACAACAACACCGACGGGGTCGCGACCGGCGACGAGCCCGAGGGCATCTACGCCGTCGTCGACGGTACGCACTACAACGAGTGGTGCTGCTTCGACTACGGCAACGCACAGACCGACGGCATCGCCGACTCCCCCGCCATCATGGAGACCGTCTACTTCGGCGCCGACAGGCAATGGGGCTACGGGGACGGCGCCGGCCCCTGGATCATGGCCGACCTGGAGTGGGGACTGTTCTCCGGAGTGAACGCGGGGTACAACCCCCTCGCCCCCATCAACCACCGCTTCGTGACCGCCATGGTCAAGGGCGAGCCGAACCATTGGGCGATCCGGGGCGGCAACGCCCAGGCGGGCGGTCTGACGACTTACTTCGACGGCGTCCGCCCTGATGGATACGACCCGATGAAGAAGGAAGGGGCCATCGTGCTCGGTACCGGCGGCGACAACAGCGTCTCCGGTCGCGGCACCTTCTACGAGGGCGTGCTGACCTCCGGCTACCCGTCGGAAGCCACCGAGAACGCGGTCCAAGCCAACATCGCGGCCGCTGGGTACGCGACGGGCGCCGGACAGCAGAGCACCATGCTTGTCGGCGGTCAATCCGGTCGGTGTATCGACGTGCCGGACGGCACCACCACCAACGGCACTCAGGTGCAGTTGTGGGACTGCTGGGGTGGGGCGATGCAGCGCTGGACGCCCACTTCGAGCGGGCAGCTCCAGGTGTACGGCGACAAGTGCCTCGATGCCGAGGCCAACGGCACGGCCAACGGCACGGCGGTGATCATCTGGGACTGCCACGGCGGGGCCAACCAGCAATGGAACCTCAACGCCGACGGCACCATCACCGGCGTCCAGTCCGGACTCTGCCTCGACGCGGAAGGCGCCGAAACCGCGAACGGCACCAGACTCATCCTGTGGTCCTGTAACGGACAGCCAAACCAGCAATGGAGCCTGCGTAGCTGATCACGCGGCAACACCCGGCCGGTCGCGTCGCCGTACATGATCGTCCCCGGCGAGACCGGGAGTGTCTCGTCGGCATCGAGACCGGCCGCACCTGAGATCACATCGCCTCGCGTCGATCACGAACCGAGATGAAAAGACCTCAGTCCGTACTTGGCATTGAGCTACCTCGATGTAAGCGTCAATTTGCACGATGATCTCAACAAGAGTCATCGGAACACGACAAAAGGAGGATTCCCTCATGACGATCCGATCACGTTGGCGGCGCCTCGTCGCCCTCGGGACGGCGGCGCTGATCACGGCGGTCACCGTTCCCGTCCTGCTCGTCAGCGCGTCCCCGGCACAGGCGCTCGACAACGGCCTGGCCTTGACGCCGCAGATGGGCTGGAACAACTGGAACACCTTCGGGTGCAACGTCAGTGAAACGCTGATCCGCCAGACCGCGGACCTCCTCGTCTCCAGCGGCATGGCCGAGGCCGGCTACGAGTACGTCAACATCGACGACTGCTGGATGGAACGCGAACGCGACGCGGACGGCAACCTGGTCGCCGACCGCGAAAGGTTCCCCAGCGGCATGAAGGCGCTCGCCGACTACGTCCACGGCAAGGGCCTCAAACTCGGCATCTACTCCTCGGCCGGGACGACGACATGCGCCGGCTATCCCGCCAGCATCGGCTATGAGCGGCAGGACGCCGCGCTGTGGGCTTCCTGGGGCATCGACTACCTCAAGTACGACAACTGCGGGGACCACCTGGGCCAATCGGCGCAGGAGCGGTACACCGCCATGCGCGACGCCCTCGCGGCCACCGGCCGCCCGATCCTGTACAGCCTGTGCAGCTGGGGCCTGGACAACGTCTGGACCTGGGGGTCCGAGGTAGGCAACTCCTGGCGCACCACCGGCGACATCACCGACAGCTGGGGCTCGGTGATGGGCATCCTCGACTCGCAGGTCGGCAAGGACGCCTACTCCGGGCCCGGGGCCTGGAACGACCCCGACATGCTCGAGGTCGGCAACCCGGGACTGTCCGAGACCGAGTCTCGCGCCCACTTCAGCCTCTGGTCACTGCTCAACGCGCCGCTGCTGGCCGGCAACGACCTCCGGTCGATGTCGCAGACCACCGTCGAAATCCTGACCAACAGTGAGGTCATCGCCGTCAATCAGGACTGGGGCGGCCGTCAGGGCCACAAGATCAGCGACAACGGCGATCTCGAGGTCTGGCGCAAGCCCATGTCCGACGGCTCGGTCGCGACCGTCCTGCTCAACCGCGGAGGCAGCGGCGCGAACATGTCCACCACCACCGACGCGCTCGGCCTCGGCGACGCCGACTCGTACTCGGTACGGGACCTGTGGGCGCACACGACCAGTTCGTCCACCGGCACGATCAGCGCATGGGTACCGGCGCACGGCGCGGCGATGTACACCGTCACCGGCGGCGGTCTCGTCGAACCCGAGACGTTCGCCCTCAGGGGCGAGGAGTCCGGTCGGTGCCTGGACGTGTCGGGCGCCTCCCAGACCAACGGCACCGAAGTCATCATCTGGGACTGCAACGGCCAGGCCAACCAGGCCTGGACTGCCACGATCACCGGGGAGCTCCGCGTCTTCGGCGGCAAGTGCCTCGACGTCTCAGGCGGGGACACCGCCAACGGGACTCCTGTGATCATCTGGGACTGCAACGGCCAACCCAACCAGCAGTGGCGGTTCAACGACGACGGCACCATCACCTCGGTGAGCGCGGGCAAGTGCCTCGATGTCTTCGGCCGGGGCACCGCCAATGAGACCGCCGTGATCATCTGGGACTGCAACGGCCAACCCAACCAGCAATGGAGCCGCGCCTGAGCTCGCTCCTCGGCCACCGCCTGATGTACCCCTCCGCTCCGGTAAGGAGCCAAAGGGCAGGCGGTGGCCGTGCGACCGGGCCCGTGTCCGTGCGTGTTCGTGTGCGATCACGGCGCCTGGTCATTCGGCTCGGGCAAGTTCCGCGATGAGGCAACGCGTCCGAATCGACGAATTGCCAACGATAACTTGGTGGTTCGCCGCTCCAATCGACCACACTGAGCCTTTCTGGGCGAGTCATGCGGCGCGCTGAGTGGGAACGAGGCGGTGGGGTCGTTCGGTGCGAAGGAGGGCGAGGCGGGCCTTGGCGATGGTCCCGATCCGCCCCGGGTTGAGCGAGACCTTCTGCAAGCAGCGGAAACGCGTCTTCATGACGTTTTCCTTCCGTGGGTTCGGTGGTCCGTTTGCTCGGTGTCGTGACGGGTGCGGGCCGCCCGAGACCGGTGTGGCTCGGGCGGCCATGTGGTGGTCTGCGCCTCAGGTGGGGTTCTCGGTGGCGATGTCGAGGACCCAGGTGATGCCGAACTTGTCGGTGAGCTGGCCGTAGAGCGGTGCCCACTGCGAGGGTCCGATGGGCTGCTTGATGTCCGCGCCCTCGGCGAGCTTGTCCCAGTAGCCCTGGAGTTCGGCGGGGTCGGTGCCGCGGACGGACACGAAGAACGGGTCCTGTCCCTGGTCCCAGGGCAGGTGGGGGTAGACGTCGTAGGCCATGATGCGGAAGCCGCCTTCCGCGGTGAGCTGCCCGAAGGTGACGTGGTCGGCGGTGGCGGGGTCCGTATTGCCCACGTCGGCGTAGCTGGCGATGGTCAGCTCGCCGCCGAACACGGACTGGTAGAACTCCAGGGCCCCGCGGGCGGTGCCGCGGAAGTTCAGATGAGGCGTGACGTTGACGGACACGGGTGACTCCTTGCTTTCTTGGTCGTGATGAGCCGGTCGATTTCCGACCGCGAGATGAGCCTCGCAGCAGTACCGGTCATCCGGTGTCCGCTTCTTGGAGAGAATGGGTGCATGACCCGATCACCGTCGCGGATGCTGACGTTGCTGTCGCTGCTGCAGACCCGCCGCGACTGGCCCGGCCGCGTGCTCGCCGAGCGCCTGGGGATCAGCGACCGCACCCTGCGCCGGGACGTCGACCACCTGCGGGAGCTCGGCTACCGGATCAGGGCGGTCAAGGGACCCGACGGTGGCTACCGGCTGGAAGCGGGTGCCGAGTTGCCGCCGTTGCTGTTCGACGACGACCAGGCCGTCGCGATCGCCCTCGCGCTCGGGACCGCCGCCGGTTCAGGAGCGGCGGACGGCGAATCAGCGCTGCGGGCGCTGAAGACCGTGCGGCGGGTGATGCCCTCCCGATTGCGGCACCGAATCGATGGCATGGCGTTCACGACCCTCCCGACCGAGAGCGCCGCCCTCGTCGCACCGGAGGTGCTGGTCGCGGTGAGCGCGGCGGTCAGCGCCCGGGAGGTGCTGCGATTCGACTACCTGGCCGTGGGGCGCGACCGGGACGCTCCTGAGGCGCGGCGACGGGCGGAGCCGCATCATGTGGTGTTCAGCGACGGACGCTGGTACCTCCTCGCCTGGGACCTCGATGCCGATGACTGGCGGGTGTACCGGATGGACCGGATGCGCCCTCGGATACCGACGGGCCCCCGCTTCACCCCGCGCGAGGTGCCCGGGGGCGACGTCCACGACTTTCTCGCCGGCCGGTTCAAGGGCTCGGGCGGCGGGAGCGCATGGCCCTGTACGGGCGAGGTCGTCCTGGAACTGCCCGCGAGGGAGGCGGCACCGTTCGTTCACGACGGCGTCGTCGAAGAACTCGCCCCCGACCGGTGCCGTCTCGTCCTCGGCGCCTGGTCGTGGACGGCGTTGGCCGCCGCGATCGGCCGTTTCGACGCGCCCGTCGCCGAGGTGGCGCCTCGCGCGCTCGCGGACGCCTTCGCGCTGCTCTCGCGGCGGTTCGCC
This sequence comes from Glycomyces arizonensis DSM 44726, assembly GCF_000482705.1. Lineage (GTDB taxonomy): Bacteria > Actinomycetota > Actinomycetes > Mycobacteriales > Micromonosporaceae > Glycomyces > Glycomyces arizonensis. The sequence continues at coordinate 107,631 of NZ_AXWO01000017.1, read as the reverse complement.
GACGCCGCCCAGGCCCCGCGCATCGGCGAGTCCGCACTCGGTCCGGGAAGGAATGATGAGGAGGAGGGGTCGGGTGACTGAGCAGACGTTGACGGTTCGGGACGCGGCGGCGTGGCGGGCTTGGCTTGATGCCAACGAGGAGGTCTCGGACGGCGTGTGGGTGGTGCTGGCGAAGAAGGGAACGCGCTCCCCGACATCGCTGACCTACGCCCAGGCACTCGACGAAGCCTTGTGCAGCGGATGGATCGACGGGCAGCGCAAAGGGCGTGACGAGATGACTTTCGTGCAGCGGTTCACCCCGAGGCGGCGCGGGTCGATCTGGTCGCGGCGCAACGTCGGTCTGGTGCAGTCCCTGATCGGACAAGGGCGGATGCGGCCACGGGGACACGACGAGATCGACCGTGCCCGACACGACGGCCGCTGGGACCGCGCCTACCCCGGATCGGCGACCATCGACATCCCCGAAGACGTCACCGCAGCGCTGACGGCATCACCCGCCGCAGCCACACGATTCGCGGCCCTGACCGCCGGCCAGCGCTACCCCCTGCTGCTTCCTATCATCACGGCGGAGCCCAGACTGCGCCCGCAACGCATCGCCGCCATGATTCGACGACTCCAGGATCCCCGGCTCCGGGGCTCGTCGGAGGACTGATGCTCCGCACGGACCCGAATGCCTCCACCTGGGCAGAACCGAGGACGTCTGTGGTCGATCCGGACATGGAAGGAGCTGTCGGAGACGAAGGGGTGCGTCAGGTGACGGGAAGAGCGTCCTCAGCCGAGCGATCGCAGCCCGGCTGTCGGTCGCAGGCGGCCGCCTGTGCGCCGGGGCGTCGTTCCGCGGTATGGACGGGAGTCGAACCCGCCTGTGCGAACCTGCCACACCACCGCTCCCTGTCGGCCGGGAGCGCTGCTATGAGGGTGCGGCTGTGTCATCCGCGATTGCATACTCTCCGATCGTCCCGCGGCGCGCGGCGATCATTTCGTATCCCTGTTTGCGCTATCGAGATCCGGCCTTGCCGCTGCCGTGTCCCCACTGGCCTATGTCCCCGAAACCGGTTCTGCCACAGCGGAAAGAGAAGTCGCCCTTCATCGGCTGGATCATTATGCACATGCGACCGGCCTCGCAGTGAGGCCGTCGGTGTTCGTGTGGGCCCCGCAGGTCTCCGCTGCGGTCGTGCCGGATGGCCGGTCGCGCCTCACGAAGTTCCTACGGCTCCGCGCAACTATAGAATGCGGTCTTTTTGCAGGTCAAATCCAGTTGTCAGGGAGTGGCCCGTACGTTTGGGAGCGCTTGGCATCGGGCTGTATGCGTTTTCCCTGACTGCCGGGTAGCGGCCCTATGGCGCCGAATCGAACCACTCGTTCCTGTTTCGGGCCTCGGATGGACCGATTGGTCCGATTGGGGGACGCGGCCGGCTCGGTCGATGGGACGAGAACGACATCGACTGAACGATATTGTGTGCACGGTCACAATTGCGTGGAGTCCAGGACCGATCGGCGGGTCCGGGCTCGGCAGCGCCGGGCCACCGCACTCGGTCGAAGGCGGCGGCCCGATGCCGGTCGCGACCCCGCCGGCCGAACCGCTCGGCCACATCGGGAACCGCGCCGAGGCGGCCATCGTCGCCCGGCGCGGCATCCGGGGCCAGACGGTCCACCATATATTTCCAACCTTAAATGTCATTAATTACGGTGCGTGTCGGCGATCGGCGGCCCTAAGCATCTCGGAGCGCCCGCGGCTCGAGTGTCACATGGTGGTGTCAGGCTCGGGTGGTCCCCGAGCCCGCTGGAGGCGGCATGTCCATCGAAACTGAGGTCCAGGCTGTGGCGGAGGGATTCGACCGCGCGCTGCTCGCCAACGACGCGCCCCGAATCGCCGACCACTTCACCGACGACTGGAGGTACGTCGGCCCCGACGGCATGGTCGCCAAGACCGACCTGATCGAGTGGATCGCCTCGGGCCGCCTCGCGCACCACACCATGGAGGCGGCCGGGCCCGAGCACACCGTCGCGACGCAAGACGCGCTCCTGGTCACCTGTCGGCGCGTGAGCACCGGCGCCTGGGAGGGCGAGCCCTACACGGCCGACGAGTGGATCACCGACCTCTGGGTCCGCAGCGGCGAGACCTGGCGGTGCGCCTTCAGCCAGAAGACTCCTGCTTGATGCTTCGGACCGCCTGAAGTCCCAGGCCCCACGCTGCATCGCTCAGCGAGATGTACCGGCCTTTGCTCCTCACCTTGCCGTTCGGTCTCCCGCTCCTGGCTTCGCGCTGGCCTCAGGCGAGTGGAAGAACTATAGCGAGAACCTGATCTGAGGTTTTGAGTTGTGGTAAGCGACTGAAACGTCCGCACTGTTGGCCCCCTCGCGGGGCCCATGTGACCGCCTGCTTTCGGTGGCGCCTCCAGCCCGCGCATGGAGGGGAAGGGCCGGTTCGCATCATCTGGACACCGGCCCGGTTCTTGGGCTCCCGCGTCCGGGGACGGTGTGCCCTGTTCGGTTCGGTGTATCTTGACCTGGAAGTGCGCAACCGCTTCCAGTCTCGGCAGGAGGATCGTGTGGCCAGGTCGGGCGCGGCGACGATAGTGGACGTGGCGCGCCTCGCCGGAGTCTCCCCCGCCGCGGTCTCCAAGGTCATCCGCGGCGCCTACGGGGTGAGCCCGTCGATGCGGGAGCGCGTCGAGGCGGCCATAGAGCAGCTCGCCTATCGCCCTCGCGTCGCGGCACGGGCCATGCGCGGCTCCACCTTCTCCATCGGCATCGAGCTGCCGCACCCGGGATACCACTTCTTCACGACGATCCTGCAGGGGGCGACGGCCGCACTCGGCCACACGCGGTACCAGCCGATCGTCGTCCCCACGGCCACCGAGGCCGAACGCGACGGGCGCGCGCTCGACCTGCTCGCCGACCGCCAGGTCGACGGCATCGTGGCGGTCTCGCCGCTGGTCTCGCCGGACCGGCTGGAACGGCTCGCCGCCCGGATCCCGGTGGTGCTGCTCGGCCGCCATGACCGCACCGCCTCCTACGACACGGTCACCGGCGACGATGTCGAGGGCACCCGGCAAGTCATGAAGCACCTGCTCGGGCTCGGCCACCGCCGCATCGCGTACCTGGTGCAGGAGGGGCAGGCCGCGATGCCCGGCATCAGGACACCGCAGGAAACGCGCATGGAGCAGTACCTCGAGCACATGCACCGGGCGGGGCTCGGCGCGGCGGCCCGCGTCGTCCGCACGGTGGACGGCGACGTCGTGCCCGAGAGCGCGGTCGAAGCGCTGCTCGCTCCCGAGCGCCCCACCGCGATCCTCGTCGGCCGCCACGAACTCGCCCTCGAAATGCTGCAGGCCGTCACCGCACGGGGTCTCGACGTCTCCGTGGCCGGATACGACGACACCTGCCTCGCCGGACACCCGGCGATCAGTCTCACCTGCGTCGACCAGGACGGCGTGGAGATGGGCGCGAAGGCGATCCGGTTGCTGCTGGAGCGCATCGGCGGCCGGACCGAGGCCGCGCACCTCACCGTCGAACCGACGCTGAAGGCGCGCGCCTCGACCCGGCCGGTCCGGTAGGACCCTGCCCAGTGCCCAGTGCCGAGTGCCGAGTCAGATGGCGGTTCCGGTGACGGCGTCGCCGGACTCGACCACCTGGTAGGCGACGGTCTCCCCGCTCCAGAAGTGGAAGGTGAGCGTCACCGGCCGATCGTCTTCGACCGCGTCGAAGAACGCCGGCGGCATCACGATCGTGCCGTCTTCGTACTCCGGTTGGAAGGCGGAGCCGTACTCCTGGTACGGGGTCCAGTTCGTCGGCCCGGCGGCGGTGCCGTCGTCGTACACCGACTCCATGGTGGCCAGCTGGTCCCCGTTGAACCGCGTCGGGATCGCGAACGAATCGGTCGTCCCCGCCGCGTCCGCGGCGCTCGGCTCGTCGTAGGCGATGACGCTGATCCGCCAGGGCACCCCTTGGGAGAAGTCGGCGTACAGGTCAGTCTGCTCGCCGTAGCCGCCGGCGGCGACGATCCGCTCCAGGGTCGCGGCCTCGATGGTGAGCTGGTCGCCGGAGACGGTGTAGTCCTCGCCTTCGACCAAGGACGTGTCGCCTTCGCGCAGGCCCTCGAAGTCGAGCCCGTTCAGGTTCAGCGTGAGCGTCGCGTCGGTGACGGCACTCGCCCGTTCGACGAACACCTGGTCCGAGGAGGCGGTGCCGGACCGGCTCGTCCAGCTCGCCTGGAACATCTCCCACAGCTCCTGGTCGCGCCAGGCGAAGTCCCAGCGGTCGAAGTGCGGGGCGACGTCCCAGAGCATGACGGTGAGGTCCCGCTCCTCGGCGTACCAGTAGGCGTATTCGAGGAACTTGAGGGTCTCGCCCTGTTCGACCTTGCCGCCCGGTTGATAGCCCAGCAGGCTCCACTCGCCGATGATGACCGGGATGCCTCTGGCGACGAAGGCGTCGTGGGTGCGGTCGTAGGCGTCGATGATGTGCCGGCGGACCTCGTCGTTGAACGTGGTGTACCCGGCGATGTTGACGCTGAAGGGCCAGAAGCCGTAGAAGTGGATGGTCGCGGCCACGTTCGGGTCGTCGATGGCGTCGAACGTGGCGTTCAACGCGTCCAGACGCGCCTGCTCGTCGTTGGTGTACAGCGTCGGCAGGACCAGGACCCGGTCGGCGTTGGCGCCGCCGGAGTCGCGCACGATCCGGTGGAAGGACCGGTTGAGCTCGTCGAGCAGTCCGTAGGCGGTCGCGTCGTCGACGTCGTTGAACTGCGGTTCGTTGACGCTCTCGAACAGGACCGTGTCGGGGTAGTCGCGGAAGCGCTCGGCGATGGCCGTCCAGAGGGCCTCGTACCGGGCCAGGACCTCTTCGTGGTCGCTCTGCATGTCGGCCATCCAGATCCACGAGTCGTGGTGGACGTTGACGAGCACGTACAGGTCTTCGTCCAGGGCGTAGTTGACGACCTCCTCGACGCGGTCGAGCCAGGCCTCCTCGACGGCGTAGTCGCCGGTCTTCTCCTGGTGGTAGTCCCAGGTGACCGGGATGCGGACGCTGTTGAAGCCGTAGTCGCGGATGCTCTGGAGGAACTCGGGGGTGATGCGGGGGTAGCCCCAGGCGGTCTCGTCGGCGCCGACCGCGTCCAGGTTGTTGCCGAGGTTGAAGCCCGGTTGCATCGCATCGACGATCTCGGTCGCGGACGCGTCGCCTCCCGGTGGCGGGGTGGTGGGCTCCTCGGCCGCGCCGGTGCAGACGAGGCCGTTGAGGCGGAACTCTGTGGGGGCCTCGTTGGCGCCCGACCAGGTTCCGACGAAGCCGAACGTCGTCGAGGCGTCCGAGGCGATTCGGGCGTTGTAGCTCAGGTTCATGGCGGTGACCTGATCATCGGAGGTGCCGACCTCGGCGTTCCATGCCTGGGTGACCCGCTGGCCGGACGGGAACCGCCAGGCCAGGTCCCAGCCGTCGACGGCATCGCCGAGGTTGGTGACGGTCACGTCGGCGGTGAAGCCGCCGGGCCATTCGTTCTCGACCTGGTACTCGACCTCGCAGCCGGTGGCGGCCGATGCGGCCGTCGGCACGACGAAGCCGAGTCCGGTGAGCGCGGCGACCATGGCGCCGACGAGCAGGACAGCCCGCCTTCGCGCGCGTAGCACTGTGCCTTGCATAGCTCTCCTTCAAAGTGGGTGTGAGGGCGACGGGCGTGCTCCCAACCGGATGAATCGATACCCATCGATGAGAAGCCTAAATTCCGGGACCGTGTTTTGTCAAACGTTCTACACACTCTTTGCGCAGCGCAAGCAGGCGATCGATTCGGCGTACCGGCGGTCGTCGGCAGCGGTTTCGGTCGGGTCGGCGGGGCTGACACCGATTCCTGTCGCGGTGTCAGCGTCGGGACAGGACCGTGACAGGACGGGGGGCGAAAGTTATCGCCATGAGCGGGGAACGCCCCCGCGACACGACGACGAAGGACGCGAACGATGACCACTGGCAACGCTCCCTGGACCGGCCTGATCCCGACCGAAGACACCGCCCTCGCCTGCACCGACACCGGCGGCGACGGCACCGCGATCATCTACCTCAACGGCCAGTTCGCCACCCAGGGCTACTGGCGCAGGACCATCGCCGAACTCGGCCCGCAGTGGCGCCACATCACCTTCGACGAGCGCGGCCGCGGCCGCAAGTCGAGGACCTCCTCGGACTATTCCCTGGAGGCCGCGGTCCGCGACGTGGACGCCGTCCTCGCCGCCCGCGGTGTGGAACGCGCCGTGGTCGTCGGCTGGTCGTACGGCGCGGTCGTCGCCGCCCACTGGGCGCACCGGAACCCCGGGCGCGCCATCGGCACGGTCCTGGTCGACGGCTGCTACCCGTACGACTGGATGGACGAGGCGATGGAGCAGCGGATCCGCAAGCTGTTCAAGCGGATGCGCCCGGTCATGGCGGCGCTGCGCCCGACCGGCCTCACGCCGCGACTCAACGCCGACGAGCAGGCCGAGAGCAACATCGAACTCGGCTGGCTCTCCCGCGCCGACACCCTCGGCCCGGTCCTGGACGCCGTCCAGGTCCCCACCCGGTACGTGGTCGCCTCGGGCACCTCGCTCGGCAGCAAGGGCGACGAGCAGGAGCGGATCCGCACCAGCCTCACGGGAGTGACCGCGCGCAACGCGAACATCGAGATCGCCGCGAAGGTCCCGAGCAACCACGGCGCGATCCTCAGCAAGGAATGCCGCGCCATCGCCGACGCGACCCGCGAGGTCGCCCGCCTCGGCGAGAAGAGCCACTAGAACGATCTGCGGCTACCGCGAACACGGCCAAGGGGTGCTTCCGTTCGGAAGCACCCCTAAACGGCCCGTCGGCGGGACGACGTGCCGCCGTCAGTCGGCGTGCGCGCCTCCGCAGCGCGGCGAGTCGGCGATCTCCAGGGTCACCAGCGACCTGGCCGGCAGTTCGACCGTCGTGCCCGACCGGTTGAACCGCGAGTCGTCCACCGCTTCGAGCGAGTGCTCCTCATCGGTCACGTACGTCGTGATGCAGGTGCCCGGCTTGACGCCTTCGAGGTCGAGGTCGATGGCGGCCTGCGAGCCGCGGTTGTTGATCACGTTCACGATCCGGCTGCCGTCGGCGTTGCGGTAGGCCGAGATCTTCAGCAGCGCCCCGTCCGTCGCGGCCTCGACCCGGTAGGCGTCGGGCCGGACGAAGCGGCTGTAGGCCGCGGTGGCCCACAGTCGCTTGGAGACGTTGTAGTCGGCTCCGTCCAGTTGGATGGGCGCGGCGGTGTTGTTCAGTGACGCGCCGAACCAGGAGATGTAGGCGTTGGCCTCTCCCTTCGCCATGGTGTCGTGGATGTGGTTGGCCAGTGCCAGTCCGGAGGTGGCGCCTCCGGCGTCCCAGGCGGGGTTGAACGTCCCGCTCGCCGAGGGCGCGTACTCCGACATCCAGACGGTCGCGTCGGTCGGCAGCGGGTGGGTCGAGGCCGACGCGTAGCTGTGCCCGGCGTGGATGTCGACCCATTGCGACGCTTCGGGGTCGGACTCGATGGCCTCGGTGTAGCCGGACTGCTCGTTCCATCCGAACGAGTCGCAGCACACCAGGTTCATATCGAGCCCGGATTCGTCGATGGTCGGTCCCATGACCTGCACGAAGTCGTTGATCTGCTCGTAGTCGAACCGCATGGACGCATACGAGGTGGTGAAGTCGGGCTCGTTGGTGAAGCCGATGTCGGTGATCGCGATGCCCTCCTGCTCGTAGAACCTCGCGTACTGGATCAGGTAGTCGGCGTAGGCCTGCCGCCAGTCCTCTTCGCAGTCGGTGCCCGGGAGGCCGCACAGTTCGCCGCCGTTCGCGTTGTCGCCGTTGGTCTTCATGTAGCCGGGCGCGCTCCAGGCGTCCGCGTAGAACCGGTCGACGCCGTATTCCTGAGCCTGCCGGGCCAGCCAGACCTGGCCGCCGTCGTAGCCGTCCCAGACGTATTGCGGTTCGGCGTCGGGGCCGCCCGGGTCCTCGGGCTGGATCGATTGCATGTGGTCGTACACGTCGTCGTTCGAGGAGCCGATGCCGAGCCGGAGGATGCTGAAGCCGGCGCCGGTCTCGGGGTCGAGCAGCAGGTCGAGGACCTCCCGCTGGTGTTCGGGCGTGAGCCCGTTGAGGCCGTTCATGACCGCGGCGCGCTGGAACGCCTGGGAGAATCCGAAGCCGTCGATGCGCTGGTGCTCGGTGCCGAAGTCCACCGACGCGGCCGCCTCGGGCGGGAGATCGGCGTCCGGCGGGGGCTGGAGCATCGTGACGGCGACGTCGTCGATGTGGTACGAGGCGGTCTCGCTGCCGCTCTCGACGTAGAACTGCATCTCGAAGGCCGGCTCGGGCGGGGTGTACTCGCCGATGACGGTGGTCCAGCCGGTGTCGGTGACCGAAGCGGCCGAGGCGATCTGCGTCCAGGTGGTCTCGCCGGTGCTCTCGGGCACCGACTGCATGGTGAGCGCGATCGGCGCCTCCCCCTGGCCGTCGGCGAGGCGGACGCTGACTTCGAAGCGGTAGACGGCCTGGGGTTCGAGGACGTCGAGGAGGTTGTAGGCCGGTCCGTGCCAGCCCGCGGTGCGGCCGGTGGTGAGCAGGCTGTACTCGCCGGAGTGGGCCTGGGCGGTGCTCGCTTCGAGTTCGGCGCCGCCGCGGCTGATCCAGCCTTCCGTGGTTCCGGTCTCGAAGTCGCCGGTGAAGACGGCTTCGGGGGTCTGTGCCCGACTCGGTGCCGCAGTGGTGATGGCGGCCGCCAAGCCGACCACCGCCATTGCAGCAATCGCTTTCAATCCGGGTCGCATCGCGCCTCCGAGGTGCCTCGTTGAAAGTTTCGGAAGAGTTTCCGATATTTCAATGAATCTATCGGTGGCGTCAAAGGAACGCAAGGGGCGGCTGCGATGATCCGGCGAAAGCCCTACGGGTGCGCCGGCCCGTCATGGCCGAGCGCCGCTCGGATCCGGTCGAGCCACTGCACGCCCAGTCGGCGGCCGTTCGGGAACCGGTCGTCGCGGTCCCAGCGCCAGGCGGTGGCTATCGCGAGCGTGAGGATCCGGCACTGGCGCAGCAGGTCCGGATCGGCACTGGGATAGTGCTCGCCGACTTCGTCCGGCGCATGGGCGATGTCGAACTCGACCGGTCCGCGGCAGCAGGTCTCCAGGTCGATGAACAACGGTCCCCGCTCGGTCATGAGCAGGTTGCCCGGATGCGGCTCGCCGTGCAGCGGCTGCGCATCGGCGCCGCGCTCGCCGATCGCGCGGCTGAGGCGTGCCAGCGTGCCGCCGAGCAGTCCGCGTCCCGACTCATCGAGCTCCGGCGTGAGCGCGGGGGTGTCGACCAGCCGCTGCGCCTGCGCGACCCGATCGGTGAAGTGCGGTGCGGGAACGTCGATCCGCCGCATGCCGGCATGCAGCCGCACGAGTGCCCGCGCGTACTCCTCGGGCGCGATCTCACGTGGCACCGGCTCGTAGTACCTCCACAGCGTGACCGCGAAGCCGTCGCGCACGTGCGCACGGGGCTCGACCCGAGGCTCGAGTTCGGCCACCGGGCCGTCGGTTCCGGCGAGTCGGCGGGCGACCTCGACTTCGAACTCGGCGCCCGCCCGATGCGCGACGGGCGCGACCCGGGCGAGAACGCCGCAGGGCAGCAGGCGCACCGCGATCCGGTTCGAGTCGTGCAGGACGACCGCGTCGTCGGCGCTCAGGCCGCACGCGGTGGCCGTGGCGATCGCCGCGGCCACCGCACGCGGCATGTCCGATGCCTGCATCGCGCCTCGCTCTCGTTCGCAGACGGTCGCGCCGGAACGGCGGCGGCGTACTCGGTCCGGTACACCTTACGGCTCGCCGCGCTGTCTGACGAGGGCATTTTTCTTCGCGCGACGCGCGGCGAGCGAGCCTCGCGTGAGGCTCGCTCGCCGCGTCCGATTCATCGCATCGGGTCCGTGCGCCCCTGAATATCACACCTAGGGCCGGTCGCCCTTCCGCGTCACGGTGAGGACGGGAGCGGTGTTGCCGGCGTGGTCGGTCGCGCGCGCCTCGACCACGTCGTGCGGGCGGATGTGGATCTCGCCGGAGTACACCGTCCATTCGCCGCCGTTGACGCGGTACTCGATCGAGGCGACGCCCGATCCCTCGTCGCTCGCCTCGAAGGCCAGCAGTTTCCTGGACGGCGACTGCCAGCTGTGGGAGAGCTCGGGAGCGGTGGTGTCCTCGCTGGGCAGGAGGTACGCGTCCGTCCCTTGGACTTCGGTCCGGGTGGTGTCCTCGAGCAGCCAGCGCGTGCCGTTCTCGGGGTCGGTCAGCGTCATCGAGGTGCCCGACTCCGCCCGGCCGTCGAGGGCGAGCGCGCGCCCGTTCGCCGCGTTGACCAGCATGCCGTCGTAGCGGTTCGTCTCCGTCGCGGTGGCGGGGACGAACGTCCACTCCTGGCTCGGATCGCCGCTCGGTTCGATGCCGAGGTAGGCGACCTCCGTGTCGGACACGGCCGCAAGGACGCCGCTGCCGTCCGAGGCGCTGATCGTGTACCGTCCGTTCTCGTAGTCGAGGCTCCAGACGCCGCCGCCCCACTTGACCCAGACGACCATGTCGCGTTCGGGGTGCTCGGCGTCCCCCGCGTACCGGTCGATCTGGTATTCGGCGCCGAGGCTGTCGGTGATGATCCGGAAGACGTCGCTGTCGAAGTCGACGTTCTCGGCGGTCTCCCGCTCGGGCAGCCGCGGTTCCTCCGTGTAGTCGCCGTGGTACTCGTCCGGGGCGGGCTCGTCCCACGGGGCCGGCAGGGTCAGGTCCGCGGGGTAGACCTTCGCGAAGAACTCGTACGCCATCGGGTCGTACTCCTTGAGCTCCGCCCTGGTGTTGATAGGGCTGCGCACGCCGTCGGTCCAGTCGGGCTTCTCCGCCATGACGTCGAACCAGACCGCCGAGAGCGTGGCGAAGTACTCGTCGCTGTTGCCGATCGCGTAGGTGTTCGGCCACAGGCCGGTGTTGTAGGCGTTCGCGTAGACGGCGTAGAACTCGTCGGACAGCGACTTGTCGTCCTGCGTCTCGATGCCGACGAGGCGGACCGCGTGGCCGAACTCGTGGATCAGGATGTTCTCGTTCGGGTAGGCGGTGTTGAGGAACTCGTTGTCGTTCCCGCGGGTGCGCAGGACGTTCCGCTCGGAGATGGACGAGACGCAGCCGTTCCAGGTGCTGCCGCCGTACCCTTCGACGTCGTACATCTCGGGGTCGTAGCCGCCTCGGTGCTCCGGGACGAGGTAGGCGTTCTCGCGCGAGGCGTACACCGCGAGCGAGCAGCCGAAGTCGGCCATCGTCTCAGCGATGCCGTTGTCTCCCTTGCCGAGCTCGACGTCGACCTGTGCCGCAGCGATGTCCAGTGTGGCCGGGTCGACGCGCGGGTTCGCCTTCACCACGATGCCGGTCCCGGTCGTGACCGACTGGGTGTAGTAGTCGAGCTTCGGCACGCCGGTGTAGGTGGCGTCCGCGGCCGCCCTGCCGTCGGCGTCCTCGATGTTCGATCCGGTGATGGTCAGCGTCAGGGGCTGATCGGGGTCGATGGTGCCCGTGTACGCGATGCTGGCCAGGTGCAGGTCGTCGGGGAGGCGGGCCATGCTGTTCGCCTCGGTGGCCGCGATCTGCTCGTTGTCCTTGTCGAAGAAGATGGTGTCGGTGGGGCCCGTGGCCGGCTTCGGCTGGAGGGCGATGTCCGTGTCGCCGTTGGTCAGCGTGATGTTGTCCGGGCTGACGGCGGCCTCCTCGTCCACGTAGCGGTCCCAGTAGATCTCCAGGAATTTGCCCTCGTTGATGACGCGGACCTCGGTGACCTGCGGCCCGTCGAAGGACGGGTCGGTGGCGACGGTCCCGTCCTCGCCGACCGGGATCTCGGTCGTGGCGCCGGTCTCGGCGAGCGCTGGACCCGCCCCTATGAGCAGCGAGGCGAGCACCAGCGATGCGACCGCCGCGCTGCCCGTTCTTGACTTGAGAGTCTTCACTTCGATCGCTCCGTTCGTGATGAGGGCCGAACAGTTCGGTGCGCCGGTCGGGCGCTCGGTGTCGCCAGGGCCGACCGGGGCATGGGGAGGGCCGTGGCATTGGCGCGCAAGGCGTTGCTGCGACGGTTCATAGGCGGTGTCCTTGAAGGGGGGTTCGCGGTGACACTCTTTCGGGCGCTCGCGTCCTTCGCGAGCCCTAGTAATGTGTAACATATTACAGAGCTCCTGTAAACCCGATCCACGTTGGAACGTCAGGGAAGCGCGGCCGGACCACCGCGCGGCCACCTCGGACACGGAGCCGCACCCGCCTCACACCGCCGCCGAGCAGGGCTCCAGTGTGATCATTCGGGAAATGTCACAAACCTACACCCTCAGGTGAACTGATGAAAAATTCTTGTCATCACAGGCCCCAATGGAGCAGAACCTGCGATACGCTCATGAAGTGATGCGAATCACTTGCATTGCGATGCAAGCGGACGCACCGCGCTGGTCGACAAGTGTGACGCCGAGGAACGGATTGGGCGCCATGGATACGCGGGCGAGAACGATGCGAGGACCTGGGGAGCGCGGCACGCTGCGCCGGTCACGGTCGTTGCCGCCGGTGTCGCGACAGTGCCGACGTGATCGGCGGCGGGCGGCCCCATGGACGGTGGAGACGCGCGAGGGGACCCGGTTCTCCGTGGCGCGGACGGGGGTCCGGCCGCGGAGTGGGGGAAGCGGCGCACGGGGACGGATCGACATGCGTCCCGAGCAGTCGACGGCAGTACTCGAACACGTTTCCGTACACGGCTTTCGCGGTCGTCGGGGGATAGTGCGGATTTTGCCTTTTTCGAAGCGATGCAAACATGACGAAGGGAAATTCGAATGACAAGGGCGCGTATTGCGCTTCTCGCACTGGCCTCGATGTTGGCCTCGATCGTGGGGTTCACAGTCGTCATGGCGGAGCCGGCGGCCGCCTCGGCCCGTGACGGCTCCTGCGAGAGCGGAGAGTTCTGCTACTACTACAACAGCAATAATGAGGGATCGGTCTCGGACTTCACGGACTCGGTCAGCGACTACGGCACCACGCAACCCTCGTGCTATGAGTTCAAGGGCTCGGGCAGCGGACAGGGCGAGTGCGTCAAGAACAACGCCGCATCCGTGTGGAACCGGTCCAGCACGACGGTCCGCGTCCACTTCAACACCGGTTACGGAGGGGACTACCAGGACCTGCCGCCGGGATACAAAGGCCAGTTGAACAGCACGCTGTACAACAACAACGCCTCGCACCAGTTCCTCCCGGTCTCCAGCGGCGGCAGCTCTCGCGACGGTTCCTGCGACCGCGGCGAGTTCTGCTACTACTACAACAGCGACAACCAGGGATCGGTCTCGGACTTCACCGGTTCCGTCAGCGACTACGGCACCACGCAACCCTCGTGCTATGAGTTCAAGGGCTCGGGCAACGGACAGGGCCAATGCGTCAAGAACAACGCCGCATCCGTGTGGAACCGATCCGACAAAACGGTGCGCGTCTACTTCAACAGCGGTTACGGAGGGTCGTACCAGGACCTGTCGCCGGGTTACAAGGGCCAGCTGAACGGCACGCTCTACAACAACAACGCCTCGCACAAGTTCTTCACCTTCGACGGAGGCATCGACGGCGCGCGCAACGGCTCCTGCGGCGACGGCGAGTTCTGCTACTACTACAACAGCTACAACGAGGGATCGGTCTCGGACTTCACCGACTCGGTCGGCAATTACGGCACCACGCAGCCGTCCTGCTACGAGTTCAAGGGCTCGGGCAGCGGACAGGGCGAGTGCATCAAGAACAACGCCGCGTCCGTGTGGAACCGATCCGACACAACGGTGCGCGTCTACTTCAACAGCTACTACGAAGGGTCTTATCAGGACATCGCACCTGGCTACAAGGGCCAGCTGAACGGCACGCTCTACAACAACAACGCCGGACACCGGTTCCTCTCGGGCTCCGGAGACGGCGACGACGACGGCGGCACCAGCGGCGCTCGCAGCGGCACCTGCGAGAGCGGCGAGTTCTGCTACTACTTCAACAGCGGCAACGAGGGGTCCATCTCGGACTTCACCAAGTCGATCGGCGACTACGGCACCACGCAGCCGTCCTGCTACGAATTCAGGGGCAGCGGCAGCGGACAGGGCGAGTGCATCAAGAACAACGCCGCATCCGTGTGGAACCGGTCCGACAAGACCGTCGGCGTCTACTTCAACAGCTACTACGGCGGCGTCTGCCAGGACGTGGAACCCGGATACAAGGGCCAGCTGAACGGCACGCTCTACAACAACAACGCCTCGCACCGCTTCCTCACCGACGCCGACGACTGCGAGGCCGGCGGAAACGGCGGCAGTGGCGGTGGCGACACCGGCGGCACCGACTCCGAGAAGATCGAGCGCGTCATCGAAGCCGCGCTGTCGCAGACCGGGCAGGGTTACTCCTATTCCTGGGCCGGCGGCAACAAGTACGGCCCGACCTACGGCGTCTGCTGCAGCCCCGGCGGCTGGGACGACAGGGGCCGGTTCGGCTACGACTGCTCGGGCCTGACGCAGTACGCGTTCTGGCAGGGCGCCGGGATCGACATCGGCGGCTGGACCGGCCCGCAGCAGCACGCGGGAACGGTGGTCTCGATGGGCAACCTGCGGCGCGGCGACATGATCTTCTGGGGCAGCCCGGGAGGCAGCACGTCGCACGTCGCGATATATCTGGGCAACGGCCAGATGGTCGAGGCCGCCCCGCCTCGGGGTTCGTACAGCGTGCACGTGACCAACGTGTACGGCGGCAATTTCGGCGTCCGGGTGTTCTGACGGATCCGATCCCGGTCCGGTGAACCGGGGATGACGGGCGGGTCTCGCGCGAGGCCCGCCCGTCTTGCCGGAGGGCGGGAAGCGGACCGGTCGGAAAGCGCCTACGCTCTTGCGGTGACCCCCTACCGCTACCGCTCCGAGATGGAAGACAGCCACCGCTGGCTCGACTTCCCGATGCGCGACGACGACATCGTCATCAGCACCCGCTCCAAACACGGCACCACCTGGACGCAGATGATCTGCGCCCTCCTGGTCTTCCAGACGCCCGACCTCCCCGCACCGCTCTCCGAGCTCTCCCCGTGGCTCGACTGGACCATCGCGCCCAAGGAGGCGGTGTTCGCGAAGCTCGCGGCGCAGCGGCACCGCCGGTTCGTCAAGACGCACACCCCGCTCGACGGCATCCCGATCCATCCGACCGCCCGCTACATCGTGGTGGCCCGGCATCCGCTCGACGCCGCCGTGTCGCTCTACCACCAGGGCTCCAACCTGCGGCGAGAGCGCATCGCCGAACTCACCGGCGTGCCCGTGCCCGAAGCCAAGAAGCGACCGCGACCCGAGCCGCGCGACTGGCTGGTGCGCTGGACGCTCACGGACAGCGACCCGCGGGAGTTCCCCGAGATGTTCCCGGGCGTGATGGCGCATCTGAGCGATGCGTGGGCGCGGCGAGCGGAGCCGAACCTCCTCCTGGTCCACTACGCGGACCTCTCGGCCGATCGCGAAGGCGAGATGCGGCGCATCGCCGACTGGCTCGGGATCGAGGTGCCCGAGACGCGCTGGGCCGATCTGGTGCGGGCCGCCGGTTTCGCGGAGATGAAGGCGCAGGCCGAGACGATGGCTCCGGATCCGGTGGGGCTCATGCGAAGCCGTGACGCGTTCTTCCGCCGGGGCGAATCGGGCGCGGCCGCGGCGCTGCTGAGCGCCGAGGAGCTGGCCGCGTACGAGGCGCGCGTGGCGGCGCTGGTGCCGGAGGACTTGGCGGCCTGGCTCCACCGGCCGTGACCACCCGCCTCCGCCGCTCGTGCCGGTTCGAGCGGCGGAGGCGGATCGCCTCACGCGACGGCGGTGCCTTCGAGCTCGACCATCTGGCCGGGGACCGCCAGTCGCGTCACCCCGAGCATCGTGGTGGCCGGCGCCGCCCCGGCGGCGCCCAGCCGCGACGCCAGCACGCCGTAGTGCGGGAACAGCAGATCGACGTCGGTGGTGTAGACGCCCAGCCGGACGAGGTTCGCGAGGGACATGTCGGCCTCGCCGAGCACGGCCTCCAGGTTGTCGAGGCTCAGCGCCAGCTGGGCGGCCATGTCGCCGTCATGCAGGGGCTTGCCCTCGGCGTCCATCGCGGTCTGTCCGGAGCAGTACAGGGTCCGGGTGTGCCCGGAGACGAGCTCGCCCTGGTTGAATCCCATCTCCAGCGACCACGTCACCGGGTTGACCGCCGTTCGTTCCATTGCCACATCGGCTCCATTCGTTGCGAGTGTGTACGCCGATCGGCTCGGGAGCCGTCGACGTCGTGCCAACGAGCCTCGCAAGAAATCACGACATCCTGTGTCGTGTATTCCTGTAGAGTTTTCGCATGCGCGCCGATCGGCTGGTCTCACTGGTGCTGCTGCTGCGCCGGCGCGGTCGGCTGACGGCGGACACGCTGGCCCGCGAGCTGGAGGTGTCCACCCGCACCGTGCTGCGCGACATCGAGGCGCTGTCCGCGGCGGGCGTCCCGGTCTACGCCGAACGCGGCCGGCACGGCGGCTTCGCGTTGCTGCCCGGTTTCCGGACCGAGCTCACCGGCCTGAACCACGACGAGGCCCTCGCCCTGCTGACCGCCGGATCGGGACGCGGCGAGCAGGCGTTCGGCCTCGGCTCGGCGCTCGCCTCGGCCATGCGCAAGGTGGTCGACGCGCTGCCCGAAGGCCATCGGGCCACCGCGAACGACGCGGTCCAGCGGTTCCTCGTCGAGCCGGAGACCGATCTGCTCTCGCGTCGCCTGGCCGCCGAGAAGGTGCCCGATGCCGTGGTGACCGAGGTCCGGCGCGCGGTGCTCGCCGGGCACCGGCTGCGCCTCCACTACGCGGCCACGGGCCAGAGCCCGAAGTGGCGCACGGTGGACCCGATCGGCCTGGTCACCGTCCGCGACCGCGGCTACCTGCTGGCCACCAGATCCGGTGCGGACCGCACCTACCGGCTGTCGCGGATATCGGCCGCCGAGGCGCTCCCCGAACCGGCGCGGCGACCGAGCCGGGTCGACCTGGACCGGGTCTGGCGCGAACGCGCCGCCCGGTTCCTGTCCGACGGCCATATCACCGTGCTGGTGCGGGTGGCCCCCGAGCGGCGGGAGGACCTGCTGGACACCGCGCTGGCCGTCCGC
Source organism: Glycomyces arizonensis DSM 44726 (assembly GCF_000482705.1). GTDB lineage: Bacteria > Actinomycetota > Actinomycetes > Mycobacteriales > Micromonosporaceae > Glycomyces > Glycomyces arizonensis. The sequence goes on along the minus strand of NZ_AXWO01000017.1, from coordinate 90,484 downwards.
GCGGAGGCACCCGACGCGGACGGCTGGCTGCGACTGGAGGCGACCTTCCAGGACTCACGGCACGCCGAGTGGGCACTGTGGCAGCTCAGCACGGACGCCGAGGCCCTGGCCCCCCGATCGCTGCGCGACTCCCTGCGCGACCGCGCCGCCGCGGTCGCCGCCCGCTATGGAGACGGGGACCGAACCGGCGCGTGAGCGCGTCGGCTCGTGCTCGACCCACGCGAAGGCCCGTCGGCGCCTCGTGCGGGACGGGCGCCGGCGGGTCTTCGCCCTTCAAGACTTCGGTGTCAGTTCGACGCGGCGCAGGAGTTGGGCGTTGAGGGCGACCACGATCGTGGAGGCCGACATCAGCACCGCGCCGATCGCCGGGCTGAGCGTGAACCCGGCCCAGGCCAGCACGCCCGCCGCGAGCGGGATCGCGACGATGTTGTAGCCCGCGGCCCAGCCGAGGTTCTCGATCATCTTGCGGTAGCTCGCCTTGGACAGCCGCACCACGCCGCCGACGCCGCGCGGGTCCGAGGAGGCCAGGACGACCCCGGCGGACTCGATCGCCACGTCGGTGCCCGCCCCGATCGCGATGCCGACGTCGGCCCTGGCCAGAGCCGGGGCGTCGTTGACGCCGTCGCCGACCATCGCCACCCGCAGGCCGCGGGACTGGAGGTCGGCCACCGCCCGGTCCTTGTCGGCGGGCAGCACCTCCGCGAACACCTCGTCGCGGCCTTCCACGAAGCCGAGATCGGCGGCGACGGCCTCGGCGACCGGGCGGGCGTCGCCGGTGATGAGCGCGATGTGCTGAATCCCTTGGGCCCGCAGGTCGGCGATGGCCTGCTTGGCCTCGGGCCGGACCTCGTCCTCGAGCGCGATCGCGCCGAGCACGGCCGGTTCCGCTTCGAGGGCGATGAGGTAGAGGACGGTCGCGCCGCGGCCCGACCAGGCGCCGGTCTCGCCTTGCAGCGCCGACGGCGGTTCGAGGCCGAGCTCGCGCAGCAGCGCCGGTCCGCCCACCGCGTGCCTGCGGCCGTCGACGGTGGCCTCGACGCCCTTGCCGGTGCGCGAGCGGAAGTCGGTCGCGTGCGCGCCTTCGCCGTGGGCGTGGCCGTGGTGGGCCACGATCGCGCGGGCCAAGGGGTGCTCGGAGTCGGACTCGACCGCCGCGGCCAGGTGCAGGACCTCGTCGGCGTCGACACCGGCGGTTCCGGCCACTCCCGCGACGGTGTGCTCGCCCCTGGTCAGCGTCCCGGTCTTGTCGAACAGGACGGCGTCGACGGTGCGCATCCGCTCGATCGCGATCCGGTCCTTGACCAGGATCCCGGACTTGGCCGAGACGGCCGTGGTGATCGCGACGACCAGCGGGATGGCCAGCCCCAGGGCGTGCGGGCAGGCGATGACCAGGACCGTGACGGTCCTGACCACGCCCGAGGTGAGGTCGCCGACGAGCGACCAGACGGCGAAGGTGATCACCCCGGCGCCCATGGCGATGTAGAACAGCAGGGCCGCGAACCGGTCGGCCAGGGCCTGGCCCCTCCCCCGCGAGGACTGCGCCTGCGAGACGAGGCGCTGGATGCCCGCCAGGGCGGTGTCGTCGCCGACCGCGTCGACGCGGACCCGGATCGCCGAGTCGGTGGCGACGGTCCCGGCCACGACCCGCTCGCCCGCCGCTCGCGCCACGGGCCTGGACTCGCCGGTGATCATGGACTCGTCCATCTCGGCCTCGCCGCTTGCGATCTCGCCGTCGGCCGGGACGCGGGAGCCCGAGCGGACCAGCACCACGTCGCCGACGGCGAGATCACCGGCGGGGACGGTCTCGGTCGAGCCGTCGTCCTGGACGCGCTCGGCCTCGTCGGGCAGCAGCGCCGCGAGCGCGGCGAGCGCCCCCTGGGCCTGCCCGATGGCCTTCATCTCCTGCCAGTGGCCCAGCAGCATGATCGACACCAGCGCGCCGAGCTCCCACCAGAACTCGAGGTCGAACAGGCCGAGGCTGGTCGCCAGCGAGGCGACGTAGGCGACGGTGATGGCGGTGGCGATCAGGAGCATCATGCCGGGGGCGCGATCGCGGACCTCGTTGACGCCGCCGACGAGGAAGGGCCGGCCGCCGTAGAGGAAGACCGCCGAGCCGAGGACGGGGCCGATCAGCTCGATGCCGGGGAAGTCCAGTGTGTACCCGAACCAGTCCATGACCATGGGGCTGGCGACGATCAGCGGGATCGTCAGGATCAGGCTGAGCCAGAACTTGCGGCGGAACATCTCCGGGTCGTGTCCGGCGTGCTTGTCGTGGCCTTCGTGGCCGCCGTGCGCGCCGTGGCCCTCGTGCGCATTGTGGGTTTCGTGGATGGTGTGGGTTTCGTGGGGCTCGGGCCCGTCGGCGGACGGGGGCTCGCCGTGTCCCGCGTGTCCGCCGTGGCGCTCGTGGCGCCTCGCGTCTTCGCCGTGGGCGTGGTGGGTGCTCACCGGGGGCTCCTTCCGTGTCGGTGGCCGCTGTCGGAACCGTATACCCTAGGGGGGTATATTTGCAAGCCGGTTCAACGGTGTCCGCCCGTGGGTTGTTCCCTCTCCGATCCGGCGGAAACGGCGGCGGGGCCGGGAAGGCGAACCCTCCCGGCCCCGTCCAGCGGTTTCCCGCGGGGGTCACACGTCGACGTCCCAGTCGTCCAGGACGTCGTCGATCGCGCTGTTGAAGTCGGCCACCTCGGCGTACACGCCCGGGCTGCCGGCCTCGGCGCAGACGGTGCCCCAGCTGACGATGCCCGCGAGGAACTGCTCGCCGTCCTCGTCGCGGGCCATGATCGGGCCGCCCGAGTCGCCGGAGCACGCGTCGACCCCGCCGTTCTCCAGGTCGCCCGCGCACAGCATCGTGGCCTCGTCGATCCAGCCCGGGTACGCCTCGGCGCAGGCCTCGTCGTCGACGAACGGCACCTCGGCCCATCGGGCGACGGTCGGGTACTGGGCCGTCTCGTCGAGGCCCCAGCCGGCGATCTCGAGGGTGTCGAACTCGGTGGGCTCGGTGCCGACCTCGATCGGCTCGACGTCGACCGACTCGTCCAGGAGCAGCAGCGCCCAGTCGTTGGCGAGCTCGACCGGCTCGTTGTAGTCGTGGGCGATGTGCGCCTCCTCCACCGCGGTCTCGACGATCGCGTCCGATCCGAGGTCGACCGAGCCGGAGAAGACCGCGAGGTCCTCAGGGTCCTTGTCCTCGACGCAGTGCGCGGCGGTCATCACGACGTTCTCGGCGATGACCGAGCCGCCGCAGAACCACCGCTGCACCGGGTCGCCCTCGCCCGCGTAGCCGAGGGCGACGAGCCAGGGGTACTGGCCCTCTTCGGCCTCTTGGCCGCCGATGACCTGGATTTCGAAACCGCCGTCGGTGGACGGCTCCTGCGCATTGGCGGCGGTGCCGGCCCAGGCGAGGGCGGCGGCGCCGACACCCGCGGCGACGCCGGTGCCGAGGCGGAGCAGGTGCTTCCTCTTCTTGTCCACTGTGATCCTTTCGGGGTGGATGTGGGGATTGGGCCGTTTGGCCTTCCTGATCCCGAAAATACCCACATCGCGCCGGGACCCCTCCCGATCGGAAGTGCCGCAGCGGGAACGGGGCCCGGCCGCGTTCGCGACCGGGCCCCGTTCACCGTGGTCCGCTCAGACCTGTGTCCAGCGGCTCTCGTCCGCGGCGCTCGCCTCGACCGCCGCCAGGACCCGTTGGACGCCGAGCGCGTCCGCGAACGACGGTGTGGGCTGCTCGCCGCCCGCGATCGCCTCGACGAGGTCCACGACCTGGTGGGTGAAGGCGTGCTCGTAGCCGAGCCCGTGCCCCACCGGCCACCAGTTGCCCGTGTACGGGTGCTCCGGCTCGGTCACCTGGATGCGCCGGAATCCGGCGTTGGGCTCGTCGTCCGCGTCGTAGAACCACAGCGAGTTCATGTCCTCGAAGTCGAACGCGAGGGACGCCTTCGAGCCGTTGAGCTCCAGGCGCATCGCGTTCTTCCGTCCGAGCGCGAAGCGGGTCGCCTCGAAGACGCCGACGGCGCCGCCGGCGAACCTGGCGGTGAACATCGCGGCGTCGTCCACGGTGACCGGGGCCTTCGGTCCGTCGGCGCCGCCGTGGCCGCCCAGCCCGACGAAGTCCCCGCCGACCGGGCGCTCGGCGACGAACGTCTCGAGCGTCGCCGAGACGCCGGTGACGTTCGCACCGGCGATCCACTGCGCGGCGTCGATGATGTGCGCGCCGATGTCGCCCAGGGAGCCCGAGCCGGACTTCGACTTGTCGAGCCGCCAGGTCATGGGCGCGTTCTCGTCGGTGAGCCAGTCCTGGAGGTACTGCGCCCGCACATGGCGGATCTGTCCGAGCGCGCCGGAGGCCACCAGGCGCTTCGCGAGCGAGAGCGCGGGCGTGCGGCGGTAGCTGAAGCCGCACATCGCGAACGCGCCGCGGGCCTTCGCGGCCTCGGCGGCGTCCGTCATCCGCTCGGCCTCGACCACCGAGTTCGCCAAGGGCTTCTCGCACAGCACGTGCTTGCCCGCGTCGAGCGCGGCGATGGCGATCTCGGCGTGCAGGTCGCCGGGGACGCAGATGTCGATCAGGTCGATGTCGTCGCGCTCGATCAGCCTGCGCCAGTCGGTCTCGGCCGAGTCCCAGCCGAGCTTCGCCGCCGCGGCGGCGACCCGCTCGGGGTTTCGCCCGGCGACCGCGGTCATGCGGGGCGCGAGCGGCAGATCGAAGAAGCGCGGCGCGGTGCGCCACGCGTGCGAGTGGGCCGCGCCCATGAAGGCGTAGCCGACCATGCCGACGCGGAGGGACTCGGGTTCGCTCACTGCGGCTCCTTTTGACTCAGGGCATCGCGGACGGATGGCCAGGCTTTCATGACGGCGAGCACTTCGGCGTTGCGCTCGGTGGCGAGCGCGGCGTCGTAGGAGCGCTCGAGCACGTCGTCGATCGCGACGCGCCGCCCCTGCGACGCGCTCTGCGTCGCGGCCTCGACCATAGCGAGGCTCATGACGTTGGCGTGCACTCGCCCCATCGGTTCGCTCCCGTGGCGCAGGGCGGCGGTGAACTCGCGCAGCGATCCGGCGATCTCGCGCCCGGGGTCGTCCACTGTCGGCACCGCCTCGTCCGGGTCGGCGCCGGGTTCGCCCTCGCCGTCCCACAGGACGGTGCCGCGCTCGGCCGAGAGGCGCCACGAGCCGTTCCAGGAGGTCTCGAAGCCGGGGCTGCACCAGCTGCCGTTGAAGACGAAGCGGGCGCCGCCCTCCATCGCGAAGACGGCGGTGGCGGCCGCGTCGCCGGTGTACCAGCTCCAGGCGGGGTTGTACTCCTCGCACGAGACCGAGACGGGGTCGGCGTCGAGGAGGAACCGGGCCATGTCGAACTGGTGGATGGCCATGTCGAGCAGGAGCGGGCTGGCCATCTCGTCGCGGAAGCCGCCGAAGTGCGGCGCCTTGAAGAAGTCGACCGCGACGACGCCCACGGCGCCGAGCGTCTCGAGCCGCCGCTTGGCCTGGTGGAGCGAGCGGTGGTAGCGGCGGGACTGGCTGACCATGAACAGCTGCCCGGTGTGCTCGGCCGCGGCGGCGAGCGAGAGGCCCTCGGCCACGCTGGCGGCGACCGGCTTCTCCCCCAGCACCGGGAGACCGGCCAGGAGCGCGGCCGTGGTGACCTGGTGGTGGGCCTCGGGGATGGTGGCGTTGACGACGGCGTCGGCGCCGGTGCGGCGGGCGAGTTCGACCGCGTCGGAGCCGAGCGCGAGGCCCCGGATGCCGGTCTCGGCCGCCGCCGCTTCGGCGGCGGCGGGCGCGAGGTCGGCGATGCCGACGAGTTCGGCGTCGTCGTGGGCCTGGATGGTGCGGGCCCAGGCCCGGCCCATGCCGCCCGCGCCGACCACGACGAGACGCAGTGGCCCTTCGGTGTCGATGGTGGGAGAGGTCATCGCTCGAACGCTCCCTTGTAGCCCTGGCCGCCCCAGAAGTCGTCGGTCTCGTAGCGCAGCAGCGTCGGCGTCTCGCGCTCCCGGTCGGGCCGGGCCCATTCGATGCCGTTGGCGATCACGTGGTTCACGTCGGGGTGGTGGTAGACGGGGAAGTCCTGGTCGCCGGGGCTGAAGTAGAAGATCCGGCCGAAGCCGCGGCGGTAGGTCATGCCGCTGCGGAAGACCTCGCCGCCGGTGAACCCGGAGATGAAGACCAGCTCGTCGGGGGTGGGCACGTCGAAGTACTCGCCGTACATCTCCTGCTCGGGGATGACGATCGGGTTCGGGATGCCGCGGGCGATCGGGTGCTGCGGGTTCACCGTCCACACCAGTTCGCGGTCGTGCTCTGAGCGCCAGCGCAGCGTGCAGGTGGTGCCCATGAGCTTGGTGAAGATCTTGGACCAGTGCCCGGAGTGGAGCACGACCAGGCCCATGCCCGCGAGGACGTGGCGGTGGACGCGCTCGACGACCTCGTCGGCGACCTCGTGGTGGGCGGCGTGGCCCCACCAGACGAGCACGTCGGTCTCGTCGAGGACGTCGGAGGTCAGCCCGTGCTCGGGCTCGTCGAGGGTGCGGGTGGTGATGCTCGCCTTGTCGCCGAGCCATGCGCCCGCGCCCTTGGCGATGGCGCCGTGCATGCCGTCGGGGTAGCGCTCGGCCACGGACGGCTCGACCTGCTCGTGGCGGTTCTCGCCCCACACGACGACTCGGATCGGTTGATCGGCCATTTCCCGGTTCTCCTTCTGTTCTGGTTGCATTGTGAGCTTAAAATCCTGGGGCCGCGGCGGCTTCGCCGGAGTTCATGAGGCCCGGTGGTCATGCGGCCCGGTCCGTGCTGGAGCGCGGCGTGAGCCGGGGCGGCAGCAGCACATGCTCGGGGCCGCCCGGCCGGTCGATGATGAGGCGGACGAGTTCGGCGGCGATCGCCGCCGAGGCCTGCCGGACCGAGGTGATGCCGACCGGGCCGAACGAGGTCAGCGGCGTGTCGTCGTAGCCGGTGACGGCCACGTCCCGGCCGGGGACGAGTCCCCGGCTCTGCAGCGTGATGACGGCGCCCGCGGCGACCTGATCGGACACGCAGATGAGCGCGGTGGGGGCGGCGGAGCTCGCGGCGGTGTCGTTCGTGGCGGCGCCGAGGAGGTCGGCGGCGGCGCGGACGCCGGAGGCCAGGTCGCTGCCGGAGTGGACGATCCGGCCCGCGGCGAGCGAGCCGTCGAGCCCCAGGCGGAGGCAGGCCTCGCGGTAGCCGTGCTCGCGCTGGACCATGGTGACGCTGGCGTGGTCGGCGCCCACGAACGCCAGTTCGCGGTGCCCGCGTGCGGCGACGTGGTCGACGGCCATCGCGATGCCGAGCGCGGCGTCGCCCTCGACCCAGCTCCAGGGGCTCGCGAACGCCTCGCCGGTGCGGCCGTAGGCCGCGAACGGGATGCCGCGCTTGCGCAGTTCGACGGGCCGCGGGTCCTCGGTCCCCACGTTGGAGATGACGAAACCCGCCACCGATTGTCCGAAGTAGAGGTCCTCGCAGGCGGTCATGAGGGCGTCGGTGCCGCGCTCGGTGATGAGGGTGAGGTTGCGGTCCGCCGCCTGGCAGGCGGCGGCGAGGTCGTGGAGGAACGCGTCCATGTACTGGTTGCCGACGGCGTCCTGGGCGGGGAGCACGTAGCCGATCTGCCGCGGCTGCGCGAGCCTGAGGCTGCGGGCGACCAGGTTGTTGCGGTAGCGCAGTTCGCGCATCGCGGCGTGGACCTTCGTGCGGGTCGCCTCGGCGACGATCTGGGGCCGGTTGATGACGTTCGAGACCGTCATGACCGAGACGCCCGCGAGTTCGGCGACGTCGGTCATGCTCGCCTTGCGCCGCGCGGCGGACGACTTGCCGCTCACTGGCCGTCCTCCGTTTCGTGTTCGTCGGCGCGCCGCCTCCTGCCACGGCGGCGCGCCGACGGCGATTTTAAGCATAAATTTTTCGGACGGTCAAGCGCGCCGCCGCAGACGCCGTCGGCGGCGCCGGCCGCCGCTGCCGTTCGGCGGCTCTGACGGGCCGTACCGTCTTCTCGCGGCCGCATTGCGCACCAATGAGAGCACCATGTCGTACCCGGTTCTTAGACTGTCGCCCGTGATCGAATCCGAGAGCCCCGCAACCGACGCCCTGCCCGATGAGGACCGCTTCGCCTTCCCCGCGTCCTGGAAGCGCTTCGTCCAGCCCCGCCGCGGCCAGGGCAAGCCGCGCCGGATCGAGTTCGAGGCCGAGCCGGGGCGGCGGTTCCGCGCCGACTGCGAGCCGAAGGTCCGCGAGTGCCTCTCTCGCGAGGCCAACCGCGAGTACGAGGCCGCCGTGCTGGCATTCCTCGGCGGCGAGAGCGACGTCCTCGGCGCCGCCGCCGTCATGGCGCTCACGCCGCCCGCGGCTCCCTCCGTGCCGCTGGCGGACCGCCTGGCCTTCGACATGACCGCGGCCGAGCACGGCCTGCCCTTCGCCGTGGCCGCCTTCGCCGAGTCCCTCACGCTCGAAGCCTCGACGGACGGCCCCGGCGAGGGCGTCGACCTCCTCCGCAGGGAGCTGTCCAGTCAGCGCTGGTGGGCACTGCACAGGTACAGCAAACTGCCGGCGATCCGGGCGCACGTGGCCGCCGCCTCGGACGCCGATCACGCCGCGGTCGTGGCCGCACTGGCCGAGCACCGCACCGACCCCGCGCGCCGCTTCGCCGTGAGCCTCATCGCGCCCGACGAGGAGGCGTGGTTGGACGAGGTCTGCGACGAGCACGGCGAGCAACAGCCGAGCCGAGCCTGCACGCAGCTCCTTTTCGACCTCGTCACCACGGCCGAGCAGTTGGGCGCCCTCGACGTGCACTCGATGGGCCGCCACTGGGTGCAGGTCGCCGAGATCGCCGACCTCCTGCACCGGCTCGGCGCCGCCGCCCTCCCGGTCCTCGAATGGCACCTCGACGGCTACTGCGACGCCGGCGAGAAGAAGACGCTGTTCCGGGCGATCGCGGCGATTCCCACCGACGAGGCGCTGGGGCTGCTCGTCGACCGGCTCGGCGATGCGGCCGCGATGGGCTTCGCGATGGAGGCCGCCGCGAGGTTCCCGCAGCGGACCCTCCGCGCCGTCGCCGCCCGCCTCCCCGAGGCCGACGCTTCCGCGCGCGCCCGGTTCACGGCGCTGCTGCATGCCGACCCGATCCTGCTCGAGGACGCGCTGCCGCTCCAGGACGAGACCGTCCGGGAGGCGATCGCGGGCCTCACCGCGGAGAGCCCGCGCCTCCCCGAGGCGAGCGCCGACGCGGTGCCGAAGCTGCTCGCCTCGCCGCCGTGGGACGAGACGGGCGCCGCAGGCGAAGCGGTCGTGGTCAAGGGCCTGACCCCTCCCGCGATCAACCGGGTCGTCTGGGCCGAAGGCGAGCGCGAGGCGTGGTCCGAGACCGAGATCCCCTCGCGGCAGCACGACCGCGACTGGGAGCAGCGGGCGCGGTCGTTCGACACGGACAACGAGTTCGGCAAGGTGTACACGCTGGCCTTGGCTCCCAGGGAGGTCGGCGCCGACCTCCTGCCGCGCTGGGAACCCGGCGACATGCTCGTCGGCGGTGAGTACCTCAAGCGGATCCTCGCGAAGTACGGCGCCGACGCCGCCGAGCAGCTCACGGCGGCGGCGACCGCCGACACCTCGCTGCGCGAGTTGCTGCTGCCGATCGCGAACCTCACGGCCGCCAGAGTCGTGGCCGACGCGCTCGTACGGTTGAAGACCATGCGCGCCTTCGCGTTCGACTGGCTCGACCGGCACGGCGCCGACGCCGCGGCGCTGCTCGTGCCCGACGCGCTCGGCAAGGCCAAGAAGCGGCGCACCGCCGCCGAGGCCGCGCTGCGCTACGTCGCGGCGAACGGGGGCGCGGACCTCGTGCGCGAGGCCGCCGCCCAGTACGGGGACGAGGCCACGGCCGCCGTCGCGGCCCTGGTGGACGTCGACCCGCTCGCGCCCGTCGGCGTCCCGGTCCCCCGCCCGGGCGCGTGGGTCGCCGCGCCCGCGCTCCCGCAGGTGCTGCTCGCCGGGCGCGGACGCGCGCTGCCGAACGCGGCGATCCGCCCCCTCGCCACCGTGCTGGCCTTGGGCACGCCCGACTTCGAGTATCGGGGCGTCGCGGTCGTGGCCGAGACCTGCGACCGCGCGTCCCTGACCCGGTTCTCCCTCGCGCTGTTCGACCAGTGGCTCACCGCCGGGGCCCCGTCCGACGACGCGTGGGCGCTGACGCAGTTGGCGCACTTCGGCGGCGATGAGGCGGTGCGCCTCCTCGCGCCGCTGATCGCCCGCTGGCCCGGCGAGAGCAGGCACCATCACGCCGTCAAGGGCCTCCAGGTGCTCGGCGCCATCGGCTCGGAGGCGGCGCTGCGAGCCATCCAGGGCATCGCCGAGCGCGCGAAGTTCTCGGCCATCAAGGCCGAGGCGGGCGACCAGATCGACGCGATCGCCGCGAGGCTCGGTCTCTCGGCCGAGCAGCTCGCCGACCGGCTCGTGCCCGACTTCGGGCTGCGGGAGGAGTCCGCGCTCGTCCTCGACTACGGGCCCAGGAAGTTCAGGGTCGGCTTCGACGAGTCGCTCAAGCCGTTCGTGACCGACATGGACGGCAAGCCGCGCAAGACGCTGCCGAAGCCGGGCGTGAAGGACGACGAGCTGGTGGCGGGCGAGGCCTACCGGCGGTTCGCGGCCCTGCGGAAGGAGCTGCGCACCGTCGCCGCCGACCAGGTGAAGCGGCTCGAACGCGCCATGGTGGAGGGCCGGACGTGGACGCTCGGCGAGTTCATGGAGTACTTCGTCGACCACCCGCTCGTGTGGCACCTGGCGCGGCGTCTGGTGTGGATGGCCGAGGCGGGCGCCGGGCCGGTCTCGTTCCGCCTCGCCGAGGACCGGAGCCCCACCGGCGTCGACGAGGAGGAACTGGAGCTGCCCGAGGCCGCGGTGATCCGCCTGGCCCACCCCGCGATCCTCGGCGGGGAGGTCGAGACGTGGGCCGAGGTCTTCGCCGACTACGAGATCCTGCAGCCGTTCACGCAGCTCGGGCGGCCGGTCATGGCCTTCACCGACGAGGAGCTGGCGACCGGCCGCCTGGCCCGCTTCGAAGGGGTCAGCGTGCCGGTGGGCAGGCTCCTCGGGCTCGTCGGCAAGGGCTGGGTGCGCGGCGCGCCGCAGGACGCGGGGATCGAGGCGGGCATGTCGTGCCGCCTGCCCGGCGTCGGCCACCTCGTGATCGCCCTCGACCCGGGCATCGTGGTCGGGGCCGTGGACATGCAGCCGCAGCAGACGCTGCGGGAGGTCGTGGTCGCCGAGCGGGACCTGCACGGCTGGAGCGTCCCGGGGCCGAAGGGCGGCTTCGGCCCGGTCGACCCCGTGGCGGCCTCGGAGGTCCTGGCGGCCCTCGCCAAGGCGACCGAGGCGGCCTGAGGGCCGGGTCCTACGAGGAGGCCGCCGACAGGGCCTCGGCGGTCAGCTCGACCGAGCGGATGCGGTCGGCGGTCCGCTCGGCGTGGTGGGCGGTGATCAGCTCGTCGGCACCGGCCGAGGCGGCGAACTCCTCCAGGAAGGCGCGGACGTCGCCGGGGTCGCCGACGGCGGTGTACTCGGTCATCGCCGCCAGCTGGCCCCCGTTCGGGGAGGCCAGGAACGCGTCGATCTCGTCGTCGGTGAAGTCGCCTCCGCCGCCGGGGCCGCGCGCGATGAACGCGCGCGCCCGGTTGCGGTAGGCGATCCGCCGCTGGGACTCGGCGGCGTCGCGGTCCTCGGCGGCGAACACGTTGACGCCCGCGATCACGTACGGCTCGGCCAGCTGCTCGGACGGCGTGAACTGCTCCCGGTAGGCGGCGACCGCCTCGTGGAGGTGGGCCGGGGCGAAGTGGGAGGCGAACGCGTACGGCAGGCCGAGCCTGGCGGCGAGCTGGGCGCCGAAGAGCGAGGAGCCGAGGAGGTAGAGGGGCACTTCGCCTTCGGGACGCGGCACCGATTGGACGCCCTGCACGCGGGAGGCGCCGCGCAGGTAGCCCTGGAGTTCCAGCACGTCCTGCGGGAAGGAGTCCGACGAGGCCGGGTCGCGGCGGATGGCGAGCATGGTGGTGCGGTCGGTGCCGGGCGCGCGGCCCAGGCCGAGGTCGATCCGGCCGGGGAAGAGGGTCTCCAGCGTCCCGAACTGCTCGGCGATGACCAGCGGCGAGTGGTTGGGCAGCATGATCCCGCCCGCGCCGAGCCTGATGGTGTCGGTGTGCTCGGCGACGTGGCCGATCACCAGGCTCGTCGCGCTGGAGGCGATGGTGGGCATGTTGTGGTGCTCGGCGTACCAGACGCGCCGGTAGCCGCCGCGTTCGGCGGCGCGGGCGAGCTCGACGCTCGATGCGAAGCTTTCGCGCGCGGAGCGGCCCGGTGCGATGGGCGCCAGGTCGAGGATCGACAGTGCGATTGTCATGTGCGGCCGCCTTTCTCAGGTTCCGAAGCTATCCCGCCGCGAAGAGCGCGGCATCATGACCCTCGTCACCGCAGCTCGGAGGCGCGCTTCGCCGGGCGGCAGGCCGGCGATATGCATCGTTGTAGGATCGCGATGGAACGAGGAGGTGTCATGGCGGCGACCCTGCGCGATGTCGCGGACCTTGCGGGGGTGTCGTTCAAGACGGTCTCGAACGTCGTCAACGGCTACCCCCACATCCGCCCGGCCACCCGCGAGAAGGTCGAGCGCGCGATCGACGAGCTCGGCTACAAGCCGAACCTGAGCGCGCGCAGTCTGCGCTCGGGCCGCACCGGCGCGATCGCCTTGGCGGTGCCGGAGCTGAACCTGAGCTACTTCGCCGAGCTCGCCGGGTTCGTCATCGCGGCCGCGGAGCGGGCCGATCTGGTCACGCTGGTCGAGCAGACCGGTGGCGACCGCGCCCGCGAGCTGGCGCTGCTCCAGAGCCCGCGGCTGCGGATGACCGACGGCCTCATCCTCGACCCGCTCGGCATGCGCCCGGAGGACGCCGCCGCGCTCGACGTCCCGTTCCCGCTGGTGGTGCTGGGCGAGCGGACCTCCGACTGGCCGAGCGACCACGTCACCATGCGCAACGTCGACGCGACGCGCGCGGGGACCGAGTACCTCATCGCATCGGGGCGGCGGCGCATCGCGGTCATCGGCGAGCACGAGGACGAGGTGATCGGCTCGGCCCGGCTGCGGCTGCGCGGGTACCGCGAGGCGCTCGAGGCGCACGGCATCGACTACGACGAGCGGATCGTCGCGCGGGCGGCCCTGTGGCACCGCGCCGACGGCGCGCGGGCGATGCGCGAGCTGCTGGACCGCGGCGCCGAGTTCGACGCGGTCTTCGGGTTCAACGACACGCTGGCGCTGGGCGCGATGCGGGTGCTCCAGGAGGCGGGGCTCCGGGTGCCCGAGGACGTGGCGGTGCTCGGCTTCGACGACCTGGACGAGGCCGCCTACTCGATCCCCTCGCTGACCACCGTCGATCCGGGCCGCGAGTGGATCGCGCGCACGGCGGTCGAGACGCTGCTCGAGCGCATCGGCCGGGGCGGCGCCGAGCTGCCGCCGCGCACGAAGCTGGCGGATTTCAGGATCGTCGAGCGCGAGTCCGCGCCGCGCGCCTGACCACGGCACCCGCGGATGCCTCGGGACGGGCTCTCGACTTCGTTTCTACAACGTTGTAAGATGGGCGTGTCGCATAACGGGGCAATCGCACCACAGCCGTCGGCCCACGATCACGAAATGGCGACGAACCTCCGGCATCGGCCGTACGGTATTGACAGCCGGACGGGCGGGTTCGTAGGATCCCAAAAATTACAACGTTGTAGAACGATGGTTCGGAGCAACGTGACACAAAGCGCGGACAGCGCAGTCTCGCACTGAGGGAGCACTCGGATATGACACGCATGCGAAGCCTGCTGGGCGCCGGAGCCGCGGCGCTCACGCTGATAGGGGCCGGCTGCTCGGGCGGCGGTGACGACGGCGGTCCCGTCGAGCTGACGTTCTGGCACGGATACACCGAAGCCGACGGCGACGTGCTGGAGGGGATCGTCGACGACTTCAACGCCTCGCACGACGACATCACCATCAACACTGAAGTGAAGACCTGGGACAGCATCGACGACACGCTGCTGACGGCCCTGTCCGCCGGCGAAGGGCCGAACATCGTCGCGATGCCCGCCGAGCGGCTGCCGGTGTACGCCTCGAAGGGCGCGTTCGCGCCATTGGACGACTTCTACGCCGACGAGGGCGGCAACACCGCGAACCTGAACCCCGGCGCCGTGGCCATGGAAGAGGTCGAGGGCACGAAGTACGGCGTGCCCAGCGGGTTCGTGCCGTTGGCGGTCTACTACAACACCGCGATGTTCGAAGAGGCCGGGATCGACGGGTTCCCGCAGACGTGGGACGAGTGGGTCGAGGCGGCCAAGAAGCTGACCGTCGACGAGAACGGCGACGGCACGCCCGAGCGGTACGGCGTCGCCCTGCCCGACCACGCCACCGTCGCCAACGGCCTGTGGCCCTCGCTGTTCTACGGCAACGGCGGCGGCATCGTCCAGGACGGCGAAGCGGTGATCGACTCGCCGCAGAACGCGGAGACGCTCGAATTCTGGCGCTCGGCGATCGCAGGCGACAAGATCTCGCCGACCGGACTCGACGGCATCGGATCCGACGAGCTGTTCAGCGGCGGCAAGGCCGCGATGACCGTCGGCGGGCCGTGGATGGCCTCGATCGCCACCGAGAACGACATCGACTACGCGATCGCGCCGATCCCCGCCGGACCCGAGACGCAGGCGGCCTCGGCCATCGGCATCTCCATGGCGACGACCGTCGACTCCAGCGACGCCGAACTGGCCGGTGCCGAGGAGTTCTTCTCGTTCTTCCTCAACGACGAGAACTCGGTGAAGTGGTCGCTCGGCTCCGGATGGCCGCCGCTGCGGACCGACATCCCCGCCGAGGCGGTCGCCGAGAACCCGGTGGTGGCCGCGCTCACCGAGATGTCCGACCTCGGGCGGCCGCTGCTGCCCGGCGTCGTCAACAGCGTCGACGTGCTCAGCGCCGTCGACGAGCTCACCCAGAAGGCCGTCGCCGGGGAAGACGTCGGCGCCCTGCTCGGCGAGGCGCAGACCGAGATCCAGAACGCGCTCGAGGACTAGCGCTTCAGGGGACGGGGACGCTCGGTCCGGGCGTCCCCGTTCCATGGAGGTTGAGAGGAACCCATGAGTGTTGACAATGCGCCCGCGCGCCGGTACCGCCCGCCTGCGCCGCTGGGCGGGCGGCGCCGCGCCTCCTGCGGCGGCCTCCTGCGCCGGAACACCAGGGCCTTCGCGTTCCTGGCCCCCGCGCTGATCATCCTCGGCCTGTTCGTCGTGTGGCCGATGATCTCGGCCCTGCGCCTGTCCTTCACCGACGCCAGCGGCTTCGGCCGGGAGGAATGGGTCGGCCTGGAGAACTACGCGACCGTCTTCACCGACCCCGACATCCTGAACGCGGTGGGCAACACGCTCCTGTACACCGTGCTGTTCACGCCGACCGCGGTCATCGCCGCACTCGGGCTGGCGCTCCTGCTCAACAGCCCGCACATGCCGTTCCGCTCCTTCTTCCGCACGGCGCTGTTCATACCGTTCGTCGTCTCGTTCGCCGTGGCCGCCTTCGCGTGGAGCTACCTCATCGATCCGCAGGTGGGCCTGCTGAACTACTGGCTGGGCGGCCTGGGGATCCAGATGGGCAACGTGCTGGAGGACCCGACGCTGGCGATGCCCGCCGTCGCGTTCGTCGCGGTGTGGAAGCTGTTCGGGTTCTACTTCGTGATCTTCCTGGCCGGGCTCCAGGACATCCCGTCCTCGCTCTACGAGGCCGCGCGGGTCGACGGCGCCCGGGCGTGGTCGCGGCTGCGGCACATCACGCTGCCGCTCTTGTCGAACACGATGGCCTTCGTGCTGATCTTCGCGATGATCGCCGCGCTCCAGGCGTTCGACCAGATCTACGTGATGACCGGCGGCGGGCCCTACGGCAACACCCAGACCGTGGTGATGGAGATCTACGAGTCCGGCTTCCGCAAGCTCGACATCGGCTTCGCCTCCGCCCTGTCGTACGTCCTGCTCATCGCGACGCTGGTGCTGAGCCTCGTGCAATTCCTGTTCTTCGGCCGCAGAGAGAAGGACCTGTCCTCATGAGCGCCGCCACTGTGTCGCGGAAGCGACCGCGCACCGTACGCCCCGGCACCGTGCTCGCCGTGATCGCGCTCGTCGTCGTCAGCGCCGTCGTGCTGCTGCCGATCGCGATCATCGTGTTCACCGCGTTCAAGCCGACCGCGGAGGTCAACGCCTTCCCGCCGAGCCTGCTGCCGGACGAGTGGACGCTGGACAACCTCAAGCAGATCACCTCCGAGCTGCCGTTCCTGCGCTTGATCGGCAACAGCTTCGCCTTCGCCGGGGGCGTGACGGCGTTCGCGCTCGTCTTCGACTCGCTCGCGGCCTACGCCTTGGCGCGCATGGACTTCACTGGCCGCCGCGTCCTGCTCATCGCGATCATCGCGACGCTGATGATCCCGTTCCAGGCGACGCTGATCCCGCTCTACCAGCTGGTCTCCGACCTCGGCTGGGTGAACACGTACGCGGCGCTCATCGCGCCGCGCGCGGCGGACGCGTTCGGGATCTTCTTCCTGCGCCAGTTCTTCCTGGCGCTCCCGCGCGACATCGACGCCGCGGCCCGCATCGACGGCGCCTCGGAGTTCCGCATCTTCCGGTCGGTGGTGCTGCCGAACGCCATGCCCGCGCTGCTGACGCTCGGGCTGTTCACCTTCGTGAACAACTGGAACGACCTGCTGTGGCCGCTGGTGTTCACCACCGACTCGGAGATGGGCACGATCACCTCCGGGCTGACGCTGCTGACCGGCCCGGGCGGGATCATCCCCCACGGCGTGATGATGGCCGGTTCGCTCATCGCGATCCTGCCGCTGGTCGTGGCGTTCCTCCTCATCCAGCGCCGGTTCATCGAGAACATCGCGACGACAGGACTCAAATGACCGACTCCCACCATCGGCACACCGCCACCACCACTACCCATGGCGACGCCTGCGGAGCCGTCAATTGGCACACCCACGCCGACGCCCGCGGAGCCGTAAATTGGCACGAGGACGGTTCACTGCACTTCGCCGTCGGGATCGAGGACACCTTCGTGCCGCAGTCGGGGCCCGGCGAGCGGCCGATCGACGAGTACGCGCTCACCGAGCACTACGCGAAGTGGCACTCGGACCTCGCTCTGGCCAAGGACGTCGGCGCGGAGCTCGTGCGCTGGGGCGTGCCGTGGTACCGGGTGCAGCCCGAGCCGGGCCGGTGGGACTGGGACTGGCTCGACCGCGTCATGGGCCGCTTCGCGGAGCTCGGCCTCCGACCCATTGTGGACCTCATGCACTACGGCACGCCGCTGTGGCTGGAGCGGCAGTTCGCGCACCCCGACTATCCGTCCCTGGTGGCCGAGTACTCGGCGCGCGTGGCCGAACGCTATGCGGGCTACGGCATCACCGACTACACACCGGTCAACGAGCCGATCATCCACGCCCAGTTCTCCGGGGAGTACGCGTACTGGCCGCCGTACCTGTCGGGCCCCGGCGGCCTCAGCTCGATCGTCTCGCAGCTGGCGCGCGGCTTCGTGCTCTCCCAGCGCGCCATGCGGGACGTGCTCGGCGAGCGGGCGGTGTTCGTGCACGTCGACGCGGGCATGCGCTACGTCGGCGACACCGACGCCCCGGAGCACCGGGAGCTCGTCGCGCGGCTGAGGGAGCAGGTCTTCCTCGTCGAGGACCTCGTCACCGGCCGCGTCGACGCGTCTCATCCGCTCGAGCCGTTCCTGCGCGCCAACGGATGGCGCGACGAGGACCTGGCGTGGTTCGCCGAGGCCGCGGTGCGCCCGGACGTGGTCGGGGTCAACTACTACCCGCTCCACTCGACCGAGGTGTTCGAGGCGGGCGTCTTCCACTCAGGAGGGTTCCCCGATCCGCGCCCGACGCGGGACGACGGCGCCGAGGGCCTGGTCGAGCTGCTGCGGACGGCGGCGGACCGGTACGGGGCGCCGGTCATGCTGACCGAGACCTGCGTGACCGATTCGGTCAAGGCGCGCGTCGACTGGCTCGACGAGTCGGTGGCGGCGGTGCGCGGCCTGCGAGAGTCCGGAGTGGACGTCGTCGGGTACACGTGGTGGCCGCTGTTCGACATGTACGAGTGGACGTTCCGGCATTCGACGCGGCCGCGCGAGGCGCACCGGTTGACGATGGGGCTCTGGGAGCTCCGTGAGAGCGGCGAGGGGCTCGCCCGGGTGCGGACGGCCGTCGCCGACCGGTTCCGCCACCACGCCGCCGGGGGACGGTGACCGCGACACGGGGACGCGGTCACCGCGGGTGTTCGGATGCCCGCCTTGCAGGGAGAACTCTCGGTGGGACCGACCGGAGCAAACCACCCGGAACGCCGATAACCGGCCCGCAAATGGCAACGGTATGGTATTCGGGTGAATCGCCCTGTGTAGGAAGGACTACCCCCGGTGCCCGAAGCACCCACCCCCCGACTGGTGTATGACGCCCTTTTGATCACCTCGCACAACGACTTCTACAAACCCGCCGTCGCGCCGCGCGTCATCGGGCTCGGACTGGGTGCGGCGCTCATAGCCGAGCTCGTGCTCTCGGGGCACCTCGACGTCTGGACCCGCGAAGGCTCCAAACTGGTCTGCAGCGACCGCGGCGCGCCCCCGCCCTCGGATTCGCTGGGGCTCTGGCTGATCGAGCTCGTGCGCGCCGAGCCCGCCAACCTGGCCGTGCCCGAATGGCTCGAATACCTCGCCCTCGTCGACATCTACGCCAAGACGGCCGAGCACATGGCCGTGGCGGGATTGATGGTGCGCACCCAGCGCCGCACCCGCTGGCGGCAGCGCACCCAGGTCGCCTACGAGGCGTCCGACGCGCTCACCGCCCAGGCGCCCTTGGCCCGCATGCGCCGCTACCTGACCGCCCTGGACACTCGCATGTCGCTTGTAGACACATTCCTGCTCGCGCTCACCGAGGCCGTCGGACTGTCCAGATCGCTCTACCTCCAGACCCCCGCCCGGGCACGCGAATACGCCGAAGCCCACGTCAGAGCACTCCCCGCACCGCTCCAGACCGTCCGGGGACACCTGGCGGCCGCCGTGGCCACCACCGCCCTCACCGGCAACCTCTGACACCCCCACCAGAAATCGCATAAAGGAGAGACCGCCTCTATGTCCACCCCACCCGCACCGCCCAGCATGATCAGGTCCGCGCTGGCGCGCGACAAGCTCGGCACGTTCAGCCTCCTCCACTTCTCCCTCACCGCCGCCACGCCCCTGACGGTCATCGCCGGCGGCGTCGTGGTCATGTTCGCCGTCGCCGGCCAGATCGGCATCCCGCTGGGCTACATCGTGATCGCCGCCTGCCTGTGGCTGTTCAGCGTCGGCTACACCACTATGGCCAGGCACATCACCAACGCGGGCGCCATGTACGCCTTCGTCTCGCGCGGTCTCGGCCGCATCCCCGGCGTCGCCGCCGCCTGGGTCGCGGCGACCTCCTACTGCGCCCTCCAGGCCAGCCTCTACGGCCTGCTCGGGCTCACCGCGCAGAGCGTCCTCGAACGCATCGGCCTCGACGTGCCGTGGTGGGGCGCCGCCCTGGTCGCGTGGCTGCTCATCGGCCTCCTGGGCACCCGCGCGGTCGACATCAACGCGAAGGTGCTGGCCGTCCTCCTGTCCATTGAGATCGCCGTCATCCTCCTGTTCAGCGTCTCCAACTTCCTGCACCCGGCCGACGGCGTCTCGTTCGCGGCGCTCTCCCCGAGCGCGCTCGGCGGCGAGGCCGCCGGGGCCGTCCTGGCGCTGGCCGTCATCGGCTTCATCGGGTTCGAAGCGCCCACCGTCTACGGCGAGGAGGCCCGCGACCGGCGCCGCACCGTCGCTCGGGCCACCCTTGCCACCATCGGCATCCTCGCCGTGGTCTACGTCGCCTCGTCGTGGTCGATCATCACCGCCGTCGGCGACGGCAACATCGTCTCGGCCGCGGTCGGGGACCCCGACCTCATGTTCACCCTCGCGGGCGACCAGCTCGGGAGCGCCTGGGGCACCATCGGCGAAGTGCTGCTGCTGACCTCGGTCACCGCCGCCGCACTGTCCTTTCACAACACCACCGCCCGCTACCTGTTCGCCCTCGGACGCGAGCAGGTGCTCCCGGCCAGGCTGGGCCGCACCTCGGCGCGCGCCTGCGCGCCCGTGGCGGCCTCGGTGGCGCAGACCGCCGTCGGCGGCGTCGTCATCGTCATCTGGGCCGTGTTCGAACTCGACCCGCTGACGCACCTGTTCTACTACATGGGCACCGCGGCCGGGATCGGCCTGATCGCACTCATCACCACGTGCGCGATCGCCGTGGCGGTGTACTTCGCGCGCGACCAGCGCGACGAGCCGGTGTGGAACACGCGCATCGCCCCGCTGCTCGCCTGCCTCGCGCTGGCGGGCGTGATGTGGCTGTCGGTCATCCACTTCCACACGCTCCTGGGCGTCGAGAAGGGCTCGCTCCTGCCGCGCCTGGTGCCGATCCTGTTCGCGGCCCTGGCGCTGCTCGGCGCGGGCTGGGGCGCGTACCTCAAGCAGGTCAAGCCGGAGGTGTACGCGGGCATCGGCTACGGCGCTCAAGCCACGCTCGTGCAGTCCGCCGAACCCGAGGAGACGGCGGAGGTGGCCGGTGGCCGGTAGTCCGCACGAGGGGAGCGCGGTCGCGGCCATGCTGGCGCAGGCGTTCCTCGACCTCCCGACCGCCCTCTGGCTCGTCGCCGACCCCGACGAGCGCCTCAAGGCGGTCCGGGGCCAGTTCGAGCTCCTGGTGGAGCACGCCGAGGCCCACGGCGGCATCGTCACCGCGGGCGAGCTCGACGGCGCGGTGGTCTGGTTCGACCACACCAAGCCGCCACCGCCCATCCCCGACTACGAGGAGCGGCTGCGCGAGGCCTGCGGCGAGCACGTCGAGCGGTTCGCCCGCCTCGACCGGGTCATGGAGCACCACCACCCCACCGAGCCGCACGCCTATGTGGCGCTGGTCGGGGTGCGCGAGGAGCGGCGCGGCCGGGGCCTGGCCACCGCCATGCTGCGCGAGATCAACGAGCGGCTCGACCACGAGGGGACCGCCGCCTATCTGGAGGCGGTGTCGCCCGGAGTCGCCCGGCTCTACGAGAGCCTCGGCTACCGGACGCATGCGAAGCCGTTCCACCTCGAGGACGGCGGCCCCGCCCTGTATCCGATGTGGCGCCAACCGGCGCGCTGAACCGGCACCGCGCGGCCGGTCCCGGGCTTTGGGCCCGGGACCGGCCGCGCGGTCGGCGTCTCGCCGTGGCGGCACGTTCACCGTGGAGTCCTACCGGCGTCGAGCCGACACCGCACAGGTTATAGGCTATATAATTATTATAGGTTATAGAATATAAGATATAACCTATCCTAAAGTGATGGTCCGCTCCATACGGGGCCGCGCCGGAGTTCGTCGCCGCCCCGTGTCCTCGGTCAGGCTCGGGCACGGTCCGCGGTGGCCGGGGCGTCCCAGTCGATGCGGTAGCGCTGGGCCGGTCCGATGGTCTTCTCGGGATTCATGGCCGCCTTGATGAACAGCGGCATCAGCAGCGGCATGATCTTCTGGGCGACCGGGCCGGGGGCCTTGGCGCGGTTGGTCTTCGCCGCCATAGCGGCGATCCGCTCCACCCGTGGGCGCCGCAGCCGCTCGTAGGCGGCGTAGGCCTCGCGCACCCGGTCAAAGTCGCGCAGGCACCGTGCCAGTTGGATCGCGCTCTCGATGGCGAGCGAGGCGCCCTGGCCGGAGCTGTTGGACGGGGCGTGGACCGCGTCGCCGACCAGGACCATCCGCCCGCGGTGCCAGTGCGGGACCGGCGGCATCATGTGCAGCGCGCCCACCACCTGGAGACCCGCCGGATCGGTGCGGCGCACCAGTTCTCCGCCGGGGGTGTCCTCGCCGTAGGTGGTGCGGAGCGTCGCCATCCACTCCTCGTTCGGCGTCCGGCGCGCCTCGGTCAGCGACAGCGGCCGGTGCGGCAGGTTGGCGCCCCACCTGGTGCCGCCCGTGGCCTCGCGCCAGTACAGGTAGTAGGCGCGCTTGCCGAAGGCGAACGTCATGGTCTCGCGGTCGACCGGCGGCTCGAAGTCGGCGAGCCCCTCGAATCCGAGCATGCCGGTGAAGCGCGGGCCTGGCGCGGCCGGGTCGATGAGGCGGCGGACGGCGGAGTGGACGCCGTCGGCGCCGATGAGGACGTCGGCGGTGGCGCTGGTGCCGTCCTCGAACAGGGCGGTCACCGCATCGCCGCTCTCGCGGGCGTCGACGAGGCGCTTGCCGTATTCGGTGCGGACGCCGTGCGCGGCCGCCCGATCGTGGAGCGCGCGGTACAGGTCGGAGCGGTGCACGATGCGCAGCGGCCCGACGTCGGGCAGTCCCGGCAGGGCGAAGTGCTTGCTGTCGCCGACGGCCATGGCCTGACGAGAGATGGGCTGGGCCGCGGCCTCCACCGCCTCGGCGGCGCCGACGATCTCCAGTGCCGCGAGGCCGTTGGGGGCCAAGGCGAGCGTGCCTCCCGCTCCGTCAGAGCGGGTCGGATGGGACTCGTAGACGGTCGCCTCGACCCCGGCCTTGCGCAGGGCCGAGGCGACGACGGGTCCGGCGATGCCGCCGCCGATGACGGCCGCCGTTCGTACTGTTGCCATTGTTCGCTTCTCCTCAGGTGGTGCGGTTCGCGTGGTGCTGTTCGTTGCGCGGACCGGCACGGGAGAAGACCCGGTTATCCTCGAGGTTGCCGCCTTCGGGCCGGATTCGTGCTCCCGCATGAGCGCCGGTTCGGGGTTTCGGAGGCCCCGGCGCCGGTGCTGCAACACCGGTGCCGGGGCCGCTGTCATCGCTTGTCCTCCTCGGCGCTCCTTTCGGCCAGTTCGCGCAACTCGTCGGGGATCTCGCCGCTGGCGTGGAACTTCCGCCAGTCCCCCAGGCCGGGGAACGAGCCGGATTCGACCTCAGTCAGCAGTGAGCGCACCCAGGCGGTCTCGGCCTCGGCCATGGCGAGGTCGTACTCGTTCTCGACCAGGAACAGCCGCGGTACCTCCGCCCACTCGGCGAGCGACTCGCGGAGCTCCTCGGCCTGCGCCTCCAGCGCCGCGAGCCGCTGCCGCAGGAGCGCGGCCACCTCGTCGGGCGGGAGGGCGGCCATGACCGACAGGCCGGCGCGGAAGTGCGGGAACTCGCGCTCGGGGGTCGCGAGCAGCTCACGGGTCCAGTCGACCAGCTCTTCGCGGCCCTCCTCGGTGATCCGGTAGACGGTCCGCTCGGGGCGGCGGCCCTCGCGGGACGTCCCGGCCTCTTCGAGCAGTCCGCGCTCGGCCATGCGCTCCACGACCGAGTACAGCGAGCCCCACTTGACCGGCATGTCGCGGTCCTTGCCCCAGCCGCGCAGCGCCCTGGCCATCTCGTAGGGGTGCATCGGCCGGTGCGCCACGACGCCGAGCACCGCCAGCGCCGTCAGGTTGCCGACCTTGCGCCGCTTCGCCACCAGAACCGCCTCCTCTTCACATACTCGTTTTCGAGTATACGTATTAGAGTAATGGCGTGCAAGCGGATCAGGAATGTGGGTGGCACAACATACCGGATGGTCGGTATGATGACAGCACCCGTCACCGACCGCCATCCGAAAACCCAGCCGCCCTTGACAGGAGGCCTCCGTGCAGATCACCGGTGCCGTGCTGGAGCGCTGCGGCGCTCCGGCGCCGTTCGCAGCGTCCGAGCCGATCACCATAGGCCCGCTCGAACTCGACCCGCCGGGTCCCGGCGAGCTCCTGGTGCGCATCGAGGCCGCGGGCGTGTGCCACTCGGACCTGTCCGTCGTGGACGGCAGCCGCGTGCGGCCCGTGCCGATGCTGCTCGGGCACGAGGCCGCCGGAATCGTGGAGGAGGCCGGTTCCGGCACCGGGATCGCGGCCGGACGGCGCGTCGTCATGACGTTCCTTCCCCGCTGCGGGCACTGCGACGCCTGCCGGACCGAGGGCCGCCTCCCCTGCACCGTCGGCAGCGCCGCGAACGCAGCGGGCACGCTCGTGGGCGGCGGGATCCGGCTGCGCCGTGACGGCGCGGCGGTGAACCACCACCTGGGCGTGAGCGCGTTCGCCACGCACGCCGTGGTCGCGGCGGCGTCGGTCGTCCCCGTCGACGACGACGTGCCGCCCGACATCGCCGCACTGCTCGGCTGCGCCGTCCTCACCGGCGGCGGCGCCGTGTTCAACGCCGGGCGCCCCGGTCCCGAGGACGCCGTGGCCGTCGTCGGGCTCGGCGGCGTCGGCATGGCCGCGCTGCTCGTCGCGATAGCACTCGGCCACAAGGCCATCGGCGTCGATGCCGTGCCCGCCAAGCTGGAACTGGCACGGGAGCTCGGCGCGGCCGCCGCCTACACTCCCGCCGGGGCCGCCGACGCCGAACTGCGCACACCAGTCGTGATCGAGGCCGCCGGCTCGGCCCGCGCCTTCGAGACCGCCTGCGCCGTCACCGCGCCGGGCGGCACCACCGTCACCGTCGGCCTGCCGCACCCCGACGCCCGCGCGAGCATCGCGCCGCTGGTCCTCACCGCCGAGGCGCGCACCGTCGTCGGCTCCTATCTCGGCTCGGCCGTGCCGAACCGCGACATCCCCCGCTACGTGGCATTGTGGCGCTCGGGAAGACTGCCGCTCGACCGGCTCGTCTCCGACCGCATCGCCCTCGCCGACCTGCCCGCCGCGCTGGACCGCCTCGCGGCGGGCACGGCACTGCGGCAGCTCGTCACCTTCTGACACCGTCCGACACTGGAGAAAGGACCGATACATGACCGCTCGCACCGCCATCGTCACCGGCGCCGCCAGGGGCATCGGGGCCGCCACGGCCCGCCGCCTGGCCGCCGACGGCCACGCCGTCGCCGTGCTCGATCTGCTCGAAGACCAGGCCCAGGCCACCGCCGAGGCCATCGCCTCCGAAGGCGGCCGGGCGCTCGCGGTCGGCGTGGACGTCGCCGACGAGGCGGCCGCGGCCGCCGCCGTCGACCGGGTCGCCGCCGAGCTGGGCGCGCCCGCGATCCTGGTGAACAACGCCGGGATCCTGCGCGACAACCTGCTGTTCAAGATGTCCGCCCAGGACTGGGACGCCGTTCTCGGCGTGCACCTGAGAGGAGCGTTCCTCATGTCGCGGGCCGTGCAGTCGCACATGGTCGAGGCGCGGTGGGGTCGGATCGTGAACCTGTCGAGCACCTCGGCGCTGGGCAACCGCGGGCAGGCCAACTACGCCGCCGCGAAGGCGGGCATGCAGGGCCTGACCAAGACCCTCGCGTTCGAGCTCGGCAAGTTCGGCGTCACCGCGAACGCCGTGGCCCCCGGGTTCATCGAGACCGAGATGACCAGGGCCACCGCCGAGCGCATCGGCGTGTCCTTCGAGGACTTCCTCGCCGGGGCCGCCGCGGAGACGCCCGTGGGCCGCGTCGGGCAGCCGGAGGACATCGCCGCCGCGGTGGCGTTCTTCTGCTCCGAGGAGGCCGGGTTCGTCTCCGGGCAGGTGCTGTACGTGGCGGGAGGGCCCAAGGCATGAGCGGGCGGATCGAGGCCGACTCCCCCGCCGCGCTCGCGGGCGCGGTCGGGAGCCGGGCCACCGGCGAGTGGTTCGCGGTCGAGCAGGCGCGCATCGACGCCTTCGCCGACGCGACCGGCGACCACCAGTGGATCCACGTCGACCCCGAGCGCGCCGCGGCAGGGCCCTTCGGCGGGCCGATCGCGCACGGCTACCTCACGCTGTCGCTGCTCCCGCGGCTCCTGGGGGGCCTGATCGAGATCGGCGGCCTCGCCATGTCGGTGAACTACGGGCTGGACCGGCTCCGCTTCCTCCGGCCCGTGCCGGCCGGGGCCCGCGTGCGGGCCGCCGTGGAGCTGGCCTCCGTCGAAGCGACGGGGCGCGGCGTGCGCGCCGGATACGACGTGACCGTGGAGATCGAGGGCGCCGAGAAGCCCGCGCTCGTGGCGAGGACGATCACGCTGTACGTGCCCGAGCCTTGATGAGCACGGCCTTGAGTGAGCACGAGAAGCGGCCCGGACGGCTTGTGGCCGTCCGGGCCGCCCGGGTTCACAAAGGTCTAGAGCTTTTCGAGGACCATCGCCATGCCCTGGCCGCCGCCGACGCACATCGTCTCCAGGCCGTAGCGCCCGCCGGTGTCGGCGAGCGCGTTGATGAGCGTGGAGGTGATGCGCGCGCCGGTCATCCCGAAGGGGTGGCCGACGGCGATCGAGCCGCCCTTGACGTTCAGGCGCTCCTCATCGACGCCGAGCATGCGCGCGGAGGGGATCACCTGGGCGGCATAGGCCTCGTTGATCTCGACGAGGTCCATGTCGTCGATCGCCAGACCGGCCCGCGCCAGGGCCTGCGCGCTGGCGTCGACGGGACCGAGGCCCATGATCTCGGGCGAGAAGGCGCTCACGCCGGTGGAGACGATGCGCGCCAGGGGTTCCAGCCCGAGTTCGTCCACGATCCGCTCGGAGACGACGACCACGGCGGCGGCGCCGTCGTTGAGCGGGCAGGCGTTGCCCGCGGTGACGGTGCCGTCGGGGCGGAAGGCCGGTTTGAGGGTCGCGAGGACCTCGACGGTGGTGCCCGGCCTGGGGCCGTCGTCGGCCGCGACGACGGTGCCGTCCGCGAGCGTGAGCGGCGTGATGTCGCGTTCCCAGAACCCGTCGGCGATCGCCCGCTCGGCGCGCTGCTGGCTGCGGGCGGCGTAGGCGTCCTGCTCCTCGCGGGTGATCCCGCACAGCCCGGCCACGTTCTCGGCGGTCTGGCCCATCGCGATGTAGACGTCGGGCAGTTCGCCGCTCAGGCGCGGGTCCTCCCAGACGGCGGTTCCGGCCCCGGAGCGGTCGTCGCTGCGCTCCCGCGCGTCGTTGAAGACCGGGTTGGTCAGGTCCTCGCCGGGGATGTGGTCGCTGGAGCCGCGGTCCATCCTGCTCACCGACTCCACGCCCGCCGAGACGAACACGTCGCCCTCACCGGCCTTGATCGCGTGGAACGCCATGCGGGTGGTCTGGAGGCTGGACGAGCAGTATCGCGTGATCGTGGCGCCCGGGACGGTGTCCCAGCCGAGCATCACGGCGACGTTGCGCGCCATGTTCATGCCCTGCTCGCCGCCGGGCATGCCGCAGCCCAGGAGCAGGTCGTCGACGCGCGCCGGGTCGAGCCCTGGGATCTTGCCCATGGCCGCTGCGGTCATCCGCGCCGCCATGTCGTCGGCGCGGACGCCGGTGAGCGATCCCTTGCCCGCCCGCCCGATGGGCGAGCGCGCGGTGGCGACGATGTAGGCCTCGGTCATGTGGTCCTCCTTGAGGGTGGTGGGAAAGGTCAGACGAACGCCTGGCGTCCGGTGATCGCGCGGCCGACGATGAGGTTGTTCATGTCGCGGGTGCCTTCGTAGGAGTAGACGGCCTCGGCGTCGGCGAAGTGGCGCGCGACGCCGTGGTCGAGCTGGATGCCGTTGCCGCCCAGGATCTCGCGGCAGCGGCCGACGGTCTCGCGCATGCGCGCGGTGACGAAGGCCTTGGCGAGGGCGGAGTGCTCGTCCCGCTGGCGGCCCTCGTCCTGGAGCTGGGAGACGCGGACGCACGTGCCGAGGCTCGCGGTGATGTCGGCCAGTGAGTTGGCGAGCTTGTCCTGCACGAGCTGGTAGGAGCCGATCGGCTTGCCGAACTGCTCGCGCTCGGCGGCGTAGCGCACGGCGGCCTCGTAGGCGCCGATGGCGATGCCGACGGCCTCCCAGGCGACGCCGGTGCGGGTGAGCGTGAGGATCTTCGCGACGTCGCGGAAGGAGTCGACGCGGGCGAGCCGGTCGGTTTCGGGGACGGCGGCGTCGGTGAGCGTGATGTCGGCATTCTGCACCGAACGCAACGACTGCTTGCGTTCGATCTTGACGGCCTCGAAGCCGGGCGTGTCCTTCCGGACGAGGAAGCCCTTGACCTGGCCGTCGGCGGTGTCCTTGGCCCAGATGACGGTGACGTCGGCGAAGGTGGCGTTGCCGATCCAGCGCTTGGCACCGTTGAGAGTCCAGGTGTCGCCGTCGCGGGTGGCGGTGGTGCGCAGGCCGCGGGCGACGTCGGAGCCGGACAGCGGTTCGGTCAGGCCGAATGCGCCGATGACCTCGCAGCGGCCCATGCGCGGCAGCCATTCGGCGCGCTGCTCGTCGGAGCCGCCGACGCCGATCGAGGTCATGGCCAGGCCGCTGGTGACGCCGACGAACGTGGCGAACGAGGCGTCCACGCGGGCGAGTTCGAGGCCCGCCCAGCCGCGGAAGACGGCGCTGTTGGCGAAGCGGGCCGACTCGGGCCAGGCCGCGCCGACCACGCCGGTCTCGGCGATGCCGGGGATGAGGTGGTGCGGGAACTCGGCGCGCTCCCAGTACTCGTCGGCGATGGGGCGGACCTCGCGCTCCATGAACTCGCGCAGTCTGAGCACGGCCTCCAGCTCCACGGGCGTGAGCAGGTCTTGGAAGGCGTAGCAGTCGGCGTCCAGCAGCGTCATGGTCTCTCCGTTCCTCCGCCGACCCGGCCCGAACATTCCGACCGGTCGGTCTGTGTCTAGTATGCAACATTATCCGCGGTGTCGGGCCTAGCCTAGATCGGGTCGCCATCGCGTGGCACCGCAATCCCGAAGGAGCGACCATGACCGGTTACCGCCACCCGTTCCCGTTGCGCTGGAACGACAACGACCAGTACGGCCACATGAACAACGCCGTGTACTACGAGGCGATGGACACCGCGGTGAACACCTGGATGGTCCACCGCGCCGGCCTGGAGGTGTCCGGCCCGGTGATCGGCGTGGCGCGGGCGTCGTCGTGCGAGTTCCTCGCCTCGGCGTCGTTCCCCGAACGGCTCGAGGTGGACGTCGCGGTCGCCCGGCTCGGGCGCACCTCGATCACCTGGGACCTCGCCGTCCTGCGCGAGGGCGCGCCCGACCGGGGCGAGCCGGTGGCGCTCGGCACCTTCACCCACGTGTTCGTGGGCCGGGACGACCGCCGCCCGGTGCCGGTCCCCGAGGCCATCAGGTCCGCGGTGGTCGAGCATCTCGAGGTCCTCGCTACGGCGTGAACCGCTCCACCAGCTCCCGCTTGAGGACCTTGCCGCTCGCGCCGATCGGGAGCTCGTCCACCACGTGCACCACCCGCGGGTACTTGTAGGCCGCGACCTTCGCCTTCATGTGGGCCACCACCGCTTCGGCATCCACAGTGGCGCCCTCGGCGGGGACGACGGCGGCGTGGACCTCCTGCCCGTGCGTCTCGTGCGGCAGCCCGAACACCGCGGCGATCGCGACGCCGGGATACCGGGCGAGCACGGCCTCCACTTCGGATGGATAGACGTTGTAGCCGTTGCGGATGATCATGTCCTTCTTGCGGTCGACGACCGTGACGATGCCCTCGGCGTCGACGGTTCCGAGGTCGCCGGTGCGGAACCAGCCGTCCACGACGGCGGCCTCGGAGGCGTCGGGGCGGCCGAGGTAGCCCTTCATGAGGTTGTGCCCGCGCACGACGATCTCGCCGAGCGTGCCGGGCTCGTCGATCAGTTCGATGCGGCCTTCGGTCTCCGCCTCGGCGACGGCGACGTCCACGCCCCACATGGGACGGCCCACGGTGCCGGGCCGGATCGGCTCGAACACGGTGTTGAAAGTGCACGACGGCGAGGTCTCGGTGAGCCCGTACCCCTCGTGGACCTCGGCGCCGTAGGCCTGCTCGAAGGCCTCCAGGAGCGCGGGAGGCAGCGCCGCGCCGCCGGAGACGGCGTACCGCAGCGGCGGGCGCTCGGCCTTCCTCGCGGCGGCCGCCACCATGCCGGCGAAGTTCGTGGGGACGGCCGTGAACAGGGTCGCCTGGTGGCGCACGAGGAGTTCGAGCGCCTCGTCGGGGTCGAACTTCGGCAGCAGGATGATCGACGCGCCGACGCGAAAGGCGATGTTGAGCACGGCCATCTGCCCGAAGGAGTGGAAGAACGGCAGGCCGCCGTAGATCACGTCGTCGGGCCGCATGTCGAAGGAGTCGATGAGCGAGCAGTGGACCTGCTCGACCATCGCCAGGTGCGAGCCGACGGCGCCCTTGGGCGTGCCGGTGGTTCCCGAGGTGTAGAGGACGGTGGCGGCGGCGAGCGGACCCACGGGGGCCTGGCGGGCGATCGGCGTCGCCGCTGCGGCCTCGGCCTCCAGGCGCGCGACGGGCGATCCGCCGACCTCGAGTCCTTCGGGGGCCAGGACCGTCACCAGCGGCACGCCCGCGCGGGCCGCGGCCGGGGCGGCCTCGGCGAGCACGGGCGCGGCGGCCACGGCGAGGTCGGCCTCGGCGTCCTGGAGCACGAAGGCGATCTCGTCGGCCTTGAACAGCAGGTGGATCGGGACCACGACGGCGCCGAGCGCCAGGGCGGCGTAATAGACGCGCGGGAAGTCGGGCACGTTCGGGACGATCATCGCCACGCGCGAGCCGGGGCCGATCCCGCGGGCGGCGAGTGCCCCGGCGTAGGCGCGGGTCTGGTCCCACAGTGCGCCGTAGGTGATGGTGCGGCCCATGAAGTGCAGGGCCGGGCGGTCGGGGGCGCGGCGGGCGGTCTCGGCGAGGATGCTCGCGATCGAGAGGGTGCCGTAGCCGGGGCCGTCGACGGCGGGGTCGTTTCGGTGCGTCATGGTTGCCTCCAAGGGGACTCGTTCATGGTTGTCGTCGCAGCTCGGTCTTGCCCAGCGCGGCCAGGTGGACCTCCTCGGGGCCGTCGGCGAGGCGCATGGCGCGCGCGGCGGCGAACATCGCGGCGAGCGGCCGGTCGCAGGAGAGTCCGGCGGCGCCGAACAGCTGGATCGCGCCGTCGAGGAGGCGCTGCACGGCACGGGGAACGGCGATCTTGATGGCCTGGATCTCCGTCATCGCCCGCTGGTTGCCGACGGTGTCCATGAGCCAGGCGGTCTTGAGGACGAGCAGCCGCAGGGCCTCGATGTCGATGCGGGCCTCGGCGGCCCAGGCGCGGACGGTGCCCTTGTCGGCGAGGGGCCCGCCGAAGGCGACGCGGTCGTTCGCCCTGGCGCGGACGAGACCGAGGGCGCGTTCGGCCATGCCGAGCGCGCGCATGCAGTGGTGGACGCGGCCGGGCCCGAGGCGGGCCTGGGCGATGGCGAAGCCGCCGCCTTCGTCCCCGATGAGGTTGGCGACAGGCACGCGGACGTCGTCGAAGGCGATCTCGGCGTGGCCGCCGTGGTCGCGGTCGTCGTAGCCGAAGACGGTCAGCGGCCGCACCACGCGCACGCCGGGAGTGCCGCGCGGGACGAGGACCATCGACTGCTGCCGGTGCCTGGGCCCTTCGGGGTCGGTCTTGCCCATGACGATGAGGACCGCGCAGTCGGGGTTCATGGCGCCGGTGGCGAACCATTTGCGGCCGTCGACGACGTACTGGCCGCCTTCGCGGCGGATGCGGGTGGCGATCTGCGAGGCGTCCGAGGAGGCCACGGCGGGCTCGGTCATGCAGAACGCCGAGCGGATCTGCCCGTCCAGCAGCGGTTCGAGCCATTCGGCGCGCTGCTCGGGCGAGCCGAACTGGGCCAGGAGCTCCATGTTGCCGGTGTCCGGTGCGGCGCAGTTCATCGCGACGGGGGCGAGCCTGGGGCTGCGGCCGGACAGCTCGGCCACGGGCGCGTATTGGAGGTTCGTCAGCCCGCCGCCCGCTTCGCCGGGCAGGAACAGGTTCCACAGCCCGCGTTCGCGGGCCTCCTTCTGGAGCGAGCGGACCACTGGGCGCAGCGACCAGTCGCCCGGCGTCGACTCCACTTCGGCCTCCAGGACCGGTTCGGCGGGGAGGACGAGCTCATCGAGGAAGAGGCGCATGTCCCTCGTCTTCGCCTCAGTGAGCGCGTCGGGGGCGAAGTCCATCACGCGTCCTTTCCGGCCGACGCGCGCGCCAGCCCCTCGTCGGCCAGCGGCGCCACGAGCGCGCCGATCCTGTCGAAGCCCTCGCCGACGGTCTGGCCGCCGGTGTAGCGGTAGTGGATGCCCTCGAGGATCACCGCGAGCTTGTAGCAGGCGAACGCCCGGTACCAGGACAGGTCCGGAACGGCGGCCCCGGATCGGGCCGCATAGGCGTCCACCACTTCGGCGAACTCGGGGTAGCCCGCCCCGGGCACGATCGCGCCCGAGGCGGCCCCGCCGCCGGGCAGTTCGCGGATGTGCCAGTACATGCCGAGCATGCCGAGGTCCACGAGCGGGTCGCCGAGCGTGGCCATCTCCCAGTCGAGGACGGCGGCGACGCGCGGCGCGCCGGGCTCCCCGGCGACGATGAGGTTGTCGAGCCGGTAGTCGCCGTGCACGACGCCGGAGCGCGCCCCGCCCGCGGGCACCGATCCGGCGAGGCGCTCCTGGAGCGCGTCGAGGGCGGGCAGCTCGCGGGAGCGGGAGGCGTCGTACTGGCGGCGCCAGGTCGTCATCTGCCGGTCGAGGTAGCCGCTGGGCCTGCCGAAGTCGCCCAGTCCGACCGCATCGGGGTCCACGGCGTGCAGGTCGGCCAGGACCTCGGCCAGTTCGATGCCGAGCCGTCGCAGGCCGCCTCGTGTCCATCCGGCGTTCTGCGCCGGGCGGGACAGCACCTGGCCCGCGACATGCTCCATGACGAAGAAGTCCGTGCCGGTCACCTCGCCCGCGCCGGTGTCGTCGACGAGGTCGACGGTGGGCGGCACGGGGACGATGCCCCGCAGGGCCGTGATGACCCGGTGCTCGCGGCGCATGTCGTGCGCCGTGGACAGCACGTGGCCCAGCGGCGGGCGTCGCAGCACGAGCGGCACGGCCGCGCCGTCCACCCGGTAGGTGAGGTTGCTGCGCCCGCCGTCGATCAGCGCGGCCCTCAGCGGCCCCTCACCGGTCAGCTCCGGGTGCTCCCGAGTCAGCCACCGGCCCAGCCCGTCCACGTCGAGGCCGGGCACCGCGGTCGACTTGGCCATGCGGTCTCCTTTCCAGTCGTCCGCTCGGGCGCCCCTGTTCGCGAACACGGTCCAGCGGCGCCCGAGCGCGGTTCACTCGTCCGAGCCGTCCCCTTGGGGCGGCTGCGGGATGCCGTCGTTCTCCAGCGGCACCGGCTGGGCCTCGACGGCCGTCACCCGGCCCGCGCCGACGCTGTAGACGGGGCCCGCGTAGTCCTGCACGCCCTCGTTCACGACCGTGATGCCGACGCTGCGGTACGCGGCGTGGTCGTCCTCGCTGTAGGCGAGCGGCACGATGCCGTTGCCGACCAGGTCGCCGGATTCCACGGCCGCGACGAGCGATTCGCGCGTCGGGTCCGCTCCGGCGGCGGCGAGCGCCTCGGCGAACAGGTAGCCGACGCTCATGCCGAAGACGGTGTTGCCGGTGAACGGCGCGCCGTCGTTGTACTCGTCGTTGATCCGCCTGAACAGCTCCACCCACTCGTCGTCGGGACTGAACGGCAGGTAGTTGACGCTGACCATGCCCTGGAGGACGAGGGGGGCGACGTCCTCGCCGAGGTAGCCGACGAGCGTCGGGTAGTCGCCGCCGGAGGAGGAGACGTACCACTGCGGGAACCAGTCGAGCTCGGCGGCCGTGCCGACGGCGAGCGCGGTGAACCCGTTGATGGTGCCGAGGACGTTGACCTCGCAGCCGGCCTCCATCATGGCGCCGATCTGCGCGGTGACGTCCTGATTGGAGGTGGAGTAGGTCTGGATCTCGGCGAGTCCGTTGCCGCCCACGACCATCTCGACGCCTTCGAGGATGCCCTCGCCGTAGTCGTCGTCCTGCCCGAGGACGCAGATGAGCGCCCCGGGGTGCTGATCCACGGCGTACTGCGCCAGGGCCGCGCCCTCGGTGACGTAGTCGGCGTTGAAGGCGAAGGTGTTCGGGTAGACGCCGGGCTGGTTCCACGTCAGGGCCCCGGAGGAGACGAACAGGTCGGGCACCTCCTGCTCGTCGAGGTAGTCGAGGACGGCGCTGTGGGTGGGCGTGCCGAGGCCGTTGACGATGGCGAAGACCTCGTCCTCGGTCACCAGTTCGCGCACCGCGGTCTGGGTCTGGGCCGGGTCGTAGGCGTCGTCCTTGACGACGTATTCGATGTCGCGGCCGTGGATGCCGCCGTTGTCGTTGACGTAGGCGAAGTAGGCCGCCGTGGCGGCGGAGATCGTGGAGTATCCGGCCGCGGCCGGGCCGGTGAGGGGCTGGTGGGTGCCGATGGTCACCGTGTCGTCGGTGATGCCGGGGGTGTCGTCTTCGTCGGGGGTGCTGCAGGCGGCCGCGCCGAGGAGCGCCGCGGCCGTCAGGGCCGCGACGGCCGTTCTGCTGGTGGGGGTGTGCATTCCGATCACCTCTCTGTGTTCATGAAGGCTCTGTGCTCATAAAAGCTTTGTGCTCTTGGAAAGCGCTGTCGTGGAAAGCGGTGCGTGGTTCGACGGGGCCGTGTCGTCAGTGGACGGTCTCCGGCGCGGGAGGCGGTTGAGCAGTCCGGCGACGCCGTCGGGCCGGGCGAGGACCACGGCGATGACGACGGCTCCGAAGAGGAGGACGGCGAGGTTGCCGTCGAGCCGCCGCCCGAGCTCGGCGGGCACGGCCTCGGCGGCCGTGTCGATCAGCCAGGGCAGGACGACGACGAGGACGGCGCCGATCGCGGCCCCGCCGATGCTGCCGAGCCCGCCGACGACGGCGGCGACCACGAGCAGCAGGGAGAAGCCGAGCCCGTAGCCGCCGGGGGTGACCTGCTGCGTGGCGACGGCGAGCACCGCCCCGCCGAGCCCGGCCGGGATCGCACTGGCGGCGAACGCGCCGGTCTTGACGAGCGCGGGGTCCACTCCGGAGAGGCCGGCGGCGGTCTCGTCGTCGAGCACGGCCCGCATGCGCAGGCCCGCCCGTCCGCCGCGGATCACGGCGAGCGGCGTCACGGCCACCGCCGCGATGGCGATCGCGAGCCACGCGTGCCACTGCTCGACCGCGATGAGGGCCGAGAGCGCCTCGGGCACGGGAAAGAACGGCGCCGGGAGGCCCTGATCGCCGCCGAGTGGCAGCACGTTGGCTGCCGAAGGCAGGGCGATGACGAGGGCGAGGGTCAGGCCCGCGAGGTAGGGGCCGCGCAGGCGCGCGGCGGCCAGGCCGAGCAGGAGACCGAGGGCGCCGGAGGCGGCCGCGGCGCCGCCGAGCCCGGCGACGAGGACGACGGCCGGACCGGCGCCGGGCGCGGCGTCTTCGACGGCCGTGGCGGCCGCCGCGTACCCGTAGCCGCCCGCGGCCATGAGGACGGCGTGGCCGAGGGAGAGCTGGCCGGTGAGTCCGACCAGGACGGTCAGCCCGGCGACGGCGGCGAAGACGCCCGCGGCGGTGGCGAGCTGGTAGTTGCGGAAGGGGTCGAGGCCGAAGGTCGCGGCGATGGCGACGAGGGCGATGAGCGCGGCGCGCAGGGTGGTCCTCATGCCTTCCTGGCCTCCCCCGCCGCGAAGAGGCCGCCGGGCCGCAGCAGGAGCACGACCGTCAGCAGCGCCAGCACGGCCAGCGGCGCGGCCGAGGCCGAGACGTACCCGGTGACGAGGCCCGAGAGCATGCCGACGCCGATCCCGGCCGCGAGCGCGCCGAGCGGCGAGTCGAGCCCGCCGACGACGGCCACGGCGAAGGCGTCGACGAAGAGCAGGTCGGCGGCGTGCGGGCTGAGCCCGAGTTCGGTGGGCACCGAGAGGAGTGCGGCCAGGGCGGCGGTCGCCACCGAGAGCGTCCAGCCGACGGTGACCATGCGCGGCACGCGCACCCCGAGGAGCCGGGAGGTCTCGGGGGCGAATGCCGCGGCCCGCAGTCGCAGGCCGAGCGAGGTCTTCGTGAACAGCAGCGCGAGCGCGCCCATGACGGCGGCGGCCGTGGCGAGGACGAACAGGTCGTACGGGGAGAGGACGGGGACGCCGCCGATCACGAAGGGCCGCTCGGAGAACGGCGCCCGCATCGGCCGGTGCTCGGGGCCGAACGCGATCGCGAGTCCGGCTTGGAGCACCATCACCAGGCCGATCGCGCCGATCATGCCGGGCAGCGGCGTGCGGTGCGGCAGGCGCCGCATGAGGCCGCGTTCGACGGCCGCGCCGAGCAGCGCGCCGGTGGCGAGTCCGCAGGCGAGTCCGAGCCAGTACGAGCCCGAGGCGGCGGTGACGGCGAAGGCGGCGTATACGGCGACGGCCGCCATGGCGGCCTGGGCGAAGTTCACCGCCCTGGCCGCGCGCCACACGATGACCAGGGAGAGGGCGAAGAGCGCCAGGACGGCGCCGCGCGCCAGTCCGGTCGAGAGGAGGAAGACGAAGCGGTCCACTGGGCTCCTTTCAGAATCCGAGGTAGGCGTGCCGGAGGGCGGGGTCGGCGGCGAGTTCGGCGGCCGGGCGGTCGGCGACGGCCTCGCCGAGGGACAGGACCACGCCGCGGTCGGCGACGGACAGGGCGCCGGTGACGTTCTGCTCGGCGAGGAGCACGGTCAGACCGGTGCGTTCGGCGGTGTCGCGCAGGACGCCGAGGAGGTGGGCCACGACGATCGGGGCGAGCCCGAGCGAGGGCTCGTCGAGCAGCAGCACCGCGGGGTCGGCGACGAGCGCGCGGGCGAGTGCGAGCATCTGGCGCTCGCCGCCCGAGAGGGTGTGCCCGGCCGAGGCGCGCCTGCGGGCGAGCGGTTCGAACAGCTCGTAGGCGGCCGCGACGGCGCGGGTGCGGGCGGGGCCGCGGTGGCGCCACAGGGCGCCGAGGCGGAGGTTCTCCTCGACGGTGAGCTCGGCGACGACGCTGCGCCCTTCGGGGACGAGCGCGAGGCCGCGCCTGACGCGGTCTTCGGTGGACAGTCCGGTGAGGTCTTGCCCGCCGAGGAGGACGCGGCCGCCGCGGGCGGGCACGAGGCCGCAGACGGCGCGCAGGAGCGTGGTCTTCCCGGCGCCGTTGGCCCCCAGGAGGGCCACGACGGCGCCGTCGGGCACTTCGAGGCTCAGGCCGTCGAGCACGGGGGCGCCGTCGCCGTAGCCGACGGTCAGGTCGCAGAACGCCAGGGTGCTCACGAGGCCGCCTCCAGACCGAGGTAGGCCTCTTCGACGGCCGGGTCGGCTCGGACCTCGCCGGGGGTGCCGGAGGCGATGACCCTGCCGAAGTCGAGGACGACGACGCGGTCGGCGACGTCCATGACGAAGTCGACGTGGTGCTCCACGAGCAGGACGGCACACCCGGCGTCGGCCGTGGCGCGGACGGTGTGGGCGAGATCGGCGATGTCGGCCTCGCCGAGGCCGCCCGCGGGCTCGTCGAGCAGGAGGAGTCCGGGGCCGGTGACGAGGGCTCGGGCGAGGGCGAGGCGTTTGCGCTCGGGGTACGGGAGGGTCCCGGCGGGGCGGTCCGCGTCCGCCGCGAGGCCGAGGTCGGCGAGCGCGGCGCGGGCCTTGGACGCCTTGCGGGTGGCGGGGCCCGGGAGACTCGACAGCGGCACCAGGACGTTCTCGAGCACGGTCATCCGGTCGAAGAGCCCGAGCCCCTGGAGGGTGCGGGAGACGCCCGCTGCGAGGAGTCCGGTGGCTTTGGAGGGAGCGGGGCGGCCCGCGAGCCGCACGTGCCCCTTCCGGGGCCGCACGAGGCCGCACACGGCGTTGAAGACGGTGGTCTTGCCCGCGCCGTTCGGTCCGATGAGGGCGACGGTCTCGCCGTCGCCGACGGTGAACGAGACGCCGTCGAGGGCCTTGAGGCCGCCGAAGGCCACCTCGATGCCGCATACCTCGAGTCGTGGCGGTGGAGGGGTCGTGGTCGTCATCGGCGCCTCTTCGTGGGGTTCGACTGGTTGGTGTGTTCGGCGGGGTGTGCTGCCACTCTACATGAAATACCGACCGGACGGTATGTTGCGGAGCCAGGGGATTCGCCTCGATGGAAGATCACGGCTCAGCGGTGCGGGATGCCCGCCGTCATGCCGCCGTCGACCACGATCTCGGCGCCGGTGAGGTACGCCGAGTCCTCGCCCGCGAGGAACAGGACCGCACCGGTGAGGTCGCCCGGTGCCCCCGGGCGGGACAGCGGGATGACGAGCGAGTCGGGGTCGATCCGCACAGTCATGTCGGTGGCGATGAAGCCGGGGTGGACCGAGTTCACGCGGATTCCCGCGGGGCCGAGCTCGACGGCGAGGGACTTGGTGAGCCCGCGCACCGCGAACTTCGATGCGGTGTAGCCGTGGAGGTGGACGCTCCCGCGCAGTCCCTCCACAGAGGAGATGTTGACGATCGAGCCGCGCCCGGCGGCCTTCATGGCGGGGACGACGGCCCGGCAGCCGAGGAACGTGCCGGTGAGGTTCACGCCGATCACCGCGTGCCACTTCTCCAGCGAGAAGTGCTCGATCGGCGCGGCGTTCGCGATCCCGGCGTTGTTCACCAGCACCTCGACGACGCCGAACGACTCCAGCGTCTCGCGGACGACGCGCGCCCAGGCCGCCTCGTCGGTGACGTCGAGCTCGGTGAAGCGGGCACCGTCCCCCAGCTCGGCTGCCAGCGCCTTCCCCTCCCCGGCGAGGACGTCGGCGATGACGACGCGCGCCCCGGCGCCATGCAGCGCCCGCGCACAGGCCGCGCCGATGCCGCGCGAGGCGCCGGTGACGATCGCGACGCGTCCGCTCAAGTCCCCCACTGCCGCTCCCTCACTCCGCGACCCGCACCACGAGCCGCCCGGTCGTCGCGCCGCCCGCGAGGTCCTGGACCGCCGCCGACGCCTCCTCGAACGGCACGGTCCCGCCCACCACGGGGCGGACGGCGCCCTCACCGGCCAGCCGCACCAGCTCATCGTGCGCGCGTTCGACGAGGTCGGGGCGCCGCCGCTGGTACAGGGCCCAGTGCAGGCCGAGCACGCTGTAGTTCTTCACCAGGGCGTGGTTCGCGCGGACCGCGGGCAGCTCGCCGCTCGCGAACCCGACCACGACGATGCGGCCCTCGAACGCGACGCAGCGCGCCGATCCCTCGAACGCCGCACCGCCGACGGGGTCGAAGACGACGTCGGCGCCGCCGTGGGCCTCCTTGACCGCCGCGATCCAGTCGTCGCCGCGCAGCAGGACCTCCTCGGCGCCCGCCGCCCGCGCCACGTCGGCCTTGGCCTCGCCGCCGACCACGCCGATCACCTCGGCTCCGGCGGCGGCGCCGAGCTGGCAGGCCGCCGTGCCGACGCCGCCCGCGGCGGCGTGCACGAGCAGCGTCTCCCCCGGCCGGATCGCGGCGCGGCGGTGCAGGCCGAACCAGGCCGTCTGGTAGGCGATGGTGAGCGCGGCGGCGGCCGCGTCGTCGAGGGAGTCCGGCGCGGGGCGGACGGCCTGGGCGGGCAACGCCGCGTACTCGGCCATCACGCCGATCTTCGAGCCGACGACGCGCTGCCCCACGGCCAGGCCGGTGACGCCCTCGCCGAGCGCGGCGACGTCGCCGCACAGCTCGATCCCGGGCGTGAACGGCAGTTCGGGCCGCTCCTGGTACTGGCCGCGCGCCAGGAGCACGTCGGGGAAGTTCACGGCCACGGCACGGACCCGCACGAGGACCTCGCCGGGACCAGCGGCGGGCACGTCGGTCTCCCGCAGCGCCATGACGCGCTCGGGCTCGCCGTGCGCGGTCACCTGCCAGGCCCGCATCGCCTCAGTCATCGGTCCTCCTGATGCCGCGCAGGAACAGCTCGGTGAGCTGGTGGGCGACCTCGGTCTCGTCCTCGGGGCCGTCGGGCGAGTACCAGTGCGAGAGGTAGTGCACGTCGGAGAAGAAGTGCGCGATGAGGACCGAGACGGGGATGTCGTCCCTGAGCGAGCCCTCGGCCTGGCCGCGGGTGATGAGCGCGGCGAACTCGTCGTGGTACTCGCGGCGGCGCCGCTTCACCTCCTGCTGCCGTTCGGGGGTGAGCATGTGCTGGCTTCGGAAGAAGACGGTGCCCTCGGGGAGGAACTCGATGGACGTGATGACCACGTCCTCGCACACGGCGCGCAGCACGTCCTCGGCGGCGCCGCCGGTCGCGATGATCTCGTCGAGCCGCCGCTTCTGGAGGGACAGCATGCGCTCGTAGATCGCGAAGAGCAGGTCGTCCTTGGACGTGAAGTAGTGGTACATGGCGCCCTTGGTGACACCCGCGGCCTTGACGATCTGCTGCACACTGGTGTTGGCGTAGCCCTGGGCGGCGAACAGCTCCAGGGCGGCGCGGAGCACTTCATCGGCGACGTTCGTGGTCTTCATGGCTCCCATCCTTCACCCCACCGGCCGGATGCCGGCGCCGCCGTCGATCCTGAGGGTCTGGCCGGTGACCCATGCGGCGTCGTCGGAGAGGAGGAAGGCGGCCGGGCCCGCGACGTCGTCGGGGACGCCGAGGCGGGCCAGGGGGTAGGCGCGGGCGACGCCTTCCTCGCGGCCCTCGTAGAGCGCGCTGGAGAATCTGGTCTTCACGACGGCGGGCGCGAGGGCGTTGACGCGGACGGCGGGCGCGAGCTCCTCGGCGAGCTGGGCGGTCAGGTTGATGAGCGCGGCCTTGGAGACGCCGTAGAAGCCGATGTTGTCGCTGGCGGCGGTGCCCGCGATCGAGGACATGTTCACCACCGACCGCAGTGCGCCGATGGCGAGGGACGCTCGCGTCCACTCCAGTGCCGCGAGGACGTTGACCTCGAAGATCTTGCGGGCGGCGTTCGCGTCCAGCTCGGTCAGCGGGCCCCAGGCGGGGTTGATCCCCGCGTTGTTGACGAGGTGGTCGAGCCCGCCGAAGCGCTCGGCGGCGTGGCCGATCGCCGCAGTGCGGTGCTCGGCGTCGTCGACCCGCCCGGGGACGCCGGAGGCGCGCTCCTTCCCGAGGTCCGCCACGGCGGCCTCCAGGGCGTCCTCGTCGCGCCCGGTGATGACCACCGAGGCGCCCTCGGACACCAGGCGACGGGCGATCGCGAGGCCGATACCGCGGCTCGCTCCGGTGATCAGGGCGGTCCTGCCCTCGAATCGCTGCATCCACGCCTCCGTACCGTCTGGTCGGTTTGTGGGAGACCTTATCACGGGCCCCGCCCGACCGAGGCGGTACCGTCGTGGGGTGACCGCGCCACTGACCCCCGAAGCGGCGGCCGCGCGCCGACTCGCGGAGGCCGAGTCGGTCACCGTGCTGACCGGCGCCGGGATCTCCACCGACTCCGGCATCCCCGACTTCCGCGGCCCGCAGGGCCTCTGGACGAAGAACCCCGCCGCGCAGCACCTGTTCACGATCGAGAACTACCTGGCCGACCCCGACGTGCGGCGCCAGGCGTGGCGGGCCCGGCTGGCGAACCCCGTCTGGGCGGCCGAGCCCAACGACGCCCACCGGGCCCTGGTCGACCTCGAAGCGGACGGGCGGCTGGAGGCGATCCTCACCCAGAACATCGACGGCCTCCACCAGGCGGCCGGCTCGTCGCCCGAGCGGGTCGTCGAGCTCCACGGCACCGCCCGATGGGCGGCGTGCCTGGACTGCGGCGAGCGCACCCCCATGCCGGAGGTGCTGCCGAGGATCGAGGCGGGCGAGGACGATCCGCCGTGCCTGCGCTGCGGCGGGATCCTCAAGTCGGCCACGGTCTCGTTCGGCCAGCAGCTGGACCGGGACGTGGTCGCCGCGGCAGTCGATGCGAGCACCGGGTGCGACCTGTTCATCGCGATAGGCACCTCCCTGACCGTCCACCCCGCGGCCGGGCTGTGCGACTGCGCGCTCGACGCCGGGGCGCGGCTGGTCGTCGTGAACGCCGAGCCCACGCCGTACGACGAGTACGCCCACGCGGTGGTGCGCGAGCCGATCGGCGAGGTCCTCCCCCGCCTGACGGCGGCGGCAAGGCGGTCTTGACCTCCTCTCCGCGTTGAAGGGGGAGACTCCCGGCTGCGGCACCGTTCGGCACGGCACCGCCACGGGTGGGTTCCTGTTTCATCCCGCTGCGCCGTCTGCCGGCGGTCCGCGGGCGTTTGACGTGTCCGGCAGTCCCTCGGCCACAGGGCGACGGCCTTCGCGCCCGATGTCGATCTCAGCGTTCGCCTCCCGGTCATGACGCCCGCCGCGCCCGCACACCCACTCGCGAACCTTGAGCCTCTCGATCGCGGTCGGCCCGGTCGGCGCACCGCAGACCGAGCACCACCGTCAGGCCCGCCCTCCTCGGCCGTCCGGGCCTCGCCGAGGAGGGCGCCGAACCCGCAGTGCGTCCAACGTCTCCGCGGCGCCTCTCAGGACGTGTCCTGGGTTCGCGGCGGCCAGAGCGCGGCGCCGCTGGGAGACGCGGACGTGGAGCGCCGCGGCGGGGTCGGCGGGCGCCGACTCGCCCCACAGGTCGTCGACGAGGCGGTCGGCGGACACCGCGCGGCCCTCGTGGACGAGCAGGTCGGCCAGGAGCGCCCGGACCTTGCGTCCGGGAATCGGGACCGGCTCGTCGCGGTCGTTCCGCACGGCCAGCGGGCCGAGGATTCCGAAGTGCACGGCCCCCGCGGCGACATGGAAAACCCCGGAGGACGAGGGCCGCAAACTGGCAATTTGTCGTACATACGGACTAAAATTGATGGTGAGGGTGTACTCCAGGGGAAGAGGAGTTGCGTGCACATGATTCAGATCGACTCACGCGCGCCGGTGTCCGCAGAGCCGGTCCGCCGGACGGCGGCGCGGGGCGGGCTCCCGGGCGGCCGCGCCGACGCCGCCGAGAAGGTCGGGGCGCTGGTGTTCCTGTCCGACGACGTCCACGTCCCCACCGAGCAGGTGGCGGCGTTCTACGAGGTGCCGGTGGAGGACGTCAGGCACCTCATGCGGCAGCACCGCAGGGAGCTGCGGGCGGCGGGGCTCGCCGAGCTCCGCGGCGAGCGGCTGCGGGCGTTCAAGGAGCGGTGCGCGGACGGCCTGTCCGCGCACGACCTCCGCTCCTCGCAGCTGGTGGTGTGGTCGCGCGGGGCCGTGCTCGCCGCCGGGCAGCTGCTGCCCGACTCGCCCGTGGCCGCGCAGGTGCGGCGGTTCCTGCTGTCGGCCGAGGAGTCCGCGGCCGTCGACCGGCGCCTGGAGACGGCGCGGTTCACGCGGTTCCAGGAGCGGGCCGACTACCAGGGCGTGCTGCACTCGATGAAGATGGGCGGGGCCGTCTCGGAGGACTACCGGCTGATCCAGAACACGCTCTACGCCGGCCTGTTCGGGATGACCGCGGCCGTCATCCGGGAGAGCCGCGAGCAGCTGGACGGCGACAGGAAGCGCGACGGGTCGTTCACGGCCGCCTCGGCGCGGATCGCGAAGAACTACCTCACGGAGAACGAGCTGGAGCTGCTCGACAACGTCACCGTGACCATCAACGCCCAGTTGAACATCAAGTATCCGAGAGGCGCGACGGTGGACCAGATGCTCGGCGTCGTCTACAACGCCGTCGCCCTGTTCCGCCCCCGGATCCTGCGGGTCAGGTCGTAGGGGCTCCCCGGAACGCGGCCCGGCCGGAGCCCGACGAGGGTCCGGCCGGGCCGCCGCCCGGCGGCATCACTGGGGCGTGCGTGCGGGCGCGGGTACCGACGGGATCGTGCGGCGCTCTCGGCCCGCTCACCGGCTCAGGATCGCGGCCCGCCGGGACCACTGGCCGGTCTCGGCGAGGCCGAGCATGAACTCGGCGGCGTCGGCCCGACTGACGCCCGAGCCGATTCGGCGCCTCGGTGTATGGACCGCGGTGCACTTCCCGGTGCG
Source organism: Glycomyces arizonensis DSM 44726 (assembly GCF_000482705.1). Lineage (GTDB taxonomy): Bacteria > Actinomycetota > Actinomycetes > Mycobacteriales > Micromonosporaceae > Glycomyces > Glycomyces arizonensis. The sequence continues at coordinate 46,822 of NZ_AXWO01000017.1, read as the reverse complement.
CGGGCCGTTCGTGAGGGTCAGCGGGTACACGATGGTCCAGTCGAGCCGACTGGATCGGATGAGCTCGTCGGCGAGGGCCTTGTCCGCGAACAGGCCCCGCATCGCCAGCTTGATGCCGAGCTTCGGCAGCAGCGCGACGTGCTGGAGCGTGGAGCCGGCTCCCAGGGAGGACAGCCACACCACGCGGGCGACTCCGGCGGCCTCGGCTGCGGGGAGGACGGCCCTCGCGGCGCGGCTGGCGAGGTCGGACCTGAGGTCGAGCCCGGCGCCGAGCGTGGCGATCACGGCCCGGCTGCCGGTCATCGCGTTCTTGAGGTCTTCGGCGTCGGTGGCGTCCCCGACCACGAGGCTCACCCGGTCGTCATCGCGCTGGGGCAGCCGGGCCGGGTCGCGGAGCAGGGCGGTGAGGCGGTGGCCGGACCGCAGTGTCCGTTCGACGACCTGCTGACCAGTGGTGCCGGTGGCCCCCAGAACGGTGATGTGCACTGCTCGTCTCCTCTGATCGGTCAGCGGACGGTGCCCCGCCGCGAACGTCGACCGAGAGGTATACCCCCGCGAGAGGGGAACGACTCGGCTCGGCCGGGTTTGCCATACCCCCGCGAAAATAGGCTATAAATTATAGGCTATATTGGCCGTATAGCCTATAACCTCATCTAAGGAGGCCGAATTATGGAGCGCGTCGCACCGACCGCCACTAAGAGCGAATTCGCCTATCTGCGCCTGCGGGACATGATCGTGTCCGGTGTGCTGGCGCCCGGCGAAGTCATCAACCAGGCCGTGGTCGCGTCCGACATCGGCGTGAGCACCACGCCGCTGCGGGAGGCCCTGCGCCGCCTTGAGGGCGAGGGCCTCGTCCAGCTGGGCGCGCACCGCGACGCCCGGGTCACCGCGCTCACCGCCGAGGAGGCGCGCGACCTGCTCGAGATGCGCCGCTCGCTCTGCCCGCTCGCCGCGTCGCTGGCGACCGAGCGGCGCACCGACGAGGACATCGAGGAGATGCGCGAGGCCGCCAACGGCATCGACGCGCTCCCGAGCGACCCCGGCCTCGCCGAGCTGGAGGCCTACCACCGCTTCTACGGCGCCGTCTACCGCGCCTCGCACAACGAGCTGCTCGTCGAGGCGCTCGACTCGCTGGCGAACAAGGCCGACCGCTACCAGCGGCTGGCGCTGGCCGAAGGGAGCGCGAAGAAGGAGCGGGGCGGGAAGAACGCCGAGTACCGGAAGCTGCTCGAGTCCATCGTCTCCGGCGACGCGGACGCCGCGTCTGCCTCGATGCTCCGCCACGTCGAGTCCGGCCTCGGCGCGAAGGCCCTCGACAAGCTCGAAGCCGAGGCCTCCGGCGCCAAGTCCTGACTCCGAAGTGGATCGCAATGCGCCGCCGTGAGCGATCACGGCGGCGCTTTGCGTCCCGTGGGGTGCGCTTATGAGGCGCCGGGCCCGCGTTCGGCCTTGAGCGTCTCGGCGATCGCCTCGATCTGCGCGGGCGTGCCGGTCATGATGGTGCGCACGTGCTCGGTGACGGCCTCGATCGGCCAGTCCCACCAGGCGGCGCGGAGCATCCGCTCGGTGTCGGCCTCGTCGAACCGGCGCCTGATCGGCTTCGCCGGGTTGCCGCCGACGATCGTGTAGGGCTCCACATCGGAGGTGACCACGGCGCCGGAGGCGATGATCGCGCCGTCGCCGATGGTCACGCCGGGCATGACGAGGGACCGGTATCCGAACCAGACGTCGTTGCCGACGACGGTGTCGCCGCGGGTCTCCATGCCATGCAGGATGTCGAGCGTCCGCTCGGCCCATTCGCCGCCGAAGATGGTGAACGGGAAGGCCGAGACGCCCAGCATGGGATGGTCGGCCCCGGCCATGATGAAGCGCGTGTCGGTCGCGATGGCGCAGAACCGGCCGATGACGAGCCGCTCGGGGCCGTAGCCGTAGAGGACGTTCCGCCGCTCGAACTCGGTGGGGACGTCGGGGTCGTCGTAGTAGGTGTACTCGCCGACCTGGATGCGCTCGTCGGTCACCAGCGGCTTGAGCAGCACCACGCGGGGCTGTCCCTCCAAGGGGTGCAGGACGGTCGGGTCGGGGATCGCTGCTGGCATCGGTTTCCTCACGGTCGTGTCGGTTCGCGCGCGGGCCTTAACTTCGTACGTTGTACAACAATAGCGGGAGCGGGTCTCGGCGGCAAATGCCGCAGCCGTGGCAACGGCGTCGACTGGTCGCACCGGTCCCGTCGGCAAGCGGCCGGGCCGTGGACGGCTCGGTCGTCGGCCGGTCTACGGTTCGCGCCGTCGGCGAGTGGCCGTGTCGCGCGGTGATCCCCGGATTCGGTCGGATCCGGGGATCACCGCATGGAGGCGGCTGGCGGGGACGCGTTTTCAGACGGCGCGCGGACCGCTACGCCAGGAACACCAGCCCCGCCGCGACTATGAGGTCGATGACGCCGCACGCCTCGGCGTACGAGCGCGAGACGACCCTGTCGAGCCGGTGGTGGACGAAGTCCCAGACGGCGTGGGCCAGCCACGCCGCGGCCACCGCGTACCGGGCCGCGTCCGAGTCGACCGCCACGGCCACCAGCGTGAGCGCCCCGAAGCCGATCATGCCGAACACCTGGAGGCGGTACATGCCGTCCTTGAGCAGCCGCCCGTCGGCGACGCTCCAGACCAGCACGACCACGGCGACGGCGCCGAAGACCAGCGACGGCCGGAGCAGACCGACGATCTGCGCGGCGGCCATGACCAGCGACAGCGCCACGACCACCGGCCATGACCACCCGCGCCGGCCGAACTTCGCGATGAGCAGGTACTCGAGCGCCAGGAGCGGGACGAGTTCGCCGAAGCTCGTCACGAACTCGGCGTCCACGCCGCCGCCGGCGAAGATCAGCGCGCCCGCCGCGATGGCGAGGGCGGTGGGCCAGCGCCGCAGGAGCCATCGGCCCCAGGCGGCGCGTTCGGGCCGTGTCGCGGTGGTGCTCATGCCGACTGCCCTCCGTACTCGCCGCGGCGGCGCAGCATCGCCAGGAACATGAGCGGGAACATCGCCACGTGCTCCAGGAGCATCGCGGTGTCGGCGCCGAGGACGCCGAGCCGCACGAACGGGACGAGGACGAGTGCCGGGGCGATCATCACCGCGGCCATCTCCAGCGCACCGGCCCAGCCGTGGCCCCGGATGCGCATCCAGGCGACCATGCCGATCGACATCTCCAGGGCCATCTCCAGGATGGTGAGCTCGGGGTGGGTGGCCATGCCGTACTCGACGCCGCCCAGCGCCAGGGCGCCGCGCACGGCGCCGCCGAGGACGAGCATCCCGACCAGCATCGCGACGACCATCTCGGCATAGTGGACGAGGAAGCGCCGCTTGCCCGGCGCCCCATGGCGATGGGCCGCGTGTCCGATGTGCCGGTCCGTGGTGTGCATGGGAAACTCCTTCATACAGGGGCGGGGCATCCGCCTGACGCATCCACAGTCGCAGGTGCGCATCGGCGCCGGTAGTGCCGAATTCCCACGGCTCCGCATGGGACGGTCATCGACCCGGATGACATTTGTCATGCCCGGCGCGAGATCGGACTGCCGCCCTTCGTCGGTGACCTGCGACAATGACTCGCGTGCAGGACACGCCGATCGACCGCGAGGCGGGGCTGACGGGCCTCCGCCGCTACACGTGGTGGGCCGTGCCCGGAACGACCGCGTTCTTCCTGGTGTTCTTCGGCGCGGGCTGGGTCATGGACGCGAGCGTGCCGGTCTGGATCCGCGTCGTACGCGTCGCGGCGCTCGCCGTGGCGGCCTGGGCGAGCGTGGTCCTCCTCAACCGGCGCATGGCGCTCGAACCGGTGCCGCGCCTCGACCGCTCGACGGCGTGGTGGCTGGTCGCCGCGAGCGCCGCGTCGGTCGTCATCGGCGCCATCTCCTTGGCGCTGTACGACTACGGCATCTGGGGCGTCGTGCCCGCGACGACCGTGGCCATCGCCGCCACGTTCCTGCGCCTGCGGCCCCGGCTGATCCTCATCATCGCGGCGGCCGCCGTCGCGCCCCTGCCCGGTTGGATCATCAGTGCGGCCACGGGCGGCGACGAGACGCTCCACGCGGCGCTCATGCCGCTGGGGCTGGTCCTGTTCATCACCGTCATGGTGCTCGGGCCGCTGTGGGCCTGGGACATCGCCAGGCGCCTGAACGAGGCGCAGCAGCTGGCCGCCGAGCTCGCGGTCAAGAACGAGCGGCTGAGGTTCGCGGCCGATCTGCACGACATCCAGGGCCACCATCTCCAGGTCATCGCGCTCAAGAGCGAGCTGGCGGCCCGGCTGGCGGGTGCCGACGCGGAGCGGGCCTCAGCCGAGATGCACGAGGTGCGGCGCCTGGCCGTCACGGCGCTGGAGGACACGCGGGCGGTCGTGCGCGGCTACCGGCGCACCGCGCTCGACGACGAGCTCGCCAACGCCACCAAGGTCTTGGCGGCCGCCGACATCGACGCCGAGATGCGCCTGGAGCCCTCGGCGGCCGCGAGCATCGGCCGCCTCTCCCCCGCCGCCCGGCACCTGCTGGGCCTGGTGATGCGCGAGGCCACCACGAACGTGCTGCGGCACAGCGGCGCCGAGCACGCCGAGGTCGACTACCGGATCGAGGACGGCGCCGCCCGGCTGCGCATCGCGAACGACGGCGCGGGCGGGGAGGACGGGACCTCGACGGGCACCGGGCTGCGCGCGCTGGCCGAGCGCCTGGAGGCCGCGGGCGGCGGTCTGGCGTGGGAGCGCGAAGGGGACCGCTTCGCCGTCACCGCGTCGCTCCCGATCGGCATCGCACTCGAGAGCGCAACGGAGACAACGTGATACGGATCCTGCTGGCCGACGACGAGGACCTGCTCAGGGGCGCTCTGGCCTCGCTGCTGGACCTGGAGGCGGACTTCGAGGTCGTCGCGGAGGCGTCCACTTCGACCGACGCGGTGCGCCTGGCCGAGCGGCACCGCCCCGACATCGCGGTGCTCGACCTGGAGATGCCCCCGGCCGACGGGCTCCGCGCCGCCGAGGAGATCCGCGCCGCGCTCCCCACGCGGATCGTCCTGGTCACCAGGCACGCCCGGCCGGGCGTGCTGCGCCGGGCGCTCGGCGCGGGCGTCAGCGGCTTCGTGCCGAAGACGACGCCCGCCTCCCGGCTGGCCGAGATCATCCGCGACATCGCCGCCGGGAAGCGCTATGTGGACCCCGACATCGCCGCGTCGGCGCTGAGCGAGGACGACTGCCCGCTCACCGAGCGGGAACTGGAAGTGCTGCGGGAGACCAGGACCGGAGCGTCGGTGGGCGAGATCGCGTCACGGGTGCACCTGGCGCCTGGCACCGTGCGCAACTACCTGTCGTCGGCGATGGCCAAGCTCGGCGCCTCCTCGCGCCACGCGGCGGCGCACCGGGCCTGGGAGGAGGGCTGGATCTGAGGCCGCGGCGGACGGCGGCCTACGCGGGGCGGCGCAGTGGGAATACGCGCGTCCGCTGATGCGGCGAGCGGCCCCGAGCCGCGACATTGGAGGACATGAATCGATCGACATTGTTCAAAGTCCTCGCGGTCGTGGCGGCCGCACTCACGACGATCATGGCCGTCGGCGCTCCTTCGTACGCCGAGGATCCGTCCCTCGTGGAGACCTCGAGCGGATGGCTCCGCGGCACGGTCGAGGAGGGCCGCCGCACGTTCCTCGGCGTGCCCTATGCCGCGCCGCCGGTCGGCGAGCGGCGCTGGCGCGCCGCCGAACCGGTCGAGCCGTGGCCCGGAGTCCGCGACGCCACCGAGCCCGGCTCGATGTGCCCGCAGCTGGACTGGACCGTCGGCGGCCTCGCCGGAAGCGAGGACTGCCTCTTCCTCAACGTGGACGTTCCGAGCGATGCCCCCGGGCCCCTGCCGGTCATGGTGTACCTGCACGGCGGCGGTCTCATCAGCGGCCAGGGCGCGAGCTACGACCCGGCCCGCATCGTCGAGGGCGGCGACGTCATCGTGGTGACCGTGAACTACCGGCTCGGGGCGCTCGGCTTCCTGGCGCATCCCGGCCTGGACGACCCGTTCGCGGGGAACTTCGGGCTCGCCGACCAGCAGGAGGCGCTGCGCTGGGTGGAGGAGAACATCGCGGCCTTCGGCGGCGACCCCGGCAACGTCACGCTCTGGGGGCAGTCCGCCGGCGGCTACGCCGTCTGCGCCCAGCTCGCCGCGCCGGGCGCCGAGGGCCTGTTCGACAAGGCGATCGTGCAGAGCGCCACCTGCGCCAACGACGTGCTCACCGTCGAGGAGGCCGAGGCGAGGGGCGAGCGGCTGGCCGAGGACCTCGGCTGCACCGATACCGCGCTCGCCGTCGAGTGCCTCCGCGCCGTCGATCCCGCCGAGCTGGTGCCGTGGGGGATGGACGGGGTCGGCGCCATCACGCGCCACCACTCCGACTACACGTGGAACCCCGTGGCGGGCACCGAAGTGCTCCCCTCGCAGCCGCTGGCGGCACTGTGGCGCGGCGCGGCCGCGGACGTGCCGCTCATCCACGGCGCCACCGAGGACGAGGCGCGGATGTTCGTGGCGAAGGCCTACGACTGGCGCGGCGCGCCCCTCACCGCCGAGGCGTACCCCGGCGTCGTCGAAGACCTCTTCGGGCGACGCGACGCCCGGACGATCCTCGCGACGTACCCGCTCGCCGACTACGCGACGCCGAGCCTGGCGCTGGCGACGCTGCTGACCGACTACGGAGGACTGACCGGCACCTGCTCGCAGCTGCCGGCCCTTGAGGCGGCCTCGCGCCACGCGCCCGTGTACTCCTACGAGTTCGCCGAGCCCACCGGTGAGGTCGTGGGCGACTTCGCGCTCGGCGCCAGGCACAGCGCCGACCTCCCGTACTTCTGGGACGGCCAGCTCGAACCGGTGCCGCCGACCGAGGAGCGGGAGGCCCTGGCCGAGAGGCTGATCGGCCACTGGACCGCCTTCGCGGCCACCGGCGACCCCGGTTGGGAGCGGTACCGGCACGGGAACGCGATGTCGTTCGCCGTCGATGCGACCGGACCGATCGCCATCGCCGAGGGGCACCACTGCGGCTTCTGGATACCGCGTCTGCGGTGAGCGCACGGCGAAGCCCCGCGCCGAGCGGCGCGGGGCTTCGCCGTTGCCTTACCGCAGGATCGGGAAGCGGCGGACGGGACCGAGGTCCTGCCACCAGCGTCCCAGGCCCCACCGGTCGCCGGCGTTCGCGACGGCCAGAGCGACCATCGCCACCGCGTAGAAGATGTGGACGTCCACGATCGGGTTGGAGTCGAGCGGCAGCATCGACATCCACATCGTCACCATGAGCACGGGGCCGAGGATGGCGGCCACGCGCAGGCCGATGCCGAGCGTGAGGGCGATGCCGAGGCCGGCGAGGCCGCCCATGAACAGCCACCCGGACCAGGGCTGGTCGGACATGCTGCGGAACAGCTCGCCGAAGGAGCCGTCTCGGCTGGCGAGGAAGCCCTCGGTGGGGCTGGCGCCGTCGGCCCACCCGTGCCCTTCGGCGGTGGGGTAGCCGAGGCCGAAGGTCTTGTCCAGGAAGGCCCAGAGGAAGACCCAGCCCAGGACGATCCTGACGACGGCGAGCGAGCGCGCCGGGAGGGCGCGCTCGGGCGTATCGGGTTCGTGCGGGGCTGCGGTCGGGGTCGATGTCGAAGCACTTGAAGCCATGTGAAATCCCCTCGGAGTGCGGGACGACAGCGGGGATCGCGGCGGAAGGCACCCCCTGTTGGTGCCGGCCGCCTAGGGTTGGCCGTCGTCGATACATGCCATAGAAGCGCTCCCACTCTAACATAGAGATACGTCAATATCAAGTCCTAAGCCCCGACCGGGCGCAAAAGCGACCGATTCCGACGCTCGCCGCACGGTCGGAGGCTATGCACCGGCCCGCCGGACTCCTATACTTAACCCTTAGGCTAAGCATTGATAATTGCATGTATATGAATTTAGTTTCGCCGCCCGCGCGATTCCCCGGCACGCCCGCGCGAGCGCCGCCGACACCCCTTGTCCCCCATCAGAACGCACACCAGGGAGCGAACATGCGATCGCGAACACGCCCACGACTGACCCGACTCGCCGCCGCACTGGCGGTGGCACTGGCCTCGGTCTTCCTCGTCAGCCCGCCCGCCGCCGGCGCCGTCGACACCGGCACCTGGTACCTCCTCCAGTCCCGCAGCTCCGGCCTGGTGCTCGACATCGACGGCGCCTCCACCGAGCCCGGAGCCGGGCTCATCCAGTGGAACCGCAGCGGCGCGGCCAACCAGCAATTCCGGTTCATCGACGCCGGGAACGGCTACTACCGCATCCAGGCCAGGCACTCGGGCCACGTGCTCGACGTCTACGACTGGAGCGCGGACAACGGCGCCGAGATCGTCCAGTGGAACGATCTGGACAACACCAACCAGCAGTGGCAGGTGACCGAGTCGGGCGGCTACGCCACCTTCGTCAACCGCTTCTCCGGCAAGGCGCTCGACGTGTGGCAGCAGTCGACCGAGCCCGGCGCCCGCGTCTCCCAGTACACCCCCACCGGCGGGGCCAACCAGCAGTGGCGGCTCATCCCGGTCGACGACGGCTCCGGCAGCGCCGAGGGCGACCCGTACGGCTACCTCTTCGCCTACATGACCGGCGAGGGCAGCGCGGGCGGCGAGCAGGTCTACTTCGCGCTCAGCCGCGGGAACGATCCGCTGGCCTACGACGCCCTCAACGGCTCGCAGCCGGTCCTGACCTCCGATGTGGGCGAGCAGGGGGCGCGGGACCCGTTCCTCGTCCGGTCGCCGCAGGACGGCAAGTACTACATGATCGCCACGGACCTGAAGATCTACGGCAACGGCGACTGGGACCGCGCCCAGCGCCACGGGAGCCTGTCGCTGGTCGTGTGGGAGTCGGACGACCTGGTGAACTGGAGCTCGGCGCGCTTGGAGCAGGTCTCGCCGTCATCGGCGGGCAACACCTGGGCCCCCGAGGCCTACTGGGACCCCTCCCAGAACGCCTTCGTCGTCTACTGGGCCTCGAAGCTGTACGGCACCTCGGACCACTCGGGCAGCACCTACCACCGGATGATGTACGCGACCACCACGGACTTCCGGAACTTCAGCGAGGCGCGCGTGTGGGTCGACAAGGGATATTCCACGATCGACTCCACCGTCGCCGAGCACGACGGGACGTACTACCGCTACACCAAGGACGAGCGCAGCGGCACCTCGTGCGGCAAGTTCATCCTCTCGGAGACCTCGACCTCGCTGACGAACACGAACTGGGCCTTCCAGACCGAGTGCATCGGCTCGGGCACGATCAGCCACGGCGAGGGTCCGCTGATCTTCAAATCCAACACCGAGGACCGCTGGTACATGTTCATCGACGAGTACGGCGGCCGCGGCTACATCCCCTTCGAGACCACCGACCTCTCGAGCGGGCAGTGGACGCCGGTGTCGGGTTACAGCCTGCCGGGCCGCCCGCGCCACGGCTCCATCCTGCCGCTGACCTACGGCGAGTACCAGGCGATCCAGAACGCCTGGGGCTGAGGCGGAACGGCAAGGCCACGCGTCCGCCTGAGGGCCCTCAGGCGGACGCGGCGCCCGAGCGGCGGAGGTCCTCGATCACCTTCTCGGTGATGTGATCGGGGAGGTCGGCGACGTCGACGGTCATCCCCGCCTCGTCGGCCCCGAGCGGTTCGAGGTCGCGGAACTGCGAGTCGAGCAGGCGCGGCGGCATGAAGTGCCCGGTGCGGGCGCTGAGGCGGGAGGCGATGAGCTCGGGAGAGGCACTGAGGTGGACGAAGAAGACGCGGGCGGGCGCCTCGCGCAGCATGTCGCGGTAGGAGCGCTTGAGCGCGGAGCAGGTGACGACGGTGTTCACGCCCTCGGCGTCCTGCTCGCCGATCCAGTCGCGGATGTCCCGCAGCCACGGCAGCCGGTCCTGGTCGGTGAGCGGAACGCCCATCTCCATCTTGTCGATGTTGGCCTCCGAGTGGTACTCGTCGCCTTCGGCCATGGACCATCCGAGCCGGTCGGCGAGCCGCTTCGCGATGGTGCTCTTCCCGACGCCGGAGACGCCCATCACCACCAGGCAGGTCGTCGTCATGAACCCCTCCTCACAAGCCTCTAGCGCGAAAAGATATCACCGATCGCCCGGCGCGGCGCCGTCGAACCGATGGCGAGTGCGCCTCAGGGAGGTGCCGTCGACGATACGCTCGACGCGGCGCCCGCACCGGGCGGCGCCGACGAGGAGAGGACGGCGGCCGTGTCGTATCCGGAACCGAAGTACCTGGGCGAGACCGGCGAGGTCAGCGCCGTCTTCCGAGCCGCCGACCACCCCGCGGAGCTGCTGTTCGCCAGCGGCGGGTCCGCGGGCTACCTGGCCACCGGCGCCTCCACCGGCGGGCAGTTCGGGCTGTACCAGTGGAACATGGCCCCGGGCCGGTCCGGGCCGGACCCGCACTTCCACAAGTCCATCTCGGAGTCGTTCTACATCCTCTCGGGCACGGTGCGCCTCTACAACGGCACCACGTGGATCGACGCCGAGCGGGGCGACTTCCTGTACGTGCCCGAGGGCGGCGTCCACGGCTTCCGCAACGAGTCGGGGGAGGCCGCGTCGATGCTGCTGCTGTTCGCCCCCGGCGCGCCCCGCGAGGGCTACTTCGAGGGGCTCGCCACTCTCGGCGAGCTGAGCGAGGAGGAGCGGCGGGCGTTCTTCGAGTACCACGACACCTACTGGGTCGACGAATAGTCTGCGCCGCTTCGCAAGCGGCGGGCGAGCAGGCGGCCACTAGACTGGGATGCTCGGGACCGGTCCCGCAGTGCCCGTGGGACTCTCGAGACTGGCCGCCGTTACCGTCGGAGCAGAGCGGAGCCGGGCATGCAGGAAGGCCGCATCGGAATCGACCTGACCTCGATCGCGGGCGTCGACCTCTACCGCGGCAACGCCTTCCGGCTCAGCGGCCTGCCAGTGGACGCTTCCTTGCGGCGGGTGCGCCGGCGCTCGACCGAGATCGAGGCCGCCGACCGGCTCGGCGCGGAACTCCCCTCCCCCGGCGGCCCGCTCCCGGTCGACCCGCCTCCGGCGAGCACCGAGATCCTCGACGCGCTCAGGCGCCTGCACGACCCGACCGCCAGGATCGTCGACGAGTTCCTGTGGCTGTGGCCCGAACCGGCGGCCGCGGGCGAGGCGGACGAGGCGCGCGCCGTCGCCCTGCACAACCTCGCCGTCACCGCGCACGTAAGCGCCTTGGAGGACGACTACCCCGACGGAGCCGTCGAGGAGAAATGGGGCGCGGTCTACCGCCGATGGAACCAGGTCCTCGAAGAGGAGGCGTGCTGGCGCCGGCTCGCCCGCCGCGTCGAGGCCCTCGCCGACCCGCAGCTGCGGACCACCGCCGTCGACCGCCTCCGCCTCGGGCTGCCCGAGCTGGTGCTGTCGACCCACGCCGGGCTCGCCGTCGCCGACTTCGCCCGCGACCGGGACCGGGGCCTGCGCCAGGCCGACGCCATGCTGGGGTCCGATCACGACGACGCCATGATCGACCGGGCGCTGCTCGGCGCGCTCGGGCCGCAGGTGTCGCGGCTCAAGGCCCTCGCCGAGCAGACCAAGGACGCCGCGGGCGACCACGAGGCGTACCAGCGCACGTGCCAGGCAGCTCTGGAGGGCTCGGCCGCCGACCTGGCGGCGCTGCGGACCCTGGTGTGCGACGAGAACGCCGTCGTCTCCGGCATCGCCGACGACCTGGCCTCCGGCGTGCGCGAATGCGTGGTGGGCGCGATGAACCGCATACCGGAGGACGAGGCCGTCAGGCGGCGCGTCGAGGTCGCGCACGCCATCCGGTGGCTCGACCTCGCGAACGGGGTCGCGGTCGGGGACCACGTCAGGGAGCGGATCGGCGAGGACCTCCAGACGCTGCTGAGCAACCTCGTGGTCGCCGCCTGCCGTGCGGCCCAGGAGGAGAGCCGGAGGTCCCCCGCCTCGGGGATCACCGCGCAGCGCTCGCTCGTCGAGCAGACGCGCAAGCCGCTGCGGCGCATCATGGCCAAGGACCGGGGCCGCTACTTCGACCTGTGCGACGAGGTCGCGGGCACCGCGTTCCTGATCCTGCTCGAGTACGCCAACGTGACCGGCGAGGGCCGCGCGGTGCTGCCGGAGCTGCGGTCGCTGCTGCGCATCGCGCACGACCCGAAGCTGCGCGACCAGCTGACGCGGGCCGTCCACGCCTTCGAGTCCGGCGGCCCCGACACGGGGCGGCGGGGCGCCTCGCGCTCGGTGTGGAGCGCCGTCGACGCCTCGGCGGACGCCTGCGCGATGTGCGAGCGCACCGCCACCGGCTCGCGGACGGTCGTCATGGGCCATCCCCAGCGGTACGGCGAGGCGCTCGCCGTCACCGTGCCCTCCTGCGGCCGCTGCCACCGCAAGCGCCTGAACTCCGACCGCTCCGGCTGCCTCATCGGCCTGCTCTTCCTGGCCGCGATCGTGCTGGGGCTGGTGGTCCTGTTCTCGTCGCTGACGTGGTCGGCCACCGACGCGTGGTTCGGGTGGATGGTCGTCGCGGTCGCGCTGCTGGGCTACGTGTCCGAGCGCGGCGAGAAGCGGCGTCGGCGCCTCGGCGCGCACCCCGAGATCCGGCGGCGGCTGTCCGAAGGGTGGCGGATCGCCAATTGAGCATCCACATGGAGGTTGACGCATGCCCGTTGCCATAGACGAAGGACCGCTCGCCGAGCTCGCCGTCGCGGTGTGGCGGTTGCGGAGCCGGGCGCCCGACGGCCCGGTGGGTCGCCACGCCCTCAGCGCGGCCGACGCGCTGGCGGCGATGGGCGTCGAGGCCCGCGGCTACGACGGGGCCGCCTACTCCTCGGGGCTCCAGCTGCGCGTGCTGGCCTTCCAGCCCACCGCCGGCCTCGCCGAGGAGCGGGTCCTGGAGACCGTCAGCCCCGCGGTCTACCTGCGCGGCAAGGTGATCCGCATGGGCGAGGTCATCGTCGGCATTCCCGAGACCGAACCGGAAGCGCAGAAGGAGCAGGGCGAATGAGCAGGACCACCATCGACTTCGGCATCGACCTGGGCACCACCAACAGCGCGATCGCGGTGCTGCGCGGCGTCGGCACCGAGGTCGTCAAGAACAACGACAACGACGAGACCACCCCCTCGGCCGTGTGGGCCGACCGGCGCGGGCGCCTGCACGTCGGCCGCGCCGCCCGCGAGCGCAGCGAGTCCGACCCCGAGCACACCTGCGTCGAGTTCAAGCTGCGCATGGGCACCGTGGACCCGGTCAAGACCCTCGCGGGCACGCCCATGACCCCCGAGATGCTCTCGGCCGAGGTCCTCAAGTCGCTGCGCGCCAGTGCCGCCCGCCGCCTCGGGGAGGACGTCGAGGCCGCGGTCATCACCGTCCCGGCCGCGTTCGACCTGAGCGCGTGCGACGCCACCAGGCGCGCCGCCGAGCTGGCGGGCCTGGCCTCCTCGCCGCTGCTGCCCGAGCCCGCCGCCGCGGCGCACAGCTACGGCTTCCAGGCCACCGACGAGAACGCCATGTGGCTGGTCTACGACCTCGGCGGCGGCACCTTCGACGCGGCGGTGATCCGCCTGCGCGAGGGCGAGTTCTCGGTGGTGCGGCACGCGGGCGACAACTTCCTGGGCGGCAAGGTCATCGACTGGCGGATCGTCGACGAGCTGCTCATCCCCGCCGCCGTCGAGCAGGCCCCCGCGCTCGCGGGGCTCTCGAGGGGCGACGCCCGCTGGGCGGGCGCGATCGGCAAGCTCAAGCGCAACGCCGAGATCGCCAAGATCGAGCTGTCCCTGACCGACGGCGCGTGGATCGAGGCGGAGCTGGAGGACCGGCGCGGCGGGCGGCACGAGTTCGAGTACGAGCTGCGCCGATCCGACGTCGAGCGCCTCGCCGACCCGATCGTGTCGAAGTCGGTCAACCTGTGCAGGGACGCGCTCGCCGGGCTCGGCATCGGGCCGGGCGACATCGAGAAGGTCATCATGGTCGGCGGCCAGACCGCCATGCCGTACCTGCGCGAGCGGATCGCCGACCCCGTCAGTGGCCTGGGCATCCCGCTCGAGTTCGACCAGGACCCGATGACGGTGGTGGCCAGGGGCGCGGCGATCTTCGCGGGCGGCCAGCCGCTCGATACCGAGGCGCTCCCGGCCTCGCCGGAGCCGGGCGGGTACCGCGTCAGGCTCGAGTACCCGCGCGTCAGCCCCGACGTCGACCCGATCGTCATGGGCCAGGTCTCCGGCGAGGGCGAGGCGGCGCTGTCGGACCTCACGGTCGAACTGGTCGACCGGGAGGCCGACCCGGCGTGGCGCAGCGGGAAGATCCACCTCACCGACCGGGGGAACTTCTCGACGACGCTGTGGGCCACGCGCGGGAGACGACACACCTACGCGATCGAGCTGTCCGAGGCCACCGGTCGGCTCCTGCCGGTGAGCCCGGACGAGCTGTCCTACACCGTCGGGTCCGTCGAGGAGCGGCCCACGCTCGGCACGACGATCGCCGTCGGGCTCGACGGCAACCGGATGAAGCCGCTGATCCCCCAGGGCACGCCCCTGCCGACCCGGCAGGTCATCCCGCTGCGCACCACCGTCACCGTCCAGCGCGGCGAGGGCGGCGGCATCCTGCCGGTGCCGGTGCTGGAGGGCGTCCACGCGCGCGGGGACCGCAACCGGCGCATCGGCAGGATCGAGGTCCGCGCCGACGAGGTCGGCCGCACCGTCCCGGCGGGCAGCGAGGTCAAGTTGACGATCGCGATCGACACGTCCCGGATCATCCGCGCGAGCCTGGAGGTGCCGCTGCTCGACCAGGTCTTCGAGCACACCATCAACTTGAACACCGAGTCGGCGCCGGGCCATGAGGAATTGGAGGCGATGGCCGAGGAGGAGCTGTCGCGGCTCGCGGCGGTGCGCGAGCGCCAGGCCGGGCTGCACAGCCCGCTCGCCGAGATCCACCTCTCGCGCATCGACGACGAGCGCCTGCCCGAGGACGTCGCGAGCCTCGTGGCGGCGGCCCGCGCCAGCCAGGACGACGCCCTGGCGGCGCACAAGCGGATCATCGACCTGCGCGTGGCCATCGACGCGGTCGAGGACGAGCTGCGCTGGCCCGAGCTCGTCGAGGAGGCCGAGGGCATCATGGTCGAGGCGCGGGACCTCATCACCGCCCACGGCAGTGCTTCTGACCGGGAGAACCTGCCGCTCTACGAGCGGCGGATCACCGAGGCGATCGACTCGCGCGATTCGGATCTGCTGCGGCAGCGGACCGGTGAGCTCCAGGAGCACGTGATGCGGGTGCTCGACCGCGGGCCGGTGCTCCAGACGATGATCTTCACCAGCCTCACCGAGTACCGGTCGGACATGCGCAGTCCCGCGCAGGCCGACCGGCTCATCGTCGAGGGCCGCCGGGCGATCGACCAGGGCGAGCCGGAGCGGCTGCGCACGATCAACATGCAGCTGCGGGACCTGCTCGACGACCGGAGCGGCGGGCCGAGCGCGGCCGGTTCGATCTGGAGCGGCGTGGACCACCGCGGTTGAGTCGGAGCGGCGCCGGAGGCCGAACGTCTCGGCCTCCGGCGCCGGTGCGCCGTACGGGGTCCCGGCGCCGGCTGCGGGCCCCGTGCGCGGCGGCTTGGAGGCGGCCTAGTCGAGGTAGCGGGCGTAGGCCAGCAGGGTCAGGAACGTCGGGTAGTCCTCGCCGAGCGCGCATTCGGTGAAGATCTCCAGCGCGTCGTCGAAGCGGTCGCCCTCGAACCGGTCGAAGGAGGCGAACTCCTCGCGCATGAGCGCCTCGACCCATTGGCGGGTGACGACGCGCCCGGCGTCGGTGCACGCCTCGCCGTGGATCCACTGCCAGATCTGGGACCTGGAGATCTCGGCGGTGGCGGCGTCCTCCATCAGGTTGTTGATGGCCGCGGCGCCCTCGCCGCGCAGCCACGACTCGATGTAGCGGATGCCGACTTCGAGGTTCGCCCTGATGCCGCGTTCGGTGACGTCCCCTTCGGTCGAGGCGATGTCGAGCAGGGCGCGGTCGTCGGGGACGACGTCCTCGCGGAGCCGGTCGATCTGGTTGGGCAGGCCGCCGAAGGCCTCGTCGAAGACCGCCATGGCGACCGGGACGAGGTCCGGGTGGGCCACCCAGGAGCCGTCGAAGCCGTCGTCGGCCTCCCGTGTCTTGTCCTCCCTGACCTTCTCCAGGGCCGCGGCGTTCGCCTCGCTGTCGCGCCGGTTCGGGATGAACGCGGCCATGCCGCCGATCGCCGAGGCGCTGCGCCGGTGGCAGGTGCGGACCAGCAGCTCGGTGTAGGCGCGCATGAACGGCTGGGTCATGGTCACCAGGCCGCGGTCGGGCAGCATGAAGCGGGTGCCCCGCTCGCGGAAGTTCTTGATGACCGAGAAGATGTAGTCCCACCGTCCGGCGTTGAGCCCCGAGGAGTGGCGGCGCAGCTCGTAGAGGATCTCCTCCATCTCGAACGCGGCGGTGATCGTCTCGATGAGGACGGTCGCCCTGATGGTGCCCTGCGGGATGCCGAGCAGGTCCTGGGCGAGGACGAACACGTCGTTCCACAGCCGCGCCTCGAGGTGCGATTCGAGCTTCGGCAGGTAGAAGTAGGGTCCGCGGCCGAGTTCGATGAGCCGCTCGGCGTTGTGGAAGAAATAGAGACCGAAGTCGACCAGGCCGCCGCTGATGGGGACGCCGTCGATGCGCAGGTGCCGCTCGGTCAGGTGCCAGCCGCGGGGGCGGACGATGATCGTTGGCAGGTCGGTGAGCGCCTGGCCGTTCAGGCGGTAGTCCTTGCCCTGGTCGGTGGTGAAGTCGATGCGGTGCTCGATCGCGTCGATGAGGTTGAGCTGGGCGTTGACCACGTTGGACCAGCTGGGCGTGGAGGAGTCCTCCATGTCGGCCAGCCAGCACTTCGCGCCGGAGTTGAGGGCGTTGACGGTCATCTTGCGCTCGCACGGGCCGGTGATCTCGACGCGGCGGTCCTCCAGGCCGGGCGCGAGCGGCGCGACCGACCAGGAGAGGTCGTCGCGGATCGCGGCGGTCTCGGGCGGGAAGTGCGGGTCGGTGCCGTTGGCGATCTGGATGCGGCGCTCCTGGCGGCGCTGGAGGAGCTCCTGCCTGCGGCCGACGAAGGCGCGGTGCAGCTCGGCGAGGAAGTCGAGCGCCTTCGGCGTCAGGATCTCGTCTTGGCGGTCGACCGCGGCGGCGGTGACGGCCACCGCCTCGGCGGTGCCGGTCTCGGTGAGGGTGTCCATTGGCTTTCTCCTTGCTCGGTGTGTGTCGGTGGTGCCTGCTCAGAACTGCCCGGTCTCGGTGGAGCCCGCCAGCGCCAGCGTGGAGCCGCTCGGGTTGAGCGCGCCGGTGACGTGGTCGAAGTAGCCGGTGCCGACCTCGCGCTGGTGCCTGGTGGCGGTGTACCCGCGTTCCTCGGCGGCGAACTCGCGTTCTTGGAGTTCGACGTAGGCGCTCATGCCGTCGCGGGCGTAGCCGTGGGCGAGGTCGAACATCGAGTAGTTGAGGGCGTGGAATCCGGCGAGGGTGATGAACTGGAAGGTGAAGCCCATCGATCCGAGTTCGCGCTGGAACTTGGCGATCGTGTCGTCGTCGAGGTGGCGGCGCCAGTTGAACGACGGCGAGCAGTTGTAGGCGAGCATCTGCTCGGGGTGCTCGGCCTTGACCGCTTCGGCGAAGGCGCGGGCCGTTTCGAGGTCGGGCGTGCCGGTCTCCATCCACAGCAGGTCCGCGTACGGCGCGTAGGACTTGGCGCGGGCGATGCACGGCTCCAGTCCGGACCGGACGCGGTAGTAGCCTTCGGCGGTGCGCTCGCCGGTGAGGAAGGCGGCGTCGCGCTCGTCCACGTCGGAGGTGAGCAGCGTGGCGGCCTCGGCGTCGGTGCGGGCGATGATGAGCGCGGGGACGCCTTCGACGTCGGCGGCGAGGCGGGCGGCGTTCAGGGTGCGCAGGTGCTGGGAGGTCGGGACGAGGACCTTGCCGCCGAGGTGCCCGCATTTCTTCTCGGAGGCGAGCTGGTCCTCCCAGTGGACGGCGGCGGCGCCCGCGGCGATCATGGCCTTCATGAGCTCGTAGGCGTTGAGCGGGCCGCCGAAGCCGGCCTCGGCGTCGGCGACGATCGGGACGAGCCAGTCGTCGACCGAGGCGGTGCCCTCGGCGCACTCGATCTGGTCGGCCCGCATGAGCGCGTTGTTGATGCGCCGCACCACCTGCGGGACGGAGTTCGCCGGGTACAGCGACTGGTCGGGGTAGGTCTGGGCGGCGAGGTTGGCGTCGGCGGCCACCTGCCAGCCCGAGAGGTAGATCGCGCGCAGCCCGGCCTTGACCTGCTCGACGGCCTGGTTGCCGGTGAGCGCGCCGAGCGCGCCCGTGTAGCCGCCGGTCGCGGCGTCGTCGGTCAGCTGTGCCCAGAGCTTCTCGGCGCCGCGGCGGGCCAGGGTGTGCTCTTCGGTGACGCGGCCGCGCAGCCGCACGACGTCGGCGCTGCTGTAGTCGCGGACGGTGTGCGCCCAGCGCGGGTCGGCGGCCCAGGCGAGGGCCAGCTGCTCGGCGGCGAGGCGCTGATCGCGTGCGGTGTCGGACATCGTCTTCTCCCAAGGTCCCCGGCGGCCGTCGCGAGGCGGCCACTACTTGCAGGTAACAGCATCTTTTCCCGTCTTGGCTCCACAAGTAAGCGGTTCTGTCTGGAAAGATCGGCGTTTCTTCGCTGATAATGAAGAAATGGCAAAGAATTTTCCAGCGGGCGCGGCGCCCGCGGCGGAGCCGCCGTCCGGGCACCGGCCTTGGGGCGCCGCCGAGGCGGCCGAGCTGTCGGCCGGCGAGGACACCGCCGTGGACCTCATCAGCCTCGGCAAGCAGATCCGCCACTTGCGCAAGCGGCGCGGGATGAGCCTCGACGACCTCGGCGGGGCCGTCGGCACGGCGCCCTCGCAGCTGTCGCTGATCGAGAACGGCAAGCGGGAGCCGAAGCTGTCGATGCTGCGGGCCCTGGCGCGGGCGCTCGGGGTCAGCTCGGACGAGCTGCTCGGGGCCGAGCCGCCGAACCGCCGCGTGGCCCTGGAGATCGAGCTCGAGCGCTCGCAGCGCAGCGAGCAGTACGCCGCGCTCGGCCTGCCGAGCATCAGGCCGTCCTCGCGGATCCCCACCGAGGTGCTGGAGGCGCTCGTGGGCCTGCACCGCGAGGTCGACCGGCAGGTGAACCTGCACGCGGCCACGCCCGAGGAGGCCAGGCGCGCGAACACCGAGCTGCGCCGCCGCATGCGGGAGAAGGACAACTACTTCGCCGACATCGAGGCCGAGGCCCGCGCGCTCCTGGGGCACGTGGGGTACGCGAGCGGCCCGCTCTCGCAGCACCAGATCTCCGACCTGGCCGCCCATCTCAGGTTCTCGCTGCGCCACGTCGACGACCTGCCGCACTCGACGCGCTCGGTGACCGACCTGCGCAACCGGCGGATCTACCTGACGCCGAACAAGGACTCCTCGCACGACCCGCGGACGGTGCTGCTCCAGGCGATCGCCAGCCACGTCCTGGAGCACCGGGTGCCGCAGACCTACCTGGAGTTCCTCGGCCAGCGCGTGGCCACGAACTACCTGGCCGCCGCGCTCCTGATCCCCGAGCAGAGCGCCGTGCGGTTCCTGCGGGAGGCCATGCGGGAGAAGGAGATCGCCGTCGAGGACCTGCGCGACAACTTCGCGGTGTCCTACGAGGCCGCCGCGCACCGGTTCACCAACCTCGCGACGCAGCACCTCGGCATCCGCACGCACTTCCAGAAGGTCCACAAGTCCGGGATCGTCTTCAAGGCCTACGAGAACGACGACGTGGCCTTCCCCGTCGACGCGACGGGCGCGATCGAGGGCCAGCCGGTGTGCCGGTACTGGACGAGCCGCCAGGTGTTCGACGTGCCCGACAAGTTCAACGCGTTCAACCAGTACACCGACACGGCCACGGGCACGTACTGGTGCACCGCCCGCACCGAGCGCGGCCCGGACGGGGAGTTCTCGCTGAGCATCGGCGTGCCGTACGAGTCGGCGAGGTGGTTCCGCGGCAAGGAGACGACGGCGCGCTCGGTCTCGCGCTGCCCCGAGCCCGACTGCTGCCGCAATCCGCCGCGGGACCTGGCCGAGACGTGGGCGGGGCAGGTGTGGCCGACGGCGCGGGCGGCCTCCTCGCAGTTCGCCGCGATGCCGCTGGGGTCCTTCCCCGGCGTGGACGAGACCGAGGTCTACCGGTTCCTGGAGCGCCATTCGGACCGATGACCGGTGCGAACCTTCACATCACGCGGTGTAACCGCCGCCGAGTCGGGTAATACCTCCCCGGCCCGAGCGGGCCGTGAGCACAGGGATCGCAGGGAGGCGGACCGGATGCGGGTATGCGGGGCAGTGGTGGTCATCACCGGAGCGAGCAGCGGGATCGGGAAGGCGACGGCGCTGGCCTTCGCCAGGGAAGGGGCGTCGCTGATGCTGGCCGCCCGCCGGAAGTCGGCGCTGGACGACACCGTGGGCGCGTGCGAGGAGCTGGGCGCCTCGGCGACGGCCGTGGAGGTCGACGTGACCGACGCCGACGCGGTGGACGGCCTGGCCGACGCCGCGGTCCGGCGGTTCGGCAGCCTCGACGTGTGGGTCAACAACGCGGGGGTGACGATCTTCTCCCCGTTCCTCCAGATGCCGCCGGAGGACCTGCGGCGGGTCCTCGACGTCAACGTGCTCGGCTGCGTCAACGGCGCGCGGGCGGCCCTGCCGTGGATGCGCGAGCAGGGCTCGGGCGTGCTCATCAACGTCGCCTCGGCCGTCGTCGACGCGCCCCCGCCGTACGTCTCGGCGTACGCCATGTCGAAGGCGGCGGTCCGGTCGCTGTCGGCGAGCCTGCGCGGCGAGCTGCTGCTCGAAGACCTGCCCGAGGTGCGCGTCTGCACCGTCCTGCCGGGCACCGTCGACACGCCGCTGTTCGGCGAGGCCGCCAATCGCACCGGCCGCGGCGTGCGGCCGATGCCGCCGGTGAACGCGCCGCAGCGGATCGCCCGCGCGATCGTCAGGACGGCGCGCTCGCCGCGCCGCGAGGTGCGAGCCGGGGCGGGATCGCACCTGGTGGCGATGATGAGCGAGCGGGCCCCGGGTCTGACCGAGCGCCTCATGGCCCGGAAGGCCGACCGGCAGCACTTCTCGCGCAGGCGGGCGGCCGAGGATACCGAGGGCAACCTCTACGAGCCGTCCGAACGGGCCGAGGACGGCAAGGTCACGGGCGGCTGGGGAGGGCGGCGGCACACCGTCCAACGCGGGGTCGCCATGGCCGCCGCGGTCGGCATCACCGGGGCGCTGCTGCTGCGCCGCCGCAGGCGCCGCGCCGAACGACGCTCGCGTTGAGCGCACCGGTCCGCGCTGTCGGGCATGGCCGGGGCGCGTGGAGCCGCTGATCCGTCCCGAGGGGCTGGCCGCGATCCTCGCCTCACTGGCGTGAGGGGGGCTCTTCGGCAGTCCACACCGCCAGTTCCCCGCCGGGCATGCAGACGATGCGCTGCCCGGCCGGGCCGGTGACGCCCCACGACTCGTAGTGCGGATCGGGCGGCGCGACCAGTTCGCCGCCGCCGGTGAAGGCGAGGTGGAGCGAGCCGTCCTCGACGGTGGAGGCCCGGAACGTCAGACCTTGCAGCAGCGTTCCCAATGCGGCGACGGCCTCGGGATCGTCCCCTTCGAAACACCGGGTGGCATCGCCCGCATCGGTGAAGGTCAATGCCGATTCCACGGTGACGGACCATTCCCCACTGGTGTACAGGATGAGCGGCGACTGTTCCGATACCCGAGCGATGGTCTGACCGTCCAATTCAATCTTCGTCATGGTGCCATCCCTGCGGTATGTCGTAGGTCCCGTCTTTCCGGACCGGTATGTGGGTTTCGGAGCGTGAACCGGGTTTGCCGTCGAGCCCTATCGGCTGACCGAATTGATTGTAAAACCGTATGTAGCCGTAGGGGTAGCGCTCGGTCGGCTCCATGGTCCTGAGCGTGTCGGCGTTCCCGCGCGAACCGGGCCGCTGCCATACCCGGCCCTTCCCGTTGTCGGCGGGCGAGTCCCGCCATGGCCGAGGGACGCCGGGAGGGCGGCCTCCCTGCGAAGCGGGGACCGGGACGGGTTCGGACCGGCCCGCGGCGCCATCGCTCGATCGGAGCGCCGCCGCCCGGCTCCGCAATTGCTCGGCCCGATCGGTGAGGACGGTGGCGATGCGGTGCCCGGATTCGAGTTCCCGCTTGACGGTCTCGATCGCGGCGGTCTTGTCGGTCGCGCCGAGGCCCGCGAATTCGTCTCGCAATTCGTTCGCGAGCGACAATGATCTCGCGATACCGGCGCCTATGCGATCGATCCGTTCTTTCACGGCACCGATCACGGCGGTGAGCTCATCGATCGAGGCCATAGGTCTCCAGCCGTCGAGGGGCATTCCAGATTATCGCGATACGGCGCTGAACGGGGCCCCCGGAATCGCCGGAGGACGGCATTCTCGCAATCTGCTCAAGATCCGACAGCCATGACGAACCGCGAGTCGAATGGTTCCCCTGGCGGCTCACAATGCCATCACGAACCGTCCTTCGAGGACCGCCACAATGGCATCATCGGACATGCGATCAGGGGCGGAACGCCTGCGCGTTCCCACCCCTGTGCTTTGAACCCCTGTGCTTTGAACCCCTGCCCGATCGCTCGGCTATTCGTTGGCGAGCTTCGCCAGCCGCTCGGCGGTGGGCCATTTGACGTTCTCGGCCCAGCCTGCCTTCTCGAACAGGCGGATGAAGCGGGCCGAGGTGTCGATCTGGCCGCGCCCCACGCCGTGGCGGGCGCAGGACGGGTCGGCGTGGTGGGAGTTGTGCCAGGACTCGCCGAACGACAGCAGCGCCAGCGGCCAGAAGTTCGCGGCCTTGTCGCGGCTCTTGAACGGCCGCTCGCCGATCATGTGGCAGATCGAGTTGGTCGACCACGTGGTGTGGTGCAGCACCGAGACGCGGACCAAGCCCGCCCAGAAGAAGGCGGTGAGCGCGCCCGTCCACGACATGGTGATCAGGCCGCCGAGCACGGCGGGCAAGAGGAACGTCAGGATCGTCCACAGCCAGAACAGCTTGTCGATCGCGACGATGTCCTTGTCCTTCAGCAGGTCAGGGGCGAAGCGCTCCTGGTTGCTGGTGTTGTCGCGCTGGAACATCCAGCCCATGTGCGCGTGCCAGAAACCCTTGGTGAGCGCCCAGGCGGAGGTCCCGAACAGCCACGGCGAGTGCGGGTCGCCCTCCTTGTCGGAGAACGCGTGGTGGCGCCGATGGTCGGCCACCCAGTTGATGATCGGGCCCTGGACGGCCATGCTGCCCAGGATCGCGACGGTGATCTTGAGCGGGCGGCTCGCCTTGAACGAACCGTGCGTGAACAGCCGGTGGTAGCCGATGGTGACGCCGTGGCCGGTCAGCTCGAAGAACACGACCGCGAGGATTACGTCCGTCCAGCTGAGCAGGCCGGTCGTCCACGCCAGCGGCACCGCGGCCGCCAGGGCGGCCATCGGCACGATCAGGAAGAGGTAGACCAGCGACTGGCGCCCGGCGTCGCGCGGCTCGCCCTTGACGGGCCTGGGCCCGGCCGCCTTGGTGCTGCTTCCGGTCAGTACGGCCATGACATGCCCCCTCGACTGGTTCGACGCCTCCATCGTCGTCCCGAAAGGACAGGGGCGCAGTGGGGCGAACCACCGCTTTCCGGACGGTAATGCCCACCCTCAACAGGGGGCTTAGGTCTACTTCAGTTGCCTTCGAGGTAGGCGAGGACGGCCAGGACGCGCCGGTTGTCGTCCTCTGACTGGTTGAGCCCGAGCTTGCGGAAGACGTTGGCCGAGTGCTTGCCGACGGCCTTCTCGCTGACGAACAGCTGCGAGGCAATCGCGGCGTTGGTCCGGCCCTCGGCCATGAGGGCCAGGACCTCCTGCTCGCGGGCGGTGAGCGCGTCGAGCCGGTTCTGCTGCCTGCCGAGCAGGCGGGCGACCACCTCGGGGTCCATGGCGGTGCCGCCCGCGGCGACACGCCGCAGTGCCTCGATGAACTCCCCCACGTTCGAGACGCGGTCCTTGAGCAGGTAGCCGACGCCGCCGCGGCGGTCGCCGAGGAGTTCGCGCGCGTACAGCTGCTCGACGTACTGGGAGAGCACCAGGATCGGCAGGGCGGGGATGGTGCGGCGGGCCTCGATGGCGGCCCGCAGGCCCTCGTCGGTGAAGGTCGGCGGCAGCCGGATGTCGACCACGGCGACGTCGGGCCGGTGCCCCAGCAGGGCCGCGGTGAGCGCGGGACCGTTGTCGACGGCCTCGACGACGGTGCAATTGTGGGCTTCGAGCATCCGGGTGAGTCCGTCGCGCAGGAGGGAGTGGTCTTCGGCGAGGACGACGTCCATGGCGGTCCTTAATCGGTGGTGCGGTCATCACCGGCGGCGCGGTGCCCGCCGGTCGCCGCGGCCAGGGGAATCGGCTCGCAGGGGATCTTCATCGTCACGATCGTGGGGCCGCCGGCCGGGCTGACCACCACGAGCGTGCCGTCGAAGGCGCCCAGGCGCCGGCGCACGCCGTCGAGGCCGCCGCCGGGGGCGGCCTCGGCGCCGCCCCGGCCGTCATCATAGATCTCGACGAGCAGCTCGCCGTCGACGTGGCCCGCGAGTACGCGGACCTTCGTGGCCTCGGCGTGCTTGGCGATGTTGGTGAGGACCTCGTTGGCGGCGAAGTAGGCGGCCGCCTCGACGGGGGCGGGCAGCGGCCCGCGGAGCCGGTCGACGACGGCGACCGGCAGCGGGTGGTCGAGCGACATCGCCTGGAGCGCGCCGGAGAAGCCGCGGTCGGCCAGGACCGGAGGGTGGATGCCGCGCGCGATGTGGCGGACCTCGTTGAGCGCCTCGGAGCAGGCCTCGCGGGCCTCGCCGACGAGCTTGGCGGCCTCGTCGGGCTGCGCGTTGTGGAGCAGCTCCTCGGCCATGCCGAGGGTCAGGCTGAGCGCGACGATGCGGGCCTGGGCCCCGTCGTGGAGGTCGCGTTCGATGCGGCGCAGCTCGGCGGCGGCGTGGTCGACGGTCTGGTCGCGCGATTCGCGCAGTTCGAAGACGCGGGCGGTGAGCAGCGCGTTCACGGTGGGGCCGAGGAGCTTGGCGCCCAGGTGGCCGTACCAGCGCAGGAACAGCTCGCCCCAGCGCCACCATGCCGCGCCGAAGCCGAGGGCGAGCGGCATGAGCAGGAGCGTCTTGGCGGGGGTGTCGAAGTCGTAGAAGCGCAGGTCGTTGACCACGGGGTGGGAGGCGTCGAGGACGGTCGCCAGGAGCACGGGCTGCACGAGGTAGTAGACGGCGACGCCGAACAGGCCGAGGTAGACGAGGTGGACGGCGAGCCCGAGGGTGGCGTCGATGGCGAGCCAGGCGACGTCGCGCCAGGTGGCGGAGTCGCGGATGAGCGCGAGCGCCCGCTGGTCGAGCCTGGTCCTCGGCACCGGCTTGTAGGGCTCGGGGATGTCGATGCGGAGCTGCTCGCCGACGCTGCGGCGCTCGAGCCTGGCCCAGCCGCGGATGGCGAGGATGGCGGCGACGGCGAGGGGGATGCCGATCCAGAAGACGACGAGGGCGCCGGTGAGCAGCGCGAAGACCAGCAGCACGGCGGCGGCGAGCGTGAGGCTGAACCGTCGGACGGACCAGCCCAGGAGGGCGAGCCGTCGCGTCATCGGGTTGGTCGTCTGTGGCATCACCATGAGCGTACCTGGATGCAGTGGATGCGAGCGGTGGCGCGAATGCGCGGTCAGCGGCCGTGGCGGCCGATGAGTTCGCGGCACTGGTCGAGCACGGGCTCGGGCTCCAGTTCGAGCAGGCCGGGATCGGGGCTCTCGCCGAGCGGGTCGCCGGTGCGCCCGGCCCACATCGCCACGTGGCGCCGCACGCCGGGCGGCGGGCCCCACAGCGTCGGCGGCGAGGGCCCGAACAGCACCACCGACGGGGTGCCGAACGCGGTGGCGAGGTGGGCGATGCCGGTGTCGCCGCTGACGACCAGGCCGGCGGCGGCCACGACGGCGGCGAGCTCGTCGAGCCGGGTCCGTCCGGCCAGGACGCGCTCCGGCGCGATGCCCGCGGCCTCGGCCACGGACCGCGCGAGGTCCGCCTCGGCGGGGCCGCCGGTGAGGACGACGTCGTGGCCGTCGTCTTGCAGATGCCGGGCGACCCAGGCGAAGCGGTCGGGGGGCCAGCGCCGGGCCGCCGCGGCGGCCCCGGCGTGGACGACGACGGCGCCCCGGTGCGCCGCGGGCCGCGGCGGCGGCCCGAGCGCGAGATCGGTCGGGTCGGCGGCGATGCCGTACTCCTCCAGCAGGCGGCACCAGCGGTCGACCTCGTGCAGTTCGGGGCGCCAGTCGGGCCCGGGCACGTTCGGCACGGCCGGGTTGCGGTGCGAGATGAGCGCCGACGGGTCGGCGTCGAGGAGGTCGCGCAGGCTCTCGGGCCCCTTGCCGTGCAGGTTGACGGCCACGGCGGGCGGCTCGGCGTGCCATTCGAGCTCGCCGAGCCCGGCCGTCGGGTGGAGGCGGTCGACGGCCTCGACGAGGTCGGCGAGCTCGCGCAGCGCCTCGGGCGCGGCGAGGACGATCCGGTTGCCGTCGAACTCCTCGCGCAGGGCGCGCAGCGCCGGGACGGCGGTCAGAAGATCGCCGACGCCGAGCGCCCGCAGGACCAGGACGGTGCCGCTCACGGCCAGGAAGTCTCCTCGGAGCAGCAGACGACCATCTCGCGCACCTCGCAGCCGGGCGGCTGCCCGAGCGCGAAGACGACGGCGCGGGCGACGTCCCTGGGGTCGTTGAGCTTCGCGTCGGGCGCGGGCTTGTACTGCTCGGGCCGGTCGTCGAAGAACGCGGTGTGCATCCCGCCGGGGATGAGGAGGGTGACGCCGATGCGCCCGGCGGTCTCGGCGGCCAGGGCGCGAGTGAAGCCGACGACGCCGAACTTGGAGGCGCAGTAGGCGGTGGCGTCGCCGACGGCCTTGACGCCGAGCGTGGAGGCGCAGGTGACGACCTTGCCGCGGGTCTCGGCCAGGTGCGGCAGGGCGGCGCGGACGGTGGCGGCGGTGCCGAGCAGGTTGACCTTGATCACCTGCTCCCAGTCCTCGGCGGGCACGTCGGCCAGCGCGCCGCAGGCGTCGATGCCCGCGGCGGTGAAGACCGCGTCGAGGCGCCCGGCCTCGGTCGCGAGCTCGTCGACGGCCTCGGCGGTGGCCGCGGTGTCGGCGAGGTCGGCCTTGCGGTAGGGGACCTTCTCCTCGGGGGCCTTGCGGTCGAGGATCAGCGGCGTGCCTCCGGCGGCGAGGATCTCGGCGGCGGCCGCGGCGCCGAGTCCCGAGGCGCCTCCGGTCACGAGGACGTTGCCCAGCATCATTCGTTCTCCGTTCTCATCGTTCAGGTCTGCGTGCTCATGGTCGCGATGAGCTTGGTCGTGGAGTAGCCGTCGACGGTGGGGACGACGACGACTTCACCGCCGTGGCGGTACACGGTGTGCGATTCGGGGATCGGGCGGCCCGCGTAGTCGGCGCCCTTGACCCAGATGTGGGGCCGCAGCCGTTCGAGGACCTGGGTGGGCGTCGGCTCGTCGAAGACGACGACGGCGTCGACGACGGCGAGTTCGGCGAGCAGCCGGGCCCGGTCGGCGGCGGTGAGGATGGGCCTGCCCGCGCCCTTGAGCATCCTGATGGAGTCGTCGGAGTTCAGGCACACGACCAGGGCGTCGCCCATGGAGCGGGCGCGCCGGAGCAGGCTGACGTGGCCGGGGTGGAGCAGGTCGAAGCAGCCGCCGGTGGCGACGAGGGTGCCGCCCTCGCCGCGGACGCGGGCGGCCAGTTCGAAGGCGTCGACGATGCCGGTGTCCATCTCGGGCTCGTCGGCGGACTGGTCGCCGTGGAGGACGCCGACGCCCCCGGCGGCGACGAACCGCGAGGCGGCCTCGACGCCGCGGGACACGGCCCGGTGGACGTCGCCGCCGGTCAGCAGGGCGTTCGCGGCGGCCGCGCTGAACTGGTCGCCGGCGCCGCACGTGTCGACCCACCGGTCGGCGGCGACGGGGACGTCGGGCGGCGGCGGGACGCGCGTGGTCTGCGTCTCGGTCGCCAGGGTCGCGCCCTGGGCGCCCCGGGTGACGGCGACGGCGTGGCTGGCGAAGGCGCCCCGCAGGTGCTCGGCGAGCTGCCGGTGGTTGTCGGCGCCGGGCGCGAGGCGCTCGGCCTCGGCCTGGTTGGGCGTCACGAGCCGCAGGCCGCGGACGGGCAGCGGCCCGGACGGGTGCGGGTCCCACACGATGGGGATCGCGGGCGCCAGTTCGGCCAGGAGGCGGCGGAGCCCCGAGTGCTCGGCGATGCCGCGGCCGTAGTCGGCGACGAGGACGGCGTCGGCGCGGAGGAGGGTCATGGCGGCGGCCTCGTCGAGCTCGCCGGTGGGCGATCGGCCGTCGCCGTGGTCGATGCGGGTGATGAGCTGGTTGCCGACGCGGATGCGGATCTTGCGGACGGTGGTGCCCGCCAGCGGCATGGCGACGAGGTCGACGTGCGGTTCGAGCAGTTCGCGCAGCTGCCGTCCGGCCTGGTCGTCGCCGAGGGCGGTGATGAGGCTGGTGCGCGGCGAGTCGCGGGCGGCGAGCATGGCGGCCAGCCCGGCGGCGCCGGGCCGCCGGACCTCTCTGGCGGCGTCCACGACGGGCACGGGCGCTTCGGGGCAGAGCCGGTCGGAGCGCCCGTGGATGTCGATGTCGAGGAACGTGTCGCCGACGATCACGAGCCGCTTCATGCCGCGCCCCCCGAGGTGGCCCCCAGGGCGTCGTCGAAGGCGCCGCACAGGGCGTGGACGATCGACAGGTGCGCCTCCTGGACGGTGGCGGTGGTCTCGGCGTCCACGGCGATCGCGTCGTCGGCGAGCGTGGCCAGCTGGTTGGGCCCCGGCCCGGTCATGCCCCACACCGTCAGCCCCTCTTGGAGGGCGGCCTTGGCGGCGTTGATGACATTGTGGCTGGTGCCGCTGGTGGACAGGGCGATGAGGATGTCGCCGGGGCGTCCATGCGCGCGGACGGCCCGGGCGAAGTACTCGTGTTCGCCGTAGTCGTTGAGGATGGCGGTGGCCGCCGAGGTGTCGGCGTGCAGCGCGATCGCCGAGAACGGCGGCCGGTCGGCCCGGAAGCGGCCGACCAGTTCGCCGGTCAGGTGCTGCGCTTCGGCGGCGGAGCCGCCGTTACCGCAGGCGAGGAGGCGGCCGCCGCCGGAAAGGGTCCGCGCGAGGTGTTCGCCCCAGCGTTGGACGCGAGGCGCTTCGGCGTGGAGTCGGCCCATGGCGGCTCCCAGTCGACGCCAGTGCTGCTCGGCTGTGTCGGTCATGATGTCCCTTCCTCTCGTCTCGCATCGTCAGTGCTCTCTTGATCAGGCGGTCCTCATGTTTCGGCGGTCCTCATGCTTCAGCTGCGCACGCCTCCACGGTGCTCATGCTTCGACCGTGGCGGCCATGAGCGATTCGGCGGCCGCGAGCACGGCCTCGGGCGACACCGTCTCGAGGCACGGGTGCCGCGTGACGGGGCAGGTTCGGGCGCGCGTGTCGCGGCACGGGGCGTCCTGGTCGCCCAGGAGCACGTGCGGCACCCCGTAGGGTCCCCATTTCACGGCCGGGACGACGGGCGCGAAGAGGCTGACGACCGGGGTCCCGACGGCGGCGGCCAGGTGCGCGGCCCCGGTGTTGGGGGCGACGACGGCGTCGGCGCGGGCGATGACGGCCGCGAGCTGGTCCAGTGTGGTCTGTCCGCCCAGGTCGAGGGCGCGGCCTTGGGCGACGCAGGCGGTGAGGGGCCGTTCGGGCTTCGAGCCGGTGACGACGACCGGGTGCCCGGCGTCCTGGAGCGCTTCGGCGATGGCGGCCATGCGCGGCAGGGACATGCGTCTGGCCGGGGCCGAGGCCCCGGGGTGGACGACGATGTAGCGGTCGGGCAGGCCGAGGTGGCCGGTGTCGGGCAGCGGCCCGGCCAGGGCCAGGCGGCCGTCGTCGCCCTCGGGCAGGCGGTATCCGGCGGCGGTGGCGAGGCTGAGCGCGCGTTCGGCCTCGGGGAGGGCCTCGGGGACGCGGTGGCGCAGGTCGAGCAGGGAGCCGGGGTAGTCCTCGCTGATCGCGCCGATCCACTGGATGCCCGCGAGGCGCAGCAGCATCGCCGTCGGCAGCGGCGACTGGTGAAAGGAGGTGAGGATGAGCGCGGCGTCGAAGTCGCGGCGGGCGATGTCGTCGCGGATCGCCTCGATGTCGTCGGCCTCGACCGGCGGCGGCGCGGGGTCGATCCACGGCGCGCGCCAGGTGAGCGTGTCGCAGGCGCCGGGCAGGAGCGCCGCGGCGGCGGCCCCGTGCGGTCCGGCGAGGACGGTGACCGACGCGCCGGAGGCGGCGACGGCCCGCACGCACGGGCCCGCCAGCAGGACGTCGCCGATGTTGTCCTGCCTGGCGATGAGGACGCGTCTGCTCATGCGATGTCCCCCAACGCGAGGTTGACCGCCTCGCACAGGTCGGCGGCGACGGCGGCGCGGCGCCTGGCGAGGGCGATCTCGCTGGGGCGCGTGGCGCTGGTGGGCACGAGGATCGCCCGCGCGCCCGCGTCGAGCGCGGCGGCGACGTCGGCGCCGGTGTCGCCGATCATGACGCACCGCTCGGGCCGGGCGCCGAGTTTCGCGGCGGCCGAGCGGACCATGCCGGGCGCTGGTTTGCGGCACCGGCAGCCGTCCTCGGCGCCGTGCGGGCAGACCTTCCACACGTCGAAGGGCCCCAGGAGCGCGTCGACGCGGCGGTTGACCGCCTCCAGCTCCTCGGGGGCGATCAGTCCCTTGGCGACGCCGGACTGGTTGGTGACGACGCCGACGGGGACCTGGGCGGCCCGCAGGCGCCGCAGCGCGATCTCGGCCCCCGGCATGGGCCGGACCTTCTCCGCGTCGGACAGGTAGGGGCCGTCGGCGATGAGCGTGTCGTCGCGGTCGAACAGGACCGCGTCGGGGCGCGGGCTCGGCCGGTGCCGCAGGGTGCCGACGGCGCTCCAGAAGATCGCGGCGGGCGGGATGAGCGCGCTGGAGAGCGCCATGTCGGCGATCTCGGCGGGGCGCTTCGGGCCGGGTGCGATGCGGCTCGCGGCGAAGCGGGCGGTCTGCACGCCCCAGGCCGCGGCGGCGGCACCGGCCCAGCGGCGGCCCCGCAGCGCTCCGATCAGCGCGGCGGCGCCGAGGCCGGTGGTGGCGAGGTGGCTGAGGAACCTGGCGGGCCGCTCGCCGGAGCGCTGGCGCCAGGTGAGGCCGTGCTTGGCCCGCATGAGCGCGTTGTCGGCGTTGCCGGCTTGGTCGCGAACGCTCGCGAGGAAGCCTCTCGGGCGAGCCGGGTGGGTGCTGACGCGCTCGCCGTAGCCGATGCGCCAGCCGGCGTCCACGATCCGCAGCGCCAGGTCGGAGTCCTCGCGGAAGGCGCGGGTGAAGCGCTCGTCGAACCCGGAGACGGCCTGGAGGGCCTCGCGCCGGTAGGCCATGTCGGCGGTGATCCACCGCGCGTCGGCGAGCGAGGCGGTGCCGCGCTCGGAGTCGGTCGGCCTGCGGCCTTCGGGCAGCGGCACCTCGATGCGTCCCTGGGAGGCGGCGTCGTCGTCGCCGAGCGGCGCGAGGTCGGCGTCGAGGTCGGCGAACCAGGTGGCCGACGGGATGACGTCGTCGTCGAGGAAGGCGACCCATTCGGTGTCGGCGGCCCGCCAGCCGAGGTTGCGGGCCGCGGCGGGGCCGCGGCCGTAGGAGCGCAGCACGTCGCACGGGAAGGGCAGGTCCGGCAGTTCGAGCCTGCCGGGCCGGGGCCGGTCGTCGACGAGGACGAGGCGCCTGGGCTCGGGGCCCTTGGCCGCGGCCAGGGCGGTCAGGAGCGTCCGCAGGCTCGGCCTGCCGATCGTGGGGACGACGATGGTGATGGTGGTCATCGGCGCCTCACCGTGAACGGGCCGAGGGCGAGCAGGTCGATCGGCGCCGACCCGAAGCACTCGAGGGCGTCCCTGGGGTGGTCGACCATCGGCCGCCCGGCGGTGTTGAAGCTGGTGTTGACCACCGCGGGCAGGCCGGTGCGGCGCTCGAAGTCCGCGAGCATCGCGGCCAGGAGCGGGTGGTCGGCGCGGTCGACGGTCTGGATGCGGGCGGTCCCGTCGACATGGGTGACCGCGGGCAGCCGGTCCCGCCAGCTCGGGTCGACGTCGTGGACGAACAGCATGTACGGCGAGGGCTGCGGGCCGCGCCCGAACACCTCCGGGGCCCGCTCGGCGAGCACCATCGGCGCCACCGGGCGGAACGACTCGCGGCCCTTGACGGCGTTGAGCCGCTCGAGGTTGTCCTCGCGGCCGGGGTGGGCGAGCAGGGACCGCTGGCCGAGGGCGCGGGGCCCGAATTCGGCGCGGCCCTGGAACCAGCCGACGATCTCGTCGGCCGCCAGGGCGGCGGCGACCTCGTCGGCGAGGTCGTCGGGGCGCTCGTAGGGGAGCCCCGAGCGCACGAGTTCGGCTTCGATCGCCGCCTCGCTCCAGCCGCGCCCGAGCGCGGCGGTGCGCATGGGGGCGACCTCGTCGCCCAGTTCGGCGGCGACGTGGAGGGCGGCGCCGAGCGCGGTCCCGGCGTCGCCCGCGGCGGGCTGGACCCAGATGCGCTCGAACGGGCCCTCGTTGTGCAGGCGGGTGTTGGCCACGCAGTTGAGGGCGACGCCGCCGGCGAGGGCGAGGTCGGTCGCGCCGGTGCGCTCATGCGTCCAGCGGGCGAGTTCGAGCAGGACGTCCTCGAGGCGGCGCTGGACGCTCGCGGCGAGGTCGGCGTGGTCGCGGGTCGGCTCGGCGTCGGGATCGCGGGGCGGGGCGAGGCGGTCCCAGTCGATCGGCTCGGTGCGGAAGCCGCCGTCGCCGGTGGCGTGGACGGCCTCGGTCAGCTCGGGGAGGAATCGCGGCGTGCCGTAGGAGGCGAGGGCCATGACCTTGTACTCGTCGCTGGAGCGCGCGAAGCCCAGGTGCGCGGTGGCGTCCTCGTAGAGCAGGCCGAGCGAGTGCGGCAGGTCTTGGGCGGCCAGCTCGACGAGCTTGCCGTCGAGGTACTGCCCGGCGAGGTAGGAGGCGCATTCGCCGCGGCCGTCGGCGACGATGACGGCGCAGTCGGCGGCGCCGCCGTCGGCGAAGGGGGCGGCCAGCGCCGCGGAGGCGGCGTGCGCCACGTGGTGCCGCACGAACACCACTTTGGAGTTGTCGAGGCTCGGCAGAGCGGTGTGGAGGAACAGCGGCGCCCGCCTGGCGTAGGTGGTGCGCAGCGGCTCCCACTGCGGGTCGAGGCCGCCGCCCTCGTGATCGACCGCGTCGGGGTCGTAGGCGTAGGCCACCGCGTCGAGTTCGCTCGCGTCCAGGCCGCCTTCGGCCAGGCACCAGGCCATGGCCTGGTCGGGCAGCTCCCAGGCGGCGAACGGCACCGGCCGCTTGCCGTGCTTGCGGCGGCTGAACCGCTCCTCTTCGGCCGCGGCGACGATCTCCCCGTCGACGACCAGTGCCGCCGAAGAATCGTGGAAGATCGCGTTGACGCCCAGAACCTTCACTGCAGCCCCCTGAGTTCGCCTCGGACCCGCGAAATCGCGCGTCACTTCAGTACGCCATAGCTACCCTGTGTCTTCACTTGTAAACATCGGCCAGTTGAGAGCCGTTACAGTGCTCGCGCAGGTGTGCGCACCGGACCTTCGGGGTATCCGCGCCGCATGTTCGACGAGCGCACCAGTGTCGTCATCGCCACCAGGAACCGGGCGACCGAACTCAAACGCACCATTGTGGAGCTGCTGTCGCTGGATCCGACACCGCAGGTGATCGTGGTCGACAACGCCTCGGACGACGACACCGGCCCGCAGATGCGGGCCCTGGCCGCCGGATGCCCGCACGTGCACTACCGGCGGCTGCGCGCCAACGAGGGCTCGGTCGCCAGGAACGTGGGCGTCCGGTCCGCCACGACGCCGTACGTCGCCTTCGCCGACGACGACTCGTGGTGGGAGCGCGGCGCTCTGGCGCGGGCCGCCGACCTCCTCGACGCGCACCCGCGCCTCGGCCTGGTCGCCGCCCGCACCCTCGTCGGCGACGAGGCCAGGCCCGACCCGCTCAACGACGCGATGGCCGCCAGTCCGCTTGGGACGCCCGAGGGGATGCCCGGGCCCGCCGTCCTCGGCTTCCTCGCCTGCGCCTCCGTCGTGCGCCGCTCGGCGTACACCCAGGCCGGCGGCTTCAGCCCGATCCTGCGCTTCGCCGGGGAGGAGCAGCTGCTCGCCTTCGACCTGGCCGCCCGCGGCTGGCACCTGTGCTACGCCGACGACGTCATCGCCCGCCACTACCCGTCCGCCGAGCGCCCGCCCTCGGCGTGGCGCCGCGCCCGCGAGCTGCGCAACAGCGCCCTGACCTCGTGGCACCGCAGGCCGCTCGGCGTGTGCCTGCGCGACACGCGGCCCCTGGCTGCGGCGGCGCTGCGGGACCGGAGCGCCGCCGCCGCCCTGGCCGAGCTGCTGGCGCGCCTGCCCGCGGTCCTGACCAGACGGCGCCGCCTGCCCGCCGAGATCGAGGCCGCGATCGTCCGCTTGGAGACGGCGCAGGTGGAGCCCCGCCCATGAGCCGCGGACGCGTCACCATCGTCGTCATCACCCGCAACCGCCGAGCCGAGCTGGAACGCACCCTCGCGCACATGACCGCGCTGCCCGACGCCGGGCCGGTCATCGTCGTCGACAACGGCTCGTCCGACGGCACCGCCGCGGCGGTCGAGCGCCGCTTCCCCGCCGTCCGCCTCGTCCGCTCCGAACGCAACCTCGGCGCGATCGGCCGCAACGTCGCGGTCGGCCTCGCGCGCACCCGCTACGTCGCCTTCTGCGACGACGACGTGTGCTGGGAGCCCGGTTCGCTCGAACGCGCGGCCGACGTCCTCGACGCCCACCAGTCGGTCGCGAGCGTGACCGGCCGGTGCCTCGTCGAGCCGGGACTGGAGGAGGACCCGCTCACGCCCGAGCTGCGCGAGTCGCCGGTCCCAGGCCCGGCGTGGCTGCCGGGCAAGCCGCTCCTGGGCGTGCTGGCGGGGGTCACCATGTTCCGCACCGCCGCCTTCAGGCAGGTCGGCGGGTTCGACCGGCGCATGTGGTTCAGCGGCGAGGAGGAACTGCTCGCGCTCGACCTGGCCGCCGCCGGTTGGTGGATGTGCTGGGTCGAGGACGTCGTCGTCCGCCACCGGCCGTCCGGATCGCGCGATTCGGCCGAGCGCCGCCGCCTCGGCATCCGCAACACGCTGTGGACGCAGTGGCTGCGCCGCCCCGCCCGCAGCGCCCTGCGCCGCAGCATGGAGGTCCTGCGCTCGGCCCCGGCCGACGCCACGACCGCGGCGGCCGTCGTCGAGGCCGTCCGCGGCACGCCGTGGGTGCTGCGCCGCCGCCGCGTCGTCCCGCCGGGCATCGAGGCGGCGCTGGCGCTCCTGGAAGGACCGCAGCGGGCCTCGAAGGCCCGCCGCTACATCGGCTTACGAGGCGGCCAGTTCGTACGCCTTGATCGTCTCGGCCGCGATCGCGTCCCACGAGTAGAGCGCGCACGCCCGCTCCCGCCCGGCCTGGCCGGTCCGGCGCCCCAGCTCGGCGTCCTCCAGATAGGGCCGGAGCGCCTCGGCGACGGCCTCCGGAGACGGGTCGGGGACGAGCGTGCCGGTGACGCCGTCCTCGACGGAGTCGATCATGCCGCCGACGGCGCTGGCCACCACGGGCACGCCGCAGGCCATCGCCTCGAGCGGGACGATCCCGAACGGCTCGTACCAGGGCGTGCAGACCACGGCGTCGGCAGAGCGGAACTGCGCGGGCATGGCCTCGTGCGGGACGCGGCCGGGCATGAGCACCCGGTCGGCGACGCCGGCCTCCTCGGCGACGCGGCGCAGCCGCCGCGCCTCCGGGTCACCCTCCACCGGGCCCTCGGCCGGTCCCCCGGCGACGACCAGCTCGGTGCCCCGCAGGTCCCGCAGCGCCTTGATGGCCGTGTCGACGCCCTTGCGCGGCACGAGCCTGCCGGCGGTGACGACGCGGCGGCGCCCGGTGCGATCCCCGGCGGGCCCGTCGGGGTTGAAGTGCTCGAGGTCCACCCCGCACGGGATGACCTCGACCTTGTCACCGTCGACGTCCATGGCGGCGAGCTCGTCGACCTCGTCGCGGCAGGTGGCGATGACGCCCGCGCACCGCGCGCCGATGTCGCGTTCGAGCTGGAGGCGGCTCGGCGGGCTCGTGTCGGCCTCGCCCTGGTGGCGGCGCTTGACCGTGCCGAGCGCGTGGTAGGTCTGCACCACCGGCAGGTCGGCCTCGTCGGCCGCCCACAGCGACGCCAGCCCCGACATCCAGAAGTGCGCGTGCGCGATGTCGGGCGGCTCGGCGTCCCACAGCGCGCGCAGCCGCTCGGCGAAGGCGCCCATGTGCGGCAGCAGGTGGTCCTTGGGGACGCGACCGGCCGGACCCGCCTCGACGTGAACGACCTCGTAGCCCTCGGGCGCCTCGACGCGCTCGGCGAGGTCGGGCCGATCGCGCCTCGTGTAGACCGAGACACGGTGGCCCTGGCGGGTGAGCGCGGCGGCGAGCTGCGCGACGTGCACGTTCTGGCCGCCCGCGTCCTCGCCGCCCATGTCCGCGATGGGGCTCGCATGCTCGGACACCATTGCGATCTTCATACTGCCTCCTCGGTTGCTCACGCGGCGACCCTCGCCAGCAGCGCGTCCCAGCGCCGCAGGAAGTCCTCGAGGCCGAAGTTGGCCAGCGCGTACTCGCGCGCGGCCTTCCCCGCCGCGACGGCCTGCTCGCGGTCCTCGATCAGCTCGCGCACCCCGGCCACCAGGGCCCCCGGGTCGCACGAGACGACGCCGACCTCCTGCGGGAACGAGGCGGCCTCGGTGGCGGCGACGACGGCCACCGGCATGGCCAGGTGCATCGCCTCCAGCAGCGACAGCCCGAGCGAGGTCCAGCGGGCGGGGTGGACGTAGACGCGGCGCCGGGCCATCTGCCGGTGCAGCTCGTCGAGCCGGAGGTCGGCGCCGCCGACCAGTTCGTGCCTGCCGGGCCCGGCGTCGATCCGCATCTGGGAGGCCTTGATGCCGAACACGTCGACGGGGGCGGCGGCGCAGAAGTGCGGCAGCAGGTCGCCCCCGGCGACCCTGCCGCGGCGCACCGGTTCGTTGATGACGGCGACGGCCCTGGCGAGGTCGCCCTCGTAGAGTGGGCCGGGGTCGACGATGCCGTGCCCGATGACCTCGGTGGGGGCCTCGCCGCAGTCCCACATGAGCCGGTTGAAGTCGGTGACGTGGACGACGGTGATGTCGCCGCGCTCGGACAGGACGTGCTCGGTGGTGGCCGCGCCCTCGTTCGGCGTGTTGTGCTGGACGTACACGGCGGGCACGTCGATGCCGGGCCTGCGGCCCAGCCAGCGCTCGACGAGGCCGAGCTCCTCGGGCCGCTGGAGCACCACGACGTCGACCTCGGCCTCGCGCAGTTCGGCGGCGGGGACTTCGACCGCGTTCGGTCCCCAGGGCCGATCGGCGCGGCCCAGGCCCCACGGGCCGCGTTCGGGCAGCGTCGGCAGGAGGTACTCGTGGCGGCCCTGGACGAAGGAGTGCTGCCAGGAGCCGTGGACGTGCCAGGACAGGACCCGGAGCCGCCGGTCGCCGTCTCGCGCCCCAGTGCCGCCTGCCCCGGTGTCGTCTACAGGGGAATTCGCGCGGCGATCGCCGCCGATCCTCGCCTCGGGCCTGCTCGAACCTCGCATGAGGCGGCTGTACCCAGAAGGCGCCGCCGCCAATCTTCAACGAGGACCGCGTCGCTCCTTACTCGAGTACGCGGGCGATCGAGAGGCCGTCGTAGCCCTTGACGCCGACGGTCTGCACCACGGTGCCCTCCAGGCGCGGGTTCGCGGCCACCGCCTCCAGGTAGGCGCGCACGCCCCGCACGTTGGTGTCCCTGCTCAGCGCGTCGGCCACGGCCCCGCCGCGCACGACGTTGTCGGCGACGATGAGGCCGCCGGGGCGCGTCAGCTTCAGCGCCCACTCCAGATAGGCGGGGTATCCGGCCTTGTCGGCGTCGATGAAGACCATGTCGAACGGCTCGGGCCCCTCCTCGGCGAGCTTCGGCAGGCTCTCGGCGGCGCGGCCCACGCGGATCTCGACGGTGCCGACCAGTCCGGCGCGGGCGACGTTCCCGCTGGCGACCTCGGCGTGCCTCGGGCTGGCCTCCATGCTGATGAGGTGCCCGCCCGCGGGCAGGGCCCTGGCCATCCAGATGGCGCTGTAGCCGCCGAGCGTCCCGATCTCGAGCACGCGCCGGGCGCCCTGGACCTTCGCCAGCAGGTACAGCAGCTTGCCCTGGGCGGCCGAGACCTGGATCGGCGGCAGGCCCGCCCGTTCGCTGGAGGCGACGGCCTCGGCGAGGGCGTCGTCCTCTCCGATGAGGAGCGAGTCGAGGAACGTGTCGACCTCGGTCCATTGCGCCTGTCCCATGGGCTGCTCCTTCCGCGGAGTCCTGAAGCTGTTCGGGAAACGCTATCACCCGGCCCCGACACGCGCCGCCGCCGAGGCGTCCGATGTCCCCACCGGACGGTCCGGCCCAGCGCCGCTCAGCGGTGTCCTTTCGCCGCGGTCGGGTTTCGGCGAGGCCCGAGAATGGTACTCCTAAAGCATGAACGACGCGGGTGTAATTACCGCAGAGACAGAAAATAGACGATGGTCTTTTGTAGGTTTTTGCCCCCGTATCACCAGAACGCGCCGGGGTCGGTCTTGCCGATCGCCGTACGGCGCAACGGCTTGAATGATAGACCTGAATCACGACATGTTCACCGCCGTGGATCCGGATCGGTACCGGCGGGCGGGGGCAGAGAGGCCGGCCGGCTTCGGGGAGCCTGCCGCACACTGGGGGGTATCGCTATGAGCATGGCACGATCGGCGACGGTCGACATCGGCACCACCATGCGACTCGTCGCGCCCGACTTCGCCACCGTCAGCGTGCGCGCGAGTCTGCGCTACGACCCGGACGACCCGTACGCGGTGTGCGTCATGTTCCACCCCGACGGCTCCGACGCCGACCAGGTGGCGTGGTCCTTCTCGCGAGAGCTCCTCGCGAAGGGCCTGGAGGAGCCCACGGGCATCGGAGACGTGCGGGTCTGGCCGTGGACGACGCCGCGCGGCGAGTCGGTCGCCCTGGCACTGTCCTCCCCCGACGGGAACGCGCTGTTCGAGATCAACCGCGCGGTGGTCCAGCGGTTCCTGCGCCGGGCCTACAGCCTGGTGCCCAGGGGCCGTGAATCGGCGCATGTGGACCTGGACTCCACGTTGACGAAGCTGCTGGCCGGAGGCGTGTTAATACGGACCGAGGCGAGCCGGAGGGGCGGGTCGGCGGCCCGCCCCTTCCGCATGTCCGGCTATGAGCGCAGCAGCGCCGCGGTCTGCTCGGCGATCTCGCCCTCCTCGTCGGTGGGGATGACCATCGCCGTGATGCGCGAGTCCGACGTCGAGATGACCGGCCCGCCCGCCTGGTTGGCCGACTCGTCGAGCCTGAGCCCGAGCGCCGCGAGCGGCTCCAGCGACCTGGCCCGCACCTCGGCGCTGTTCTCCCCCACCCCCGCGGTGAACGCGACGGCGTCGGCGCCCCCGAGCGCGGCGATGTAGGACCCGATGTACTTCCTGACCCGGTAGCAGTAGATCTCGAGCGCACTCGCGCAGGTTTGATCGCCCTCGGCGGCGGCCCGGACGATCCCCCGCATGTCGATCGCGCCGGTCAGCGCGAGCATCCCCGACCGCTTGTTCAGCGCCTCGTCGAGCTCGTCGAAGGAGGCGCCGGTCCGGCGGTGCATGTGGAAGACGATCGCCGGGTCGATGTCGCCCGAGCGAGTGCCCATGACCAGGCCTTCGAGCGGCGTCAGGCCCATCGAGGTGTCGATCGAGCGGCCCCGCTCGACGGCGGTGATCGACGCCCCGTTGCCGAGGTGGGCGACGATGACGTTGACCTCCTTGGGGTCCTTGCCGAGCATCTCGGCGGCCCGGCGGGAGACGTAGGCGTGCGAGATGCCGTGGAAGCCGTAGCGGCGCACCCCGTGCTCCTCGCGCCATGCGGTCGGGACGGCGTAGACGTGTGCGCGCTCGGGCATGGTCGCGTGGAAGGCCGTGTCGAACACCGCCACCTGCGGCAGGTCGGGGAACAGTCGCCGCGCCACCCGGATGCCCTCCAGGTTGGCGGGGTTGTGCAGCGGCGCGAGCTCGATGAGATCGGCGACCACGGCCTCGACCTCGTCGTCGATGACCACCGGCTGCACGAAGCGCTCGCCGCCGTGGACGACGCGGTGGGCGACGGCGATGAGCCCGGCCTCCGACAGCGGCGTGCCGAACTCGCCGCAGGCCTTGACCATCGCCGCGAGTCCGGCGGCGTGGTCGTCCAGGTGCTCGTTCCAGACGCGCTTCTCCTCGCCGGT
The DNA here is from genome assembly GCF_000482705.1 of Glycomyces arizonensis DSM 44726. GTDB lineage: Bacteria > Actinomycetota > Actinomycetes > Mycobacteriales > Micromonosporaceae > Glycomyces > Glycomyces arizonensis. Next base: position 6,327 of record NZ_AXWO01000017.1, on the reverse strand, counting down.
CTTGTGGGTGATGACCGATTCGGACTGTCCGATCCGCTCGATGAGCCCGGACGTCGACGCCTCGCGGGTATCGCCGTCGACCAGCTGGTACTTGATCGACGACGAACCGGAGTTGATCACCAGGACCGGTGCGCTCATTGGTGTCCTTCCACTCGGGGTGCCTCGGCCCCGCTGTCCGCCTGGATGGCGGTCAGCGCGACGGTGTTGACGATATCGGGGACGGTGGCGCCCCGGGAGAGGTCGTTGACGGGCTTGCGCAGCCCCTGGAGGACCGGGCCGACGGCGATCGCCCCGGCCGAGCGCTGCACGGCCTTGTACAGGTTGTTGCCGGTGTTGAGGTCGGGGACGATGAAGACCGTGGCCTTGCCCGCCACCTCCGAGTCGGGGGCCTTGGTGCCCGCGACGCCCGCGTCGGCGGCCGCGTCGTACTGGATCGGTCCGTCGATCGGCAGGCCGGGCCTGCGGGACCGGACGAGCTCGGTGGCCTCGCGGACCTTCTCGACCGCCTCGCCGCTGCCGGAGCTGCCGGTGGAGTAGGACAGCATCGCCACGCGCGGCTCCACGCCGAACTCGGCGGCGGTGTCGGCCGAGGACAGCGCGATGGCGGCGAGCTGCTCGGCGTCGGGGTCGGGGTTGACCGCGCAGTCGCCGTAGACCAGGACGCGGTCCTCCAGGCACATGAAGAACACCGAGGAGACGACGGCGACGCCCGGCTTGGTCCTGATGATCTCGAAGGAGGGCCGGATGGTGTGGGCGGTGGTGTGGACGGCGCCGGAGACCATGCCGTCGGCCATGCCGGTGTGGACCATCATGGTGCCGAAATAGGACACATCGGCGACGGTGTCGTAGGCGGCCTCGGCGGTGACGCCCTTGTGGGCGCGGATCCTGGCGTACTCCTCCGCGAAGCGCTCGCGGATCTCGTGGTCGCCGGGGTTGAGCACCGCCGCGGCGCTGACGTCGACGCCGAGCTGCGCCGCCTGCGAGCGGACCTCGGACTCCTCGCCGAGCAGCGTGAGTCGGGCGACGCCGCGCCGCATGAGGATCTCGGCGGCCTTGAGGATGCGCGGCTCGGCGCCCTCGGGGAGCACGATGTGCTTGTCGAGGCCCTTGGCGCGCCCGAGCATGGAGTGCTCGAACATGATCGGGGTGACCACGGTCGGCTTCGACAGGCGCAGCCGGTCGAGCAGGTCGTCGCCGTCGACGCCCGCGGCGAAGGCCTCCAGGGCCAGCGCGGCCTTGCGCTCGCCGCCGGAGGCGAGCGAGCCGATGACGCCCCCGGCGAGGTTGGCCATGTCGAAGGTGTCGTGCTGGACCAGGGCGATCGGCAGGCGCGAGTCGAGCCCGGCGACGATGTCGAAGATCTGCGGGGCGGGGTGGATGCCGCCGGTGAGGAAGATGGCCGACAGGCTCGGCGTGCCCTCGGCCTGGTGAGCGGCGAGCAGGCCGAGCAGGACGTCGGAGCGGTCGCCGGGGAGGATGACGGCCTTGTCGTCGGCCAGTCGCAGCAAAAGGTTCGGCAGGGTCATGGCGGCGACGACCACGTCGCCCACGGTCCTGGTGAGCACGTCGGTGTCGCCGGACAGGAGCGTCGCGTCGGCGGCCTCGATGAGCTCGGCGACGGTGGGGGCGCCCAGGGCGGGGTCCTCGGCGATGACGCCGGTGCCGGGATGGGCGGCGCGGACCTCCTCGACGTCCTTGGGGTCGACGCGGTTGACGATGGTGCCCAGGACAGTGGCGTGCTCGGCCTCGGCCTCGGCGACGCCGAAGCGCAGCGCGGCGTCGATGTCGGCCGGGCGCTGCCGGTAGCCGGTGATGATGAGGACCATGGGGGCGGCGAGGTTGACCGCGACGCGCGTGTTGAAGGCGAACTCGACCGAGGCGCCCACATCGGAGTAGTCGCTGCCGACCACCAGCACCACGTCGTGGTCGTCGGCCAGCGCGTGGTAGCGCTCGACGATGAGCGACAGCGCCGCCTCGGCGTCCGCGCGGACGTCGGAATAGGTGGCGCCGACGGCGCTCTCGTAGGTCTGGGAGAGCCGGTAGTGGCCGCGCAGCAGGGTGATGACGGGGTCGCCGCCGGACGGTTCGGCCTCCAGGCCATCGGCGGGCCGGCGGGCGTGCTCGTCGCGGACGATCGGCCGGAAGACGGCCACCGAGCCCGCCCGCTTGGTGAGCAGGTCCATGACGCCGAACGCGACACCGGACTTGCCGCTGTTGGTGTCCAGGCTTGCGAGGTAGAGACTTTGAGCCACGATTTCAACGCTATCCATCCGCGGAGCGCCGCGCAGCCGATCTGCGCGGCGGCTCACCTGTGACGTTGCGTGCAACCCCGCGGTTACGGGTGGGAGACCGGAACGGGCTGCGGCGGCGGAGGCCCGACGTAGCGGGCGCGGGGCCGGATGATCTTCGAATCATGTGCCTGCTCAAGGATGTTGGCGCTCCAGCCGACGACGCGACTGGTGGTGAAGGTGGGCGTGAACATCTCCCGGGGGACCCCGGCGAGCTCCATGACGACGCCCGCGTAGAACTCCACGTTGGTGTAGAGGCTGCGGCCGGGCTTGACCTCGGCGAGGATCTCGATGACGCGGCGTTCGACGGTCTTGGCGAATTCGACGATGTCGCCGTCGAGCCCGGTGGCGACGTCGCGCAGGTGGACCGAGCGCGGGTCGTCGGTCTTGTAGACGGCGTGGCCGAAGCCCATGATGCGGCGCCCGGCCTCGAGTTCGGTGCGGATCCAGTTGTCGATGTTGTCGACCGAGCCGATGGCGTCGAGCGCGTCGAGGGCGCGCGAGGGGGCGCCGCCGTGGAGCGGGCCGGAGAGCGCGCCGACCGCACCCACCAGGGCCGCACCGAGATCGGCCCCGGTGGAGGCGATGACGCGGCTGGTGAAGGTGGAGGCGTTGAAGCCGTGGTCGATGGTGAGGATGAGGTAGTGCTCGATGGCGCGGGCGTGCTCCTCCGAGGGCACCTCGCCGGTCATCATGTAGAGGTAGTTGGCGGCGTAGGCGAGGTCCTCGCGCGGCTGGAGCGGCTCGTCCCCCTGGCTGATCCTCCACATTGCCGTGAGGATGGTGGGGGCGACGGCGCAGGCGTAGAGGGCGTCGTCGCGGCGGGTCTCGTCGTCGATGTCGAGCAGCGGGCGCATGGGCCGGGCGGCGCAGGCGGCCGAGAGGGCGGTGCGGAGCCCGTCGAGCGGCGAGGCGCCCTCAAGGCGCGGCAGCAGCTCGGCGACCTGCGGCGTGAGCTTGCGGTACGGAGCCACCGTGCTCTTGAAGTCGGCGAGCTGCTCGTCGGTGGGGAGCTCGCCGTGGATCATGAGGTGCCAGACCTGCTCGAAGGAGCACCGCTCGGCGAGCTCGACGGCGTTGTACTGGCGGTAGTGGTAGAAGCCCTCTTCGCCTCGGACGTCGCCGATCTCGGTGTCGGCGACGATGACGCGGTCAAGGCCTCGGGGAACTTCGATGAATTCGGTCATTGGTCCTCCCGACCATGGCGAAGCTTGCGAGCCGTCCGTTGGCACAACCTGTCACGGACCGGTGCTTGCGGCCGAAGAGTAGCGCCATGGCCGCCGGGTGTCGTCACAGCGGGTGGGGGGCTGTGTCACCTCTCATGCGAAACCGGCCCGTCTGGCACGATATCAACAGACGGTTGCCCCTCTTACGTGATTGGTCTGCTGTATGAACGAAGATCTGAGTGCCGCTCCCGGTGTGGCGGTAGGAGTCCTGCTCATCGTCGCGGCCGTCATGTGGTTCTCCCCCGGGGCGCGCCACAAGTTCCGCCGCGCCACGCTGTGGCTGGTGGTCGCCGCGGTCGCGGTGATCATCGTCTTCGGCTACCTGGGGGCCGGGAACCAGAGCTGAGCGTCGGGCGGCCTCCGCACCGCCCTGAACTCGGTGTTCGATCTCCGGCGAGTTATTTCTACCCTTCTATTGGAACGGATCGTTCCGGTCTGATATAGTGGAATCAAACGTTCCGTTCCGATAGATTCAGACCAGACACCGGAGGCACCCGTGTCCGTCACCGCAGAAGCCGCTCCCGTCGCGAAACCGACCGCTCCGAAAACCGAGACCCGCTTCCCCCACCGCTGGTGGGGCCTGGTCGCCGTCCTCGCCGCGACCCTGCTCAACCTCCTCGACGCCTCGATCGTCAACGTCGCGGCCCCCGCGATCCGGACCGAGCTCGGCGGCACCGCCGCCACCATCCAGTGGCTCGCCGCCGGATACACCCTCGCGCTCGCGGTCGGGCTGCTCACCGGCGGCCGCCTCGGCGACATGTTCGGCCGCAAGCGGGTCCTCATGACCGGCCTGATCGGATTCCTCGCGGCCTCGCTCGCCTGCGGGGCGGCCGGGTCGATCGAGGTGCTCCTCGCCTCCCGGGTCGTCCAAGGCGCGTTCGCGGCGATCATGGTGCCGCAGTGCTTCGGGCTCATCCGCGACATGTTCGGGCGCGAGCTCGGCAAGGCCTACGCCGTCTTCGGCCCGCTCATCGGGCTCGCCACGATCGGCGGCCCCGTCGCTGCCGGGCTGCTCATCGACGCCGACCTGCTGGGCACCGGCTGGCGCTCGATCTTCCTGATGAACCTGCCGCTCGGCCTGGCCGCCCTCGTCCTGGGCGCCAAGGTGCTGCCCGCCGGAGCCCCGAGCGTCAAGGGACTGCGGCTCGACCTGGGCGGCGCTCTGGTGGCCGCCGCCGGGATGTGCCTGCTGCTGGTGCCGCTCGTCGAGGGCCGCGAACTCGGCTGGCCCGCGTGGACGGTGGCGATGCTGGTGGCCTCCGTCCCGGTCCTGGGCCTGTTCGCCCTCGGCCAGATCAGACGCTCGCGCTCGGGCAAGGCCGCGCTCATCGAGCTGAGCGTCTTCACCAAACGCTCCTACACCTCGGGGATCGCGTTCGTGGTCGTCTTCTTCGGGGCCGTGACCGGCTTCTCCCTGGCCGTGGGCCTGTTCCTCCAGCTCGGCCTGGGCTTCAGTCCGCTGAAGGCCAGCCTGTCGATGGCCGCCTGGGCGGTCGGCGCGTTCATCGGCTCGGGCGCCGGCGCGGGCCTCGCGCCGAAGCTCGGCCGGAAGATCCTGCACGTCGGGCTGGCGGGGATGGCGATCGGCCTCGCGGTGCTGTTCCTCCAGTTCGGCGGCTCGGCACCGAGCCCGTGGGCGCTGTCCCCGGCGCTGCTGGTGTACGGGATCGGCATGGGCATGATCTTCGTGCCGCTGTTCGGCATCATCGTCGGCGACCTGGAGGACCACGAGATCGGCTCGGCCTCGGGCCTGCTCGAATCGTTCCAGCAGGGCGCGGCGGCCCTCGGCGTCGCGGGCCTGGGGACGGTCTTCTTCAGCCGGTTCGCGATCGGCGGCGGCGAGGCGGAGGCCATGTCGGCCGCGCAGACGATCACCGGCATCACGATCGCGCTGACCGTCGTGGCCTTCGCGGTGGCCTTCGGGCTGCCGAAGAAGGCGCGCGACGAGCATTAGACCGCGTCCGATTCGCCGCGGGCCCCTTCGGGGGTTCGCGGCTTTCGGCTTCCCTCATTCAGAACAAAATACTCTGTTCCAGTTAGGATGTCCTCATGATCGACAAGCCGCTGAGCGGGCGCAAGGCGCAGGCCGCCCGCAACGACAAGCTCATCCTCGAAGCCGCGAAGGAGGTCTTCGTCGCCGACCCCGAGGCGCCGATCGCCGACGTCGCCAAGCGGGCGGGGGTGGGCATCAGCGCCCTGTACCGGCGCTATCCGAGCAAGGAGGACCTGCTGCGCAAGCTCTGCGGCGACGGGCTGGCGCGGTACACCGAACTGGTCCGCGAGGCGGTGGACGCCGAGGGCGATCCGTGGGAGGCGTTCCGCGAGTTCCTGCGGAAGGTCGTGGTGGCCGACACGCCGTCGATCACGGTGCGGCTGGCGGGGACGTTCACGCCGACGCCGGACATGTTCGCGGCGGCGACAGCGGCCGACGAGTTCAACCGGGCGCTGCTGGCGCGGGTCAAGGACGCGGGCGTGCTGCGCGGCGACGTGGAGAACGGGGACCTGGCGATGATCACCGAGTCGATCTCATCAATCAGCCTCGGGGACGCCGAGCGGACGCGCGAGCTGCGGCTGCGCATGCTGGAGCTGTACCTGGAAGCGCTGCGAGCGCCAGGGGCCGGGCCGCTGCCGGGCTCGCCCGCGAGCGACGATGAGCTGGGCGCCCGCTGGGTACCGAAGACTGAGTGAAGGCAGAAGAAAGGCCCGGCGATCACGCCGGGCCTTTCCATTCACTGGAGCGGACGACCGGGATCGAACCGGCGACCTACACCTTGGCAAGGTGTCGCACCAGCACGAAGTGCTGCCATTGACAC
>NZ_AXWO01000016.1 GCF_000482705.1 Glycomyces arizonensis DSM 44726 | reverse complement strand
CCCGAGATCGACCGCTTCGCCGCCCTCCTGGAGCAGACCGCCGTCGAGGCCGGCATGTCCCAGCAGTCCCTCGCCTGGGTCGAGGTCACCGAATGCGGCGACGGCCTGTGGTCCCTCGCCGGCGTCCTCGACGACGACACCGGACGCCTGCTGGACAACTACTTCAAGACCGCCGCCCCGCCGCCCCGTCAGGACGAGACCGACACCGATGGGGTCCTGCCCTCCCAGGCCAACCGCAACGCCGAGGCCCTGCATCAGATGGTGGCGGCGGCAGGCACCGACCCGAACGCCCCGGCCCGCCACGGCCACACCGCCACCCTGAACGTGGTCTGCGATGTCGAGACCCTCCAGGGCAAGGACACCGGCCGGGTCGGCACCATCGACGGCCGCCCCGCACCGGTCGAGAAGCTCCGCCTCCTCGCCTGCGAAGCCACCATCATCCCGGTGATCTATGACTACCGGACCAGTGAAGTGGTGGAGCTGGGCAAGGAGATCCGACTCCCGAACGTGCCCCTGCGCCGCAAGCTGGAGCTCGAGCAGCCGGGAGGATGCGCCTGGAACGGGTGCACCCGCCCGGTCTCCTGGTGCGAAGCCCATCACGTGGTCGCCTGGCACGAGGGCGGCCCCACCGATGCGGACAACCTCATCCTCCTCTGCCGGTTCCATCATGGACGGATCCACACGGGCCGTTGGACCATCGCCAAGACCGGCCCCGGACAGGCCCTCATCCGCCGCACCGGATGCACCGACCAGACCCCGTGCCGTCGCTGCCCCGCCTGCGCCGAGGCCGGACTGGTCCCCAAGGCATTGATCGGACGCGACCTGTTCGACACCTTCCCCACCGGCCTGGAGCCCGAGGAATGGGCACCGGAGCTGCGGGACCTGCTCAACGACTACACCCGCTGGGCCATCGACCAAGCACCCATCAAAGCCAAGGCGACAGCAGCCAGCACCCAGGCCACCGGGGACACCATCACCAACAAGGTGAACAAGGCTCAACCGGACACCGAAGACCAAGAGAGCCAGACCCAGCCCGCCGCCCCGAAGACGGCACCGCCGCCGGACATCATGGGCGAGCGGTACTCCGAATTGGACCCCATACCGTTCTTACCCTGCCCTCAGCGGGCCGCCGCTGAGGGGAAGGAGGCCAATACAGCCGCCAAGCTCAGGACCCGCGAGGGACTGAGCCCCTCAGCATGTCCACACCCCCACACACCACCCCAGACGGCCATCCCCACCAGGCAAGACCCCTCACCACTTCCCACCAGCCATCCTCACCGGCTCGACACCGCCTCCACACCGGATCAGCCCACCGGCCGCCTCCGCGCCGACAACGAGCCCCGGCTCCCTCCCAACCCTTCATCGCCGCCCGCCTGAACCTCAACCAGAGCGGTCCGCGCCCGGACCGGCCACCCCGAGCCCTCCCTACCTCCCATCGCCGCCTCGCCTGAAGCCGGGCCGACGACCACCCCGAAGACACAAGGCCACCCCCGCCGCCCTCTCGCCTCGCGGTCGCCGCCGCCTGAAGCCCAATCCAAACCGACTCTGAGCCCGACCTGATCGGCCATTCCAATGGCCGCGGCCAGCTTTCGCCATCGCCGCTAAAATGGGACTATCCCGGCAACCGGTGTGAGCGGCCCCGAGAGACCTGCGGTGACCATCGGAGTCTGTCGCAGCAAGCTTCGACAACCACTACGCCAAACCGTCGTCCTGAGTCTGAGGCACGACAACCGAATCTTGGGTGACCTGCCTCGACCCGATTGCCACAGGACGCAGTCCCACTTGAAGGAAAAGCCGCGCCCGTTCCGGCAAACTCACGGCTGTTGTGTATATCGTCTGCCGCATGAATCATGTTCATCGCAGGTTTCAGAACCCGCCGTCGCGCTCTCACGATACGGTCGCCGAGGTGATCGACCGCGCTCTCGCCGACCGCCGATATGAGCAGGCGGCGATCGATGCTCTCGTCGGAGTCGCACTCGCGGACGTCGATCGCGTTTTCATTGAACATTGTTGCCTGAAGATGGGGAGCAGCACCTCTGCCGGCGCGGCATTCCTCGGCGTTTCCGCTCTGTGTTTGGGCCACGCGGCCCGCAGATTTGGTCGCCTGAGTGCCGAGGCGATCCAACTCGCCGGTGCGCTCGCGGCACGGGCCCGACACGATCCCTCAGACGTGAGCCCGAACGCGGTTGATGGCCTCGGTGACATCACCTGGCACCTGCGCCGGTACAAGAACCGGTGGCACCACGGAAGGCACCGCGTCAGCTCGTGGTGAAACCCAATCGGCACGCAAGCTGTCCGCCATAGGTCGGGCACGCATGAGTTCACCAGGCATCCGTCCGGTGGGAGGCGCCTGAAGCCGCATCCTATCCAACTGACCAACGAGAAATCAGCGGCTCCTGCTCGATTAACTGTGGGAGCACTCCGATTCCCATCTCTGATTCGCTTGAAGCGCAACCAAAAACCATCCCAAAACCGCCCGGCTTCAAGATCTGCTCTCGGCGTCCGATCTCGCGGGCCACCGCCGCGCTTAACAGCCCGAACGCCGATTGGGCTGCTAAAAGGAAGCGCCAAGGCCCGCCTGTGGCACGCTGAGCGCTCCTCGGCACCGTTCTGCACCGCGCCTCACTGGGCTCCACTCACTGCACTCTGCCCACTGCCCTCCGCCCGCTGTTCCCGTCTAGGCGGTGGTCCGTCGTCCGAGGTCCGTTCGGGCTCGATGCCATGCCTGGCGGGTGATCTCGTATCGGACTTCGCCGTGTTCGGTGCCCGGTAGCGGGTCGTCGAAATGCTGGTGGAAGGTGCGCACATAGCGCAGGCCGCACTTCTCCATCACCCGCCGGGAAGCGGTGTTGACGGACATGGTCTCGGCGGTCACCCGCTCTGCGCCAAGATCGGTGAAGGCGCGGTCGACCAGCGCCCTTCCACCCTCGGTCGCCAGCCCCTTCCCCCAATGGGCCCGGCACAGCCGGTACCCCAGCGACGGTGCGGCGGGTCCCTCGGCGGTCACGATCAGGCCGAACCAGCCCAGGAAGGCGCCGCGGTGGTCCTCGGCGGCAAAGCGGCCGTAACCGAGATGGCGCTCGCCCATCGCCACCAGCTCGGCGATCTCCGCCGCCACCGCTTCACGAGCGGGCGGCCGCCGGTCGAGGAACCGCATCACTCCCGGGTCCGCATTGAGTTCGACCAACCGGTCCAGATCGGCCTCTCGCAAGTGGCGCAGCCGCATCCGTTCAGTGGTCAGATAGGGGCTCACCGCGCAAGGCTAGCGCCACCGGCAACGCCGCAGCGTCCTCCCTCATGCGACAGTCTCACATCAAAAACTGTCGGTAGTCCCCTGCACACTCAATGGCAGTCTCTCGAAAGGAAACGAATGAGCAGTTCCGCACTCGATGAACTCGATCGACTCGCCGATGCCGTCATCGCCGTCGCAGGTGCGCGCCATCGCATCCCGCTCGACCGCCTTCTCCGCGAGACGGCCCTCAACGTCCTGATACTCACCAGGATCGCGACCAACATGATCACCACCGGCAAGCCCAGCAACGACAACCGAACCGACGAAATAGACGCCACCTGCGACCGCCTGGCCGACCTCCTGCGCCAAGCCGCTCGCCGACTCCCGAACGGTTGAAGTCTTCAGGCGGTCGACGACGATTCCTGCGGTTCAGGCTTGCTCGGAGCGACGCTCTGTCAGACGGTCCGCCACCGCTCGCAGGTGGTGTTCCTGCACTCCCGCCTTCATCAGATAACCGGTGGCGCCCTCCCAGTGCCGGTCGAGGTGATCGAGCACCGCGAGCATGGTGGCCGGATCGGCGCCTTCGGTGAGCGCGTACTCCGCGGCGATGGCTTCCACACTCGCACCGGCCACCGCCAGGGCGAACGCCGTGAGCACGCCGGTTCGGTCGCGGCCCGCGTGGCAGTGGACCAGCACCGGGCCCGCGGGCGCCTCGGCGAGAGCGGTGAACGCGGCGGCGATCAGATCGGGGGATTCATCGAGCTCGGGGCGATAGTCTTCCGGCGCGGTCGGATCGTAGGTCGGGCTTTCCCTGATGAGGGGCACGTTGCGATAGATCGGATCGTCGGCGAACGGGCTGGCGAACTCGCGCGCCTCCCAGTCGTACCGCAGGTCCAGGATACGGGTGACTCCCAGCTTCCGGACCGCGTCGATGCCGGCCGGAGTGAGCCGGTCGTGGTTGTCGGACCGCAGCAGCGCACCGGCGCGAACCGCGACTGCATCGCCGAGCGGCAGTCCGCCGAGATCACGGGCGTTGAGGCAGTCAGGGAGGTGCAGAGTGGACATACTGCTCCTACGAGAGGGGATGGGGAAGCCGGTAATGCTACTACTCGGCCGATGCCGTTGCCGCATGCCGACAAGGCACGCCTGCCGCATGGCTTTAAGCCACCGGCCAACCGATGAACTCGTCACCGTCCTCGTACACGAGCGAGATGCCAACCGACTCGATGAGCTCTTGGAGGTCTTTCTCCGGGGCTTCGGGAAGGAGGATCGCGAGCCGGGCCGGTTCGGGGCGGATGTGACGCCGGTAGTCGAAGAGCTGACCGATCGCAAGGCGGATCGCATTCCGGCTCGCGGTGCCCTTGGCCTCGTATAGGACACCGTCAGTCCGGTCGAAGACGTCGGTGGGGAACAGCGAGCGAAGTCCGGCGATGCTGATGCCGTATCGCTTGACCTCATGCCGGTGACGTTCCAGGAAGGCGCGGAAGCGCTGCACCAGTTCGGCTTCGCGGCGGCGCACGGAGATCGCCGCAGATGCCTTGCGGGATACCGGTACGCCCGAGTGCCGTTCGGGATCGAGCAGCCGACTCGAAGTCTCGGCGACGGGTTCGAGGGGCGGTGCGGAGTGCATCTCGGTGAGCGTGGTCTCGATCGTCGTCGGCATGTAGTCGATCGGGGGCGGAGCGAAAAGGCCCACCGGCCGCAGCCGGAATACGAACGCGTCCCGCTCGTCCCCGTTCTGGTCCCGGGTCTTCCGTAGTTCGTACGGCTGGAACGCGTCGATTTGATACTCACCGAGGTACTGGTGGAGTTTCGTGCCCGAGCCCTCCACCTTGCCCACCGCGATGAACAGGCGCAGTGCCCGCTCGTCATCCAGGTGATGGAGGATCGCCTTGTTGCCTTTGGTCATCTTGTGCGGCCCCACCTTGCCCTCGCCCGTGTACAGGGCGAACGGCCCGTACTCGTCCTCCTCGTTGAGATAGTCGTAGTAGCCGTACTGCTCGCCTTTGGAGGGGTCCGAGTAGAGCAGCACGTTCGGCGTCGTCGCGGAGGGTTCGATGCCGCTCATCACCCCGCCGCCGAAAAGCCGCTTCAGCTGCTGCCGCGTTCGAATGTCGCCCGGCGCAAGGGCATCTCCGCTCATGACTTCACGGTACCGGTCCATGTAGGAGCATGCCGTATCGGAACGCGGGACCGATCTCGTACCGAACCGGGCAGGCGCGGGCCCCTCCGGAAGCGGATTCGGCGGTGTGCACCGATTCACGGTGGTCCGTGCCCACCTGGGTGCGGTCGGTTGACGGGCCGCTCAGTGCCCTGGTATATCTCCCCTACGCGCCGGTAGGCGTCGCCGTTTTCGAAAGGTGCTCGGGCCATGGACAGTGACGTCATCGTGGTTGGGGCCGGGCTCGCGGGGCTGGTCGCCACTGCCGAGTCGGTCCGGTTGGGGAAGTCCGTCGTGCTCGTCGACCAGGAGGGGCCGCAGTCGCTGGGCGGGCAGGCGTTCTGGTCGTTCGGGGGGCTGTTCCTGGTCGATTCGCCCGAGCAGCGGCGCATGGGGATCCGCGATTCGCGCGACCTCGCCTGGCGCGACTGGCTGGGGAGCGCCGGGTTCGACCGTGCCGAGGACGCGTGGCCCCGCAAGTGGGCCGAGGCGTACGTCGACTTCGCCTCGGGTGAGAAGCGGGCCTGGCTGCACGGGCTGGGCGTGCGGTTCTTCCCCGTCGTGGGGTGGGCCGAGCGCGGGGGCTACACCGCCGAGGGGCACGGGAACTCGGTGCCGCGGTTCCACATCACGTGGGGCACCGGGCCGGGTCTGGTCGAGCCGTTCGCGCGCCTGGTGCGCGAGGCCGTCGACGCGGGGTCGGTCCGGTTCGCGTTCCGGCACCGCGTGGACCGGCTGGAGACCGCGGACGGGGCCGTCACCGGGGTGAGCGGGTCGGTGCTGGCCGATGACGAGGCGCCTCGCGGGGTGTCCACGAGCCGGGAGGCCACCGGTGAGTTCTCGTTCTCGGCGGAGGCCGTGATCGTCACGTCGGGAGGCATCGGCGGGAACTTCGACTTGGTCCGGCGGAACTGGCCCGCGAGGCTCGGGACGCCGCCGGAGCGGATGATCGCCGGGGTCCCGGCCCACGTCGACGGGCGCATGCTCGGGATCGCCGAGGACGCGGGCGCGAGCCTGATCAACCGCGACCGCATGTGGCACTACACCGAGGGCATCGCCAACTGGGATCCCGTCTGGCCGCGCCACGGGATCCGGATCCTACCGGGGCCCTCGTCGCTGTGGCTGGACGCGACCGGGCGGCGGCTGCCCTCGCCGCTGTTCCCCGGTTTCGACACCTTGGGCACGCTCGAGCACATCATGACCACCGGGCACGACTACACGTGGTTCGTCCTGACGCAGAAGATCCTGGAGAAGGAGTTCGCGCTCTCGGGGTCCGAGCAGAACCCGGACTTGACCGGGAAGGACGTCAAGCTGCTGCTCAAGAGGGTGCTGCCGGGAGCGCCGGGGCCGGTGGAGGCGTTCAAGGAGCGCGGGGCCGACTTCACGGTGGCCGACTCACTCGAGAAGCTGGTCGAGGGCATGAATTCGATCACAGACGAGCCGCTGCTGGAGTTCGACACCGTGCGGGAGGCCGTGGTCGGGCGCGATGCCGAGATGGCGAACAAGTTCACCAAGGATCTGCAGGTCACGGCCTTGAGAGGGGCGCGGAACTACCGCGGGGACCGGCTCATCCGGGTGGCCTCGCCGCACCGGCTGCTCGATCCGAAGGCGGGGCCGCTCATCGGGGTGCGGCTCAATATCCTCACGCGCAAGACGCTGGGCGGCCTCCAGACCGATCTGGACGGCCGGGTGCTGCGTGTGGACGGAAAACCCCTGGCGGGGCTCTACGCGGCCGGGGAGGCCGCGGGGTTCGGCGGCGGGGGCATGCACGGCTACCGGTCCCTGGAGGGCACCTTCCTCGGCGGGTGCCTCTTCTCGGGCCGGCAGGCCGCCCGCGGGGTGTCTGACCAGGGCTGACGTGGGCAGGGCATAGGATGCCGACCACATTGGCGCCACTGATGCCCATGGTGGCTTTGGAGTCGCGAGTGCCGCCTGCCAAACTGAGGATGTATCGCAAGCCGGGAACGGGTTCGCTATCATCCAAGCCTCCCCGGCGACCGCAGCGCCGGGGCGCCGGCGAGGTGCACCAGCACCTCCCCTCCCGGTGCGCCCGCGGCAAGGCCGATCAACGGCTCGCGGGGCCACTGACCGGCACATCGAACACGTGGATGGTTGAGCATGAGCGACTATGAACGCCGCGACCAGTACCCCCCGGCCCGGCCCTCCGTCGGTTCGGCGAGCGTCGAGCCGCCGAGCGGCGGCGGGAACATGGGGCGGGCCTCGGTCGTCTCGGCGGTGCGCTCGCGCACTCCCGACAAGCCGCCCAAGAAGAAGAAGCGCATGTCGAGGCGCCGCCGCCGCGTCTATGCCGCGCTCATCCTGGTCGCGCTCATGATGCTCGGCTCGGGCACCGTCGTGGGCGCCGCGTTCTTCCAGAGCGTCCCGCTGCCCGAGGAGCTCGCCTTCGGCGAGTCCACGACCTTCACCTACGCCGACGGCGAGACCGCCATCGCCGGTTACGGCGAGTTCACGCGCAAGCTCGTCGACGACTACGACGACCTGCCCAGGAGCGTCATCTGGTCGCTGCTGGCGCTGGAGGACAAGAACTACTTCGAGCACGACGGCGTCGACTACAAGGGCACGCTGCGGGCACTGGTGAACAACGTCACCGGCGGCGACACCCAGGGCGCCTCGACCATCAGCCAGCAGTACGCGGGCATGGTCGCCAACATCCGCGACGACATCTCGTACGGCCGCAAGGCCCGCGAGGCCATCATGGCCATGAAGCTGGAGCAGGAGTACTCCAAGGAGGACATCCTCCTGCACTACCTGAACCTCAACTTCTACAACCGCGGCGCCTACGGCATCGCCGCCGCTTCCGAGGTCTGGTTCGGCAAGAAGCTCGAGGACCTGACCTGGGGTGAGGCGATGATGCTGGTCATGCAGGTCAAGGCCGGTGACGGCTCCTTCGACCCGCGCACGGTCGAGGAGGGCGACACCGGCCCGCTGGACCGCTGGACGCACGGCATGGAGTCCCTGCTCACCATCGAGGACCTCACCGAGGAGGAGCAGCAGCTCGTCCAGGAGCAGCTCGACGCGGGCATGCCCGAGACCAGGAAGCAGGTCGAGAACCCCGGCTCGTGGGGCCACGACACGCCGACGGGCTTCATCACCAACCCGACCGACGGCTACGTCTGGGCGGAGCTGGAGAGCCGCTACGGCCTGGACCAGAACGAGTTCTACGGCCACGACGAGGGCACCGGCGGCTACACGGTGGCGCTGACCATCGACCCGGAGATCCAGAAGGCGGCGGAGGACGCCGCCAGTCGCGGCGAGCTCAAGCGCGTGACCAACGAGGAGGGGCAGTACCTCGACGCGGACGGCAACGTCGTCGAGAACCCCGCCGCGGCGGACGAGTACGTGAACGAGGACGGCTACTTCGAGTTCGAGGACAGCAACGAGAACGCCGCGCTCTACGAGGACTACAACGCGTCCATGGCCAGCTCCGTGGTCGCCGTCGAGCCCGGCACGGGCCGCGTGCTCGGCTACTACGGCGGGGAGAACGGCCTCGGCGTCGACAAGGCCGGGATCGAGAGCCCGCACCCGCCGTCGTCGACGTTCAAGATGATCACCGCCGCCACGGCGATCAAGAACGGCGCCTCGATCGACTCGTGGTGGAACTCCGACTCGCCGCGCGAGTTCGACACGCTCGAGGGCATCGGCGACGGCGAGCTCAGGAACGGGCAGCACACCGAGAACACCGACCGGACCCTGACCGACTCGGTGCGCGACTCGCGCAACACGCCGATGTACGCGATCGCCGAGAAGTGGGGCGCCACCGCGATCCTGGAGACCGCGATCGACATGGGCGTCCGCTCGATGAGCCAGAACGAGGACGGCGAGCAGGTCACCTACAAGTTCTACAAGGAGGCCGACGGCACGATCACCTACTCGCGCCACGGCGTCATCCAGAACGAGGACGGCAGCTACGTCACCGACGAGAGCGGCAACCTCGACTACTTCGCCTCGCTCGACGGGTACAACGAGGACGGCACTCCGGTGCGCACGCCGCTGGACCTGAGCGTCGACAACGCCCCGTTCTACTACCACATCAGCTTCGGGCAGTTCCCGACCAGCGTGATGAACATGTCCACCGTGTACGCCACGATCGCCGCCGACGGGGTCTACAACGAGACGCACTTCGTCGAGGCGGTCTACGACAGCGACGGCAACGAGGTCCAGCCGATCCGCGACCTCGAGTCCGAGCAGGCGATCGACGTGAGCATCGCCCGCAACCTCCAGTGGGTGGGCTCGGTCATCGACGGCGAGGGCGAGCCGCTCGACCGGCCGTACACCGGCAAGACCGGCACGTGGGAGGCCGCCGACCAGTACCCGGACGGCTCCAACGCCCACACCTGGTACGTCGGCGCGATCCCGCAGCTGAGCATCGCCGCGTGGGTCGGCAACGCGACCGCCGAGTCCGCGCCGCTGCTGAACAAGGACGGCGGCACCGACGGCGTGTTCGGCGCGACGCTGAGCTACCCGGTGTGGATCCAGTTCATGAACGCGGCGATCGACGTCAAGGGGTACGAGGAGCAGGGCTGGACCGAGGCCCAGCACGTGGGCACGCCGATCGTCGACGACATCCTCAACGAAGACAACACGATCGACGCCGACAGCCCGTACTGCGCGCAGAACCCGACCGACACCAGATGCGGACAGCCCGATCACGGCAACGGCGGCCACGACGACTGCAGCCCGATCCAGGAGTGGCTGGGCCAGTGCACCAACGAGGAGAACGACGAGCACGGCAACGGCAACGGGCACGGCCACGACGACTGAGCCGTCGCGCGGGATTTAGGCGAATGCGAAGCCCTCGCCGCGGTAGGTGGGGACCTCGTCGACGATCCGGCCCTCGGCGACCAGTTGGAGGGTGTTGACCCGCTCGGCCAGTTCCCCGGCCTTGGCGTGGCGCATCCACACCCGGGCGCCGATGGGCAGGCCGTCGACGGTCTTGCCCCGCAAGGGCGTCTGGACCTCGCCGGCGCCCTCGGTCCTGGTGTAGGACAGGCCGGTCGGAAACGCCGGTTTCGGCAGGCGGTCCCAGCCGGGCACGCCCGAGGCGATCCAGCCGCCGCCGAGGGCGGTGACGACGCCCTTGCGGGGGCGGCGCACCACCGGCACGGCGAAGAACGCGGCCGGGAGCGGGCGGATCGACCGGTAGCCGTCGAACAGCGCCGGCGAGTACAGGCCCGATCCGGCGGCGACCTCGGTGACGGACGGGTCGGCGGCGGTCGAGGGCACCGAGCCGGTGCCGCCGCCGTTGACGAACTCGATGTCGGCGGCGCTCCTGACCGCGGCGACGGCCGCGGCGCGGCGCTCGGCGAGCTCGGCGCGTGAGACGCGCTGCATGAGCCGCACCAGCGGGTACTTGAGCCTGGCGCTGCCGGGGCCGTCCTGGACGCCCGCGATCTGCGACTCGTAGCCCATGAGGCCCACCAGTTGCACGCCGGGGCGCTTGTCGATCTCGTGGGCCATGTCCAGGGCCTGGTCGGGGGTGTGGACGGGCGAGCGGTGCGCGCCGATGTGGACTCGGCCGCCGAAGAGGTCGAGCGACATGTCCAGCTCCAGGCACAGCCGGAGCGGGCGACCGGGGCTGGGCTCCACGGCCCGCCGCAGGTAGTCGAGGTGCTCGACCGAGTCGACCATGAGCGTCACGCGCCGGGCCAGCTCGTCGCTGCCCGCCAGGTGGCGCAGGGCGTCGGCGTTCGCTGTCGGATAGGCGACCACCACGTCGTCGAACTCCTCGGCGAGCCACAGCGCCTCGGGCAGCGTGTAGGCCAGGACGCCCTTGAAGCCGGGCTGCGCGAGGGCCCGGCGCATCAGGGCCCGGCACCGCAGCGACTTGCTGACCAGGCGCAGCGGCTTGCCGATCGCGTTGCGTCGCAGGATGGCCGCGTTGGTGTCGAACGCGCCGAGCTCGACGGCGGCGAAGGGCGGCTGGAGGTTCGCCGTCGCGCGGTCGAGCTCGGCGAACACGTGCTCCCGCGCGCCGAGGTTCGGTACAGTCTCCAGACCCATGCGCCTTCCCTCCTGTTGGGTGTGAGGTTAGATGAAAGCTACCTTTAAGTAGACCGCATACAAACCGGAGACCCGATGTCTACCTCTCTCTGGCGGAACTGGTCCGGCACCGAAGCCGTCGAACCGGTCCGGACCGTGAAGCCCGGCAACGCGAACGAGATCGCGACGGCGGTGCGCGAGGCCGCCGCCGAAGGACTGCGCGTCAAGGCGGTGGGCGCGGGCCACTCCTTCAGCGGCATCGTCGCGCCCGACGGGGTCATGGTGGACATGAGCGCCATGGACGGCGTGGTGCGCGTCGACACCGGGACGAACCTGGTCACCGTCGAGGCGGGCATGCGGATATGGCAGCTCAACCAGGTCCTGGACGCGCACGGCCTGGCGCTGGAGAACATGGGCGACATCGACCGCCAGACGGTCTCGGGCGCGATCGCGACCGGCACGCACGGCACCGGCGACCGGTACCGGGGCATGGCGTGGCAGGTGAGCGCGCTCGCTCTGGTGATGGCCGACGGCAGCGAGGTGCGCTGCTCGGCCGAGGAGCGGCCCGAGCTGTTCGCCGCGGCCCAGATCGGCCTCGGCGCGCTCGGGATCGTCACGGAGGTGACGATCCAGTGCGTCCCGGCGTTCCAGCTCCAGGCGGTGGAGACGCCGATGCGCCTGGACGCGGTCCTCGCGGACCTGGACGAGCTGGTGGCCGAGAACGACCACTTCGAGTTCTACTGGTTCCCGCACACCGAGCGGACGCTGACCAAGCGGAACAACCGGTACTCCATGGAGGAGCGGAGGCGGCGCCCGACGCGCCTGGCGTACTGGTGGAACGAGGGCTTCACCGAGAACACCCTGTTCGAGGCGAGCAACCGGGTGGGGGCGCGGTTCCCGCAGACCGTGCCGAGCCTGAACCGGCTGGCCGGTCGCGTGTGGAGCGCCCGCAACTACACCGACGTGTCGCACAAGGTGTTCACCTCGCCCAGGAACGTCAAGTTCCGGGAGATGGAGTACGCGGTGCCGCGCGAGGTCCTGCCCGCGGTGCTGCGGGACCTCAAGGCGCTGGTGGACGAGCGGCACTTCAACGTCTCGTTCCCGGTGGAGGTGCGGTTCGCCGCGGCCGACGACGTGTGGCTGTCGACGGCGCACGGGCGCAAGACGGCGTATGTGGCGGTGCACCAGTACCACCGGCACGAGTACGAGGAGTACTTCAAGGCGGCCGCGGAGATCTTCAACGCCGTCGACGGGCGTCCCCATTGGGGCAAGCTGCACTGGCTGGACGCCAAGCGGCTCGGCGAGCGCTACGGGCGCTTCGACGACTTCCTGGCGGTGCGGGACGAAGTGGACCCCGAGCGGCGCTTCGCGAACGCGTACCTGGAGCGCGTGCTCGGCGCCTGAGCGGCGTGCTCCTGTCAGCACACGGGGTGGAGCGTCGTTCCGATGCTCCTGGCGGTGTTGTCCCATCCGAGCTGTCGGAAGTCCCCGTGGCTGAACCTGGCAGGAGCGCAGATATGGAATCCCATGCCGTGGTGGAGGCTGTACAGCCGGACGACGAAGTTGGAATTGTTCCGCATCGAACTGGCCCGGTCGACCGCCGACGCCGGGAAGTCGTGGACCTCGCCGTGACGGCGCGGAGCCCAGTCGATGATCTTCTCCCCGCTGAACCCCGGGTCGTCCCACAGGCAGACGTGGCCCCATGCGCAGTCGTCCCATGCCTCGCCGACACCTGCGGTGCTCGCGGACGCGGCGGTGGCGGTGAAGCCGGTGGCCATGAGCACGGCGGCGCCGACGGCGGCCGCTGCGGCCTTGAACTGTCCGATCATCGCTGTCTCCTGTGTTCGGTTCGCGGCATGCGGTGGTTCCTGAGCGCAACGTGGAGAATCGTAGATTCGCCGCGATGGGCCGGTCGCGGTTCACGTCGTTCAGCGCTGACGGATATCCGACTCGGCCGATTCACCGGATTCGCGGGACAGGCCGCGGGCGACGGGTGCCTTGCTTTGTCGGGCCCATGGGTTAGGTTGTGGCCGTGCCAGATGTGCAGTTTCTGAGGCTCGATGAGCTGAGCGAGGCCGAACTCTACGACGCGTACGCGCCTCCGGAGGAGGATTGGCTGCGCGTGAACTTCGTGACCAGCGCCGACGGCGCGGCCACTTTGGAGGGCCTGTCGGGCCCACTGTCCGGAGAGGCCGACAAGCGGGTCTTCAAGGTGCTGCGGGCCGGCTGCGACGTGCTGCTGGCCGGGTCCGGGACGGTGCTCGCCGAAGGATACGGACCGCTGACGCTGAGCCCCGAACGGGTGGCCTGGCGATCCGAGCGGGGGCTTCCCGAGGAGCCGGTGATGGCGGTGGCGTCGCGGTCGGCCCGGCTCGACCCCGAGTCGGGGCTGTTCGAGCAGGCGCCGCGCCGACCGATCGTGATCTGCGCGGCCGACGCCGCCGTGGGCCACATGGAGTCGCTGCGGGAGATCGCGGACGTCGTCGCGGTCGGCCACGGCGAGATCGACTACCGCGCCGCGCTCGGGGTCCTGCGCGAGCGGGGGCTGCGGCAGGTCCTGTGCGAGGGCGGGCCGCGGGTCTTCGGCGAGCTGATCGCCGCCGACCTGGTCGACGAGCTGTGTTTGACGGTGTCGCCGCTGCTGGTGGGCGCGGGCCCGATCCGGGCCGCCGAAGGGCGGGCGTCCGAGGCGGCCCGTCGGCTGCGGCTGCGACACGTCATCGAAGCCGAAGGCAACCTCATCTTGCGATACCTGAGAGGATGAGTCGCATGAGTGATTCGGTGGGCAGGGTGCTCGGCACCGAGGACGCCACGCCCCTCTCGTTCTGGGTCGGCGTCGGCCCGGAGGCGTACGCGCAGCTCGACGACGTGCTCACCACCGAGCGGGAGGTCCCCGGCGTGGGGACCGTCCGCATCTCCGGGGTGGTCACCGCGGTCCGCAGCCGACATGAAGGGGCGCAGTTCGACTCCGACGTGTTCGACATCGCCGGAGGGCTCCTGCCCGCGCAGGTGCAGGAGGCCGCCGAGGTCACGGTGACGCGAGTGGAGCCGGAGGTGTTCGTGCCGCCGACGCCGGGCGCCGCGGTCGAGCGCGCCACCGGCGAGGAGCGGGACCGGGCGCTGTACTTCGACGGCATGGAGCGCCAAGTGCCGCTGGGGTTCTCGCGGGACGGCCAGCCGGTGTTCCTCAACGCGGACTTCCTCGACGGCACCAGGGGCGCGCACGTGTCCATCTCGGGCATCTCGGGCGTGGCGACGAAGACGTCGTTCGCGACGTGGCTGCTGTACTCGCTGCTGCACTCGGGCGCGATCGGCGCCGAGGCCGCGAACACGAAGGCGCTGATCTTCAACGTCAAGGGCGAGGACCTGCTGCTGCTCGACCACGACAACACCAGGATCGACGACGAGATCCGCGAGACGTACCGGCGGCTGGGGATGGCGCCGGGCGCGTTCAAGTCCGTGGAGGTGCTCGCGCCGCCGCGGGAGGGCACGAACAACGGCGTCCCTGACGTGGCGTGCCGGTCCACCGGCGTCGACGCGTTCTACTGGACGCTCGCCGAGTTCTGCTCCGGCGGGCTGCTGCCGTTCGTGTTCGCCGACGCCGACGACGACCGCCAGCAGTACACGATGGTCGTGCACCAGGTGGCGGCGCGGCTGCGCAAGGAGGCCAGGCCGAAGGACAACGGCTCGGTCGCCCTCGACGGGCAGCTGCTGACGACGTACCGGGACCTGGTCGACATGATCTGCGAGCGGCTCTCGGACGACGCCACGCGCGTGGAGTGGGCCGGTTCGGCGATCGGCCTGGGCACCGTCAACGCGTTCATCCGGCGCCTCATCGCCTCCGGGCGGGACATCGGGCGGCTCATCCGCGGGGACCTGCCGCCGCGGGGCGGCGTGATCGCCTCCGAGGCGCAGGTGACCGTCGTGGACCTGCACAATCTGCCGGACCGGGCGCAGCGGTTCGTCGTCGGCGTGGTGCTGCGCGGCGAGTTCGAGCGCAAGGAGAAGGCCGGGACGGCCCGGCCGCTCCAGTTCGTGGTCCTCGACGAGCTCAACAAGTACGCGCCCAGGGAGGGCACGAGCCCGATCAAGGACATCCTGCTCGACATCGCCGAGCGCGGACGGTCGCTCGGGGTGATCCTCATCGGAGCGCAGCAGACCGCCAGCGAGGTCGAGCGGCGCATCGCCTCGAACTCGGCCGTGCGCGTCGTCGGGCGGCTGGACTCGGCCGAGGCGACTCGCCCGGAGTACGGCTTCCTCACGCAGGCGCAGCGGCAGCGGGTCTTGATGGCCAAGCCGGGCACCATGTTCGTCGGGCAGCCGGAGCTGCCGGTGCCGCTGGTGGTGAACTTCCCGTTCCCGGCGTGGGCCA
This sequence comes from Glycomyces arizonensis DSM 44726, assembly GCF_000482705.1. Lineage (GTDB taxonomy): Bacteria > Actinomycetota > Actinomycetes > Mycobacteriales > Micromonosporaceae > Glycomyces > Glycomyces arizonensis. The sequence continues at coordinate 111,256 of NZ_AXWO01000016.1, read as the reverse complement.
CCAGGCCCGCCGAGGCCGGTTCGGCCCCGGCGTCGTCGGCGCGGTCGGTGACGGCGAAGGTCGACCCGTTCGATCTCGCCACCGCCGGTGACGACGACGATGACGACATCCCGTTTTAGGAGCCCGCCTTGCGAATCCTGCACACCTCCGACTGGCACGTCGGCGTCACGCTGAAGGGCCGGGCGCGGCTGGACGAGCAGCGGGCCGTGTTCGGCCAGATCGTCGAGACGGCTCGCACCGAGCAGGTGGACCTGGTGATCGTGGCCGGGGACCTGTACGACACGGCCTCGCCTTCGAGCGCCGCGCAGAAGCTCTTGACGGCGACGCTGTCGGCGCTGCGCGGCACGGGCGCCGAGGTGGTGGCGATCGCCGGGAACCACGACAACGGACCGGCGCTGGAAGCGCTGCGCGCGTGGGCCGCCGCGGCCGGGATCCACCTGCGGGGCCGCATCGGCAAGGCCGCCGACCATCTCGTCACCGGCGAGACGGCGAGCGGGGAGCGGTGGCGGCTCGCGGCGCTGCCGTTCGTCAGCCAGCGGTACGCGGTCCGGGCGGCCGAGCTGTTCGAGCTGAGCACGGCGGACACCGAGTCGGCCTACGCCGATCACCTGCGGCGCATGGTGTCGGCGCTCTCGCAGGGCTTCAGCGGCGACGAGGTGGACCTGTTCTGCGGGCACCTGACGGTCGTGGGCGGCAGGGTCGGCGGGGGCGAGCGGGAGGTCCACACTGTCGCGGACTACGCGGTCCCTGCGGCGGTCTTCCCGGCCTCGACGAACTACGTCGCGCTCGGGCACCTGCACAAGGCGCAGAAGATCGAGGGGCCGTGCCCGATCCGGTACTCGGGCGGGCCGCTGGCGGTGGACTTCGGCGAGGAGGACCACGCGCCGAGCGTCACGATCGTCGACGTCACCGCGGACACTCCGGCGCGGGTGCGGGAGGTGCCGCTGACCGCGGCGGTGCCGCTCAAGACGCTGCGGGGCACGCTCGCGGAGCTGGGCAAGGCCGAAGTGGACGAGCGGGCGTGGCTGCGGGTGTTCGTCACCGAGCCGGCCAGGGCGGGGCTGCGCGGCGAGGTCGCCGACCTGTTCCCGCGTGCCGTGCAGATCCACATCGACCCGGTCATGCGCGCCGACGCGGCCGCGCCGCGGCAGCGGCGCTCGGGGCGCAGTCCCGGCGAGCTGTTCGGCGCCTACCTCGCCGAGAACGGGCACGACGACCCGGCGGTGGCGAAGCTGTTCGCCGAGCTGTACGAGGAGACGCAGACCGTCGCGGCAGAGGAGTCGTCATGAGGCCGATCCGGTTGGACATGCACGGCTTCGGTTCCTACACCGAGGCCTCGACGCTCGACTTCACCGATGTCGACTTCTTCGCGCTCACCGGGCCGACCGGCGCCGGGAAGTCCACGGTGCTCGACGCGATGTGCTTCGCGCTGTACGGGCGCACGCCGCGCTGGCGCAACAACACCACGCAGCACGCGATCGCGCCGTCGGCGGTGGAGGGCCGGGTGCGGCTGGTGTTCGCCGCCGCGGGCGTCCACTACGTGGCCACGAGGATCCTGCGCCGCGACAAGAACGGCAACGTCAAGACCACGATGGCCGCGCTGGAGCAGCTGCCCGAGGGGGTGAACCCGGCCGACGACACCGAGCTGGTCGAGGGCCTCGGCAGGGCGCTCGCCGGGAGTCCGTCGACGGTGAGCACCGCCGCCGAGCGAATCGTGGGGCTGCCGTTCGACCAGTTCACCAAGTGCGTGCTCTTGCCACAGGGCGAGTTCGCCGAGTTCCTCCACGCCACCGCCGCCGACCGGCGCAAGATTCTTGAGAACCTCCTGGGGCACAGCGCTTACCGGCGCGTCCAGCAGCTCGCGGGCGCCAGGCGCGACGCCGCCGCCACCGCGCAGCGGACCCTGGAGGCGCAGCTGCAGAAGGTCCCGCAGGTGTCCGACGAGGACATATCGGCGGCGGCGCTGCGGGTCGAGAAGCTCGAGAAGCTCACCGAGTCGGTGCGGGACAAGGCCGGTGCGCTCGACGGGCTCGACACGGCCGCCGAGGCCGCCCGCAGGCGTTCGAGCGAGGCCGAGGCGAACCTGGCGTCCCTGACGTACATCAAGCGGCCCGGCGGCGTCGACGACGTCGCCGCGCAGGTCGCCGACGCGGCCGAGCGCGTCAAGGCGAAGGCCGCCGAGGTCGAGGCGACCGAGGCCGAGGACGAACGGCTCCGCGCCGAACTCGACGGGCTCGATCTGGCGCTCATCGAACGCCAGCTCAAGGCGTGGGAGGAGCTCGGTGAGACCGAGACGAGCCTGAAGACCGGCCGCGAGCTGACCGAGGAGCTGCGCCACCAGTACGACGAGGCCAAGGAGCTCGAAGGGGCCGCCGCCGAGGAGGTCGAGATCCAGCACGCGGCCGTCCACAAGGCCCGCATGGCGGACCTGGCCGGGACGCTGCGGGCCGAACTGGTCGGCGGCGAGGACTGCCCGGTGTGCGACCGGCCCGTGGAGGCCGTCCCCGAGCGCGACCTCTCGGCGGCCTTGGAGGAGGCCCAGCAGGCGTCGCAGACGGCCACCGCCGAGTACAAGGACGCGCAGGCCGCGGTCGTGAACCTCCAGGCGCGCCTCGACAGCTACGAGGAGCGCCTGACCGAGCTCGACGTCAAGCGCCGCCGCCTGGAGAACAAGCTCAAGGACGTGCCCGAGGCCGGTGTGCTGCAAGGCCGCCGCGAAGCCGCCGCCGAGGCGAGGCAGCTGCTCGGCGGCACCGCCGCGGCGCTCAAGGCCGCGCGCCGGGCCCTGCGGGAGGCCGAGAAGCGCAAGGCGGGGGCCGAAGAGCAGCAGCAGCGGGCGTGGCGCGAGTTCGGGCACGCCCGGGACCAGGTGGCCGTCCTCGGGCCGCCCGCGGCGGGCACTGACTTGGCCGAGAGCTGGCAGCGGCTCGTCGACTGGGCGGCCGGGGCGCTCGAACGGGCCACCGCCGAACGCGGGGCCGCGCGCGAGGAGCTCGACTCGCTCGACGGGCGCGCCGCCACGCTCCGGGCCGAACTGCTCGGCGCGATGGCCGAGTTCGACGTCGCCGTCCCGCGCACGGGCACCGGCGGCGACTACGTGGCCGCGCACGCCGCGGCCGTCGAGTCGGCCCGAGCGGCCGCCGAGCGGCTGGCCGAGGCCCGCCGCCAGCGCGTCGAGCTCGACGCCGAGACGCGCCGCTACGCCCGCGAGACGGAGGTCGCCAAGGCGCTTGCGACGCATCTGGAGGCGCGCCGGTTCATGGAGTGGCTGCTGAGCGAGGCGCTCGACGAGCTCGTGACCGGGGCGACGGTGATGCTCAGCCGCATCACCGGCGGCCAGTACGACCTGATCTACCGCGACCAGGACTTCTGGGTGGTCGACCACCACGACGCAGACATGGCGCGCCCCGCGCGGAGCCTGTCGGGCGGCGAGACGTTCGCCGCGTCGCTGTCGCTGGCGCTCGCGCTGTCCGACCAGCTGGCGAGCCTCTCGCGCGACGGGGCGTGCCTGGAGTCGATCATCCTCGACGAGGGCTTCGGCACGCTCGACCCCGAGACGCTGGACGCGGTGGCCAGCACGCTGGAGGCGCTGACGGTCTCCAGCGAGCGCACGGTCGGCCTGGTCACGCACGTCGCCGACCTCGCCGAGCGCGTGCCGGTGCGGTTCCGGATCCTCAAGGACGCCAAGGGTTCACACGTCGAGAAGACCATGGAGTAGCCGTGCAGATCACCGTCGACGCGTGGGACCCGTCCTTCGCGGACAACGCCGAGTCGCCGTCCCGCTCGGACTCGGCCACGGTCAACGCCGAGGTCGAGATGCCGGTCAAGGGCTGGATGCCGGTCGACGCGCCGAGTTCGGGCCCGAGGCGGCTGCTGGTGGTCGACGGCGTCAGGCGCGTGGACGCGCGCGTGGAGCTGAGCGACGAGACCGGCCGCTGGCCGGGCGTGTGCGTCTCGTGGGCGGCCGGTGCGGTCGTGTGCGACCTCGACGGCGGGGCTTCGGCGGTCATCGAGTCGTCCGTCGAGCGCGGCCTGTTCGCCCCGCTGGACCCGGGCACCGACTTCGGGCAGTACCCGTACCGCAAGACCGACGCGGCCGACTCGGCGGAGCTGATCGCCGCGAGCCAGGTCGCGATGGCGGCGCTGGAGGCGAAGGTCGCCGCCGCCGTCGCCGCGGACGCCGAGCTGTCCGTGCTCGACGGGACGCTGCGCGGGCGGACCAGGCTCCCGAACGCGGTGGGCTACATCAAGAGCCACCACCGGTCGTATCTGCAGGGGCCGCTGAACGGCGTCGTCGAGCGGCTGCGGCCGGGGCAGCGCACGCCGGTGTTCTATCTGATGACGACGTGGCCGCGCTACTCGTGGTACCTGCGACTGCCGGGGGCCGGGTCGCGCGGCTGGGCGGGCGTGGCGCGGATCGAGGCGGCCGACGCGCTGAGTGAGGAGGCGGCGATCGCTCTCGCCGACGCGACCGCGGCGGCGCTGCCGCCGTTGGGGTCGGCCGCGCACAAGGACGCGCGGGCCCCGCAGAACCTCACGCCGATCGCGGGCCTGGAGCGGCGCCTCAAGCGCCGGCTCGGCGACGCGCGGCTGCTGCTGCGCTCGGTGCGGGCCTCGTCGGCGGCGCGGCTCTCGGACGCCCCGCTCTAGCGAAGCCGCCGCGGAACCGGCGGCGCATTGCGCCCGGGCCCGGCCGACCCTACACTGAGATTGTAGTGACGTTCGTCAATATTAATTGGCGGCGTCGGCCTCCCCGGCGGCAGCGGCGGTCGTTCCCGGCATCCGCGCGTTCCCGCCCCGAGCACAAGGGCACGACATGAAACAGCAACCACGCATGAGACGACCGTGGAAGATCGCGGTGACGGGCGCCTTCGCGGCCCTGGCGCTGGCCGTCTCGGCCGCCTCCACGGCCTACACCGCGCACGCCGACCACACCTCCCCCACCTGGACCTCCAGCGACCAGTGGGGCAACACCATGTTCGGCGACTACACGCTCTACAACAACATCTGGGGCTCCGGGGCCGGAACCCAGACGATCTCGGCGGTCGACCAGTCGCACTGGTGGGTCGACGCCGACCACCCGAACACCGGAGGCATCAAGAGCTACCCGAACGTCTCCTACACGCTCGGCGAGCAGGTCAGCCAGATGCCCGAAGTGGACAGCAGCGTCACCTTCGAGGCCCCGAGCGGCGGCAGCGGCGTCGCCTACAACGCCACCTACGACGTGTGGGGCAACGGTCACGAGCACGAGATCATGATCTGGCTGGCGAAGGTCGGCCCGGTGGGGCCGCTCGGCAGCTACGAGACGACCGTGACCGTCGGCGGCCACACGTGGGACTACTACCGGGGCAACAACGGCGCCAACGAGGTCTACAGCTTCGTCCGCAGCGGCAACACGACCTCGACCACGGTCGGCATCAGCGACATCGCCCAGTGGCTCTACGAGACCGGGCGCATGCCGGACGTGCGGATCGACCAGATCCAGTTCGGCTACGAGATCACCTCGTCCGCCGGAGGGAACCGGTTCAGCACCGAGAGCTACTCGCTCGACATCGGCGGCGGCAGCTCCGAGCCGACCGATCCGCCCGACGAGACCGAGGACCCCGACGACCCGACCGACCCGCCGTCCGGCTCGTGCCAGGCGAGCGTCGCGGTGGTCAACGACTGGGGCTCGGGCTGGCAGGGCTCGGTGACGATCCACGCCGACGACCAGGCCGTCGACGGCTGGGACCTGTCGTGGCAGTGGCCGAGCGGCCAGCAGCTCTCCAGTTCCTGGAACGTCGACATATCGCAGTCGGGCTCGACCGTCACGGCCTCCGACGTGGAATGGAACGCCCACGTCGACGCGGGCACGAGCAAGGAGGTGTTCGGCTTCATAGCCTCCGGCCCGGCGGCGTCGTTCGACGTCGGCTGCTAGTTCGCCCGCCGACGTAGGGTTGGGCGATGGCGACCGAGCTTTCACCCCAGGCCCTGGCGGGCGACGAAATCGATAGGGCAGTGCACGGTACGGCGGCGATCTCGAGGGAACTCGGGGCGCCGCCGGAGCGCGTGTGGGCCGCCTTCGCCGACCTGGAGGCGCGGGACCGCTGGTTCCGCATGCCCGGCTCGACCGGCCACGAGCTCGACTTCAGGCCGGGCGGCGGCGAGACCGCCAGCGGCGTCAGCGACGTCGCGGGGACCACCGAGCAGCTCGAATGGAGCTCCCGCATCTTCGACGTCGTCGAGCGGCGGCGCCTGGTGTTCGCCTACCGGTTCGCGATCAACGGCCTGACGCGCTACGTCTCGCTCGTGACCGTCGAGATGGAGCCCGCCGGTGAGGGGACGCGCCTGGACTACACCGAGCAGTACACGGTGACGGCGTTCACCGACGCCGACGGCAGCCAGGACGCGGCCCACCTCGACGGGAGTCTGCTGTTCCTGATGAACCGGCTGGAGGCGGCGCTTTAATACCAGCCGTTGGATTCGGAGTGCGACCACGCGCCGCACGGGCTGCCGTAGCGGCCCTCGATGTAGTCCAGGCCCCAGGAGATCTGGGTGGCCGGGTTGGTCTCCCAGTCGTCGCCGTTGGCGGCCATCTTGTCGCCGGGCAGGGCCTGGGGGATGCCGTAGGCGCCCGAGCCCTCGTTGTACGCCTGCTCGTTCCAGCCGGACTCGCGGTCCCACAGGGACTCCAGGCAGGCGAACTCGTCGAGGCCCCAGCCGGCGTCGAGGGTCATGGTGCAGCCGACGGCCTTGTTGCCGGAGTATTCGGAGCAGTCGGCGGCGATGTCGACCGACGGGCCTGAAGACGCTTCGGAGGTTTCCTCTTCGACCGGCTCGACCGGTTCCTCCTCCGGCATCTCGGCGGCCTCGGACTTCTCGACGTCCTTGGTGCCCTGGTTCTTGACCGGCAGGATGGTCTCCATGACGGGGACCTCCTGCCACTGCGGGTCGGCCGCGGCGGCCTCGGCGACGATGTCGGAGGCCAGACGCTCGGATTCGCTCCGGTCGTCGGTGTTGGTGATCGCCGCACCGGCCGTGGTCGCCGAGGTGAAGGCGACGACGGTGGCGGCGATGGACGCGAAGACGCGGTGTCTGAGGACATTGGGGAACCCTGGGGTGGGCGCCTCGTGTGCCGCGTGCTTCGCCTGGGTCAGCTTTTTGGGTTGAAGCACCCGCGTAAGGCTAGAGACCACCGATAACAGGGTCCTGCCTGCGAGTAATCACGCCAATACGGCACACTCGCGTTTGGGGACGAAACCATTGTTCGACCGTTTTGACCGATACCTACGCTATCGCGCGCAAGGCTCCCGGCGACCGAACGACAGCGCATCTGGTTCGTCCATTCGGCCCATTGACACTCCGCAAGCTGGCAGAACTTCGACCACCAAGGTCTACAGAGGGCAATATCACAGGTTGGTGACAGTCGTTTCATGCCGTCACGCTAAGCGATAAGGACGTAGCCGACCGGAATTTCCTCCGAAACGTGAGGATCTCAGTCCTGAGTCGGTATCGTGGGCGATTCGCCGCTCGGCGTCTCCACCGGCGTCGTGGAGGACTCTCCACTGGGCGACGGCGACGAGGTCGCCGCGCCTTCGGGCTCAGGCAGCATGGTCGAGTCGTCGTCGGGCATGCACAGCGGGTACAGGTAGCCGTAGCGAGAGTCGTATCCGTAGGGCGGCGAGCCCTGGCCGGGCAGATCGGTCTCCTCCGCGAACGGGCTCGTCCCTTCGTATTCGCAGGACGAGGGGTCGCCGATCATGAGCGGTTCCCCATCCTCGTCGAACAGGTAGATGTCGGTCAGGAGTTCGCCGTCCTCGGTGTACGCGTAGATGTCCTGTGCGTGATCGAAGTCGGTGGTCGTGGACTGTGTCATGGTGATAGGCGTGTCGAACAGGGCATCGTCGATGAACGACGAAGCGAAGGTCGCCCAGCCCCCGTAGAGGAGGTAGAGCCCGGCGACCGTCACGAGCACTCGATACTTGCGACTCCAGTTCTGCGACCGCACGCCGAGCCGCAGCGACAGCCAGACGAACAGCAGCACGGCCCCGATCAGAGAAGCCGCGATGAACAATTCGGTCCGAATGACCGGATAGGTCACGGCAGCGCCCGTCCCGAACATGAGATACCAGGTCAGCATCGCGGCGATGAGGCCGCGAAGCACCCACCACGCAGGCTTGAGCGCCTTGCGAAGATCGTCGAAATCACCGAGTCCCGCTCCCCTTGCGAACCGGTTGGACGCGCTCTTCAGCCTGTCTGTCACCGGAACGAGGACGGCCCGGCGGAACCGCTCCGCCACGCCGCCCTTCGGCACCTCGACGGTCTCGCGCAGTTCCCTGGCGTAAGCCTCGGGACTCCCCAGCAGGTGCGACAGCGGCACGCCGGGTTCCAAGTCCGCGGAGACCTCGGCCAGGTGCTCTTCCAAGCCGTTGAGGAGGTCCTCGCGGATGGGCGCGGGCAGGTCTGCCAGGTGGCGCTCGACCGCGAGGCGGTAGTCCATGATGTCCGTGTTCGTTTGAGGAGTGTCGGTCATGATTGCCCCTTCTCGGCTGTGCCGTTCACGGTGTCGAACAAGGCCCGCATCTTGGCGCTGACGTCCTCCCAGGCGTCGCGCATCTGGTGCAGGTACTTCCTGCCGGGCTCGGTCAGCGCGTAGTACTTGCGGTGCGGCCCCGACTCGCTGGGCTGGACGTACGTGGACAGGTACCCGGCCCGGTAGAGCCGGCGCAGCGTGCCGTAGACCGAGGCGTCGCCGAGCTCGTCGAATCCCGCCGCCCGCAACCGATGCAGGATCTCGTAGCCGTAGCCGTCCTCGGTCTCCAAGACCCGCAGGACGATGATGTCCAGCAGCCCCTTGAGCAGTTGCGATCTATCCACGCTTAACACGGTACCATGCATTGCACAGTAGCGGTGTCGTGCGTGTGCGGCCTTCGGAAACGACGAAACCGGCCCCGCCTCGGCGGGACCGGTTCTCGGGCCTGGTGTTACAGAGCCCCGGTGTTACAGAGGCCTGGTGCTACAGCGTCGCTCTGGCGGCGCGGAGCCTCGCCAGGCTCACTTCCTTGCCCAGCAGCTCCATCGACTCGTACAGCGGCGGTGAGACCGTCTTGCCGCTGATCGCCACCCGCACCGGGCCGAACGCCTTGCGCGGCTTGAGGCCCATGCCGTCGACGAGCGCGGCCTTCAACGCCTCCTCGATCGCGCCGGTGGTCCACTCGGCCCCTTCGAGCGCGGCGATCGAGGCGTCGAGGACCTGAGCGGCGTCGTCCTTGAAGGTCTTCTTCGCGCTGGTCTCGTCGAGCTCGACCTCGGTGCCGCAGAACAGGAACCGCAGCATCTCGGCGGCCTGCGCGAGCGTCGTGCACCGCTCCTGCACGAGCGGGACGGCCACGTCGAGGACGTGCCGCTCCGCTTCGTTCGGCTCGCCGTCGAGCAGTTCGCGCCTCTGGAGCTCGGGGACGAGCAGCTCGGTCAGCTCATCGGCCGGGACCATGCGGAAGTGCGAGGCGCAGATCGCGTCGAACTTCTTCTCGTCGAACCTCGCCGGGTTGGACTTCACGTCGTGCAGGTCGAACGCCTCAAGGAACTCGGCGACGGTGAACACGTCCCGGTCGGCGGCGATCGACCAGCCGAGCGTCGCCACGTAGTTGAGCACGCCTTCGGGCAGGTAGCCCTCCAGCTTGTACTTCAGCAGGTCCGAGCGCGGGTCGCGCTTGGACATCTTCTTGCCGCGCTCGTCGACGATGAGCGGCAGGTGCGCGTACTCGGGCACCTCCTCGGCCAGGCCGAGCTCGATGAGCGCGCGCCACATGACGATCTGGCGGGGCGTGGAGGACATCAGGTCCTCGCCGCGGGTGACCATGTTGACCTTCATGAGCGCGTCGTCGACCGGGTTGGTCAGCGTGTACAGCGGCGAGCCGTCGGCGCGGGCGATGACGTAGTCGGGCACGGTTCCGGCGGGCGTGGTGACCTCGCCGCGGACGGCGTCGACGAAGGTGATGTCCGCATCGGGCATCCGCATCCGGTACACCGGCCTGCGCCCTTCGTCGCGGAACGCCTGCTTCTGGGCTTCGGTGAGGTCCCGGTCGAAGTTGTCGTAGCCGAGCTTCGGGTCGCGCCCGGCGGCCTTGTGGCGGGCCTCGACCTCCTCGTTGGTGGAGAACGCCTCGTAGGCGTAGCCGCCCTCGACCAGGCGCTTGACGACGTCGGCGTAGATGTCCGAGCGCTGCGACTGGCGGTAGGGCGCGTGCGGCCCGCCGATGTCGGGGCCCTCGTCCCAGCCCATGCCGAGCCACGAGAGCGCCTCGACGAGCTGGTTGTAGGAGTCCTCGGTGTCGCGGGCGGCGTCGGTGTCCTCGATGCGGAAGACGAACTCGCCGCCCTTGGCGCGGGCGTAGCCCCACGAGAACAGGCAGGTGCGCACGAGTCCGACGTGCGGCAGGCCGGTGGGGCTGGGGCAGAAGCGGGTGCGGACGTTACTCACTGGGGACCACCTGGTTGGTCAGCGTGCCGATGCCGGCGACGGAGACGGCGACGGCGTCGCCGCCTTCGAGCGGCCCCACTCCGGCGGGCGTGCCGGTGAGGACGACGTCGCCGGGCAGCAGCGTCATGATCTGGGAGATGTAGGAGACGAGCGTGGCCGGGTCGAAGACCATGTCCTTGGTCGATCCGAGCTGGCGGACCTCGCCGTTCACCTCGCAGCGGACCTCGGCGCCGGAGACGTCGGCGTCGGTCTCGATCCAGGGCCCGATCGGGCAGAACGAGTCGAAGCCCTTCGCGCGGGTGAACTGGACGTCCCTCCGCTGGAGATCGCGGGCGGTGACGTCGTTGGCGCAGGTGTAGCCGAAGATCGAGGCGGCGGCGGTCTCCCTGTCGACGCCGCGGGCGCCGGGCAGGCCGATGACGACGGCCAGTTCGGCCTCGTGCTCGACCTGGTCGGACACGGCCGGGAGCCGTATGGCCTCGCCGGGGCCGATGACGGACGTGGACGGCTTGATGAAGATGAGCGGCTCGGCGGGGACCTCGTTGCCGAGCTCGGCGGCGTGGTCGGCGAAGTTGCGGCCCACGCACACGACCTTGGACGGCAGGATCGGGGCGAGCAGCCGCACGTCCTCGAGCGCCCACCGCTGCCCGGTCATCTTGAGTTGGGCGAACGGGTGGCCCTCGATCTCTGCGGCGGTCGCGCCGGGGCCCTCCCCTTCGAGTACCGCGAATGACATGCCGGTGGGGTGAGCGATCCGTGCGATGCGCACACTGCGCCCCTCTCTAAGACTCGGTCGAAGCTGTCGACCTCAGCTTAGTTCGGCGCGCTCGGGCGGTGAAGCGACTATGCGGTGAACCAGAACAGGCCCACAATGGCGGCGGTGCCGATCAGGGCGCCGACGACGAGGCCCATGCCGAGCCGGCGCAGGCGCGCCGACAGGCCGATGGCGAAGCCGAGCGCGCAGGTCAGCGGGGTGGCGATGAGGCAGGAGAGCGTGGTGGAGCCGAGCCGGGCGGCGGCGGAGGCGCCGATGCTGTCGACCAGGACGAAGCCGAGCGCCAGCGCGAGCAGGACGTGGATCACGAGGCCGAGGAACAGGCCCGAGACGAATCGGCGCCGTGAGTACACCGCCGAGTTCGCGGCGTAGGCCGCGGCACGGGCGCGATCGGTCTTGTAGGAAGTCACGCCGTCAACTCTAGTACGAAGCGGCCATAACGGCGGTGCGCGCACTGGCGGCGGACTCGCCGCGTCGAATGCGGCCCGCGCGCCAGTCCTCATGGGAGACTGCCGTGGTGCGCCGATTGATCACACTCTCTGCCCTGCTCTGCCTGGTGATAGCCTCCCAGTTCCCCGCCGGTGCCATCGGATCCGACCTGCCCGTGGCCAGCGCCTCGTTCAACGACGACATCCACAAGGTCGCCTACGACGGCGACGTGGTGTACGCGGGCGGCGCGTTCACGCGCGCCATCGACGTCGACGGCACGGCTTCGCGGCGCTACTACCTGGCGGCGGTCGACTCCTCCAGCGGCGAGCTGCTGCCGTTCGCGCCGGTGCTGGACGGGGTGGTGAACGAGGTGGTCACCACCTCCGAGTACCTGTACGCGGCTGGGGGCTTCCGGCACGTCGACGGCGTGTCCATGCCGCGCGTGGCCCGCTTCGACCTGGGCACCGGGGAGCTGGACGAGAGCTGGCGGCCGCGGCCGTCGGCGCGGGTGTTCGCCGTGGAGCCGCTCGGCGACCGGGTCTATCTGGGCGGCCAGTTCACGTCGGTCGGCGGCCTCGCGCAGCGGTATCTGGCCGCGGTGAGCGCCGAGGACGGCGCGGTGGTCGACTCGTTCACGCCGCGGTTGGCGGACGGCTCGGTGCGCGACCTCGAAGCCGGCCAGGGGCGGCTGTACGTCTCCGGCGGGTTCAGCGACGTCGAGGGCGAGGAGCAGTTCGCGCACCTCGCGGCGCTCGATCCGTCCACCGGGCGGGTCGACCGGACCTTCCAGGCGGACGTGTACGTCCTGACCCGGCAGGTCGTGGTCGACGGCGACCGGGTGTACGCGGCGCTGGACGGGCGCGGCGGCGAGGTGCGCGCGTTCGACATGACCGGCCGGGCCCTGTGGTACCAGGCCGTGGACGGCGGGATGCAGACCGTGGCGGTGTGGGGCGACGCGATCATCGCGGGCGGGCACTTCGACAAGGCCTGCGTCACGGACAACGCCGGTCCGCACGGCGAATGCGTCGACGGGGTCAAGGCCGAGCGCGGCAAGCTCCTGGCCGTGGACGAGAGCGGGGCGCTCCTGTCGTGGAACCCGAACGCGAACGGCGTCATCGGCGTGTGGGACCTCGAGCCGCATCCGGGCGGCGCGAGCCTGGCGGCGGGCGGGTCGTTCACGATGTTCGGCGGCGGCGTGATGCAGCAGAAGCGACTGGCGGTCTTCGAGTAGACGCAAGCGGACGGCCCCGGCGCGAGTGCGCCGGGGCCGTCCGCTTGCGCTTACCGGCGGTTGAGGCCGTAGGCGAGGCCTTCGGCCAGGGCGTTCCAGGAGGCCTCGATGAGGTTGGGGGCGACGCCGACGGTCGTCCACTCGGTCTCGCCGTCGCCCATGGTGATCAGGACGCGGGTGACCGCGTCGGTGCCGGTGGACCCGGCGAGGATGCGGACCTTGAAGTCCGAGAGGCTCAGCTCGGCCAGGCGCGGGTGGCGGGCGGCCAGGGCGCCGCGCACGGCGGCGTCGAGGGCGTTGACCGGGCCGTTCCCCTGCGCGGTGGCGATGACGCGTTCACCATCGACGTCGAGGCGGACGGTGGCCTCGGCGACGGTGGGGCCCTCGGGGTCGTGGTCGACGATGACGCGGTAGGTGTCGAGCGTGAACGGGCGGGGCAGGCCGCCGGAGACCTCGTCGCGGACGAGCAGCTCGAAGGAGGCGTCGGCGGCCTCGAAGGACCAGCCTTTCGCCTCGAGTTCCTTGACACGCCTGGTGATCCTGTCGAGAGCGGCCTTGTCGCCGGAGAGGTCGACGCCGAGCTCGCGGCTCTTGAGCTCGACCGAGGCGCGCCCGGCCATCTCGGTGACCAGGATGCGCATGTCGTTGCCGACGGTCTCGGGGGTGATGTGGTTGTAGAGCGCCGGGTCGGCCTTGATCGCGGAGGCGTGGATGCCGGCCTTGTGCGCGAAGGCGCCGTGGCCGACGTACGGGGCGTGCTCGTTGGGGGTCATGTTCGCGATCTCGGCGATGGCGTGCGAGATGCGGGTCATCTTCTCCAGGCAGCCGTCGGGGAGGACGCGCATCCCCAGTTTGGTCTCCAGGCCGCCGATGACGCTGAACAGGTCGGCGTTGCCCGGACGCTCGCCGTAGCCGTTGGCGGTGCCCTGGACGTGCATGACGCCGGCCTCGACGGCGGCGAGGGTGTTGGCGACGGCGCAGCCGGTGTCGTTCTGGGCGTGCATGCCGAGGCGGATGCGCTCGGGGGGCAGATCGGCCCCGAGGCGGGCGCGCAAGGCAGTGACCGCACTTGTGATGCGGGAGGGGATGGAGCCGCCGTTGGTGTCGCACAGGATCACGGCTTCAGCGCCCGCTTCGAGGGCGGTGCGCACCACGAGCGTCGCGTAGTCGGGGTCGTGGCGGAAGCCGTCGAAGAAGTGCTCGCAGTCGATGAACATCTCGCGGCCGGCCTCGCGCCCGGTGCGGACGGAGTCGGTGATCATCGCGAGGTTCTCTTCGGGGGTGGTGCGCAGGGCCTGCTCGACGTGCCGCATGTCGGACTTGGCGACCAGGCAGATCGCGGGGGCGCGCGAGTCCAGGAGCGCGGTGAAGCCGGGGTCGGCGGCGGCGGTGGTCCCGGCGCGGCGGGTCATGCCGAAGGCGACGAGCTTGGCGTGCTTGAAGTTGACCTCTTCGGCGGCGCGGGCGAAGAACTCGGTGTCGGAGGGGAGCGCCCCCGGCCAGCCGCCTTCGATGTAGTCGACGCCGAGCTCGTCGAGGAGTTCGGCGACGGCCAGCTTGTCGGCCACCGAGTAGCGGAGGCCCTCCATCTGCGCGCCGTCGCGGAGCGTCGTGTCGAAGACGTGGAACTCTCCGACGGTGTGTGTTTGCGTCACGTTGTGCTCCAGATAAGTTTCAGGATTCCGATTCTGCCGCTGCGGGGGCCGCCTGAACGATCGCTTGGCCCCAACGAAAAAGACCCCCTGCGAACGCAGGAGGTCTGGCGCTTGGCGACGGCATCTAGTGCCGATGCTCCGCCAGGCGCCCGCAGCCGATAATGAGCTGGAAGGTCACGGTTGGAAGTATGCCACCGGGCCTTCCAGCAGGCCACCATTTCCCGTCATGTGGGAATCAGTGTGTCACCACTGGCCGCCGCGCAGCGCTCGGCGCCGCCACCACAGGGCCATGGCCCCTCCGGCCGCGACCGCGGCGAGGCCGACGCCGCCGATGGCCGCCACGCCGACGCCGGTCTGCGGCAGGTTCGGCTGCGCGACCGGGGTCGTCTGCTCGGGCGTCGAGGGCTCCGGCGTGGGCTCGACGGGTGTCTCGAAGCGCCATTCCTGGGCGTGGCGGCTGGACTTGACGGCGACGGCGAAGACCTCGGCGCCCTCGGTGACATCGGCGTCGCGGTCGATGCCGAGGTAGCGCCCGTCGGGCGTGGCGAAGCGGTAGTCGTCCTTGTTGTCGTTGAGGACGATGGTCCACTCGATGGCGTCGGCGCAGTCGGTGAGCGTCAACGGTGCGTTGGTGTCGCCCTCCTTCTGCGGTTCGGCGTCGGTCTCGGCATCGGTCTTGTCGGAGGACTCGGTGGTGCCTTCGGTCTCCTCCGCCGCTTCGGTGGTGTCCTCGGCTGCTTCTGAGGACTCGGCGGCGGTCTCGGAGCGCTCGTCGGAGAACTCGGTGCCTTCGGGCCGCGCCGATGCTTCGGCGTCGGTCTCGGTCTCCTCCGTCGATTCGACGGCGTCTTCCGACGACGCCGAGGACTCGTCGTCGCTCTGCTCCGTCGCGTCGGCGACGGACAGGCACTGGCCGGTCGCGTCGTGGACGATCAGGTACTCGCCGAGGTCGTCGTAGGACTCGACCGACCTGAAGGCCCACCGGTCGCCTTCGGTGTCGAGCACGGCGGTGTCGCCCTTCCAGGCGAGCGACAGGTCGGGATGGTCCTTCAAGTGCATGAGGACCGGCTCGCTGAGAGCGTCGTCCGCTTGCGCGGCCGTGGGCACTGCCAGAGGCAGGAGCGCGGCGGCGGCGATCGCCGCGGCGCGTGGATACTTGGTTTTCACGCCCCAGATTAGATCAAATTAGGGCATTTCACGTTACTGAAGTTGGATTTTTCCGCGAATCTCGCTGGCCGCGGCGCCCGCGGCGCGAAGCCGGTCGGCGGCATCGGCGAGGGTCTCCAGCGTGGCGTCGGCCGAGTTCGCGGCGAGGGCCTCGCGCAGGCCGACCGAACCGGCCAGGCACTCCCCCGCGGCGACCACCATGTCCTCATAGGCGCTCACGCCGGCCTCCAGGCGCTCGATCAGGCGGTCCCGGTCGGCCCGCAGCGCCCCTTGCCTCGGGCCGGAGGCGATGTCGATCGACTGCTCGACGTCGCGGACCGCGAGCGCCAACTGGAACAGCTCGGGCCCGGCCTTGGCGGCCCCGGCCAGCGCGGCCGCGGCGTCGGGGTTCCCCTGAAGGCGCTGCGCGAGCCGCTCGGCGGTGACACTGGCGCGTTCGAGGCGCCGGTAGGGGCCGAAGGCGGCGCTGCGGCGGAACTGCGAGCGCATCCGGCCGCGCCGCAGCGTGTCGGCGGCCTCGCCGAGGAAGCCGCGGGCCTCCTGGCGCAGCCCGGCCGGGCCGTGGAGTTCGAGGGTCTCGCGCTCGGCGGGCATGACGCGCGCCAGGCGGCGGTAGTCGAGCCAGCGGACGGCCGCCAGCGCGGTGGAGAAGCCGGCGGCGACGACCCAGACCCCGTCGGATCCGGCGACGCCGCCCACGGGCAGGAAGAACGCGGATCCGGCGACGGTGGTGCCGGAGACGACGGTCCAGAACCTCGCCGAGGACAACCGCGACCGCAAGCGTGATACGGCGCGCTTGCGGGCCTTGGCGTCCATGGGGGTTCCTCCCGGAGGGTCAGCTCTTGGCGGAGTCGGCCTCGGCCGTGCCCTCGCCCTCGTTCATGCTGGCGCGGATGTCGGCGAGGCGGTCGTTGGTGACCGTCTCCTTGGAGGCGATGGCGGGCTTGGCCTTGCCCGAGCCGGAGAGCTGGTCGCCTTCGAGGGAGGCGCGGATCTGCTCCAGGCGGGAGGCGCCGGCCATGTCGCGCGTGGCGCGGTTGACCTCCAGGAGGCGGCCTTCGACGGAGTTGCTCGCCAGTTCGGCGCGACCCATGGCGTTGGAGTAGCGGCCCTCGATCTTGTCGCGGATCTCCTCGAAGTTCGGGACGTTGCCGGGCGCGGCGGTCTGCGACATCGACTCCAGGGACGAGGCGATGGTCTCCTGCATCTTGGCCTGCTCGAGCTGGCCGAGCAGCTTGGTGCGCTCCTGGAGCTTCTGCTGGAGCATCATCTGGTTGTTCTCGACGGCCTTCTTCGCCTGCTCGGCGGCGTTGAGGGACTGGTCGTGCATGGTCTTCATGTCCTCGAGGGACTGCTCGGTGGAGACCAGCTGGCTCGCCAGGACCTCGGCGGTCTGCTCGAACTGCTGGGCCTTCTCCTCATCGCCCTCGGCGCGCGCCTTGTCCGCCAGCACCAGCGCCTGGCGGGCCTGGGCCTGGAGGCGCTCCACTTCGGCCATCGAGCGGTTGAGCTTCATCTCCAGCTGGCGCTGGTTGCCGATCACCGAGGCGGCCTGCCCGACCAGCACCTGGTGCTGCTTCTGCGCTTCCTCGATCGCCTGCTGGATCTGGATCTTGGGGTCGGCATGCTCGTCGATCTTGGCGCCGAAGAGCGCCATCATGTACTTCCAGCCTTTGACGAACGGATTGGCCATTATCGGGGTCCCTTCGGTGATGTCTTCAACGCCGACGTACCTATAGTGTCGGACATCCCCGCCGACAATGTGCGACAGGGTGACGCCTCATGCGCCAAAACTACATCATCGGTCGTGTTCAGGCCGCCGCGCGGACCACCGAATCGGTCACTTCGCCACGCCGGTGACGAGGGCGGGCCTGGGCGATGGAAGCGGGCGGTCCGTGACGGCGGCGGCGGGACTGCTCCTCGATGGCCTCCTTGTCGCGCGGCAGCGGCAGCACCGCCACCGAGCGCGTCTTGCCGGACGTGCCGTCGAGCTGCTTCTCATGGGTCGCGACCTCGCGCGAGACCTCGGCGAGGACCTCGCTCAGGCGTACTTGGAGGGCCCCGCACACCGACGCGAGCAGCTCGCTCGACGGCTCCTTGTGGCCGCGCTCGATCTCCGAGAGGTACCCGAGGCTGACATTGGCCTGCTTGGAGACGTCGCGGAGCGTCCGCTTCTGGGCGCGGCGGCGCCGACGCAGGGTCTCTCCCAAAAGTTCCCGCAGCAACACCATCGAACTCTCCTCCACGCCGCTGTCGTCCACTTGGCGAAGCTTGTGAGCCGTGACTCCGTTCCGCCGAGCCTGAGTGGGTTCTGCAAGCCTAGCGCGTTCGCCCCGACTCGCTCTCCCTCAATTTAAAGGCCTTCCAGAGGTAATCCATTCCCGTCACGACCGTGAGGAGCACCGCCGCGCCCATCAGCCACGGTCCGACCAGGTCGAACGGCTCGGGCCACGGCCACAGGTACCAGGCCACGGCGGCGATCTGCAGCACGGTCTTGAGCTTCCCGCCGCGCCCGGCGGCGATGACCGCGTGCTTGAGGACCGCCATGCGCAGGCCGGTGATCCCCAGTTCGCGGACCAGGATGACGACGGTGACCCACCACGGCAGGGCGTCGTAGAAGCTGAGCAGCACCAGGGCGGTGCCGATGAGCGCCTTGTCGGCGATCGGGTCGGCCAGCTTGCCGAACTCGGTCACCAGGCCGCGCGAGCGCGCCAGCCAGCCGTCGACGAAGTCCGTCGCGGAGATGAACACGAACAGCGCGCACGCCAGCATCCGCCAGCCCGAGTGCTCCATGCCGGAGACGACCACGACCACCGCGAAGACCGGGACGAGGAAGATCCGCGCCACCGTGACGACGTTGGCGATGTTCCACGGCGACACCGGGGGCGGGTCGGCCTTCACCAGGACTCCTCCACGACCTCGGCCACCAGGTCGACGCCGTGCGAGTCGACGACCTTCGCCGTCACGAAGTCGCCGACGCAGAGGCCGTCGACCTCGCCGACCAGGGCGATCGAGCCGTCGACTTCGGGGGCCTGGTGGGCGCCGCGGCCGTCCACGCCGTCGTCTTCGACGGATTCGACCAGGACGGTCATGGTCTCGCCGACGCGGTCGGCGGCCCGCTGGCTGACCAGCTCGTCCACGAGCATCGACACGCGCGTGACCCGCTCGGCGACGGCGTCCTCCTCGACGTGCCCGTCGAGGCCGACCGCCTCGGTGCCGTCCTCGTCCGAATAGGCGAAGACGCCGGTGGCGTCGAGCCGGGCCTCGGAGAGGAAGCCCATGAGCTCCTCGACGTCGGCCTCGGTCTCGCCGGGGAAGCCGACGATCACGTTCGTGCGGGCGCCGGCCCGCGGTTCGCGCTCGCGGATCTGCTCCAGCAGCGCCAGGAACGACTCGGTGGAGCCGAAGCGGCGCATCCGGCGCAGGACCTGCGCCGAGGAGTGCTGGAAGGACAGGTCGAAGTAGGGCACGACCTTGTCGATGCGCAGCATCGCCTCGATCAGGCCGGGCCGCAGCTCGGCGGGCTGGAGGTAGGACAGGCGGATCCACTCGATCCCGTCGGTCGCGGCGAGCCGGTCGAGCAGGTGCTCCAGGGCGGCCGGGTCGGCGAGGTCCTTGCCGTAGGAGGTCGTGTTCTCCGAGACGAGGTTGAGCTCCTTGACGCCGTCGGCGGCGAGCCAGGCGGCCTCGGCGAGGATCTCCTCGGGGGTGCGGGAGACGAACGAGCCGCGGAAGGACGGGATCGCGCAGAAGGTGCAGCGGCGGTCGCACCCGGAGGCGAGCTTGAGGTTCGCGACGGGCCCCTCGGAGAGGCGGTGGCGCAGCACCGTCAGGTGGGCCGGGGCTCCGGCGACGTCGGCGGCCTCGGACGCCTGCTGCGTGCGCGAGTGGCCCGGCACGACGGCCGCGGCGCCCTGCCGGTCGGCGGGGGCCAGCGGCAGGAGCTTGCGGCGGTCGGCCGGCCGGTGCGAGGCCACCTTGCGTCCGGCGAGGACGTCGTCGAGGCGGGAGGCCATGTCGGGGTAGTGGTCGAAGCCGAGGACGGCGTCGGCCTCCGGCAGGCTCTCGGCCAGCTCGTCGCCGTAGCGCTCGGCCATGCAGCCGGTGGCGACGACCTTCGCGCCGGTGCCCGCCGCATCCAGCAGCACGTCGATGGACTCGGCCTTGGCCTGCTCGATGAACCCGCAGGTGTTGACCATCACGACGTCGGCGTTCTCGCCGTCATCGGTGATGCGCCAACCCCCCGCCGCCAGGCGGGCGGCCAGTTCTTCGGAGTCGGTCTCGTTGCGGGCGCAGCCGAGCGTGAGGACCGCGACGCGTTTGGCGGCCGGTTGAGCTGATGACACCACGAAAGCGTACCCAGCGGCCCCGGGAACCGTCCGGGCGGCGGCGGGGGCCGCAGCGTGCGCGGGCGGTAGAGTGGCGCACCTCTCCCTACGGGCCGCGCGGGCGTCTCCCCCGTCACCGCGGCCGGACGCCCGGTCGCCTCGTCAAACCGCCTGAATCGGCGCAGCCCCCTCACAATCCCCCGCTGCCGCGGGCCGGGCCCGTGGTGCGGGCGTCTTCCCAGTACGACGCCGCATCGGCCGTTGCGGTGATGCCATAGGCTTGTCCCATGTCCCCCATTGGCATCCCCCCTGCCCGCATAAACACCGTCCGTATAAACCCTGCCCTCCCCACGGCGGCGCGAAGGACCGCGGCCCTGACCGCCGCCGCGATCGCCGCCCTGGCCCTCGGCGCCTGCGGCGAAGTGCCGACCGGCACCCTGCACACCCGCGCCGGCTACACGGAGGTCGGAAACGACATCCCCGTCTCGGTCTGCCCCGAAGGCGACGCCTCGCGCCTGGCCGACGAGGAGGGCACCCTCATCGGCGCCCACTTCGCGCTCCGCGTCGAATGCGTGGCCTCCTTCGCCGAGATCCCCGAGGGCTTCCAGCTCGAATACCTGTTCGGCGAGGACGCGACGCTCTTCTCGCCCGCCGAGGGCTACGAGTTCACGATGGTGCAGTTCGCGCCCGAGCCCGGCCACGAGGGCCTGTACGAGGTCGACGCCCAGACCGACCTCGACGCCCGGCTCGCCATCGGCGAGCGGCAGTGGGACTTCACCGGCGAGGTCCCGGCCCCCGGGTCGGTCTACTTCACGGTGGCCGCGAAGGACGCCCCGATCACGCTGGAGGTCACCGACTCCGAGCGCACCCAGTCGATCGACCTGCGCTCCCGCACCCGCGCCGACCTCATCCAGGGCCTGTACTACGGCTCGGACAACGAGGTCACCACCGACTACGTCGAGAACTCGGTCGACGCGTTCCTGTCCAGCGGCGGCTACGAGTACTCGGTCGACGGCTGGACGTACAGCACCAACTTCGTCACCGACCGCGCGGTCTACGCCCCCGGGGAGGGCTGGGTCGCCGAGCTCGACCGGGCGCGGCTGTCGGTCAGCTTCATATGGCTGCACTCCGGCAGCGGCCTGGTCTGGGAGATCGACCCCGCGGCGACGCTGAAGGTCACCGGCCCCGACGGCGAACTGGCGGTCGCGAACGTCGACTACGACGCCGAGGACTGGGGCGACGGCGGCGAGCTGCGGACCTACCACATGAGCTACGACATCCCCGCCGACGCCCTCCAGTTCACCCTCGAGTTCAGCCCCAAGGGGCCGATCGCGTGGCCGGACGAGGGCGTGGAGATGCCGATCTCCGGCGAGAAGACGCACACGCTCGAGGTCGACTTCTCCTGAGTCACTCGCCTCGGATCGAGGCGATCACGCCGTCGAGGTCCTCGGGCTTGACGAGCACGTCGCGGGCCTTCGTGCCCTCGGAGGGCCCGACGACGCCGCGCGTCTCCATCAGGTCCATCAGACGCCCGGCCTTGGCGAAGCCGACCCTGAGCTTGCGCTGGAGCATCGACGTCGAGCCGAACTGGGTGGTCACCACCTGCTCCACCGCCTGGCACAGCAGGTCGAGGTCGTCGCCGATCTCGGCGTCGATCTCCTTCTTGGCCCCGGCCGGGGCGGTGACCTCGTCGACGTACTGCGGGTCCATCTGCGACTTCACGTGCTCGACGAGCGCGTCGATCTCGTCGTCGGAGACCCAGGCGCCCTGGATGCGCTCCGGCTTCGAGGCGCCCATCGGCAGGAAGAGCCCGTCGCCGCGCCCCACCAGCTTCTCGGCGCCCGGCTGGTCGAGGATGACGCGCGAGTCCGCCAGCGAGGAGGTCGAGAACGCCAGGCGCGAGGGCACGTTCGCCTTGATCAGGCCGGTCACGACGTCCACCGAGGGCCGCTGCGTCGCGAGCACCAGGTGGATCCCGGCGGCCCGCGCCAGCTGCGTGATGCGCACGACCGCGTCCTCGACGTCCCTGGCGGCGACCATCATCAGGTCGGCCAGCTCGTCGACGATCACCAGCAGGTAGGGGTGGGGCCGCAGCTCGCGCTCGGCGTCCGGCTCGGCCTTGATCTCCCCCGCGCGGACCTTCCGGTTGAAGTCGTCGACGTGGCGCACACCGGCCTTCGCGAGGTCCTCGTAGCGCATGTCCATCTCCTTGACGACCCACTGGAGGGCGTCCGAGGCCTTCTTCGGGTTCGTGACGATCGGGTGGACCAGGTGCGGGACGCCCTCGTAGTTGGTGAGCTCCACGCGCTTGGGGTCGATGAGCAGCAGCCGCACCTGCTCGGGCGTGGCCCGCGTCAGCAGCGAAGCCAACAAAGTGTTGATGAGGCTCGAGTTGTGCGTGGGGATGAACGACCGGCCCGCCAGATACTGGCGGCTCGGACTGTCGACCTGGATGCACCGCACCGGTACCGATGCGGTCGGACGGACGTCGACGATATAGCGCTCACGGGTGGTCCCCCCGGTCGCAGCGGGCTGCCGTTCGGCTTTCCGTGAAAGATGGAACACCCTGTCCTCGGTGGTGAACCTGACCATGTAGCACACCGATGTCCCCGGACGCGCCCCCTTCACCGGCCTGGTACCGAGCGTGGCCTGGTATCCGAGGCTCAGCACCAGTTCGTGGGTGTCGCGCGCCAGCCGCTCGTTCGTCACGGCGAAGGTGATGTTCCCCCTCTTCGAGACGGTCCCGTCAGTGTCGAGGAGGCCGGCCAGCAGATCGCGTCGCTGCCGTTCGGAAGCGCGCAGGTACCGCTCGGGAATGTGCTTCGGTCCGATCTCGCGGAACAGTGAGCTCATAGTCCTGTACGGCGGGCGGGGAGTCGAGTCGAGCACACCCCCTCCACTGCGTCCGACGGCGAATCTCCCTCTCGCCGCAGCGCACACCGCGGCGACGCCGACACCGACGTGCCGGGCCGCACGCGCCAAGCCGACGCCCCGCTCGGCAAGGGCGATCGCTTCGCGAACCCTCCGTCGACGTTCCGGCGCGTTCGAGATCGTGTAGGCCATTCGAGCAGCGGAATGCTTGGTGATTTCGTACCCCTCGGAGCGTATCCGGTCGAGGATGTCCTCGTCTGCGCAAGTGAGGCCGGCGGTCCCTGAAGTGCCGTCGCCGAGCCAGCACCCGAGCGTGTAGGGCCCGATGGGCAGATCCGCCTCCGGCAGATCGAGCGCATCGCCGACCGCGACGGCGTGGTTCGCCCAGATTTGACCACCTGATCGGACTCGGAGCGTAGAGGCGATCTCCTCAGTGGTGACGGGCCTCTGATCTGCTGCACGCCTCCTCGCGGACCTTCCGGGCATCGCGACACGGTCCGCCAGTGCCTCATACATGGCATGGCGCGACCGGCCCGGCACCGTCCGCTCGATGGTGCGGCCGTTCCTGACATAGCTCGTCGTCGCCCTGCCGTCGAGGGGCATGTCCTGGACTACCTGGTAGAGGACGTTCTCGAACCGATCGCCGACCTCGGCTCGCACGTCAGCGGTCGACACTGGCCGATCGGGCTCGGACAGCGCGGCGTACGCCCGTTCCTTGATCCAGAGAATCTCGTCTTCGGTCCAATAGGAGTCGTCCTTCCAGCGAGCCCGCTGAACCCGCCCTGCTCTGGTAGTGGTCGCCCATTGGTGCCGCGCATCGGCGATGATGGTGCTCCCGTCGGAGAACTCCACCTCGTAGCAGGGCCGGTCTTCCATCACCTCGGTCGCCGCGATAACGGTGCAGGGTACACCGCGCTCATCGAATACCCGGTCACCGACTTGCAGTTCGCCCATGGTCGACCAGCCGTCAGGGGTCGAAATAGGGGTCGCGAGGGCAAGTGCCTTCCCAGAGCCCGTGGCGCCCGCCACGAGCATGTGCGGGGTCTTGGTGAGGTTGGTGAGGACGAAGCCGCCCTCGACGTCCTTGCCGAGGCCGACGATCATGGGGTGGTCGTCGGCCTGGGCCTCCCGGGAGCGCAGGACGTCGCCGAGGGCCACGTCCTCGCGGTCGAAGTTGGGGATCTCGACGCCGACGGCGCTCTTGCCGGGGATCGGGTTGATGATGCGGATGTCGGAGCTCTTGACCGCGTAGGCGATGTTCTTGGCGAGCTGGATGATCCGCTCGACCTTCACGGCCGGGCCGAGCTCGACCTCGTAGCGGGTGACGGTGGGGCCGCGGGTGAAGCCGGTGACGGCGGCGTCGACGTTGAACTGCCCGAAGACCTCTTGGAGGGCGGCGATCACCGTCTCGTTGGCCTTCGAGCGCTTCTTCGCGGCCGCGCCGGGCTTGAGCAGGTCCACCGACGGGCGCCGGTAGTCGCCGTCCATGGCGGCCGAGCCTTCCGAGAGCGTGGGCTGCTCGACGCGCTTGGGCGGCGCGGAGTGCTTGGGCGGCTCGCGCCGCGGCACGGGCTCGGACTCGCCTTCGTCGGGGGCCTCGACGCCCAGCTCGGGGACCTCTTCGGGCGAGAGGCGCGGCAGCACGGTGGTGGGGCGGTGGACGTTGCGGGCCTCTTCCTCCTTGAGGCGCTTGGCGGCGTCGCTGGCGCGCACGCGGCGCTCGGTGGCCTGGTCGCCGTCCTCGTCCTCATAGGTGTCGACCTTGCCGGTGGCCAGTTCCCACAGTCCCTTGAGCTTGCCGGGGACCTGGTTGAGCGGGGTCGCGGTCGTCACGAGGACGCCGAAGAGCAGCAGCAGCACCAGCAGCGGGAAGGCCACGTAGGCGGAGACGCCGAGGGCGAGGCCGCTGCCGACGAGCCAGCCGATCTGGCCTCCGGCGGCCATGCGCTCGCCCATGTCGGTCGGCAGGCCGGAGATGAGGTGGAGCAGGCCGAGGCTGGAGAGCCAGATCGCACTCCAGCCGACGAGGGAGCGCCCGTGGGCGTCCTCGGGCGGGCGCTGGCGCATGACGCGCAGGCCCCACAGGACGAGCAGGACCGGCAGGGCGCGGGTGGCGAGGCCGAGGGACCAGTCGAGGCCGAACGCGAGGTGCTCGCCGATGGGGCCGGCGACGTCGAACCAGACGGCGCAGGCGAGGACGATGGCCACGGCCATCAGGAGCAGGCCGAGGCCGTCGCGGCGGTGCGCGGGGTCGATGTCGCGGGCCGTGGCGGCCTCCTGTCCGACCGAGCGGGCCATCCAGCCGGTGGCGCGGGCGGTGCCGACCCACAGGCCGCGCAGGCCGAGGCCGAGGGCTTCGAGGGGGCCGGGGATCGCGTCGGCGCGGCGCTGCCTGGCGGCCGCGCGGGCCGCGTTCTGCTTGCCGCGCTGGGCGGGGGCGGTCTTCTTGGCCGCCGTCTTCTTCTTCGCCGCCTTCTTGGCGGCCTTCTTCGCCGGTTTCCTGGCGCCGGAGCCGGCGGGCCGCCGCGCGGCGGTCCGCTTGCGGGCGGCCTTGCGAGCTCCGCCGGAAGTCCTGGCCATCATGCCCCATACGTTACCGCCCGCACGCCGCCGTCCGTTGCGGCGAGGAGGAACGGGAACTCGACTAGGGTGGGCGCATGCCGAAGACGATTCTGGTGACCGGAGCGGGGCGCGGACTCGGGCGGACCCTGGCCGAGCAGTGCGGCGCCCGCGGGGATGCGGTGATCGCGCACGCCCGCAGCGAGGAAGCGCTGGACGGGGTGCCGTGCGAGCGGCGGCTGATCGCCGACCTGGAGCGGCCGGAGGCCATTGAGGACGCCGTGGCCGGACTGGGGATCGAGCACTTGGACGCGCTCGTCCACAATGCCGGGATCGCGCACATCGCGCCGGTGGGCGGGCAGGAACTGGAGTGGTGGCAGCGGACGATGGCGGTGAACGTCGTGGCCGTCGCGGAATTGACGCGGCTGCTGCTGCCGGCGCTGCGGGCCTCGGGCGGGCACGTCGTGTTCGTCAACTCGGGGGCGGGACTCAGCGCCGGGCCGGGCTGGAGCTCGTACGCGGCCAGCAAGCACGCGGTCAAGGCGCTGGCGGACGCGCTGCGCGGCGAGGAGCGGGCGGCGGGGGTGCGCGTGACGAGCGTGTACCCCTCGCATTTCAAGACCGACATGCAGCGCAGCGTCCGCGAGCAGTTCGGCTCGGACTACGACCTGGAGCGGGCCACGAGCGTCGAATCGATCGCGAAGGCGGTCATCGACGTGCTGAACGCGCCGTCGGACATGGTCGTCAACGAGCTGCGCATCGAGCCGCCGAACCCGCTCCCGATCCGCCCGAGAGCCTGAGTCCCTTCACGTACTGCACGTAGCACAATCAGCGCATGGAGACGACTGTGCAGGAACTCAACCGGCACACCGGGCAGATACTGGCGCGAGTGGAGGCGGGCACATCGGTGACCATCATCGAGAATGGGACGCCGATCGCCGTCATTCGCCCGTACGGCGAGGAGGAAGCACCGGTCTACGCCTTCCGGACCGACCCCATGGACCATGACGACGTCCCTACTTTCACCAGTGGGGACCCCGACTTCTCCGAGCGGACCGACGAGTACCTGGCGGGTTTCGGTAACGGTCAGCCGACTTCGTC
Source organism: Glycomyces arizonensis DSM 44726 (assembly GCF_000482705.1). Taxonomy (GTDB): domain Bacteria; phylum Actinomycetota; class Actinomycetes; order Mycobacteriales; family Micromonosporaceae; genus Glycomyces; species Glycomyces arizonensis. Next base: position 84,678 of record NZ_AXWO01000016.1, on the reverse strand, counting down.
GAGTGGGAGCAGGTTGAAATAGTCGGGACCCCAGATCGGCCGCAGTCTCCGGAAGCGCCGATAGTCGAGGGTCATTATGTCGGTCGTCCGGTACCGGTCGGCGAGCACGACGTTCGAGGCGTCCGTTGCGCCGATGTAATCCCCGCCGGGGAATGAACGGACCACTTGGAGGGCTTCTGCATGGTCGGCGGTAGTCCAGCTCGCAAGCTCGAAGGCGCCCAGTGCGACATCGTCGTTGAACTTGGCGGCTGCCCTGCGCCCAACTCGCCGATAGAGCATGTAGTCGGTTTCGGCGACGACGAACGGTGATACGACCAAGGAGCCTTCAGAGCGCTGTACCGCCTTCGCAACCTCCTGATGTTGCTCAGAGTCTTCGTCGAAGAGGGCGATGATCGCACTCGAATCGACGATGGTCGCCCTCATTCGCCGAATCCTTCGAGGAGCTCCTCATCAGCGTCTATGGTCGACCACGATTTACCGCTGTGGAAACCACCGATAGTGGGTTTCGGGCGCGGCGCGGTGTTGTCCAGCAGGCGCTCGATCTCCTGAGCGAGTGTCAAGCCGTCCTCGTCCGCCAACCTGCGGAGTCGGTCCCGCAATGTCATCGGCACTTTGATCGTCGTCATGGTCATACCGTAAAGTATACCGGCGCGGGCGCGGCGTAGTCACGCCCGCGAAACCGGCGAGAAAATAGTGAGCTCTCACACTTCCAACACGTGCGGGACGATCATCGGGCGGCGGCGGTAGGTGTCGTTGACCCATTTGCCGACGACGCGCCGCAGGATCTGCTGGAGTTGGTGCGGGTCGCTCACGCCGTCGGCGGCGGCGCGCTCCATCGCGTCGTCGATGAGCGGCAGCACCCCTTCGAACGCCTTCGGGTCCTCCGAGAAGCCGCGCGCCGAGACCGTCGGACCGCCGACGACCTTGCCGTTCTCGGAGTCGATGACCACGGTGGCGGCGATGAAGCCGCCGTCGCCGAGGACCCGGCGCTCGTTCAGCACCGGCTCGCCGACGTCGCCCACGGACAGGCCGTCGACGTAGACGAGGTTGTTCGGGATGTGCCCCACCAAGGAGGCGCGCCCGTCGAGGAGATCGACGACATCCCCGTTCTCGATGACGATGACCTGGTCGGCCGGGACCCCGGAGTCGATCGCGAGGCGCGCGTGCGCCTGGAGGTGCCTGGCCTCCCCGTGCACCGGGATCATGTTCGAGGGCCTGACGTTGTTGAGCACGTACAGCAGCTCCCCGGCCGGGGCATGCCCGGAGACGTGGACCTTCGCGACGTCCTTGTGGATGACGCTGGCGCCGGTGCGCGCGAGGCGGTTGATGACGCCGTAGACGGCGGTCTCGTTGCCGGGCACCAGCGACGAGGCGAGGATGACGGTGTCGTCGGGCTCGACGGTGATGTGCCGGTGGTCGCCGGAGGCCATGCGGCCCAGCGCGCTCATCGGCTCGCCTTGGGAGCCGGTGGACATGTACACGATCTCGTCATTGGGCAGCCTGACGGCCTCGTCCATGTTGACCAGCAGGCCCTCGTGGATCCGCAGCAGGCCGAGGTCGCGGGCGATCGCCATGTTGCGGACCATGGAGCGACCCACGAACGCGACCTTGCGGCCGTGCGCCCAGGCGGCGTCCAAAACCTGCTGGACGCGGTGGACGTGGCTGGCGAAGGAGGCGACGATGATGCGGCCCTTGACGTCCTCGAACAGCTTGTCCAGGACGGGGCCGATGTCCCGCTCGGAGGTGACGAAGCCGGGGATCTCGGCGTTGGTCGAGTCCGACAGGAGCAGGTCGACGCCCTGGTCGCCGAGGCGGGCGAACCCGGCGAGGTCGGTGATGCGCCCGTCGAGCGGCAGCTGGTCCATCTTGAAGTCGCCGGTGTGCAGGACGAGTCCGGCGCCGGTGCGGATCGCGACGGCCAGCGCGTCGGGGATCGAGTGGTTGACGGCGAGGAACTCCAGGCCGAACGGGCCCAGTTCGATCGACTCGCCTTCGGTGACGGTGGTGCTGACCGGCTTGATGCGCCGCTCGCGCAGCTTCGCCTCGACGAGGGCGACGGAGAACTTGGAGCCGACCAGCGGGATGTCGTTCTTGTGTTCGAGCAGGAACGGGATGCCGCCGATGTGGTCCTCGTGCCCGTGGGTGATGACGATGGCCTCGATGTCGTCGAGGCGGTCGAGCAGGGGCGTGAAGTCCGGCAGGATCAGATCGACGCCGGGCTGCTCGACGTCGGGGAACAGGACGCCGCAGTCGACGATGAGGAGTCGTCCCTCGTACTCGAACAGGGTCATGTTGCGGCCGATGGCGCCCAGGCCGCCGAGGGGGATGACGCGGAGGCCGCCGTCGGGCAGCGGGCCGGGTTCGCCGAGGTTGTCGGGTCTGGTCAGGCTCATCAGACCTCCTTGATGCTCGCGAGGTTTTCAGCGATGAAATCCGCGATCACCGTGCTGGCGGCCGGCAGCGGCAGGCGCGGCTCACCCCCCGGGAGGCCGCGCTGGGCGAGGGCGGCCTTGACGGCCGTGACGCCCTGGGCCGGGCCCTGGAGGGCGCGCATCGCGGGCAGGAGGGCGTCGTTGATCGCCGAGGCCCGTTCGACGTCGCCTTCGTCGAAGGCGTCGAACATGGCGTTGATCTCCTTGCCGACCAGGTGGGCGATGACGGAGACGACGCCGACCTGCCCGGTGGCGTAGGCGGCGAGGTTGAGCGCGTCGACGCCGCAGTAGTAGGTCAGGCCGGTGGCGACGCGGATCCGCTGGGAGGCCGAGAGGTCGGCGGTGGCGTCCTTGACGGCGATGATCCGCGGGTTCTCGGCGAGGCGGAGGTAGGAGGACTCGGTGATGGGCACGCTGGAGCGCGGCGGGATGTCGTAGAGCATGCACGGCAGCTCGACGGCGCCGGAGATGGCGCTGAAGTGGGCCTCGATGCCCTCCTGCGGCGGCCGCGAGTAGTAGGGGGTGACCAGGAGCAGCGCCTGGGCGCCGGCCTTCTCGGCCTCCTGGGCGAGGCGCACCGAGTGGCGGGTGTCGTAGGTGGAGGCCCCGGCGATGATGTGGGCGCGGTCGCCGACGGCGTCGACGACGGTCTCGACGAGCTGGGCCTTCTCGGCGTCGGTGGTGGTGGGCGACTCACCGGTGGTGCCGTTGAGGACGAGGCCGTCGAGGCCCTGCTCGTCGACGAGGTAGCGGGCCAGTTCGGCGGCGCCGTGGACGTCGAGTTCGCCGGACGGCGTGAACGGCGTGATCATGGCCGCCAAGGTGCGCCCGAACGGGCGGGTCACGTTGCGCATGTGCTTTCACCAATACTGATTGCGGCGGCCCGGTAGTCGCTGCCCGGCCGCTCGTCTGTTCAACTGTCTCAAGTTCCGCCGCCGTCTCGGGCGGCTTCGGGTGCCTTCGCGGGCCGCGGCCCGGCCCTCTCAGCCCTCGGTGACGTAGGGGCTGTGGGCCACTTCGGAGCCGTCACCGAGGGTGGCGATCTCGAAGTCGGCGAAGACGTTCGCGGCCTTGTCTTTGAGCTGCCGCAGGCATTCGACGGCCAACGCCCGGATCTCGACGTCGGCGTGCTCGGAGGCGCGCATGGCGATGAAGTGGCGCCAGGCGCGGTAGTTGCCGGTCACGACGATGCGGGTCTCGGTGGCGTTGGGCAGGACTGATCGCGCCGCCTGGCGCGCCTGCTTTCGGCGCAGGGTGGGGTTGGCGACGTCGGCGAACTTCTTCTGGAGTCCTTCGAGGAGGTCGTCGTAGGCGCTCTGGGCGGCCTCGGCGGCAGCGAGGAAGCGCTCGTGGAGTTCGGGGTCGGAGGCGATGACCTCGGGTTCGACCATGGAGGCGTCGCGCTCGGGGACGTAGCGCTGCGACAGCTGGGAGTAGGAGAAGTGGCGGTGGCGGATGAGCTCGTGCGTGAGGGACCTGGAGATGCCGCCGATGTAGAAGGTGACGCTGCCGTGCTCGAGGACGGAGAGGTGGCCGACCTGGAGGATGTGGTCGAGGTAGCCGGCGTTGGTGGCGGTCTTGGGGTTGGGCTTCTTCCAGGACTGGTAGCAGGCGCGGCCGGCGAATTCGGCGAGGGCCTCCCCGCCGTCGGCGTCGGTGGTCCAGGGGATGTCGTCCGGGGCCTCGAAGTGCGTCCAGGCGATGAGTCGGACGTCCATCGGTACGATTTCGGGCATGCCCCGTTCCCCTTCGTGGTCGGTGTGCTCACTGCTGGTGATAGCCCTATGAGCGTACTCGGAGGACTGCTGTGGCCTCGGCCGCGCCCTGCGGTGCCCCCTTGTCATCTCTACCCGATGGCCGCGTCGGTCCACCAGCGGTTTTCCACATTCGTGCGACGCAGAGGCATCAGGGGTCACCGCCATCACTTGACAGACATCAAAAGTGATGTCATTATGGTGTCATGGACTTGACGCCGTATATCGAATCGCTCCGCCGGAGCCTCACCGCCGCCGCCGCGCCGGCGGGTGAAGACGCCGCGCGGACTGCCGAACTGCTGTCAGAGGCCCTCGACGCCGGAGCGCGGCTCGCGCTCATGGAGGCGCTCTCCGAGGCCGCCGCCGAGATCACGGCCGGGCTCGACCAGGCGGGCTCGTCCGCCTCGGTCGACCTGCGCGTGCGGGGCAAGGAGGTCGACCTGCGCGTCACCGATGTCGAGGCCGCCGAGGCCGCGCCGCCCCCGGCCCCGCCGGGAGACGACGACGTCGCCCGGATCACGCTACGCCTGCCGGAGTCGCTCAAGGAGGGCGTCGAGCGGGCCGCCTCCTCGGAGGGCGCCTCGGTCAACTCCTGGCTCGTGCGGGCCGTGAACACCGCCGTCCACACGTCGCGCTCGTCCGGCCCCGCCAGCGGCGCGCGATACAGCCAACGCATCACCGGCTACGCCCGGGCCTAGCGAGAGAGCGGAACTCATGAACGAGTACACCGAATTCACCAACGACGGACCGATCACCGCGTCGATCACCCTCGCCGAGGGATCGGCCACCGTCACCGCTCACGAGTCCGACCAGGTGCTGGTCGAGATCAAGCCGGCGCAGCGCAAGTCGGACGGCGACACCGACGCCGCCGACCTGGCCCGCGTCGAGTTCGAGAACGGGCACCTGCGCGTCGTCGCGCCCGAGAAGCCGCAGAACTGGCTGTTCAAGAAGCAGATCGGTGTCCACGTCGCCGTGAAGGTCCCGGTCGGCTCCGACGTGGCGATCAAGTCGACCTCGGCGCCGATCAGCCTGCACGGCAGGCTCGGGCCGGTCTCGATCAACACCGTCGCGGGCTCGGCCACCGTCGAGCACGCCGCCAGCGTGCGCGCCAACACCGTCTCCGGTTCGGTCAGCGTCATCGACACCGCCGACGAGTTCCGCGCCAACACCGCCTCGGGCCAGGTCCGGGCCGACCACGTAGGAGGGGACTTCTCGGCCAAGACGGTCGCGGGCGCGGTCATCGCCGAGAAGCTGGACGGCTCGGCGCGCGTCAACACGCTGTCGGGGGCGATCGAGCTGGGGGCGCTCAAGTCGGGCACCTGCCGGGCCAACACCGTCTCGGGGCGCGTCAGCATCGGGGTCGTGTCCGGCACCGACGTGTGGATGGACCTGGACGCCAAGGCCGGGACCGTGACCTCCGAGCTCGCCGCCGGGGACACCTCCCCGGCGCCGTCGAACGACGGCACGAGCCTGGAGGTGCGGGCCAGGTCGGTCTCGGGGGACATCTACCTGCACCGGGCGAACGCCTACCACTGACCGCGCGGGGGCCCAGGTTTTTGAGGCCTAGACGTAGAAGTACGTGAACGGCTCCCACGGCAGGTTGCGGGCCAGGAAGAACACGCCCCAGACGATCAGGAACGACGTCAGGACGTTCGGGGTGAGGTGGAACGTCGGCAGCCTCCACCTCACCTTCGGCGCCACGCGGGGCAGCGCCCACGACAGGTACATCCAGACGAGGAACGGCGCGGCGAAGACGGCCATGGCGTGGTGCCTGGCGGCCTCGGGCAGGTTCGCCGTCAGCAGGTAGTAGAACGCGCGGGTGCCGCCGCAGCCGGGGCAGTCGAAGCCCGTGAGCATCTTGACCAGGCACGTCGAAGGCCCGGTGTTGTCGGTCGGGTTCGTCGCCACGACCCCGCCCGCCGCCGCGGCGAAGCAGACGAGCACCGCCACCGGCGCGAGCCAGGGCTGGGCGAACAGGTGGTTCGTCCACCGCGCGACCGCGTTCGGGCGCCGCTTCCGCGGGCGCTCCAGGGTCGCCTCCTCAACTGCGCACACGATGCCTCCCGCCTCACAGCGTAGCCCCGCGCGTCGCCGAGGGCCGATCTAGGCGAAACCGGCGGTCCGCGGCGCGCTCGCGTTTAGGCTCTGAGCATGCCGGGTCTCACGAAGCGGGCGGCCCTGGCCGCCGCCCTCGCCCTCGCCGTCCTGTTCGCCGCCACCGGCTGCCTCAGGCTCGACCTGCGGCTCGACGTGCGGTCCGACGACACGGTCGGCGGGACCCTCACCGCCGCCTGGAGCGAGGAGTTCCTCAGTAAGGTCCGCTCGGGCGGGACCGCCATCGACAAGTCCCAATTGGACGACTTCCTGGAGGCGCTGCTGGAGGGCGTCCCCGACGCCGAGCACAGCGACTACCGCGAGGAGGGCTACGTCGGCCGCAGCGCCACCTTCGCCGACCGGCCGCTGAGCGACTTCGCCGACCTCGGCGGCGACGAATGGGGCTACCTGCACCTCGGCCACGAGAACCGCCGCTACGTCCTCGACGGCTACTGGGACCTGCGGACCACCGGCTTCCTGCCGTCCGAGGCCCTCGCCGAGGCCGAGATCATCATCAGCGTCAACTTCCCCGCCGACGTCACCGAGCACAACGGTGAACTCGAAGGGCGCACCGTGACCTGGCGGATGAGCCCGGGCGAGGAGTACGAGCTCCACGCCGAGGCCGAGCAGCACAACGCGTGGGTCTGGATCGCCGTGGCCGTGGCCGCGCTCGTGGTCGTGCTGGCGCTGATATGGCTGTGGCAGTGGAGCAGGCTCCGCAGATACTCCACGGGAGCGCGCTGAGGCGGCGGGCCGCCCCCTCGAAGCGGTCCGGTCAGACGACCTTCCAGGTCTTGTCCCCCAAGGTGGCGGTCAGGACGACTTCACCACCGAGCGCGTTGACGTAGCCGCGGACGATATCGATGCCGGAGACATCGCCGGACTCGATCTTGGAGACCCGCGCCTGCGTGACACCGAGCCGCTCCGCGAGCTCGGCCTGCGTCAGCTGCGCGGCCTTGCGCATCTCGGAGAGCTGGTAGCCGCGGACGTACGCTTCATGACGTGCGCGTGCGGCTTCTCTACCCGCCTCGCGTTCAGCGTCACTTCGCGGATCAACGGCGCGTATCTGCGCCTTGACCTCTTCCCACGTCGAGTACTTAGCCATTGCCGCCCTCCTCCTTCAGCATCGTAAGGTGTTCTGCGAATCTTGCATCGGCGATCGGTATCGCCTGGCGATACCAACTCTCCCACCGGCCCGATTTATCTCCGGCCACCAACACGATCGCCTCTCTGACGGGATCGAACGCGAACAGCATCCGAATCTCCGTGCGACCGGCCGAAGCAGGTCGAAGTTCTTTCATATTCTGGAACTTGCTGCCTTTGATCCGGTCCACGAGCGGCCTTCCGGTCGTCGGTCCTTCGTTGCCGAGATGATCAATGGCCTGGTCGATAAGCTCAACACTTTCCGGATCGCTTTCCGCCAGCACTACAAGCCAAGCTCTCACTTCATCGTGAAGGTTGATTTTCCAAGTCACCGCCCGAACATAACTTGATCATTATGTCACGCCGCGAAGCGACACGCCAAACCCTCACATGTCGAGGCTCACTCCAGGAGGTCGTCGATGCCCACCGTCAGGCCCGGGCGGGCCGGGACCTCGCGGACGGCGAGGAGGACGCCCGGCATGAAGGCGGCGCGGTCGAGCGAGTCGTGGCTGATCGTGAAGCGCTCGCCGGGGCCGCCGAAGCGGACCTCCTGGCTCGCCACGTAGCCGGCCGAGCGGATCGCGTGGACGTGGACGCCGTCGACCTCGCCGCCGCGGGCGCCGGTGGCGTCCTCGGCGGTCGCGTCCGGCATCTCGGGGCAGCCGGCCTCGGCGCGGGCGGCGGCGATCAATCGCGCGGTGTGCAGGGCCGTGCCCGAGGGGGCGTCGACCTTGCGCGGGTGGTGGGTCTCGACGATCTCGGCCGAGGAGAAGTGCTTGGCGGCCTTCGCGGCGAACTGCATCATCAGCACCGCGCCGATGCCGAAGTTCGGGGCGATCACGCAGCCGACGTCGGGGTCGGCGCCGAGCATCTCGCGGACCCGGTCGAGCCGGGCCTCGTCGAAGCCGGAGGTGCCCACGACGGTGTGCAGGCCCTGGTCGAAGCACCAGGCGAGGTTGTCCATGACCACGCTCGGCAGCGTGAAGTCGACGACGACGTCCACGCCGGCGTCGGTGAGCTTCCCGAGCGGCTCGTCCTGGTCGACGGCCGCGGCCAGCTCCAGGTCGTCGGCGTCGGCGACGGCCTCGCACACGGCCGTGCCCATCCGGCCGTGCGCTCCCAGCACACCCACTTTGATCATTCGAACGCTCCTCGGTCGAACGGCCCCACGGCCGCGGTCGTCATCGGCTGCGACAGGATATCGGCGGCGACCGCGCGCACGGCGTCCATGGTGACCGCGTCGTTGCGGGCCAGGTCCTCCTCGACGCTCATCAGCTCGCCGTACAGCAGCTCGTCGCGGCCCAGCCAGTCCATGCGGGAGCCGGAGTCCTCCAGCGCCAGCAGCACGCCCACCTGGTACATCTTCTTGCCGCGGTGCAGCTCCTCCTCGGTGATGCCCTCGTTCACCACGCGCCCGAGCTCGGCGGCGACGAGGTCGCGGACCTCGCGGGCGTTGTCGGGGGCGCATCCGGCGTAGACGCTGAACGAGCCGGTGGCGCCGAAGTAGGAGGTCGAGGAGCTGACGGTGTAGGCCAGGCCCCGCTCCTCCCTGATGGACTGGAACAGGCGCGAGGACATGCCGCCGCCCAGGACGTTGTTCAGCACGCCGAGGGCGTAGGTGCGGTCGTCCTTGCGGGACATGGTCCGGCAGCCGACGACGAGGTGCGCCTGCTCGGTGTCCTCGCGTTCGACCGCGAGCAGTTCGGGACGCTCGGGGAGGTCGTCGCGGCGTCGCCGCGGCGGCTCGGGGGTGCCGGGCGGCAGGGGCGCGAAGGCCTCCTTGGCGAGCTTGACGACCTCGTCGTGGTCGACGCCTCCGGCGACGGACACGACCAGGTTCGAGGGCAGGTAGTGGCGGCGGTAGAAGCCGCGGATCCGCTCGGCGGTGAGGTCGCGGACCGACTCGACCGTCCCGGCGATGTCGCGGCCCATGGGGCCGTCGCCGAACACGGCGCGGTTGAACAGCTCGTGGACCACTTCGGCGGGCTCGTCGACCGACGCGGCGATCTCCTCGAGGATGACGCCGCGCTCGGTCTCGACGTCCTTCGCCGCGATCAGCGAGCTGGAGACGGCGTCGCCGAGCACGTCGAGGGCCAGCGGCAGGTCGTCGGCGAGGACCCGCTCGTAGAAGCAGGTGTGGTCGCGCGCGGTGTAGGCGTTCGACTCACCGCCGACGGCCTCGATGGCCTCGGAGATCTCGGCGGCCGAGCGCTTGGCCGTGCCCTTGAACAGCAGGTGCTCCAGGAAGTGCGAGGCGCCCGACATCTCGGGGGCCTCGTCGCGGGCGCCGACGCCGACCCAGGCGCCGACCGACGCCGAGCGCATCGCGGGGATCGCCTCGGTCAGCACGGTCAATCCGCTGGGCAGCACCGTGCGTCGCACCGTGCCGCCCAGCGGATTGTCCATGAGCGTTCGAGTCTGAGGACGACTCATCTACTCTTCAGAGCCTCCGGAGTCCTCCGAGCGGCGGGTCCGGCGGCGACGGCGCTCGCCGCCGTGGTCGTCGTCCGAGCGACGCGGCCGGTCGTCGTCGCCGCGGCGTCCGCCGCCGTCGCGACGCGGGCCGCGGTCACCGCGGGAGCCGCGGTCGCCGCCGCGTCCGCCGCGGTCGCCCTCGCGGCGCTCGGGGCGGCCCTTCTTGTAGCCCTCCGGCTCCTGGCCCTCCGGGTAGACCTTGTCGAGGTAGATCTTGCCGCGGTTGTCGATGTCGCCGATCTCGACCTCGATCTTGTCGCCGACGCCCAGCACGTCCTCGACGCGGTCGACGCGCTTGCCGTCGCCGACCTTCGAGATGTGCAGCAGGCCGTCGCGGCCCGGCACCAACGAGATGAACGCGCCGAAGTCGGTGGTCTTGACCACGGTGCCGAGGAACCGGTCCCCCACGTTCGGCAGGGTCGGGTTCGCGATGCCGTTGATCATCTCGACGGCGGCCTCGGCCTGCGAGCCCTTCTCGGCGGCGACGTAGATCGTGCCGTCGTCCTCGACGGTGACGTCCGCGCCGGTCTCCTCGGTGATCGAGTTGATCGTCTGGCCCTTCGGGCCGATGACCGCGCCGATCTTGTCGACCGGGATCTTCAGCGTGGTGATCCGCGGGGCCGTGCTGGCCAGCTCGCCGACCTCGGCGATGGCCTCGGCCATGACGTCGAGGATCGCGTGGCGGGCGTCGTTGGCCTGCTGGAGGGCCTGCGCGAGGACCTCCGAGGGGAGGCCGTCGAGCTTGGTGTCCAGCTGGAGCGCGGTGACGAACTCGGCCGTCCCGGCGACCTTGAAGTCCATGTCGCCGTAGGCGTCCTCGGCGCCGAGGATGTCGGTGAGCGTGACGTACTTCGTCTCGCCGTCGCTCTCCTCGCTGATCAGGCCCATCGCGATGCCCGCGACGGGGGCCTTGATCGGCACGCCCGCGGTCATGAGCGACATCGTCGAGGCGCAGACCGAGCCCATCGACGTCGAGCCGTTCGAGCCGAGCGCCTCGGAGACCTGCCGGATCGCGTACGGGAACTCCTCGCGGCTCGGCAGGACCGGGACCAGGGCGCGCTCGGCGAGCGCGCCGTGGCCGATCTCGCGGCGCTTCGGGGAGCCGACGCGGCCGGTCTCGCCGGTCGAGTACGGCGGGAAGTTGTAGTTGTGCATGTAGCGCTTCTTGGTCACCGGCGACAGCGTGTCGATGGCCTGCTCCATGCGCAGCATGTTCAGCGTGGTGACGCCCATGATCTGGGTCTCGCCGCGCTCGAACAGCGCCGAGCCGTGGACGCGCGGCAGGATGCCGACCTCGGCCGACAGCGGCCGGATGTCCACCGGGGAGCGGCCGTCGATGCGGACGCCCTCGGCGATGACGCGCCCCCGGACCAGCTTCTTGGTGAGCGAGCGCAGCGCGGCGGACAGCTCGCCTTCGCGGCCTTCGAAGTCCGCGCCGAGCTTCTCGAGCATGACCGCCTTGACGCGGTCGAGCTCGGTGCCGCGGTCCTGCTTGTCGGCGATCTGGAGCGCCTGGTCGAGCTCCGCGGAGACCGACGACTCGACGGCGGCGTACGCGTCATCGAGGTAGTCGGGGAAGCGCGGGTAGTCGGCGACGGGCTTGGCGGCGACGCCGGCGAGTTCGGACTGGGCGCGCACCAGCTCGGCGATGACCGGCTTGACCGCTTCGAGGCCGCCGGCGACGACCTCCTCGGTGGGCTTGGTGGCGCCGCCGTCGATGAGCTTGACGGTGTTGTCGGTGGCCTCGGCCTCGACCATCATGATCGCGACGTCGCCCGAGTCGAGCACTCGCCCTGTGACGACCATGTCGAAGGTGGCCTGCTCGATCTGCTCGAGCGTCGGGAAGCACACCCACTGCTCGCCGATGAGGACGGCGCGGGTGGAGCCGAGCGGGCCGGAGAACGGCAGCCCGGCGAGCTGGGTGGACATGGAGGCGCCGTTCATGGCGACCACGTCGTACTCGTCGCGCTCGTCGACGGCGAGGATGGTGCCGATGACCTGGACCTCGTTGCGCAGGCCGCTCACGAAGGAGGGGCGCAGGCCGCGGTCGATCAGGCGGCAGGTGAGGATCGCGTTCTCGCTGGGGCGGCCTTCGCGGCGGAAGAACGAGCCGGGGATGCGCCCGGCGGCGTACATCCGCTCCTCGATGTCGACGGTCAGCGGGAAGAAGTCGAAGTGCTCCTTCGGGCTCTTCGACGCGGCCGTGGTCGCCAGGACCACGGTGTCGTCCATCTGGACGATGGCCGAGCCCTGCGCGAGCTTGGCGAGGCGGCCGGTGGAGAAGACGATCTCCCGGGTGCCGAACGAGCCGTTGTCGATGACGGCGGTGGCGTGGTGCTCGCCGAGGTTGTAGGCCTCGGGCGTCCGTTGGGTTGCTTCGGACATTGAGTGTGTGACTCCTCATGTGTGGTTCGGAGCGCGCCTTGCCATGCTGGGGCCGGTCTTCGATCGAAGCACACGGAGCGGCGTCCCGATCTGCGATGGGACGGTCCGGGTGCCACTACCGAGGACCGGCGGTCTCTGGCGAGCCGCGCCGTGCCTCGTCGGGAGGCACTGTGGCAGAGCTGATGCTCTCAGTCCACCCTACGTTATCCGGCGGGCGCGGCGGCAGCCGCGAACGGAAACCGGACGGCGGGGCGGGGCGGACGCGGATCGGCCCGCCCGGCCCGGCGCGAGCCGGGGACGGGCGGGCCGATCCCTTGTTGCATCCGGTCCGCTCTACCCGCGGATGCCGAGACGCTCGATGAGCGCGCGGTAGCGGGTGATGTCCTCGTTGCGGAGGTACTTCAGCAGACGGCGGCGCTTGCCGACCAGGAGGAGCAGGCCGCGACGCGAGTGGTGGTCGTGCTTGTGCTCCTGGACGTGGGCGGTGAGCTCCTTGATGCGGGCCGTCAGCAGCGCCACCTGGACCTCGGTCGAGCCCGAGTCGCCCTCGTGGGTGGCGTACTCCTGGATGATCGCGGCCTTCTTGTCGGCTTCGAGCGCCATGATCCCTCAATTCTGAGTGTCGGTTCGATCCGGCCGGGTCCGCGGCGTCGTGCAGACCGGTCGGGTCCGGCGGCGCGCCGCGCGGACCGGGCCACTCTACCAGCGCCGCTGCTCCAGGCCCAAGGCCGCACGGGTCTGTGCGACGTCGGTCTCGATCTGTTCGACCAGGTCGTCGACGTTGTCGAACGCGACTTGGCCGCGCAGGCGCGTGGCGAAGTCGAGCCGGACGTCCTCGCCGTAGAGGTCGCCGGAAAAGTCGAGGAGGTGGGCCTCGACGGTGCGCTCGCCGCCGTCGAAGGTGGGGTTGGTGCCGACGCTGATCGATGCGGGCAGGCGATGCGAGCCGGTGTGGAGCCACCCGGTGTAGACGCCGTCGGCGGGGATCGCCGAGCCCGGTGCCGTCGCGATGTTGGCGGTGGGGAAGCCGAGGTCGGCGCCGCGCGCCGCGCCGTGGACGACGGTGCCTTCGACGCCGAAGTCGCGGCCGAGGACCTCGGCGGCCGCGGCCACGTCGCCTTCGGCGATCCGGGCGCGCACGCGCGTCGAGGAGAACGCTTCGGCGTCGGCCGTCAGTGGCTGCGCGAGCACCTCGAAGCCGTACTCCCGGCCGAGTTCGGCCAAGAGCTTCACGTCTCCGGCGGCCTTGTGGCCGAAGCGGAAGTTCTCGCCGACCACGACGCCGACGGCGTGCAGGCCGCCGACCACGACGTGGCGCACGAAGTACTCCGGGCTGAGCCGGGACAGGTCCCCCGTGAACGGCAGGACGCACACGCCGTCGACGCCGAGGGCGCCGAGCAGCGCGACGCGCCGTTCCACGCTCGTGAGCTGGGCGGGGACCGCGTGCGGCGCGACCACCGCCGTCGGATGCGGGTCGAAGGTGACGGCCACGCTGCGGACGCCGCGTTCGTCCGCGGCCTTGACGGCGGTCCGGATCAGGGCCGCGTGACCGCGGTGCACGCCGTCGAAGACGCCGATCGCGACCACCGAGGCGGGCCAGCGGTCGGGCGTCGCGTCAATTCCACGCCAGGTTTCCACGGCACGATCTTCTCACTGCCGTGCCCGGCGCGGGCCGCGGACGACCGGCGCAGTGGCCGCCGCCGCTAGAGCATCATCGACGAGTTGGCGTTGCCGCCCGAAGCGAAGATGAGCAGCATCAGGACGCCGATGGTGACGAGCAGGAAGATGCCCAGCAGCAGCCAGCCGTTGCCGAGGGTCTCGGCTTCGAGCGACGCCTCGCTGCTGGGCGCCTCAGGTTCCTCAGGCGCGGGCTCGGATCTCACCGGCTCGGTGGCGGTCCGACGGAATTCCTCTGGCAACTCACCATTGGTGGGATTCATGGCTACTCCTGGATCGCTGGTGGGTGTGGCGATACCGGCTTTCCATAGATTCTCGGATGTCCATCGGCCATTCGGACGAGTTTTCCAGGAACTGTTCGGATCCAGGCGCCAATCGGCCGCTGAGCGAATTACACGCGCGTCACACGGGTGTCCCGCGCCGTCGCCAGAGCGGGTCTTTCCGCACCGCAACCGGCGGAGACGGCCGATCGGTCCGGCCTGTCGCCCGGGGCGCCGAACGTCCGGACGGGACGGCGGAGGCGTCCCGTTCGGGGCGATTCGCGAGGCGGCGGAGTGCGCATTCGGGCGGCGGCGGCGAACGTCTTCCGCTCTGCTCGGGCGGGAACGACGAAAACGCCGGCGGCGGCCCGGTCGGGCCGCCGCCGGCGTGGTTCGAAGTCCGCTAGCCCTTGACGCTGCCCGCGAGCAGGCCGCGGACGAAGTAGCGCTGGAGCAGCAGGAACACGATCAGCGGGACGATGATGGCGATGAACGCCGCCGCCGGCAGGCGCACCCAGCCGAAGCCCCACGTGCCGGCCATGTCGCCGAGCACCGCTGTCAGCGGCTTCGCCGCCGATTGCGGGGCGAAGGTCCGGCCGACGAGGAAGTCGTTCCAGACCCACAGGAACTGGAAGATGCCGATCGAGGCCAGCGCGGGCGTCATCAGCGGCAGGACGACCTTGCGGAAGGTCTGCGAGTGGCTGGCGCCGTCGATCCGGGCCGCCTCCATGACGTCGCGGGGCAGTTCCCGCATGAAGTTGTGCAGCAGGAAGATCGCCAGCGGCAGGCCGAAGATCGAGTGGGCGATCCACACCTGGACGATGGTGTCGACCCCGTCGAGCTCCCAGGCGGGCATGATCGTGAAGTCGCCGATCGCCAGCCCGCGGCTGAAGAACGACAGCAGCGGGATCAGCGCCATCTGGAGCGGCACCACCTGGAGCGCGAACATCGCGATGTAGAGCGTGTTGCGGCCCTTGAAGTCGATCCAGGACAGCGCGTAGGCGGCCATCGCCGCGAACGCCACCGGGACGAGCACGCCGGGGATGGTGATGACGACGGTGTTGATGAGGTTCTTGACCAGGCCGCCGCCCGCCGAGTCGCTGTAGAGGACGTAGTTGTACGTCTCGAGCGTGAAGTTCGGGTCGGTGAACACGGTCCACCAGCCCGACTCGCGGATGTCGTTCTCGGGCCGGAACGAGGTGATGAACAGGCCCGCGGTGGGGATCGTCCACAGCACCGCGATGACGATGGCCACGATGCTGGCGAGGCGGCTGGTCAGGATCCGCCGGAGGCGCTCGCCGCTGCTCTCGCCGAGGCCCGAGTCGGTCGCGGGCCGCTTCGGCGCCCAAGGTTCGGTCTTGACGCTCATCGGGCCTCCAGTTCCTGGCGGCGCATGTTGCGCACCTGGTAGATGACGACTGGGATGACGAGGACGAACAGCAGGACCGCCATGGTCGCGCCGCGTCCGTCGTTGCCGAGCCGGAACGCCTGGTCCATCATGTTCTGGGCGAGGACGTCCGTGCCGTGGTGGCCGCCGGTCATGGCCTTGACGATGTCGTACAGCTTGAGGGTGGCGATGAAGACCGTCACGGCCACGACGACGATGGCCGAGCGGATCGAGGGCACGGTGACGTTCCAGAAGATCTCGCTGGGGCTGGCCCCGTCGATGCGGGCGGCCTCGATGATCTCGGTGGGCACGCCCTTGAGGGCGGCCGAGAGGACGACGGTGGCGAAGCCGACCTCGATCCAGATGAGGACGACCATCAGCAGGAAGTTGTTGAACGGGAAGTTCAGGAGCCAGTTGACCGGGTCGATGCCGACCCAGACCAGGACCTGGTTGAGCAGGCCGATCTGGGCGCCGGAGGCGTCGTACTCGTAGATGAACTTCCAGATGATGGAGGCGCCGACGAAGGAGATGCCCATGGGGAGGAAGACGAGCGCCTTGTAGACGCGCTCGCCCTTCCTGCCGTCGACGAGGACGGCGTAGACCAGCCCGAGGGCGGTCGAGAGGAGGGGGACGATGACGATCCACAGGGCGGTGTTGACGAGGGTCTGCAGGGCGTCGTCGTTCGAGAAGACCCAGCCGTAGTTCTCGAAGCCGACGAACGCCGAGCCGTCGTCGCTGAAGAACGACATGACCACGGTGCGCACCGCGGGGTAGACGAGGCCGACGCCGAGGAACAGCACGGCCGGGAAGAGGAAGACGGTGGCGACGAGGCGGCTGCGGTTCCTGCGCGAGGCGAGTTCGGCCAGTCCGTAGAGGGCGAGCATGACGACCACGAAGGCCGCGAGGCCGACCGCCAGCAGCCCGAACCGGTCGGTGAGATCGGAGATGGTCACTTTCTGTCTCCAGGTGTGTCGATACGGTGCCGAGCGCGGCCGCGGGCGGCCGCGCTCGGCACCGTCATGGTCTCGATCGGGCTACTGGGGCCAGGAGGCCTCGATGTCGTCGGCCATCTGCTGGGCGTCCTTGGCGCCGTCGACCCACTCGATCACGCCGTTCCAGAAGGAGGCGGCGCCGACCTCGCCGGGCATGAGGTCCGAACCGTCGAAGCGGACGGTCACGTCCGGGTCGGTCAGGATCTGGGTGGCGAGCTCGTTGATCGGCGTGGTGGCGTTGGCCGGGTCCACGCCCTGGCGGGCGGTGCTCCACGGGCCGGTCTGGAGACGGGCGTTGTGGTAGAGCTCGGAGGCCAGGAACTGGCGGGTGGCCTCGATGGCCTCGCTGTCGTGGAACGCGGCGACGAACTCGCCGCCGACCAGCATGGTGTTGTCGCCCTCGTTCTTCTCGGGGAAGCGGAAGGCGAACACGTCGCCGTCCTCGGCGACCTCGGTGCCCTCAGGCCACATGGCGCCGTAGAAGGAGGCCATGCGGTACATCGCGCAGTCGCCGTCGAGGATCGGGTAGCCGGCCTCCTGGAACGCGGTCGAGGAGATGGTGTCGGTGCCGTTGAAGACGTAGTCCTCGTTGGTGACGATGCTGCCGGCCTTCTCGATGGCGGCGACGATCTTCGGGTCGTTGAACGGGATCTCGTGGTTGACCCACTGGTCGTACAGGTCGGTGCCCTCGCGCAGGACGATGTCCTCGATCCAGTCGGTGCCCGGCCAGCCGGTGGAGGCGCCGGATTCGAATCCGACGCACCAGGGCTTGACGCCGTCGGCGGCGATCTTGTCCGACAGGGTGATCAGGTCGTCCCAGGTGGTCGGGATCTCGTAGCCGCCCTCTTGGAAGAACGACGGGGAGTACCAGATGAAGGACTTGGCGTTGGCGGAGTTCGGCGGCGCGTAGAAGGTGCCGTCGATGGTGCCGTAGTCGAGCCAGTCCTCGCTCCAGCCCTCGGTGGCGAGCGCGGTGACCTCTTCGGAGGCCGGGACGAGGTCGTCGACGAAGTTCTGCATGAGGCCCGGCTGCGGGAACAGGGCGATGTCGGGGGCGTTGCCGCCGTCGACGCGGACGGTCATGTCCGCTTCGAACTCGCCGGTGCCCTCGTAGTCGATGGTGATGCCGGTGCACTTCTCGAAGTAGCTCCAGCCCTCCATCATCTCATCGGCCTCGGTGTCGCGGATGGAGCCGATGATGGAGACGGTCTCGCCGTCGAAGGAGCCGTAGTCCTCGTAGTTGGCGCAGTCCTGGGCGTCGTCGGGCACTTCGCCCCGGCCCTCCCCATCGTCCTCGGGGGCGCCGCACGCGGCCGCGGCGAGCGCGAACACGCTGGCGGCAGCCGTGAGGCCCATCAGTCGTCGGGTCTTGCTCATCGGGGTTTCCCTCTCTATGCAGATGCTGGTCGCCCGGCGAGTCCGACTGCCTCCCATGTTCCGGTCGGAGTCGCACAGCTCGGCGAAAGCTCGTGAACCGTCGATTCGGTCCTGCTCGCGCACCGCCCGCCCCGTGTGGAACTGCCTCACCCGCCGCCTGGAACGACGGTGAAATGGTGCGCTGGATTACATGACGTGTCAAGGCTAAATTACCGAATCGTTACGCAAAGCGACACTATCGAGACCTGTCCGATCCCGGTGCATGGGAGCGGTGACATCACCGTATCATCGGCAACGCTGGAAACTTGAAGAACTGGCGCGACAGCCGCCCCCCGGACCCGAAAGGTGCGCTCCATGCCGCAGCTCCAATTCCCCGAGGGCTTCCTCTGGGGCACCGCCACGGCCTCCTACCAGATCGAAGGCGCCGCCACCGAGGACGGCCGCGGGCCGTCCATCTGGGACACCTTCGCGGCCACCCCCGGCAAGACCTGGCGCGGCCAGTCCGGCCGGGTCGCCTGCGACCACTACCACCGCGTCGACGAGGACATCGCGCTCATGCGGTCGATGGGCGTCGACACCTACCGCTTCTCGATCGCCTGGCCCCGGATCCAGCCCGACGGCTCGGGCCCGGCCAACCCCGCGGGGCTCGACTTCTACGACCGGCTCGTCGACAAGCTCACCGCGGCCGGCATCAAGCCGATGCCGACGCTCTACCACTGGGACCTGCCGCAGACGCTGGAGGACCACGGCGGATGGCCGGTGCGCGAGACCGCCGAGCGGTTCGGCGAGTACGCCGCGATCGTCGGCGCCCGCCTGGCCGACCGGGTCGACACCTGGTGGACGCTCAACGAGCCGTGGTGCTCGGCCTACCTCGGCTACGGCAACGGCCACCACGCGCCGGGCCGCACCGAGCCGGGCGCGGCGCTCGCCGCCGTCCACCACCTGCTGCTCGGCCACGGTCTCGCCACCAAGGCGCTGCGCGCCGCGGGCGCCGAGCAGGTCTCGATCGTGCTCAACCCGGCGCAGTGCCGCGGCGACGAGGAGGCCGTGCGCTACGCCGACGCGGTGTCCAACCGGGTCTTCTTCGACCCGCTGTTCAAGGGCGTCTACCCCGCCGAGGTCATCGAGCGCACCGCGCACCACACCGACTGGAGTTTCGTCCAGGACGGCGACCTGGAGACGATCAACCAGCCGATCGACCTCTTGGGCCTCAACTACTACAACCCGACCTGGGTCAAGAACGCCCCGGGCGCGCCCGAGAGCGCGGTGGCCCCCGGTTCGGGCGGGATCGCGAACTGGACGCCGGAGGGCCTGGAGCGGACCGACATGGACTGGCCGATCGACGCGAGCGGCCTGACCGACCTGCTGGTGCGCGTCCACAAGGACTACGGCGTGGCGACGATGATCACCGAGAACGGCGCGGCCTACGCGACCGGGCCGGACGCGAACGGCGAGGTCGAGGACACCGAACGGGTCGCCTACCTCAGGGCGCACATCGCCGCCGTCCACGACGCGATCGAGGAGGGGGCCGACGTGCGCGGCTACACCGCCTGGTCGCTGATGGACAACTTCGAGTGGGCCTTCGGCTACGACAAGCGCTTCGGCCTGGTCTACGTCGACTACACGACGCAGGAGCGGATCCCGAAGGCGAGCGCGAAGTTCTACACCGAGGTCATCGCCGCGAACGGGCTCGACCGGGCCTGACCCGAGCCTCCTCGAACCGGGCGTCTAGACCGGTTCGAGGGCGGCCCGCAGGGCCGCCACGACGCGCTCGGGCTCCCTTGCGCGCATGACCGCGCCCATGACCGCGACCCCCGCCGCGCCCGCCTCCCGGGCGGCGAGGGCGCGGTCGGGGCCGGTCACGCCGCCGAGCGCGTACACCGGCACCGGGCTGGTGGCGACCCGTTCGGCCAGGCCTTCGAGGCCGATGGGCGGGCCGTAGCCGGGCTTGGAGCCGGAGGCCCAGATCGGCGAGTACGTGATGTAGTCCAGATCGTCGTGCACCGTCTCCCCGGCGTGGACCGACCTGCCGAGGCAGGCCGGGCGCGGCACGGGAACGGGGAAGGCGGCCGACAGGTGCGCGGCGCGCACCGCCTCGGGCGGGTCGGCGACGACCAGTTCGGCCCCGGAGGCGGCCAGGACGGGCTCCAGGCGCTCGGCCAGGCGCCGCCGGTCCTCCCACGCGAGGTGCTTGTCCCGCAGGAGCAGTGCGAACGGCCCGCCGCGCAGGGCGCGCCCGATTTGCGCCGCAAGCGGTCTGGGACACCCGGTGACGTCGGTGACGACGATGAGCCGGTGTTGCAGCTTGGCCATGAGCAGCGAGCCTATCGGATTCGGGCCCTACCGGTTTTGCGCCTTAGGTCGCCTTCGGCACCTAGATCCCGCCCACCGGGGGTCGACCGATTTAACACTTCCGTATCGGTTCACGGTCCTAACTTGCGTAATTCACGACACAGGTGAAAGACTGCTGTGGATGAATATCGGCGATCAAATCAACATGCTGCGTACCGAGGGGGAGCGGATCGCCATCGCGGGAGGAGAACTCGCGCTCAACGCCGCTGTGCCGACTTGCCCCGGTTGGAGCGTCAAGGACCTGTTGACCCATATAGGAACGGTCCACCGATGGGCGACGGCCATTGTCGCAGGAGCCCTGCCCTACGACCCCCGTCGACGCGAGTTCCAGCATGTCGTGGGGCCCTTGCCGCACGACGAGCTGCTGGTCGACTGGGTCCGTCTGGGGGTCGGCGAACTCGCCCGGACGCTGGAGGCCGCCCCTGACGACCTCCAGTGCTGGCAGGTGTTCCCATCGGAGTCCTCGCGGCGGTTCTGGGTGCGGCGCCAAGCCCACGAGACGACCATCCACCGCGTGGACGCCGAGCAGGCCAGGGGAGACGAGATCTCCCCGGTCAACCGGGACTTCGCGGCCGACGGCATCGACGAGCTGCTGCTGGGCTTCCACGGGCGGGCGTCGAGCCGGGTGCGGGCCCTGCACCCGTCGGTGCTCCACGTCCACGCGACCGATCTGCCCCCCGGACACGGCGACTGGTACATCCATCCGACCGACATGGGTCCCCTGGTGACGTTCAACGAGGTCGAATCGCCTCATTGCACCATCGAGGGCCCGGTCGAGCTGCTGTACCTGGCGCTGTGGAACCGGCTTCCCTTCGACGACCTCACGGTGAGCGGCGACCCGGCACTGCTGCAACTGTGGCGAAACTACTCGGCGGTGCGCTGGATGAACCACGTCGACGCTTAGCGACTAGAGCGCTACAGCACGTGACCGCAGGTGGCATGGGTGCCGATGCCACCTGCGGCGGCGGGTCGGTGCCCGGGAAACCCCCCGGGCGGCCCGTATGCTCTCACGGGTGACTCGAGAGCATCTCGCACCGACTGACGCCGTGCCCAGAGCGGCCCTGTGGGTCCTGGTCCCGGCCGCGCTCGCCACCGTCCTCGGCCTCGTCCTGCTGTGGCCCTCCGGCGCCGGGGAGGCCGAGGACCAGGGCTTCGGCACCGAGGTCGAGGGGCACGTCATCTCCGTCCACGAGACCGAATGCGACCCGGCGCAGGCCCCGCTGTCCGAGCAGCTCCAGGCCGACCGCTGCGGCGACGTCCTGGTGCGCCTCCGATCGGGGCCCGACGCGGGCACCGAGGCGCTGGTCGACATCCCCGCCGGACCGGGCGCCGTCGAGGTCGAGGCCGGACAGGACGTCGTCCTGATCTACACGCCGGACTCGGTGAGCGAGCAGCGGTACCACATCATCGACCACGAGCGCTCCAGCGCGCTGTGGGCACTGGTGATCGCCTTCGCGTTCGCGGTGGTCGCATTCGGACGCTGGAAGGGCCTGCGGTCGCTGGTGAGCCTCGGCATGACGTTCGCGGTGGTGCTGCTGTTCATCGTCCCGGCGATCCTGGACGGCCGCTCGCCGATGCCGGTGGCCGTCATCGGAGCGGCGGCGATCATGCTGGTCTCGCTGTACGTCTCGCACGGGTGGAACCGGACCAGCACGGTGGCGGTGCTCGGGACGCTCGCCTCGCTCGTGCTCACCGGCGCGCTCGCCGGAGGCGCGGTCCACCTGGCGCACCTCAACGGCGTGCTCGACGAGGAGACCGCGTCGCTGGCGATGCAGTACCCGATCGACATGTCGGGGCTGCTGTTGGCGGGCATCCTCATCGGCGCGCTCGGCGTCATCGACGACGTCACCGTCTCGCAGGCGGCCACGGTGGACGAGGTGGCCAAGGCGAACCCGAAGTGGGGACGCTCGCGCCTGTTCCGCTCGGGCATGCGGGTCGGGCGCGACCACCTGACGTCGGTGATCAACACGCTCGTGCTGGCGTACGCGGGCGCGTCGCTGCCGCTCCTGGTGCTCATCGCCGCGGCCGACCGCCCACTGGGCCAGGTGCTGACCAGCCAGACGATCGCCACCGAGATCGCCCGCTCGGTGGTCGGCACGCTGGGGCTCATCGCGGCCGTGCCGATCACGACGTGGCTGGCCGCGGCCGTGGCCAGGCGCGAGCCGCCGAAGCCGAAGGCGCCGAAGGCGTCGAAGCGGCCGCTGCCGGAGCCGCGGACTTCAGAGGAGGCGTGGGACGAGGAGGATTCGCCGTACCCGCCTTCGCATCTGCGCTGATCAGAACCGGTCGGCGGCGGACATGAGCTTTCTGGCCGCCTGGTGCAGCGCCTGGAGCACGGCCATGACCGCCGGGCGCCCGGTCGAGGCCGTGCGGTGCACGGCGTAGACGTCGCGGCCCGTCAGCGGCTCGGCCACGCGCCGCACCGCCACGTCGCGCCGCTCGACGGCGGCCATCCACGGCGCGACGGTGACGCCGAGGCCCTTGGCCACCAACGTGAGGATCGTGTCGAGGCCCTCGAACTCCGAGACCGGCGCGGTGATGCCCTCGGCCCGCCACAGCCGGTCGAGCGCCATGCGCGAGGGCTCCCCCTGCGGCGAGGCGATCCACGACTCGCCCGACAGCGCGTGCGCCGAGAGCTCCCGCTCGGCCGCGAGCCGGTGCCCGGTCGGCAGGACCGCCACGAGCGGGTCCGAGACGAGGTGGTGGTAGGTGAGCGGGCCGACGGTGGGCGGGCGGCGGATGCCGGACCAGTCGTCGATGAGGGCGAGGTCGATCTCGCCGGAGCGGACCCGCGAGAGGCTCTCGTCGACGGTGAGCTGCTGGCGCAGCACCATCGTCAGCTCGGGGTAGCGGCGCAGGCGGCGCACGATCGGCCCGGCGAGGGCGACGGCGACGGTGGGGAACGCGGTGACGGTGACCCGGCCCTTCGGCTCGGCCGCGTCGGCGGCCAGCTCGGTCTCGGCGGCGTCGATGGCCTCGAGGATGGCGCCCGTGTGTTCGACGAGGCGGCGCCCGGCGTCGGTCAGCTGGGCGGAGCGGGCGGTGCGCTCCAGGAGCGCGACGCCGGTCTCCTGCTCCAGGGCGGCCAGCTGCTGCGAGACGGCCGAGGCGGTCTGGCCGGTGGCCACGGCGGTGGCGGCGATCGACCCGTGCGCGGCGAACTCGTAGAGCAGCCGCAGTCGGCGCACGTCAAGCATAAGGAAATCTTACGCTCGCCAACAGCCAGAGATACTTGCAATGATGCTCTGGCGGTATCAGTCTGGGGCCGTACAGCACTTCCGCGAAGGAGACTCTCGTGACCGTCTCAGCCACACTCGCCGCCAGTGAAACGATCGCCGCCCGCCGCGCCGCCGGGGAGGAGGTGCTCGCACTCGCGTTCGGCGAGGCCGGGATCCCGGTGCACCCCTTGCTGGGACAGCGCCTGGCACGGGCCGCGGCCGAGACGTCCTACGGCCCCGTCGCCGGGATCGGCTCGGCCCGCGAGGCGGCCGCGGGCTACTGGACCCGCCGCGGACTGACCACCGACCGCGACCGGGTCCTGCTCGGGCCCGGCTCCAAACCGCTGCTGTTCGCCGTCCTCCACGCCACCGGCGGCGACGTCGTCGTCCCGCGCCCGGCGTGGGTGTCCTACGCGGCCCAGGCCACCCTGCTCGGCCGCGACCCGATCCGAGTGCCGGTCCCCGAAGGCGAGGGCGGCGTGCCCGACGCCGACGGGCTCGAAGCGGCGGTGCACGCCGCCCGCGATGAGGGCCGCGACCCGCGCGTCGTGGTGTGCACGCTGCCGGACAACCCGACCGGGCGATTGGCCTCCGAAGGCTCGGTGAAGGCGCTGTGCGAGGCGGCGCGCGAGCTGGACCTGGTGATCGTGGCCGATGAGATCTACCGGGACCTGGTCTTCGAGGACGGTCCCTTCCCCTCCCCGGCCGCGTGGGCCCCGGAGCGGACGGTGACGACCACGGCGCTGAGCAAGAACTACGCGCTCGGCGGCTGGCGCATCGGCGCGGCCCGGTTCCCGGACTCCGACCTGGGCGAACGCCTGCGAGAGACCGTGCGCGGCACCGCCTCCGAGGTGTGGTCCTCGACGCCGATGCCGATGCAGCACGCCGCGGCCTACGCCTGGTCGGACCCGCCCGAGCTGGCCGACCGGATCACCGCGGCCAGGCGCCTGCACGGCACGGTGGCGCACGGCGTGGCCGCCGTGCTCGCCGAGGCCGGCTGCGCGGTCGAGGCGCCGCAGGGCGGGTTCTACGTCTGGCCGGACTTCGCGCCGCTGCGCGGTGCGCTGGAGGAGCGCTGGTCGGTGAGGACCGGCGCCGACCTGGCGCGGGTGCTGCTCGACGAGTTCGGCGTCGGCGTGCTGCCGGGGTCGGCGTTCGGGACCGACCAGGCGGACCTGCATCTGCGCGTGGCGGTGCCGGGCCTGTACGGCTCGTCCGATTCGGAGCGGCTCGCGGCGCTGGTCTCGACCGACCCGCTCCAGATGCCGTGGATCGCCGACGCGCTCGCGAGTCTGCGCTCGAAGTTGGCCGCGCTCACCGCCACACGTTGACCACGGTGATGGTCGCGTAGACGACGGCCACCACGACGACGAGGGCGACGATCAAGAGCAGCGCCCCGACGAACCGCTGGATCTCCAGTTCGCGCCCGTTCCTGACCGGGCCCCTCCAGCGGCCGTAGCGCCAGTGGTCGCGGCCGGTCGTGAGATCGTCGAGGTCCCACAGCAGCGCCTGGAGTTCCGCGACGCTCTCGGCGCGGCGCGCCAGCTGGCGGCGCAGCCGGTACTCCTGCGTGTCGATCCACCCCCGTCGACGGGCGACCGCGAGCCTGTCGAGCGTGATCCGCCTGTCGGTCTTGGAGGCGCGAGATGCATAGGCGTCCATGACACCCTCCCCACCTGCTCTGGCTCAATCATGCCAGAGCAGAGGGAAATGCGCATTCCTCAGGTTCCGCTCGGCGGCTGCCCGAGCAGTTCCGAGACCGCCTGCGCCAGCTCCACGTCCTTTGCGGAGACCTTGTGCCCGGCGGAGTGCGTCGTGGTCGAGACGGTCAGCCTGTTGTACTGGATCGTCAAGTCCGCGTGATGGTTTCGCTGCTCCTGCAGCCACCCGACCGCGGTCGCGGCGGCGACCGAGGCGAGGTGCCCCTCGAAGGTCCACGACCGCTCCAGGCGGTCGCCGGTGTGATTCCAGCCGGGCAGCTCGGAAAGCGCCAACTCGATCTCGGCTTCGGTCAACGGTTGATCGGTCATGCCCCGATTGTGTCAGTTCTCGTCGACCAGCGACACGACTCCGGTGTCCAAGTCGTAGACCGCGCCGACAACGAGCACGCCCTCCAGGGAGGAGCGGCGGCTCAAGTCGGCGACGGTGCGCCGCACCTGCAGGCGCAGCGCGTGCGAGGCGGTGTCGTGGTCCTCCCCCGCCTCGGACAGGGCCTGGGAGGCCGGCTGCCACAGCTGCTCGACCAGGTAGTCGGCGCGGGGGTCGTGCTCATCGCTCTCGACGGCCTGGAGGGCCGCCTGGATCGCGCCGCAGCGCTCGTGGCCGAGCACGACGACCAGGGAGACGTTCAGCACGGCGGCGGAGAACTCGAGCGAGCCGACCGCGGCCCGGTCCGGCACGTGCCCGGCGGTGCGGACGACCAGGAGCTGCCCGAAGTCGCAGTCGAACACCGACTCGGCGGTCACGCGCGAATCGATGCAGGTGAACACGACGGCGGCGGGCTCCTGGCCTGGGGCGGCCTCGCGCGCCGAGGTGATGTCACGCGCGTAGCGGGGCTTCCCGGCGACGAAACGGCCGTTGCCTTCGAGCAGGTCCTTCAGCGTCGAAGCGGCGCGGTGGTGGTCCATGAGCGAGGATGCGGTCAATTCAGGCACCTGTGCATAGTGCCCGACCCGAGGCGGCGAGCGCAAGGGCCCCGGCCTCGCCGCCGGTTTCGCCACAACCTCACGTTATGATCACGTGATCTTATGGTCCCGAATCAGGATGAAGAACTCCCTGATCGATACCCTATGATCGAAGCAGACAACCTTCACTCGTCTGACCTGGAGAAACCCTTGCGCACTTATGGCGACGGCTGCCCCGCCGCACACGCCCTCGACCTCGTCGGCGAACGCTGGTCGCTCCTGATCGTCCGCGAACTCATCCTCGGCCCCAAACGCTTCACCGACCTGCGCGGCGGCCTCCACGGCGCCAGCGCCAACGTCATCTCCCAGCGCCTGCGCGAACTCGAATCGCACGGCGTCATCACCAAGCGGCGGCTCCCGCCGCCGGCGGCCTCCAAGGTGTACGAGCTGACCGAATGGGGCCGCGAACTCGAAGGCCTCATCGTCCGGCTGCTGCGCTGGGGCGCCCGCTCGGCCGCCATGCCGCTGGACGCCCCCATCGGCACCGACGCGCTCATCCTCGCGCTGCGCGGCCTGTTCATGCCCGTCGCCGCCCAGGGCTTCGACGCCGCGTTCGAACTGTGGATCGGCGACCGGCCGTTCATCGCCGAGATCATCGACTCCCAGCTCCTCCTGGCCCCCGGACGGCCCGAGCACCCGCACGCGGTCATCCGCACCGACGCCGAGACGCTCAAACGGCTCACCCTCGGCGGACGCAGCCTCGACGTCTCACTGCACGCCGGACGCATCACCCTCCAAGGCGACCAGGCGATGGCCGAGCGATTCCTCGGCATGTTCCGCCTGCCCGAACCCGCGGCCGCCTCCCGCATCGACGGCGAGGTCTCCTGAGACCAGTCGACTGACGGATGCGGCGCCAGTCGGGCCGCCCGTAGCGTTGCCGCCACCACTGGCCGACAGCGAAACGAGGAACGACATGCACGCCATCCGCCAATACGAGTTCGGCGGCCCCGAGGTGCTCCGCTACGAACAGGCCCCCGACCCCGAACCGGGCCCAGGCCAAGTCCGCATCGACGCCCGGGCCGTCGGCGTCCACCTGCTCGACACCGTCTTCCGCTCCGGCGACCGGGGCAAGATGCCCTACGACCCGCCCGAACTGCCGACCACGCCCGGCCGCGAGAGCGCCGGAGTCGTCGACGCCGTCGGCGAGGGCGTCGACGAGTCGTGGATCGGCAGGCGCGTGGTGGCCCACCTCGGCTTCGCGGCCGGAGGCTACGCCGAAAAGGCCGTCCGCGACGTCGACGCCGTACACGAACTCCCCGACGAGATCGACTTCGAAGCCGCCGTCGCCATGATCGGCACCGGCCGCACCGCACTCATGATCCTCGAAGTCGGACCGCCGACCGCAGACGACGTCGTCATCATCCCCGCCGCCGCCGGCGGCCTCGGCACACTGCTGGTACAGGCCGCCAAGCGAGCGGGCGCGCATGTCATCGGCCTCGCAGGCGGCCCCGACAAGACCGCGCAGGTCACCGCCAACGGCGCCGACGCGGCCGTCGACTACCGCGCCGAAGACTGGACGAAAGCCCTTGACAGCGCGCTCAACACCACTGCACTCAACACCACTGCACTCGGCGGCCGCAAGGCCACGCTCCTGTACGACTCGGTCGGCGGCGACGCCGGGCGCGCCGCGCTCGAACGCCTCGGCACCGGCGGACGCGTGATCGTGTTCGGATGGTCCTCCGGCAGACCCATCAGGGCCTCCGACGAGGACTTCACCGCACGGGGCCTGACCGTCACCTCAGCGCTCGGCCCGGAACTGATCGCGAAGCTCGGCGGTCTGCGCCGCCTCGAAGAACGGGCGCTCGCCGAACTGGCCGCCGGGCACCTCGCGCCCGCCGTGCACACGTTCAAGCTGGCGGACGCGGGCGACGCCCACCGCGCCCTGGAGGACCGGGGCACGACCGGCAAAGTGGTGCTGGTGCCCTAGCGGCGGGGCCGGTGCGGGCCGCCGATCCGCCGCCCGCACCGCACCCGCCAGCGCGAACGACAGCACGAGCCCGGCCAGCGACAGCCCCACACCCACCAGCAGCGGCGAAGTCAGGCCGAAACCGGCGCCCAGGACCAGCCCACCGAGCCAGGCACCGTTGGCGTTGGCCACGTTGAACGCCGAATGGTGCAGCGAGGACGCCAGCGACGGCGCCTCCTGCGCGCCGTCGAGCAGCATCCGCGCCAGAATGGGACTGACGTTCGAGGAGGCGAACGCCATGGCGAACACGCACACCACGGCCATGACCGGCGAGGCGACGGTGAAGGCCATGACCGCCAGGACCGCCGCGATCGCGAAGAACGCGGCGAACAGGCCGCGCAGCGGGAACCGGTCGGCCGCGTGGCCGCCCGCGATGTTGCCGAGCGTCATCCCCAGGCCGAACACCACAAGCGTGCACGCGACCGCGAACGAACCGAAGCCGGTCACCTCCGACAACAGCGGCGTCAGATACGTGTAGCAGGCGAACATGCCGCCGAAACCGATCATCCCGGTCAGCAGCGTCAAAACGACGCGGGAGCTGCGCAGGGCGCGGACCTCCGCGCCCGGACGCGTCGGGCGGACCATCCCGCCGGTGTCAGGAACCGTGAGCTCCACCGCGATCATCGCGGCGACGGCGATCAAGGCGATCACCACGAACACGAGCCGCCACGTGATGAGATCCACCGCCAAGGCGCTGAGCGGGACACCGACGACGGTGGCGATCGTCAGACCCGCCATGACCGCCGAAACGGCACGGGCGCGCCGCTCGAACGGCACCAGACTCGCCCCGACCACCGCGGCGACCCCGAAATAGGCGCCGTGCGGCAGCCCCGCGACGAACCGGGAGGCGACGAGCACCTCGAAGGTCGGCGCGAACGCCGTCAGCAGGTTCGCGGCCGCGAAGAACGCCATGAACGCGATGAGCAGACGCTTGCGGGAGAACCGCGTCGTCGCCACGGTCAGCAGCGGCGCGCCGACGACGACGCCGACGGCATAGGCGGTCACCAGCGTCCCGGCGTCGGCCAGGGAGACATGCTCGGAGTCGGCGATGGCGGGCAGGATGCCCATGACGACGAATTCCGCGGTACCGATGCCGAACGACCCCACGGCCATGGCGAACAGCGGCAAACGCATGGAGCGGCTCCGGTCGAGAGTGAAGGGAAAGACGAGGAGCACCCGACGCCTTCGGCACCTGACCGGTCACAACAGACGCAGTGCGGGACTCCTGTGATCCAAGGGTAAGCGGCGCCCTGGCGTGGCGGGAGACCGGGAGATGAATTCCCGACGTGATGTCTGTCGCGCGCTAGTCAGGGACGCAGGACACCGGTCTCCGTCTCCTCCGCGACCTGCTCGGCGAGCGCGGCGAACGCCTCGGCCGACGGCGAACCGGGCTCGGGCACGTAGACGATGAGCCGCAACTCGCACCCGGGAACCATGAGCACCTGGCAGTCGAACTCGACCGGCCCCAGCCGCGGATGATCGACCCGCTTGGTGCGCGCACGCCGCACCGCCACCTCGTGATCGGCCCACATCGCCCCGAACTCGGGACTGGCACGCAACAGCTCCTCCACGAGCGAACGCAGCTCCCCGTCGCCGGGATTCCTGGCGAGACTCGCGCGCACGTCCGCCACGCACTCGCGCACGAACGCCCGCTGCTCCGCGTCGGCCAGGCGCGCGGCGGCGCCCGGACCGGTGAACGAGGACCGCAGGATGTTCCGCTCCTCGGGACGCAGCCGCGACAGGTACCCCATGAACACGTCCGCCGTCCGGTTCCACGCGAGCATGTCGTAGCCGGCATTGACCGCATACGCCGGGAAATCGTCCAGACCGGCGAGCAGATCGAGCACGGTGCGCGGCACCTCGCGGCCCGGCGCGACCGCCTCCGGCGGCTCGTCGACCAGATGGAACAGATGGGCCCGCTGGTCGCGATTGAGCACCAGCGCGCGGGACAACGCGTTGAGCACCTGCCGCGACGGCTTCGGGCCCCTGGCCTGCTCCAGGCGGATGTAGTACTCCACCGAGATCCCCGCCAACTGCGCCACCTCCTGACGCCGCAGACCGGGCGTGCGGCGCCGGGACCCCTCCGGCAGGCCCACGTCGCCGGGGCGGATGGCCGCGCGACGCACGCGCAGGAAGTCGGCGAGCTGCTGTCGGTCCATGCCCCCAAGCCTGCCGCATGCCGCGCCGCTGAACCAGGTACCACCGGTACCACCACAAGCGGTGCTCTTTGCGGCGGCGCGAAACCGCCGGAGGATCGCGGTATGACCGAAAAGATCGCACTCATCACCGGCGCCAACAAGGGCATCGGATACGCCACCGCACAGGGCCTCGGAAAGGCGGGCGTCACCGTCCTGGTCGGCGCCCGCTCCCCCGAACGCGGCGAGCAGGCCGCTGCGAAGCTCCGCGCCGAAGGCCACGACGCCGCCTTCGTCCGCCTCGACGTCACCGACCGGCAGACCATCACCGCCGCTGCCGAACACGTCGAAGCGACCTACGGCAAGCTCGACATCCTCGTGAACAACGCCGGAATCGCCTTGGCCGACGGCGGCTGGAACACCAGCGAGCTGACCGTCGCCACGACGCGGAAGATCTTCGAGACCAACGTGTTCGGCGTCATCGCGGTGACCAACGCGTTCCTGCCGCTGGTCCGCAGATCCGAGGCGGGCCGGATCGTCAACGTCTCCAGCGAGGTCGGCTCGCTCGCCACGATGACCCGCGACGACCTCCCGAGCTGGCTGCAACCCGGCGCCTACGGAGCCTCGAAGTCGGCGCTGAACATGCTCACCGTCTCCTACAGCATCGAACTGAGGGAGACTCCGATCAAGATCAACGCGGTGACGCCGGGCTTCACGAAGACGGACTTCAACGACAACCGAGGCGACCGCAATGTCCAGGAGGCCGCGCAGATCGCGATCGACATGGCCCTGATCGGCGACGACGGCCCGAGCGGGACCTTCGTGTGCGACGGCCACGTCGACTACGTGGACGGCGAGACCGTCCCCTGGTAGGGCGATGTCAGAGCTCGGAACTCTTGGCTTTCCCGCAGAGAGTCAAAGAGGCCCGCTCTTGGCATTCTCACTGAGAGTCAGAGCAGGTCACTCTTGGCTTTCCCACTCTCAGAGCGGATTCACCTCATCACTGAGGATGGTTTCCTGCTTCGCAGCCCGTTGCCTCGGAGGTGAGAGCCCCCGAGGTCTTACATAAGCTCCACAGGCTTTGTCGACCGCAGAGTTCGGCAGCGCTCCAGGCGCTGCCGAACCCCGTTTCCCGGCCAACACCGCCAGCCCGGCGGCAAGAATGTTCTTCGCGGCGTTGACATCCCGGTCATGCCGGGCACCACAGCCCGGACAGGTCCACTTGCGGACCTCCAGGCGAAGTTCATCGAGCACGAATCCGCAACCCGGATTCGAGCAACGCTTACTGGTCGGCTCCCAGCGGTCGACCACCGCGAGCCGCTTCCCGGCCCGCTCGCACTTGATCTCGAGCAGCCTTCGGAAGCGGCTCCATCCCATACGCGCGATGTGGCGCGCGATCCTGCGGTTCTTCATCAGACCCGCGATATGAAGGTCCTCGACGCAGATCGTGTCGTACTCCTCGACCAACCGCGTGGTGGCCTTCTGGAGCATGTCCTCGCGAGCCTGACGCTCCTTCCGGTAGGCCCGGGCCACCTTCTTGCGTTCCTTGTCGCGGTTGGCCGAGCCCTTCCGCTTCCGGGCCATCCGCCGCTGATAGCGCTGGCGATTGGCCTCCTTGCGACGGAGATCGGGCGCCTCCAGCGGCTCGGCCTCCTCGTCCGAGAGGGTTCCGAAGGTGTGGATCCCCAAGTCGATCCCGACCGCTTTCCCGGTCGGTTCGGGCGGCTCCGGAGTCTGCTCCTCACTGAGCTCCACGCACAGCGCGGCCCACCACGACCCGTCAGGCTCGCGCGTGACAGTGACGCTCGAAACCGCCAGCTCATCGACCGGGATGTCGAACGACCACACCCACCGGACCGGCTGTTCCATCTTCGCCAAGTGCAGCTGACCGTCTCTGATCTTGAAGGCGGTCTTGGCGAATGTGGCGCTGCCGCGGTGCGTGCGCGACTTGAAGCGCGGGAAGTTGGAGCGCTTGGCGTAGAACGACTCGAATGCGCGGTGCTGATGCCGCAGCGCCTGCTGGAGCGGAACGGCGGAGACTTCGCGAAGGAACTCGAAGTCCGGATGGCGTTTGAGCTTGGTCAGGTAGCCCGAGGTATCGCGGTAGGAACCGAACGTGCCTTCCTTGGCCCAGCGCTCCTTGCGCCAGTTGAGCACCTGGTTCCAGACCACCCGGACGCACCCCAACGTGCGGCTCAAGAACTGCTCCTGAGCCGTCTCGGGATACAACCGGACACGGAACCTCGCAACACGTGAACAAGTTATCGAGCAGGACACACGATTCAATCGAGCGACACGCGGCAACAGGTGTCCGAAAGGCGACAGAACAGATCGATGGCAATAAAAGAGGCCCTGCAAAAACAGGGCCTTTAACGTGGGGCAGGCAGGACTTGAACCCGCGACCTGACCATTATGAGTGGTTCGCTCTAACCAGCTGAGCTACTGCCCCAAGCGGCAAATATCTTCTCACACCTCCGGCTCGGGCGGTGTCCGGAGGGGCTCGGCGCCGCCGAGCGTTGCGACCGGTGTGCCGGATGGTGTCCACTGGTGCTCAACGATTGAAGAGTATAGATATGCCGTGGCAGTGCCGTTTTCTGCCGGTCGCTCGATAACATCTGCGCCACTTTGGCAACGGTTTCATAACGACAGGTGTAGTTGTGGCACACATCTCCCCTAAGATTCGGCTCACTCGCACCGTTGGGCGCCTCTCGAACCCTGCACGACGCCCCGCGGTGCCCGAACCTCCGAGGGGGCCCCTTGAGACGAGCGGTATTGATGCTGTCGGCTGCGCTGGCCGGCCTGTTGCTGGGTTTGGGGGTGAGCGGCACCGCCCAGGCGCAAGAGGACGTCGGCGTCAAGGGCACCTTGAAGGACCAGGACGACAATCTGATCGCCGGCGTGGAGATCACCGTGGCCGATGCCGAGGGCGTCGAGATCGCCACGGTCGCCAGCGGCGAGGACGGCACTTGGCTGGTTCCGCTGGACGCGCCCGGCACGTACATCGTCACGTTGGACGAGTCGACGCTGCCGGGCGGTCTGCTGGTGCGCAATGCCCGCCCGCAGTTGGAGGTTGAGGTGAGTTCGGCGGTTCGGACGGTGCTGTTCCCGCTGGACACGCAGCTCGATCCGGATGCTGAGCCGTTGGAGAGCGAGTCGCCGAGTGATTCGGAGGGCGGCGAGGAGAGCGAGGAGCCTGTCGCCGGGGCCGAGGCCGAGGAGGAGGTCGATCCGGATCTGGAGGGCACCGGCGGCGCGAAGCGCGCGGTGAGTCTCCTGTTCAGTGGCGTCCATTTCGGGTTGATGATCGCTTTGGCGGCGGTGGGGCTGTCGATGGTCTTCGGTACGACGGGGTTGACGAACTTCTCGCACGGCGACCTGGTCACGTTCGGCGGTGTCGTGGCGCTGCTGGTGAATGTCACGTTCGGGCTTCCGGTGTGGATCGCGGTCATCGGGGCGGTCGCGGCGGGGGCGTTGTTCGGTTGGCTGCAGGACTGGGGTTTGTGGAGTCCTTTGCGCAGGCGCGGTACGGGTTTGATCTCGATGATGATCATCTCGATCGGTGTGGCGATGCTCATCCGTTTTGCGACGTTGTTCTTCTTCGGCGGTGAGCGGGAGCGCTACACGCAGTATGTCGGGCAGGAGCCGTGGGATCTGGGGTGGCTGGTGATCACTCCGAAGGAGGTCTACACGGGCTTGATCGCGGCGTTGGTGTGTTCGGCGGTGGGGGCCGCTCTGGTGTTCACGCGGTTGGGCAAGGCGACTCGGGCGGTGGCGGACAATCCGTCGTTGGCGGCGTCGACCGGCATCGACGTCAACCGGGTGGTTCGTCTGGTGTGGACGATCGGTGGGGCTCTGGCGGCGATGTCCGGGGTGTTCCTGTCGATCAATGACGGCGTCAAGTTCGACATGGGGCAGCATCTGCTGCTGCTGGTGTTCTCGGCGGTGGTGCTCGGTGGGCTCGGGACGGCGTTCGGGGCGTTCATCGGCGCCATGCTCATCGGTGTCTTCGTGCAGATGTCCACGTTGGTGGTCTCGCCCGAGTTGAAGTATGTCGGGGCGTTGGCCGTGCTCATCGTCGTCATGCTGACGCGGCCGCAGGGCATCCTGGGCCGCCGTGAGCGGATCGGCTGAGGTTAGGAGACCGCAATGGATTGGCACTTCGTCTTCAGTCAGGCGCTCACGCAGGCCATCGGCCCGACCATGCTCATCTACGCGTTGGCGGCGATCGGGCTCAATGTCCAGTTCGGCTATACGGGGCTGCTCAATTTCGGGCAGGCGGCGTTCGCGGCGATGGGGGCCTACGGGCTCGCGCTCACGGTGGTGGCCGCGGGGCTGCCGTTCGGGTGGGGGGTCCTCGTCGGGTTCCTCGCGGCGGTGGTCATGGCGCTGCTGCTGGGTATTCCGACGCTGCGGTTGCGGGCCGATTATCTGGCTATTGTGACCATCGCCGCCGCGGAGATCGTGCGGCGGTTGGCGCGTTCGACGGTCTGGGCCGAGTACACGGGCGGTTCGGACGGGATGCGCGGCTTCAGTGAGCCGTTCTTCGCGATGAGTCCGTACAGCAAGGACGCGACGTGGTCGTTCGGGTTCGTCTCGATGGACCACGGGCGGCTCATCGTCGATCTGTGGCTGTTCGACTTCCAGTATTCCGACCGGGATCTGTGGGTGATGACGGTCGGGTGGGCGCTGGTGGCGGTGTTCCTGCTCGTGATCGGTCTGCTCGTGCACAGCCCGTGGGGGCGGGTCCTCAAGGGCATCAGGGAGGACGAGGAGGCTGTGCGCAGTCTCGGCAAGAACGTCTTCGCTTACAAGATGCAGGCGTTGGTGATCGGTGGGATCATCGGTGCGGCGGCGGGGTTCGTCTTCGCGTTGAGTCGCGCGAATGTGCAGCCGGACACGTTCAGTACCGATTTCACGTTCTACTTCTATGTGGTGCTGATTCTGGGTGGGGCGGCGCGGCTGTTCGGTCCGGTGTTGGGGGCGGCGCTGTTCTGGTTCCTCTACAACTTGTTCTCGCAGTCGCTGAACCAGGCGATCCGGGCCGAGTTGATCCCGTCGAGCGTCTTGTCGGGGACGCAGGTGGGTCCGCTGGTGTTCTTCCTGTTGGGTCTGGGGATGGTGCTGCTGTTGATCTTCCGGCCGCAGGGCATTCTCGGCAATCGAAGGGAGCTGATGCTCGATGTCAGGTAGCGAGGTCGAGCGCCGGGAGGCGCATCAGGCGGCTGTGGACGCGCTCGCCGATGTGGCGCCGGAGCCGGGTGTGGCCAAGCCGGATCCGATCCTGTCGGCTTCGGGTGTCAGGCGGGCCTTCGGTGGTCTGGTGGCCGTCGATGTGGAGCGCTTGGAGATCGAGCGCGGCACGATCACGGCGCTGATCGGGCCGAACGGCGCGGGGAAGACGACGCTGTTCAATCTGCTGACCGGGTTCGACCGGCCGAGCCGGGGCACGTGGGAGTTCGATGGGCGCTCGGCCAAGCGGCTGCGTTCGTACCAGGTGGCGCAGGCGGGGATGGTGCGGACGTTCCAGTTGACGAAGGCGTTGACGCGGATGACCGTGCTGGACAATATGCTCATCGGCGCCACCGGGCAGCTGGGTGAGCGGATGTGGGCGGGGTTGTTGCCGTGGCTGTGGCGCGGCCAGGAGGCGGCGAACCGGGCTCGGGCGTTGGGGCTGCTGGAGCGGTTCCAGTTGGCGGACAAGCGCGACGACTACGCCGGGGAGCTCTCGGGCGGTCAGCGGAAGCTTTTGGAGATGGCGCGGGCGCTCATGTTGGAGCCGAGGATGGTCATGCTCGACGAGCCGATGGCGGGGGTGAACCCGGCGCTGAAGGAGTCGCTGCTGGACCACATCAAGGAGTTGCGGGAGGAGGGGATGACGGTGCTGTTCGTGGAGCACGACATGGACATGGTCCATGAGATCGCCGACTGGGCGGTGGTCATGGCCGCGGGCCGGGTCATCACCGAGGGCACTCCGGAGCAGATCTCGTCCGATTCGCGCGTGATCGACGCCTATCTCGGGGCGCATCATGACGGCGCGGCGCGTTAGGAGGCGTGGCATGTCCGATGAGGAGATGAATGAGGTCGGCGCGGAGGCGCCGTCCGAGGACGCGGCCGCCGTCGCGCCGGAGGCGGACTCGTCCGATCCGGAGGCGAGGCCGCCGGTGTTCGTGACCGAGCCTGACGCGCCGGTGGAGGACGAGTCGGCGATGGAGGTGTGCAGCCGTGAGGGGCATCTCGTGGCGGCCGGGGGGGCGCTGCTGCGCGCCGATGAGGTCGTCGCGGGGTACATCCCGGGCGTGTCGATTCTGAACGGGACGGATCTGTACGCCGATGAGGGCGAGCTGGTGGGGATCATCGGCCCGAACGGGGCGGGGAAGTCCACGCTGCTGAAGGCGATCTTCGGGTTGGTGGGGATCCGTTCGGGGACGGTGACGTTGCGGGGGGAGGTGATCACGAACCATCAGGCGCACCAGTTGGTGCCGCGCGGGGTGGGCTTCGTGCCGCAGACGAACAACGTGTTTCCCTCGCTGACCGTCCAGGAGAATCTGGAGATGGGGGTGTTCTTGCGTCCGAAGCGGTTCAGGGAGCGGTTCGACTTCGTCTCGGGTCTGTTCCCGGTGCTCGCCGAGCGGCGGGCGCAGCGGGCGGGGTCGCTGTCGGGCGGTGAGCGGCAGATGGTGGCGATGGGCAGGGCGCTCATGATGGAGCCGTCGGTGCTGCTGCTGGACGAGCCGTCGGCGGGTCTGTCTCCGGCGATGCAGGACGAGGTCTTCTACAACACGAAGCAGATCAACGGGACGGGGGTCACGGTGGTCATGGTGGAGCAGAACGCCCGGCGGTGTCTGCAGATCTGCGACCGCGGTTACGTTCTGGACCAGGGGCGCAGTGCCTATACGGGGCCGGGTGAGGGTCTGATCGACGATCCGAAGGTCGTCGAGCTCTATCTCGGGACGCTGGGGCGGGCCCGCTGAACGAATAGGCCGCCCCGGTCCGGTTCGGACCGGGGCGGCCTGCCGTCGGGTCTGGCTATTCGAGGCTTTGGAAGCGGTAGTCGATGTTGACGTAGGTGTTGTCGGCCTCGTATTCGTAGATGCCGATGGTGGCGGCGGTGACGTCGCCTTCGGGGGAGAACTCGATGGGGCCGGATTGGCCGTCGAAGTCGATGTCCTCGCCGTTGTCGAGCAGTTCGAGGCAGTCGGCGTAGGTCTCGCACTTGGTGCCCTCGCGGCTGACGTCGACGAGGTTGTCCTTGATGGTCTCGGAGTCGTAGGAGCCGCCGGCCTGCGCGGCGAGCGCGAGCAGCAGGGTGGCGTCGTAGGACTCGGGGCCGTAGGTGAAGTCGGTCAGGTCGGGGTTGATCTCCAGGAGGCGGTCGCGGATGCCGGCCGGGTCGGCGCCGGGGAAGGTGCCTCTGGTGCCTTCGAGCATGCCTTCGGGGAACTGGTCGCCGTAGTTGGAGAGGTTGCCGTCGACCATGTACCAGCCGAGGTCTTGGGGGCTGAGGTTGTTCTCGACGAGTTCGGGGGCGAGGTTGGTGAACTCGTTGAAGGTGATGAGGACGACCGCGTCGGCGTCGGCGGCGGCCAGTTCGGAGACTTCGGCGGAGAACTCGGAGGCGTTGGGGTCGTAGATGGTCTTCATGACCACTTCGCCGCCGAACTCGACGATGTTCTCCTCGACTGAGGCGGCCAGGCCGGTGCCGTAGGCGTCTTGGAGGGCGAGGATCGCGACCTGCTCGTGGCCGTCGGCGATGATCTGGTCGGCGAGGACGCGGCCTTGGAGGACGTCGGAGGGGGCGGTGCGGAAGTAGTAGTCGCCTCTTTCGTAGGTGGTGAAGTCCGGTGAGGTGTTGGCCGGGGATATCTGGACGATGCCCTCGCCGTAGAGCTTGTCGATGAACTGGAACGACACACCGGAGGAGGCCGCGCCGACGACGGCGCTGACGCCTTGGGCGATCAGGGAGTCGGCGGACTGGCTGGCGATGTCGGTGGTGGTGTCGCCGGAGTCCTCGTGGAAGACTTCGACGCATTCGCCGATGACGCCGCCGCCTTCGTTGATCTCTTCGATGGCGAGGTCGACGCCGGCGAATTCCGGGGGGCCGAGGAATGCGAGTGAGCCGGTCTGCGGCAGGATCGTGCCGACTTTCATGCCGGTGCCGTCGCAGGCGCCGCCGGAGCTTCCGGATTCGTCGTCATCGGCGCCGCCGCACGCTGCGAAGGCGAATGCTGTGGCACCCGCGGTCGCTACAGCCAGCAATGCCCGGGGAAAGCGAGACATGGCTTCTCCTAGGTTGTGTTCGAGATGTGCATCCGCCATGTAGGTGGAGGTTGACGTGATGTGAGTTACACACTATTGCAGCAGGGGTAGGCGCGCCAGCCACCGTGACCACACGCGGCCCGATATGTGATGGCTCCGTGACCTTTTCGGTACACGCCTTTCGGATTCATTGTGTTCGATGGGAATCGGCATTCCGGCGGCATTGCGGCAATGGCGGGCGCGTGTGTATTCATGTCATTTCCGTGACTGATGAGGACAGTGTTGTCGGAGTGGACTCATGGGTTTCCCCCGGGCGGGGGAGCGCGTCCGCTCCGCAGAGGGAGGGCGCGCGGCGGCGTTTCGCCGAGGCTTGCCCCATGACACACGACACCGTTCAATCGACGAGGCGACCGGCCGCCCTCGCGGCCTTCCTCTGGTCGCTCACCGCCGTCCCGCTCGGACTGTGGCAGCTCGCCGCATCCGGCGGCGGCCCGTTCACGCACCCGAACGAGCGCGCCGGGATCGTCTTCCCCGACGCGTTCCCCGGCGCCCTGGCGCCGTCGCTGCTCATCGCCGCGGGCCTCGGCGGCCTCCTCCTGGCCCGCGCCAGGCCGCGGCTGTGGCCGGCGACCGCCGCGTACGCGGCGGTGTTCGCGCTCCTGGTGCCGACGATGATGCTGCTGGCCATGGCCGGGTACCTCGCGGCGTTCTTCATGCCCGCGGTGCTCGCCGTCGGCTCGGTCCTGGTGGCGCGCGGCGCCGCCATGAAGCTGGTGGCGGCGGCGCTCGTGGCCGCGGTGGTCGCCGCGCTCGTCGTCCAGGGCACGCTGGCGCCTTCCACGCTCGCCGATCTGCTCGGCGATCTGAGCGGCGGCCTGCTGGACATGGGGGTCTACCCGCTGGCCGAGGTGTGGTCGGCCGCCGGTGGCCTCGCCTGGGCGGGCGTGACCGCCGATCTGCTGCGCCGCCGCCGGGCCGAGCGCCCGGCCCCGGGGTGGCTGGCCCCGGAGCGGGCCGAGCGGTGGGGCAAGGCGGCGGCGTACCTCGCGTTCGCCTGCTCGCTGCCGTACGGGCTGTCGCGGATGTCGTGGCTGACGCCGTGGCCGTACCTGGTGAGCGCCGACGAGCTCGCGGCCAACCCGGGGCTGCGGCTGTGGGGCCTGCTGCTCGGCTTCTCCTGCCTCGCGGGCGGCGTGCTGTGCCTCGGGCTGGCCCAGCGGTGGGGCGAGCGGTGGCCGTACTGGGTGCCGCGGCTGCGGGGCCGAGCGGTGCCGCCGAAGGTGGCGATCGTCCCGGCCGTGATCGTGGCCTACCTGTTCACGCTCGCCGGGATCTCCATCCCGTCCACGGGGCTGTGGGGCGCTCACCCCGAGCTCATCGCGGTGTTCCCGTTCCTGATCTGGGGGCCCGCGCTGGGCGCGGCGGCGCTGGCCTACGCGATCCGCCGCAGGGCGACCGCTTAAGCCGCACACTGGGAAACAGGAAGGGGCCGGGCCCGGCGGACGCCGTCGGGCCCGGCCTTCGCTCATTCGCCGGTGAGCTTCGCGGCGATGTCGAGGACCCGGCCGACCTGGATCGACAGCGCGAGCCGCTGGTGCTCCCCCACCGCCCCGGCGTTGCCGATGTGGCTGGCGCCGTAAGGGTTGCCCAGTTCGAGGTTGAACACCGCCGGGTCGGTGTAGCCGATGCCGACGATGATCGCGCCCCAGTGGTAGAAGGTGTTGTTCATCGCCAGGATCGTCGACTCCTGGCCGCCGTGGCTGGTCTGGGTGGACACGAACGTCGACATGACCTTGTTCGCGAGCTTGCCCTGCTGCCACAGCGGGCCGGTCTGGTCGACGAACTGCCTGAGCTGGGCGCACGGGACGCCGAAGCGGGTCGGCGTGCCCCACATGACCGCGTCGGCCCATTCGAGGTCGTCGAGCGAGGCCTCGGGAACGTCGGCGACGGCCTCGACGTGCGCGGCCCAGTCGGGGTTCGACGCGATGGCCTCCGCGGGGGCGAGCTCGGCGACCTTCCTGAGCCTGACCTCGGCTCCGGCCTCGGCGGCCTCGTCGGCGGCGGTCTTCGCCATTTCGTATACATTGCCGGTCTGCGAGTAGTGGATGACGGCGAGGTTGACCATGGTGGTGCTCCTTGCTGTTGACTGGGCCTTGATTTTCTGCCATGCCGGCCTTAGGGTTACCCAGCGCAAAAGATTCCAATAAATTGGAAGGCATAGACAAGATGAGCAAGAACGTACTCGACATTCTGGTGGTCGGCGGCGTCGGCGTGGACACGATCGTCCGCGTTCCCGAGATCGCGATCGGCGAGGGCGACAACCTCGGCGTGGAGCCGATCCGGGACTACGTGGCCCATACCGGCAACGGCGTGGCCCTGGGGAGTCTCCATCTGGGACTGGCCACCCGCTTCATCGACTACATCGGCGAGGACCAGCAGGGCGAGCTGATCCTGCGCCGCTATGCCGAGGAGGGGCTGGACTTCAGGCACCTGGTCTCACCGCGCGGCACGCCGCGGTCGGTGAACCTGGTCGACGACGCCGGGCGGCGTTACTCGTTCTACGACGGGCGCCACTCCCCCGACCTGCGGATCCCGCGGGACTTCTATCTGCCGCACCTCGCTCAGGCCGACCACGTGCACATGTCGATCACGAACATCAACCGCGACATGCACGACGATCTGGAGCGCCTGGGACTGCCGGTCTCGACCGACCTCCACGCCTGGGACGGCGAGTCCGAGCACCACAAGGAGTACGCGCTGCGGGCCGACACGGTGTTCCTGTCGGCCGCGAAGCTCGGCGGCTCCCCGGAGAAGGCGATGCGCTGGATCCTCGACAACGGCCGGGCCTCGCTGGTGATCGCCACCGACGGCGAGCGGGGCGGGTACGTCCTCGAACGCGGCGGCGAACTCGCCGCCTACGACGCGATCGACCCCGTAGCCGAGCTGAGCGCGGCCGTCCCGGAGTGGGCGACGTGGCGGCCGGTCGACTCCAACGGCGCCGGGGACGCCTTCGTCTCCGGCTTCCTGTGGGCCAGGCGCCGCGGCGACGGCCTCGCGGCGGCGATCGACGCGGGCCGCGTCGCGGGCGCCTTCGCCTGCCGCAAGGAGGGCACCCACTCGGAGTTCATCTCCGAGGCGCTCCTGGCCGAGAGCCTGGCGGCGCTGCGCCGTTGAAGGCCGGCGGGCTAGACCTGGTCGCCGCGGTGGGCCGTCATCGCCTTCGCGCGGGCGATGACCTCGTCGAACGGTGACGGCTCAGCCGGGCGCGGCGGCGCGGCCTCGCGGTGGTCGGGCTGGATCACCAGCATGAACGCCGCGCCGATCAAGGCCGCCGCTATCGGTGCGCCCGTGGTGATCTCGACCGCGGGCCACACGTCTTCGGCCGCCAGCACGATGATCATGTACGCCAGCCACGTCAGGAGCGACCAGATCACCGCGAAGGTGATCAGGTCCTTGCGGCGGCGCAGGTCCGGGCGCACCAGCCACGTCAGCAGGTCCGCCAGGGCCCCCGAGACGAGGAACAGCACCGCGAAGGCGCCGTTCTCGAAGCCCGCGTTCGCACCGGCCATCAAGGCCGGGAAGACGAACGCCACGGTGAAGAAGCCGACCGGCAGGACGAACCTGCCCGAGGCGACCACCACGAGGGCGAGCACGGCGAGCGTGGTGAACATGACGCTCGCGGCCACCGCCCACCCGGCCGCCCCGTCGGCCTCGCCGAGGCCCGAGGCCACCTCGCGGGGGCTCCAGGCGAACGCGATCCCGTAGGACACCAGCAGCACCACCGCCGAGAACACGTACCCGAGCGACAGCGCCGGGGCGGCGAAGCGCAGGTGGGCGCCGACCGCCTCCGGTTCGGCGCCGAGCGCGTCGCGGCGCCACGCCGAGAGCCACGGCGAGGCGACGATGAGCACGCCGCTGACGGCCAGGCCGAGGTGCGGGGGGCTGAACAGGAGGTCGAGCGAGCCGGGCGCGCCGAAGACGCCGTGCCAGATCAGGTCCGCCAGGGCCGAGACGAGGAACAGCGGGACGCCGACCACGGCGGGGCCGTAGCCGTGCGGGACGGCCGCCAGCCCGGTGCGCCCGTCCGCGCGGTGCGAGCGCACCGCCAGGTAGGCGATCCATGCGGCGGTGGCGAGGTACCCGGTGTAGAAGACCAGGTGCCACCAGGTGAAGGACGCGTCCGACGTGCCGCTCTCACCGGCCTGCACGGCGGCGACGAGCCCGCCGAAGAACCAGGCCGAGGCCGCGGCGGTGATGAGGTCGTGCCACCAGGCCGCGAAGAGACGGGGGTGCCCGGAGTCCTTCAAGAGGTGCATGTTGTATTCCAGCAATCGGTCTAGGGGTGTGATGGCCATGACGTCATCATGGCGCATCCGGTTTTCGGGCGCAATACGGCGTAACGGCCGGACTTTCGGCCCGTAACCGATCCCCCTATGCGAATCGCACGAGGAACAGGCGCGGCCAGAGCTTTCCGGTGATGTAGAACGTGCCCTCCTCCTCGGCGGCGGCGATGCCGTTGAGCACGTCGGCCGACGACGACTCCTCCTCGGTGAGCAGGCCGGAGGCGTCGACGACGGCACCGACCTCGCCGGTGCCCGGGTCGATGCGGACGATCTGGTCGGTCTGCCAGACATTGGCCCACACCTGGCCGCCGACGCATTCGAGCTCGTTGATCTCTTCGAGCGGCTCGCCGTCGAGCGTGACCTCGACGGCGCCCTCCTCTTCGAAGGTCACCGGGTCGCGGAAAGTGAGTGTGGACGAACCGTCGCTCATGACGAGGCGGTCGCCGTCATAGCAGATGCCCCAGCCCTCGCCGTCGTAGGCGACGGTGTCGACGACCGCCAAGGTGTCGAGGTCCCGCTGGTAGGCCACGCCCTCCTGCCAGGTGATCTGCCAGACCGCGTCCTCGGTGAGGGTGAGGCCCTCGCCGAACTCGTCGTCGGGGAGCGCCTCGGCATCGAGGACCTCGCCGGTGCCGGGGTCGACGAGTCGGA
Source organism: Glycomyces arizonensis DSM 44726 (assembly GCF_000482705.1). GTDB lineage: Bacteria > Actinomycetota > Actinomycetes > Mycobacteriales > Micromonosporaceae > Glycomyces > Glycomyces arizonensis. The sequence goes on along the minus strand of NZ_AXWO01000016.1, from coordinate 41,097 downwards.
TGTCCGAGGAGCCGTAGAGGCCGGTGCTCTCGTAGAAGACGCCGTCGCGCAGTTCGAGCCCCTGCGTGAAGGCGGCCGCGTCGTGGTCGAAGGAGTCGATGACCTCGACGCCGAGCTGCCGCGTGCCGGGGTCTTCGGGGAGCGGCTCGGCGCCGGCGTCGCCGGTGCCGCATGCGGCGAGAACGGGGAGGGCGGCCAGGGCCGCGGCGCTGAAGAACGCGGCGGCCCTTCTCTGATCAAACACTGAACTCATCTCCAGGTGCTTCGAGGTGATGCTCCGTACCGTACTGGTTGTGACAAAAGAGGACAAGGCCAACCATCCGGGGGAATGACCGCCGTTCGGCGGCGCGGCGATGGGTCGGCGGGACACCAGGGGCTTCGTGTTCTGCTGTGCCGCGTCGCCGGGCGACGGTCGCTTTCATGTGCGCCTGCGCCAGCGGGTGACCGTCGCCGAGACGGTGGCCTCGACCGGCTCGGGCAGCCGGTCCACCGCCGCGGCCAGGGCCGCCGCGTCCTGGTGCCGGGCGCTGGGCCCCATGGCGACCAGGCGCAGCGCGTCCTCGCGTCCCAATCGAATCGAATATCGAAGCTCGTCGGTCCGCTCGGCGCTGAACGCCGCGCCGAGCTGATCGGCGGTCCGCTGCGGTTTCGCAGGGTCGACGCTCAGCAACGCCAGAGCGTCGACGAGTTCGCGGAGGTGGTCCTGCCGGGGGGTCAGCACCACCAGCACTCCCGTCGGGTGGAGGATCCGCGCGATCTCGTCGGCGTTCCGGGGAGCGAAGACGTTGAGGACCGCGGCGGCGGCGCCGCCCTGGACCGGCAGTCGGGTCCACGCGTCGGCGAGCACTGCGGCGAGCCGCCCTTGAGTTCCGGCGGCTCGCCGCAGCACCCTGCGCGCGGTGCGCCGCAGCGCGTACTTCGAGGTGTCCAGGCCGATCCCCTCGCGGGACTCGTCGGCGTCGAGCGCGGCCGCCAGGTAGTGGCCGGTGCCGCAGCCGGGCTCGACGACGACACCGGGCGCGTCGGTCAGACTCGCGCGGGCGGCGGCCTCCATCAGCGGGTCGTACGCCCCCGACGACAGGAACGCCTCGCGGGCGGCCACCTGGTCGGCCGTGTCGCCGGTGGTGGTGTTGGCACCCGGGGCGAGCAGCGGCGCGTAGCCCTGCTTCGCGAGGTCGAACGAGTGCCCCTGCGGGCAGTGGAGCCGCCGGTCGGTCTGCGCGAGCGGTCCGGCGCAGTTGGGGCAGGCGAGCGCGTCCAGCGCGGGCAGGCTCATTCGGCGGCCCGCACGCCGAGCAGGCTGACGAAGGCCCGGAACGACGCGGCCAGGTCGACCGCCTCGGGCTCGTGGAGCCACTGGAACTGGAGGCCGTCCATGACGGCGACGAGCAGCGGCGCGGCCTCGGCCGCGGTGAGCCCCGACGGGAGGCGCTCGCCCCATTCGCGGCGGACGATCGCCTCCATGTCCTCCCTGGTGCCCCGGTAGCGGTCGTGGAAGTACGCGCTCGCCGGGTGGTCCTCGGTCACCGACTCCCCCAGCAGCGCCGAGAACGTGCGGATGAGCTCGGGGCGGGCGGCGTTGGCCTCCATGAGCGTCTCGAGGTTGGCCATGGCCCAGTCGCGCCCCACCGACTCAGGCTCGTCCCCGGTGTCCCACTCGTCCCGCTGGCGCAGCACCGCGATGAGCAGCTCATCCTTCGTCGGGAAGTAGTGGAGCAGGCCCTGCTGCGTCAGGCCCACCTTCTCGGCGACGGCGGCGATGCTGGAGCCGCGGAAGCCGCGCTCGGCGATCACCTCGATCGCGGCACGGAGGATCTCCTCGCGGCGGGCCCGGCCTCGGGCGCCGTGCCGTACGCCGTTGGACGATATGGGTGCTGACGACATCGGCATCTCACAGACGGGTAGGCGGGATCGTTGCCCTACAGACTAGTTAAGAACAAGTCGGTAACATCACCTACCGACGACTCTGTAGCGACGTCGCCCGCACCCGACTCAGGAAAGGCCATGCCATGCGTGACCCCGAATGGACGATCCCCCCTGACCGCCCCGACTACGACGGCGCCGTCGACGCCGCGCTCGCCGAGCTCGACCTCGACACCAAGGCCGCCCTCCTCTCCGGCCTCGACATGTGGCGGCTGATCGCCGTCCCCGAGATCGGCCTGCGCTCGATGACCCTCTCCGACGGGCCCATCGGCGTGCGCGGCCGGTTCTGGACCGTCGCCGACCCGTCGCTGGCACTGCCCAGCCCCACCGCCCAGGCCGCCTCCTGGGACCCGGCATTCGTGCGCGAGATCGGGCACCTCCTCGCCGCCGAGGCCCGCCGCAAGGGCGTCCACGTGCTCCTCGCCCCCACCATCAACCTCCACCGCTCCCCCATGGGCGGCAGGCACTTCGAGGCGTTCTCCGAAGACCCCTACCTGACCGGGCGCATCGCCGAGGCCTATGTGGCGGGCGTCCAGGAGGGCGGCGTCGGCACCACCATGAAGCACTACGTCGCCAACGACGCCGAGACCGACCGGTTCACCGTCGACAACATCATCGACGAGCGGACTCTCCGCGAGCTCTACCTCAGGCCCTTCGAGATGGTCGCCGCCTCCGTCCGGCCGTGGGGCGTCATGACCGCCTACAACTCCGTGGGCGGCACCACCATGACCGCCCACAAGGCGCTCATGGACGTCCTGCGCGACGAGTTCGGCTTCGACGGCTTCAACGTCTCCGACTGGAGCGCCGCCCGCCACACCGCCGAGGACATCGAAGCCGGACTCGACGTGGCGATGCCGGGCCCCGACACCGTCTACGGGCCGCCGCTGGCCGAAGCGGTGCGCGAGGGCCGCGCCGGCGAGGCCGACGTCGACGCCGCCGTCAGGCGCGTGCTCATGCTCGCCGCGCGCGTCGGCGCACTCGACGGCGTCGAGGCCGCCGTCACCGAACCGGCCGCGGGGCCGGGCGACGCCCGCGACTTCCTCCGGGAAATCGCCCGCCGCTCCTTCGTCCTGGCCAAGAACGACGTCCCCGACGGCGAGGAGGCCCCGCAGCTGCCGCTCGCCGCCGACGTCGTGCACCGCCTGGCACTCATCGGCCCGGCCGCGGCCGAGGCGCGCGTCCTCGGCGGCGGCTCGGCCACGGTCTTCCCCGAACAGGTCGCCTCCCCGCTCGACGGGCTGCGCGAACGCCTCGGCGACCGCGTCGACTACCGGCGCGGCGTCGACCTGTTCGAGCAGATCCTGCACGCCAAGAACGGCTTCGACCTGCGCGTGCGGCCCGTCGCCGCCGACGGCACCGAGCCGGCGGCCGAGCCGCTGGCCAGCGGCGAGGTCAAATGGATGGGCTACGTCCCCGGCGGCATGACCTACGACGAGTTCGACCACGCCGTCCTCGAAGGGACCTACACCGCCACCGCCACCGGCGAGCACACCTTCGGCACCCGCGGCTCGGGCCGTCTCAAGCTCGTCGTCGACGGGCGGACCGTGTTCGAGGACGACTACGCGGTCAACCCCGACGACCCGTTCGAGTCGTTCTTCGGTCCCGGCGTCGCGCGCGGCACCGTGCACCTCGAAGCGGGCCAGACCATCGACGTGAGCCTGGAGTACCAGCCGCTCCCGTCCCCGCCCGGCTTCCCGCCCTCGGTGATGTTCGGCCTCATGCACGCCGAGCCCCGACCCGACGAGGACCGGCTCCTCGCCGAGGCCGTCGAGGCCGCCCGCGACGCCGAGGTGGCCGTGGTCGTCGTCTCCACCACCGCGCTCACCGAATCCGAAGGCTGGGACCGGCCCGACCTGCGACTGCCCGGGCGCCAGGACGAACTGGTCGCCGCCGTCGCCGCGGCCAACCCGAACACGATCGTCGTCGTCAACTCCGGCTCCCCGGTCGAGATGCCCTGGAGGGACGACGTCGCCGCGATCCTCCTGACCTGGTTCCCCGGGCAGGAAGGCGGCCACGCGCTGGCGGACGTGCTGCTCGGCGCCGAACCTGGCGGGCGGCTGCCGACGACCTGGCCGAAGACCCTCGCCGACGCTCCCGTCACGCAGGTCAAGCCGAACGAGGACGGCGAACTGCACTACGACGAAGGGGTCTTCATCGGCTACCGCGCCTGGGAGCGGCGCGGCGGCGCCGAACCGGCGTACTGGTTCGGGCACGGCCTGTCCTACACCGAATGGGTCTACGAGGACCTGCGCGTCGAGGGCGAGGAGGTGCGGGTGCGGGTCCGCAACGGCGGCACCCGGGCCGGACGCGAGGTCGTCCAGGTCTACCTGGCGCCCGACTCGGGCGCCGAGGTGCCCGGCGGCATCGAGGCCCACCGGCTCGCCGGTTTCGCGGCCGTCGCGCTCGACGCCGGGGAGTCCGCCGAGGTGGCCGTGGCGCTCGAGGAGCGCTCGTTCCAGGTGTGGGACGAGGCGCAGGGTGGTTGGCGGACCGTCCCGGGGACGTGGACGGTCGAGGCGGGCCGCTCAGTGGGCGACCTGCGGCTCAGCGCGCCGGTGAAGAAGGACGCATGAAAAAGAGCGGCGGGCGGGGGCCGCGGCCCCCGCCCGCCGCTCGATGCGTGCGCGTCAGAATCCCGGCGCGTCCTCGCGGATCTCGCGGTCGCTGCGCGTCGGCGTGGTGACGCCGGCCGAGTCCCACGGCTCCGCCCTGGGGTGCTCGGGACCGTTCGAGGAGAACCCCTCGACGATGTCCCCGAACTTGGTGCCCTTGATCTTGTCCTGGGCGGCGTCCTTCGCCCGGCCAGCCTGGTCGCGGACGGTGCTCGCCACGTGCTGGACCTTGTCGTTGCCGGTGACCTCTCTGGTCCAGTTCATGATCTGCTCGTAGCGTTCCCTCCCCGCCTTGGCCCCCAGGATGTAGCCGATCCCCAGTCCGGCCACGAAATACCATTTGCGCATGTGGTTGCCTCCCTGTCGGTGAGCTCGAGGACCGTGCATGCACTCGGTCTCGGCGAGTCCACGAGCCGTCACTTGGCGCTGTCGCGTATAGCGGTCATTCTGCCTCATGGTGGGATGCCCCGGCGGTTCATGACGGAAACGCGACCGGGTAAATGAGCACGTCACGGAGGATATGAGTGCCTTTCGCGGAACTTGGGCGACAAGGTGACGGCATTCGAACGGGTGACGGCGTCCCGGATTGGACCCAGACCACACCGCCCCCCGTGGCACAGAGACGCGCCGATCCTGTACGCTCGTATCCGGTTCGCACGGCGTTCAACCGAGCGGATTCCTTCCCCGATAGCTCAATTGGCAGAGCCACCGACTGTTAATCGGTAGGTTGTTGGTTCGAGTCCAACTCGGGGAGCAGACACAGAAAGGCCGGTCTCCTGACCGGCCTTTCGTCGTCTTGTCGTACGGCGTTGCTAATTTCCGAGCGGTACATACCTCCGACCGTTGGATTCTCGATGCCCTTCACCACGCCTGACCGCCCCTGCGATCTCGCCGCCATGCGGCCCGAGCTCGGCAAGCCGGCCCGCACCGCTGTATGGATTCGCCGACGTCGACCCGGATGCCTTTGGAGGAGCGCGACGGCGCGGCGGATGTCAAGAACCGATACGGCTCCGTCGACGTCTACCTCGGTCGCGGCTACGACCTCCAGATCTTCCACTGCGGCCTCGACCCGGAGCACCCACCGGTCACGGTGATGGTCTGACCCGATCCGAGCCGCGAACTTCGGCTATCGCGGAGTCGGGTTTGGTGGCTGTTAGGGCCGGTAGGCGGGTTCTCAGGGCCGTTACCTGCGGGGATAGGTCCGCATAGGTCCGAAGGAGGGGAGCCGCCTTGAGACAGCGGCGAGCACAGCCCGGACGGCGCAGGCCGGTCCGGGCTTTTTCGTTTCTCTACTCGCGTCACGCCCACGCGGCCAAGATGTTCTCCGGCCCCCACACCAGATCAGCGGATACACCTTCAGCCACACCGGATCGACTGGCCACCACCAACCCGCTCCCGTCTTCCGGGGCCCCGGGAACCGCCCCAGCGGATTTCCTCAGGCTGCTCAGATCGTGGCGGTCGAAGGGCGTGCCGAGCCATTTGATCGAGCCCGTATAGAAGACGTTCCTCGCGACGGGCGCTCGGTCCGCACCGACGAGGTCCACTTCGGGATCGAAGCTTCGCGGCCACCAGCCGCCGACCTCGACCGACTCAGGCCACGGGAACCCCTCCGAAGACGACGCGCGAGCGAGCGCCTCGCGGACTACCGGTTCGATCGCCCGTCCGCGCCAGCTTTCCCACCGCCGCTTGATCATCTGCAGCGCCTGCTCATGACGATCGCGCTTCACTTCCTCATGGGCCGCGGCGAGCATCCCCAAGTACAACCGCAGGTACGAATCGGCGACTCGGTACAGCTTGCCGCCGTTGCCGGGCCGCGTGGCGAGAGGCTGGTCGAACGCGATCGCGTGCTTGTCATGGAGCCGGTTGAGGATCGGGCCGAGCGAGCCCGACTTGATCGGTTCATCCGGACCCCTTCCCGCATGGGCGGCGATGTTGCCGAAGGTTCGCTCCCCGCTCCCGATCGCCGAGAACACCCTGCGGGTCTGATCCGGTTGCGGGAATTCGGAGTCCAGCATCTGCTCACCGATCGTGAACAGCGGACTCGCCACTCTGCGGCATTGCGCGGCGAAGTACTCCAAGGCGTTCGAACCCGCGTCCCAAGTTCTGCACAGCCCCGGGAAGCCGCCCGTGATCAGGTAGGCGTCAAGCGCGTCCGCCCCCTCCAAGCCGGTCAGCTCCGCGGTGTCCGCGGGGTTCAGCGGCTTGACCACCATGGGGTCGGCTCGCCCGTAGAAGGGACGGTCGTAGCCGATGAACGCCTCCATCATGTGGATGTCACTGCCGACCAGCAACAGCAGCACAGGCTTGCTCCTGAGCAGCCGGTCCCATGCGGTCTGCAGATAGCCTTCCAGGCGCGAATCCTGCTGGAACAGCCAGGGGATCTCGTCGATGACCACGATCGAAATGCGGTCCTCGGGCAGGGCGAGCGCGAGCAGCTCGAACGCCTCCAGCCACGTTCGCGGCACCGCGTTCGGGAGTGTGGAGGCACCGGGCAGGTCGGATGCACGAAGCGCCGCCATGAACAGTTCAAGCGATTCGGCGGTGCCCACCCCCCTGCTCGCTTGGAAGTAGAGCCTCGGCAGTGCCGCTTCGACGCAGTACTGCTCGACGAGTCTCGACTTGCCCGCCTGCCTACGGCCACGAATGGCGACGGCTACGCCTTCCCCACTGCGTTCGACCAGGTCCTGCCGCCATTTCAGGTCTGCCATCTCCCGTTTGCGCCCTACAAATGGTGCCTTGCGCATGTCACCTCACCCCTTGCATCTGACTTAGAAGTTCTCTAAGTTAGCACAGCTCTAAGCTAGAAAACTCCCGCAAGGACCGCGAGGCGGTTGCTCAGGGCCGTTACCTGCGGGGATAGTTCCGCATAGGCCCGAAGGAGGGGAGCCACACGACGAAAGCCGTCGTCTCACTTGCAGACAACGGCTTTCGTGTTGCTCGGCCAGATTCGAAACCCCGCTGACGCGAGGAACACAGTGCATTCGACTGGTAATCGAAGGGCTGACGCGGGGAACATGCCGAGCGTTCGTGACGTTACGGCACGTCCCTGTTTCCCCTCGGATTTCGGCGGCGAGTCGCCCTCCTATTCGGCGCGGATGTCGTCGAAGTAGACGACTCCGGTGGTCGGGGCGTCGGTGCCGTGGCCGAGGTAGAGGTTGAACGCCGTCACCTTGGCCAGGTGCGCGGCGTCGAGCACCGCGTCGGCGTGGGCGGTGTCCCACGGCGCGGGCGCGAAATCGGCGAACGGCGCGGTGATCTCCTGCCCGGCGGTGCCGGACAGCGGCACGTTGTACTCGAAATAGGCCCCGTCGGCGACGACCTGGAACGTCGCGCCGTTCGCGGAGCCGTCGCCCCGCATCCACAGCCGCAGGCTCGTGAAGGCGGTCCAGTCCGGGCCCGCCGACTTGCCGATGCCGGTGTACCCGGCGCTGGTGAAGTCGTAGGCGTACGCCAGGCCGTAGGACCCCGACGCCTTGTGGTCGGCCGAGAGACTCGTCGTGTTCGTGTTGATGTGGCTGTAGGACTCGCTCAGGGTCACGTCGTCGCCGAAGTAGCCCTCGAAGTCGTCGACCCACCCGGCCGGGAGCGGCTCGACCTCGCCGAGGAGCACCAGCGCCGAGTCGGTGTAGGTCTCGCCGCACGCCTTGGCCTTCACGGTGACGGTGACCGAGCTGCCCTCCAGCAGGGCCGGGTCGATCGCCCACACCCCCGAGTGGAAGCCCTCCTCGTCGCGGCGCAGCTCCACGGGCCGCCCCTCCCCCACCGCGTAGGTGACCTTCCGGGAGTGCGCCGAGGTCAGGCGCACCCGGATCGTGGTCTCGTCGGCCGCGATCTGCTGGCGGTCGGTGGGGGTCACCAGGTGCATGAACGGCGCGCTCGCCACGGCCCTGGTGCGCGCGCCGTAGACGCCTTCGAGGTCGGAGACGAAGAGCGAGTAGGGGTCCTCGTAGAAGTCGACGAAGTCCGGCTCCATGACGTGCCCCGGATAGGGGACGTAGGCGCGGCTGTCGCCGCCGAAGTTGGCCCAGGTGAGCATGTGGGACACGCGGCTGGCGACCGGGTCGGCCTTGATGGCGCCGAGGACGTCGGTGAACCACTGGAGGTTGCGGCCCTCCTCGCCGGACTCGCCGAACTCGGTGAAGGCCGGGACCTTGCCGTGCTCGGCGGCGAGGTCGACGACCATCGCCAGGTCGGTGACGAGGCCGCCGAGCCATTCGGCCGATCCGGCGGTGCTGTCGTAGGAGTCGTAGCCGAGGATGTCGACGAACTCGTCGCCGGGGTAGGTCTTGAGGTAGACGGTCGGGTCGCCCGCGAAGCTGCCGTTCGGCGAGTAGGCGTAGAGCAGGTTGCGGACCCGCTTGGTGTCGCGCAGGTACTCGACGGTGTAGCGGTAGATCTCGATGTACTCGGCGGAGGTGGTGTGCCCGGCGCCCCACCAGAACCAGCCGCCGTTGTTCTCGTGGAAGGGCCGGAAGACCACCGGAATCGGGGTGCCGTCGTCTCGCCTGGCGCCCTTGACGGCCGCGGCGATGCGGTCGAGGAAGGCGTTGAAGTCCCCGTGCTTGGCGCCGCCGGGGAGGATCTGGGCGACCACGCCGCCGGTGGTGTCCCAGAAGTTCCCTCCGGTGACGAAGTTGGGCAGGTGGGCGCTGAGGACGTTGATCCCGCCGCGCGCGTCGCCCTGCTCGAACGCCCAGCTCAGGGCCTCGATGTTCTCCTCGTCGGTCCCGCCGTAGACGCCGGGCTTCTCGAAGCCTTGGAGGATGAGGGTGTCCCAGCCGAAGACGGCGGGGTAGTCGCCGACGGTCGCCTCGGTGTCGGAGGCCTCGCCGTCGGGCTCTTCGAAGGTGAAGCCTTCGGACAGGTCGTGCTGGTGGCCGAACATGATGCCCTGGCCCTGCATGTCGAGCAGGTACTGGTAGAGCGCTCGGGTGTCGCGGGTGGCCCGGTCGTCGACGATCCGGACCGGCGTCGGGCGGTGCCCGTGGGCTTCGGCCGCGGACGGGAGGCTCGTCGCCGCGACGGCGGCGGCGCCCATGGCGATGACCGCGCGCCTCGGCGCGCGGAAGGAAGAGAAAGGCACTTGCGTCTCCTTTGACACGCTGGGGCCCTCGTGCGAGGGGTTGCGTTGCGTTGGTGCTGGGGCGAACGGCGCCGGGGTGGGGCCTGCGGCCGCGGTTCGCGCGTCCATGCGGTGCGCGGGCCGCGGGTGGTGCCGGTGGCTCGCGTGGCCCGACGGGCGTTCGGGGAGCGGGGATCCAGAAGGTGAATCGGTTAAGCGTCGTCCATAATAAACATAGGCATACATCAATGTCAAGGGGTGTCAACGCCGCACTGCGCCACTGGGCCGCGGCCCGGGTGCCGCGGAGTCAAGCGGTGATGAAGCGGTTCAAGCCGCGCTGCCCGGCAGTTCGGACCAGAGCCGGTGCGTCCGGTCGACGAGGGCGGCGAGTTCGCCCCGCTCGTAGGTGCCGAGCGACTCGTGGAGGCGCAGGGACCTGCCCCACTGCGCCAGGGCCCCGTCCTCGTCGCCGCGGGCCAGGAGCGCCAGGCCGAGGCCGTGGCGGGCCCGCGCCTCCTCGTACGGGTCGGGGGCGGCCTCGGCGAGGTCGACGGCCTCGCGGTGGAGGCGCTCGGCGGTCGCCGCCTCGCCGAGGTTGATGTAGGCGAACCCGGCGGCGTTGAGGACCTCCAGGCGCACCTCCGTGCTCGGGATCGCCGCGATCGCATCGAGGGCCCGCTCGGCCAGGGCGACGGCGTCGTCGCGTTCGAGCAGGCAGGCGCGGGCCTGGGCGAGGCGGGCACGGGAGACGGCCCGGCCGTGCTCGTCCCCGGCCTTGCCGTAGGCGTCCAGCGCCCGCTCGAGCAGTTCGGACGCGGTGCCCGGGTCGCCCGAGCGCAGGCGCACCCGCGCGAGCCCGGCCAGGGCCGAGGCGAGGTTCTGGGTCCAGCCGAGGTCGGCGAAGGTCTTCGCCGACCGCTCGAAGCCGGACGCGGCGCTCTCGTGGTCGCCGATGAGCAGGTCGATGTGGGCGAGGTCGTCGAAGGCGTTCACCTCCAGGTCGGTCTCGCCGAGCTCGCGGAAGCCCTCGGCGGCCTCGGCCGCGCACGCGCGCGCTTCGGCGAGCCGCCAGCGCCGCAGGCGGCACCAGCCGAGCGCGGCGACGGAGAGGAGCCTGGCCCGCTGATCGCCCAGTTCGACCGCCAGGTCGCGGGCCTCGGTGAGGCGGCGTTCGGCCTCGTCGAGGTCGCCGAGGGACCGGTGGGTGTCGCCGAGTCGGCGGAGCACCGTCACCTCGTGCCTCCGGTCGCCGAGGGACCGGTCGGCGTCGAGCGCGACCTCCAGGCCTCCCAATGCCTCGGCGTGCAGGCCGCGCAGGTTCTGGTAGGGCCACATGGCGGCCGCGAGCCGTCCGGCGTGCCAGTGGGCTCCGCCCGCGGCGGCGTGGCGGATGGTCTCGGTCAGGGCGCTGTGGCGGGCGTCGAGCCACTGGAGGGCCTCGCCGGGCCCGGGGAACGCCGGTGCGGGGACGGCGGTCTCTGGGGTGACCTCGGGGCCGACTCCGAACAGGGGGTTCCAGGCGCCCGCCACGGCGGCCAGGTGCCAGTCGTAGAGGCGCCCCAGCGCCGCCTCCTTTTCGGGCAGGTCCGCGGCCTGCTCGCGGGCGTAGGCGCGGACGAGGTCGTGGACGCTCCAGCGGCCTTCGGCGGTCGGCGCGGCGAGGTGGACTCCGGCGAGCCGGTGGAGCGCGGCCTCGGCGTCGGCCGCTTCGGCGCCGGTGAGGGCGGCGATCCCGGCCGGTTCGAACTCGGTGGCCGGGTGGAGGCCGATCGCGTTGAGCGCCCGGCGTTCGGCGGGGTCGAGGCGGTCGCGGGTGAGGTCGAGGCACGAGCGCAGACCCGCGGCCTCGTCGCCGGGCAGGTCGAGGCTCGCCAGCGGCGAGCGGGCGATGCGGTCGCGCAGGTCGCCGATGGGCTGCTCGGGGTGGGCCAGGGTCTGGCAGGCGGCCAGGCGCAACGCCAGCGGCAGGTCGCCGCAGGCGGCGGCGAGGCCCATGGCGGCCTCGGGGTCGGTGGCGAGGCGGTCGCGCCCGACCATGGCGCCGAGCAGGTCCATCGACTCCTCGCGGGTGAGCGGCGCGAGGCGCAGGTGGGGGACGCCGTGGGTGGCGGTGAGCCCGAGCAGGTCGGTGCGGGCGGTGATGAGGGCCGTCGAGCCTCCGGTGCCGGGGAGGAGTTCGCGCAACTGCTCGGGGCTGTGGGCGTTGTCGAGGACGACCAGGACGCGCCGGTGGCTCAGCAGCGAGCGGTACATCGCGGCGCGTTCGTCGCCGTCGGCGGGGATCTCCTCGGCGGCGGTGCCGAGCGCGGCCAGGAAGCGGTGGAGGACCGGGGCGGGCGCGAGCGGGTCGGCGCCGGAGAAGCCGCGCAGGTCGACGTAGAGCTGCCCGTCGGGGAAGGCGTCGAGGGCGCGGTGGGCCCAGTGGAGGGCGAGCGCGGTCTTGCCGATCCCGGCGGGGCCCGCGATGACGGCCGCGCGGGGCGCGGTGTCGCGGACGTGCTCGTCGATCAGCCGCAGTTCGCGTTCGCGGCCGGTGAAGGCGTGCGGGGCGGGCGGGAGCTGGCGCGGGGCGTGCCCGGTGTCGGCGACGTCGGCGGCGGCGATCCGGGCGCGCTGGGCCAGCCAGGCGTCCACCGCGGCCTCGTCGCCGCCGCAGGCGCGCACGAGTGCGGCGACCACTTCGGCGCGCGGAAGCGAGTCGCGGTTGAGCACCGCGGCGAGGGTGCTGGTGGGGAGCCAGTCGCCGCGGTCCTTGGCGCGGCGGCTGATCTCGCGGATGCTCAGGCCGGAGGCGGCGCGCAGCTCGCGGAGCAGCGCGACCAGTTGCGGGGCCGAGCCGGCGGCGGCGGGGTCGAGGCCGTCGAGGGGTTGACGCACGTCACCGATTGTACCGGGAGACTCCACTGTCACCGGTCACCGTCCGGGCGCTCCGGGGTGGTCAGCGGAGCTCCACCACGTCGAGACGATCACCCCCTCACCGTCCGGGCGCTCCGGGGCGGTCGCGACCCTTGCGGCACGGCGTTTCCAGTGATGCGAACGGGTCGCCTCCAAAGGTCGCGGCGCGCGGACTTCGTCGCCGGAGCGGTCGGCGGGCGTCCCCTAAAAAAACACGGGCCGGTAGGCGCCGGAGCGATGAGTTCGGGCGCGCCGCCTCGTCTCAACTGATGCAATCAGTTCCCACAACGCACCGACCCGCTCGAAAGGACACCGACATCATGCAGAAGATCGTCACCAACATCTGGTACAGCGGCGACGGTGAAGAGGCCGTCGAGTTCTACCTCTCCCTCTTCTCGGACGCCGAGGTCACCGGCACCGTCCCCTACATGGAGGGGGATCCGCACGGCACGGCCGGCAAGGCCATGATCGTGAACTTCGAGCTCGCGGGGCAGTCGTTCACCGCCATCAACGGCGACGACTCGGCCAAGCACGACCACGCGATGTCGCTGCAGATCAACTGCGACGACCAGGCCGAGGTCGACCGCATCTGGGAGGCGATGCTCTCAGGCGGCGGCAGGGAGATCGAGTGCGGCTGGATCGCCGACAAGTGGGGCGTCAACTGGCAGGTCTGGCCCACCGAGGCCGAGCGCTATCTCGGCGGCCCCGACAAGGAGGGCGCCATGCGCGCCACACAGGCCATGTACAAGATGAAGAAGATCGAGGTCCAGGGCCTCAAGGAGGCCTACGAGGGCGACTAGCGCCTGAACGGTCGCCCGGTCCCGCTGGTTCGGGGCCGGGCGACCGCTATGAGTCCAGCACGGTGGCGTCCCCGGAGCCGCCGTCGACGGCGTCACCGATGACAGTGCCCTCAGCATAGCCGCTCTCGGCGGTGCCGCTGTCCACAGTGCCCCAGAGGGTGCCATCCGCCGCCGTGCTGTTCTCAATGGTGCCGTCGAGGTCGGCCCCGGCGCCCGTGAAGAGCACGGCCGATTCCTCCTCGGCGGCGTCCCCGCCGGCCGCGGTCGCGGCCAGCGAAGCTTCCAGGCCGTGCAGCGTCCCGCGCAGGTACTGGAGGTTCCGCCACGTGGCGGCGTGGAACTCCAGGTACCGCGCGGCGGCGTTCTCGGCCGCGCCGGGCGCGGTCCCGAACGCCGGCGCCCGGCTCAGCGTGCCGGTGCTCAGCACCGGGAGCACCCGGTTCTCGAGCGCGTCGATGAGTTCGTCCAGGAAGAGCCGGTACTCCTCGATCGCCTCGGGGTCGAACTGCCGCTGCTGCGCCATCGCGCACCTCCTCGCTAGATGTACGGGTCGTCGCCGGGCCTGACATAGCCCCAGACGTTCTCGGTCTCCCGGAAGGCGAGGTCCTCCTCTTCGGGGTCCTCGTCCTCGTTGGATTCGGTCCGGCGCTTGCGGTCGTCGGCCTCCTGCTGCCGCGAGCCGCCGACGACCGCGGTCCTGGGGCCGCCCGCGCCGCCTCCCGGGCCTGCGCCGCCGGACGGCACGGCGCCCGGGGCGGTCGGCGCGGCGAACCTGCCTCCGGTGGCGCCGCCGAAACCGTAAGCGCCGCCTGTCGCGGTTCCGATCGCCGCTGGGGTCGCCACGCTCGCGGCGCCGCCGATGCCGCCACCGCCTCCGCCGAGTCCGAATCCGCCGCCGCCGGCGAGGCCGCCGGAGACCTCCCCGTCTTCGGGGGCCGTCTCCCACGCATCCGCCTCGGGCTCGGGCTCGGCGGCCGTCGCGGTCTTGACCGAGCCGTCGCCGCCGGGCGGAACGGGGGTGGGGTCCTGGGTCGCCTGCGGAGCGACCGGCGCGGCGGGCTGCTCCATCACCGGAGCGGCGGTGTCCATATAGGCAGTGTCGGCGCTCGCCGGGTACGGCAGGTCCTCCCCCGCGGTCGCCATCGACGCCAGCTCCTCGCTCTGGCCCGCGCGCTTCTCCCCGATCGCCTCGTCGATCGCGGCCTGCCGCTCGGCGTATCCGGCGAGCTCGGCCGTGATGCGGGCCTCGAAGGACGTCCTGGCCTCCTCCCCTGCCAGCACGCGCACCTCGGAGACGGCCGACTCGGCCGTGAGCGGCCCGCCGGTCCGCTGCTCGATGAAGGCCCTGACGTCGGTGGCGAGCTTCGGGTCGGCGCCGCCGAGTTCGAGCGCCCGCTCGGCCTCCTCGCAGGTCATCGTGATGCAGTCGCCGTGCCACCACGCGGGCCTGACGTGGACGGCGACCAGGTTCGTCCACTCGCCGTCGGCGCCGACCAGCGGCGCGGGGTAGGGGATCTCGCCGGAGTCGCCGCCTTGGAGCGTGTAGATCGCCGCTTCGCGGTTCTCGAGCTCGCTCTCGGCGTCGTCGATGTCGTCGAGGATGCCCTGGACGAGCGCGCGGGTCTGGTCGATCTGGTCGGTGAACGCGTCGAAGTCCGCCCCGGCCCACTCGGCCGACAGGGCGGTGAGCTTGGTCTTGAGCAGGCGGGGCCAGTCGGCGATGACGGCGGCGACCTCCTCGTTCCATCCGGTGCGCAGGCGCTGGAGCGAGAACGCGTCGGGTTCGAGCGGGCGCACGGCGCTGATCGCGGCGCGGAAGTCGTCGTCGGTCGGATACGACATTCCTTCGCAGCGGGGCTTGAACCGGCCGAGCTGGCCTTCGACCGGGACGGCCGAGACCAGCTGCTCCCAGTCGGTCTCGGCGGGGTGGGCGACCGGGTGCGGGCACAGGCCCGCGGTGCATCCGGCGCGCTCGGTGCTCCCGGATTCGAGGCCGGACGTGTCGCCGAAGGCGATCGCGGAGCTGGGGTCCGCGGTCGTCATCTCGGTGTAGGGCGTGCCGCCGTAGTCGATGGCGGTGTCGTCAACGGCACTGCTGTCAATGGCGCTGTAGTCAATGGCGCTGTAGTCGACGACGCCGTCGCCGTAGACGAGCGCGGTGTCGTCGTACGTCGGCGTATCGGCCTCGTAGAGGACCGCGTGGTCGCCGCTCGCGTCGCTCGGGGCCGACCCGTCGATCAGGCCGTCGTCGGTCATGCCGGTGCACCTCCCTGGTCTCGCTCTCGGTGGCAGGCCAATGGAAGACCGGGCCGTCACGACATCGTCATGACTTCGCACTGCCCGCGTCGGGACACGTCCGTGATGGACGGAGGCACATTGCAGTGGAGGCCGCCGGGCGCCCGCCCGCGGCGCCGACGCGTCGGAGGAGGACAGCGTGGACGTGTACATGGAAGTGGAGCGGGTGCGGGGCGGCGGTGGCGGCCTGCGGACGATCGCGCCGGAGGCCCGCCGGGCCTCCGAGCGGGTACAGGCGCCCGCCGAGAACGCCGCTTCGAGCAACGGCGGCTTCTTCACCGGCGCCGTGGGCGTCGACTGGCAGTCCGCGCTGAGCGCGGTCACCGAGGGCCTGGAGCGGCGCGTCGCCTGGCAGGGAGAGCAGGTCTCCGGGAGCGCCGACGACATGGACGGCTGCGACCGCGAGGCGGGCGGGCGGTTCAGGGACATCGGACGCGAGCTGCCGCGCAGGCGGCGGGACTAGGAGGTTCCCATGCCCACGTACGAAGAGGCGCTGGCCTCCGATCCGGCCGCGTTCGTCGACTACGCCTCGGCGATGAGCGCGGCGGGGACCGACCTGACCGAGCACCAGACGGATTACAACAGCAGGGTCGCCGATATCAACTCCGGCTGGCAGGACCGGGCGAACGCCGCGTTCAACGAGGACGTCGCCGTCGTCAACACCCATGTGGGCGACGTGGTCCTGCGGGCGGGCGAGGCCGCCGAGTCCCTCCAGTCGGGGGGCTCCCAGATGGTCTCCCAAGTGGAGCGGCTGAAGGCGACCGACGCCGCCTATCGCGGCGCCGGGTTCGTGGTGCACTCCGAGCCGCGGGTGGAGCTGGGACCCGTCCACTGGGCGGCGATCGCCGCGGCGGGGTCGTTCGGGCCCATGCTCCAGGCGCTGTTCCAGGCCCGCGCGGACGAGGGGACGGTGCGGCTGCAGATGGGCCTGGTCGCGCTCACGGCGACCGACACCGTGACCGGGGCGTCCCTGGCCATGTCGGCCGAGCGGCTCCAGCCGCTGGAGGACAAGGGCGGGCCCGGCGCCACCATCTGCCCGCCGGTGGTGGGCGAGGAGGAGCGGCCGGGCGAGGACGAGTCCGAGCCGAACCGCGGGAGAGGACGGGACACCGGCGGGTCCGACGACGAGAACGACGACAAAGAGGAGAAGGACGACGAGGACGAGGACCGGGAGGAAGACGAGCGGGAGAGAGACGAGGAGGACAGGGACGAGCGGGGCACAGATGAGCGGCCCGAGGACCGGTCTCCCGAGGACTCGGAGCCCGAGGAGGAGCGGCCCGAGGAGGAGCGCCCTGAGGAAGAGCGGCCCGAACTGGAGACCCCCGAGTTCCCGAACTCGGTGCCGCCGAGCCCGCCCGCCTACGAGGCGGACCCGTCCGGTCTGACCACTCCCGACATTCCCGACTACGACAGCTCTTGGGACCCCTCCGAACTCACCGGCGACGAGGAGCTCTCGGGCGGCCTGGCCGGTGGCGGCGGCCTCGGTGGCGGGATCGGAGGCGGCGGCGGTCCCCTGTCGGCCGACGTTCCCTCCGGCACCGGTGGCGGCGCCGGTGCGGGGGTCGGCGGCCTCATCGGCACCCCGTCCGGAAGCGCCTCGCCCACGACGCCGACCGGCCCGGGAGGCAGGCCGGGGCCCGGCGGCATGGTGGGCGCCCCCGGCTCGCGCGGCGCGGTGAACCCCGACGACGAGTACGAGCGCGAGTCGTTCCTGGTGGAGGACCCGGAGGAGGACGTCTGGGGCATCGGCACCGACGAGGACAGCCCGTACGCCGACTACCGGCCGCCTCGGGACGAGGCGTCCGCGGCTCCGGCGCCGCCGGTGGACGAGCTGCCCCCGTTCACCCTTCCCGGCTTCGACCCGCCCGGCCCCGACCGGACCTGAAAGGGAACCGAAACGGCCCGCCGCCCGCGCAGGCGGCGGGCTTCGGCTTGCCTGCGGCGACCAGGCGCTTGCCGGTCCCTGCGCGCGTCCGGGCCGCTACCGCGGCACGGCGGCGCAGAGCGCGGCCAGGCGCTCGGCCGCGCGCCGCTGCGCCCGCCCGATCGCCCCTGAGGCCTCCGCGGCGAGCCGCTCGTACTCGATGTCCACGGTGGCGTTGGGGACGAGGAACCGGAACGCGGTCAGTCTCCCCGCCAGCGTCACCTCGGCCTCGCACAGGTCGTCGTCGCAGGCGTCGCTGGAGAACCGCTCGGGCGAGCGCGCGACCCACTCCCGCAGGTCCGCCGAGCGCGGGTCGGGCACGCACCGCGAGAGCAGGTCCGCGCCGGAGCGCTCGACGCGCATGACGTGCTCGGCGCGGGCCGCTTCGGCCGCGCCCCAGGCCGTCTCGACCGCGCCGCCCACGGCCCGGTTGCTCAGCCGGTCGACCGTCGGGCTGAACGCCAGCGACCCCAGCCGTCCGGTGTAGTCCAGCCGCAGCCACACCACCCGACCGGTGTCGGTGCCGTCGAATCCGGCGGCCGTCAGCCGCGCGGCGAGCTCGGCGGCACGCGAGGCCGCCCGCTCGGCCCGCGCGAACTGCTCGCGGGTCGGCGCCTGCGCCAGAGCCAGCTCGGCGCTCTGGCGCTCGGGTCCGTCCGGCATCCGGGCGGCCGCGGCGCGCGCCGCCGCGAGGCGGTCCTCATAGTCCTCGGGGATGGCGATTCGGTCCATCGTGGGCTCCTCCCTTGTTCGGCGAGACGTTCGGGCATCGTCGCCCGGCGCCTCACGGATCGGTCATCGGATCGTCATGCCTCGCGAGACGCCGAGCCCGTGCCGCTGTGGGAGAATGAAGGGAATCCCCCCATTTCCCGTGGTGCTGAAAGCGACGACGCCAATGACCCTCGACGTGCGCCTGCTCGGGCCTTTGGAGGTCCTCGTGGACGGCCGCCCGGCCGCGATCCCCCGCGGCAACGTCAGCACCGTCCTGGCGCTGCTGCTCGACGAGGCGGGCCGGGCGGTGCCCCTCAGCGGGCTCGTGGTGGGCGTCTACGGCGACGACCTGCCGCTCGACCCGGAGACGCAGATCCAGAACACCGTCGGCGTGCTGCGCCGCCAGCTCGGCGCCGAGCGCGGCCGCGTCGAGACCGTCGGCCGCGCCTACCGCTTCCGCGTCGGCGAGTCCGAGCTCGACACGCTGCGCTGCAAGGCGAAGGAGTCCGAGGCGCGCCGTCTGCGCCGGGAGGGCCGCGGCGAGGAGGCCGCCGCCGTTCTGCGCGAGGCCCTCGCCGAGTGGCGCGGCCCGGCCCTGGCCGACCTGCCGGGGCGCGCCGCCGGGGCGATCGGCCGCCGCCTCGACGAGTACCGGCTCGTCCTGCTCGAGCAGCGCATCGACGCCGACATCGAGACCGGCCGGGCCCTCGGCGCCATCCAGGAGCTGCGGCAGATCCTCGCCGCGAACGACACCCGCCAGCGCCTGGTCGGCCTGCTCATGCGGGCGCTGCACGCCTGCGGACGCACCGCCGAGGCCCTGGAGGTCTTCGCGGCGTTGAAGGAGCGGCTCGCCGACGCGCTCGGCGCCGATCCGAACCGGGAACTGGTCGAGCTGCACACCGCGATCCTGCGCGACCGGCCGCCCGACGCCGCCTCCGCGGAGTCCGCCGAGCCCGCTCGGGCCGCGCCGGTCCCGGCGATGCTGCCGCGCACCACGCCGCGCTTCACCGGCCGCGAGACCGAGATCCGGGCCTTGGACCGGTTCCTCATGGACGCGGGGGCCGAGGCCGGGCTGGCGGCCGTCACCGGCATGGGCGGCGTCGGCAAGACCGCGCTCGCCGTCCGCTGGGCCCACCGGGTCGCCCACCGCTTCCCCGACGGGCAGCTGTACTTCAACCTGCGCGGCTTCGACCCGGCCGCGCCGCGCGCGGCCCCGGAGGACGTCCTCGGCGAGGCGCTCGCCGCTCTCGGCGTGCGGGAGGTGCCGTCCGGGCTCGACGAGCGGGCGGGGCTGTACCGCACGATCCTCGCCCAGCGGCGGGTGCTGATCGTGCTCGACAACGCCCGCGACGCCGCGCACGTCCGCCCGCTGCTGGCCACCGCCTCGGGCAGTTTCACGATCGTCACCAGCCGGGACCGGCTCGTGGGCCTCGACGCGAACGAGGGCGCCGAGGTCGTCCACCTCGGCGTGCTGTCCGAAGCGGAGTCCGAGGCGCTGCTGGCCAGGCGCATCGGCCCGGAGCGGGCCGGTGCCGACGGGGCCGCCGTCGCCACGATCGCCGCCGCCTGCGGGCGGCTGCCGCTGGCGCTCACGCTCGTCGGGTCCTGGGCCGCCGCCGATCCGCGGCTGCCGCTGCGGGCCCTCGCCGACCGGCTCGCGGGCGGCGTCCTGGGCGCCCTGGTCTCCACCGACGTCGCCTCCGATCCGCGCGCCGTCTTCGACAGCTCCTATCAGCTGCTGGACGAGCGGGACGCGCTGGCGTTCTGCCTGTTCGGGCTCCACCCCGGGCCCGAGATGAGCCCGGCCGCGGCGGCGAGCCTCATGGGCGCCGCACCGGCCGAGGCGCGGGCCGCGCTGGCCGAGCTCGCGGACGGCAACCTGGTCGACCGGCTCGGCGGCGAGCGCTACGCCATGCACGGCCTGCTGCGCGACTACGCCGCCGAGTGCTTCGCCGACGAGGTCCTCGACGCGGAGCGGGGGGCCGCGGCGCTGCGCATGATCGAGCACTACCTGTACGCCGCGCACCGGGCCGACCGGTTCCCCGCCGCGGGCGGGCACCGGCTCGACCTCGGCCCGCCCGCGCCCGGCGTCCACATCGAGCCGATCGACGGCGCGGCGGCGGCCGAGGCGTGGTTCGACGCCGAGCGGCCCGTCCTGCGGGGGCTGCTGCGCGTCGAGGCGGGCTTCCGGACCGACCGCCGCGTCTGGCAACTCGGCTGGATCCTGGCCGAGCGGTTGACCGACCGGTACCGCGGCCGCGAGCTGCTGGAAGTCCAGGGCGCGGCGCTGGCGGCCGCCGAGCGGCGCGGCGACGCGCTGGAGCGGGCCGTCTCCCTCGGCTACCTGGCGATCGCGCTCCTCGAACTCGGCGAGAGCGGCGCCGCCCGCGAGCGCGTGGAGCAGGCCGGTGCCTTCGCCGAGCGGGACGGCGGGCCGTGGGCGCGGGGCTTCGCCGCATACGCGCGCGCCCGCTGGGCCGGGGGCGCCGGGCGCGACCGGGAGGCGGTCGAGCACGCCCGCGTCGCGAGGCGGGGCTTCCGCGACGCGGCGGACCGGTTCTGGGAGCACCGGGCCGTGCACCTGGCGGGCTGGCACAGCGCGGCGCTCGGCGAGTTGGACGCGGCCCGCGGCTGCTTCGAGGAGCTGCGGACGAGCGCCGGTGAGGGGGCCGCCGCGCACGCCGGGTCGGGGCTCGTCGCCCACCTGGAGCGGCGCTACGACGCGGCGCTGGGGCACTACCGGGAGGCGCTGGAGGGCTTCGGCGCCTCGGGCGCGGCCCGGTGGGCGACGCGGGTGCGCGAGCTGGTCGGCGACACGCACCAGGCCATGGGCGACACCGGCGCGGCGCGCGAGGCGTGGACGCTGGCCGAGCGGCGCAGCGCCGAGGCGGGGGCCGGCGCCGAGGCCGAGCGGCTCCGGGCGAAGCTCGACGCCCTCGGCGGCACCTGAGGCCGGTTTCCGCGCGGAGCGGCCGGTGCGCCGCGCCCGGGGATACGATCGGGATTCGCGCGGCGGACGTCGCTGACGGCCCCGCGGATCGACACGGCAGGCGGTCTCGAACAGCCGGAGGCGACGCGATGGCGAACAGCGAACTGCAACCGATCCCGATCGGCACCGGCGCGAGGGGCACGCGCGTCGAGACCGACTCGATGGGCCCGATCGAGGTCCCCGCCGAGCACTACTGGGGCGCGCAGACGCAGCGGTCGCTGGTCCACTTCTCGATCGGCGAGGACCGCATGCCGAAGGCCGTCGCCCGCGCCTACGGCCAGGTGAAGAAGGCCGCGGCGCTCGTCAACGCCGACGCGGGCCGGCTCGATCCGGCGATCGCCTCGGCGATAGCCGCGGCCGCCGACGAGGTGATCGCCGGGGACCTCGACGGGGAGTTCCCGCTCTACGTCTGGCAGACCGGGTCCGGGACGCACTCCAACATGAACGCCAACGAGGTGATCGCCAACCGCGCCAGCCAGCTGCTGGGCGGCGAGCTGGGCGCCAAGCGGCCCGTCCACCCGAACGACCACGTGAACATGGGGCAGTCCTCGAACGACAGCTTCCCCACGGTGATGCACGTGGCGGCGCTGCTCGCGATCCGGGAGCGGACGCTGCCGCAGCTCGAGGCGCTCGCGGACGCGATCTGGGACAAGGCGGTGCGGTGGGTCGACGTGGTCAAGATCGGGCGCACGCACCTGCAGGACGCGACGCCGCTGACGGTCGGCCAGGAGTGGTCGGGCTGGGCGGTGCAGCTGCGCGACGCGTGCGCGCGGCTGGAGCACTCGCTGGGGGCGATTCACGAGCTCGCCGAGGGCGGCACCGCCGTCGGCACGGGACTGAACGCTCCCGAGGGCTTCGGGGAGGCGATCGCGGCGCGGCTGGCGGAGCTGACCGGGCTGCCGCTGGTGACCGCGCCGAACAAGTTCGCCGCCCAGGGCTCGCTCGACGGGATGGTCGCCGTCAGCGCCGGGCTGCGCGGCGTCGCGGTGGCGCTGATGAAGATCGCCGGGGACATGCGCTGGCTGGCGTCGGGACCGCGTTCGGGCCTGCACGAGCTGCGGCTGCCGGCCAACGAGCCGGGGTCCTCGATCATGCCCGGCAAGGTCAACCCGGCCCAGCAGGAGGCGACGATCATGGTCTGCCTGCAGGTGATGGGCGAGGACTCGACGGTCGCGGCGGCGGGCGCGCAGGGCAACTTCGAGCTCAACACGATGCGGCCGGTGGTGGTGAACAACGTGCTCCATTCGGCGCGGATCCTCGGCGACGCCGCCGAGAAGCTGCGGGTCTTCAGCGTCGAGGGCGCCGAGCTCGACGAGCGGAGCGTGGCCGACCACGTGGGGCGCTCGCTGATGCTGGTGACGGCGCTCAGCCCGCACATCGGCTACGACAGGGCCGCCGAGATCGCCCACAAGGCCGACGAGGAGGGCACGACGCTGCGGGAGGCCGCGATCGCGCTCGGCGTGGACGAGGCCGACTTCGACCGCATCGTGGATCCGGCGACGATGGTCGGGAACCCGAGAAGGGATCTCGGCCTGGACCGCTGATTTCGCCTCGAAAACGGCTCGGGGGCCGTGAAGTTGCCATACACTCACGCGGGTCCGACCCAGCAGCTCCCATCACGAGCCAAGGAGTCATCATGGCCTATACGCCCGATCCCGCCGCGCACGAGCAGAAGCGCAGCAACGGCTTCGCGGTCACCGCTCTCGTCCTCGGCATCATCGCCCTGGTCCTGGCGTTCATTCCGATCGTCAACATCGTCTCGTTCTTCCTCGCCGCGCTGGCGATCATCTTCGGCATCATCGGCCTGGTCGCCAGCGGCAGGCGCCATTCCGGCAAGGGCATGTCGATCACCGGCATCGTCCTCGGCGTGGTGGCGCTGGCGGTCGCCATCCTCATGTACGTGCTGGTCTACAACGCCGCCGAGGACGCGTGCGAGGACGAGGGCCACAGCGACATCGAGAAGTGCATCGACGACCTCAAGTCCGACCTGTCCGAGACGCCGGGCGGATATTAGTGCGGCTGCCGCGGCGGGCGGGGCCTGATGGCACCGCCCGCCGTTCGGCGTGCCTCGATCCGCTTGCCCGGCTTACCCTTCCGGGTGAATCTCCGACACCGCCATGTCGCCCTGTATTCCGTTGCACCCCAAGATGACCAACTAAATTCCTATTTGACCTATTCCATCCGTTGATCTTGTATCGCGAGCCCTGCTCTTTTAATATTCAAATGGGTGATCCAGCCTGACGTTTCAAGACACGGAGACGAAATCACACCCGGTTGACCGGTGTCCACGAACGGCGACC
Organism: Glycomyces arizonensis DSM 44726; assembly: GCF_000482705.1. Taxonomy (GTDB): domain Bacteria; phylum Actinomycetota; class Actinomycetes; order Mycobacteriales; family Micromonosporaceae; genus Glycomyces; species Glycomyces arizonensis. Next base: position 17,586 of record NZ_AXWO01000016.1, on the reverse strand, counting down.
TCGGGAACGAGGCTGAAACCTCAAACCACAAGACCCCGGCGAGCGCTCCAACGCTCCCGGGGCATGACGGACGACCTATCCAGGAGGTGCCCGCAATGGGCGATCGTACTCTATTCACCGGTGCATGCGTGTGGGACGGCTGTGTCTGTCGCACCAGCGAGCAACCATCAGTCGGTCGCCGCGCCACCTGCGCGGACCTCCGTTTCCTCAGCAAGATAACCGAGGCAGAGCATTGCCGGCTCTGGAACAGCACGGTCAACACATACGGGTATGGCCAGATGGTCGGACCGTCACCCGAGAAACGAATCGTGCTCGCTCACATCTACTCATGGCAGCGCTGCGGCTACTTGTATGACAACGGCGTCATCCTTCGCCACTCCTGCGATAACCGGCTCTGCGTGCGGCTTGATCATCTGGAACTCGGCACCCCTCAGGACAACGTGAATGACAGCTGGGAGAGGGAACGGATGCGACCTCGCGGACGGGTGCTCACTCCCGATCTGGTGCGCGCGATTCGTCGCGCAAGAGGCCGGGAGAAGGCGTCTTACGGAGACCTGGCCAGCCGGTACGGCGTCGCCTTCACGACCATTGCCCGCGTCTGCACGGGCCGAAGCTGGAAAGAGGTGGCTTTATGGCGTGGCGACCTGCCAAGAAGCGCTGAACCGCTCAGGCGCTTGCCGGTCGGCCGGTCGGCGCATAGCATCGCAGGCGACGCGCCTTCGGAAGGGGTCCCATGTCCGACTCATCGCTCGCCTCGGTCGCACAGCGCTACTTCGACCTCCGCTTGGCCGACAACCCGCTCGCGGCCACGGCCTACGGCATCGCCGGACACGACGACCGGCTGCCCGACCCGAGCCGGGAGGGCGACCGCGGGCGGCTCGCGCACCTGGCCGAGACGCGGGACGCGCTGGCGGGCATCGACCCCGCGCTCCTGGAAGGCCAGGACCGGATCACCCACTCGATGCTCGACCGGCTGGTGCGGGACGAGACCGGCGCGATCACGGCCGCGCTGCACGAGGTCGGCGCCGGCGCGTCGATCGCCGGAGTCGTGTCGCGGATGCTCTCGGGCGTCCCGAACGTGAACCTCGACGGCGAGCGGCGCAGCCGGGACTACCTGGCGCGCCTCGCCGGGCTCGGCGACTACTTCGACGCGGCGCTGGAGCGGTACCGGATTGCCGGGAGCGAAGGCCGCCACCAGACCCGCCACGGGGTGCTGGCCTCGATCGGGCAGCTCGACGACTACCTGGCCGGGCCGCTCGACGACGATCCGCTGCTGCGGCCCGAGCCTTCGGGCGTCGACGCCCGGCAGTGGAGGGAGGCGGCCGCGGGCGTTGTCGAGCGGCGGGTCCGGCCCGCCTTGGCGCGGTGGCGGAGCGTCCTGGAGACCGAGCTGCTGCCTGAGGCGCGGCCGGACGAGCGGGTCGGCGTCTGCCATGTGCCCGAAGGGGAGGCGGGCTACCTGGCCGCCGCGCGGCAGTTCACGACCACCGACTTGACGCCCGAGGAGATCCACCGGATCGGGCTCGACGCCGTCGAGCGGCTGCGCGAGGAGTTCGCCGAACTCGGCGCGAAGGCCCTGGGCACCAGTGACGTCGACGAGGTCTTCTCCCGGCTGCGCGGCGACGCGTCGCTGCGGTACGAGCGCGCCGCGGAGATCCTCGCGGACGTCACCGGGGCGCTGCGGCGCGCCGAGGCCGCGCTCCCCGAGGCGTTCTTGGAATACGACATCGCCCCCTGCGAGGTGCGGACGGTGCCCGAGGCCGCCGCGAAGGGCTCGACGCTGGCCTACTACACGGTGCCCGCGCTGGACGAGTCCAGGCCCGGCACGCACTGGGTGAACACGTACGAGCCGCGCACGCGGACGCGGTACGAGTACGAGGCCCTGGCGTTCCACGAGAGCGTGCCGGGGCACCACCTCCAGTTCGCGCTGGGGCAGACGCTCGGCGATCTGCCGCTGTTCCGCCGCTTCTCGTACTTCACGGCGTTCGGCGAGGGCTGGGGGCTCTACACCGAGCGCCTGGCCGACGAGATGGGGCTCTACAGCGGGAATCTGGCGCGATTGGGCATGGTCTCGTTCGACGCGTGGCGGGCGTGCCGGCTGGTGGTGGACACCGGGATGCACGCCTTCGGGTGGTCGCGCGGCGAGGCGATCGCGTTCATGCGGGATCACACGGCGCTGTCCGAAGTGAACATCGCGAACGAGGTCGACCGGTACATCGCCTGGCCGGGGCAGGCTCTGGCGTACATGATCGGGCGGCGCCACATCGGCGAGCTGCGCGAGCGGGCCCGGGGCGAATTGGGGGCGGCGTTCGACCTCAGGCACTTCCACGACCGGGTGCTCTCCAGCGGGTCGATCCCGCTGGAGACCATGACCGGCGTCGTCGAGGATTGGATCGCCGAGCGGCGCGCGGCCTGAGCCGCTGTCGTGAAGCGCTGTTGTGCGGCAAGCGCAGCCGCCCGGACGGCGGTGTCCGCGTCCGGGCGGCCGAGGCTCAGAACGGCTCTCGGTGGAGCCATTCGGCGATCTCGGGGGTGGTCAGCTCGTTGACCCGTGCGCGGTAGCGTTCGAGGTCGTCCTCGTCGAACAGCGTTTTCCACTGGCCGCTGGAGCCTTTGTGGAAGAAGTCGGCCTTGTCCTTCCAGATGCCGTTCTCCGGGGTGAGGGTCTCGGCGTTGCCGCGCACCGCGTCGAAGGTGGCCGCCTTGACCAGCTCCGGCCAGACCTCCTCGTCGATGGCGATGCCGAGCGCGTCGGCGAGTGACCGCATCTGGCCGTCGAGGTCGGCCTTGAGCTCGTCGTAGTGCATGAGCACGATGTTGTCCTCTTCTCGCCTCTCCCAGACCTGCCCGATGTGGTTGAGCAGTCCTTTGAGGCTGATGGAGATGTCGTCGGAGTCGACCCAGTTCCAGAAGCGCTCGTAGAAGGTCGGGGCCGGCGCGGGGAGGGAGTCGCCGAAGGCGGCCGCTTCGGGGCCCATCGTCGCGACGCGGATCTTCATGACCGCCTCCATGTCCATGTTGGCCATGTGGTGGTCCATCGAGACGCCGACGTCGCGCGGGTCGCGGCCGGTGGCGACGTAGGCGACCCTCCCGTCGGACGGGAGGCCGTCGAGCGGGGTGTGGGACTTCATGAACCTGCGGTGCTCTTGTGCCGCAAGGGCGGCGATGAGGTCGTCGTGGTCGCGGAAGTACGCGTCGACCCACGGCGAGAGCTCGTCGAGCGGCTTCGGCAGTTCGGGCTGCCCGAACACGAGGAGGCCGCAGATGATCTGCGTCCAGGTGGTGCCGCACTTGGCGGGAGTGGTGACGATGATGTCGCCGTCGCGGAGTTCGACGCCGTTCCATCGGGCGCTGTCCATGAGCGGGTTCCGGTAGCGGACGGGTGTTTCGGTCACAGAGGTTCTCCTTGCGGGGGAAGGCGGGTGGTGAGGAGCTCGACCGTCGACCCCACACTACGAGCGACCGCGCCATCACGCAAGCAAATGATCTTGGGATGGTTCATCCCCCTGAGTGGAGAACATCACCATCTGGGATCCCCCTTCTCTCGACGCGATAATTAGGTTAGGCTAACCTCCGTCATCCTCCCGGCCGCGACCGGCCGGCCATGAAAGGACGTAGCTCAGTGCCGACCAGCGCCGCAGACCTCCGCCTCGCACCGACGCCACCGAACTCCCCCACCGGGGCGACCGCACTGCACGACTGCGCCTCACACAATCCCGCTTCACACAACCCCGCCTCACACAATCCCTCATCACCCAACCCCGCGCTGCTCGATCGGAATTCGACCGAGACCTACCGCTCCCTCATGACCGAAGTGGCCCAAAGGGTCTCCGAACGCTTCGCCGAGGTCGACCGGCCCTGGACCGGCATCGCCCCCGCCGAACTCGCGCCCGCCTTCGACGCGGTCGACCTCGACCGCCCCCTGCCGACCTTCGGCGACGCGCTCGACGAGATCGGCGACCTCTACCTGCGCGACGCCGTCTGGTTCCACCACCCCCGCTACCTCGCCCACCTCAACTGCCCCGTCGCGCTCCCGGCCGTCGCCGCCGAGACCGTCCTCGCCTCCGTGAACACCTCAGTGGACACCTGGGACCAGAGCGCGGGCGGCACCTTCATCGAGCGGCGCCTCATCGACTGGACCGCCGGACGCATCGGCTTCGGCCCCGACGCCGACGGCGTCTTCACCTCCGGTGGGACGCAGTCGAACCTGCACGCGCTGCTCCTTGCCAGAGACGAGGCCGTCGAGACCGTTCGCAAGAACAGCGAGACCGCGCTGCGCGGCGTCGAGGTCCTCCCGAGGCTGCGCCTGTTCGCCTCGCCCCACAGCCACTTCAGCGTCGTCAAGGCCGCCCGCCTGCTCGGGCTCGGCGAGGACGCCGTGGTCACCGTCCCGGCCGACGCGCACTTCCGCATGCACCCGGGCGCGCTCGACGCGGCCCTGGAGACCTGCCGCGGCGAGGGACTCGTTCCGGCCGGGGTCGTCGCCACCGCCGGGACCACCGACTTCGGCTCGATCGACCCGCTCGCGTCGATCGCCGAGGTGTGCGAGGCGCACCGCGTCTGGTTCCATGTGGACGCCGCCTACGGCTGCGGGCTCCTCGTCTCCCGGCGCAGGCGCGGCATGGTGGACGGGATCGAGCGCGCCGACTCGGTCACCGTGGACTACCACAAGTCGTTCTTCCAGCCGGTCAGCTCATCGGCGATCATTGTGCGCGACCGCTCCTCGCTGCGGCACGTCACCCACCACGCCGACTACCTCAACCCGGCCGAGGCCGTCTTCCCCAACCAGGTCGACAAGAGCCTCCAGACCACGCGGCGCCTGGACGCGCTGAAGCTGTGGATGACGCTGCGCACCTTGGGGCCCGACGCCATCGGCTCGATGTTCGACCGGGTCTGCGACCTGGCGGCCGAGGCGTGGGCGCACCTGGAGGCCGATGAGCGCTTCGAGACCGCCGCGCCCGCCTCGCAGCTGTCCACCGTCCTGTTCCGCCTCACCGGCGCCGATGACGAGGTGCATCGTCTGGCGCGCGAGGCGATCGCCGCCGCCGGAGAGGGCATGGTCGCCGCCACCCGCGTCGAAGGCCGTGCCGCGCTCAAGCTCACGCTGCTCAACCCCGAGACGACGCTCGATGACATCGTTCCCGTCCTCGACGCGCTCGCCCGGCACGGCGCGAAGCTCCGGGGGGCATAGATGTCCGAGACGCGGATGCACGACTTCATCGGCATCGGCCTGGGGCCGTTCAACCTCGGCCTGGCGTGCCTGGCCGACCCCGTCGACGGCCTCGACGGGACCTTCCTGGAGCGCAAGGCGTCGGTCGACTGGCACCCGGGCATGCTCATCGAGGGCACCACCATGCAGGTGCCGTTCATGGCCGACCTGGTGACCCTCGCCGACCCGACCTCGCCGCACTCGTTCCTCAACTACCTCAAGGAACAGGGCCGGATCTACCCGTTCTACATCCGCGAATCGTTCTTCCAGCTGCGCAGCGAGTTCCAGGACTACCTGCGGTGGGCGGCGGGCAGGCTCGGCAACCTCCACTTCGAGCGCGACGTGGTCGCCGTCGAGTGGGATGGTGGACAGGGGTTGTACGCCGTCCGCAGCACCGGCCCCGAAGGCGAGCGGGTCGACTTCGCGCCGCGGCTCGTCCTGGGCACCGGCACGCCGCCGTGGGTGCCGCCCGCGTGCCGCGCGCTGGAGGGCGAGACCGTCTGCCACGCCTCGTCCTATCTGGAGTACCGGGACCGGCTCCGGCGGTGCGGCAGCGTCACCGTGGTCGGCAGCGGCCAGAGCGCCGCCGAGATCTACCGCGACCTCTTGGACGGCCTCGAACCCGGCGGCTACCGGCTCAACTGGGTGACGCGCTCGCCGCGGTTCTTCCCGCTGGAGTACACCAAGCTGACCCTGGAGATGACCAGCCCGGACTACGTCGACTACTTCAACGCGCTGCCCTCGCCCAAGCGCGACGAGCTCAACGATGCCCACAAGGGACTCTATAAGGGCATCAACGCGGAGCTCATCAACGAGATCTACGACCTGCTGTACCGCAAGCGCTTCGAGCACGGCGAGGTCGCGACCCGCCTGTTCACGAATTGCACTGTGGATAAAGCGAGGACCGGGGACGGTTTCACCCTCGGCATCCGCCAGCACGAGCAGGACCGCGACTTCGAGCTGCGCACCGAAGGACTCGTCCTGGCCACCGGCTACAGCAGCAAACCGCCCGCCTTCCTCGACGGCATCCGCGACCGGCTCCGCTTCGACGCCACCGGCCGCCTGCACGCCCGCCGCGACTACAGCGTCGACGCCGCGGGGGCCGGCGAGGTGTTCGTCCAGAACGCCGAGCTGTCCACGCACGGCTTCGTCACCCCCGACCTCGGCATGGCCGCCTACCGCAACTCGTGGATCATCCGCGCCATGACCGGCCGCGAGGTCTACCCGATCGAGCGGCGCATCGCCTTCCAGGAGTTCACGGCACCCGAGGAGACTGCATGATGCACGCCCCGACCGTGTTCAAGCGCCGCGACGAGCGCTTGGGCGAGTTCGCGCTGCGCCCGGTGGACCCGGCCGCCGACGCCCCGCTGCTGCACGAGTGGGTCACGCACCCCAAGTGCAGGTACTGGATGATGGCCGAGGCCTCGATCGCCGACGTGTGGGCCGAGCACGAGGCCATCGCCGCCTCGGAGCACCACTTCGCGTTCCTCGGCATGCACCGCTACCGCTCGTCGTTCCTCGTCGAGGTCTACGACCCCGCGCGCACCGAGCTCGCCGGTGTCTACGACGTCCGGGAGGGCGACGTCGGCATGCACGTGCTGACCGCGCCGACGAACACGCCGATCCCGGGCTTCACCAGGGGCGTCATGGTCACCGTCATGGACCTGCTGTTCGACGGTTTCAATGCCGGACGCGTCGTGGTCGAGCCGGACGCGTCGAACACCCCGATCCACCGGCTCAACGACTGGGTCGGCTTCCGCTCCGAACGCACCGTCCAGTTGAGCGACAAGAAGGCGCTCCTCAGCTTCTGCACCCCGAGCGACTACGAGCGGTCCGCCGCGAGAGGACTCACGACATGACCGAGCCCACCGACCACCTCCGGCCCGAGCACTGGCGCCGGGCCACCAGGGCCTTGCTGGCCAAGGCGATCGGCGAGTTCGCCCACGAGCGGCTGCTCGCGCCCGTCCAGGCCGGCGACCACTGCGTCCTCTCGGGCGGGAGTGAGCGGTACCTGTTCAGGGCCGAGCGCCTCGCGCTCGACCACTGGGCGGTCGACCCCGCCTCGCTGCGCCGCCAGAGCGCGGACGGCGAGGACCTGCCGCTGGACGCCGCCGGGTTCTTCATCGCGTTCAGCGGCGAGCTCGGGCTGAGCGAGGAGATCCTCCCGGTCTACCTCGAAGAGGTCGCCAGCACCGTCAACCGCGGCGCCTACCAGCTCGCGGTGCCGCAGCCGAGCGCCGCCGCGCTCGTCGACGCGGACTTCCAGGAGATCGAGGCGGCCATGACCGGCGGGCACCCGTGCTTCGTCGCCGGTTCGGGGCGGCTCGGCTTCACCGCGGGCGACTACCGCGCCTTCGCGCCCGAGACGGGCGCGGGCGTGCGCCTGCTGTGGCTCGCGGCGCTGCGGGCTCACGCGATGTTCGCCGCCTCGGCCGAGCTGGAGCGCGACTGGCTCCTGGAGACGCAGTTCGACGCGGCGGACCGCGAGCGGTTCGCGTCGGTGCTCGCCGAGCGCGGCCTGACGTTCGACGACGTGCACCTCATCCCGGTCCACCCGTGGCAGTGGCGGAACAAGATATCGACGGCGTTCGCCGCCGAGATCGCCGAAGGGCGCCTGGTGATGCTCGGCGAGACGGGTGACGAATACCAGGCGCAGCAGTCGATCCGGACGTTCTTCAACCGCTCCAGGCCCGCCTCGGACTACGTCAAGACCGCGCTGTCGGTGCTGAACATGGGCTTCATGCGGGGGCTGTCGACCGAGTACATGGAGGTCACGCCCGCGATCAACGACTTCATCGCCGGGCTCGTCCACGGCGACCCGACCTTGAAGCAGTCCGGCGTGACGGTCCTGCGCGAGCGGGCGGCCGTCGGCTACCGGCACCCGGCCTACTCGGCGGCCGCGCCGAAGGGCTCGCCGTACCGAAAGATGCTGGCCGCGCTGTGGCGCGAGAGCCCCGTCCCGAAGCTCGGGCCGGGCGAGCGGGCGGCCACGATGGCCTCGCTGCTGCACGTCGACGCGGCGGGGCGCCCGTTCGCCTCGGCGCTCATCGCCCGCTCCGGCCTGGAGCCGGGCGAGTGGCTGCGGCGCTACCTGGAGGCCTACCTGGTGCCGCTGGTCCACTGCTTCTACAAGTACGGGCTGGTGTTCATGCCGCACGGCGAGAACGTGATCCTGGTGCTGCGCGGCGGCCGGGTGGACCGCGTGTTCCTCAAGGACATCGGCGAGGAGGCGGCGGTCTTCGACGAGTCGATGCCGGTGCCGCCGGAGGCCGAGCGCATCAAGGGGGCCGTCCCCGACGAGGTGCGGACTCTGGCGATCCTCACCGACGTCGTGGACTGCTTCCTGCGGTTCCTCTCGGCGATCCTGCACACCGACGGCGTGCTCGACGAGCGGGACTTCTGGCGCACGGCCGCGGCCGTCGTCAGGCGATACCAGGGCGACCACCCCGAGCTGGCCGAGGAGTTCGCCCGCTTCGACCTGTTCGAGGAGACCTTCGCGCTCTCGTGCCTGAATCGGTTGCAGCTCAATAACAACCGGCAGATGGTGGACCTGGGGAACCAGGAGGAGAGCCTGATCTACGCGGGCAGGCTCGACAATCCGCTCGCGACTTGGCGGTGATCGCCTCACCGGCGGCGCGGGACCGCGGGGACGGGGTGACAGCACACGCCATGATGGAGAGGTGAACTTCGATTACGACTTCTCTGATCGGCCCGTGCTCGTCACGGGCGCCAGCCACGGTCTGGGTCTGGCGACGGCGAACCTCCTGGCGGCCTCCGGGGCGCCGCTCGCACTGTGCGCGCGGGACGCGGCCCGGCTGAACGAGGAGGCCGAGCGGTTGCGGCAGAAATTCGACGTCCCGGTCTTCACGCGGGCGCTCGACGTGGTCGACGAGCAGACGCTGGTCGAGTTCGTCGCCGAGGCCGGGCGGCGGCTCGGCGACTTCCACGGCATCGTGGCCAACGTGGGCGGCGCCAGGGGCACGCACCTGAAGGACACCTCGCCGGACGACTGGGCTTACACGCTGGGCGTGAACGTGGTCGGCGCGATGACGGCGCTGCGCGTGGCGGTGCCGCAGCTGCGGCGCACGAGCGGCTCGGCGGTGCTGGTGTCGTCGATCTCGGGCTCGAAGCCCGCGCCGGGGCTGACGTACGGCGCCACCAAGGCCGCGCTCAACCACGCGGCGGCGGTGCTCGCCAGGGAGCTCGGCTCGCAGGGCGTCCGCGTCAACGCCGTCGCGCCGGGGTCGATGCTGGTGCCCGACCGGTTCTGGGACCGGATGCGGGTGGACCGGCCCGAGGAGTACGCCGCGTTCGAGCAGGAGTTCCCCGGCGGGCAGCTGGTGGACCCGGTGGACGTGGCGTCGGTGATCGCGTTCCTGCTCTCGGACGGCGCGAAGGCCGTCAACGGCGCGGTCGTCCCCGTCGACGCGGGCCAGAACGCGCCGAGCGCGTTCGGCTATTAGGCGGGGCGTTTGTCAGATGGCATTGTTTGTTAGACGGCACCATTGCGCAGGTGGGCCAGGAGCATGCCGATCGGGATGCTGACGCCGAGCACGATCAGCGCGGCCCGGTAGGCCCGCAGCGCGAGCCCGAGCGCGGCCCCTCTGGTGAGGGCGAACGCGATGCCCAGGGCCACCACCAGCAGTGCCGCCCCGGCGTCGACCACGAGCGGGAGTTCGGTGAACGTGCCGACGATGACCGCCGCGTTGCCCGCGGCCCAAGTGGCCGCCTGCGTCCGGACCGGACCCGCCGGGATCGCGCGGCCGATCAGCCGCGCCTGCGCGGCGGCGATCGCGCACGACGCCGTCCCGCACACGAGGACGAGGTAGGCCGCCGCCCAGCTGCCTTTCGCGAGGTCGAGCGGCCCGGTGAAGGCCGCGACGACGCCGCCGAGGACGACGCAGACGACGCCACCTGTGAACAAGGCTCTGCTGAAGAGGGCACTGCTGGATGGGGCATTGGGGCGCAGTGCGGGTGCCGATGGGTTCACGGTGTTCCCTTTCAATGCGGGGCGGTGTGCGCGAGGCACCGGTCGGGTTCGGCGAAGGCCTCCAGCCGGTCGACGGTGACCGGCGAGCGCCAGGCTTCGAGGGCGCCCCGCATCAGGCCGAGGTGGATCTGGCAGACGATCGGGGAGCCGGACGCGGCGAGTTCGAGGAAGGGGCAGTGCCGCAGCCCGATCTGCGCGCCGCCCTGCCGCTGCGGTGCGAATCCGAGCTCGTCGAGCAGGGCCGCGAGGCGTTCGAGGGCGTCGTCGGCGCCCGCGGCGGCGTCCGCTCCCGAGGCCGAGCGGAGCCCCCAGGCGCGTCCGGCCTCGATAGCGCGGGCGCGGGAGTCGGGCGCGGCGGCGAGGCCGCGGGTGAGGGCCTCGGCGAGCAGCCGGTAGTGCCGCGGCCCGGCGGGGTCCATGCCGGGCGCGGCCCGGAAGACCTGCGCGGGGCGCCCGGGGACGCGCCGGTCGGCCCGGCCGCGCTCGACCTGCCCGCGTTCGACGAGCTTGTCGAGGTGGAACCGGACGGTGTTGGGGTGCACTTCGAGCGCCTCGGCGATCTCGGCGATGCTCAGCGGCCCGGCCGCCTCCTTGAGCGTCCGGAGCACTTCGTCCCGTCTGCTCGCGGGGTGTCTCACGTCGTCATCGGCCATGTCGGCCACGCTCCCCTCGCGCTGTCCTCGGTCGGGCGAGAGCGCGGATTCACGGTCGCGGCGACCACGGCTATAGTTTACACAAACAGTCATTGTAGAAACATCGAGGCGGGGAGCGCGAATGTCCTCACAGGGAACCGATCAGCAGCGGGAACTCGACGTGCGGGCGATGCGCAAGCCGGACAAGCACCCGGCGATCTTCGAGGCCTACGACGCGCTGCCGGTCGGCGCTTCCCTCGTCCTGGTCAACGACCACGACCCGAAGCACCTGCACGACGAGTTCGAGGCCAGGCACCCCGGCGGCCACGGCTGGGAGTACCTCTCCCGCGAGAAGCGGAACTGGCGGATCCGGATCACCAGGCTCGCCTCGACGCCGCTCCCCCGCGTCCTGGCCGACACCGCCGCCCTCGCGGCCGACGTCGGCGCGCCCGGCGTGAGCGGGGCGGTGTGGCGGCTCCAGGAGGACGAGCGAGACCTCGACTCGAACGTCATCGCGCTGCCGCCGGGCGGGGGCATCGGCGCCCACGACGGTCCCGATCTCGACGTCCTCGTGCACGTCCTCGCGGGCGGCGGACGGCTGGTCACCGAGCTCGGCGCGATCGACCTCGAACCCGGCGCGGTGGTGTGGCTGCCTCGCCGGTCGCGACGGGAGTTCACCGCGGGAGCGGAGGGACTACGCTATCTTACTGTGCACCGGCGTCGGCAAGCGTTGTCCATCGGTATCGCGCCGCACCCCGACCGCTGAGCCGACCGGTTGCCCCTCGCCGACCTCAGTGCCGCGGTCGGTGAGCCGACGATGAGCCGCGCCCGCGATCGAACGCGCCGGGACGGCTTTCCGTCGGCATCCCGATGAGCGACGCCCGCCAGCGGGTACCCCGAACGGCGACACCGCCGACGAGAGGAGATGATCCGATGTCGGGTCTGGACGAGAAACTGCGCGACGTCCACGAGGAGGTCCTGCGCCGCAACCCCGGCGAGACCGAGTTCCACCAGGCCGTGCACGAGGTCCTCGACAGCCTCGGGCCCGTGGTGGCCAAGCACCCGCAGTACGCCGACGCGGCGGTCATCCGGCGGCTGTGCGAGCCGGAGCGCCAGATCATCTTCCGCGTCCCGTGGGTCGACGACGCCGGGCGGGTGCAGATCAACCGCGGCTTCCGCGTCGAGTTCAACTCCGCCCTCGGCCCCTACAAGGGCGGCCTGCGATTCCATCCCACGGTCTACCTGGGGATCGTGAAGTTCCTCGGGTTCGAGCAGATCTTCAAGAACGCGCTCACCGGGCTGCCGATCGGCGGCGGCAAGGGCGGCTCGGACTTCGACCCCAAGGGCCGCTCCGACGGCGAGATCATGCGGTTCTGCCAGGCGTTCATGACCGAGCTGTACCGGCACATCGGCGAGTACACCGACGTGCCCGCCGGGGACATCGGCGTCGGCGGGCGCGAGATCGGCTACCTGTTCGGCCAGTACAAGCGGATCACCAACCGCTACGAGTCCGGCGTGCTCACCGGCAAGGGCCTCTCCTGGGGCGGCTCGCAGGTCCGCACCGAGGCCACCGGATACGGCACCGTGTTCTTCACCGACGAGATCCTCAAGTCCCGCGGCGAGTCCTTCGACGGCAAGCGCGTCGTCGTCTCCGGCTCGGGCAACGTCGCGGTCTTCGCCGTCGAGAAGGTCCACGAGCTCGGCGGCACCGTCGTCGCCTGCTCCGACTCCTCGGGCTACGTCGTCGACGACAAGGGCATCGACCTCGAACTGCTCAAGGACGTGAAGTTGACCCGGCGCGGCCGGATCACCGAGTACGCCGAGCGGCGCGGCAGCGCGCGCTACGTCGAAGGCGGCACCGTGTGGGAGGTGCCCTGCGACATCGCGCTGCCGTGCGCCACCCAGAACGAGCTCAACGGCCACGACGCGGCCGACCTCGCCCGGAACGGCTGCACGGTCGTCGCCGAGGGCGCCAACATGCCGTGCACGCCCGAGGCCGTCAGGCTCTTCGCCGAGGCCGGGGTCGTCTTCGCTCCCGGCAAGGCCGCCAACGCGGGCGGCGTCGCCACGAGCGCGCTGGAGATGCAGCAGAACGCCTCCAGGGACTCGTGGACGTTCGAGCACACCGAGGAGCGGCTCGCCGAGATCATGCGCGGCATCCACGACCGCTGCCTGGCGACGGCCGACGACTACGGCACGCCCGGGAACTACGTGGCGGGCGCCAACATCGCCGGGTTCACGCAGGTGGCCGACGCGATGCTGGCGCTCGGCATCATCTAGGTCGGTCAAGAGGCGGGCGCCGCCTCCCGCTGCCCGCGCAGCAGGAGCGGGGCGCCCGCGAGCGTCACCACGGCGCAGCAGAGGTTGAGCATGCCGTAGCCCAGATACTCGGTGATCGGCCCGGCGGCGATCCCCGCGCCCATGGCGGACAGGCCCATGACCATGTCCGAGAAGCCCTGCGTGGACGGGCGCCGGGCGGGGGTGACCGCGCCGGTGAGCATGGACGCCGAGGCGACGGTCATCGCCGACCATCCGAGGCCGAGCAGCACGAGACCGGCGCTGATCTGGACGTGGCTGCCGGCCGAGGCCGTCCCGGCGACGGCGCAGGCGGCGACGAGGAGGGCGGCGCCCGCTGCCAGGACCGGCCGGGGGCCGCGGCGGTCGACGAGGCGGCCGATGATCGGCGCGAAGGCGTACATGCCGCCGATGTGGAGGCCGAGGATGAAGCCCACGACGGTGAGCACCTCGGCCGGATCGTCCATGCCGTGCTTGACGTGCAGGGCGGTCATGGCCATGACGCCGACCATCACGAAGTGGCCGAGGGCGGCGGCGATGACGGCGGTGCGGACGGTCGGGTCGGCGCGGGCCGTGCGGAGGCCGTCGGCGACCGAGCGCCTGGGGGCGTGGGTCTCGCCGGAGAGCGCCCGGGCGGTCAGGAGCGGGTCGGGGCGCAGGAAGGCGAACAGGACGGTCGCGGTCACCAGGCACAGGACGCCCATGGCGACGGTGGGGCCGATGTAGTCGGGGCCGCCGAGCCAGCCCTTCCAGCCGCGTTCGGCCAGGGCCGCCAGGGACGGGCCGGTGACGCTGCCGATGGTCGCGGCCCACACGATCGTCGACAGGTGCGTGCCGCGCTTGTCGGCCGGGGCGAGGTCGGCCCCGGCGTAGCGGGATTGGAGCCCGGCGTAGGAGGCGCTGCCGAGCAGGAAGTAGCCGCCGATGGCGAGTGCGGCGGTGTCGAGGGTGATCCCGGCGAGGACGACGGCGGTTCCGGCGACGGCGCCGGTGTAGCCGAAGACGAGGCCGCCGCGGCGCCCGAAGCGCTCGGTGATGCGGACGGCGGGGACGACGACGAGCGCCGATCCGCCGACGAACAGGCTCTGCGCGAGCCCGGCGAAGGTGCCCGAGCCGGTCATCTCCTCGACGAGGAGGGCGCCGAAGGCGATGCCGATGCCGACGGCGAGGCCGCCGAGGATCTGGGTGCAGAACAGCAGGCGCAGGGTGCGGCGCTGGATCGCGGCGGTGTCGGGGGGCGCTTCTCGCGCTGTTGCCATCGGGGGTCCTTTCTGGAGTTGTCAGACCGGTGGGGCCACCGGTCCGGCCGCCGCGGCGACGGCGTCGGCCACCGCCGGGGCGAGTTCGGGGTCGAGCCGGGCGGTGCTGACGCGGATGCCCTGCTCGCCGCGGAGGGAGTAGGAGCGCCCGGGAGCGACGGCGTACCCGGCGTCGCGGAGGGCGACGACGGCGGCGGTCTCGTCGGCGACCGGGATCCACAGGTTGAGCCCGGAGCGGCCGAAGGCGTGGACGCCGCGCTCGGCGAGGGCCTCGCGCAGGGCGGCCTGGCGTTCGGCGTAGCGCCGCCCGGCGGCCTCGACGAGGGCGGCGACGCCCTCGTCCTCCCATGCGGCGATGACGAAGTGCTGGAGGATGCACGAGACCCAGCCGTGGGAGATGGCCATGCGCCCTTGGACGCGGGCCTTGGTGTCGGCGTCGGCGGCGACGACGGCGCAGCGCAGGGCGGGCCCGTAGGGCTTGGAGGCGGAGCGGACGAACATCCACCGCTCGGCGGCGTCGGCGACGAAGTGGAGCGGGGTGCGGCCCAGCTCGCCCCAGTGGTCGTCCTCGATGACGAAGGCGCCCCGGTGGGCGGCGATGACGTCGCGGAGGGCGGTGGCGCGGCCTGAGGAGACGGCGGCGCCGGTGGGGTTCTGGCCGCGGGCGGTGAGGACGAAGGCGCGGGCGCCGCCCGCCAAGGCATCGTCCAGTTCGGACGGTATCGGGCCGTCGGCGTCGACGGCGACGGGGACGACGCGGTACCCGGCGGCGAGCAGCAGGTCGCGCCCGTTGGACCAGGTGGGCTCCTCGACGGCGACGGTGTCGCCGGGGGCGCACCGGGCGGCCAGGCCGCGTTCGAAGGCGTCGAGCGCCCCGGAGGTGACGGTGAGCTCGCCGTGGACGCCGTCGGCGGCGAGGCGCTCGCGGGCGAGGTCGAGCAGGTCGGGGCAGGGGCCGCCGTTGCGGTAGTCGCCCGGGCCGACTTCGACGCGCGGTTTGAGGGCGGCGAGGTCGGGCAGCAGCTCGGGGTCGGGTTCGCCGCTGACGAGGTCGAGGACGCCGGGCGGGACGGTGATGGTCCCGGCGGGGGTGAAGGCGGAGCGTTCGCGCACGACGGTCCCGGCCCGGCCGCCGGTCTCGACGACGCCGCGCTGGCGCAGCTGGCGGTAGGCGGCGGCGACGGTGCCCGCGGCGACGCCGAGGTCGGCGGCGAGCTTGCGGACGGCGGGCAGGGTGAGGCCGGGCCGCAGGTGGCCGTCGCGCACGCCGACCTCGACGCTGGCGGCTATCTCGCTCGCGGCCGAGCCCGTGATCTGATAATGTACCGACATAACTCAGGTATTGTACCAGTACAAAACAAGACGACGGGAGCCCCCCATGAGCACCCTGTTCAACCAGACCGACCGCACCACCCCAACGCGGTCCGCCGAGCGCCTCGCCTACGACCGGGCCCCGGCCTTCCAGGTCCTCGACGAGGCCCTGTTCTGCGACGTGGCCTTCACCGGCCCCGACGGCGCCCCGCGCATCCTGCCGACCTTCCACGCCCGCGTGGGGAGCACGGTGTACTTCCACGGCTCGACCGGCTCCTCGATGGGACTGGCCGCCCGGGAGGGCCTCGACGTGTGCCTGACGGCGACCATCGTCGACGGCCTGGTCTTCGCCAAGTCCTGGTTCCACCACTCGATGAACTACCGCAGCGTGGTGGTGCACGGCCGGGCCGCTCTGGTGACCGACGCGCACGAGCGGTGGCTGATGATGCGGGCCCTGGTCGAGCGCATGTCGACCGGGCGCTCGGAGCGCTCGCGCGAGCCCAGCGCCAAGGAGGACTCGGCCACGGCGATCATGGCCCTGCCGCTGGAGGAGGCCTCGGTGAAGCGGCGCGGCGGACCGCCGAGCGAGGACCCCGACGACGAGGGCCTTCCCTACAGAAACGGTGTCGCCGAGGTGACCACGACCGTCGCCGGAAGGCTCTGAGGCCCGCCCTCCGGCCCGCTGGCCACACTGTCGGACTTCCGGATATCCGGAAGGTGCTTGACATGCAGCCATTTGGCTGCCTATTATCGAGGCGACCGAACATCCGCATATCCGGAAGTGGCGAATGGACGACGTGTTCAAGGCGCTGGCCGACCCGGTCCGCCGCCGACTGCTCGACCGGCTCAACGAGCGCAATGGCCTGAGCCTGCGCGAGCTGTGCGAGGGCCTGGCGATGGCCCGGCAGTCGGTCAGCAAGCACCTGGGGATCCTGGAGGCCGCCGGGCTGGTCACCGCCGCCCGGCGAGGCCGCGAGAAGCTCCACTACCTGAACGCCGCCCCCATCAACGCCATCGCCGACCGGTGGATCAGCCGCTACGACCGCGAACGGGCGCGAGCGCTGGCCGACCTGAAGACCGCACTGGAGGAGCAGACCGTGGAGACCACCACCGCATTCGTCTACGTCACCCATGTCAAGACCACGCCCGAGCGGCTCTGGCGGGCATTGACCGAGCCCGAGTTCACCAAGCGCTACTGGGGCGTCGCCCTCGACACCGACTGGCGGCCCGGCTCGACGATGACCTGGGTCGAGAACGGCGTGAAGACCGCGCACCCCGACCAGCGGGTCCTGGAGTGCGACCCGCCCCGGCGCCTGTCCTACACCTGGCACACCTTCACGCCCGAGTGGGCCGCGAACGCCGGGGTGGACGAGGACGCGCTCGCCGCGATCGCCGCCGAGCCGCGCTCCAAGGTCACCTTCGAACTCGAACCCGCGGGCGAGGCGGTCAAGCTGACCGTGACCCACGACGGATTCGCACCCGGCAGCACCGTCCGGGACATGATCGGCCAGGGCTGGCCGCAGCTCCTGTCGAGCATGAAGACCCTGCTGGAGACCGGCGAGCCGCTCTAGATGATTGATTCCTAACCCGGTCGGGTCGTGACCAGCAGGAGAGGGTCTCGTTGAGTGAAGTGTGAACAATACTCAGGACATCGAGACCCTCTTGACCGCACTCTACGTGGTCGTTGACGATCACGTCATCCCCCGGGAGGGGCGAAAGCCCGGAAAGCCGAAGGAGCTCAGCGACGCCGAGCTGGTGTGCCTCATGGTTGCCCAGCACCTGTTCCAGGTCAAAGGCGAGCGCCGCTGGGTTCGTTACGCCCGCAAGAACTTCCGACACCTGTTCCCGTACATTCCGAACCAGTCCGGCTACCACAAGCGGGCCAAGCGA
>NZ_AXWO01000015.1 GCF_000482705.1 Glycomyces arizonensis DSM 44726 | reverse complement strand
CTTCTCAGGACTGTCTGATCTGGATCTTAAACGCGTGGTTGACCTGGGTGATCACATTCTGATCCAGGCGATGACGGTGGATCGGCCAGTGAGCTGCCCTGATTGCGGGACCGCCGCTGAGAGGGTCCACGCTTTCTGCGAGCGGACAGTGGCCGATGTGTCGGTCGACGCGCGGCCGGTGGTCGCGAAGGTGCGGGTTCGGCGTCTGCGGTGTGAGAACGCCGAGTGCCCGCGTCGGACCTTCCGTGAGCAGGTCACAGGGGTGCTCGAACGCTACCAGCGGCGCACGGGGCGACTGGCCGCCCAGATCGGCGCGGTGGCCCGCGAGCTGGCCGGACGGGCGAGCCAGCGGGTGCTAGCGGCGCTGTCAATGGAGGTCTCCCGGCACACCGCGATCCGGATGCTCCTGGGCCTGCCGCTGCCACCTGAGCGAGTCCCGGTCGTTTTGGGGGTCGATGACTTCGCGTTGCGCAAGCGTCAGCGCTACGCGACGGTGCTGATCGACGCGGTCACCGGTGAGCGCATCGACGTCCTGCCCGATCGGAAGGCCGAGACCCTCCAGGGCTGGCTGGAGGCCCACCCCGGGGTCGAGGTCGTCTGCCGCGACGGCTCGGCGACCTACGCCCAGGCGGTCGCGAACGCCCTGCCTGCGGCGGTGCAGGTAGGCGATCGGTGGCATATCTGGAAGAACTTCGGCGAGGCCGCCTGGAAGGAGGCCTCGGCGCACGCGGCGTGCTGGGCCAAGGGCGGCCCGGCCTCGACGGCGACCAAACGCGCCCAGACCACACTGGAGCGCTGGCACGCCGTCCACGACCTACTCGATGCCGGTGTCGGGCTCCTCGAGTGCGCCCGCCGCCTGCAACTGGCGCTGAACACCATCAAACGCTACGCCCGCGCCGCCGAGCCCGATCGGATCCGCACCGCCCCGCTCTATCGCACCACCCTGGTCGACCCCTACCGCGACTACCTGCGCGAACGACGCGCAGCCGACCCGGCCGTATCGGTACAGCAGCTCCTGCGGGAGATCAAGACCCGCGGCTATACCGGCAGCCAGAACCTGCTCTACCGCTACATCAACCAGGGCCGGGTCGAGGCCGACCGCCGCCCGATCTCCCCGCGCCGCCTGACCGGCCTGATCATGACCGATCCCACCCACCTGTCCGACAAGCAGCGGTCCCTGGTCGACGAGCTCGCCGGTCGCTGCCCGCAGATGAAGGCCCTGGCCGGCCACGCCCGATCCTTCGCCGCGCTGCTGCGCCCCGAGCAGGCCAACGCCGAGCGGCTGCAGCAGTGGATCGACGAGGTCCGGGCAGAGGACCTGCCCCACCTGCACGCCTTCACGCGCGGGCTCGACCAGGACCGGGACGCGGTCACCGCCGCCTTTACCCTACCGTTCCACAATGGCCGCACCGAGGGCGTCAACACGAAAACGAAGCAGCTGATGCGCCAGATGTACGGCAGGGCCAGCTTCCGCCTCCTCCGCCACCGAATTCTGCTCGGATCCGATCACTGACCGCTACCACCGGATTTGCGACAGAGCCAATAAACTGACACTCCCAGTTGAGATAGGCTCATGTTCGCGGTGCAGCCAACCTGTCGAAATACACCCGACCATCGATTACAGCGCTATCCTTGGCCTTATTGGGGGAGGTGACGACATGGGAATGATCGAAAGGATGCAGCTCAACACTGCACGGAGCAACATTAAAAATACTGTTCTCAGTCTGGAACGTGCAAGGCAGAAAGGGGACACGAAGAAGATCGCGAAACTCGAACGAAAGTTGGCAAGTGCTTATGCAAATCTAAACTTCGCGGAGACGCACCTCGGTCAGCCGCTAACAGAGATCCCCGCCGACGTTAATATCGAGATAGTCTCAGAGGTACGCCGGAGTCTCGAAGCTGGCGAGCAGCACCGCAGCGACCCAAAAGCCAAGACCGAAACGCATTCCGCGAAGGCCAAAAGCTCGCTCAAGGAGTGGGCTGAACACCAAGCACAGAAACCCGCCACTCCGACATCGAAGGAGTACCGGGAGGCCCGCAAGGCTTGGCGCAAGGGACTGCCGGTTTATATCGCGACCGTAAAAGGCGGATGGTTCGGCGCCACGAAACCCAAGATAGTCATGAAGACCATCGCAGACATCGAAGCTGCTGGATGGAAGCTCGATCGTGCCGACGCCGAGCAGGTCCAAGGGTTCGTCAGCAGTATCTCGAACCACTCTGGCGCTCAGGTGCAGTCCACGACCCTTACCTTCAGGCGCCCTTAGCGGCAGGGCATGGGCGAAGGTCGGAGTTGGGTGTTATTTCTGGATATCGATGATTAGCGGTGGTTTGCGGTAGCCCGGGCGTTGCACCTGGCTACCTCCAAGGCGCTGGTTTCCTCGGGTTATTTCGCTGGTGTGGCAGTTCGATGAGGTGCTAGCTTCCCGGTTGACTGCAGCAGTCAGGATCGCGAGAGGCGCGTATCCGGTGCGTGCAGCATCAGGAGGCAGATTGCTCACTCGACTCTCCCAGTCCGCGTTTGGCACGGTAGCGGACCTGCTCACCGGGCTCGATCATCAGCTGAGTGTCGGAGCGGTCCTCGCCGGCGCGATGCCGGGAGCGGTGTTCGTCGACGACCCGACACGGCCGAGCGCGGTCTTCGTGCATTCCCCGGAGGGCGACTTCGTCGGTGGTGACCCGAATAACCTCAGCTTCGTCACCGGCCTGCGTGCGCACCTGACGGCGACTTTCGATGCCGAACGCGACGGCGACCTGGTGCTGTCCTTCGACCACGACGGCTGGTTGTCGGTGGCGGAGGCCATCGTGCCTGATCTGTTCCTGTTCAAGGTGCCTCGGCGGCACTACTTGTTCTGCGGCGAGCGGCCTCGGCCGGGGTCGGACCTGGCGCCCGGCTACCGGATCGCGCTGATCGACGCGGCGTTCTTGGAGCGTCAGCAAGTCCCCGACCACGTATGGGACTGGATGGACGGTAACTGGGGAGGCGCAGAGGGGTTTCTAGCCAACGGGTTCGGGGTAGCGGCAGTACAAGGTGAAGCCGTGGTCAGTTGGAGTCTGGCCGACTGCATCGTCGCAGACCGCGCCGAGATCGGCATCCATACCGCGTACGAACACCGCCGCCGTGGCCTGGCCGTCCAGGTCACCGCAGCCGCTGTCGCGGTCGCGGTCGACCGTGGGCTGACCGAGGTCGGCTGGCACTGCAACGAGGACAACCCAGGTTCGTACCGCACCGCCGAGTCCGTAGGTTTCAGGTTGGAGCGGCGGTATGACTTCCTCGCGGGCAGGTCCCAGGCC
Organism: Glycomyces arizonensis DSM 44726; assembly: GCF_000482705.1. Classification (GTDB taxonomy): domain Bacteria; phylum Actinomycetota; class Actinomycetes; order Mycobacteriales; family Micromonosporaceae; genus Glycomyces; species Glycomyces arizonensis. Next base: position 127,159 of record NZ_AXWO01000015.1, on the reverse strand, counting down.
ATGGGAGAGGGCCGTTGGCCTTGAGCTTGTGGTGACTGGATCGGTTGGGGCGCAGTGATGGCGCGGGCACGACCGGACGATCATTTGGGTGCTGAATCCTGTTGAACGCCAAGGAGAACCGTGCCCGCTCCCGTATCCTCCCCCATCGCCGACTGCTTCGCGAAGGTGGGACCGCTTGACCTGGACGAGGTCCCCGACCTGCGCCGTTATCTGGCGTGGGTGCCCGATCCGCGGAGGCGGTGCGGCCGCTGGTATTCCCTGTCGAGCCTGCTGGCAGTGTGCGCGGCGGCCGTGTGCGCCGGAGCGGTCACGATCGAGGCCGTGGCCGAATGGGCCGCCGATGCGCCCGGCGAGGTGCTGGCGCTGCTGGGGGTGCGCCGCCATCCGCTGGGACGTCGCCGCACGCCTTCACGGCGCTGTCTGACCGCGGTACTGGCGCGCATCGACGCCGATGCGCTGGACCGGGCGGTCTGCGCCTGGCTAACGGCCCGCTCCGCTTCCGAAGTCAGCGAGCCCGGTGATGCACTGCGGGCGGTCGCGATGGACGGCAAGACGCTGCGCGGTTCGAAGAACGCCGAGGGCCAGCGGGTCCATCTGCTCTCGGCAGTTGACCACGACCAGGCGATCACGCTCGCCCAGCGCAATGTCGGGGCCAAGACCAACGAGACCGGCGAGTTCAAGGGCCTGCTGACCTGGATCGATCTCGAGGGCGCGGTCGTGACCTTCGATGCGCTGCACACGGTCAAGGCCCAAGCCGCCTGGCTGGTCGGCCAGAAGCGAGCGCATTACGTGGCGATCGTAAAGCGAAACCAAAAGCATCTATATCGCCAGCTCAAGGCACTGCCTTGGACTGCGGTGCCGACCGGGGCGAAGGACGCCGGGACCGGGCACGGACACTCCGAGTCCCGATCGGTGAAGGTCTGCGGGATTGACCCGGCCGCCGGCGGCCTGCCCTTCCCCGGCGCGGTGAGCGCGATCAAGCTGCACCGCCGCCGCCAGGTCAAGGGCCGCACAAACAGTCCCGCGAGACCGTGTACGCGGTCACCACCTTGGAGGCCCACCAAGCGGCCCCCAGCGATATCGCGCGATTCGTTCGCCGACATTGGGGGATCGAGAATCGGTCGCACCTGGTCAGCGACACCACGTTCGCCGAAGACGCCTCCCGACTCCGGACCGGGAACGCGCCCCGCGCCATGGCGAGCTTCCGAAACCTCGCCATCGGCGCCCTTCGCCTGGCCGGAGTCACCAACCTCGCCAAGGCCACCAGGCATAACGCCCGCGACCACACCAGACCCCTGCCATTCATCGGCATCACGACATGACCGGCATCAACGACTTTCGCCCACGCCCTGACCGATTCGCCGCCGGGGACGCGGTCGCGGTCGGCAACATCGTCGACTCATGCGGCGTGTGCCGCATGTGCCGCGCGGGGCAGGAGAACTTCTGCTCTGAGTTCCCGACCCTCACCTACGGCGGCACGGACCGCCACGACGGGTCGACGACGCTGGGGGCCTACTCCCGGGAGTACGTCGTCCGCGACCGATTCGCCTACCCGCTTCCCGTCGGGCTCGACGCCGCGTCCGCGGCTCCGCTGCTGTGCGCGGGGATCACCGTGTGGGAGCCGCTGCGAGCCCTCGGCGTCACGGCCGGGACCCGCGTCGCGGTGGCGGGGCTGGGCGGCCTCGGCCACCTCGCCGTCCGATTCGCCGCCGCGCTCGGAGCCGAGACCACGGTGATCAGTCGATCGAGGAGCAAGGCCGCCGACGCAGCACGCCTCGGCGCGCACGAGCTACTCGTGTCCGCTGAGGAAACGGAAATGGCCGCGGCCCGGGACCGGTTCGACGTCGTCATCGATACCATCGCCGCCCCGCACGACGTCGCCCCCTACCTGGGGCTCGTCGCCCTGGACGGCACCCTCAGCCTGCTCGGCCACCTCGGCCCGGTCGCCCTGCAGACCACTGATCTGCTCGTGGGACGCAAGAAGCTCAGTTCGGCCGGCAGCGGCGGCCGTCCTGGCACGGCCTCCATGCTGGAGTTCTGTGCCGACCACGGCATCGCCGCCGACGTCGAGGTGCTGCCCTCCGCGCAGGTGAACGAGGCGCTCGACCGCCTGGAGCGGGGCGACGTCCGCTATCGTTTCGCGCTCGACATGTCCGACCTGGCATAGACGATCCGATGAACACGCCGGCCATGGAGTACCGAATGGTAGGGGCTGAAGGCGGCCGACCTCACCGACGCCGTCGCAGGATGGCGGCCGGGCCGGCAGCGGCATTGCGGGACTACAGCTCGGCGTAGGGCACACCAGGGTCGGCGAGCCGCTCGGGGTCGATCGGCCTTCCATCGCCGATAAGGTGCTTGATCTGGTCGACTACGTCCCAGACGTTGACATTCATCGCGGCCTTGATCCGGTTGTCGCGGTCGAGCCAGAAGGCCACGAACTTCTGAGCGGCCAGGGCACCGCGGACGACGATCCGGTCGTAGGAGCCTTCGGGAGAGTGCCCTATGTACTCCATGCCGAGGTCGTACTGGTCGCTGTAGAAGTAAGGCAGTTCGGTGTACCGCTCCGCGCCGCCGAGCAGGGCCGCGGCGGCGACGGACGGCTGGTTGAGCGCGGCGGCCCAGTGCTCGACCCGCATCCGTCGCCCCAGGGCGGGATGGTCGTGGTTGGCGATGTCGCCGACGGCGTAGACGTCGGGGTCGCTGGTGCGCAGCGAGGCATCGACGAGCACGCCGTCGTCGACGGCCAGACCGGCGGCCTCGGCCAGGCCCGTCTGGGGAACCGCACCGATGCCGACCACGATGCCGTCGGCGTCGATCCGCTCGCCGCCGTCCAGTTCCACGCCGACGGCCCGGCCACCATCGGTCAGGACGGCATTCAGTCGTGTGCTCAGGCGCAGGTCGACCCCGTTGGCCCGGTGCAGGTCGGCGAAGACCACGGCCAGTTCGGGACCGAGCGCGGCCGACAGCGGCAGATCGGCGGCCTCGACGACGCAGACCTCGGTGCCCGCACCGCGAGCGGCCGCGGCGACCTCGAGCCCGATCCACCCGCCGCCGATGACGACGAGGCGCCGTCCGGGACCGAATGTGGAGCGGATGGCGTCCGAGTCCTCGCGGGTGCGCAGGTAGTGGACTCCGCTCGCCTCCGCGCCGGGCACGGGCAGCCGACGCGGCGTCGAGCCCGTGGCCAAGACGAGTTTGTCGTACGCCACCTCGTCGCCGTCTTCGAGGCCCACGCGGTGTCTACCGGTGTCAAGGGCGATGGCACGGGTGCCCGTGCGCAGGTCGATCTCCTTCTCCCGGTACCACTCCGCGGTATGGACCAGCGCGTCGTCGAAGGGGGACGCTCCGATGAGGAAGCTCTTGGACATGGGAGGGCGCTCGTAGGGCAGGTGCGCCTCGGCGGCGATCAGTGTGACGGTGCCGGTGAAACCGTGGTCCCGGAGGGCCTCGGCGGTCTTGGCTCCGGCGAGGCCGCCGCCTATGATCACGACCTGTTGTGTGCCGTCCATGGTGCTGCTCCTTTGGCGGTTCGGTGCGGAACGGGGTCTGTCTGGGGGTGGGCGGCTCAGAAACCGGCCAGCGAGAGGAACTCTTGGCGGGAACGCGGGTCGGTGCGCAGATGCCCCAGCAGGGTCGAGGTCACCGTGCTGGATCCGGTCGCCTGCGCGCCGCGCAGCGTCATGCACGAGTGCTCGGCCCGGATCACCACGCCGACGGCCCGGGCGCCGAGGTGCTCTTGCAGCCAGTCGGCGGTCTGTTTGGTCAGCCGCTCCTGTGTCTGCGGCCGGCAGGCGAAGTGCTCGACGACGCGGGCGAGCTTGGAGAGGCCGAGCACCCGCTGGCCGGGCAGATAGCCCACGCACGCATGACCGGTGAACGGCAGCAGGTGGTGTTCGCACACCGATCGGAACGGGATCTCCCGGGCCAGGACGAGTTCGTCGTAGCACTCCTCGTTGGGGAATGTCGTCAGATCGAAGGGGCGCGGCGTGAGCATCTCCGCCCAGGCCCGGGCCATCCGCCGCGGCGTGGCCTCCAGGTGCTCAGCGTCCTGCGGCACGCCCAGTGCTTTGAGGAAGGCCGCGGCGGCGGCCTCCGCCGCAATCATGTCCGGCTCGGCGGCGGTGCCCTCGACGCGCAGTGCCGTCATCGGACGGCGACCGGATCGCTGAGGCTTCGAGCCGCTGCGCCGCCCGATGCGGCGCGAGCTGAGGTCGTCGACATGACATCCCTCTTTCTAAAACTAATGTAGGTTGTTTTTAGTGTGGGCAGTCGACGGCTATTTGTCAAGCCTCGTTAGTGGTAGAGTTCCGCCGTATGGACGAGGCTTCGCCCCCCGAGGGAACGTGCGACCTCGATGCGTTGTCGAACCCGGTCCGGCGCCGGGTCTACGACTACGTCGCGGCACACCGCGTGCCGGTGCGGCGGGACCAGGTGGCCGAAGCGGCGAATATCAGCCGCACGTTGGCGGCGTACCACCTTGACCGGCTCGCCGACGCGGGCCTGCTCACGACCGGCTACGCCCGCCCGGAAGGGCGGGGCGGGCCGGGAGCCGGGCGACCCGCCAAGCAATACGCTCCGGCGCGAGACGAGGTGTCGGTCACGATCCCGCCACGCGACTACGGCCTGTTCGCCGAGATCCTCCTCGACGCCGTCACGGCCGCAGACGCCGCGGCGATGCGAAGCGCCCTGGCCGACGCCGCCGAACAACGGGGGCGCACGATCGACGAAACGAACACCGACCTCCTGGCGACCCTCACGAACTGCGGCTATGAACCCCACGTCACCGAATGCGACGACATCGAGCTGCACAACTGCCCGTTCCACCGGGTCGCCCAACGGGAGACCGAACTGGTCTGCGGCATGAACCGGGCGTTCCTGCGCGGCGTGCTCGCCGCACGCGACGCGGGCCCCGACCGAGTCGAACTCGCACCGGCCCCGGGTCACTGCTGCGTGGTCATCCGCCCCGAGAGGCCGCACGACGGGGACGGCGCCCACTGAGCCCGCCGAGTATCCGGCAGGCGGCTCTTGGGCGGCGAGCCGGGAACTCGTCCTTCGACCGGTAAGGACGCCGCCTGCTCCCCCGGCCACCATTCGACAGGATTCTGCGGATCTCGGATGTCGATGATCCTGACTCGCGGCGCGGCCGCCCGTACCAGCGCAGCAACGCCGGCTTTACCCAGCTCAGCGCGATGTCGCGTCGGCGGCGCGGCAACGCCCCCACGGCCGGCATACGGCCGGGGACTGTAAGGATCTTGGCTCTGCCGCACTTTTGGCGGTAGCCGTCAGTGATGGGATCCGAGCGGCCGCGGTGCCGTGGCGTCGGATGGAACCGGGTTCGCCATCGGTCTCGGCCGATCACGTCGAGGGTCAGGCGAGATCGCCCAGGAGCGTGCGCGGGTCACCGTGGAGCGCGGCGGCATCCAGCACACTGATGAGCTGATGCTCCTCATAGCCGAAGTGCGACTCCATGATCGCGCCGATGCCGTCGAGATGCCGGTGCAGCGCCTCGGGCTCCGCCTCCGACGACAGCGCGGCCGAGAACTCGCCGAGCAGGTGTTCGAGCATGTTGTGGTCGCGCATCAAATTGTCGACGACCGGCCTCAGGTCCGGACGCGCCGCGAGGAGCTCGGGGAACAGCCCTGTGTCCTCGCTGCGGTGGTGGTCGCTGAGCGCGGAGCAGAACCCGCGGCAGAACACCGGCAAATCCAACCCCGCCGGGAGGTCGACCTCGCCGTCGATCGACTGCCGCGCGAGCTCCAGCGCCCGGCGAAGCCGCCGGTGAACGGCACGCAGCTGGCCGCTGAACGCGACCAGGCGATCGGTCTCGGAACTGATGGTCGACCCCCTCGTGTCGTCATCGACTTGACCGACGCCCACATCTGGGACGCCTCGGCCGTGGCCGGACTCGACGCGGCGGTCGAGAAGTACGCCAAGCGCGGCAAGACCGTCGAGCTCGTCGGCCTCAACCGCCCCAGCGCCGAACTCCACCGGGAACTCTCGGGCAAGCTCACCACCGCACACTGACCCGGCTCGCGGTGCACCGCCCCGAGGTACTTCAGCGAAGACCGGCCGCCAGGCGCGCGATGTAGACGGTGTTGGCCGCGTCCTTGCCCTGGAGCGGGTTCGGGAAGGTGACGGTGTGCGCCTCGGCTTCGGCGAAGACGTCGTGAAGCAGGTCGAGGAAGTCGTCGTCGGGCGGGTCGTTGGACCACATGGCGAATACACCGGCCGGGCGCAGGTGCGCGGCGAGCCTTCCGAGCCCGGCGGGGGTGTAGAAGGCGGCGTGCGCCGAGTTGAGCACGTGGCGCGGTGAGTGGTCGATGTCGAGCAGGATCGCGTCGTAGCGCCGACCCGGCGAGTCGGCTCCCAGTGGGCTCAAGGCCAGGGCGAAGAAGTCGCCGTGTACCAGCCTGGTCCGCTCATCGCCGGTGAGCTCGGCCGCGTGCGGGACCAGACCGCGCCGGTGCCATTCGATGACCGGCGCGAGGGCTTCGACGACGGTCAGCTCGGCGACGCGGGGGTCGGCCAGGGCGGCGCGGGCGGTGTAGCCCAACCCCAGGCCACCGACCAGGACGCGCAGCGCGTCTCCAGGCGCCGAGGCCAGCCCCAGGCGCGCCAGCTCCACCTCGGCGGCGGTGAACAGGCTCGACATGAGGTACTCATCGCCGAGTTTGACCTCGTAGACCTCGGCGCCCGCGACCGGGTCGTGGCGGCGGCGCAGACTCACCTCGCCCAACGAGGTGGGCTGGTAGTCGAGTTCTTCAAATCGTGCGCGAATGTCGGCTCCTCGATAGTGCGCTCAAGCGCTGACGGGCATGTCTGGCAGTTCGGTCCACAGAACGCGCGGGCTCGCGAATACGTCGTCGGGCAGGTCGCGCAGGACCATCAGGACCTCGTTGCGGGCGTCGGCGGTGACGGCCGCGTCGATGAGTTCGGCTCGGGCGGCAGCGCCGGCCTCGCCGATGGCCTGCGCGTGCAGCGCCGAGGCCTCGGGGATGGTCGGCTTGACCGCGCCCGGATGGGAGATGACCGCGAAGGTGCGTCCGCGCGGGGGCTCCCGCACCACTGCCGGCTCTTCCGACATGCGCCTCCTCTCCGGCGATCGACTGCGAGTTCAAATCTAACGCAACGGTAGAGTACTGGATGCGGCGGTCACGCTCGCGGCGTGGCGGCTTCAGTGCTCTGCGGCAGCGCGGCGATCCGATCGGCCAGATCGGCGGCGAACTCCTCGGTACCGGCCAGTTGATCGCGCAGCGCCTCAGCGCGGGCGCGGGCCAGGGACTGGAACGAGGCGAGTGTGGAGCGCAAGGCGGCGGCCTCGGCCTCGTCCACCGCACCGGAGGCAATGCGGTCCAGAGCGGTGAGCAGGTCGCGGATCTGGTCGAGTGACAGGTCCAGGGGCTTGAGCCGGCGGATGAACCACAGCCGGCGCACGTCCGCCTCGGTGTAGAGCCGGAAGCCGCCCGGGCTGCGCTCGGAGGGGACGACCAGGCCGACCTCCTCGTAGTAGCGGATGGTGCGCAAGCTCAGACACGTCCGCTCGGCGGCCTCGCCGATCTGCATCAGGTCATCGCCGCGCATCGCCACTCCCTTGCTCGATCGTCACGCCCTGCCACGTTACCGGCGCCTCCCGGGGTCTGCCAGGTGGCCGGCGACCGTCCACACGCGCATTGCCGCTCCGTTGCCCAGCGATCCGGCCCCATCGGACACCGACGCGGCCGCTCCGAGCGCATCGGCGCACGCCGCCGGTACGAGCGAGCCGCGCACTCGCAGCCGCCACAGGCTCCCCTCGACCGTCTGCATCGGTTCCGCCATGCCGTTCATTACTCCGTCACGATGCGCCGAATCTACCCTTACGATAGAGTCGAATGCACAGCCATGCTCGGCCAGCAGACGCGGGATCGGGGGAGGTTCGGCCCTGCGGGGGGCCGCGAAGTCGCGGAGCCGTTCGCCTTTGCGCAGGTAGGCGAGCGTGAGCAGGGCGTGGACACCGGAATCGCGAGGCCGCCACCTGGAACCGATGGTCTTGCGGTGGCTGCGGACGAGTCGTGCACCTCGGCCCGGGGCCGAGGTGGTCAGCGGCAGGCGAGAACAGCAACCGGAGCTATCGGCGGTTGATCAGGCAGCAGTGGCATTCGGCGTTCCACCAGGAGCTTCGTCGCACTCTCAACCCGCCCGCGTGCTGAACCCCCTGCCCTCCAAGCGATCGCGGTGGGCAGGCGTCAACTTTGCTGAACGAGTAGGAGGACCGCGTCCACGACCGGAGCGTGACGATCCACCAGCGACGCGTCCCACGCGTTGCAGAGGTGGAGCGTGACCATGCGGAAGGTCAAGGCGCGCAACAGCAGCTGGTCCCATTCCTCGATGTTTCGCCCTATCGCGGACAGCAGCTCGATCGGGGCGCCGTGCCAGCACACGGCATCGACTGCAGCGATTGCGGAGCCGAGACCGGTCGGCCGCCAGTACGGTGCCCAATCGATGATCGCCGGCGGCTCGCCTTCGGCGAAAAGGACATTGCCGAGCAGGTCGCCATGGATGAGCTGCGATGGCGAATCCACCGGTCGGAACGCTGCCGCGAGGCGTCCGAGCATCGCGTCGGAGGGCAGTGGCGCCTCTTCCCAAGCGATGCGATCCGCGCGAGACCAGGGGTCGTCAGCGGTGTCGATGAACGCCGGACGAGCCAGTGCCGAGATCGCATGATGGAACGCGGTCCCCGCCCTGACCACGTCCAGGAGGCGTGACTCATCGGCAGCGCCGGGGAGCCACTGCCACGCCTCCCACCCGTCTTCGACCCATCGGCCTGATGCGGCGCGGATCGGGCGCGGCGTCCGGAACTGTTCGGTGTGCACGAGACGCTCAAGTACACCAGCTCGCCAATTCGCCTCGTCCACGTCACCGGCCGGACGCAGCACCACGGGCCCGGCTCTCCACGTCAGTCCGCGGCCACCATCGAGCTTCTCCGGTCTCCTCTCCCCACTGCCGAACGCGGAAAGGACCGCATCCGATGGTCTTCTCTGAGCTGTCACGCAGGCATGCTATCGATCCACCCGAGGCTCGGCATTCGCGGATCGATCAGGGATCGCCTCCATGTCCGCCGCTGGAGGTCAGCCCGTGCCCGCGGTCCTTGCCGCGGCTCAGTCGCGGTGAGTCTGCCCGCGGTGCACCAGTCCGGTCTCGTAAGCGAGGATCGCCAGTTGGACCCGGTCGCGGAGGCCCAGCTTGGCGAGAATCCTGCCGATGTGGATCTTCACCGTGCCCGGCACGATGTCGAGGTGCTCCGCGATCTCGGCGTTGGTGAATCCGCGTGCGACCTGGACGGCGACCTGGCGTTCCCGGTCGGTCATCGCCCGCAGCCGCCGGTCTTCGGAGACGCCGGTCGCCGGGTCGGGCAAGTGGGCCGTGAAGGTGTCGAGGAGCCGGCGGGTCAGACTGGGAGCGACGACGGCGTTGCCCTGGTGGACGGCGTGAATCGCGTCGAAGAGTTCGGTGGGCCGGGCGTTCTTCAGCAGGAAGCCGCTGGCCCCGGCCCGCAGCGCGGCGTAGACGTTCTCGTCGTTGTCGAACACGGTCAGCACGAGCACCCGGATGCCGGGCTCGGCGGCCACGATCGACTCGGTGGCCCGGATCCCGTCGAGGACCGGCATCCGGACGTCCATGAGCACGACGTCGGGGCGGTGCCGCCCGGCGACGTCGATCGCCTCGGCGCCGTCGGAGGCCTCGGCCACCACGTTGATATCCCTGCGGGCCTCCAGGATCATTCGGAATGCCTGGCGCAGCAGCGGCTGGTCGTCCACCAGCATGACTCGGATCGTCACGTGGACCTCCTGCCCATGATATTCAGTCTGGTGTGGACTTCCCAGCCGCCGTCGGGCAGCGGTCCGGCTTCGAGGCGGCCCCCGTAGGCGGCGGCACGCTCGGCCATGCCCGTGAGCCCGCGGCCCCGCCCGTGCGGGACGGGGCCCGGCGACCGGCCGCCGCGGTCGGTGATCCTCAGGTCGATGTGCCCGCCGCCGTATTCGAGCCGCACGGTGGCCGAGGCCGCGGGCCCGGCGTGCGCGAGCGTGTTGGTCAGCGCCTCCTGCACGAGCCGGTAGACCGTCAGACTCAGTCCGGCGCCGCACCGGACCGGAGTGCCACCGCGTTCGAGGCGCACCCGCAATCCGGTGTCGCCCACCCGCTCCAGCAGCTCGTCGAGCTGGTCGATACCGGGCTGGGGCGCCAGCGCCGCCGCACTGCCGGTCTCGTCGCCGCGGAGCACCGTCACCAACCGGTGCATCTCGTCCAGGCACTGCCTGCCGGTGTCGGCGATCGTGCCCATCGCCTCGGCGGCGCGCTTCGGCGAGTCGGCGGCGGTGAGCCCGGCGCCGTCGGCGAGAGCGACCATCACCGCCATGTTGTGGGAGATGATGTCGTGCAGTTCGGCGGCGATCCGGTTGCGCTCCGCGGCGAGGGCGAGGCGAGCCTGTTGCCGGTCGCGTTCGGCCAGGTCGGCTCGGTGAGCGCGACGCGACCGGACCGCCGCGCCCGACAAGGCGACTGCGACGAGTGCGCAGGAGAGCGCCACCAGGTCGTTCCGGCCGAGCTCGCCTTGGAGGGCGGCGGCGGCGAAGGCGCCTTCGAGGACCGCCGCGCCCGGCCACCACAGCCTCCAGGGACGGTACCGGGCGGCCGCGTATACGGCGGCGAACGCGACGACCACCGGATAGACGAGGGCCTCGGGCCCTGCGATCCAGATCGCCGTGGCGACGGCCAATACCGTCCACAATGCTGCCGTGGGTGCCCGCCGCCGCCACAGCAGCGGCAGATGCGCCGCGGCGAACCACAGCCAACCGGCCGCCGCGACGTCGGCGCCGACCGTCTGCGGCACGTTCGCCGCGGCGACCGCGACCGCGATCCCCGCGTCCATCGCCATCGGGTGACGCGCGACCATTGCCCGAACCGGTTGCATGTTCCGCACTCTAGAGCGCGGTCCGGGCCGACGGGTCGCTGCGGCTTCCCAGGCGGAGCATCGCGAATATCGCGGCGGCGACGACCACCGCCCCCGTCACCAGAGGCTCCGGGTCTCCGCCGAGGAGTCCTTGCACGAAGAGCGGAATCACCGCGGCCTCCAGGGCGACGCAGCCGAGGGTGAAGGCCAGCACCGTGGCGCGCTTGACCTCTCGCATGCGAGTCGAGGCCCACACGACGGCGAGCACGGCCGCGATGCCGTAACCCACCGGCAGGAACCAGGGGACTCCCGCGGCGGCCAGCAGCACCATGCCGAGAAAGCCGACCAGGTAGAGCCCGGCTCCGACCGTGAACGACCGCCACAGCCGCGCCCGGCCGTCCCGACCGGGAGTCAATCGCGGCGTCCGCGGCAGCCGCACCGCGGCCACGGACAGGCCGACGGCCAGCAGGCACAGGACGGCCAGGTGGAAGACGAATACTGATCCGCTGTGGACGGCTACGTCCTCGCCGTTCAGGATGAACCTCGCCAGGCCGAGCGCGGCCGTCACCGCGGCGAGGACCACTGCGGTCTTGGCGGAGAACCACGGCCTTCCGCTGCGGCGCGGGAACAGCCGGTCGACCACCATCACCGGCAACAGCACCGAGAACAGGCCGTGCCAGGGAAGGATGTAGACCATCCACGGCACCTGGAGGTCGCCCACCGATCCGTAACCGGCGAATTCGGGGAGGGGGCTCTCCAGCGGGTAGTAGAAGGTCTCGGAGAACAGCCCTTCGTTGAAGACGCCGTAGACCATGCCCAGGACCCACAGGCCGGTCGCGCCGAGGCCGAGCCGCGCGGCGATCTCGCGCAGCGCCAGCACCGGCAGGCCGTACACCGCGATCGTGAAGGGGAAGAAGATCATCGGCGAAAGGAAGTCGGTGGGCCGCATGGCGCCGCTGGGAAGTTCCGCCAGCATCGGTGACAGCACCATCAGCGCCACCACCGGCGCCGCGACGCCCATGCCGTGTCCGCGGTTCGTATTCGTTGTGGTCATGGTCCCGAAACTATTGGCGAGCGGCGCCGATCTCGACCCTCCACGGTCGGATGTTCGGCAGCGGACGCTATGCCCGAGGGCATAGCCGGTCCGCCTCGAGTCGCAGTCGCCCTCGCTGGCGCAGACGATTGCCTACCGGATCCGTGACCGCCACGAGAGGTGGGCGAGAACCAGGGCTCGTCTAAATATTTGAAGCGTCAACCAATTGTGCCCGGGTTGTTTGTCTTGTAATGTGATTTTTACGAGGCCTCAGTCGGCGACCGGTACCAGCCCTGACGGGGGAGGCCATCTCCGGTACCGCGACACGGAGAACGTTCATGATGACGAAATCGATCTCGCGACCCCTCAGGTTGATGCTCGCCGTAGCAGTCGGACTGGCGATGAGCGTGGTGTTCAGCGCCTCGGCCGCCTCGGCGTCGGCGGCCGTCCAGACCGAGGCGCCCGCCGCGGAGGCGACCTGGGATCTGTCCAACTACGAACAGCGGATCTGCATCTGGGCCAACGGGAGCTACTCCACCTACTTCGTCGGCTTCATCGCCGGATCGTGGGACGCGCCGCTTCTGACCGAAGTACACGGTATGCCCGAGGGCACCGAGCTCTACCTGCCCCCGCCGATCCCGCCGGGCGACAACGGCGACCAGTACATCGGGACCATCTGGTTCGGCGTCGACCTGCCCCCGCTGGACTACGGGGAGTACCCGGCCGAGCTCGTCGTCACGGACGGGACGGTGACACAGACGATGCCGATCATGATCAAGGCCCAGGACGATTGGGGCTGCTGAGCCACCGCCATCGGATGCCCCACGGTTCCGGCTCATATTTCGCGACGGTCGCGGATCCGTTCAGCGGCTGAGGATGACGAGTCTTCCGAGGAGGTGGAGGGCGGCACGGCCGCACCACTCCTCTTGACCGTCTTGAGTCGGTTCACATCGCCCTCGACCGCTCCTGAGCTGTAGGACAGGAGGAGTCCCGCGGTGACGGCGCCGAGTCCTCGCGGTGGAACCCCGGGTGCCCGAAGGCGCCCGATCGGGCGGCCGGTGACCCTTGCGTTCAGTCATCATGACCGCGAACGACGTCACCGGCCCGGCCATCCCCGTCGACGGCGGCGCCGGGGCATGACCGGACCGCCCCAAAAGGCCGTCCTCGTCACCGTCCTCCGGCATCCGGCGAGTCCGGGCCCGCGGCTCAGCCGATGTGGTCGGCGCCCGGGCCGCGGCCCGGCGCGCCCTGCGCATCGAGCAATTGGCCCGCCTGCGTCGCATGCGCCGCGTCGACGAGCACGTCATAGCTGTCCGCCTCGATTCCCGACACCGAGGAGAAGTCCCGCCGACCACCGGTCATGGCATGAGCGACCAGTCCCAGCAGGCCGCCCACGATCGCGCCGAAGACCGCCCCGTACAACGCCAGCAGCAGGCCCGCGATCAAAGGGTTGATCCAGTCGAACAGCCCGAAAATCCATCCGAACAGCGCCCCCAGCACCGCACCCGAGATCGCCGCCTTCCCCGCGGCGCCCCACATGCCCATGCGGCCGGTCACCTGCTCGACGCTTCTCAGCCCCCGGCCCACAATCGCGGTCCGTTCCACCGGGAACCGCTGATCGGACAGATAGTCCACGGCCCGCTCGGCCCCGGCGTAACTGCCGTAGGAGGCCACCACCACCTGCCCGGCACCGGTAGGGGCCGCTCCAGCGGTGGGATCGTAGTCGGGTTGCGTCATCGCGTATCACCCCAATGTCTCAGCCGGTCGTCTTCCCCCCCAGGCTTCCCTTTTCTCGCATGTGGAAACTCCGGTGTCGACCGGAATCGCCCGGCGAGCTCCCGCATCGACGCGCGTCTGCTCGCACGGACCGCCGCGAACTGGAACGACCGGCGTACCGGCCGACCCGCCCTGCGATCGGCCACGGCCTACGACGATCAGCGATCAAGCATCTAGCCGGTGGCGGTCGAGCCCGCCATCAGCCGCAGCTCGGGCCGCCGTTCGGTGAGCGCGGTCGGCTCGAGCCACATGGACAGGCGGCCGCACTCGCAGCGTGCGTACACGACGGTGCCGGTGGAGGTGCGATGGCGCGACACCACGCTCAGGGCCTCGCTCATGCGCAGCTCGCACAGCGGGCAACGGTCTTCGAACGACTTCGCGGTAGTGGTCATACGCCAAGTCTCGGATTAGAATCATCCGAGAACAACGAATGTTTTCTCATCGTATCTGGTGATGTTTTCGAATGATCGATTCCAAGCTGCAAACGCTCCGCGTCCTGCGGACACACGGCACGGTCACCGCCGCCGCGCTGGCACTGCACCTCACGCCCTCGACGGTCTCGCACCAGCTCAAACAGCTCGCTCATGAGACCGGCCTCCGGCTGCTGGAGCCGAACGGCCGCCGGGTCCGGCTCACTGCGGCGGCGGAGCTCCTGCTCGAGCACGCCGACGTCATGTACGCGCAGTGGGAACGCGCCAAAGTGGATCTGGCCGCGCTCGACGCGGGGCAGCTGGGCAGTCTCCGCATGTGCGGTCTGGCGAGCACGCTCTCGGCCTTCATCGCCCCGGCCGCCAAGCGCCTCCGCGAGGCGAACCCGGGGGTGCGGCTGCACCTGGCCGCGGTCGAGTCGGACGAGGCCTTCCGAATGCTGGAGTCCGGCGACGCCGACATCGCCGTCATCAACCCGATCGACACCACGCCCCCGCCCAGCGACACGCGGTTCGAGCAGCACTTCCTGGTGGAGGATGTCGAGGACCTGCTCGTGCCCGCAGACCACCCCTTCGCCGAACGCGAGAGCGTGGCACTGGCCGAGGCCGCCGACGAGGAATGGATCAGCACACCCAACTGCGTCGACCAGGAGCAGCTGTTCCTCAGCGCCACCGCCGCCGCGGGATTCAGCCCGGACATCGCGCACCGGGCGGACGCCTCGTTCAGCGCCTCCGGCTTGGTGTGCACCGGTTTCGGGATCACCTTGTACTCCCGACTGGTCTCGATCCCGACCGGACACGCCGTGGTGCGCGTGCCGATCCACGGAAGCCCGGTGCCGACACGGCGCCTGTTCACCGCGGTGCGCCGCGGCAGCACCGAGCAGCCCGCCATCGCCCGCGGCCTTGCCGCGATCCGCGAGGAGGTCGCGCGCATCTACCCGTGATCCGCCCCCTGGCGGCGGTGTCGCGGCAGACCGAGAGACGGGCTCATGACCGCCGCCATAGGGCGGTCAGCAGCCTCCAGACCCGCATCGTCCACTTGTGACGCCAGCCGGTCGTCTCGACCAGGATCGAGACGGCGACGGTCGCGGCCGCGGGGATTGACCAGACGCCCGCCAGGCTGCTGATCCAGACGACCGGAACCGCGGCGAGCACGGCTGGAATCAGCCGAAGGTACCACCTCCGCCGACGCGCGCAGAGCGACAGTGGCAACCCCACGACCAGCGCATACGCGAGAGCAGACCCGATCCAGGCGAGAGGCCAGAAGAGGGGGCCGCCCGGATCGTTGAAGTAGATCGCAACGCCCAGGAAAGTGGCGAGGACGACCGTTGCGAAGACCGCGGGCCACACCAGCAGGCAGGCGGCCAGGAGCAACCAGGTGGCCGCCCTCGGTCCGCCGCGCCGGGCCGCGGGTCGCGGGGGGCTGTAGGAGAGGGGAGGGAGGTGCATGGGGGGTTCGCTGGGATGGGGAATTCCTGCTGCCACGGTTCTCGATTCCTCGGTCGCGCTGGGGTGGTCGCCGTTCCACGGGCCCGGAATGTGCGGCCTGTGCGCGAGCGAACCTTGATGGTGGTGGTGTAGCTGTGGGTGGATGCGGTTGCGTCTGCCGCCCGCTCCATGGAGCGGAAAATCCTGAAACTGAACATGTTCAACTCATGTTGCCGAG
Organism: Glycomyces arizonensis DSM 44726; assembly: GCF_000482705.1. Classification (GTDB taxonomy): domain Bacteria; phylum Actinomycetota; class Actinomycetes; order Mycobacteriales; family Micromonosporaceae; genus Glycomyces; species Glycomyces arizonensis. The sequence goes on along the minus strand of NZ_AXWO01000015.1, from coordinate 111,329 downwards.
CCTATCACTTTGTTGACCAAGGCCAGTTGAACAAGTTCAATCATCGCTCCCGCCGATGAGGTCGTCGGAGAGGAGCGTGTCATCTCACCGCCTCGCCAGGGAGTGTGCGCACCGAATGGCCGCCGCGTTCGCCGCCATTGCGCCTTGTACCGCAAGGCGATCGATGATTCCGGTCGGTTTCGCATGATTCGCCCGCGTTCGTGTTGGCGGGCGGTCGGCACGGGCGGCGGGAAGCGGGTCCGCCTCGGGGAGGCCGGGCTCGGATCGTCGAGCGGGACCGGCCAGGCCGGACTCGCCTTGCCAGGAGCCGTGACCACATGGCCGGGAAATGATTGGACGGGGCGATGCTCGGGCTTGTAGCCTGCGGTGGACCGTGACACCGCCCGAGGAGGTGAGACCCATGAACGCTGTATCGACGTGGGTACTCCCCCACCCGTCGCGGTCGGGCGATTGACGTAGGTGTCGCCGGGAGTGCCTCGACAACAAGGCACTCCCGAAAGGCAACGCCTATGGACTCTTCGCAGTTCACCACCGAACCGTCGTCGAACGACACGGTCGAGCGCGACATTCCCGGCCTCCACGCCGAGCGCGCGCCGGACGTGTTCGACGTGATCATCGCCGGGTGCGGGCCGACCGGCGCGATGCTGGCCGCCGAGCTGCGGCTGCACGAGGTGCGGGTACTCGTCCTGGAACAGGAGACCGAGCCCGCCTCGTTCACCCGCATCGTCGGTCTGCACGTTCGCAGTCTCGAGCTGATGGCCATGCGCGGACTGCTGGATCGCATGCTCGAACACGGCAGGCGGCGTCCGGCGGGCGGGTTCTTCGCCGCCATCCCCAAACCCGCGCCCGAGCTGGATTCCGCGCACGCCTATCTGCTGGGCATCCCGCAGCCGATCGTCGTTCGACTGCTCGAAGCACATGCGATCGAGCTGGGTGCGCAGGTCCGGCACGGCCTGGCGCTAGCCGGTTTCGAGCGGGACGAGGAGGGTGTGACCGTCGAGCTGGCCGACGGCGAGCGGCTGCGCTCGCGCTATCTCGTCGGCTGCGACGGCGGGCGCAGCACGGTGCGCAAACTGCTCGGCGTCGGCTTTCACGGCGAGCCCTCGCGGACCGAGACGCTCATGGGCGAGATGGAAGCGGGTGCGCCGCCCGGGGAGATCGCCGCCAAGGTGGGCGAAATCGGAAAGACCCAGCGGCGGTTCCGGTTCCAGCCCTTCGGTGAAGGGGGCTACGGTGTCGTCGTCCCCGCCGCGGGAGTCGGCGATCGCGCCCGACCGCCCGCGCTCGAGGACTTCAAACGGCAGCTGCGCGCCGTCGCCGGAACCGATTTCGGCGTGCACTCCCCGCGCTGGTTGTCCCGCTTCGGGGATGCCACCCGGCTGGCCGAGCGCTACCGGGTCGGGCGGGTGCTGCTGGCCGGCGATGCGGCGCACGTCCATCCGCCCATCGGCGGACAGGGCCTCAATCTGGGTGTCCAGGACGCGTTCAACCTCGGCTGGAAACTGGCCGCGCAGGCCCGCGGCTGGGCGCCGGCGACGCTGCTGGACACCTACGAGGCCGAACGTCGCCCGGTCGCCGAGGACGTGCTGGACAACACCCGCGCCCAGATGGAGCTGTCGTCCGCCGAACCGGGCCCGCGGGCCGTGCGGAGGCTGCTCACCGAGCTGATGGACTTCGACGAGGTGAACCGCCATCTGATCGAGAAGATCACCGCGATCGACATCCGGTATGACCTCGGCGAAGCTTGCGAGCCGAGCAATGAGCACGGTGGCGAAGCTGGCGAGCCGAGCAATGAGCACGGTGGCGAAGCTGGCGAGCCGCGCAAGCAGCACGGTGGCGAAGCTGGCGAGCCGCGCAAGCAGCACGGTGGCGAAGCTGGCGAGCCGCGCAAGCAGCACGGTGGCGAAGCTGGCGAGCCGAGCAACCAACGCTGCGGCGCAGGCACCGACCTGCTCGGCCGCCGCCTGCGCGACATCGAGGTGCGACAGGGCCGCCTCTATGATCTGCTGCATCGCGGCCGCGGCCTGCTGCTGGACCGCACCGAACGCCTGAGCGTCGGCGGATGGTCGGACCGGGTTGATCGCCTTGCGGACCCCACTGCGGCGCTGGAGGTTCCGTGCGTCCTGCTGCGCCCCGACGGCCACGTCGCCTGGATCGGCGAGGATCAGCGGGACCTGGAGGACCACCTCTGCCGCTGGTTCGGCAGGCCCGCCGACTACTAGCCTGTACTGCGGGTTTGCCTTGGAGCGCACTCCAAGCCCTAGGTTCGGGGCATGACCACACCACAACGGAAGCTCAACTCCGGATTCGGACACGACACCACCGCCGCCGAAGTCCTCCAAGGCATCGACCTCACCGGGAAATTCGCCGTCGTCACCGGCGGCTACTCCGGCATCGGCCTGGAGACCACCAGTGCCCTCGCCGCGGCGGGAGCGGACGTCCTGGTCCCCGCACGCCGACCCGAGGTCGCCGAGGCCGCGCTCGACGGCGTCAAAGGCGTCGAGACCGCCGAACTCGACCTCGCCGACCTCGGCAGCGCGCGCGCCTTCGCCGACCGGTGCCTCACGGAGGGCAGGAGCATCGACGTCCTCATCAACAACGCCGGCGTCATGGCCTGCCCCGAGACCCGCACGGCCAACGGGTGGGAACTCCAGTTCGCCACCAACCACCTGGGGCACTACGCCCTGACCAACCGGCTGTGGCCGCTGCTGTCCGGCGGCGCCCGGGTGGTCACCGTGTCCTCGGGAGGCCACCGCGGCTCGCCGATCCGCTGGGACGACGTGCACTTCGAGCACGGCTACGACCGCTGGGACGCCTACAGCCAGTCCAAGACCGCCAACGTCCTCTTCACCGTCCAGCTCGACCGGCTCGGCCGGGCCGCGGGCGTGCGGGCCTTCACGCTCGACCCCGGCGCCATCCTCACTCCGCTCCAGCGCCACATGACCAAGGAGGAGCAGCGGGAACTGGGCTGGATCGACGAGGACGGCAACGCCGTCCCCGACTGGTTCAAGAGCCCGGCGCAGGGAGCGGCCACGCAGACCTGGGCCGCCACTTCGCCCCGGCTCGACGGCATGGGCGGGGTCTACCTGCAGGACTGCGATATCGCCGAGGTCGTCGACGAGGTCGACGCTCCCGGCGTTCGCCCCTACGCGATAGCCCCGTCCGAGGCCGAGCGCCTCTGGGGCTACTCGGCCGATCTCACCGGCGTCGACGCCTTCGGCTAGAGAGGCGAGAGGGCCGTGGTTCGTCGCCCGCGGCTGGCGTGGCGGAAGGCCGCGCCGCTGACGGGCTGTCGGCCGCGGCCTATCGTCGAGGCATGGAGCAGATCACTCATCTCGGGGTCGAGCAGATCGATCTGGCGGATTGGCGGTTGCTGCTGGGGGCGTTGCGCACTCGGTTCGCGACCGGTTCGTTCGGGGCGGGGGCGGCGTTCGTCGCGGCGGTGGGGCGGCTCGCCGATACGGCCGGTCATCATCCCGACGTCGACCTGCGTTCGGGGCATGTGCAGCTGGTGTTGCGCGGCCGCGGCGGTGTCACCGCACGAGAAATTCGGCTCGCCGAGCGGATCAGCGCGCTCGCCGCCGATCAGGGCCTGGATTCGTGCCCTGAGCGGCTGCAGGTGCTGGAGTTGGCCTTGGACACCCCCGAGTCGGGGGCCGTGCTGCCGTTCTGGAGCGCCGTCCTCGGCGGCGGCGCGGCAGACGGCGATGTCGTCGATCCGGCGGGGGTGCTCCCGCCGTTGTGGTTTCAGCGGACTGATTCGACCGCACCCGATCGGCAGCGCTTCCACCTCGACGTCACCGTCCCGCCGGAAGCCGCCGACCGGCGGGTCGCCGCGGCGCTCGCCGCGGGCGGACGCGTCGTCGACCAAGGGCGGGCCCCCGCCTTCATCGTCCTGGCCGATCCCGATGGCAACCGGGCCTGCATCTGCACCGAACTCGGCCGGGACTGAACTCCGCCGCTTCGACGGCCTCGGGGCCGAGCCGCATCGGCTCGGCCCCGTCCTTCCGTCGGCTCACTCGGTGGCGGTGCCGCACAAGGCGGCGGCGAGGAACTCGTGCAGCGCTTCGTCGAAGGCGTCGGAGTCGGTGTACCCGTGCTTGTCGCCGATGTTCCAGGCCACCGTGACCTGGCGTTCGCCGTCGATGGAGTGGAACGACGTCACTTCGTGTCCGAGGGCGTCGCCTTCGTGCCCGATGAAGACCTCGTCGGGGTCGCCGGGGCAGCCGAACCGCTGTCCGAACAGGCCGAGTCCGTACTGGAAGTCCGAGCCGGTGTCGACGAAGTCGGTGGCCTCGGCCAGTTGCCCTTCGGTCAGCAGGGTGCCGTCGGTGAGCGCGTCGTAGAAGTCGTTCATGTCGCCCATGGTGGAGACGATGCCGCCGGCGGCCCACATCTGCGTGCTGGACAGGGCCGTGGTGTCGAAGTACGGCTCGTCGCTCTCGCCGGTCGTGATGTACGGGACCAGGTGCGGACCGTGGATGCCGTTGCCGTGCTCGCCCGGGAAGTAGGTGCGGTCGAGGTCGGCGGGCTCGAAGATCCGCTCCTCGAGCTCGTGGCCGAGCGTGTTGCCGGTCAGCTCCTCGATGAGCAGGCCGAGGACCATGTAGTCGGCGTTGGAGTACGAATAGTCGGTGCCCGGCTCGAACAGGAGCGGGCCCTCTGTGGCGATGTCGATGAGTTCCTCGGGTTCGTAGTCGGTCCGGTAGCCCTCGCGGATGTCGGCGATGTCGCCCCGGGCCAGCGACGGGTAGAGGCTGGGCAGGAAGTCGGGCAGGCCGCTGGTGTGCGTGAGGAGCTGGCGGACCGTCGGGTCCTCCTCATAGGGCAGTAGTCCGGGAAGGTAGTCGCCGATCGGGTCGTCGAGGTCGACCGCGCCTTCGCCCTCGAGTTGGATGACGACGGCGGCGGTGAACGACTTGGTGGCGCTGCCGATGCGGACCCGGTCGTTCGCTCGGGCGTCGTCGGCTCCCGGGTCGAGGCTCCTGGGCCCGATCGCCTCGGACCAGGTCTCGTCGCCGTCGCGGACCTCGGCGAGCACGGAGTGGTCGGCCAGTCCCGCGAACTCGTCGAGCCTGGCTTCGAGGAGATCGGTGTCGAGGCCTTCGGAGGGACACGCCGCCGCGGCCGCGGTGCCGGTGGCGGCGACGAGGCCGAGCGTCAGGATGGTGGTGGTGAGTGCTGTTTTCCTCATGGCCCCAACACTATGAGTCGTGTCCGGGAATTGCGGTGCCTCTGTCTGTACAAAAGGGGGTGGGGTTGGCCTGACCATCGCACCGCGTCCGGGCCACTGGGACCGGGGAGGCGGCTTCGCGGGCGAATAGTCTTGCCGGACCCGGTGGATTGGAGCGGCGGTATGGATTTCGGATTGCTGGCGAGTCTGGCGGGCCTGGCGGTCCTGGATTCGCTGAACACGTCGACCATGCTGGCGGTGGTCGTGGTCGTGTTGACCGCCCGCCGCCCGGCGGCCACCGGTTGGGCTTATCTGGCGGGGGCGGTGCTGGCCTTCTACCTGGTGGCTGCGGGTCTGCTGCTCGGCGCCTCGGCGGCCGAGGACGCGCTGGCCGATTTCTCGATGTGGGCGCGCCGGGCGATCTTCGCGGTGCTGGCCCTGTTCCTCGTCCGGCTCGGTTGGCGGCGCCTGCGGACGCGCCCGAAGCGGCCCGCGGTGCGGCTGCCCTCATGGGTGAACCCGTGGAGTGCCGTCGGGCTCGGCGCCTTGACGACGGCGTTGGACCTGCCGAGCGCCTTCCCGTTGTTCTTCGCGGTGAGCCGGCTCGTCGACGTCCCGATCGGCACCGCGCAGGGCTTGGCGCTTCTCGCGGGCTATGCCGTCGTCTATGCGCTGCCCACGCTCGGCGTATTCGTGGTCGGGCTCAGGCTCAAGGACCGGATGCGGGACCGGCTGGAGCAGTTCGCGAGCGGCTACGGCAAGGGCGAGGTGGCGGCGAGCCGACCGATCGCCGCCTTGTACCTCGCCGCGGCGGCGGCCAGCGCCGCGATCGCCGTATTCGTCATCGGCTGACCGCCGCGGAGCGACGAGCGGCACCGGCACGAACACCCCGCGCGCTCGCGGTGGATTCCGGTCGGCCGAAGTGCGACGCCGCCGGATCCGCTGAGCACTTGCCCGTGCACCTGCCACCGACCGGGCCGCAATTGCGGAGAATCGAACCGGGAATCGGCTTGCGTCGCAATGCGCAACGCCGGCAACTTCCGAGCGGTGTTATCGATTCCGCTCTATTCCGTGCACTTCCGCAGCGGATCCGCCATACCACAGAATACATTAGACGTAGGTGAATGACATATCACTGCAAAACAGGATAGGACCGAGCAGGATATGACAACGATGCCGCATTACTGTCGGGTTGTCGTCAGGTCGCTATGCCCCGAGTGACCTCCTTGGTACTTTGTGGTCGATCATCCGACGGCTCCGCTGATCGCCGTCGATGCATCGATCAACCACTTGCCCAAAGGAGGTCAGCAATGACGAACAAACCGAGGAAATGGAAATGGGTGAGACGTGTGCTCACCCTCGCCACCGCGATGGCGGTGGCGCTGTCGGCCGGACTGGTCGCGCTCGGAGCCGCCCCCGCGGCGGCGGGCGGCCCCACCCTGGTGCCGCTCATCTCTTTCTACAGCGCGGCCAGGGGTGACTACTTCACCACGACCCAGTCGGTGTGGACCTGCCAGTACTACCACACCTGCTCGCAGGATCCCGACTACGACGTCGTCGGCATGCAGGGATTCGTCTACAACCCGGCGAACCCGCAGCCCGCCAGGACCGTGCCGCTCTACCACTGGTGGAACCCGACCCGCGGCGACAACTGGCTCACCACCGACCCGCGCTGGGCCGGGGAGGTCGGCGACCGCCAGTACTCGGGAGGCTGGTACGAGCTCTTCCGGATCGAAGGGTACGTGTCGACCCAGTACTCGTCCGTCTTCGGCGAGCTCCACAGCTACTGGAACCCGACGGTCGGGGACAACGCCGCGATCGGCACCTGGGAACGCGACCAGTCGGAGCCGTCCGGCTGGACGAGGTACCGCTTCGAGGGCTACCTGTTCCCCCCGTCGAGCAGGCCGAACCTCGAGTGCCTCACCGACGACACCCCCAGCTACCAGGACGATCCGAAATGGAATGCCCTCGGCAATTACGTGAACGACTGGGACGCACCGGCGAGCTTCCTCGACGGCGACGCGCTGAAGGTCGACGCGGATCCGAACAGCACGATCAGGATCGATTACTGGGGGACGCAGAAACCGGTGTTCGGCCACTCGGGCGACACCGCGCCCGGGATGCCGGCGCCGGGGCTTCCACCGTATTCCCTCATCGGCAGGGTCACCTCCGGCGCGATGTACGTCGAAGGGTGGGGCTGGGCCGAGGCCTACGAATGGTTCCCGGTGGTCGGCACGGTGGACACCGGTTCACCGTCGCCATCGCCGTGCCTGCTGTACGAGTCCCGAGGGGGCACGGGTCAGAAGTTCCAATTGAGCTTCAACGACTCGAACCTCGGCGACAACGGCGGGTACGCACCGGTGACGGTCACCCAGTGGTGGTGAGGTCGCATGGGCCGGGCCGGGATCCCGAATTCGGGGGTCTCGGCCCGGCCCGACTCCTCGTTCGCGGCGCGGCGAGCTCGATGCTCGACCGAGCGGGTGAATCTCCACCTCGGCGTCGAGGACGAAGCCGCGTTCGCATGACCCCTCCCGCGTGCGGCTGCCAGGATGGGGCGTGCCGCCGCGCGGCGCCGACAGCCCGGTCGGCCGATGTCATCCACGCATCACTCACGGAGCCCACCGATGGACTACTGCGTCAATTTCGACAGTGCCACCTCACCGGCGACCGTCAAGGACGCCATGGTCGAGCAGTGGGGCCTGCATTCGGCGGCCGTGTTCGCCGGCGCGGGCGCCGAGCTCGAACGCTACGACGGCCCCGAACTCGAGGTCGTCGTCCAGTCGGGACTCGCCTCGGGGTCCGGGTTCGGCACCGAGATGCAGGCCGGGATCGAGTTCGCGCTGCGATTTCGCCGACGAGCTGTCCGTCGCGGTCGAGCTGTGCCTGGTGCTCGGCACGCGGGCCGTCATCGGCGCCGGAGCGGCGGCGGCGCATTGCCTGCTCATCACCGAGGACGGGTGGCACGGACCGGCCGTGCTCGACGCCGACGCGCTGGCCCGCGGCGCGATCGTGCTCGACGCCGCGCTCGGGCCGGTTCGGACTCCGCGGCTTCATCTCGGGGAATGGGAGCGGCTCGACCTGCCGCCGCTGGGGTTCGCGCCGCTCCGGCGCGGACGGGACTGCTGAACCGCCCGGTGAGGAGCGGTTCGTCCGCGTCCGCCGACGCGAGGCCCTAACGGGGCTGCGGGCGCGCGGCGTCGGCGACGGCCCGGATCTCGTCGGCGTAGCGCGGCCACACGTCCCGCGGCAGGTCGTGGCCGACGCCCGGGACGATGACGAGCCGGGCCCCCGCGATGGCCCCGGCGAGGTCGCGCGCCGCGGAGATGCGAAGCAGCTGGTCGGCGTCGCCGTGCAGGACCACGGCCGGGATCCGCAGCCGCGCGAGGCCGCCGCCGTTCCAGTGCGCGCCGAGCTGGCGGCCCATGGCGCCCTGGTCCCGGACGGCGCACACGTCGTCCTTTTCGATGCGGGAGAGGGCCTCCGCCTCGTCGAACGGGAACCCCGGCGAGGCCAGCGCCCGGGAGACCGCCAGCGCCATGGCGATATCGCCTTCGCGGGTCTCGGGGAAGCGCAGGCGCGCCATCCGCGCGACGAAGCCGAAGTGTATGTACCGCAGCATTTTCGCCCGCCCCGCGTCGCTGGAGACCGCGGCGGAGGTGGCGAGGCTGCGCACTCGGCCGGGGTGGCGCAGGGCGATGCGCTGCGCGTTGAGGCCGCCGTTGGAGTGGCCGAACAGGTGGGCCGAGTCCCAGCCCATCGCGTCCATGACGGCCGCGGCGTCGTCGGCCACGTCCTCGCCGGTGTAGGCGGGGATGCTGCGGCGGAACAGCGCCGTCACCGGGCGGGCGGCGGCCGGGAAGTGCGTGGACTGGCCGGCGTCGCGGTTGTCGTAGGAGACGACGTGGAAGCCGCGTGCGATGAGTTCCTCGACCAGGCCCGTCGGCCACCAGAACCTGGTCACGGCGGACCCCATGACCAGCAGCAGCGGCTCGCCGCCGGTGCCGCCGAGGTCGTCGTAGGCGATGCGGACGTCGCCGTTGCGGGCGTAGCCGCTGGGAGACGGGCTCATGATTCCTCCTCTGAGTTTGCGAACGATGTTCCCGAAGTCTAGCCTTCGGGTACGGTGTTCGCAAATACTCGAGGAGGCGACATGACCGACGACACCGAACCGATCTGGCTGCGCGCCGAGCGCGCGGCCACCGGGCGCCCCGCCGAACGCAGCCGCGCCGAGATCACCGCCGCGGCCATCGCCGTCGCCGACCGGGGCGGCCTGGAGGCGGTGTCCATGCGCAACGTCGCGGACGAACTCGGCACCGGCGCGGCGTCCCTGTACCGCTACGTGAACGGCCGTGACGACCTGCTCGACCTCATGGTCGACGCGACCGCCGCCGAGCCCCGCCTCGAACCGCCCACCGGCGACCAGGTAGCGGACCTCACCGCGTTCGCCGAGGAGCTGCGCGCGACCATGGTGCGGCATCCATGGCTCCCCGAGCTGGTGCTGACCCGTCCCTCGCTCGGCCCCAACGCGGTGGCCGCCCTCGACCACGTCCTCGACGTCCTCGCCGACCACCCGGGAGACGGGCGCGCGAAGCTCGAGATCTTCGCGCTGCTCAACGCGGTCGTGGCGACCTTCGCGCTCAACGAACGCGCGGCCGCCGACCGCCCCGAGCAAGCCGTCGCCTACCTGCGCCACGTCGCCGCCACCGGTCGGCGGCCGCGCATCACCGCGCTGCTGGAGGATCTCGCCGCACCGGACGACCGCCACCGCGGCGACGCCTTGACCGCGATCCTGTCCGGGCTGCTCCGGTAAGCGGATCGATCGCCGGCTCAGTGATCGGCGCGGTCCAGGACGGTCAGTGATCTGAGGGTTCGCGCGGTGGCTCGCAGCCGGAGAGCGATCGGGGCAGGCCGAACCACGGCAGTACGCCGCTGTCGAACTTGACGACGGCGCTGATCCGGTCCCCCGCGAGAGTCAGGACGGCGAGGCCGGTAGACCGCCGGGGCCGCCCGGGGGTGTTCAGCCTGCATCGCCAAGGAACCCGTGGACTTCAGTCCATGGAGGAATTGGCGGTGATTGCCTGCTCACAGTCTCGCGAAGCGAGACTGTGAGTATCTGGCACACTGGTGACATTGCAGTACCCGCGAGTCATGAAGGCACGAAACCGACTTCGGTCGGCTGGCACGGTTTCCCTCGGCGTGAGCGGGCGTTGGAGAACGACGGCATTGCAATACGCAATGAGGGCAGCTGTCAACCGGCCCAACGGGGACTCATCACTCCCCAGTGTCGCCGATACGCCACAACCGGTGGCGGGCACGAGCGACAAGCCATCCCGCTTCAGCGGGTGGTAGTTGACGTACGTCGCGAAGGCCGGCTGGGCGTTGGCGCGCGTCGGAACGGCGGCGAGCGACCAGTCGAATGAGCATGGTCGAAGTGAGCGCGGCCGAGTGAGCACGCGGGCGGTACCCGGTGCGGGGCCGTGCCGCCCGCTGGATTCGGTCATGGCGGGCGGGGCTTCACCGGCGGCCCTCACGTCACTCGCGCATCGTTTCGCCGCGGGCGGGTACCCCCGCCCCCACGAGGCGCGCCTCCGGGGCGCCGCAGGAACGAGGAGCAGCCGATGGCCACGTACACGCACACCGAGGACGCCGAGGTCGCCGCCGACGACCTGTTCGGGTTCCTCGCCGAGCCGCGGAACCTGCCGCGGTACTTTCCGCGGATGACGGCCGCCGAGCCCGAGGGCGGCGAGGCGGTCCACGTCGAGGCGGAGGTCCACGGGGACCACGTCGAGGGCGACGCCTGGCTCCGCCCGGACGCCGCCGAGCGCCGCCTGGAGTGGGGCGCCGAGGGCCCCGACGACTACCACGGCGAGCTCCAGGTGGACGAGCTCGCGCCGGGCCGCAGCCGCATCACCGTCAGCCTCCACAGCGTGCGCGAGGCCGAGGGCGGCGAGGTGCAGGACGGCCTGGAACGGGCGATGACCGCGCTGGCCCAGGCGGCGGTCGAGGAGGAGCGGACGCGGGCCGAAGGGTACGGCTAGACCGGCTTGGGACGTCTCCGTGCTTCTGGGCCAACGGTTCCTGATGAGGCCGTTGATTCACAATCGACATTCCCGTACGCTTGGTGACGTTACCATCACTACCTGAGGGAGCCGCATGGCCAACTACATCGCTGAGCCGTTCAAGATCAAAGCGATGGAGCCGCTCCGCGTCACCACACCGGAGTACCGGCGAGAGCGCATCGAGGCGGCGGGTTACAACCCGTTCTCGCTTCGCGCGGAAGACGTCTACATCGACCTGCAGACCGACTCGGGCACCGGCGCCCTGAGCGACCGGCAGTGGGCGAGCCTGCTGATCGGCGACGAGTCGTACTCGGGCGGGCGCAGCTACTACAAACTCCTCGACACCGCCCGCGCCCTGTTCGGCGAGGACTACTACATCCAGCCGGTCCACCAGGGCCGCGCGGCCGAGAAGGTCCTCTTCCCGGCCCTCATCGAACCGGGGCAGCACGTCGTGTCGAACACGCTGTTCGACACCACCCGCGGCCACGTCGGGCTCGCGGGGGGCGTCCCGGTCGACCTGGTCACCGAGGCGGGGCGCCATCCGGCGGTCCCGGCCGACTTCAAGGGCGACATCGACATCCCCGCGCTGAAGGAGTTCATCGCCGCCAAGGGCGCCGACTCGATCGCGGCCGTCATGATCACCATCACGAACAACTCCCTCGGGGGACAACCGGTCGCGATCGCGAACATGCGCGAGGCGCGGCGCGTCGCCGACCGGCACGGCCTGCCGCTCCTGCTCGACGCCGCCCGGTTCGCCGAGAACGCCTACTTCGTCAAGCGGCGCGAACCCGAATTCGCCGACGCCTCCATCAGCGAGATCGTCCAGGAGACCTTCGCGCTCGCCGACGCGTTCACCATCAGCGCCAAGAAGGACGGCCTGGTCAACATCGGCGGGCTCCTCGGCGTGCGCGACCACCCCGCCCTCACCGCCGCCGTCAAGTCCTCGGTCGTGGCGATGGAGGGCTTTCTCACCTACGGCGGCCTGGCCGGACGCGACCTGGAGGCCCTCGCCGTCGGCCTCACCGAAGCCGTGGACGAGGACCTCCTGCGCTACCGGATCGGCCAGGTCCAATACCTCGGCGCGCGGCTGGAGGAGGCCGGGATCGTCCACCAGACCCCCGTCGGCGGGCACGGCGTCTTCGTCGACGCCGCCGCGTTCCTCCCCCACCTCGCGTGGCACGAGTTCCCCGGCCACGCACTCGCGATCGAGCTGTACGTCGAGGCGGGCATCCGCGCCGCCGACATCGGCTCCCTGCTGCTCGACCCCGACCCCGTGACCGGCGAGGCCCAGCGGGCGGTCGCGGAGTTCACCCGCCTGGCGATCCCGCGCCGGGTCTACACGCAGGCGCACCTCGACGTCGTGGCCGACGCGCTCATCGCGATCAAGGACCGGGCCGCCGACGTCCCCGGGTACGAGATCGTCGAGCAGGCCAAGGTGCTGCGCCACTTCACCGCGCGGCTGCGACCCATCACCCGATGAGGGCATCCGCCGCCCGAACCGGCGGCGGATGTCAACCGGTCGGTGGACACTCCGATTCGGCCGCGCGGTCGTCGCGGCCGCGTCCGAAGAGGACCAGGCTTGATCGCATGAACGATTCGGCCATCCGCGTCCGCGGCCTGCGCAAGACCTACGGGAGCACCACCGCGGTCGCCGGGCTCGACCTCGACGTCCGCAGAGGCGAGACCCTCGCCGTCCTCGGCCCCAACGGCGCCGGCAAGTCCACCACCGTGCAGATCCTCTCCGCCCAACTCCCCCGGGACGGCGGCGCCGTCACCGTGCTCGGCACCGATCCGGCAGGGGCCGACCGGCGCTTCCGCTCCCGGTTGGGCATCGTCTCCCAGACGGCGAACGACCTGCTCGAACTCACCGTGGCGGAGGTCGTCCGGCACTTCGCCGCCTACTACCCGCGCCCCCGCGACCCCGGGCGGGTGCTCGACGAGGTCGGCCTCGCCGGGCAGGCGAAGCAGAAGCTCCGCCAGCTCTCCGGCGGCCAGCGCCGCCGCGTCGACGTCGCCCTCGGCGTCGTCGGCAACCCCGAGCTGCTGTTCCTCGACGAGCCCACCACCGGCTTCGACCCCGAGGCGCGCAGGCGGTTCTGGGACCTCATCCGCTCCCTGGCCGCCGACGGCACCACCATCCTGCTCACCACCCACTACCTCGACGAGGCCGAGGCGCTGGCCGACCGCATCGCCGTCATCGCCGCGGGCCGCATCCGCGCCTCCGGCACCGTCGCCGACCTCGTCGACGACCGCGAGGTCACCGTCGCCTGGCGGGACGGCGCCAAGACCACCGACACGCCGACCGCCCTCATCGCCGAGCTGAGCGCGGCCCACGGCGGCGAGATCCCCGGGCTCACCGTCACCCGTCCGTCCCTCGAAGACGCCTATCTCCGCCTCACCGGACAGGAGACCGCGGCATGACCACCCCGAACGCACTGACCATCGGAGGCGCCCGCGGCGTCGTGGAGCTCAAGCAGTTCTTCCGCGAACGCGACTCCGTGGTCTTCACCTTCACCTTCCCCGCCGTGCTGCTGATGATGCTCGGCTCGGTCTTCGACGACGCCGGGGCCGCGGGCGTCAGCGGCGGCCAGGTCCTGACCGCCAGCTTCGCCGCCGCCGGGATCGTCTCCACCTCGTTCGTCAACCTCGGCAGCGCCCTGGCCGTGGAGCGCGACGACGGCACCCTGAAGCGCCTGCGCTCCCTGCCGATGCCGCCGGTCTCGTTCTTCCTCGGCAAGATCGTGCTCGTCGTCGTGGCCAGTTTCGCCGAGCTGGTGCTGCTGCTGGCCATCGGCGTGCTGATGTTCGACGTCGCCCTGCCGAGCGACCCGGCCGCCTGGCTGACGATGGCGTGGCTGTTCGCCCTCGGGATCACCTCCTGCTCGCTGCTGGGCATCGCCGCCTCCAGCCTGTCGCGCAGCGCCCGCAGCGCCGGAGCGGTGACGACGCTGCCCTACACCGTGCTGCTGTTCATCTCCGGCGTCTACGTCCCGCTCCAGACCGTGCCGGACTGGATGGCCGACGTCGGCGCGGTCTTCCCCGTCCGGTGGCTCGCGCAGGGATTCCGCGCCGCGCTCCTGCCCGAGCGCATGGCCGCCTACGAGCCGGCCGGCCACTGGGAGCTGGGCAAGGCGGCCGTGATCCTGGCACTGTGGTGTATTGGAGGATTGGTGCTGTGCCTGACGACCTTTCGCTGGCGGAGCCGCCTCACCCGATGAGGCAGCACGCCTGGTACGACAGCTTCCCGTACTGGGAGTGGTTCTTCGCGGTGTCCACCGCGATCGTCGCCGCGCTGGTCTGGGCCGGCTCGGCGTCGGTCGGCACGGCGATCGCGTCCTCGGCGTGGATGGCCGCCCTCGTGGTCTGGTACCTCGTGCTGGGTCGGCGGCTCATCCTCATCGACCTGAGCGTCACCGAGGTGGACGGCCGCCTCGCGCACCTCTACCGCCTCGGGGTGCTGGTGCTGTTCGTCGCGCTGGCGCTCACCGACCGCAACGGCTCCCTGACGTTGCTGGTCCCCATCGTCGCCCACCTGTTCTGGATCGTCCCGCTGTGGCCGTCCGTGCCGGTGCTGGTGGCGCTGAACCTCGTTCCGGCCCTGGTGGACGTGGTCGACGGCGAGCCGGTCGGGACGGTGCTGGAGACGCTGGCGGTCTGCGCCGCCACCGCGGCCCTCTCGGTCGCCCTCGGCGTGTTCATCGTCCGCGTCATCGACCAGAGCGTCGACCGCTTCGAGCTGATCGAGGAGCTCAAGGACAGCCGGGCCGAGGTCGAGCGCCTGTCCCACGAGGCCGGGGTCGCCGCCGAGCGGCGGCGCCTGGGCACCGAACTGCACGACACCGTCACCCAGGGGCTGAGCAGCATCATCATGCTGGTCCAGGCCGCACGCACGGCCGACGACGAGCGGCGGGAGGAGCACCTGGACCTGATCGAGCGGACCGCCCGCGCGAACCTGGCCGAGGCCCGCGCGATGGTGGAGGCGCTGGCGGTCGACGATGCCGGGGCGGTCCAGGCCGAGACCGCCCTCGCCGAGCTGGCCGAGGCGGCGGGCGCTTCGTTCGAGGTCGAAGGCGAGCCGCGGCACCTCGCTCCGGCGAAGGCGGTGGCGCTGGTGCGCGCCGTGCAGGAGGCGCTGCGCAATGTCGACAAGCACGCCGCGGGCGCCGATGTGCGGGTGCGGCTCGCCTACCGGGAGTCCGACGTGGCCGTGTCGGTCGCCGACGACGGCCCCGGCTTCGATCCCGGGGCGCCCTCCTCCGGCTTCGGGCTGCTCGGCGCCCGCAACCGGATGATCGGCCTCGGCGGAGCATTCGAAGTGGACACTTCCCCCGGCGCGGGGACGACGGTGCGGCTGGAGGTGCCCGCGTGATCCGGGTGATGCTGGTGGACGACCACCCGGTGGTGCGGTCGGGCCTGCGCGGCATGCTCGCGGGCGAGGCGGACATCGAGGTGGTCGGCGAGGCCGGTTCCGGCGACGAGGCGCGGACGACGGCGGCCGCGCTGGCGCCCGACGTCGTCCTCATGGACCTGCGCATGCCCGGCGGCGACGGCGTCACCGCCACCAGGCACTTGGCGCCCACCGCGAACGTGGTGGTGCTGACCACCTACGAGACCGACGCCGACATCGTCCGCGCCGTGGCGGCCGGGGCGGTCGGCTACCTGCTCAAGGACACGCCGGTCGCGGAGCTGGTGCGGGCGATCCGGGCCGCCGCACGCGGCGAGACGGTCCTGGCCCCGTCGGTGGCGGCGCGGCTGGTCGGCACGGTCCGCTCCCCGCGCGGCCACGGCCTGTCCGAGCGCGAACTCGAGGTGCTGCGCCTGGTGGCCGACGGCGCGTCGAACGCCGAGATCGGCAGGCGGCTGCACATCAGCGAGGCCACGGTGAAGACGCATCTGCTGCGCACCTACCAGAAGCTGGGCGTCAGCGACCGCACGGCGGCGGTGACCTCCGCGATCAGACGCGGCCTGCTCGACCTGTGACCGACGACCTGCCGCGCTTGCCGGATCGGTGATAATGGCATGCAGTCTCCCGGGAGGTGCCTTCATGCCAAGCGAAGTGACCATCACGATGACCGCGGCCGACGGGCAGTCGATGTCGCGCCTGGACCGCTGGTGCCAGGAGATCGAGACCGATCTGCGGTCGGTGCGCGGCGTGTCGGTGGAACCGGCCGCGGCCGAGGCCGCTCCGGGTACGAAATCCGGTGCCGCCCAGCAGATCGGGACGCTGATCGTCTCGGGGCTGCTGTCCGCGGCGGCGCTGAAGTCGATCGCCGACGTCGTGATCGCCGCTTTGCAGCGGTCGTCCGCCGGTTCGGTGACCGTGAAGCGGGGCGATCGCGAGGTCGTCATGGAGGGCCTGCCGCCGAAGGACGTCAAGCGGGCGGCCGCCGAGATCCTCAAGGTCCTCGAAGAGGACGCATGAGCAGGCGAGCGCTGCTGGTGGCGAACGACAGCTACCGCGACCCCGCGCTCAACGGGCTGATCTCCCCCGAGACGGACGCGGTGGAGCTCGCCGAGGTGCTCGGGGACCCGCAGATCGGCGGCTTCGCGATCGATGACGACGACGTCCTGGTCAACGAGTCCAAGACGACGGTCGAACGGGCCGTCGAGCGGCTCTTCGCCGAGGCCCGCCCGGACGACCTGGTGCTGCTGTACTTCTCGGGGCACGGCGTGCGGAGCCGCCGCCGCCGACTGCACTTCGCGGTCCCGAAGACGGAGGTCGGCTCGGCTCTGGCGTCGAGTTCGATCTCGGCCTCGTTCGTCAAGGAGTGCATGGCCGACAGCGACGCCGAGTCGATCGTGGTGCTCCTGGACTGCTGCTACTCGGGCCTGTTCGCGGAGGACGGCCTCAAGGCGGCTCCGGATCCGCACATCGGCAGGGAGCTCGAAGACCTGGCCTCGGGGCGCGGGGTCTTCATCCTCACCGCGACCGACGCGGTGCAGGAGGCGCTGGACGGCGACGTCGACCCCTCCGGTTCCCCGAGCCAGTCGGCGTTCACCTCCACGGTGGTGCAGGGCCTGCGCACCGGCAGGGCCGACGTCGGCGGCGACGGCCTGATCAGCACGGCGGACCTGTGGGAGTACGTCAGCCAGGAGATGCCGACCGACCGCCAGACGCCCACGCAGTTCGGGCGGCTCGAGGAGTCGATCCCCTTGGCGCGGGTGCGTTCGGGGGCTCCCCGCCTGCATCTGGAGACCGGCTCGCGGCTGTGCCTGGGCAGCCTCACCGGCGCGCTCGAGACGACCGCCGACCACGGGCTCCGGGCGACCTCTTGGAAGGGGTCGGGGCACCTCATCGTGCCGCTCGGCCAGGTCGTGGCGCGCGGCGAGCGCGGGGAGACCATGCCGGTGAGCCTGAGCAGCATGGGCGGCCACCTGCTGGCGGTGGGGAGGATGGGCAGCGGCAAGAGCACCCTGCTGCGCACCCTCGCGTGCTCGCTCGCACTGACGCACAGCCCGCACGAGCTCGAACTCGAGTTCCTCGAATCGGGCGCCAACAAGCTCGGTTCCCTGCGGAGACTACCGCACGTGCGGGGCGTGGTCGGCGACGACGAACCCGACGCGGCGATGGCCGTGCTGGAGCGGACCCAGGAGATCATCAAGCGGCGCAAGCGGCTGTTCCGCGAGTACGGCCTGGTCTCCCCCGAGCACTTCCGCAGCCGCCGGACGGCGCTTCCCGGCGGGCCCCATCCGGACCTGGTCGTCTTCATCGACCAGTGGTCCGACTTCACCGGCGCCATCCCGAAGTTCGCGGCCAAGGTGGAGGCCCTGGCGAACGTCGGCCGCGAGTTCGGCGTGCACCTGGCGGTGGCCACCCGCAGGCCCGACGACCTCGCGCAGCGGCTCCGCGAGCTGTTCGCCTCCTATGTCGAGCTGCGCCTCACCGACCCGGAGCACTCGCTGATCGACCCGGACCTGGCGCGGCGCCTGCCGGAGTCGGAACCGGGCTGGGCGCTGGCGGACCGCACGCGGTTCCGCGTGTCGCAGCCGTTCCTCAGCGACGACTCGGCCGGTGACCGGCCTTTCACGGACGGCGCTTCGGAGATCGTCGAGCTGGTCTCGCGGGGTTGGGCACAGGCCGAGCCGCAGACGTTCACGCCCGAGCCGGGCGCCGAGCGGACGGCCGCCGACGAGGACGATCCCGAACCGGAGCAGACCGATCCGCTCGATGCGACCGTCGGTCTCGGCGAGATCCTGGGCTTCGAGGTGGCGGCGTTCAACCCGGCCGTCGTTTGGCACGAGAAGCCGATCGAGGAGTACCTGAAGGTTCCGATCGGCATCGGCGAGAACGGTTCGGCCGTCCACATCGACTTCAAGGAGTCCGCCGTCGGCGGCATGGGCCCGCACGGCCTGCTCATCGGCGCCACCGGTTCGGGCAAGTCCGAGGTGCTGCGCACCATGGTCGCCTCCCTCGCCGCCACCCATTCGTCGGAGGAGCTCAACTTCGCCCTCGTCGACTTCAAGGGCGGCGCGACGTTCACGGCCTTGGACGACCTGCCGCACGTCTCGGCGGTCATCACGAACCTCGCCGACGAGATCGAGCTGGTCGACCGCATGCAGGACGCCCTGGAGGGCGAGCTGGTGCGCCGTCAGAAGGAGCTACGGCGCGCCGGGAACTTCACCAACCGGTGGGAGTACGAGCGGGCCCGGGCGGCGGGCCAGCCGCTCGACCCGATGCCGACGCTGATGATCATCGTCGACGAGTTCTCCGAGATGCTCGTGGCCAAGCCCGAGTTCATCGACCTGTTCCTCCAGATCGGCAGGCTCGGGCGCTCGCTGGGGGTGCACATGCTGCTGGCCTCGCAGCGCCTGGAGGAGGGCAGGCTCAGGGGCATGGACACGTTCCTGTCCTACCGGGTGGCGCTGCGCACCTTCTCCGCGCAGGAGTCGCGCACGGTCATCGGCTCCGGGGCGGCCTACGAGCTGCCGCGGCGGCCGGGCCACGGCTACCTCCAGGTGGGGATGGAGGACCCGGTGCGATTCCGCGGCGCCTACAGCAGCGGTGCGGTCGCCGATCGGGACGAATCACCGTCGTCGACGGGAAGCGAGCTGGACGTCCTGGTCTCGAATTCGGCCGGGATGGGACGCCCGGCCCGCCAGGTGTGGCTGCCGCCGCTGGCCGAGCCGCCGACGCTCGACCAGCTGCTCCCGCCGCTCAGGGCCGACCCGTACCGGGGTCTGACGCCGACTTTGAACTTCCCGCTCAACGGGAAGCTCAACGCCGTGTTCGGCGAGGAGGACCGCCCGTTCGAGCAGCGGCGCAGCCCGTTCGTCTTCGACCTCTCCGGCGCGCAGGGGAATGTCGCGATCGCCGGTGGGGCGCAGTCCGGCAAGTCGACGATGCTGCGGACGCTGATCGGCTCGCTCGCGCTGACACGCACCCCGAGGGAAGTGCAGTTCTACTGCCTGGACTTCGGCGGCGGCACGCTGCGAGGCATCAAAGACCTCCCGCATGTCGCGGGCGTCTTCGGCCGCCAAGAGCCCGAGGGAGTGCGGCGCACCGTCCAGGAGGTCACCGCCGTCCTGAACGAGCGCGAATCCTTCTTCGCCGCGCATCAGATCGACTCCATGGCGACCTACCGCCGCATGAAGGCCGACGGCCGCTTCGCCGAGGACCCCTACGGGGACGTCTTCCTGGTCGTCGACAACTGGATGACGCTGCGGGAGGACTACGAGCCGTTCGCCGAGCAACTTCGTGCGATCGGCAACCGGGGCCTGGCCTTCGGCGTCCACGTGATCGTCACGGCCACCCGCTGGGGCGATATCCGCATGAACATGCGCGACATGTTCGGGCTCAAGCTGGAGCTGAGGCTCTCTGACAGCGCGGAGTCCGAGATCGACCGGAGGGCGGCGGCGAACGTGCCGAAGAACCGCCCCGGCCGCGGCCTGTCGCCTAGCAAGCTGCACTTCCTCGCGGGCGTGCCGCGCATCGACGGCATCCGGGACGGCGACGACCTCGCCCCCGGCGTGGAGGACTTCGTCAAGAAGGTCAAGCAGGCGTGGCGCGGCGCGCCGTGCCCGCCGGTGCGGCTGCTGCCGCGCGAACTCAAGGCAGTGGACTTCCTCCAGGCGGTCGACCGCTCGAAGCCGGGCATCCCCATCGGCCTCGACGAGGCCGACCTCAAACCCGTCCATCTCGACTTCAACCGGGAGCCGCACATGCTGATCCTGGGCGACGCGGGATGTGGGAAGACGAACCTGCTGCGGCACATCGCGCGCCACATCCAAGCGACGTACACCTCGGAGGAGGCGAGGGTCATCATGGCCGACTACCGGCGCGGGATGCTCGAGGAGATCTCGAAGCCGACGCTGTTGGACTACGCGATGTCGGGCAAGCAGTTCGAGAGCTCGTGCAAGAACCTCAAGGGCCCGATCGAGAAGCGCCTGCCCGGCGACGACGTCTCACCCGCGCGGTTGCGGGACCGCTCGTGGTGGACCGGGCCGGACCTGTACCTCATCGTCGACGACTACGAGATGGTGGCCCAGCGGAACAACCCGATGACCATGCTGTCCGACCTCATTCCGCACGGCGTCGACATCGGCTTCCACATCATCATCGCCCGCCGCTGCTCCGGCGCGGCCCGCTCGATGATGGACCCGGTCATGGGCCAGATCAAGCAGTTCGAGAACCCCGGCCTGCTCATGAGCGGCGCCAGAGAAGAAGGGCCCATCTTCGGGAAGCTCCGCCCGAGCCCGCAGCCGCCGGGCCGCGGCACGCTGGTGCGCCGCGGGGACGGCGAGCAGCTGGTCCAGACCGCGCTGCTCCCGTCCAACGGCTCGGCCTGAGCGTCCGCGGCCCCGCCTCAGCCCAGTTGGTATTCGATGTCGTTGAGGGAGGCCACGATCTCGGTGAACTCCTCCCGGGAGAGCGCTCCTTTGTCGCTGCGCAGGACCACGGTCGGGAAGTCGGCGTCCACCGGGTCGTCGAGGGTGACGATCGCGACCGGCTCGTCCCATGAGTCGCTGACGTTGGTGTGCTCGGCGTAGTGCTGGACGAAGACCTGGGCCGGTCCCGCCCAGGTCGAGACCTCCTCGACGTCGACGGGTTCCGGGACGTCCTCGATCGTCCGGTAGACGCCGTGGTCGCCGTTGTTGATCTGCTGCGAGGCCTCCTCGACCACGCAGTCGGCCGCGAACGCCTCGATGGTCAGGTCGGCGCCGAACTCGTACCGGACGCCGCGGCAGTCGGGGTCGAAGCCGGTGGCGGGGTGCGCCGCGACCTCGTCGATGGCGAGGTCGCTGGGGACCGTCACCTCCACGGACACGTGCTCGCCGTCGATGGGGACGGCGTGGTCGGAGGAGGCGTGCCCGCTGAGCACGCCGAGGACCAGCAGGGCCACGAGCGCCAGGACGAGTGTGCCGCCGACGCCGATCGCGAGGCCGATGAGGAGGCCCCGCCGCGTCGAGGGCCGTCTCGCGCTCATGTCCGCTCCTCCTCGCCGGTGGGTCCTGTCAGGCATCGTAGGACGCCGCCGCCATGCGCCTGTGCCGCCACGTGCCTGTGCCGCCGCGCGCTGGTCCGGCGGTGCCATCATCGGAGGGAACGCCGACGAAGGGAGGGCCATGATCCGACGCCGCTTCCTCGCGTGCGCGCTCGGGGCGGTCCTGCCGATCGCGACCGGATGCGAGATCACCGTGTCGAGCGATGATGACGAGCTGGACCTGCCGAGCGGGGCCGAGGAGGTCGACGGCGTCGAGGTGTGGGACCTCAGGGACCGGCCGACCGCGGCCGAGGTCGGCATCACGGACGGCGACACCTCGGTCTTCGAGACCCGGCCCCCGCGCCCGGTGGAGCTGCGGCTGCACGGCGGCGCGGCGCTGCGGTTGCGGACCCGCTACATCGCCTTCAGCTCGATCCTCAGCGAGGACGGGGCGCCGGTCGGCGTCGATCTGAAGACGGGCACCATGCCGCTCGATGACACTGCGGACACCTATCGGTCGGCGCTCGAGCAGCTCGGTCTCCCCACGGACGGCGTGGACGGGTTCCGCCGCACCGCCGCCGAGGCGACGGGGTCGGAGCGGGTGCGGGCCGAACGCCTCGCGGACCGGTTCGGCGAGCTCGAACTCGGCGTCGTGGCGCGGTACAGCCCGCACTCGGCGACCGGCGTCGTGGCCGTCGGCGGCGGGTGGCTCGGCGAGTGAGCCCGGGCGCTATGGCGATAACGGCATCTCGACGGCGATCTTGCCCCGGTTGTCGCCGGAGGCGAGCCGCGCGAACGCCGCGGCCGCCTCCCCCAGGGGATAGACGCGGTCGATCACCGGGGCGGCGGCGCCGTCGACGATGAGGGCGGTGACCGCCTCCAGGTCGTCGCGCGACTGCGGCACCACCAGCACCTTGACGTGTTTCCCGGTGCGCCACCGGATCGGCGGTCCGGCGGCGAGCGTCGCGAGCAGCACGCGGGTGTGCCCGCCGACGACGAAGTAGGTGCCGCCGGGGCGCAGTGCCTGGTGCACGCGGTGCGGCGGGCGCTGCGCGACGAGGTCCACGACGCGGTCGTAGCGGTCGCGGTGGTCGGCCCAGTCCTGTTCCTCGAAGGCGATCGCGTCGTCGGCGCCGAGGTCGCGCAGGTAGTCCTTCTTGTCCGCGCGGTCGACGGCGGTCACGGTGGCGCCGAAGTGCTTGGCGAGGCCGACCACGAGCGCGCCGCCCGCTCCCCCGGCGCCGTTGACCAGCACGCGGTCGCCCGGCCGCAGGCCGCGCGTGGCGCGAAACGCGATGCAGCCGGCCTGCGGGATCACGGCGGCGTTCAGGAAGGACATCTCGGGCGGCTTGCGGGCCAGCAGGCGCGGCGGGGTCGCGACGTATTCGGCGAGGGCGCCGCGGTATCCGGCGAGTTCGCCGAACACCTCGTCGCCCGGCGCGTACTCAGTCACCGAGCGGCCCACCGCCGCCACGGTTCCGGCGACGTCCGATCCCGGCACGGGGTCGCGCGGGCGCCGCAGCCCGGCCAGGCGCGCGTAGAAGGGCTGTCCGACCAGGTGCTCGCGGTCGGATCCGTTGAGGGAGGCGGCGCGGACCTTGATCAGGACCTCGTCGTCCGCGGGGACCGGCTCGGGGAGTTCACCGACGGTGACGACGTCGGCCGTCCCGTATCGGTCTTGGATGACGGCTTTCATGAGGGGTGCTCCTGTCTGGCGGGGGTGGTTTCAGCGGTAGTGCCAGGCTCCTTCGATGCGGAGGAACTCGCTGGTCTCCTCCTGCACGCCGGGGCCTTCGGGGTCGCGGTAGTGCGCGCGGAAGGCCACGGTGCCGCTGGAGTGGAAGGCGGTGCCGCCACTCGTCTCGACGATCTCCAGTCCCGTCCAGCGTCGTTCGCCGGCGAGGTCGAGCCGGGCCGGTCGGGTGTCGGGGTGCCAGGTGCGCAGCAGGTAGGCCGTATCGCCGAGCGCGAACGCGCTGTAGCGCGAACGCATCAGGGCCTCGGCGGTCTCGGCCCCGGCCGTCCCGGCGTGCAGCCGCCCGCAGCAGGCGCCGTAGGTTCGTCCGCTGCCGCACGGGCAGTCGTGCACGGGAGCGCGCCGCGGGCGCCGGGAAGAACGTCGAGCCATAGCAGTGATTGTCCCCCGGGCACCGCGAAGAGCGCAGCCCGGCCGCGCGCTCCTCCCGATTCGGCGTCCCCCGCGGCACGCGCGGCTTCGATACGCTGATGGTTCTTGCCACCGGGGGAAACTCATCAGTGATACGAGGTCGCATGCAGTTTCGGATCCTCGGGCCGCTCGAGGTCCGCCACGAGGGCGCGCCGGTCCGCATCGCGGGCGCGAAGCAGACGGCGGCACTGGCGCTGCTGCTGCTCGAGGCGGGGAAGACGGTCCCGCTGCACCGGTTCGTCGACGCCCTGTGGGACGACGAGCCTCCCGGCAGCGCGCGGCGGCAGGTCCAGAACACCCTCGCCGCGCTGCGGCGGCGCCTGGCCGCGCTCGGCCGCGACCCGATCGAGCGGTCGGGCGAGTCCTACCGGATCGCCGCCGACGACCTCGACTGGCACCACTTCACCCGCGAGGTGGCCGAGGCCGGCGCCCACTGGGACGCGGGGAGGGCCGAACCGGCCCGCGAGCTCCTGGCCGGGGCGCTCGACCGCTGGCACGGCCCGGCCCTGGCCGGCTTGGACGGCGTCCTCATCGCCTCGGCCACGACGCGCCTGGACGAGGCGCGCCTGGCCGCGACCGAGCGGTTGATCGAGGTCGAACTCGCGCTCGGCCTGCGCGACACGGCGATCGAACGCGCTCGGGCGCTGCTGGCCGAGGAACCGTACCGGCAGCGCGCCGCCGGGCGGCTCATGCTCGCCCTGCACCAGAGCGGGCGCACCGCCGAGGCGCTGGAGACCTATGTCGGGCTGCGCGCCCGCCTGGACGAGGAGCTCGGGCTCGAACCCGAGACGGCGCTGCGGGAGCTGCACCTGCAGATCCTGCGCGGCGAGACGCCGCCGCCCCCTTCGCGCTCCCCGCGGCCGCCCGCGCCTCCCGTCCCGGCGCAGCTGCCCGCCGACGCCGTCCCGTTCACGGGGCGCGACGCGGAGCTGGCCGCGCTCGACGCGCTGCTCGACGAGACGGGCGCGGCGCTGGTGACCGGGGCGGGCGGGGTCGGCAAGACCGCTCTGGTGGTCCACTGGGGACATTTGCGGCGCGAGCGGTTCGGCGACGGCCAGCTGTACGTCAACCTGCGCGGCTACGACCTCGACCGACCGGTGCCGCCGATCGAGGCGCTGCACTCGATGCTCCGCGCGCTCGGCCTTCCCCGCGAAGGCATCCCGACGGACCTCGCCGACGCGGCGGCCCTGTACCGGTCGCTGCTGGCCGACCGGGACCTCCTGGTGATCCTGGACAACGCCCGCACCGCCGCGCAGCTCCGTCCCCTGCTGCCGGGCGGGAGGCGGACGGTGGCGATCGCGACCGGCCGCCACCTCCTGCCGGGACTGACCGCCTCGCACGGGGTGCGGACGGTCGACCTCGACGTGCTGCCGCTCGGCCGGGCGGTCGACCTCCTGGCGTCCATCGTCGACGACGAGCGGCTGGCCCGGGATCGGGCCTCGGGGCGGCGGATCGCCGAACTGTGCGGGCGGCACCCGCTGGCGCTGCGCGTGGCCGCCGCGAACCTGGCGGCGCGGCCGCACGACACGGCGGCCGCGTACGCCTCCGCGCTCGCCGAGGACGACCGGCGGCTCGCGCTGCTGTCGGTCGAGGACGACCCCGAGGCGGCGGTGGCGGCCGCGTTCGACCGCTCCTTCGCGGCGCTCAGCGACCGGGCGCGGACATTCGCGTGCCGGCTCGGCGTCCTCCCCGGCGAGGATTTCGCGGCCGACCTGCTGACCGAGGTCGGCGGCGCCGAGGAGCCGATCGAACGAGCGCTCGCGGAACTGGTGAACGGCCATCTGCTCGAACACCACCGGCCCGGCCGCTACCGGTTCCACGACCTGATGCGGCTGTATGTGGACCAGCGCCAGAAGGCGCTGCTGCGCGAGCAGGACCGCGCGCAGGTGGTCGACCGGTGCATCGAGTGGCATCACCTGCACCGCCGGACCGAGGAGTTCGCCAACGTCGTCGACGCCTGCCGCCGCTGGGCGGGGCACCCGAGGATCTGGCGGCTCACCGACGCGCTCCGCCCGCATGTCAACGGGAGTGAGAGCCTGGCGGTGCTGGACGAGCTGGGCCGAGCGGCACTGGCGGTCGTCGAGGAGCACCGCGATGTCGAGGGCATGGTGCGGATGCACGGCTTCCTCGGCGTCGTCGCGGGCGCCCGCACTGATTTCAAGACGAGCGAATCGCACACCCGCGCCGCGGTCGGGCTCATCGGCCGCCTGGAGAGCGGCGACGAGAGCGGGACCGTCCGGAGCATGCTGGCGGTCTCCCTCATGTCGCAGGGTCGCGAATACGAAGCGGAACCACTGCTGCGCGAGGCCCTCGCGGCCGCCGAGCGCACCGGGCACGCCCATCACCGGTACAACCGCGCCGGGAATCTCGGCGCCGTCCACCGCGTCCTGGGCCGGTACGCGGAGGCCGAGCGGGACTTCGCGTTCGCCAGAAGTGCCGATGAGGAGACCTCGCACAACTACCCCGTGCATCTGGGGCTGGCGCGGGTCTTCCACGACACCGGCCGCCTCGCCGAGGCGGAGGAGACGTTCGTCGTCGCGCTGCGCAAGGCCGTGGCGACCGGTTCGCGCCGCAAGCAGGCGATGGCCCACCTCGAACTCGGCAAGCTCTGCCTCGACCTGGGCGAACTCCGGCGCGCACGGCGGCATCTCCGCTCGGCACTCGATCTGGCCGAGAGCATCGAGGACCAGTGGGCGGTCCGCAACGCGCGCTGCGATCTCGGCTGGGCGAGGAGTCTGGAGGGCGATCCCCGCGGCGGGCTCGGCGAGGTGCTGGCGATGATCGACGAGGCCGAGTCCGTCGGCGGCATGCGCACCTTCACCGGGGCGCTGGTCGTCGCCGCCGAGGTCTGCATCGCGGCGGGTGACGCGCCCGCCGCCATCGCGCACGCCGACCGCGCCTGCGGGATCTTCGCCGAGCGCCGGGTGCCCCTGTGGCACGGCCGCGGTCTGGAGGCGGCGGCGCGCGGCCACCTGATGATCGGCGAGGTCGACGCCGCCAGGGCGAAGGCGAAGGAGGCGCTGGGCCTCTTCACCCACATCGGCGTGCCCGACGCGCCGCGAGTCGAGGAGCTGCTGGCGGGCCTTGACGGGGGAACGCGAGGCGTTCCCCCGCCAAGCCTGACCTAGAGCAGGTCGCACCATTCGGGCGGGCAGTACCCGTCGGGCTCGAAGCCGTCCGCCGCCGAGGCGGCCGAGGCCCCCGAGACCGCGAGGATCAGCCCGACGAACACCGCCGCCGTCAGTTTGCGCGCCTTATCCATCTTGCACACTCCATCACTCGATTCCGCCGGGACGGTGAGCCCCGGCTCCGCACCAGGATCCGCCCGTGAGGCATGCGTCCGGCACGATTCGTGCACGGACCGAATCCGCTAGCAGGCGTCGATCCAGTGGATGTCCCTGGCGCTGCCCTTGATCGGGACCGAGCCGCTCGTCGGCGTGTCGTCGCCGGGGTAGTGCAGGCAGACGTCGTACGTGGAGCCGTCTCTGCGGACCACGGTGTACTCGATGTGGTCGGCTCCGGGATAGTAGGTCCCGTTGTTGCGGATGGTGCCTCCGGCCAGCATCGGCCCGTAGGTGCCCCAGAGGTCGCCGTAGCTGCTGGCGATCAGCCCCTTCTGGTCGTCGTACACGCAGACTTCGCCGCGCGAGCAGGTGTCCTGGGTCGACAGCCCGCCGGCTCCGGCCGGGGAGGCGGCGACCGCCAGGGTGATCACCGCCGCGGGCACCGCCGCCGCGACACGCAGCGTCCGCCGCCATTTCGAGATGCTCATGAGCACTCCAATCCGAGTGGTTCGGTTGTTCTGCCCATGAATCTGAACCACGCGTGCACGGTAACGGCACGGTTACTGCACAGATGGCGGGGACGCCTCGCGTTCCCGGCTTCCCGGCGCCGGTGGTGTGCCATAGGGTGGATCGGTGAGTCGTCGTGTTGATCAGGGTCCGGTGCGGGGCTTGCCGGACGGCGTCGCGGGGCCCGTTCCCACCAATGTGGTGGGTCTGGGCGAGGTGTTCACCGATCCGCTGTGGCGGGTGCCGGTCCGCCTGTCTCCTGTGGAAGTGGACCTCTTGCGGACTGAGCCGGTGCGGCGACTGCATTTCGTGGCGCACGGCGGCGCTTCGGCCGTCAGCACGTTGCAGTCGTACTCCAGGCTCGAGCACACGCTCGGGGTGCTCTCGCTGGTGGCGCATTTCCGGGCCGAGGACGAGCTCCTCCGCGTCGCGGCGCTGCTGCACGACATCGGCCACCTGCCCCTGAGCCACACGCTGGAGGGCATCGCCGGGCTCGACCACCACCGGATCGGCGTGCGGCTGCTGCACGCCGATCCGCTCCGCGAGGTGCTGCGGCGGCACGGGATCAGGGCCGATGACGTCGCCGCGGTGCTGGACGGGCGGTCGCCGTTGACCGGTCGGGCCGGGCTGCTCAATCTCGACCATCTCGACTCCTTCGTGCGCAGTGGGCGCTCCGCCGGGCGGCTCGATGCCGATCCGGTCGCCCTGCTGGGCCGGCTCGGCATCGAGGGCGACGCGGTGACGGCCGACCGCGCGGCCGCCGAGGTCCTCGTCGGCCTCGTCCGCGCCGAGGCGCGGCTGCACACCTCGTGGGACAACGTGGGGCCGATCTCGGTGGTCCGGCGTCTGGGTCGCCGTCTGCTCGACGAGGAGGCCCTCGCCCCCGACCGGCTCGCGCGGATGACCGACCCGCAACTGTGGGCCGCGTTCGAGTCCTGTTCCGCCACAAGGGAGGAGAGCGCGATGGTCCGCTACGAGCCGCACCGGCTGCACGTCGCCGTCGCTGCGGATCGGTCTTCGGGGTGGGACTTCGCGCTGCGCAAGATCTACAGCTCCGCTCCGCTGGTGGACGGCGAGCCGATCGGGGCGGCCGCGCCCCATCTGGCCGCCGAGCTGCGCTCGCTTCAGCTGCTGCCCACCGAGTTCCGCGTCTGGTGGGACTGATTCCCGGCTTGGGAGGCGGGGGTCTTGGGCCGCCGGGAGATGAGGACGGCGGTGAGGACCGCTCCGGCCAGGCCGACCGCTCC
This sequence comes from Glycomyces arizonensis DSM 44726, assembly GCF_000482705.1. Taxonomy (GTDB): domain Bacteria; phylum Actinomycetota; class Actinomycetes; order Mycobacteriales; family Micromonosporaceae; genus Glycomyces; species Glycomyces arizonensis. Next base: position 82,471 of record NZ_AXWO01000015.1, on the reverse strand, counting down.
GGCCGTGACCATGGTGCGGTTCAGGGCCGTCGCCACGGTGCCAGGCTCGGCGAAGGAGCCGCCCGCGAGGCCGTCGGTGAAGACGGTGCCCAAGGCGGCGATGCCGAGGGCCATGCCGATCTGGCGGGCGGTGTTGAGCGCCCCTGAGGCCATGCCGCCGCGCTCGGGCGGCACGGCCGACATGGCCGCGGCGTTGAGCACCGGCAGGCACAGGCCGACGCCGAGGCCGGTCACGGTGAGGCCGAGCGTGAGCGAGGTCCACGAGGAGTCGGCGTCCAGACCCGATTGCAGGAGGCCGCCCGCGCCTATGAGCGCCAGCCCCGCGCCGATGCTCGTCCACGGCGGGACCTTGTGGAGCGGGCGCGCGAGCGCCGCCGAGGTGACCAGCGCGGCCCCGCTCATCGGCAGCATCGCCAGGCCCGCGTCGACCGGGTCGAGCCCGAGGCTCCCTTGCAGCCAGAGGGAGGTGTAGATGGTGTACGCGAAGGCGGCGATCGACACCAGCAGCGCGGCCACCATGGCGCCGGTGAAGGCCGGGCGGGCGAACAGCCGCAGGTCGAGCATCGGGGCCCGGCGGCGGCGCTCGACGAGGACGAAGGCGATCAGGGCCACCGATCCGGCCAGTGCGGGCACCAGCGTGCCGCCGTCGGTCCAGCCGTGCTCCCCGGCGTGGATCAGCGCGTACGTGGTCAGCACCGCCCATGCGGTGAAGAGCGCCGCCCCGGCGGTGTCGAAGCGGCCCGCCCCGGCGTGCCGCGATTCACGCAGCACTTTGGCGCTCAAGGCGATCGCGATGACGCCGATCGGGATGTTGACCAGGAAGATCGCCTGCCAGCCGAAGTGGTCGGTGAGCAGGCCGCCCAGCACCGGGCCCGCCGCGGCGGCGGCGCCGTTGACCGCGCCCCACACCCCGAACGCCACCGCCCGGTCCTTGCCTCGGTAGGCGATGTTGAGCAGCGCCATGGCCGAGGCGAACATCGCCGCCGCGGCCGCGCCCTGGGCGGCGCGGGCGGCCACCAGGGCTCCCGCACTGGTCGCCAGCCCGCAGGAGAGCGAGGCCGCGGTGAACGCGGCGAGGCCCACCAGGTAGGTCCGCTTGAGCCCCCACCGGTCGGCGAGGCTGCCGATGGTGAGCAGCAGCGCCGCCAGGGCGAGGGCGTAGCCGTCGATCACCCATTGCAGGCCGGTGAAGTCGGCCTCCAGGTCCTCGCCCATGTCGGGCAGGGCGACGACCACGATGGTGACGTCGACCAGGAGCATGAACGCTCCGAGACAGACCGCCGTGAGCGGCCACCATTTGCGCATTCCGAATCTCCTTCCACGCCCTGCGAGCGTCCTCCAGCGGCGGCGGATGGCGCTACTGGAAGAAGATATTCGGAGGATATCGACATCTATTACGATCTGGTGATGGATTCCATCGATGAGGTCGACCGCAGCCTGATCGCGGCGCTCGAGATCGACGGCCGCGCCCCGTTCAACCGCATCGGCGAGGCCATCGGCGTCTCCGACCAGACCGCGGCCCGCCGCTACCGCAGGCTCCGCGCGGCCGGGGTCGTCAAGGTCGTCGGGCAGGTCGACCCGTGGCGGATCGGCGAGACCCGCTGGTACATCCGCATCCAGGCCACGCCCGACGCCGCCGCGCAGGTCGCCCGGGCCCTCGCCGACCGGCCGGACACGTTCTGGGTCCAGCTCGTCTCGGGCGGCGGCGAGATCAACTGCGTCGTCCAGGCGCGCAGCGACAGCCACCGCGATCAGTTGCTGCTGCACAAGCTGCCGCGCACCTCGCGCGTCATCGGGTTCAGCGCTCATGCCCTGCTGCACATGTACTTCGGCGGCGAGACGCAGTTCCCCGCGCTGGTCGAGGCGCTCGACGAGGAGCGGGCGGCGGCGCTGCGGGTGGAGGTCGACGGGGCGGCGGAGCCGGTGCCGTTCGACCCGGCCGACCGGCCGCTGGTCGCCGCGCTCAACCGGGACGGCCGCGCCGGGTACGGCGAGCTCGCCCGCGCCACGGGCTGGTCGGAGTCGACCTGCCGCCGCAGGCTCACCGAGCTGCGCCGCTCGGGCGCGCTCTACTTCGATGTCGACATCGATCCCGCGCCGCTGGGCTTCCTGACCCGCGCGGTGCTGTGGCTCCAGGTGCCGCCCTCGGAGCTGGCCGCGGTCGGGCAGTCCATAGCCGACCATCCGGAGGTCGCCTTCGTCGCCGCCACCACGGGGGCGACGAACCTGCTGGCCATGGTGATATGCCGCGACACCCACGCGCTGTACGACTACATCGACGGGCGCCTCGGTTCGATCCCGGCGATCCGGCATATCGAGACGAATCCCGTCATCCAGAGCCTCAAGGGCGCCGGTCAGGCGAGTCAGCGGGCATGAGAAAAGGCCCCGGTGAGACGAACCGGAACACCGATGGCCCTAAGAAATGCCGGTGACCTTCTTATGCCACTGCTTACCAACGGAAGGACCATTGCCCACGCCGTGCAACAAATTGGAGTATCGTCGAAAACAGTCCATTGTAGTACATGGTACGAACGCTCTCAAGCCTTCCTCCAGGGTCTGTTCGGGAACTCCCGGCGAGGCGGTATCCGAGTCCGTTTGTTCGCTCGCGGCGCCGATTTACGGCTCGCAAGCCCCTCGGCGAAGCTTGCGAGCCGTAAATCGGCGCCCCCGAGAATGCGGAGGGGCTCCCAGATACCGGTGTTGCATCTGGGAGCCCCGCAACGCAGCCTTCATACTGAGCGATCTCGGGTGGCGACGGGCGACGGGCGGGCCGAACGGGCCGGACAACGCCCGTTCTGATCCACGGGACAGACCCTAGGCGTCCGCATCGATCAGCGGGCGGTCCGCGTCCGCGGAGGCCGGGCGAGTCGACTCCCCCCGCATCCGCAGCCGGTAGCGCAGCGGCGACTCCCCCACCTCGCGTTTGAACGCGGTGCTGAAGGCGCTCTCCGAGCCGTAGCCGAGCTCGGACGCCAGCGACCCGACGCGGACGTCGGCGTCGCGCAGCGCCTGCTGCGCCAGCAGCATCCGCCACCGGTTGAGGTAGGTCAGCGGCGGCACCCCCGCCACGGTCCGGAAGCGCTCGGCGAACGAGGTCCGCGACATCGCCGCGGCCCGCGCCAGCGCCTCCAGGCCCCACGCCCTTCCCGGCTCGGCGTGCATGAGGCCGAGCGCCGGGCGCAGCCGCTCGTCGGTCAGCACCCGCAGCCAGCCGGGCGGCAGTTCGGCCTGGCCCGCATAGGCGCGCAGCACCTCGAGCAGCAGCAGCTGCCCGTACTGGCGGATCGCGAACGCCGAGCCCATCCGGCTCCCGGCCGCCTCCTCGAACAGCCGGTCGAGGAGGCCCTGGAGATGGTTCGCCTCCGCGGCCGAGGCCCGCACGTGCGCCACCGGCGGCAGCGCCCGCGACAGCAGGGCCCGACCGGCCGGGTTGAGCTCGGCGTGACCGCCGATGAGCACGGCGTCGGTGCGGCGGTCGGCGCCCTCGAACAGCTCGGCCGCGAACGCCTCATGCGGAACGACCTCGCGCCGCGGTCCGTCGCCCTCGCCGCCTTCGAGCTCCACTCGCGACCGGTTGTTCAGGATCGCGACGTCGCCCGGCCCGAGCTCCATCGGGGCGTCGAGGCCGTCGGCGGTCAGGCGGGCCCGGCCCGACACCAGCGCGAGGAACTTCATCGGGTCGTCGATGACGGCGCGCGACACCCACGGGCCCCGCACCGCGAACCCACCCGACACCACGCCGCGGACCTCGACCAGCTCCAGCACTTTCGACAGATGATCACCGACCATGCCCGTACTCTAGAGCAAGAAATACGGACTGGCAATTATTCTAAGTACGGCGATCCGGGCGCAGACTGGTGCCATGACACAGCAACAGCACCCAATCGGATCCGGATTCACCGCCGCCTCGACCACCGCGGAGGTCATCGCGGGCATCGACCTGACCGGCAAGAACGTCGTCGTCACCGGCGGCCACCGCGGGCTCGGCCTGGAGACCGCCCGCGCCCTGGCCGGGGCGGGCGCCTCGGTCACCGTGGCCGCCCGCAATCCCGACAGCGCCGCGGCCGAGCTGGCCGGGATCGAGCGCGTCGAGACGGGACAGTTGGACCTGCTCGACCCGGCCTCGATCGACGCCTTCGCCGCCCGGTACGTCGCCTCCGGGCGCCCGCTCCACATCCTCGTCAACAACGCCGGCATCATGGGCGGCGCCCTGGTCCGGGACGCCCGCGGCTACGAGTCGCAGTTCGCGATCAACCACCTGGGCCACTTTCAGCTGACGCTGGGCCTGCTGCCCGCGCTGCGCGCCGCGCACGGCGCCCGCGTCGTCACCATGACCTCCGGCGGCCACCGCCTGTCCGACATCCGGTGGGACGACCCGCACTTCGCCGAGGGCTACGACGACATGGGCATGCTCGGCTACGGCCAGTCCAAGACCGCCAACGTCCTGTTCGCCGTCGAGCTGGACCGGCGGTGGGCCGACGAGGGCATCCGCGGCTACGCCGTGCACCCGGGCATCGTCTCGTCCACGAGCCTGGGCCCGTGGCAGGCCGAGGGCGAGGAGCGGGCGCCCTGGCTGACCGACGAGCAGCTGCTGGCGATGGGGCTGATCGACGAGTCCGGCAACCCGGTCCTCGATCCCGAGCGCGAGTTGAAGACCCCGCAGCAGGGGGCGAGCACCAGCGTGTTCGCCGCGACGAGCCCGCTGCTGGTCGGCATCGGCGGCGTCTACCTCAAGGACAACGACGTCTCGCCGCTGGACGAGGCCGCGGGGAACCTCGACTTCGGCTCCGAGCACATCATGTCGTCCAATGTGGTGCCCCACGCCGTCGACCCGGAGTCGGCGCGGCGGCTGTGGGAGCTGAGCGAGCGGCTGATCGAGGCGTAGCAGCACCGCGGCGTTCGCGGGCCGGGGCGGCAGATGACGTCCCCGGCCCACGGGTGTCAGTGGAGCGGGTTCGCTCCCGGCGGGCGTTCGTCGGGGGCGATCGGGCCCGGGGCGGTGCCGTCGCCGAACGGGGTGCCGCCGAGCCGCTCGCGGCCGTGCTCGGTGAGCCAGTTCTCCAGAGCCGGTCCGGCGGGCACGATCTGCGTCGGGTTGAGGTCCTCGTGCACCACGTAGTAGTGGCGCTTGATCTGGTCGAAGTCCACAGTGTCGCCGAAGCCGGGCGTCTGGAACAGGTCCCGCGCGTAGCCCCACAGGTTCGGCATCTCGGTGAGCTTGTTCCGGTTGCACTTGAAGTGCCCGTGGTAGACCGGGTCGAACCGCACCAGCGTGGTGAACAGCCGGACGTCGGCCTCGGTGATCGTCTCGCCCATGAGATAGCGGCGGTCGGCCAGGCGCTCCTCCAGCCAGTCGAGCGCGGCGAACAGCCGCTCGTAGGCCCGTTCGTAGGCCCGCTGGGAACCGGCGAAGCCCGCCCGGTACACGCCGTTGTTGACCTCGGTGTAGACCCGCTCGATCACCGGGAGCATGTCGTCGGTCAGCCCGCCGGGGATCAGGTCCGGCGCCCCGTCCCGGTGGTAGGCGGCCCACTGGGTGGAGAGGTCGAAGGTCAGCTGCGGGTAGTCGTTGGTGACCACCGCTCCGGAGGGGACGTCCACCAGCGCGGGCACGGTGATGCCCCGCGGGTAGTCCGGGAAGCGCTCGAAGTAGTGCTCCTGCAGCCGCTCGGTGCCGAGCACCGGGTCGCGCCCGTCCTCACTGAGGTCGAACGTCCAGGACCGGACGTCGTGCACCGGCCCCGGCGTGGCCAGCGAGATGACGCCTTCGAGGCCGAGCAGGCGGCGGATGATGATCGAGCGGTGCGCCCACGGGCAGGCGCGGGCGGCCACGAGCCGGTACCGGTCGGGCTCGACCGGCCACGCCCGCGCGCCCTCGGTGAGGCCGGCCATCCGCGGGTCGCCGATCTTGGAGGGCGGTTCGGCCGGTGCGGACCGGACGGCCTCCACATCGGCCACGACGCGGTCCTCGATGTAGTTGGTGTCCCTGGTGAACTCCTCGCCGGAGACGTAGGCGCCCTTGGTGGAATGCTCGGTCCCGGCGGTCTGCTGCGCTCGCTGCTGTGCCATGGGCCCAGACTACGCAGTTTCGGGCGCCCCGGTGCCGCACCGAGACCGGTTCCAGGAGTGCCGGCGCCCGCCCGGTGGGAGTCCGGGCGGGCGCCGGCGGGAACCGAGGAAGGTCAGTTGGTGACGCGGAACGTGGCGTCGGCGCGTTCGGTGTCGGTGCCGATCGGGTCGATGCGCAGCTCGAAGGCGTAGTGGCGGAGGTGGCGGTCGGGGTGGTCGTGGGACTGGATGCGGTTGGTCTCGGTGCTCTGGCGGCGGTCGAGCACGCGGGACTCCGCGGCGGCGGTCAGGTCGAGGATCGAGCCGTGCCGCTTGCGTGCCGATCGTGGAGCGCAGGACCAGGCCGCCGTCGTTCCAATCGTTCCAGCGCAGGCCGTCGCCCGGGCCGGACAGGTAGATCCGCTCGCCGTCGGTGCCTTCGCCGATGAAGTGGGCCATCAGGTAGCCGGAGCGGCTCCGGGCGTAGGCGGCCCCGGCGGGAGGGCGGCGACGGCCGAGGTGCGGGCGGTCGCCGGGACGGTTCGCCGTGAGGGCATCGCGGTGCCTTTCTTCGAGTCGGGAGGCGGTCGTCAGAGGGGGTCGACGCCGTCGAGGGTCGGCACGACCGGCCTGATGGAGCCGTCGGCGTTGAAGTACAGGCGGTCGATCATGGTCTCGCGGTGGGTGCCGTCGCCGTCGGGGATCGCGAAGCGGTGGTAGGCGATGTACCACTCGTCGGTGCCGGGGACCTGGACGACCGAGTGGTGCCCGGTGCCCTTGATGCCCTGCGACAGGTCTTTTTGGAGGATCACGCCGGCGCGGCCGCTCCACGGCCCGGTGGGCGAGGAGCCGGTGGCGTAGGCGACCCGGTAGTCCTCGCTCCGCGTGTCGTTCTCCGACCACATGAAGTAGTAGGTGCCGCCGCGTTCGATCACGAAGCTGCCCTCGTTGTAGCCGCTCGGGTCGTAGGTGCGCACCTGTGAGGCGTCGAAGGAGGTCATGTCGTCGTTCAGCGGCACCTGGTGCGAGGCGCCCTGACCCCAGTACAGATAGGACCGCCCGTCGTCGTCGGTGAACACGGCCGGGTCGATCGCCTGGCCGCCGTAGGCGCCCGCGGAGACGAGCGGGTGGCCGAGGGCGTCGTGGAACGGGCCGGTGGGCGAGTCGGCGACGGCCACGCCCAGATGCTTGCTCGTGTCACCGCTGGCGCGCCCGGCCGAGAAGTAGAAGTAGTACCTGCCGTCCTTCTCGGCGATCGTGGGCGCCCAAGCGCTGTTGTCGGCCCAGGAGATGTCGGCGTCCACGTCGAGAACCACGCCGTGGTCGGTCCAGTGGACCAGGTCGGTGGAGGAGAACGCGTGGAACTGGGTGCCGGACCATCCGGCGAAGCCGTCCGTGGTCGGGTAGAGGTAATACGTGCCGTCGAAGACCGTGATGTTCGGGTCGGCGAACAAGCCGGGCAGGGCCGGATTGGACACGAGGCTCAGCTCCCACTGCTGGCTCTGGGCGCTGCCGCACGTCCGCTGCTCCAGCCGCGCGCCGTTGGCGGTCGAGCCGTCCCGCACGTCGAGGCACTTGCCGGAGTGGCGGGCGACGAGCTGGACGTAGCCGTCGCCGGTGTCCTGGAAGCGCCACTGCTGGTTCTCGCCGCTCGAACACGGCCACTGGATGATCTGGGCGCCGTCGTCGCCGGAGGCGCCGGTGACGTCGAGGCACTTGCCGGAGTGGCGGGCGGCGAGCTGGACGTAGCCGTTGCCGAGGTCGCGCAGGCGCCACAGCTGGTTCAGGCCGCCGTTGCAGTCGTATTGGCCGACTTCGGCCTCGTCGGCGGTGGACTGGCTGATCACGTCGGCGCATCTGCCCGAGTGCCGGTCGATCAGGTTGACCGACGCGCCGTCGGTCAGGTGGTGGTCGGCAGCGGCCGGTGCCGCGCCGACCAGTGCCAGCGTCAGGCCGAGGACGGCCGCGAGCGCCGCCAGGGAACCTCGTCTCATGGCGGTCTCCTTTCGTGGGGTACGGGTCTGGATTCGTGCTGCGGGAGTTGAGCCGAGGGAATGGTGATCGCTAACATCGGTACATTCGCGCGCGGCGGCGTCGGTTCGCCGGGCACCGTCGTCGGTCACCGCGCCGCGCGAGGGACGCGCGGCGATCAGCGCCGAGAACGGGGGCGTCACGGCACCCGTGCGAGGAGCGCGCCGCCGACATGCGTTCGTGTGATCGATAACAAGTCCAAGGGCTCGCGCCGTGCGGATGCATTGCGACACCGATGGGCCGAGGGAGTACACGAAGCATTGCCGCTCCTAGAGGGGATGTGTACGAATATCCGCCATACTATCCACAGATGAACACGAAAGTCAACATTTTCAATATATAAATACGCTTGCTCATGACGCAGCTATGGAGGCCGCCGCATGCCCGCCTTGGACGAGATCCAGATCCGCGACCCGTTCGTGCTCCACGTGCCAGAGGAAGGCCGCTTCCACCTGTTCGGCAGCACCGACCCGAACATCTGGCGCGGCCCCGCCACCGGCTTCGACACGTACTGGAGCACCGACCTCGCCGAGTGGCACGGCCCGATCCCGGCGTTCCGCCCCGAGGCGGACTTCTGGTCGCACACCCAGTACTGGGCCCCCGAGGTGCACCGCCACGGCGGCGCCTTCTACATGTTCGCGACCTTCACGGCCGAAGGGCGCCGCCGAGGGACGCAGGTGCTGCGCGCCGAGCGCGCCGAAGGCCCCTACGTCCCATGGTCGGACGGCCCGCTCACCCCGCCGGACTGGGAGTGCCTCGACGGCACGCTCTATGTTGGAGACGGCAATGGCGAGGACGGCACGCCCTACATGGTGTTCTGCCACGAGTGGAAGGACGTCGGCGACGGCGAGATCCGCGCGGTGCGGCTGACCCCGGACCTGCGCGGCACGGTCGGCGAGCCGCTGCTGCTCTTCACCGCCTCGGAGGCGCCGTGGTCGCGCCCGCTCGACCGGCCCGGCCCCACCGCGTACGTGACGGACGGGCCGTTCCTGCACCGCACCGCGGACGGCCGCCTGCTGATGCTCTGGTCGAGCATGGGCGAGGACGGCTACGCGCTCGGCGTCGCGACCTCCGAGAGCGGCGGCGTCCGCGGCCCGTGGCGGCAGGCGGACGCGGCGCTGTGGCCGAGGGACGGCGGGCACGGCATGCTCTTCACCGGCCCGGACGGACACCTGCTGCTCACGCTGCACCATCCGAACGAGACCCCCGAGGAGCGGGCCCAATTCATCGAGGTCGAGGAGGTCCCCGGCGGCCTCGCGCTGCGCTGAGCCGAGCCAGAGCGGAGTCAGGCGGCCGGCGGCACGAACACCGCCGCCGACCGGCCGGCGACCCGGCCACCGGCGTCGAGTTCGACCCGCTCGTCGGCGGCCACCGACAGCGCGAGCAGTGCGGGTTCGAGTCCCACCCGGTGAATCTCGAGCTCGCCGCTCACGGTCACCGGGCTCATGCCGACGACCGCCCGCGGCTCCCCCGCCCCGTCCGCCTCGATACGCCACCCGCGCGGGAAGGCGTACCGCAGCTCGCCGTCGCGGTGGACCTCGACGCGCTCGTCGTCGGCGGCGAGCTCGTAATCGGCGCCGCCGACGCGCCGCGCGTAGGCGGTCGCCGCCGCGGCGGCGCCGCGGTCGAGCCGCGTCGGCGGCAGCCCGGTGAACCACACCCCGCCGCCCGGCCGCGGCAGGACGCCGAAGCCGCGCTCCACCGCGTCGAGGAACCACAGGATCGACGGCGAGTACACCGAGGTGAACCCGGCGGCGCCGGACCACGGATCGAGGCACTGCGGGAAGCGGTCGGCGATCGTCATCGCGGCCAGGACCGGCGCGGTGGCCACGGCGAGCTCGGCCACGTGTCCGTGGTGTTCGAACGCCTGCGGCGCGCGCAGCAGCGTGAGGAGGTTGACCGGCCCGCCCCAGGAGTTGCGCGAGGCGTCGGCGTCGAACCGCGGATCGTCCAGCGCCAGTGAGGTGAAGCCGTAGTGGGAGAGGAACTTGCGGGTGTTCATGAGGTAGGCGCGCAGCGCCCGCTCGAAGAACGCTCCGTCGCCGATCTCGCACGCCAGGACCCGCAGCAGCACGTCGGACTGGATCCGGACGTGCTCGCCGGAGCGGTCGCGGTCGTAGAAGGTCCCGTCGGCCTCGTCGAAGCACTGGGCGTACAACGCCTCGGTCGAGGCGGCCGCCTTGCGCCGCCACGGTTCGCCGTCCTCGCCGAGCTCCTCGGCGATCCGCGCGAGGTAGGCCCGCTGGCAGGCGACGTTGGCGGTGAGGTCGGGTGCCACGTACGGCAGGATCGGCGAATCGGGGTCGCACCGCCGGGCGTCGCCCCTGAAGGCGCGCTCGGGCGCGAACCAGAACCGCGGCGAGAGGTCGTGGCCGGTGTCGAAGGCGCAGAACGCCTCGACGCCACCGGTGCCGCGCGTGTCGCGGTACCGCGCGAGCCAGTCGTCGTAGCGGGCCATCGCGCGGTACATCGTGTCCAGGAAGGACCTGTCCGGGCCGGTGAGCCGGTAGTGGTGCCACACCGTGCGAGCGAGCGGCGTGACGATCTGGATCTGGCTGAATCCGGGCCCTGAGTCGGTGACCTTGTACGGGATCATGCCGTCGTCCCGTTGGTGCTCGGCGAACAGCAGGTGGGTGTCGCGGGCGATGCCGGGCGCGAAGCGGGCGAGCGCCTCGGCGTTGACGGTGCCGGTGCTCTCGATCCAGGCGCCCGCGTAGACGCCGCCCTCGTTGAGGACCGGGGCGCCGCCGCCGAGCGGGCGCACGCACTGCGCGAGTTCGGCGAGCGCCCGGTGCCAGCGCTCCTCGATCGGCCCGCCGACGGCGGCGAAGCCGACGCCTTGGGCGGCGAGCTCGGTGCCGAGGCCCGTGCCGCCGAGACCCGCTCGCGAGACCGGATCGCCCGCGCGGAGCCGGGACAGGGCCTTCTCGATCGCCTTCGTCATGGTCCTCCTGGTGCGAATGGAGGCGGGCCCGGTGCGCGGCCCGCCTCCACGACTATGCGGGCAGGGTCACTCTTCGAGCGCGGCCCCGAGTTCCTCCATCCATTGGGCCGCGGCGTCGTCGGTCGACATGCGTCCGAACAGGACTTCTGCCTCCATGCGCTGCGACAGCTCGTTCATGATCGAGCCGCCCGCGGGCTGCGGCGGGGCCACTACGCCCTCGTCGAAGACGCGGCCGACGTAATCGGCGGCGGTCTGGGCGGGCCCCTCCAGCAGCGGCGAGACGACCGCGAGCGTGTCGGGGTTGAACGGCACGCCGCGGGTGTCGAGGATGAGCTCGGCCGCGGCCGGTTCGTGCAGGAACCAGTCGACGAGCATGGCCGCCGCCTCGGGGTGCTCGGTGGCGGCGTTGACCGACCAGTACGCCGAGGGCAGCAGCGCGATGCCCGACAGGTCGGTGTCGGTGGGCGGCAGCATCATCTGGACGTTGCCCGCGGCGCTGTAGGCGGTCATGAGGTTGGTGTACCCGAAGGTGATCGCGGCCTGGCCGATGGTGAACGGCTGCTGGTCGGGCGGGAGCTGCCAGTTCGAGGTGACGACCGACGGGTCGGGCAGGCCGCCGTTCTCGTTGAGCCGCTGCTCGATCTCGTACCAGCTGGCGATCTGGTCGGCGTCGACGCCGAGCTTGCCGTCCCAGTCGTACATGCCGACCTCGCTCACCTGGGCGGCGTAGGTCCCCATGATGTCCTGAATGCGCAGGTCGATGCCGTAGATCGGGTTGCCGGCGTCGTTGGTGAGGCCGGCGCCGCCGATCTGTCCGGCGACGTCGACGAGGTCGTCCCACGTCCAGCCCTCTTCGGGGAGGGGGACGCCGGCCTGCTCGAAGATGTCGGCGTTGATGAACGCGGCGGTCGCGTTGCCGCCGGTCGGCAGGCCGTACAGGGTGTCGTCGACGATGGCGCTGGTGAGTGAGAAGTCGGGGTAGGCCGAGGAGTCGAGCTGCTCGCTCACGGTCGAGAGGTCGAGCAGGGCGCCGAGGTCGCCGTACTCCTGCGGCTTGGCGCCGCCGAGCGCGAAGACGTCGGGGGCGGTGCCGCCGCCTCCGGCGAAGTCGGTGGCGAGCCGGTTGAAGAGGTCGTCGGGGGCGCCCACGGGCGTCTCGACGACGGTGATGTTGGGGTACTCCGCTTCGAACAGGTCGATGACCTCGCCGAAGAGGCGGGCGCGGTCGTCGTCGCCCCACCAGGAGATCTCGAGCTCGATCGCTTCATCGGGGTCGTATTCGCCTCCCGCTCCGCCGCCCGAGCCGGAGCATCCGGCGAGGGCGAGCATTGCGGCGGCTACGGATCCGATGGCGGCACGCGAACGTGTACTACGCGTCATTGCGCCTCGTTTCGTGGTCGTCGGTGGCGGGGAGGCCACCGTGTTGCCATTGATCCGGACGCGCGAGGGGTCGTCCGAGGCGGTCGCCGGAGAGACTGGGCCGGGGCAGCCGAAAGTTGCAACCGCTTTCCGAAAAATTATCATCGCAGGCGCCGACTGTCAACGCCTCCCGAAAGCGAAGCGCTCCCATCACCGCAGGTGACAAGGCATGTCGGATCGATGGAACTTTCTGAGAGGTTCCGATAATTTTCGGCCCGACACGATTGACGAGCCGCATGGCGGCGGTCATAATCAACGCAGTCGTGCAACCGCTTTCCCCGTCCCGGCGCCCCGTCCCCCGCGGTCACGAAAGGCTAGGAGTCCTCATGAGCAGTCTCGGTGAGCTGCGCACTATGGCCGCGAAACGACGCAAGGGCGGCCCGCGCGTCAAGGAGCGGTACCCCGACAACAAGGCGGCGTACCTCTTCCTCCTGCCCTGGATCATCGGCCTGCTCGGCCTCACGGTCGGGCCGATGATCGCCTCGCTCTACCTGTCGTTCACCGAGTACAACCTCTTCCAGCCTCCCCAGTGGATCGGCCTGGACAACTTCACCGCCATGTTCGGCGACGAGCGGTTCTGGAACTCCTTCCGCGTCACCGTCGTCTACGTGCTCGTCGGCGTGCCCGTCCAGCTCGTCCTCGCCCTCGGGCTGGCGATGCTGCTCGACAAGGGACTGCGGGGCCTGCCGTTCTACCGCTCGGTGTTCTACCTGCCGAGCCTCATGGGCGGGTCGGTCGCCATCGCGATCCTGTGGCGCCAGGTGTTCGGCAAGGACGGCCTCGTCAACGGCGTGCTCGCCTGGTTCGGCTTCGACGGGCCCGGCTGGATCGGCCACCCCGACTTCGCGCTCGGCACGCTCATCGTCCTGAACGTGTGGACGTTCGGCTCCCCCATGGTCATCTTCCTCGCCGGGCTCCGGCAGATCCCCGAGATGTTCTACGAGGCCGCCTCGATCGACGGCGCCGGGCGCGTCCGGCAGTTCTTCTCGGTCACGCTGCCGCTGTTGACCCCGATCGTCTTCTTCAACCTCGTCCTGCAGATCATCTTCGCCTTCCAGGCGTTCACGCAGGCGTACGTCGTCTCGGGCGGCACCGGCGGGCCCGCCGACTCGACGATGTTCTACACGCTCCTGCTCTACAAGGAGGCGTTCACCGAGCTCGACATGGGTTACGCGTCGGCCATGGCGTGGTTCCTCGTGGTCGTGGTCGCCGCCTTCACCGCGATCAACTTCTGGCTCTCGAAGTACTGGGTGTTCTATGACGACTGAAACCGAAACCCTCGTCCGCCCGGCCCCCGCGCCGCCGGGGAAGCGCCGCCGCCCGGGGACCGCGCTGCGGCGGCTGCGATCGATCGGCAAGCACACCATGCTCGCCGCGCTGTCGCTGGTGATGATCTACCCGCTGATCTGGCTGCTCGTCTCCAGCTTCAAGCCCAACAGCGAGATCTTCCGGGACCTCAGCGTCTTCACGACCGACCTGACGGCCGAGAACTACGCCAACGGCTGGAACGACCTCCAGTTCCCCTTCAGCGTGTTCATCGTCAACTCCTCGATCATCGCCCTCGGCGCGATCGTGGGGAACCTGGTCTCGTGCTCGCTGGCGGCGTACGCCTTCGCCCGCTTGAAGTTCCGCGGCCGCAACCTGATGTTCGCGATCATGCTCGGCTCGATCATGCTCCCGTTCCAGGTGCTGATGGTGCCGCAGTTCCTGATCTTCAAGGAACTCGGCTGGCTGAACACGATCCTGCCGCTCGTCGCGCCGAAGTTCCTGGCCACCGACGCGTTCTTCGTGTTCCTGATGGTGCAGTTCATCCGCAGTCTGCCGAAGGAGATCTTCGAGGCCGCGCGCATCGACGGCGCCGGGCACTTCCGCTCCTACCTCCAGATCACGCTGCCGCTCATCGTCCCGGCGCTCGCGACGACCGCGATCTTCACGTTCATCTGGACGTGGGGCGACTTCTTCGGGCCGCTGGTCTACCTGCGACTGCCCGAGACGTGGCCGGTGTCGGTGGCGCTCAAGGGCTACCTCGACGCGCAGTCGAGTTCGGACTACGGGTCGATGTTCGCCATGAGCGTGGTCTCCCTGCTGCCGATGTTCCTCGTGTTCCTCTTCGGACAGCGGTTCCTCATCAAGGGCGTGGCGACGACCGGCATCAAGTGAGCGGCGGCCGGTTCGTGCGGTGGGGCATCGAAGAACCGGTCGGGGTCGCCGTGCCGGTGTCGCCCGACCACGGGAGACGGCGTGGTGGTCGATCGTCGCGGGGAGTGCGCCGAGAGGGTCTCGATGCCCTGCCGTTTCAGGCTTGAGGCAACGAGACCCTCTCCGCCGGTCACGGCCTGGATGAGGAATCGATCATCCGGGCGTTCGGCGCCGCGGCCCTAAACGGCGACGGGCACCTCCAACGGGACGGGTGTGTTGAGCAGGAGCCCGTCGGGTTCGGACTGGACGAACTGCTGGAGCGAGTCCTCATCGAACGCGCTGAGCAGGCTCGGATCGATTTTCTGGGAGTGGCCGGTGATCCAGCTGTCGGGGCGGCCGTCGTTGCCCGCGTACCCCTCGATCGTGGCCGGCCATACCGCGCCCCGCATCATCAGCGCGGCCATGGTTGGCGTTCTGGGGAAGATGAGGTCGACCTCGGCGGTGCACATCATGCCCCGGCGGGTGAGCCAGCCGTACTCGCCGGGGTCGAGCATGATCTTGAAACTGTCGGAGAAGGTCTTCTCCTTCGACCACTCCATGCCGAAACTGGCGGTGATGGAGGCCGTGAACAGGCCCATGACGCTCGCCGATACCGATGCCGACACCGAGAAGTTCGTCTTGGTGCCGACCTTGTCGGTCCACCCCAGTTCCTTCTCCGCGGGTTTGCTCGTCTGGTTGATGAACCCCGCGCCGACCGGATGCTGCGGCCCGAAGGAGTAGGTGAGCCTGCGAGGCCGGATCAGGATGGAATCGAGGTAGTTTTTCTCCGCCAGCTTCTCTATGATCCGGGTGCCTTCTTCTGTGGACACCCGGCTACAGGTGGCTTCCAGGTTGCGGGGGTCGTTACCGGATTCGCGGAGGATTTTGTCGACTTTGTGGTTGTCCGGTTCCTTGGTGGTGATCTTGTCCAGATCCAGGCTCTGGTCCATGCGTTCGGCTCCCTTGGGATCGTTGCTTGGTATGGCTCACCAGCGTATGAAGCGCTGCCGCGCCTCGCCCCGAGACGAGCGAACACGTGGTGTCCTCAATCGGACACTGCCGATAGGCGCGAATCCCGGCGCGGGGCGTGGGCGTCCATGCCGTCTTGAGAACTCGGCCCGTGCGCGGCGGTGAGCGTGCCGAGCCGCCGACGCGACCGCTGGGCGGTCCCGACCGCCAGATCGGCCCGGCCCGGGGGACGAACCGGTCCCTGCCATCGGTGACGGCAAGTGCCTCAGCAGCGCTAGGGCTTGCGGGCGGCGAGGCGCTCGATCATGCCGCGCTTGAACCGGTCGTGCTCTTCAATGTTGAGTCCGGCGGCCTCGACGTGCCGGATCGGGCGGCGCCGGAAGTGCTCCCCGGCGAACGGCACCGAGCCGATCTCGGCCGCCCGCTGGAGCGCGCGCAGCCACAGCGAGGTCGACTCGACGTGGTCGGCCAGGAGCAGCACCCCGCCGGGGCGCAGCACGCGCGCCATCTCGGCCACGGCCTTCGCCTCGTCGGGCACGCAGCACAGCGAGAAGGTGCACACGACGGTGTCGAAGGAGGAGTCGCCGAAGTCCAGGCGCTGGGCGTCGCCGAGGCGCAGGTCCGCGTCGAGGCCGAGCGAGGCGGCGCGGCTCTTGGCGCGTTCGAGCATGCGCGGGCTCAACTCGATGCCGGTGAGGTCGGCGCCGTCCGGATAGTGCTCCAGGTTGAGGCCGGTGCCGACGGCGACCTCCAGGACGCGCCCGCGCGCCCGTCCGGCGATCCACTCCCGGGTGCCGTCGAAGAGCCTGCGCTCGGCCCATGTCATCGACCGGTCGTAGTCCTCGGCGTGCCGGTCCCACCAGTGGCGGAGGTCGTCCAGTGTTCTGATTCGCGGCATGGGAGGAGTCCTTTCACAGGCGGCGGTTCCGGTTTCGACAGTAGTACGTCCGGCGCCGCGATAGCGCTTGCTTATCGATAACGGTCTATGTATACTGTGGGGACCCTCACTGAAACTTTCATCGGAAATTTCGGTACGAGTGGTCCGAACATTGACGCCGGCACATGCGGAGACTCCGCGCCAGGCCTCCTTCACCGTCGATGATGGACTGCCCCTGGCCAGACAAGGACCTCGCCATGGCGTCATCGACCATGCCCCGACACCGGCGCGACACCGGAGCGCTCCTCACGACTCCACTCGCCGCGCCGCTCACGTAGCGCCGAGCCCGGCGCCTCCCCCTGCGCCGACGATGCCCCGCCGCGTCCCCTCGCGGCGGCGACCGCAGAGCACCCACGACCCCGGGCGGTGTTGCCGATCCGCTGACCGTCATTCATCCGCACTCACACTCACACCCAGATATTGATAAACGTCGATATATATCGACGGATCATCCCTAACCGAAAGGAACCCGAATGAACATCAGTTTGGGCCGATCCAGAATCCGCATGGCGCTCGTCGTCCTGGCGGCGCTGGCGGTCGCAGCGGTGATGCTGGTACCGCACCTCTCGACCGCCCAGGCCGCCACCGGTGACGAGGCCTCCACCCTCGCGTTCGAGGCGAACTCCGAGTTCGACGGCGCCGACTGCAACGTTTCACTCCCCGGCTCGACGCCCTCCAGCTCCCTGCTCCCCGACCCGTTCACCAGGGCGGACGGCACCCGCATCACCTCCAAGAGCCAGTGGGAGTGCCGCCGGGCGGAGATCAAGGAGCTGGCCGAGCGCAGCGTCTACGGCGACAAGCCCGCCCCGCCCGACAGCGTCACGGGGTCGGTGACCTCCTCCAGCATCACCGTGAACGTGAGCGACAACGGTCGGAGCACCAGCTTCTCGGCCTCGGTCTCGCTCCCCAGCGGCTCGGGGCCCTTCCCGGCCGTCATCGTCTACGGCGGCTTCGGCGCGGACACCAACACCATCAAGTCCGCGGGCGCGGCCGTCATCAACTACGACCCCAACTCGGTCGGCGCCGAGGGCACGTCCCGCAATAACAAGCAGGGCGCGTTCTACGACATCTACGGCTCGTCCAGCAGCACCGGGATCCTCATGGCGCAGGCGTGGGGCGTCAGCCGCATCATCGACGTCATCGAGCAGTCCGGCGGGAACATCCTGACCGACGGCACCGGCGTCACCGGCTGCTCCCGCTACGGCAAGGGCGCCTTCGTGGCCGGCGCGTTCGACCAGCGCATCGACCTGACGATGCCGATCGAGTCCGGCACCGGCGGCGTGCCCGCCCTCCGATCGATCGCGCAGGAGAGCGGCTCCCAGCCGCTGAGCAGTGCCTACAACGAGCAGCCGTGGCTGGGCGACGCGTTCAGCTCCTACACGGGCAATCCGAGCGGGCTGCCGGTCGACACCCACGAGATCGTGGGCATGATCGCGCCGCGCGGGCTGTTCATCATGGAGAACCCGCACGTCGACTGGCTGGGCGCCAGGTCCGGCAGCGTGGCCGCGCTGGGCGGCGCCGAGATCTACAAGGCGCTCGGCGTGGAGGACAACATCTCCTACTGGTCCGACGTCCAGAACGGCACGCACTGCGCCACCAGGTCCGAGTGGAACCAGCCGCTCCGCCAGAGCATCCAGGCGTTCCTGCTCGATTCGGGCCAGGGCCCCGGCGTGTTCCGAGTCGCGAGCAGCAAGTCGGGCAACCTCTCGCAGTGGAGGAACTGGTCGACGCCGACCCTGAGCGGCGACCTGCCGGACGACGGCACCACTCCCCCGGACGACGACACGACCCCGCCCGATGACGACACGACGCCTCCGGACGACGACACCACGCCGCCGGACGATGACGACGACACCACCCCGCCGCCCACCGGCGACGCGGACTGCACGGCCGTCATCGACGTGGTCAACGACTGGGGCTCGGGCTGGCAGGGCAACGTGCTCATCACCGGCGGCAGCGGCGGCGTCAGCGGCTGGACGCTGACATGGACATGGCCCTCGGGCCAGTCGATCAACAGCTCCTGGAACGCCGACGTCAGTTCCAGCGGCTCATCGGTGACGGCAGGCGACGTCGGCTGGAACGCCGACATCGCGGCCGGGCAGACGATCAACGCCTGGGGCTTCGTCGCCTCGGGCTCCAGCACCTCACCGCAGGTCACCTGCACCGCCGCCTGACCCGGCAGTGCACTCCCGGCGGCCGCCCGCCGAAGACCCGGTGCGTCTTCGGCGGGCGGCCTCATGCATCGCATCGACTCGTTCGATTTATAACTTGTATTACATATTACCTATAGGGAAGACTGTTGCCGTCGCGGCGGAGCATTCGGCTTGGCACTCATGTCACATATCACCTTCGCTGGAACGACCGCACCGGTGCGTGCTGCTACGTTCGCCCGGTGACGGCAGAGCGCGGCGAAACGATCCAATGGCGCTCACTGCTCGTCCCCATCTACGGCCCCACCATCCTGATCTCGATCGGCATGGGCGCCGTCCTCCCGCTCATCGCCCTCTCGGCGCTCGACCTCGGCGCCTCCGTCGCGCAGGCCGCCGTGGTGGTCGGCCTCATCGGCGTCGGCCAACTCGCCGGTGACCTGCCCGCCGGGGCGCTGGCCCACCGGTTCGGCGAGAAGCCGGTCCTCCTGGCGGCGTGCGTCGTCGAGGCCGCGGCGATGCTCGTGGCCTCGCAGACCGGCTCGCTGGCGGTCCTGTCGACCGCGATGTTCGTCTCCGGCCTGTCGACGGCGGTGTTCGGCCTGGCGAGGCACGCCTACCTGACCGAGGCGGTCGCCGCGCACTTCCGCGCCCGGGCGCTCTCGACGCTGGGCGGCACGTTCCGGATCGGCTCGTTCATCGGCCCGTTCGTCGGGGCGCTGCTGGTGGACCAGTTCTCGATCGGCGCGACCTACGCGTTCGCCGCGTGCATGAGCCTGTCGGGCGGGCTGCTCAGCCTCACCCTGCCGAGCCTGCCCGGCGTCGCCCCGATATCCCCTGTGGACAACGTCGAGCGCCCGCCCGGCCTGTGGTCGGTGCTCGCGCGCCACCGCAGGGTGCTGCTGACCCTCGGCGTCGGCGTGCTCCTCATCTCGGCCGCGCGCGCCACGCGCCAGAGCATCGTGCCGCTGTGGGCCGAGTCCCAGGGCCTGGACGCCTCGACCGTCAGCGTCATCTTCGGCATCTCGGCGGGCGTCGACATGCTGCTGTTCTACCCCGGCGGCGCGATCATGGACCGCTTCGGGCGCCTGTGGGTGGCGCTCCCGGCCATGGTCGTGATCGGCGCCGGGTTCCTGGTGCTGCCGCTGACGGCCTCGGCGGTCGCGATCGGCCTGGTCGCCTGCCTGATGGGCCTGGGCAACGGCATCTCCTCGGGCATCGTGCTCACGCTCGGCGCCGACGTCGCCCCCGAGGAGGGGCGACGCCAGTTCCTCGGCGGCTGGCGGCTGTGCGCCGACATCGGCAACGTCGCCGGTCCCGGCCTGATCAGCCTGATCACGCTCGCGTTCCCGCTGGCCGCCGCCGCGGTGAGCCTCGGCGCGATCGCCTGGTTCGGCGCCGGGTGGCTCGCCAAGTGGGTGCCCGCCTACGCCCCCACGAGGCGGCGCGTCAAGGCGGGCTGACCCGTCACTGCTCGGTGCGCGGTGCCGAGCCCCCGGCGGCCAGGCGCATGAGGTCGGTGCTCAGGTCGATGTCGAGCTCGGTGCCCCCGGCGCTGCCGTATTCGTGCTGGTAGCTCTTCCACGACTCGTCCTTGACCTTGTCGGCGAAGCGGCTCTCCAACAGCAGCAGCAGCTCGACGGCGGCGCGGTCGACGCGCTGGCCCAAGTCCTTGTCCTGCCAGTCCTCGCTGGCGGCGAACACCGAGGTGGGCGCCGTCAACGTGCGCAGGTAGGCGAACAGCGAGCGCATCTGCTCGTCGACGACGAGCGCGTGCCGCGCGGTGCCCGCGGTGGCGGCGAGCACCACCGGCTTGGCGATCAAGAGGTCGTTGTCCAGCACGTGGAAGAACGAGCTGAACAGGCCGCTCGGGGCGGCCTTGTAGACCGGGGCGCTGGCGACGAGGCCGTCGGCGGCGCCGAGCACCTCGATCGCCCGCGTCATCTTCGGGCCCATGAGCTGGGAGACGATCGCGGTGGTGATCTCGGAGGCGAGTTCGCGCAGGTCGATCACGTCGATCGCCACGCGTTCGCCGCGCTCGCCCGCCAGTGCGGCGACGCGGCCCGCGATCCGGTCGGCCAGCATGCGCGTGGACGACGGGTCGCTGGTGCCGCCGCTGACGACGGCGAGCCGGAACTCCTGCGGATCGGTCATGTCGCTGCCTCCTCGATCTCGCGGTGAACGGTGCTGCCCGCGAGTTTGCTCGTGAGCGCCTCCAGTTGGCGCATCTCGTCTTCGGTGAGCGCGGCGCCGACCTCGCGCGTGACGTCGGCCGCGTGGCGCCTGCCGGTGCGGCGCTGCTGCTCGCGCCCGGCCTCGGTGAGCGCGAGGCGGACGCCGCGGCCGTCGGCCGGGTCGGGGGCGCGCTCGACCAGCCCCCGGTCGGCGAGCCGCTCGACCAGCCGCGACAGTGCGGGCTGGCTGAGCAGGACGCTCCGGTTCAATTCGCCGAGCCGGATCGGCCCCTCGTGCTTGGACAGGGTGTAGAGCACGTCGTACTCGCGCATCGACACCTCGTCCCAGATCGGGGCGGCGGCGAAGCGCTTCATGAGCACCGCGTGGGCGGTCAGGAGCGCTTCCCACGAGTCGTTGGCCAGGTGGCCTCTGGTGCGGGCGGTCATCATTCCTCGCTCGTGTCCTGGTAGGGCGTGGCACCGGCGGTGTTGTCGCCCTGGTTGGCGTTCGGCTTCGGCTGGCGGACGGGCCCGTCGCCGTACTTGGCCTCCACCAGGCCCGCGTGCGTGGGCGCGTCGGCCGAGTCCGGGTCGCGGCGCGAGGCGAGTTCCTTGCGCAGGACCGGGACGACCTCCTCGCCGAGCAGGTCGAGCTGGTTGAGGACGGTCTTGAGCGGCAGGCCCGCGTGGTCCATGAGGAACAGCTGGCGCTGGTAGTCGCCGAACGTGTCGTGGAAGGTGAGGGTCTTCTCGATCACCTCCTGCGGGCTGCCGACGGTCAGCGGCGTCATCGTGCTGAAGTCCTCCAGCGTCGGGCCGTGGCCGTAGACGGGGGCCTCGTCGAAGTACGGGCGGAACTCCCGGTAGGCGTCCTGCGAGCGCTTGGCGATGTAGGCCTGGCCGCCGAGGCCGACGATCGCCTGCTTCTTGGTGCCGTGGCCGTAGTGCGCGAACCGCTGGCGGTAGAACTCGATCAGGCGCAGCGAGTGCGAGGAGGGCCAGAAGATGTGGTTGGCGAAGAAGCCGTTGCCGTAGAACGCGGCCTGCTCGGCGACCTCCGGCGTGCGGATGGAGCCGTGCCAGACGAACGGCGGCACGTCGTCCAGCGGGCGCGGCGTCGAGGTGAAGCCCTGGAGCGGGGTGCGGAACTCGCCCTCCCAGTCCACGACGTCCTCGCGCCACAGCCGGTGGAGCAGGTTGTAGTGCTCCAGCGCGAGCGGCAGGCCCTGGCGGAGGTCCTGGCCGAACCACGGGTAGACCGGCGCGGTGTTGCCGCGGCCGAGCATGAGGTCCATCCGGCCCTTGGACAGGTGCTGGAGCATCGCGTACTCCTCGGCGATGCGCACCGGGTCGTTCGTGGTGATGAGCGTGGTCGCGGTGGTCAAAATCAGCCGCTCGGTGAGGGCGGCGATGTGGGCCAGCAGCGTGGTCGGCGAGGAGGAGAAGAACGGCGGGTTGTGGTGCTCGCCGATGGCGAAGACGTCGAGGCCGACCTCTTCGGTCTTGCGCGCGATCTGGACGATCGCGTCGATCCGCTCCGCCTCGGTCGGCGTCTCGCCCGAGACCGGGTCGCGCGTGATGTCGCTGACCGAGAAGATTCCGAACTGCATCATGTCTCCTGTTCGCTCGCCTCAGGCGAGCCGATGTTCATGCGTTTGCATCTACCTCAACGGCGGCCTTCCCAGAGGTATTCCCGGCATGCGAGACGAGACGCGGATCACCCGCCGGGAATGACGCCACCCGGTCCGATCTCGGTCTGGAGAAGGTCGGCGCCTGCCGGTATCTCCTCCGACCGGAGATTGAAGTGGTGCACCGAGGTGCCGGGCGGTACAGGTATCGAGCTGTTGCCGTCCGCGCCGTCGACCACGTGGTCCTCCCCGCCGACGCCGCCGACGATGGCGCCGTCCGCATCGCGGAAGACGACATCGGGCCTGGTCCCCGTTGCGCCGTCGAACTCGGACTCGATCCGGTAGACGATCCGCTGCCCCTGTGGGAAGAGCAGCGGTTCGACCTCGACGACGGTGAACCGCTCGGGAAGAGTCGGGGGACCGGACGACTCGGATGACGCCTCTTCGACGGTCAGTTCGAGTTCGGCGTCGGCCCAGGCCGTGTCCGCATCGGTGAGTATGCCGCCGATCAGGGCGTCACTGCCCGGAGGGATGTCAT
Source organism: Glycomyces arizonensis DSM 44726 (assembly GCF_000482705.1). GTDB lineage: Bacteria > Actinomycetota > Actinomycetes > Mycobacteriales > Micromonosporaceae > Glycomyces > Glycomyces arizonensis. The sequence continues at coordinate 59,458 of NZ_AXWO01000015.1, read as the reverse complement.
GGGACCTGAACGAGTCCACCAAGGTCTCTCCGCTGTCCGCGGTGACCTCGAACAGAAGGTTCGCGAACGCTGTGGGACTCGGATTGCGCACGACCGCACCGACCGTCAGCCGCTCCCAGCCGTTCAGTTCGATGAGTCCGAAGCCGTACTCGAGGATCTCGATATCGGCCCCTTCGACCTCCGTGTGCGGGCCTACGCCGTTGCTTCCGCTATCGCTCGCCGCGAAGATTCCCACCTCCGCCACTCGCCGCTCCGCGCCCGAGACACCGGCCAGCGCGGCCACGAGCAGCGCGGTCGCGGCGACCGCGGCGATCACGAACGGCGGCCTCGGCAGCGCCTCCATCCTCACGGTCAAGCGCTCGGCACGGACCCGCAGCGCGGCCGAGTCGAAGGAGGGGAGGCGGCGCTGAGCCATGGGAGTCCTTTATGCAGGGGTACTAGGGTGGTCCGCAGACCACAGTACGGAATCCGGGAGTGATCGGTGCGCGACCCCCACCAGGCACCACGGCAGGAGATCCATCTCCCGCTCTACGAGCCCGCCCCTCCTCCACCGCTGCGGGCCCGGCGCCGCGTGTCGAATCTCGGCCTGGTTCTCATCGCCGTGTTCGCCTTGGCCGCCGCGGCCCTGACGTGGTTCCCCACCCAGAGCTCCTCCGCCGAGGAGGCGGTCCGCTCCTTCCTGGAAGACGTCCGCGCGGGCGATGTCGACGCGGCGCTCGAACGGCTCGAGAACCCTCCGGGGAGCCCGTTCCTGGTTCCCGAGGCGCTGGACTCGGCCTGGGAGATCGTCGAGGTCGCCCAGGTCGGCTACAAACGCGAGAAGGACGGCGAACGCAGCGCCAGCGTGTACGCCGAGATCCGCGCCGACGACGGCACGCGCCTGGCGTACCGCTACAGAGTGGAGTTCGACTCCGGGGAACCGCTCATCGACAACCGCCTCATCAGCAGGTCCTACACGGAAGCCGCCCTTGAGGTGAACGGCGTGGCAGGACCGGCCGAGAGCCTCTACCTGCTGCCGGGCGTGTACCACTTCTACGAGTCCGTTCCGCCAGAGATCGACATGCACCTCCCGCCGATGCTGGTCCTCGGGAACCACTTCGTCGAACTCGGCGGCGAGCGGACGATCGACTACCTGCCCGAGCCCAGGCTCGAGTTCACCGCAGAGGGCGAGGCGGCCGTCAACGAAGCGCTGCGCGTCTACCTCGACAGGTGCATGATCAGCCCCAGCGAGAGCTGTCCGTTCTATCTGCCGAACAGCGTGCCGTTCGTCGATGCCGATCGCTCCGAGCCGTGGCGGGTCACCGAGTACCCGGAGGTGGCGCCGGTGAGCTGGCTGGGGCAAGGGAGCCTGCGCCTCAGCACACTCGCTGAGGGCTCGGTCGAGTTCGACCTCGTCCCCGCGGACTCGGACGGCGCCGAGCCGATCACCGCGAGCTGCACGTTCGGAGCGGACGGCCTGATCCTGAGCATCGATCCGGATACCGGAGCCTTCACGGTGAAGCGGGAAATCACCATGACCACGCCCTGCGAATGGCTGACCGAATGACGCTATGAGCGTTGGGTCCCTGTCGTCGCGGTGGCCTCGAACCGCTGGCTGCGCATGAGCCGGCCTAGACCGACGTGGAACGGGCCGCGGCTGACGTCGTCGAGCCGCGATTGTCCTGCGATGGCGTCGTACGGCGCGTGCTCGAAGTCGTAGATCAGGAGTCGGCCGCCGGGCCGCAGCACGCGGGCGATCTCGGCGGCGCCCGCGGCCGGGTCCTCCCAGTGGTGGGCGCTGAACGAGGCGACGACCAGGTCGAAGCGCTCCGCTTCGAACGGGAGCTCGGCGACGTCGGCGAGCCGCACCGCCGCCCGTTCGCCCAGGTTGCGCTTCGCGTGCGCGACCATGTCGGCCGAGAGGTCGACGCCGGTGAGTTCGAGGTCGGGGCGGAAGCGGTGGAGCTCGACCAGCATCACGCCGGGGCCCGTGCCGATGTCGAGCACGGCCCCCGATCGGGGGGCGGAGCGGGCGACGTCCTTGGCGATTCGTCGGTAGGCCAGGCGCCTGAAGCTCTTGGAGAGGAAGTTGTACCACCCGCTGGCTCGGCCGTCGATGGTCCCGTGCCCGTGTCCGTGGTGATGGTGGTTGTGGCGTGGCATGCGGATCTCCAATAGTTGTAGCTTGCAACTCTCTGTCTAGTCTAAAATAAATAGTTGCTTTGCACAACTCAGCGGTGGCGAAAGGAGCGTCGTTGGACACGCACCGGCTGCACCACCTGCTCACAGACCTGCTCCGCACGACCGGGCTCGTCCTCATGGACCGCGCGGTGCCCGGGCACCCGGCCTCGCTGTCGCAGCTGTTCGCGCTCCACGAGCTCGACCTCCGCTCGGGGCTGTCCCAGCGCGAGCTGGCCGAACGCCTCGGCTTGGAGAAGAGCACCGTCAGCCGTCTGGTGACCGACCTCGAGTCGGACGGCCTGGTCCGGCGCGAGCGCGACCCGGACAACCGGCGCCTCTACCGGCTCGAGATCACCGACGCCGGGCGGCGGCTCCATCGCGAGATCGCCTCGGCCGTCCATCCGCGCTACCTCCAGTGGATCGAGGGGATGACGCCTGCCGAGCGCGAAGGGCTCGAGATCGGGCTCCCGGCGCTGCTGCGCGCGATGCACGGGGAGCCCAGACCCCCGGAGGAGTGAGGGCTAGCGGCGCAGCTCGGCGAGCAGTTCCTCGCCGGTCCAGTCGCGCCTTCCGCCCGCTTCGGCGTCGTGGACGAGGGCCGCGAGGCGCTCGTTGACCGGCGCCTCGGTGCCGTGCGCCCGCGCCATCGCGACGATCTCGCCGTTGAGGTAGTCCACCTCGGTGGCGCGCCCGGCCTCCAGGTCCTCCCACATCGACGAGCGCGCGAGCGGGTCGATCGCGAGCATGCGGGCGGCGACGCGGGTGAAGACCGCGTCGGGCGCGCCGAGCAGGAACGGGGTCCACTTCGGCGGCAGCGGGGTGAGCCTGGCCGGGGCGATGCCCGCGGCGGCGAAGGCCGCCAGCGCCTCGCGCTGCGCTGCGGCGAGGCAGCGCCGGTAGGCGCGCCGGGACAGCTCCTCTTTCAGCGGCAGGCCGGACAGGGCGTTGACGGCGTTGTTGAGGTTGAGCAGGAGCTTGGCGGCCTGCACGCCCGCCATGTCGTCGTGTTGGGTGAGCGGCAGTCCTGCGCGCTCGAACGCGGCCGTCCATGCCGACAGGTCGTCGTGCGCCTGCACTTCGAGCTCGCCGGAGGTGGCGCAGTGGAACCAGCCCGCCCCGCGGTTCACCACGTTGAATCCGACCGTGCCGGGCAGGACGGCGGTGCCGCTGAGCCCTTCGCGGAGGATCTCGGCGCCTCGCAGGCCGTTCTGAAAGCCGATGACGACCGCGCCGGGCTTGAGGCGCGGCGCCAGTTCCGCCGCGGCGGTGGCGGTGGCCGCCGATTTCACGGTGACGAGGACGAGGTCGGCTCCGGCGGCGGCGTCGGGGCTCGTCTCGTATCGCGGAGCGGGCGCACGCAGCTCGGCGCCGCGCCAGTCGGTGACGGTGATGCCATGTCCGGCGAGCTGGCGGGCGATGCGCTCGCGGCCGACGAACACCACCTCGGCGCCGGTGGCGGCGAGTCGGCCGCCGACGTAGCAGCCGATGCTGCCCGCGCCGTATACGCAGATCACCATGGCCGGATGCTACTCCCGCGAGCGCGGCTCGCGTGTTCCCATATACGTGTCAGTTACTTTACGGTGGGCTCGTTAGCCACGCCTGTATACGCTTGCCACATGGAGTTCCGACTGCATCAAGCCGCTCCCGCCAAAGACCGCCGGGTGCGCCGCTCGCGGGCCGCGCTCTTGGACGCCACGGTGGCCCTCGTGACCGAGCACGGCACCGCCGCCGTGCCGCTCTCCGAGATCGCCGAGGTCGCCGACGTGAGCCGCCAACTGGTCTACCAGCACTTCGGCGACCGCGAGACCCTCCTGCTGGAGGCCGCGCTCGACCTGGCAGGAGCCGAGCTCATCCCCCGCCTGGAGGCCATCGTCGGCCCGGACGGCACACGCGAGCGCGTGCTGGCCGTCGCCCGCCACTTCGCGGCGCACCGCGTGTTCTACCGGGCCCTGTGCAACAGCTCGGTCGCGTTCGCCATGAACAAGGCCCTCACCGCGATGCTGCTGCCGTGCAACCGCCAGGCCGTCAGGCGCGCCCTGGGCGAGGACGCCGACGCGCGGGAGGTCGAGGACTTCTCGCTCTTCCTGACCGGTGGCGGCGCCGCGTTCGTCAGCACCTGGGTCGTCGAGGGCGGGGACCCGCTCGATCCCGAGGAGTTCACCGAGCGGTTCATGCGGCTCGTCGCCGCCTTCGACCTCTCGATCCGCGCCGCCGTCCCCGGGCGGCGCTGAACGTGTGAACCGCGTCATCCGCCGCACCGGTCTCCCCTGCGTTCGCGTACAGTGCTGAGCAACATGATGTCAGTCCGCAGTCTCTATGGCGGCACTGTGGATGCCTCTTCTTCGGGACGAGCGCCTGAACCGCAGGCGCCGCCCGCCGACTGCCGACGAGCCAGATCGAACCGGAGGAAGGAATGCTCGATATCAGCCCAGTCACGTGGGCGGTCACGATCGGCCTGATCGTGGCACTTTTGGCCGTGGACCTCGTCCTGGCCGCGGTGCGGCCGCACCGCGTCGGATTCAAGGAGGCCACCGCCTGGTCGGTGTTCTACATCCTCGTCGCGATCGGCTTCGGCGTGTGGTTCGGCGCCCAGTACGGCGGCGACTACGGCACCCAGTACTTCGCCGGCTACGTCATCGAGAAGAGCCTGTCGGTCGACAACCTGTTCGTGTTCGTCATCATCATGACCACGTTCGCCGTCCCGACCGAGCACCAGCACAAGGCGCTCACCTTCGGGATCGTGCTCGCGCTCATCATGCGCGCGATCTTCATCGCCGCCGGGGCGGCGCTGCTGAACCTGTTCTCGTTCATGTTCCTGCTGTTCGGGCTGCTGCTGGTGTACACGGCGGTGCAGCTCTTCCGCCACCGCGACGAGGACCCCGACGTCGAGAACAACGTCATGGTCAAGGCCGCGCAGCGGCTCCTGCCCGCCACCGACAAGTACTCCGGCGGCAGGCTCTTCGCCCGCATCGACGGCCGCCGGATGGTGACGCCGCTGTTCGTGGTCCTCGTCGCCATCGGCAGTGTCGACCTCTTGTTCGCGCTGGACTCGATCCCGGCGGTCTTCGGCGTCACCGAAGAGGCCTACATCGTCTTCACCGCCAACGCGTTCGCCCTCCTCGGCCTGCGGGCGCTGTTCTTCCTCGTCAAGGGCCTGCTCGACCGGCTCGTGTACCTCTCGACGGGCCTGGCGATCATCCTGGCGTTCATCGGCGTCAAGCTGATGCTGCATTGGGCGCACGTTGACATCGACACCTCGGTGCCGGAGATCTCGACGCCGGTCAGCCTCGGCGTGGTGATCGGCGTGCTCGTCGTCGTCACGGTCGCGAGCCTGGTCAAGACCAAGCGCGACCCGGGCGCCAGGGCGCACGCCGGTTCGATCGGCGGCCCCCGCGACGACGAGGAGTGACCGACCGGGCCGCCGCGCGATCCGCTCGCGCGGCGGCACTCAGCGTCCGGTCTCGGTGATGAGCGGCATGACGACGAGGTCGAGGATCTCGTCGATGACCTCGGGCGGGGCGGGCTCCCCGCGGGTCAGGAAGTAGTGGGTCATGAGCGAGGGCGCCAGGTTGGCGATGCGCGGGGTCAGCGCCTCGGGCCTGACCGCGCCTGCCTTGATGCCCGCCTCGAAGATCGCGGTGACGATGCGGACACGGGGGCGTTCGATGTCGTCGCGCAGCTCCTCGCCGTCCGATGAGGCGGTGAGCTCGCCGACGTAGCCCCGGACGGCCTCGCCGTCGGGGCCCGCCTGGACCTCGGCGATGCGGTGCATGACGCGCTCCAAGTCGGCGCGGACGGCGCCGGTGGGCTCGAAGAGCATCTCGGACGTGGCGCCCCGGTGGCGGACGGCGGCGCGGACGAGGTGGGCGCGGCTGGGCCAGCGCTTGTAGAGGGAGGCCTTGCCCGCGCGGGCGCGGGCGGCGATGCTCTCCATGCGGAGGTTCGCGTAGCCGACCTCGGCGAGTTCTTCGAGGGTGGCCTCGAAGATGGCGTGCTCCAGGTCGTCGCCACGGCGGCGGCTCGGAGTGGATTCGGTCACCAGTGTCTCCTAGATAGTGAACGTTGCGTTCACTAATGGTAGCGTGGAATAAGAGACGGAGCGTTCACTGGGGTTTCGAGGCCCCAGCGCCCCGACACCAGCGTAAACACCCATCCCGGTCCCGGAGGTCCCGTGGCTCTGCATGTTCTCCATGTCGCAGGAGGCCGCCCATGAGCGCACCCGCGAACCCCGCCGCCCAGCCGATGACCCACCGCGAGGTGCTCCGCGCCCTCAGCGGTCTGCTCATCGTCCTGTTCGCGGCGATGATCAGCTCCACCATCGTCTCGGTGGCCCTGCCCCAGATCGTCGGCTCGCTCAAGGGCAGCCAGTCCCAGTACACGTGGGTCGTCACCGCGATGCTGCTGGCCTCGACCGCCTCGACCCCCATCTGGGGCAAGCTGGCCGACCTGTTCCCCAAGAAGCGGCTGCTCCAGATCGCCATCGTGATCTTCAGCCTCGCCGCGCTCGGCTGCGGCCTGGCGCAGAACACCGAGCAGCTCATCGCGCTACGCGCCGTCCAGGGCCTGGGCATGGGCGCACTCCAGGTGCTCGTGCAGGTCATCATCGGCGCGATGGTCAGCCCCAAGGAGCGCGGCCGGTACAACGGCTACCTCGGCGGCGTCATGGCCGTCTCCACCGTGGGCGGCCCGCTGCTGGGCGGGGCCATCACCGACGCCGACTGGCTCGGCTGGCGCTGGTGCTTCTTCATGGCCGTGCCGCTGACGATCATCGCGTTCGTCATGCTCAGCCGCACGCTGCACCTGGTGGAGACCCGCCGCCCCGAGACGAAGGTCGACTACGTCGGCGCGAGCCTCATCGCCGCGGGCGTCAGCCTGCTGCTGCTGTGGGTCACCTTCGTCGACAACGACTTCGCCTGGATCTCCTGGCAGTCCGGCGTGATGGTCGGCGGCAGCGTCGTCCTGCTCGGCGCGGCCGTGTGGGTCGAGACGCGCGTCCCGCTGCCGGTGGTGCCGATCCACGTCGTCAAGCGCCGCGACCCCGCGCTCGCCATCATCACGAGCCTGTCGGTCGGCATGGCCATGTTCGGCGGGGCGGTCTTCCTCGGGCAGTACTTCCAGATCGCCCGCGGCTACTCCCCCACCGAGGCGGGCCTGCTCACCACGCCGATGATGCTCGGCGTCCTGCTGTCCTCGGCGGTGGCCGGGCGCCTGGTCTCCAGGACCGGCAGGGTCAAGCCGTACATCATCACCGGGACGCTCGTGCTCACCGCCGGGTTCACCATGCTCTCGGCCATGGACCACCAGACCTCGCTGGTCTACATAGCGATCGGGATGGCCTGCGTCGGCATCGGCGTCGGCGCCGCGATGCAGAACCTCGTCCTGGTGGTGCAGAACTCGGTGCCGCTGCGCGAGCTCGGCGCCGCCAGCGGCTCGATCACGTTCTTCCGCTCGCTGGGCGGCACCATCGGCGTCTCGGTCCTGGGCGCGATACTCGCCAACCAGGTCGCCTCGAAGATCACCTCGGGCCTCAAGGCCCTCGGCATCCCGATCTCCGGCGAAGGGGTCGGCGGCGGCTCCTCCCTGGACCTGGACGCCATGCCCGATCCGGTGCGGGAGGTCGTCATGGCGGCCTACGGCGACGCCACCGGCCACCTGTTCCTGTTCTCGGCGTGCATCAGCGCCGTCGGCATCGTCTCCGCGCTGTTCCTCACCCCGGTGCGGCTGCGCGACAGCGTCGACCTGCCCGAGCCGGAACCCGAGCCCGCCGCGCAGGAGACCTCCCGCGCGGCGGTCTGAGACCGCGCGTCAGGCGGCGGCGGTGTCCAGGTCGATGACGGCCTTGACGTTGCCGCCGCCGACGCCGAAGGCCTCGTCGAAGCGCTCGATCGGCACGCGGCGGGTGATGAGGCGGGCGAGCCAGTCCCGGTCGGCCTCGGCCAGGACGCGCGCGGCGGCCGCGTAGTGCTCCAGGTTGGCGTTGACCGAGCCGACGACCGCGTCGTTCTCGAGCACGACCTCCCGGTTGAGCGACCCGGCGTCGACGTTCACGCTCCGCCCGGCCGGTGAGACGCCGGTCAGGCAGGTGACGCCGAAGGCGCCGGTGGCGCCGATCGCCTCGAACACGAGCTGGCTGGCGCCGGTGGCCTCGATGACGATGTCCGGCTCGCCGTCCTTGACCATCGAGTCGATGCCCTCGTGGTGGTAGGTCGCGCCGAGGTCGGCGACGAGGTCCGGCTTGGGCCCGTCGGTGACCAGGTCGAGGACGTGCACGTCCAGGCCGCGCTGGACGCCGATGAGCGCGGCGAGCAGCCCGATGGGCCCGGCGCCGGTGACCAGGACCGACTTCGGCTCGAACCAGGAGCGCCCGCCGATCTTGTCGACCTGCTCCCACGCCTTGGCCACGACGCTGGTCGGCTCCATGAGCACGCCGACCTCCGCCAGGCCCGGATCGAGCTTGACGGCGTAGTCGGCCTCGACGGTCCAGACCTCGCTGGCGTAGCCGTCGAGCTGCTTGATGCCGCGCTCGGTGTAGCGGCCGTTGCGGCACTCGTCGAACCGGCCGATCGCGCACGCCCCGCACGGCACCGGGTCGGGCCGGCGCACCACGCCGACGACGAGGTCGCCCGGCGCGAAGCCGCTGCCGTCGGGCGCCTGGCGCACCCGACCCAGCGACTCGTGGCCGATGACGAGCCGGTCGGCCCCGGGCGGGGCCGTCCCGTACTCGGCGTCGGCGATCTCCTTGTCGGTGCCGCACACGCCGACGGCGAGCGCGTCGACGAGCAGGTCACCCTCTGCGGGCTCGGGCTCGGGCATCTCGGTCAGCGCGAGCGAGCGCTTCCGGCCCGGTATGACGGTCAAGGCGCGCACGGCGATTCACTCTCCCTTGTCGCTGGACTGCTCTTCCCTGACGGCACGCGGGGCCGTGGCCGGGTGCGTGCCGCTCAGGTGCCGGGCCGAGTTGACCAGCCCGACGTGGCTGTAGGCCTGCGGGGTGTTGCCGAGCTGTCGGCCGGTGTGGGGGTCGAACTCCTCGCTGAGGAGGCCGAGGTCGTTGCGCACGGCCAGCAGCCGCTCGAACAGGGCCCTGGCGTCGTCGCTGCGGCCGATGCCGTGGAGGGCGTCGACCAGCCAGAACGAGCAGGCGAGGAAGGTGCCCTCGTCGCCGGGGAGCCCGTCGACGCCGCCGTCGGCGGACGGGTCGTAGCGGAGGATGAAGCCGTCGCGGGTGAGCTCGCGCTCCACCGCCTCGACGGTGCCCTTGAAGCGCGGATCCCTCCAGTGCAGGAAGCCGGTCTGCGGGATGAGCAGCAGCGCCGAGTCGAGCCCGGTGGAGCCGTAGAACTGCGTGAACGTCCCCCGCTCGGCGTCGTAGCCGCGGTCGCAGACCTCGCGGTGCACCTGGTCGCGCAGGGCCTTCCACTTGTCGACCGGCCCCTCCATGCCGAACCGCTCGACGGACTTGACGGCCTTGTCGAACCCGGCCCACGACAGGACCTTGGAGTGGACGAAGTGGCGGCGGTCGCCGCGCACCTCCCACAGGCTCTCGTCGGGCTCGCTCCAGTTGCCCTCGAGGAACTCGAGCATCGCCTCCTGGAGCTCCCAGGCGCTCGCGTCGGCCTCCAGGCCCGCCTCGCGCGAGAGGTACAGGCCGTCGAGGACCTCGCCCCACACGTCGAGCTGGAACTGGACGGAGGCGGCGTTGCCGATCCGCACCGGCGAGGAGTTCTCGTAGCCGGGGAGCCAGTCGAGCGTGTACTCGGGGATCCAGCGCGTGCCGTCGAGGCCGTACATGATCTGGAGGTCGGCCGGGTCGCCCGCGACGGCGCGCAGGAGCCACTCGCGCCACTGGCGGGCCTCGCTGATGTAGCCGGTGCCCAAGAGCGCCTGGAGCGCGAAGGTGGCGTCCCGCAGCCAGCAGAAGCGGTAGTCCCAGTTGCGGACGCCGCCGATGTCCTCGGGCAGGGAGGTGGTGGCGGCGGCGACGATGCCGCCGGTCGGGGCGTAGGTGAGCGCCTTGAGGATGATCATCGAGCGGCGGACGGCCTCGTCCCACTCGCCCTCGTAGCGCAGGTGGCCGATCCACTCCTTCCAGAACCGCTCGGTGCCCGCGATGCCCTCCTGGGCGTCGACCGGCACGGGCTCCTCCTCGTGCGAGGCGCGGTAGGTCAGCACGAAGGAGACGCGGTCCCCCTCAGAGACGGCGAACTCGGCGCGTGCGGTGGTGTCGGCGAGCTCCATCGGCACGTCGGAGGCGAGCCAGGCGGCGTCGGGTCCGGCGATGGCGGCGATCTGCCCGTCGTGGTACCTGATCCACGGCTCGGTGCGGCCGTGGCCGAAGCGCAGCCGCATCATGGTGCGCATGGAGACGCGGCCGCTGAGGCCCTCGACGACGCGGACGAGGTCGGCGGCCTTGTCGCGCGGGGGCATCGCGTCGGTGACGCGGACGGTGCCTTCGGGGGTGTCCCACTCGGTCTCGAGGATGAGGGTGTCGCCTCGGTAGCGGCGCCGCGTGCACTTGCCGCCGGAGGCGGGCTCCAGGCGCCAGCATCCGTTCTGCTCGTCGCCGAGCAGCGCCGCGAAGCAGGCCGGGGAGTCGAACCGCGGCAGGCACAGCCAGTCGATTGATCCGTCGATTCCCACCAGCGCCGCGGTGTGGAGGTCACCGAGCATTCCGTATTCTTCGATCCGCAAAGCCACACCTCACCTTCCCATAGCGATGTCGCGTCCGCCACCCCTTGCCGCTTACCCTCACGGCGCGTGTGGAAACCGTCTAGAGCTCCAAGCGCTCCAGGCGCTCGGGGTCGGCGAGGATGTCGATGGCGGCGATCCTGTCGTTCGCGACCGTCAGCGCCAGGACGGCCACCGGGCCGTGCTTGTCCACGACCACGAAGCCGGGGGCGCCGTTGACGAGCACCGGGCGCGAGAGCCGGGCGAACTTGGTGAACATGACGGCCTGGCCCGCGACGGTGCGGGCGCCGCGCAGGAGCGAGGTGAGGGCGGGGCGGGCGGTGCCGCCGTCGGAGCGGAGCACCACGTCGGGGTCGAGCACGGCCACGAGCGCGTCGAAGTCGCCCTGCTGGGAGGCGGCGAGGAAGGCGTCGACGGCGGCGCGTTCGCGGCCCCGGTCGCGCTCGGGGGTGATGGTCTGGTCCTCGACGCGGCGGCGGGCGCGGCTGGCGAGCTGCCTGGCGGCCGCGGGGGTCTTCTCGATGACTTCGGCGATGTCCTCGAACGGGACGGCGAACATGTCGTGGAGGACGAACGCGAGGCGCTCGGAGGGCTTGAGGGTTTCGAGCACCACGAGCATGGCGAGGCCGACCGAGTCGGCCAGGAGCGCCTCGTGCTCGGGGTCGAGGCCGCTCTCGGGGCTGACGACCGGGTCGGGCACGCGCAGCTCCATGGACTCCTCGCGGCGCCTGCGCCGGGAGCGGAGCATGTTGAGGCACACGCGGGCGGTGACGGTGGTGAGCCAGGCGGGGAGGTTCTCGACGTCGGCGGTGTCGGTGCCGCTGGCGCGGAGCCAGGTCTCCTGGAGCGCGTCGTCGGCCTCGCTGAGCGAGCCGAGCATGCGGTAGGCGACGGCGCGCAGGCGCGGCCGCTGCTCTTCGAACCGCTCGGCCGGGACGGTCTCGCTCATGTGCTCCTCGCTGTGGTCGATTCCTTGAAGCCTAAGCGCAGCGGTGCGGTGCCCGCTCCGCCACCCGGGACGACCGCCCTTGGCAAGCGCTAGCCTAGGATCGGGAAGACAGCACGGGCAGCTCGAAGGGGAGACGGCATGGCTCGACGGTTCGCGCGGCACGAGCGGCGTTCGGTGACGGATCTGGACGGAGTGTGGGACTTCGCGTTCCTCGGGGACGCCGACCCCGACGACGTGTCGGCGGCGACGATCGCGTTCGAGGACGCGATGGCCGTGCCGGGCTCGTTCGACGCCACGCCCGCCTACGCCGGGAAGCGGGGGCTGGCCGCCTACCGCACGCGGGTCCGCGTCGCCGAGGCCGGGCGGCACCGGCTGGTGTTCGACGCCGTCCACCACTGGTGCCGGGTCCTGTGGAACGGCGAGCCGATCGGCGAGCACGCCGGAGGCTTCACGAGCTTCCGGGCCGATGTGGAGGCCGCCGAGGGATTCGCCGAGGTCGTGGTGCTGGTCGACAACCGGTTCAACGAGCGCTCGCCGCTGCACCTGGAGCACTTCGACTGGTACCACTTCGGAGGCATCACCAGGTCCGTGGAACTGCACCGGTTGAATGACCTGTGGATCGAGCGCCTGCGGATCACCACCGAAGACCTGGAAGCCCGCCGCATCAACGTGGTGATCGACTACCAAGGGCCGGAACAGAAAGTCCCACTGACAATCGAGTGCGGAGGCCGGACGTGGGAGGAGGCGGTCGACCTCGACGCCTCCGGCCGGATCGAGCGGACCCTGGAACTGCCGGGGGCGGCGCTGTGGTCGCCCTCGGATCCGGCGCTGCACCTGGTCGAGGTGCGGCTCGGCGAGGACGACATGTGCGAGCGCGTCGGCCTGCGGCAGGTCACCGTGGAAGGCGGACGCGTCGCCGTCAACGGCGAGCCGCTGACGCTGTGGGGCGTCAACCGCCACGAGTCGCACCCGAACTTCGGGCACGCGCAGCCGCCCGCGCTCCTCGTCTCCGACGTCCAGCAGATTCGCGACCTCGGCTGCAACTTCGTGCGCGGCAGCCACTACCCGCAGGACCCGCTGTTCCTCGACCTGTGCGACGAGGCCGGGATCTGCGTGTGGAGCGAGTCGATCGGCTGGCAGTACCCGGTCGACCTCCTCACCGACCCCGACTTCGTCGACGCGCAGCTCGAACACGTCGACGAGATGGTCGAGGCCGCGGCGAACCACCCTTCGGTCGTCCTGTGGGGCGTCCTCAACGAGTGCCCGAGCTACAAGCCCGCCGCGCGGCCGGCCTACGAGCGGCTGCTGGGCCGGATCAGGGAGCTCGACCCGACCCGGCCGGTCACCTACGCCACGTTGAACGTGTTCGAGGACGTCTGCCTCGACCTGGCCGACGTCATCTCGGTCAACTGCTATCCCGGCTGGTACATCGGCGGCATCGAGGCGATCCCCGCCGAGCTCGACCGCATCGCCGCCCACGTCGACGAGGCCGGGCACGCCGACAAGCCGCTCATCATCTCCGAGATCGGCGCGGGGGCCGTCCCGGGCTGGCGCGACCAGCACCACGGGATGTGGACCGAGGAGTACCAGGCCGAGCTGCTCGAGACCGTGATCGGGCACCTGGCCGGCCAGGACCGGATCTCGGGGCTCGGCATCTGGGTCCTGGGCGACTTCCGCACCACCGAGGCCAAGCACATGCTCCTCACCCGCCCGCGCGGCGTCAACGACAAGGGCATCCTCGACGAGTACCGGCGCCCGAAGCGGGCGTACGGCGCGGTGCGGCGGCTCTTCGCCGGTTAGGCCAGGTCGAGCGCCAGGCGCGCCTCGCCGGTTCCGTCCAGAGTGAACTCGGCGGCGGCGCCCCGGTGCTCGATCCGGTAGTCCCCGAGGAAGCCGTTGAACCGGACCCGCCCCTCCTCATCGGTCACCAGAGCGCCGTTCGTCCCCCATTCCTCATTGACGAGGTGGTGGAGCCGCTCATAGGAGGGCTTCGGCGTGTCGTCGGTGCGGACGAAGCCGCCGGGGGCGCCGAGCCACATGCCCGCGTCGGACATGCCCCAGTAGGTGATCGCCTCCACCGACGGGTGCGAAAGCAGCGTCTTGTAGTGGCGCTCGATCTCGTCGGCCTGGCGGGCCTCGCCTTCGGGGGTGCTCGGCCAGGAGTCGACCTGGTGGTCGTTGAGGTCGACGATCTCGGGCGGCATGGTCTCGCCGGAGACGATGGTGGTCTCGGTGAAGTGGATCGGCAGGCCGTAGCGGGAGAAGCGGTCGAGGATGCCGAGGGTCTTCTCCTCGCCCCAATAGCCCTGGTGCATGTGGCTCTGGAGCCCGAGCACGTCGATCTGTATCCCGGCCTCCAGGACGCCCTCGATGAGGCATTCGTAGGCCGAGGACATGTCGAAGTCGTTGAGCAGCAGCGTGGCGCGGGGGTTGGCCTCGCGGGCGGCGTCGAAGACCATGCGCACCATGGGGATGCGGCCGATGTCGCGGCACAGGCGCGTGATGCCGTTGTCGTACTTGTCGAAGATCGGCATGATGACGACCTCGTTGATGACGTCCCACATGTCGATGACCCCGGCGAAGTCGCCCATCTCGCGCTTGATGCGGTCGACCTGGGCGGCGGCGATCTCGGCGTTGTCGAGGTCGAGCAGCCAGTCGGCGGTGACGGTGTGCCAGGCGAGCGGGTGGCCCTTGACGGTGTGGCCGCGCTCGGCGAGCCAGCGCGCGCCCGCCAGCACTCGCTCGGTGTCGGGCTTGCCGCGCTCGGGTTCGAAGCGGCCCCAGTAGAACGGGAGGGTCGCGAAGTTGAACAGGCCCTCCCACAGCTCGACGAGCCGGGCGGCGCGCTCGGGATCCTCGGCTTCGCCGCTGGCGAGCTCGACGGCCTCGAAGGCGGTGCAGCCGAAGAGGAACTGGTGCCGAAGCTGCTCGAGTCGCACCTCCCGCCCGGCGAGCGGCTCGCCGTTCGCGGTGAGCGTGAGGGTGGCGTCGGCGGCCCGGTGCCGCCTGATGTCGCGGTCAATGGAAGTTTCGGACATTATCGGTTCGCTTTCCATGGAATTTTCGGTGCGAATGTATTCCAGCAGGATCGCGGTCACCGGTCAAGAGGCCGAAGGGGCGGGATGCAACTCGGCCGGACTGGAGCGGCTGCGCCGGCCCGGCCTGTCGGTGTATGGGGGATGTCTGATTCGGTCAGTCGGCTTCGCCGGGCGGGACGACCCACTCGGTGGGCTGCCCGGTCACCTCGGCGATCCGGTCGAAGTCCTTGTCGTAATGGAGCACCGTCACCCGGTGCCGCTCGGCGATGGCGGCGATGAGCAGGTCGGGGATTCTGACGGTGCGGTGGCCTGATGTCTCCACCAGATCAAACTGGACATCTATCGCGCGATTGAAGATGTCGTCTGAGATCGGCAGCCGCTCGAAACCGAGGAGCCATTCGCTCACGTTGTCGCGGTGGCGCGGATTCTTGGCCCCCACCCTGATCTCCATCTCCACGACGGCGCAGACCGCGACGAGGCCCCGATCGATCAGCGGCACGACCACCTCGGCGACGGCGGGCTTCTGCAAGCGCGCGAGCACGCTGGTATCGGCGAGGTGCGTCGCAACCGCTACCATGCGCGCTCCCGGATCTCGTCGGAGTCGAGTTCGAGCCCGCCGTCCATCACCCACTGCACGAACTGCTTCCTTCGCTCGCGATCGACCACGTCCTTGAGCGCGGCGTTGACTGTTGAGACCTTGGTCGTGGTCCCGAAGATCTCGCTGGCTTGCGCCACGAGTTCATCGTCGAGGTTGATCACTGTTCTCGTCATCGTTTTCACCCCCTGACCATAAGTGAGCACTCCTGCCAAGGATAGCTTTTGACACGGCGCGTTGGAACCTTTGAGAAATTGTTCTCGGTATATCCATAGGAATTTATCAGATATCTGACGGAGCAGGGGGCCTAGAGCTTCGCTCCAGGCCCCCTACCAGCAAGAATGTGCGCGTCTCAGCGGACGCCGTAGAGGTGTTCGAGGGCGAGCTGGTCGAGGCGCTCGAACGCCATGCCCTTCGCCGCGAGCCCTTCGACGTCGATCTCGACGCCCTTCACGTCCTCCCACGTCTCGTCCTCGGCCAGGGTCGGGACGGCGAGCTGGTCGACACGCGCGGCCTTGATCGCCTCCTGCACCTCCGGGTCGGCCCGGAACGCCTTCACCTTGTCACGCAGAATCAGGTAGTTGCGCATGCACGCCGCCGCCGACACCCACACGCCCTCGTCGTCCTCGGTGCGCGGGGGCTTGAAGTCGAAGTGGATCGGGCCCGTGTACTGGCCCTTCGCGATCCCCTCCTCCACCGCATCCACGGCCCAGAACGCCCCGCCGACGTTCCCGGCACCGAAGCGCAGGTCCTGGTCATACCGCGGACCGGTCTGCCCGTTCAAATCGATGTGGTACAGCTTCCCGTGCCACAGCGCCTGACGGATCCCCGCCGCGTAGTCCAGCCCGGCCATCTCCTCGTGCCCGATCTCGGGGTTGATCCCGACGAGTTCGGGACGCTCCAGCTCGTTGATGAAGGCGAGGGCGTGCCCGATCGTGGGGAGGAGAATGTGGCCCCTGGGCTCGTTCGGCTTCGGCTCGATCGCGAAGCGGATGTCGTAGTCGTGGTCGGTGACGTATTCGCCGAGGATGTCGAAGGCCTCCTTCATGCGGGCCATGGCCGTCTGGACGTGCTTCGAGCCGCCGGATTCGGCGCCTTCGCGCCCGCCCCAGGCGACATAGACCTTCGCGCCGAGCTCGGCGGCGAGGTCGATGTTGCGCATCACCTTGCTGATCGCGAAGCGGCGCACGTCGCGGTCGTTGTGCGTGAACCCGCCGTCCTTGAACACCGGGTGCCCGAACAGATTCGTCGTCGCCGTGGTGACCTTCAGACCCGTCTCGTCCAGCGCCTTCTTGAACGCGGCGATGTTCTGCTCACGATCCGACTCGTCGAAGTCGAACACGTCGTTGTCGTGGAAGTTCACCCCGTAGGCGCCGATCTCGGCCAGCTTCCTGACCGCGCGATCGGCCGCCATCGGCGCCCGCGACGCCGACCCGAACACATCCTGCGCCGCCCAACCCACAGTCCAGATCCCGAACGAGAACTTGTCCTCGGGTGTCGGTGCGTACTTGTCGCTCATGCTTTCCAACCTTTGCTTTCAGTTGTCGGTGATCTCGACGCCGGTGGTCATGACGCGCTCGCCTTCGAGCGTGCGCGCCTCGCCGGTGATGCGGAACCGCTCGGACAGCGGCAGCTCGCGGCTTGAGTGTCCGATGGAGACCGTGAAGGCCCCCGGCTCGACGATCCGCCTGCCCGACCGGCCGGTGAACGAGGTCCGGTCGGCGTGCAGGTGGAACGCCACGCGCTTGGTCTCGTCCGGCTCCAGCGCGACGCGGGCGTAGCCGACCAGTTCGCGCACCGGCCGGGTCACCTGGGCGACCTCGTCGGACAGGTAGAGCTGGACGACGTCCTCGCCGGCCCGCTCGCCGGTGTTGGTGACGCACACCGATACCAGCAGCTCGCCGTCGCTGCCGATGGCCTGGCCGCTCAGGCGAAGGTCGCGGTAGTCGAACTCGGTGTAGGACCTGCCGTGCCCGAACGGGTACAGCGGCGTCGGGTCGATGTTGGACACGCCCTCGCTGTACTGCCCGAGCGGCGGGGCCAGGTAGGTGCCGGGCTGGCCTCCGGGGATGCGCGGGACGCCGACCGGCAGGTGGCCGCTCGGGTTGACGCGCCCGGAGAGGACGCCCGCGATCGCCTGGCCGCCCTCTTCGCCCGGCAGGAACGCCTGCACGACGGCGGCGCAGCGGTCCGCGAAGTCGCCGAGGGCGTACGGGCGCCCGGAGACGACGACGAGGACGGTCGGCGTGCCGGTGGCGAGCACCGCCTCGACCAGTTCGGCTTGGACGCCCGGCAACCGCAGGTCGGCCGCGTCGCAGCCTTCGCCGGAGGTGCCGCGCCCGAACAGGCTGGCGAGGTCGCCGACGGCGAGCACGCACACCTCGGCGGCGGCAGCGGCGGTCACGGCCGCCTCGATGCCGCCGCGGTCGGTCTCGCGGATCGGCGCGCCCTGCTCGTAGGCGATGGACGCGGCCGGGAACTCCTCGGCGAGGGCTTCGAGCAGCGAGTGGATCTCGACGCCGGTGCCGTGGTCGCCGTAGCGGGAGAGCACGTGGTTGGGGAAGGAGTAGCAGCCCAGGAACGTGCGCGCGTCGTCGGCGGTGGGGCCGATGAGCGCGATGTCGGCCGAGCCCGCGTCGAGCGGCAGGATCCCGTCGTTGTCGAGCAGGACGACCGACTTCTCGGCGATCTCGGCGGCCACGGCGCGGTTGCCCGCGCTGTCGAGGTCGACGCCCGCGTTCGGCGGCGCGAGGGCCGGTTCGGCGTCGAGGAGCCCGAGTTCGGCCTTCTGGCGCAGGACGCGGCGCACCGCGGTGTCGACGACGGCCTCGTCGAGCTCGCCGGAGGCGACCTTGTCGATCACGCGCGTATAAGCGTCGGCCGAGGGCAGTTCGACGTCGATGCCCGCGGTGAGCGCGAGCGCGCCGGAGGTGGCGCGGTCGGGGCTGACGCGGTGCATCATGTCGAGGAACGCCACGGACCAGTAGTCGGAGACGACGGCGCCGGTGAAGCCCCACTGCTCGCGGAGGATCCCGGTGAGCAGTTCGCGGTTGGCCGCGGCGGGCATCCCGTCGACGTCGGAGTAGGAGTTCATGACCGACCTGGCGCCGCCGAGGCGCACGGCCATCTCGAACGGCGGCAGGATCGCGTCGGCGAACTCCCTGGGCCCCATGGGAACGGGGGCGTGGTTGCGGGCGCTGCGGGAGGCGGAGTACCCGGCGAAGTGCTTGAGCGTCGCGATGATACCGCTTGCTTCAAGGCCCCGGACGTAGGCGCTGCCGACGGTGCCCACCAGGTACGGGTCCTCCCCCATCGTCTCCTCGACGCGGCCCCACCGGTAGTCGCGCACGACGTCCATGACGGGCGAGAGCCCCTGGTGGACGCCGACCGAGCGCATGTCGGCGCCGATGCGAGCGGCCATGCGCCCGATCAGGTCGGGGTCGAAGGTCGCCGCCCACGCCAGGGACGTCGGATAGACGGTGGCGCCGAGCGTGGTGAACCCGGTGAGGCACTCCTCGTGGGCGATGGCGGGGACGCCGAGCCTGCTCCGCTCGACGATCCCGCGCTGCATCCGCTCCAGGGCGGCCGCCCCGGCGGCCGCGTCGACCGGCTGGGTGCCGAAGGCCCGCGTGATGTGGCCGAGGCCGTTGACCGAGGCCTCCTCCAGCGTCTTCGCGCCGCTCTGCATGGCGTCTTCCATCGGCGCGACCTCGCCGTCGCCACCCTCGTCGCTCGCCGGCGGCCAGAAGCTGCCGAGCTGGGCGAGCTTCTCTTCGAGCGTCATGGCCGCCAGCAGCGCCTCGACGCGGTCGGCGAGCGGCAGCGCGGGGTCGCGCCAGTCGTTGGTCTGTGCCATTGGTTGCGGCTCTCTCCTTCGTTACTTGCCGATTCCGGCGGTCAGGCCGGAAACGAGTTGGCGCCGGGCGACGATGTAGGCCGCCAGCATCGGCAGCACCGACAGCACGACCGCCGCGAGCACGGCGGGCACGTCGACGCCGAACTGCCCCTGGAAGCTCCACAGTGACAGCGGGATGACGCGGGTGGAGGAGCTCTGGGTCAGCACCAGCGGGAACAGGAACCCGTTCCACACCTGCAATGCCTGGTAGACCCCGACCGTCGCCAGTGCGGGCCGCGAGAGCGGCACGACCAGGCGCACGAGGATCCGCCATTCGGTGGCGCCGTCCATGCGCATGGACTCGAACAGCGATTCGGGGATCTCCCGCAGGAAGTTGGTCAGGATCAGCAGCGTCAGCGGGATGGCGAACGCGATCGACGGCAGGATGAGCGCGGCGAGCGTGTCGTAGAGCCCGAGCTGCACGATCAGGTAGTACACCGGGATGATCGCGGCCTGGATCGGGATGGCGATGCCCAGCAGCGCGACGCGGAACAGGTTGCGGCCGAACCAGTCGCGGCTGCGCACCACCACGTAGGCGGCCATGAGCGACACGGCGAGGCTCACGGCCACGGACACGGCGGTGACGACGACGCTGTTGAGGAAGAAGCGGACGAAGTCGTTCTCCAGCACCCGGTTGTAGGCGTCGAGCGTGGCGTTCGACGGCCACGACAGCGGGTTCTCCGCGTAGTAGTCCTCCTGCGGGCGCAGGCTCGTGACGAAGATGTAGTAGATCGGCACGATGATGATCGCCAGCCAGATCCAGGCGCCGATGGCGCCGAGGACGTTGGGCCGGGAGTCGTTGGTTTGCTTGGTCATCTATGCCTCCGACCGGCTGTCCATGCGGCTCGCGCCGGTGATCCTGTTGAGCCCGAGCGAGACGGCGAGCCCGACGACGACGAGGACGAGCGCGAGGACGCTGGCCTTGCCCATCTCGTAGGAGCGGAACCCGGTCAGGTACATGTCGAGCGGCAGCACGCGCGTGGCGTTGCCGGGGCCGCCGCCGGTGAGCACGAAGATGAGATCGAAGTAGGTCAGCGACCCGACGGTCATCAGCGTCGTGGAGGTGACGATGGTGTACTTCAGCATCGGCAGCGTGATGTGGAAGAACTGGGCCACCGGCCCGGCCCCGTCCATGCGCGAGGCCTCGTAGAGCTCCCTGGGGATCTGCCGGGTCCCGGCCTGGTAGATCAGGGTGTGGAACGGGATGAAGCACCAGCCGATCACGAACACCACGACGTACAGGGCCAGGTCGGGGTCGCCGAGCCAGTTCTGGGAGAGCCACTCGGCGTCCAGGGCGGTCCCGGCCCCGAAGTTGGGGTCGAGCAGCGCGGTGAACGTGATGGCCACCGCGGCGGAGCTGAACAGCAGCGGCAGGAAGAACAGCGTGGCCAACAGGGCCCGATAGCGCTGGGCCCCGGCGAGGAAGACGCCGAGGAGCAGGCTGACCGGCGCCTGGAACAGCACGCACAGGACCGTCAGCTTGACCGTCAGCCACAGCGCGTTGCGCGAGACCGGGTCGGCGGCGGCGGCCTTCCAGTTGTCGAACCCGGCCCAGCTGATCTCGCCGAGGCCGTCCCAGTGGACCAGCGACAGCGCGGCGACGCCGAACAGCGGGACGATCGCGAAGAAGCCGAACAGGATGAGCGCCGGGGCGGCCATCCACTTGCTCGGCCCGGGCGGGCGGACGCCGCGTCGGCGTCCGCCCGCCCGGAGGGTCGAGGTCTCGCCCTCGAAGACGCCTGCGGAGTCGTCAATTGGCACAGTCACAGGGTGGCGTCCATCGCCGCGCAGAACTCCTCGGCGGTCTGCTCGCCGAGGAAGAGCGTGCTCAGGTTGTTGAGCAGCTCTTGGGCCTGGTCGGCGGGCAGCGCCTGGTCCCAGGAGAGCTGGAAGTTGGCCGCGTCGCGCACCATCTCGTAGTTGAGGGTGAGGAACTCGGCGTTGTCGGCCGCCGCGATCTTGTCCTCGATGCCGACCACGGGCGGGACGGCGCCGATGGACAGGAGCGATTCGATGTGCTCGTCGTCGTAGATCGCCTCGGACAGGTAGTCGGTGGCGGTCTGCTGGTCCTCTTCGGCGGCGTCGGCCGAGACGGACCAGAAGTTGGCCGGGTTGCCGACGATGCTGCTCGGGTCGCCCTTGCCGTCCTCGACGACCGGGAAGGTCGAGAAGAGCAGGCCGCCCTTCGCGACGAGGTCCGGCGCGTTGGTGAGGAACTCGGGGTAGATCCAGGAGCCCTGGAGGATCATGCCGGCCTTGTTGGTGGAGACCAGGGCGTGGTCGGCTCCGGCGTCGGCGACGACGGACGCGAAGCTGTCGCCGAAGGCCCCGGCGTCGACCAGTTCGGTGATCATCTGGGCGGCGCGGAGCATGTCCGGGTGGGACCAGGCTCCGGCCTCGCCGGCGATGACGCGGTTGAAGCACTCGGCGCCGCCGACGCGGTCGGACAGGTACTCGATCCACATCAGCTCGGGCCAGACGCTCTGCCCGGCGAGGGCGATCGGGATGACGTCGGATCCCTTGAGGGCCTCGATGGAGGCCAGGAGCTCGCTCCACGTGGTCGGCTGCTGCGTCCCGGCCGCTTCGAGCACGTCGTTGTTGTAGTACATGACGATCGGCTGCGACTGGTTGTTCGGGACGGCGTAGACCTTGTCGTCGATCGTGCCGGTGGCGGCCACCGACGGCAGGACGCGGTCCATCAGGGCGGCGGTGTCCTCGGTGAGGTCGACGACGGAGTCGTTCGCGACGTACTCGGCCAGCGTGGCGCCCGCCCAGCCGAAGATCAGCGTGGGGGCGTTGCCGGAGCCGACCGCGGTGCGGATCTTCTCCTTGTAGGCGTCGTTGGCGAAGTACTCCGCGGTGATCTCGTTGTCGGGGTTGTCGGCGTTCCACGCTTCGAACGAGGCGCGCATGGCCTCTTCGGCGCCGCCGGTCAGACCCCACGCGGTGGCGCCGTCGCCACTGGGGCCGCCCGGCTCGTTGCCGCAGGCGCTCGCGGCGGCGACGATCGGGGCCGACGCGCCGAGCGCCAGAAGGGTACGGCGGCGAGTTCCAAGCTTCATTGCTCGAGTCCTTTCTGCGTCTCCGGCCGCCTCGGCCGGGGACTCAACTCTTCGAAACAGTTTCGCACTTGTTTCCTAGGGTTTCGAACGTACGCGCAGTTCACCGGTGCGTCAAGTCACAAGATCATAAACAGCGACACCGTACCAGGTCACTTTCAACGGACCCGTGCCTCGCACGAGAGAAACTATTTCGTAAAGTGGCTAGAATGGTGGCCCTACAGATGACGAGGTGTGCCCGATGACCAGACCGGCCAATCCGCGAGCGACGCTCGCCGCCGTCGCCGAACGCGCGGGGGTCTCGAAGGCCACCGCCTCCAAAGTGCTCAACGGCCGGCCCGGCGTCTCCGAGGAGACCAGGCAGCAGGTGCAGCAGGCGATCGCCGAGCTCGGCTACGCCCCGAGCACCGGCCCGCGGGACCCGGTCGCGCGCGGCGCGGTCCACGTCGTGTTCGACACGATCATCAACATGTACTCCCTGTACGTCCTCGACGGCGTCATCAGCGGCGGGGCCGATCTCGGCGTCGACGTGGTCACCAGCGCCCTGTCCTCCGGCGGCGTGGTGCCCGACAAGTCGCTGGGCGTCGGCCTGATCAAGGACATCGCCGCCCGCGGCCACACCGGCCTGATCGTGGTCACGACCCAGCTGACCGGCGAGGAGATCGCCCTGTGCGAGCAGCTCGGGCTGGCATTGGTGGTCATCGACCCGGTCAACCCGCTCGACGACCGCGTCACCAGCGTCGGGGCCACCAACTGGGCCGGAGGCGTGCAGGCCACCCGGCACCTGCTCGACCTCGGCCACCGGCGGATCGGCTTCGTCGGCGGGACCGAGGGCTCCGTGCCGGGCCGCGAGCGCCTCCATGGCTACCGCGAGGCCCTGGAGGCCGCCGGGATCGCCCGCGATCCGGCGCTGGCGCACCACGGCGACTTCGTGGCCGAGACCGGCGCCCAGGGCGCCGAGCACCTCCTGTCGATGGACGAGCCGCCCACGGCGATCTTCGCGGCCAGCGACTCGATCGCCATGGGCGTCATACGGGTCGCCAAGCACCGCGGGCTGCGCGTCCCCGAGGACCTCAGCGTCATCGGCTTCGACGACACGTACGGCGCGATGTGGACCGAGCCCGCGCTGACCACGGTGCGCCAGCCGCTGCGCCAGATGGGCCGCGTCGCCGCGCGCACCGTCCTCGAACTCGCCTCGGGCGGGCGGCCCGACTCGCACCACGTGCAGCTGGCGACGAGCCTGGTGGTGCGCGAGTCCACCACGGCGCCGCGCGTCCCATAGCGGCGAGGACGCCCTCATCCCGGTGCGCGGACGGGGGCGTCCCCAGATATATAAATATGTAAATATAACCTGCATGATACCGGAGTATTGCCGCCCGCACAGGCCGTGTGTATACTGAATGAACCAATTGAATCGATTCAGTTCGATATTTCGATGAAAACGCATCGTGTCTCCCCGGCATGCCCACGATGCGTTTTCCCTCCCTGCCCCGGCAGGGATCACCCTCTGATTTCGACACGCGGAGTGATCATGCGTATACCAAAGAACCGGCGGCTTCGAAGCCTGTCGGTCGTCACGGCGGCGGGCCTGGTGGCCGCCGCCGTACCCTTCGCCATAACCACGGCCGCCCACGCGGCCACCGGCTGCGAGGTCACCTACACGGTCCTCAACGAGTGGCCCGGCGGCTACACCGCCGGCGTCGAGGCGACGAACCTCGGCGACCCGGTCTCCTCATGGACCATCGAGTGGGACTTCGCAGACGGCCAGCAGGTGACCAACTACTGGAACGCCGACATCAGCCAGTCCGGCACCTCGGTGAGCGCCTCGGACGCCGGATACAACGGCAGCCTCGACAGCGGCGCCACCATCGCGTTCGGCTTCAACGGCACCTACACATCGTCGAACCCGGTGCCGGACTCGTTCACCTTCAACGGCGTCGACTGCGACGGTTCCAGCGACGACGAGCCGACCGACGACGACCCCACTTCGGACGACCCCACCGACGAGCCCGGACAGGGCGGCGGCCGGTTCGAGGCTGAGGGTTCCTCGGCTGACTGCGATGGCACGATCGACAGCAATCACGCGGGCTATTCCGGGACCGGGTTCTGCAACTCGGAGAACGCGACAGGCGCGACCCTCTCGTTCACGATCGAGACCGACAGCGCGGCCACGGCAGAACTCGAAGTGGGCTTCGCCAACGGCGGCACGAGCAACCGAAGCGCGAACGTGTCGGTGAACGGATCCTCGGCCGGCTCGCTCACGCTCGCGCCCACCGGCGCATGGACGACCTGGGACACCGAGACGATCACCGTGGGCCTGGCCGCGGGCACCAACACCGTCACCCTGGCCGCCACGAGCAGCGACGGGCTGGCGAACATCGACTACCTCGACTCCCCGATCGGCACCCCGCCCGACGACGGCGGCGACGACGGTGATGATGATGGTGACGACGGCGGACAGCAGGGCGGCAACGGCCGATACGAGGTCGAAGCGCTCACCCGCGGGGTCACCGTCGTGCCCTCAGGTGGCGGCAACCTCGTCTCCTGGCGGCTGTTGGGCACCGACAACGAGAACACCGCGTTCAACGTCTACCGCAACGGCACCAAGCTGAACGCCTCCCCGATCACGGGGGCGACGAACTACCTCGACAACGGTGGAGACGGCGAGTACACCGTCGCGGCCGTCAACGACGGCACCGAAGGCACCCGGTCGGGCGCCGAGGTCGAGTTCAACTCCAGCGGCTACATCGACATCCCGATCGACCGGCCCGGTAGCAACTACGCGGCCAACGACGCCAGCGTCGGCGACCTGGACGGCGACGGCGACTACGAATACATCGTCAAGTGGTACCCCGACAACGCCAAGGACAACTCCCAATCCGGCGTCACCGACAACACCCTCATCGACGCCTACACCCTCGATGGCGACCGGCTCTGGCGCATCGACCTAGGCCGCAACATCCGCTCCGGCGCCCACTACACCCAATTCCAGGTCTACGACTACGACGGCGACGGCGACGCCGAGATCGCCATGAAAACCGCCGACGCCACCCGCGACGGCCAAGGCCACGTCATCGGCGACGCGAACGCCGACTACCGCAACTCCGGGGGCTACATCCTCTCGGGCCCCGAATATTTGACGATCTTCGACGGCCGCACCGGCGCCGAGGTCGACACCGTCGACTACCAGCCGCCCCGCGGCAACGTCGGCTCCTGGGGCGATGACTACGGCAACCGCGTCGACCGCTTCCTCGCCGGCACCGCCTACCTCGACGGCGCCACACCCTCGATGATCTTCGCCCGCGGCTACTACACCCGCGCGGTGATCTGGGCCGTCGACTTCGACGGCCAAAACCTCTCCACCCGCTGGATCTTCGACTCCGACGACGAAGGCCGCCAATACGAGGGCCAAGGCGCCCACGCCCTCTCCATCGCCGATCTGAACGGCGACGGCCGCCAAGACATCATCTACGGCGCCATGGCCATCGGCTCGGACGGCAACGCGCTCTACAACACCGGCTTCGGCCACGGCGACGCCCTCCACGTCGGCGACCTCGTCCCGAACCGGTCCGGGCAGGAAGTGTTCATGGTCCACGAGGACGGCAGCAAGCCGTCCTCCAGCCTGAACGACGGGGACGGGTCGATCCTGTTCCAGACCAGCCCCGACGGCGACAACGGCCGCGGCGTCGGCGCCAACGTCACCGCAGGCAACTACGGCGCCGAGTTCTGGTCCTCCAACGTCTCGGGCCTGCGCAACGCCTCAGGGAACAACATCGGCGCCAAACCCAGCTCGACGAACTTCGTGATCTGGTGGGACGGCGACGGCGAGCGCGAGCTCCTGGACGGCACCCACATCGACGACTACGACAACGGGCGACTGTTGACCGGCTCGAACGTCGCCTCCAACAACGGCACCAAAGCCAACCCGTCACTGACCGCCGACCTGTTCGGCGACTGGCGAGAAGAAGTCATCTGGCGCACCAGCGACTCCTCCGCCCTGCGCATCTACGCCACACCATACGAGACCGACCTGCGCATCGCCACATTGATGCACGACATCCAGTACCGCGTCGCAGTCGCCTGGCAGAACACCGCCTACAACCAGCCACCGCACCAGAGCTTCTACATCGGCTCAGAGGTCAACGACTACCCCTGGCCCGACATCCACACCCCGTAGCAACCCGACGCGTTCGAGTGCCTTCGTTGCCGGGGCACCACCGGACGCCCGACAGCGGCGAGGCGGACCTCCACAGGCCCGTCTCGCCGCTCTTTCATGCGGTTCTCGGGTGAATGGACCCAGACACGGAAAAACCCGGCTTCCTCTTTCGAGGAAACCGGGTCTCACCTGGTATTTCTTGGTAGCGGGAGGCGGATTTGAACCACCGACCTCCAGGTTATGAGCCTGGCGAGCTACCGAGCTGCTCTATCCCGCGTCGATGTATTAAGCGTACACGACGTTGGAATGGGGCTGCAAGGGAGGGTTCGGTGAGGGCCGTCACTACGCATTTATGAGCGTTTCTGCGCAAACGATGCGCACAAGTGAGCCATATTCGACCACGGGCGTCAGAAACCGAGGCGTTCGAGCATCTTCGGGTCCCGCTGCCAGTCCTTCGCGACGCGGACGTGCAGGTCCAGATAGACCCGGCTGTCGAGGAGCTGCGCGATGCCCTTGCGGGCCTTCGTGCCCACGCGCTTGAGGCGCTCCCCGCGCTTGCCGATGATGATGCCCTTCTGGCTGGAGCGCTCGACGTAGATCTCCGCCCAGACCTTCTTGCGCGGCCCGCCGTCGCTCTCCTCGTCCTCGATGTCCTCGATCACCACGGCGATCGAGTGCGGCAGCTCGTCGCGGACGCCCTCGAGCGCGGCCTCGCGGATGAGCTCGGCCATCATGACCCGCTCGGGCTCCTCGGTGACCATCCCGTCCGGGTACAGCTGCGGCGAGACCGGCAGGTGCCCCGACAGCACGTCCACGAGCGCCTCCAGGTTCTCCCCGGTCCTCGCCGAGACCGGCACGACGTCGGCGAAGTCGGCCAGCTCGGCCACGTTCGCCAGGTGCCGCACCAGATGGTCCTTGCTCACCAGGTCGATCTTGGTCACCACGGCCACGACCTTCGCCCGCAGCGACTGGATCTCGTTGGCGATGAACTTGTCGCCGGGCCCCGGCTTCTCGTTGGCCGGCAGGCACAGCCCGATGACGTCGACCTCGGACCACGTCTGGCGCACCAGGTCGTTGAGCCGCTCCCCCAGCAGCGTCCGGGGCCGGTGCAGACCGGGCGTGTCGACGAGGATCAGCTGCGAGGCGGGCCGGTGCAGGATCGCGCGGACGACGTGCCGCGTGGTCTGCGGCCGGTTGGAGGTGATCGCGATCTTCTGGCCCATGATCGCGTTCGTCAGCGTCGACTTCCCGGCGTTCGGGCGGCCCACGAAGCAGGCGAAGCCCGCGTGGAACTCGTTGTCAGACAAGGCGGGTCACCTCTTTGCGGACCATCGAGTAGACGACCACGTCCGCGGCGATGTCGCGCGCGGCCCTGATGCCGTCCTCGTCGCCCTCGGCGCCGAAGACCACGGCCGCCTCGAGCGTCTCGGCCCCGGCGGCGAACGCCTGCGCCACGGCCGCCTGCAGGGCCGTCAGGCGCAGCGACGGCAGGTCCACCGCGGCCGAGGCGTAGGTGCGGCCGATGCCGTCGCGGACAGCGGCGCCGGTGGCCTGCTGGACCCGCCCGGCCGCCCCTCGGGCGAGCGTGACGAGTTTCGCGTCCTCGGCGTCGAGGGCGTCGACGGTCAGGTCAGACATTGATGCTGTGCCTCTCATCGTTCGTGGGAGTCGCATCGGACTGGGTGGTGTCGTCGGCTTCGGGCAGCCGGCTGACGCGCACCGTCTCGATGCGGTTGCGGCGGCCAACGGTACCCTCCGCCGTCAGTTCGAGCCCGGCCAGGACGGCCCGGTCGCCCGCGAGCGGGACCTTCCCCAGCTCGTGGGCGAGCAGCCCGGTGACGGTGTCGACGTCGACCTCGGGCAGCTCGATGCCGAACAGCTCGGCGAGGTCGGCCACCGAGAGCCTCGCGGTGACCCGCGCCGAGCGGTCGTCGAGCCAGGCGACCGGCGGCAGCTCGTCGTCGTACTCGTCGGTGATCTCGCCGACGATCTCCTCGAGGATGTCCTCGATGGTGACCAGCCCGGCGGTGCCGCCGTACTCGTCGACGACCATGGCGATGTGGATGCGGGCGGTCTGCATCTCCCGCAGCAGGTCGTCGACCGGTTTGGAGTCGGGCACGAACGAGACCGAGCGCATCACCTCGGCCACCGGCGGGTTCTCGTCGTCGCCCAGGCGCGCGAGGTCCTTGAGGTAGGCGACGCCCCGGACGTCGTCGAGGTCCTCCCCGACCACCGGGATCCGCGAGAAGCCCGAGCGCAGCGCCACCTGCTTGGCCCCCTCGGAGGTCAGCTCCGCCGAGACCCACACCATCGCGGTGCGCGGCACCATGACCTCGCGGGCGACCGTGTCGCCGAGCGCGAAGACCGACTCGATCATGTCGCGCTCGTCGTGGTCGACCGTGCCCGAGGCCTCGGCGGCGTCGACCATCTCGCGGATCTCGATCTGGGAGGTCGCGAAGGGGCCCTCGCGGAAGCCGCGGCCGGGCGTGACCGCGTTGCCGACGAGGATGAGCAGCCGCGCGAGCGGGCCGAGCGCGGTGCCGAGCAGGTAGACCGGCCCGGCGCTGGCCAGCGCGATCGGATAGGCGTGCTGCCTGCCGAGGGTGCGTGGGCCGACCCCGATCACCACGAACGAGACGATGGTCATGAGCACCGCGGTGAGGCCGACGGCGAGCCAGAAGGCGTCCCAGGCGTGGAAGGCGACGACGGCGACCAGCGCTATCGCGGTGGCCTCGCAGGCGACGCGCAGCAGGATCAGCAGGTTCAGGTGCTTGGGCAGGTCCTCGGTGATGCGGACCAGGGCCGCGGCGCCGCGGCGGTGCTGCTCGGCGAGCTCGGCCGAGCGGGCGGGCGAGACGGTGGTGAGCGCCGAGTCGACCATGGCGGCCAGTCCGGCGACGAATATGAGTGCGACGGCTGTGGCCAGCAGGGTGTAGGCGAAGCCCATCGGGTCCTAACTCTCCGCGCTCTGGGGGGCCGGGCGTTTGCCGCGCCAGGCGTCGAGCAGCCGGTTCTGGAGGCCGAACATCTCCTTGGCCTGGTCGGGTTCGGCGTGGTCGTATCCGAGGATGTGGAGCACTCCGTGGACGGTGAGCATGTGGAGCTCGTCGGCGGTGGAGTGGCCGGCGTCCTTGGCCTGGGACGCGGCGACGTCGGGCGAGAGCACGAGGTCGCCGAGGATCGGCGTGGTCGGCTCTACCGAGTCGGGCTTGGGCGGCATGGCGTCGTCCATGGGGAACGACAGGACGTCGGTGGGGCCGGTGCCGCTCATCCAGCGGCGGTTGAGCTCGGTCATGTGCTCGAGGTCGACGATCAGGACCGAGAGCTCGGCGAGCGGGTTGATGCCCATCTCGGTGAGCGCGAAACCGGCGACGGCGGTGATGCCGCCCTCGTCGACCTCGTGCCCGGACTCATTGATGATCTCGATGCCCACTGCTTCCCCGATGCCCTTTCCCGGGATCGCCGCGCCGGGCGTCCCACTTCTCGTAGGCGTTCACGATATCGCTGACCAGCTGGTGCCTGACGACGTCCTGCGCCGAGAGGCTCGCGAAGTACACGTCGTCGACGCCTTCGAGGATCTCGCGCACGACCCGCAGCCCCGAGCGGGTGCTGCCGGGAAGGTCGACCTGCGTGATGTCGCCGGTGACGACGATCTGTGACCCGAAGCCGAGCCGCGTGAGGAACATCTTCATCTGCTCGGGCGTGGTGTTCTGCGCCTCATCGAGAATGATAAATGCGTCGTTCAGCGTGTTGTGCGTGACGAGGTAATCCTCCGTCACATACAGGGAGTCCTCGGCGGCGACTTGGATGCACACCGCCTCGGCTCCTCCGGCGGGCTCGATGCTGTCGATGAACCGCATCGGACGGCCTCCGCCCCCGCTCGCCTTGTACTTGTCGAGTTTCCGCTGCAGACGGAACGGCTCGATGCCTTCGGGGAGACGGATGTCGATGACGTGCGCGTCCTTGCGATATGGAACGTCACGTCCATTGGCACGCCCCGGCTTGCGGCCTTCAGCAGCACGACGACGGCTGTAAGCAATACCGCCGAGCGACTGCACCAGCTCGATCACATCATCGCGCAGCAGGATCGAGGTAGTCGTGTACTGGATCCGGCATGTCCGGTCCGCTTGAGTCACCGGGCCGCCATCTGAATCGAACAGGCCCTGCAGCAGCGCGAGGCGGATCTCCGCACTGTTGCGGAGGTAATCCTCTGGTACGCACTTCGAAGACGACCTTCCTCCCCACAGTTCGAGCTGTCGGAGCGCGGCAGTCACCGGATTCGCAATCGTGGTCACTTCGCCTGGGGAAGTAATCCGGTTGAGGACATAGTCGGGTCCTCCGCGATGCCGCGCCTTGACGCCCGGCAGAGCCCCTTCGAGGGCGGTGACCAGCTCAGGGTCCTCGGTGGCGAAGGAAGGTGTGGTCGACCCCGTCATACATCCGTCGCCCAGCAGCAGGCCGAGCGCGTAGGGATCCATCGGCACTTCGCGGACCGGGTACTGGACCGGTTCACTCAGCAGCGGCAATTCGTACCGCCGGTGGTGGTTCGCCCGCAGGTTGCCGATCATTTCGCGCGTTTCGAGCACCCTGTAGGGCTTGCCGCGTCGCTTGTCATCACGGGTCGTGACCGACCAGAGGTGGTCGCCGCTGCACAGCACCGAAGCGCCGTCCTGGGTGGTGAGCCGGTAGATGTCTTTGACACCCTGCGGGTAGACGCCCAGCACCGGCGTCGGTTTCCCATCCGAGCCGATAACAAGGTCACCGACTTCGAGTTTCCCGATCGGATGCCACCCATCGGGAGTTAGTACATTAGTTTCAATTGGGAGCGCCCTACCCCGCATGTACGCCAGAGGCGCGACCTCGATGGTGCCGGACTCCATGAGCTTGGGGATGGAGCCGGGGTCGATCATGTCGTGCAGGGCGTCGTAGAGCGGGCGCAGGTAGGGGTCGATCTTCTCGCCGAGCGTGCCGGGCAGGAAGCCGAGCTTCTCGCCGGCCTCGACGGCGGGCCGGGTCAGGATGATCCGGGTGACCTCCTTGGCCTGGAGGGCCTGCACGGCCTTGGCCATGGCCAGGTAGGTCTTGCCGGTGCCGGCCGGGCCGATGCCGAAGACGATGGTGTGCTGGTCGATGGCCTCGACGTAGCGCTTCTGGCCGAGGGTCTTGGGCCGGATCGTCTTGCCGCGCCTGGAGACGATGTTGTGCGTGAGCACGTCCACCGGCCGCTCGGAGGGAGCGGCCCGCAGCATGTTCTCGGTGCGCCTGATGATGTCGGGATCGACGTTCTCGCCGTTCTCGATCAAGGCGAGCAGCTCCTTCACGAGTCGTTCGGTCGCGTGGGCCTCGCCGTTGACGCCGGTGATGGTGATGGTGTCGCCGCGGACGTGGAGGTCGACGCCGGGGCTGCGGCGTTCGATGTAGCGGAGGTTCTCGTCCGCGCGGCCGAGCAGGGCCATGAGCGCCCGCTGGTCGGCGACGGTGATCGTCGAGGTGATCTGGCCGGTTGGCGTTGAGCGGTCGGTCATAGGCTTCGCCCTGGCGGGCTGTTCGCCACCTGCTTCCCATAGGAGTTGCACTGCGGCCGCTTCGGCCGCTCGATCATGCCTCAATGGTAGTTCCTGCTCAGGGCCCGAGACAACGTGAAATCGGCCCCGCGCGGAGGTTTCAGGCGGAGAGCATCGGACCGAGCGGTCTGCCCCCGAACACGTGGAAGTGGACGTGGGACACCTCTTGTCCGGCGTTGGGGCCGGAGTTGGCGAGCAGGCGCCAGCCGGAGTCAGCGACGCCCTCGGCATCGGCGACGCCCGCGGCCGCGGCGAGGACCTCGGCGGCGAGTCCGGGGTCGGCGCCGGTCAGTTCGGCGACGTTCGCGTAGTGGTCCTTGGGGATGACGAGCACGTGCGTCGGCGCGTGGGGGTTGATGTCGCGGAAGGCGAGCACCCGTTCGGTCTCGAGCACCTTCGTCGAGGGGAGGTCGCCGCCGACGATCTTGCAGAACAGGCAGTCCGGGTCGTTCATGCGCTCGATCCTAATGGCCGGGCGCGGGCGGGGGCCTCGTCCCCGCCGCGGGTCTACGCGAACTTCATGTCCGCCCAGGCGAGGGTGGCGGTGTTCTCGAGGCTGCCGCTGCCGATGTAGTCGGTGGCGCGCACCTGCACTTCGAACTGGACGCGCTGGACGCCGGTGAGGTCGACGTCGATCTCGGCGACTTCACCGAAGGCGATCACCTGCGAGAACAGCGGAGCGTCGCCTTTGGGGACGCTGTGGACGAGGAATTCGGCGGTCATGGTGGTGTCGGCGGACCGGTCGTCGAATCCGGCCGTGCCGGTGACCCGCTCGGTGCCGTCGGGGACGAGGAAGTCGACGTGCCCGACCGGCAGTTCGTCCTCTTCGCTGTGGTAGGGGACGCAAGAGAAACCGTTCCAGTACTCCTCGCCGTCGAGCTGCATGCCGTCGTCGGTCCATTCGCCGTAGAACGGGCCGTCGATGCACGGCGCGGTGTCGACGGCGTCGGCCAGGTCGAGGTAGCCGCCTGCCGAGGCGGGCTCGCCGCCGGTGGTCGGCGTCGGCTCGGCCGATGGGCTCGCGGGCGCTTCGACCGCAGGGGTCTCGGAGGCCTCGCTGGAGCTTTCCGCCTGATCGCCGGACTGCTCCTCCTTGTCGTCGCCGGAGGCGATGGCAGTGACCACGAAGGCGCCTATGGCGAGCAGGCTCGCGATGATGCCGAGTATCACGTTGTAGCGGTTGAGCCAGCGGTCGGTGCGCTCGGATGCGTTCACGGAGTCCCCATGGGAGAGAGGTGGATGGGCAGTCCAGATCGTACCGAATCCGCAGTGGATCGGCAGTCCGCCGAACGGCTGCTACCAGCGGCCGAGTCGGGCCTGGAGGACCGCCAGGGCGGCGGGTCCGGCCGTGGAGGTGCGCAGGACGGTCTCGCCCAATCGGATCGGCTCGCCGAATTCGCGCAGGGCGTCGAGTTCGGCCGGGCTGATGGACCCTTCGGGGCCGATGACGACGGCGATCTCGCCGGTGCCCGCGAGTTCGACTGTGGACAGCGGCTGCACGGCCTCCTCGTGGAGGACGAGGACCTGGGCCGCCTCGCGCAGGCGCGCGATGAGCTGCTTGGTGGTGTGGAGTTCGGCGACGCGCGCGAGGTGGGCGCGGCGGGCCTGCTTGGTGGCCTCGCGGGCGGTGGCGGCCCATTTGGCGCGGGCCTTGTCGCCGCGCGAGCCCTTCCACTGGGTGATGGACCGCGCTGCGGCCCATGGGATCACTTCGTCGACACCGATCTCGGTGAGCATCTGCACGGCGCGCTCGCCGCGGTCGCCCTTGGGCAACGCCTGGACGACGGTCAGTTTCGGGTCGGGCGCGGGTGCAGTGCGCCGTTCGACGATCGCGAGCGTGAGGCTGCCGCGCTCGGCTCCGGTGACTTCGGCGCGCGCGAGGCCGCCGGAGCCGTCCGAGAGCGTCAGCGTCTCACCGGGCCCGAGGCGCTGCACGTCGGCGGCGTGGTGCCCTTCGGGGCCGTCGAGCGTGAACGCATCGCCGCCGGGCAGCGCCTCGACGAGGAAGACCGGGTCCACGGCGGCCTAGGCGTGTCCGTTGAAAGCATCACGCATCCGGCTGAAGAAGCCCGAGCCGCTCTTGATCTCCCGGATCTCCTCGTCGCGGAGGGTGGCGAGCTTCTTGAGCAGCTCCTCCTGCTCGGCGTCGAGCTTGGTGGGGGTGCGCACGTCGAGCTCGACGAACAGGTCGCCCCGCAGGCCGCCGCCGCGCAGCTTCGGGACGCCCTGGCCGCGCACCTTCTTCACCGTGCCCGGCTGGGTGCCCGAGGGAACCTCGACCTCGACCTTGGCGTCGAGGGTGTGGACATTGAGCTTGGTGCCCAGCGCGGCCTGCGTCATCGGCACGCGGACGCGGCAGCGCAGGTCCGAGCCCTCGCGGGTGAACACCTCGTGGGGCTTCTCGTGGACCTCGACGTACAGGTCGCCGGCGGGCCCGCCGCCGGGGCCGACCTCGCCTTCGCCGGAGAGGCGGATCCGCATCCCGTCCTCGACGCCCGCGGGCACCTTGACGGTGATGCGCCGCCGCGAGCGCACGCGGCCCTCGCCGCCGCACTTGCGGCACGGGTCGGTGATGATGGTGCCGTAGCCCGAGCAGGCCGAGCAGGGTCGGGCGGTGCGGACCTGGCCGAGGATCGTGCGCTGCACGACTTGGACCTCGCCGGAGCCGCCGCAGGTGGTGCACGTCTGGGGTTCGGCGTCGCCCTCGGTGCAGGAGCCCTCGCATTCGTCGCACACGATCGCGGTGTCGACGGTCAGCGTGGATTCGGTGCCGAAGGCGACCTCTTCGAGATCGAGATCGAGGCGCAGCAGCGCGTCGCTGCCCGGGCGGGTGCGCGAGCGGGGGCCGCGGCGGCCGAAGCCGCCCATGGAGCCGCCGAAGAAGGCGTCCATGATGTCCTCGAAGCCCATGAACGGGCCCGCGCCGGGTCCCCCGGCGGACATGCGGTCGTACGGGTCGCCGCCGGCGTCGACGACGGCGCGCTTCTGGGGGTCCATGAGGACCTCGAACGCGGCGTTGATCTCCTGGAGCCGCTCCTGGGCGTCCGGTTCGTCGCTGACGTCGGGGTGGTACTTGCGCGCCAGTTTCCGGTACGCCTTCTTCAGCTCGTCCTCGGAGGCGTTCTTCTCGACACCGAGGATGCCGTAGTAGTCCTTAGCCACGTGCGCTCTCATAGTCCCTAGCGGTTCTGTTCCAAAATCTCTGAGACGTAGCGGGCCACGGCCCGCACGGCCGCGATGGTGCCCGGGTAGTCCATGCGGGTGGGTCCGAGCACGCCCATGTGCCCGACCACGGCGCCGGGCCCGTACCCGGCGGTGACGACGGCGGTCTCGCGGAAGTCGTCGATGCCGTTCTCGTCGCCGATGCGGACGGTCAGCATCGGGCCGGAGTCGGCCCGGCCGAGCAGCTGCATGAGGACCACTTCCTCTTCCAGCGCTTCGAGGATGGACCGCAGCGATCCGGCGAAGTAGGCCGTGTGGCGGGTCAGGTTGGCCGCTCCGGCGACGGCGACGCGCTCGTCGGTGCGGGAGACGACGGTCTCGAGCAGGACCCGCGCCAGGGCCGAGGCGGAGGCGCGCAGTTCGGGCCGGGCCAGTTCGGCGAGGTCGGCGATGATGCGGGGCGCGTCGGCGAGCGGTTTGCCCTGGAGCTGCTCGTTGATGAGCCGGCGCAGTTCGAGGACGTCGTCCTCGGCGAGCTCGGCGGGCAGTTCGAGCTGGCGCTGCTCGACGCGGCCGGTGTCGGTGATCATGACGAGCATGACGCGGGCGGGGGCGAGGGCGACGAGTTCGAGGTGGCGCACCGCGGAGCGGTTCAGGCTCGGGTACTGGACGACGGCGACCTGGTGGGTCAGCTGGGACAGCAGCCTGACGGTGCGGGTGACGACGTCGTCGAGGTCGATCGCCTCGGCGAGGAAGCGGTGGACGGCCCGGCGTTCGGCGGCCGACAGCGGCTTGATCTTGCCGAGCCGGTCGACGAACAGCCGGTAGCCCTTGTCGGTGGGGATGCGTCCGGCCGAGGTGTGCGGCTGGTGGATGTAGCCGGCCTCTTCGAGGAAGGCCATGTCGTTGCGGATGGTCGCGGCGGAGACGCCGAGGGCGTGGCGCTGGGCCACGGCCTTCGAGCCGACCGGCTCCTGGGTGGAGACGTAGTCCTCGACGATGGCGCGCAGCACTTCGAGCTTGCGATCGTCCATCGCTGCCACGTCCCTTCGTTCTCCGTCGCGCCTTCACCGACCGGACTCAAGTCTGGCACTCCCGGTCTCGGAGTGCCAGTCTACGTGGCCTATGCAGCGGGCAGGACGAGCGCGCCGTCGTCGCCGAGGGTCACCGCGCTCTCGCCGAAGTCCCCGGCGAGGTCGTTGATGGTGCCGATCGCCTCGCCGTCGGGGTCGAGCAGCGGATAGCCGTTGCCGTCCATCCGGGTGGGGATGAGCGTGCCGCCCTTCAGGACGCCTTCCTCGGTGATGGTCACCTTGAGGATTCCGGCGATGCCGAGCGGCCCGTCGATGCTGAACAGGTTCTGGCCGCCGCCGAAGTTGCCCAGCGAGTAGGCGATGAGCTTGCCGTTGTAGAGCTCCATGCCGCGCAGCACGTGGGGGCCGTGGCCGACGACGAGGTCGGCCCCGGCGTCGACGCAGGTGTGGCAGAACGCACGGGTGTCGCCGCGGTCCTCGCCGTAGTACGTCTCGGTGCCCTCGGGGGTGTGCATCTGGTCCGAGCCCTCGGCGCCGAGGTGGGCGGTGGCGACGACGAGGTCGGCCTGCGACTTGGCCTCGGCGACGAGCGATGCGACCGCGTCGAGGTCGCGCACGTCGGTGTAGAAGGAGTAGGCCGCGAAGCCGACGACGCCGACGGTCAGGCCGTCGAGTTCGACGTAGGCGACCTCGCCCTTGACGCCCGCGACCTCCATGCCGGCGGCGCGGATCGCCTCCTGGGTCTCGGCGGCGCCGTCGGGGCCGGCGTCCCAGCCGTGGTTGTTGGCCTGGTTGAGCACGTCGAATCCGGCGTCGGCGAAGACCTGTGCGTACTCACCGGGCAGCCGGAAGTAGTAGGCGTCGCAGCCGCCGCACTTGTCGAATTCGAGGGTGGACAGGGCGCCCTCCATGTTGGCGATCACGACGTCGCCGGTGAGCTCGTCGGCGACGCCGTCGAAGAAACTCGCGCCCTCGTCGGAGGGCATGTTGTTCGGGTAGGAGCCGGGCATGGTGTCGCCGACGTGGGTGATGGTGATCGAGCGGGGCGGTTCGGGGGAGGGCGAGGAGGAGGGTGACTCCTCGGCCGCGCCGGCGCCGCCGTCGTCGACCGGGGGCGGCGGCTCCTCTTCGGAGCAGGCGGCCGCGGTGACGGCGAGGCCTGCGACCGCTCCGGCGAGGACGCCTCGGCGGGGCAGGATGCTGCGGGACGGGCTTGGACGGTGCATGTTGTGCGGGCTCCGGCTGTCGGGGGCTGTCGGTAGGTTGCCGCTAGGCTGTGAGTTCCCTCACGACCGCGTCGGCGAGCAGGCGGCCAGGCAAGGTGAGGAGCAGGCGGTCGCCTTCGATGACGGCGAGGCCGTCGTCGACGGCCTGCTGGGCGGCCGCCGCGCCATCGGTACGCAGCCACGATACCGGCAATCCGCGACGCAGTCGCGTTCGGAGCAGAATCCGCTCGAGATAT
Source organism: Glycomyces arizonensis DSM 44726 (assembly GCF_000482705.1). GTDB lineage: Bacteria > Actinomycetota > Actinomycetes > Mycobacteriales > Micromonosporaceae > Glycomyces > Glycomyces arizonensis. The sequence continues at coordinate 21,696 of NZ_AXWO01000015.1, read as the reverse complement.
TCCTCGTCATCCGTGAGCGTTTCGCATCCGGCGAGCGGGATGTCCTGTGCTAGGGCGGTCGCGTACGTGGAGGGGTGTTTGTGGTTCCACCAGCGCACGCCCGGCAGGTGCGAGTGGGCGCCGGGCCCGGCGCCCCACCAGTGGCCGCCCTCCCAGTACAGGAGGTTGTGGCGGCAGCGCGCCTCGGGGGTCTTGGCCCAGTTGGAGACCTCGTACCAGTCGAATCCGGCCTCGGAGAGGGCCGCCTCGGCGGCGAGGTAGCGGTCGGCGGCCGCGTCGTCGGAGGGCTGGGGCACCTGCCCGGAGCGGATGCGGCGGGCCAGCTGCGTGCCGTCCTCGACGATGAGTGCGTAGGCCGAGACGTGGTCGACGCCGGAGTCGACGGCGGCGGCCAGGCTCGCGGCGAAGTCGGCCTCGGTCTCGCCGGGGGTGCCGTAGATGAGGTCGAGGCTGACGTGCTCGAATCCCGCCCGGTGGGCGTGCTCGACGGCGGCGAGGGCCTTGGCCGGGGAGTGCTCGCGGTCGAGGACCTTGAGGACGTGGGGCGCGGTCGACTGCATGCCGACCGACAGGCGGGTGAAGCCTCCGTCGTGGAGTTCGGCGAGGTAGTCGGCGTCGATGGACTCGGGGTTGGCCTCGGTGGTCACCTCGGCGCCGGGGGCCAGCCCGAAGGCGGCGTCGATCTCGGCGAGGATCGCGGCGAGGTCGGCGGCGGGCAGGAGCGTGGGCGTCCCGCCGCCGAAGAACACGGTGTCCACGCGCGGCGGGGTGTCGAACACGGCGGCGGCGGCGCGGATCTCGGCGCGCACGATCCCCGCGTACGTCCCTCGCGAGACGCCGGCGCCCAGTTCAGAAGCCGTATACGTGTTGAAGTCGCAGTAGCCGCACCGCGAGACGCAGAACGGGACGTGGACGTAGAACCCGAAGCCCTCTCGGGCGGTCTCGGGCGATTTCGCGGCGGCGGCTATGGCTTCGGTGGACACGCCGACTACGGTACTGGCGTGAACGGCAACGATGCTCTCATCAAGTACCTGGCCGCTGGGAAGGTGGCGTCGATGACCCTCGACGCGCCCGAGCGGCGCAACGCCCTGTCGACGCGGATGATCGCGCGGCTGCGGGAGGCGGTGGCCGCGGCGGCGGCCGACGAGGCGGTCCGCGTGATCGTCCTCGACCACGCCGGGCCGGTGTTCTGCGCCGGAGCCGACCTGCGGGAGTCGGCGGCCGCGACCGGCCCGGACGACCTCCCGGCCGCGCACCTGGCCGAGCTGCTCGCCGACCTGTGCGAGGTCCCCAAGCCGGTGGTCGCGGTCGCCAGGGGCGCCGCGAAGGGCGGCGGGATGGGGCTGCTGGCCGCGGCCGACCTCGTCGTCTGCGACGGCTCGGCGAAGCTGGCGTTCAGCGAGGTCCGCCTCGGCGTCGTCCCGGCCGTCATCGGCCCGGTCGTGGCGCGCAGGCTCAGCCCCGCCCTGATGCGGCGGCTGTTCCTGACCGGCGAGTCCTTCACGGCCGTGCAGGCCTCGCACTGGGGCCTGGTCAGCGCCGCCACGGCCGCCGATGCGGTCGACCTGCACCGGGACGAGGCGGTCGAGCACCTGCTGGCGGGCGGCCCGGGGGCCCAAGCCGGTATCAAGGCCCTCACCGCCACCGCGGACCTGCGCGAGCGGCTGCGCGCGGCCGCCGCCCTGACGGCCGAGTACTTCTTCTCGGACGAAGGACGCGAAGGTGTCCGTTCGTTCATTGAGAAGCGCACCCCCTCCTGGGTAGATTAGGTGGCCCCCGAGCGAACCGGAGGTCCGTTGCGCCCCCTTTCCGCCGCGCTCGCCCTCGTGCTCGCGGTCGGCCTCACCGCCGGCTGCTCCGACGCCGTCGACGAGCTGCTCACCCCGAAGCCGACCGGCTGCCTCATCGGCCACGCCGAGGAGCCGCTGCACCTGTCCTCCGAGCAGACCTTCCACGCCGCCACCATCGCCGCCGTCGGGCTGCGGGACGGGATGAACGAGCGGGCCGTCGCGGTCGCCATCGCCACGTCCTTCCAGGAGTCGAAGCTGTCCAACGTCGACTACGGCGACCACGACTCGCTCGGGCTGTTCCAGCAGCGGCCCAGCGTCGGCTGGGGCACCGAGGAGGAGATCCTCGATCCGGTCTACGCCTCGTTCAAGTTCTACGAGAAGCTGCGCCGCATCGACGACTGGGAGGACATGGCAATCGGCGACGCCGCGCAGGCCGTCCAGGTGAGCGCCTACCCGGACCTGTACGCGCAGTGGGAGGACGACGCGCTCGTCGTCGCCGCGGCGTTCGCCGGCGGCGAGGAGGCGGGCGTGTCGTGCGTCGCGGGGGGCTCCGGCGGGGACTCGACCGACGCGGCCGCGCTCGCCGAGGCGTACGCCTACCAGTGGGGCGCCGAGGCGGCCGCCGTGGAGGGCCAGACCGTCACCCTCGCCGCCGATGACGCGGTCACGGGCTGGAACCGGGCCTCGTGGGCCGTGGCGAAGTCGCACGAGTTCGCCGTCGCCTCGGTCGAGTACGCGGGGATGCACTGGGAGCCGGGCGAGGACGGCTGGACGGCGCCCGATGGCGAGGTCGCCGAGGCGGCCGCCGCAGACGAGTCCGCTGTGGTCATCACGCTGGGGGTCGCGGGCGAATAGCCGCCGCCCGGCGCGGGAGCGGTGGTGTTCGCGTCCCTCCGAGCGGGGCTCGCCGACGGTCGGCATGCGATCGTTACCATGTGCCGGTCCGGACCAATGACTTGGAGCACGCGCCATGAGCGACCAATGGCAGAGCCACGGCTCAGACATCAACGCCTACCAGAACCCGGAGACCCCGGATTCCCAGACGAACGCCCTGAACGCCCTCGGCACCATGCCCGTCTTCGGGGGCATGCTCAAGGGCATGGCCGACAACCTCACGGGCATAGGCGAGGGCGACGGCATGGACATCGCCGGCGGTGTCATCGGGGCCGTGGCCAGCGTGGGCGACTTCGGCCTCAAGGTCGCCGACATGCAGGGCAAGCTGATCGACTCCAGCGGCTCGCCTCTGTCGTGGCTGGGGGCGAACTTCATCATCGACGTGCTGCTGACGTACATCGAGCCGCTGGACGACCTCCTCAAGCAGGTCTCCGGCGACGCCGAGGCGATGCAGAAGCAGATCGAGGAGTGGGAGAAGGTCAAGGTCGCGCTCGGCGAGCTCTCCGGGGAGATCGCGACCAAGTCCGCCGAGGCGCTGAAGTCCTGGTCGGGCCAGGCGGCGCAGGCGGCGGCCCAGAGCGTCGCGGCGCTGACGGCGACCGTCGACGGCCTCTCGGGGCGCTCGGACACCATCCAGCGCACGCTCGCGTGGGCGCAGGCCATGGCCAACCTGATCTACGAGGTCATCAAGGGCATCCTCGCGGGGGTCCTCGAAGAACTCCTCATCGCCGGGGCGGCGGCGCTCGCCGCGACGGGTCCCTCCTTCGGCGCCTCCTGGTCGGCGTTCCTCCTCTGGGCGGTCAAGGCCATCCTCAAGGCCATCGTGAAGGCGCTCAAGAAGATCTTCACCACCAGGACGGGATTCGACATCCTCACCGGCGCGCTCTTGGGCGGCGCGGTCAGCGCGACCGCGGGCGGGGCGAAGACGCTCTTCTCCGAGGCGTTCGACAGCTCCGGCAACGCGGGCCAGGTGCAGGCGAGCATCGACGTGGGCCTGGCCGCGGACCTCAACGAGTTCACGACCCAGAAGGCGAACTTCGACACCCAGTCCTCCCACGCCTCGGACATCAAGACCGTCATCGACAACACCGCCGCCGCCGAGATGACGTGGGGCATCTGCGGGCTGTTCTTCGAGGGCAGCTACTCGGATGCGACCTCGACATTCGGCAGCGACGTCGAGTTCGTGTCCATCACATTGAAGGACCACGGCGACAAGATGGCGGAGGTGGAGCAGGCCTACCACGACACCGATCGGACGATCAGCGACGACCTCCACGCGGTGTGGAACGACCAGTAGCGAGGTCGACCGAGGGCGTCTCGGCGGTCAGGGCCGCCTCGGGGCCCGGGCCGCTCCAGGTCCGCTCCATCCGGACGGCCACCGTGACTTCGACGAGGCCGCCCGGTTCGGCCTCCACATCCCGCGCGGCCTGGGCGCCGCCGATCGAAGCGCCGAGGCGGTGCCGCCCGGGCGGCACCTCGACCGTCCAGGTCCCCCAGCCCGGCGTCAGCGGCCGCTCGCCGATCGTCAGGCGCGGCGGCGGGGTGAAGCATTCGACCTGCGGCAGCAGCGACGCCCCGCCCACCAGCGGGGCCTCGGGGAGGGGGTCGGTCCACTGCCGCAGCTCCTGGCGCAGGACGATCAACGCGCGGGAGGGATCCTGCGGACTCGCGTCGGGTCCACGCTGACCGTGCCGGACCGGCCCGTCCTCGTGCGCCGCGAATTCGACGGGCGGCGTGCTCAGGCGGGCAGCGTTGCGCGCCTCGGCCGCCTCGGCTCGGCCTCTCCGCCGCCTGCCGACGAGCAGCGCCACCGCCGCGCCGACGGCGAGCGCCGGAAGGACGATGAGCGCCGCGGTCAGCGCCGCCGAATCGGGTGGGCCGAGCACGGCCGTGGCCGCTCCGGCGAGAACGGCGGCGGCCACCGCCGCCGGCACGGCCCCTCGCCAGGGGCCGCCGTCCAGGCCGCTCGGCCAGCCCTCGGGCAGGAGCCCGACCGGGCCGAGGCGGCCGTGCATGGACACGTCGGCGGTCTCGGGCGCGGCCTTCCACGAGAAGTAGGGCGCGACGTAGTCCAGTGCGGCGCCCCTGCCGCCGTCGACGGCGAGCGCGGTGCAGCAGTCGTCCTCGGAGTCCTGGGTCTGCACGGTGACGACGTGCGGGCCAGGTTCGAGCGGCATCGCGAGCGTGCCGTATCCGGCCGCGACGGGCCTGCCGTCGACGGCGAACACCGGCACGGCGGAGTCACGGCGGCCCTTCCAGTCCCGCGCCTGGTCGAGCGCGGTGATCCTGCCGTAGGCGAGCGAGCGGATCCGCAGCCGCCCGGCCTGGGCCGGGACCGCCTCGTTCATCTCCTCGCGGTCCGATCCTGCGGCCGCGCGGTCGTCGAGGGCCTCCATGCGCTTGGCCTTGGGCGGGCGCGGCCAGCGGAACCACGGGTTGTCCGCGGCGGTCTGCCCGACCGCGGTCACCGGTGCTCGCCGCCCGGGCCGCCGGGCGGGGCGTCGACGTTCAGCCCGGGGAGGGCCCGGCGGGCCGCCTCCTGCGCCAGCTCCGCGTACTGGAGCCGGGCCCGCTCCAGGGTGTCCAGGACGATCTGCGGGAGGGTGCCCCGCAGGCGGACCGCCCTGGGCTCCAAGGCGACCCGGTCGAGCCTGCCATCGGTGTCGAGCGCGACGGTGACCATGCCGTCGTCGCTGGTGACCGAGACGGGCGTGGCCAGGACCTCGTCCTCGGCCGCCTCCAGCGTCGCGAGCCGGTCCTCCGTGCGCTCCAGGAGCCGTTCGAGGTCCGCGAACACCGCTTCGGGCGTGCGGCCGCCGAGTCGATCGTCGCTCACCGGTCTCCCTCCCTCATCGTGTCGACGGCGATCCGGCGGACCTCGGCGTCGGCCTTGGCGGCCCCGTCCTTCATGGTGTCGGTGATGAGCTCGGCCAGCTCCTCGGCCGAGAGCCGGTAGGCCTGGTCCGCGATCGCCAGCTCCTCGACGGATCCGCCGGGCCCGGCGGTGAGCCGCACCAGTCCACCCGGGTCCGATACCGGGACCCGTACGGACTGGACCGCCCGCTGCACTTCCTCGACACGCCTTCCGATGTCCTGGAACACTGCTCCTCCGTGCGCTCGATATCGGGCAAGACAGCACAATGCTGTCATGGCTTCGCCTTCCGGGCCACGGGCGGTCGGCGGAGGGAGCGGAACGCGAACGCGGTTCACCGAACCGCCGCAAACGATGCCATTGCGGGTATCGCCCTGAATATTCCGAGTAAGCGGTCCGTCGCCTTTCGATCCGGTTACAGTCGCCGTAGTCGACTTGTCAGTATTCGACCTCGGTTCACCGGGGCGCTATCCGCGCGTCTCGGCCGGTGCAACTGCGCTTGCTGGGCTGAGGAGGTCCATCCGATCGCTCACCGCAAGCGAGGTCTCTCCATGCACGTCTCACGCCGCATCCTGCTCGCCTCCTCGGCGGCGGCCGCCGCCACGGCCGTCCCCGCGGCCGCCTGGGCCGACGACCACCGCCACGCCACCATCAAGCGCGACCCGTTCACCCTCGGCGTCGCCTCCGGCGACCCCGCCCCCGACGGCGTGGTCCTGTGGACCCGCCTGGCCACCGATCCGCTCGCCGAGGACGGCATGGGCGGCATGCCCGACGCCTCCTTCGACGTCAAGTGGGAGGTGGCCTCCGACGAGCGCTTCCGGCGCCGCGTCGCCTCCGGGCACGAGCGGGCCCGCCCCGAGTGGGGCCACAGCGTCCACGTCGAACTGACCGGTCTGGAACCCGACACCGAGTACTACTACCGATTCAGGACCGGCCGGTGGCTCTCCGCGGCCGCGCGGACCCGCACCGCCCCGGCCCCCGGCACGATGCCCGAGCAGCTGCGCATGGCGTTCGCCTCCTGCTCGCAGTACGAGCACGGCTACTTCACCGCCTACCGGCACATGGCCGAGTCCTCCCCCGACCTCATCCTCCACCTCGGCGACTACCAGTACGAGTACAAGAAGGACAAGTACGTCTCCCCCGACGGGAACGTCCGCGACCACGAGGGCCCCGAGACGGTGACCCTCGCGAACTACCGCCAGCGCCACGCCCAGTACAAGGCCGACGCCGACCTCCAGGCCGCGCACGCCGTCGCGCCGTGGCTGGTGGTCTGGGACGACCACGAGACCGAGAACAACTGGGCCGACGAGGTCCCCGAGTCCGGCTCCGACACCCCGGAGGCGGAGGACTTCCTGGCGAGGCGGGCGGCGGCCTTCCAGGCGTACTGGGAGAACATGCCGCTGCGCCGCTCCTCGGTGCCCGAGGGCTACGACATGCAGCTGTACCGGCGCGTCGAGTGGGGGACCCTCGCCCGCTTCCACATGCTCGACACCCGCCAGTACCGCGACGACCAGGCGTGCGGCGACGGCTGGAACGACGACTGCGCCGAAGCGTGGGACGAGAGGCGCTCGATCACCGGCGACGCGCAGGAGGACTGGCTCATCGACGGCTTCCGCTCCTCCCAGGCCCGCTGGGACGTCATCGGCCAGCAGGTGTTCTTCGCGCAGCGCGACGCCGACGCCGGGCCGGTCCTGCGCACCAGCATGGACGGCTGGGACGGCTACACCGCCTCCAGGGACCGGATCGTCCGGGGCTGGCGCGAGGCGGGAGTGCGCAACCCGGTGGTGCTCACCGGCGACGTGCACACCCACTGGGCTTCGGAGCTGCTGGCCGACTTCGACGACCCGGACTCCGAGCGGGTGGGCGTGGAGCTGGTGACCACGTCGATCACCTCCGGCGGCAACGGCGCCGACTCGGTGCCCGAGGACAACGAGGCCCTCCAGATCAATCCGCACATCAAGTTCCGCAACGCCCAGCGCGGGTGGGTGCAGACCACGATCACGCCCGACCAGATCGATGTGGACTTCCAAGTCGTCCCGGTCGTGACCGAGCAGGACGCCCCGGCGCACACCCGCCGGTCGTACACCGTCGCCGACCGCGACCGCACCCTGCACCAGACCTACGACCGCCCGGTGGAGTCGTCGATGTCGACCGGGTCGACCGGTCCGTTCGCCGAATCCGACGAGAACGCCGACGACGCCGTCCGCTGACCGTCCCGCCCGGGCCGTGCCGCGCGGTGCGGCCCGGGCGGCGATTTCATCTCGGTACCGGAGCGGATTGCCGCATTAGGCCAGGGTATGCGGCAATTCGCCGGTCCGCGCGGTGAGCGCGAAGAGGCTAGAGTGGGTCCGAAGAACGATGCCCGCCCACCCCCGGAGAGAACGATATGACGTATCCACCCCAGCCCGGCCAGCCCGCGAACGGCCCCGGCCCGCAGCAACCGTCCGGACAGGACCCGCTGATCGAGTTCGGCGTCAAGCCGAACCCCGCCCGCCCGGTGAAGGTCAACTGGCTGACCCAGGCCCTGTGGGGCTACCTGGCCGCATCGGTGCTGATGCTGGTGTTCGCGATCATCGCCGTGGCCACGGCGCCGTGGTGGATCGCCACCGGCTTCATCGTGGTCTCCGGCGTCGTGGGACTGGTCTTCCACGCGCTGTCCGGTGTGATCGCCTACTTCATCGCCAAGGAGAAGCTGGGCGTCTTCGGCGCCGCCGACCCGCGCACGATCCTGCTGATCGGCTTCGGCATCCTCGGCTTCTTCAGCCTGTTCGGCTTCTTCGGCGGCTGGGGCCTGGGCTGGTACGCCGCCATCGGCGCACTGCTGGGCCTGGCCAGGCTCGCGGCCGTCGGTGCGATGTTCGCGCTGGTGTTCCAGCCCGAGGTGCACCAGTGGCTGCTGTCGAAGCCGGGGAACTTCCCGCGCCGCCCGCCCGTGCCGCCGGGCCAGCAGGGCTACCCGCAGCAGCAGCCGCCTCCCGGCCAGGGCTACCAGCAGCCCCCGGCGGGCCCCGGGCAGCAGCCGTAACACCACATTGATCACGCGCGCCGGACGGAGACCGTCCGGCGCGCTCGCCGTTCAGCTCTCGTCGGTGCGCAGCGCCGCGATGAAGGCCTCCTGCGGGACCTCGACTCGCCCGACGGTCTTCATCCGCTTCTTGCCCTCCTTCTGCTTCTCCAGGAGCTTGCGCTTGCGGGAGATGTCGCCGCCGTAGCACTTGGCCAGGACGTCCTTGCGCAGGGCGCGGATGTTCTCGCGGGCGATGATGCGCGAGCCGATCGCGGCCTGGATCGGGACCTCGAACTGCTGGCGCGGAATGAGCTTCTTGAGCCGCTCGGCGAGCTTGACGCCGTAGCCGTAGGCCTGGTCCTTGTGGACGATCGCGGCGAACGCGTCGACCCGCTCGCCCTGGAGGAGGATGTCCACCTTCACCAGATCGGCCTCCTGGGAGCCTTCAATTTCATAGTCGAGCGAGGCGTAGCCCTTGGTGCGGCTCTTGAGCTGGTCGAAGAAGTCGAACACGATCTCGGCCAGCGGCAGCGTGTAGCGGATCTCGACGCGGTCGGTCGAGAGGTAGTCCATGCCCTCCTGGACGCCGCGGCGCGACTGGCACAGCTCCATGACCGGGCCGATGTACTCGGTGGGGGTGAGGACCGTGGCCTTGACGATCGGCTCGGTGATCCGCGAGATCTTCCCGTCGGGAAACTCCGAGGGGTTGGTGACCTCGATCTGCTCGCCGTCCTCCATGGTCACCTGGTAGACGACGTTCGGAGCCGTCGAGATCAGGTCGAGGTTGAACTCGCGCTCGAGCCTCTCGCGGATGATCTCCAGGTGGAGCAGGCCGAGGAACCCGACGCGGAAGCCGAAGCCGAGCGCCGCCGACGTCTCGGGCTCGAACTGGAGCGCGGCGTCGTTGAGCTGGAGCTTGTCGAGCGCCTCGCGCAGGTTCCCGTAGTCGGAGCCGTCGAGCGGGTAGAGCCCGGAGAACACCATCGGCTTGGCCTCGGTGTAGCCGGGCAGCGCGGTCTGGGCCGGGGACTTCGCGTGCGTGACGGTGTCGCCCACCTTGGACTGGCGCACGTCCTTGACGCCGGTGATGAGGTAGCCGACCTCGCCGACGCCGAGCGCCTTGCCCGCGGTCGGCTCGGGGCTGATGACGCCGATCTCCAGCAGCTCGTGGTCGGCCCTGGTCGACATCATGCGGATCCGGTCGCGGGCGTTGAGCTTGCCGTCGACGACGCGGATGTAGGTGACCACGCCGCGGTAGACGTCGTAGACCGAGTCGAAGATCAGCGCGCGGGGCGGGGCGTCGGCGTCGCCGGTGGGGGCCGGGACCTGTGCGACGATCGCGTCGAGCAGTTCGGCGACGCCCTCGCCGGTCTTGCCCGAGACGCGGAAGACGTCCTCGGGCTCGCAGCCGATGAGGTGGGCCAGCTCCTCGGCGTACCGGTCCGGGTCGGCCGAGGGCAGATCGATCTTGTTGAGCACCGGGATGATCGTCAGGTCGTTGCCCATCGCCAGGTAGAGGTTGGCGAGGGTCTGGGCCTCGATGCCCTGGGCGGCGTCGACGAGGAGGATCGCGCCCTCGCAGGCGGCCAGGGACCGCGAGACCTCGTAGGTGAAGTCCACGTGGCCGGGCGTGTCGATCATGTTGAGCACGAAGGCCTCGCCCTCGGCCTCGCCCGAGCGGGCCGTCCACGGCATCCGGACGGCCTGCGACTTGACGGTGATGCCCCGCTCGCGCTCGATGTCCATCCGGTCGAGGTACTGCTCGCGCATCTTGCGGGCGTCGACGACCTCGGTGATCTGCAGCATGCGGTCGGCCAGCGTCGACTTGCCGTGGTCGATGTGCGCGATGATGCAGAAGTTCCGGATCGACTCCGGAGCGGTCGAACCTGGCGCGTTCGTCACGTTGGCCTTCCTTCTCGGCGAAACCTGCGGGCCGTTGACCGGCGCTGCTCGTGTGGGGGTGGGCGACCCAATTCTGCCTTACCCACCCGGCCTCGCCCGAACACCCGACGAAGAAGGCCGTCCCCGCCACGTCCCGCGCTCGAACAGGGCGCAGATCTCGCCCGCGACCGGAACCAAACTCCAGTCTCTATAGCTTATACCCTATAACATATATTCTATATCTTGTTTCTATAGAATATATGTTATAGGGTATAAGCGCGGCCCTGCCGCCGCCCCGTGATCGCGGGGCGGCGGCAGGGCCATGGATCAGACGGCGGCGGCGACCGGCTCGGGTGAGGCCGTCTCGACCTGCCGCACCTTCGCGCGGACCGCGCCGATGATGAACAGAATGATCCCCCCGGCCAGCCACGAGGCCAGGACCACGACCGCGACCGATGCTCCGTGGCCGTCGAAGAACGACACCGACCGCAGCAGCGTCCCGCCCGCGCCCGGCGTCAGGTACCGGCCCACCTCGCCCCACGGGGCGGGCAGGAGCTCGGGGGCGCTGGTCAGGCCCGAGAGCGGGTTGCCGACGAGCATGATCAGGGCCGCGCCGATGATGGTGCCCGCGCGGCCGAGCAGCTTGGTCAGGCCGAGCACGGTCCAGGTGGCGGCGAGCAGCGCCAGGGCGACCGCCCCGGCGACGGTCCAGTAGTCGCCTTCGACCGAGCCGAGCCAGTACCGCAGGATCGCCGCTATGGCGGCGCCGACGGCGAGCGGGGCGAGGACCGCGGCGGCGGCCTGGCGGCCCGAGCCGCGCATGGCCGTGCCGATGAGCACGGCGATGATGATGCCGCCGGCGGCCATCGGCAGGGCCGAGGCGGCCAGGCCCGCGCCGTTCGGGTCCTCCTCGGGCAGCGGCACGACGTCTTCGACGCTCACCTGGACGGAGCCGGGCTGCCCGGCCGCTTCGCCCATGCCGGCGGCGATCTGCTCGGCGATGCCGCCGACCATGCGCGCGACCGCGGGCGAGGCGGCGCCGGCGGTGTAGAGGTCGACGCCGTCGGTGCCGACGGCGAGGGCCGCGTAGACCTCGCGCTCCTCGATCATCGCGACGGCCTCCTCGGGACTCGCGGCCGCGACGACGTCGAAGCCGCCGGGCCGGGCCTCGTCGAGCCTCCCGGCGACCTGTTCGGCGGCCTCGGGCGGCCCGACCACGGCGATGGGGAGGTCCTCGGGGCCGGTGTTGGACGAGGGCCAGGCGAACGCGATGGTGAGGACACCGACGATGAGGGTCAGGCCGAGGACGAGGCCGACGACGCGGCCTGCGGGAGTGCGGGTGGGTGTGGAAGGTGCGGTGGTCTCCATGACGGCTTCCAATCGTCCGTAAGATACGACTCGTATCTAATCTCTCGTCAAGGTATAACATAAGAAACGAGCAGTATCTAGTGGGGGTGCTCATGTCACAGGAGAACCGGACCCGACGCCGCGGGAAGGAACTCGAAGGAGCGATCTTCCAGGCCGTCTGGGAGGAGCTCCAGGAGGGCGGATTCGCCGCGGTCACCATGGACCGCGTCGCCAAGCGGGCCGGCACCAGCAAACCGGTGCTCTACCGGCGCTGGCCCAGCCGCGTCGAGCTCATGGTCGCCACCGCCCTGCACATGCTCCCCAGCGCCGAGTCGATCCCCGACACCGGCTCGCTCCGCGACGACACCGTGACGCTGCTCAAACTCATGCAGCAGCGCCTGGTGGCCCTCGGACGCGAGACGATGATCGGGATCCTCACCGAGGTCACCGAGAAGCCCGACGTGAACGAGCAGGTCTTCAAGCGGCTCATCGGCTACCTGCGGGCGCTCATGACCGACACGGTGCTCCATCGCGCCGCCGAGCGCGGCGAGATCGTGCCCGGGCAATTGAACGAGCGACTCCAGACGCTGCCGATCGACTTGGCGCGCAACGAGTTCATCCTCACCGGAGCGCTGCCGGACGAGTCGATCGAGGAGATCGTCGACACGGTGTTCCTGCCGGCGCTCGCGGGCCGCGCGCTGGCCGAGTGAGCGCCCCGCGGCGCCTCAGGCGGCCCGAGGTGAGCGACGCGCGCGACCTGGTGTAACCTGGCTCGCGGTCAGGATGCCAGGCCGTGTGCCCTTCTCGGCTCCTGGTAACGTTGATAGTCGCGCGGCGCGCGCCCTGCGCCCGACGCGGTTTGTAAGGAACCAAGTAATCACGAGACTGAGGCTTCACGCGTGGCGAACATTAAGTCCAAGGAAAAGCGCAACCGGCAGAACGAGAAGCGCCGGATGCGCAACAAGGCTGTGAAGTCGTCGCTGAAGACCGCCATCCGGAAGTTCCGTGAGTCGGCGGCCACCGGCGACGTCGCTGCCGCCGGGATCCACCTGCAGGCCGCCAGCCGCGAGCTGGACAAGGCCTCCTCGAAGGGTGTCATCCACAAGAACCAGGCCGCCCAGCGCAAGTCGAAGATGGCCGCGGCCTACAACAAGCTGGCCCAGGCCGCCTGATCCAGGCGCCGCCTGACCGAACAAAGCTTCACAAGAAGGCCCCGACTGGTGCAATGCCCAGCGGGGCCTTCGCCGTGCCGCTTTCAGCGGCCGCTGCCGCGGTCCACGGCCCCCGCGATCACGTCGTTGAGCTTCACCATCACCGCCACCGCCAGCGGCAGCACCGGCACGACCCACCACGAGACCAGCTCCGTCAGCGCCATGAGCACCCCCAGCGCGATCGTCCCCTCGAAGAACACCACGCACCAGACGTGCGGCAGGTACAGGTGCCGCAGACGCAACGCCCGCGCGTACCACGACCGCCGGGGCCGCTTCACTCGGCCGTGACGATACTCAGACACGGCCACCCGTCTCCTCGCCCGCCTTGCTCAGCCTCGTGATCTTCAGGATGGCGTGCTCCAGCGCCCACGCCCGGTCGTCGACGCCACCCTTGACGTCGCCGTTGAGCTTGGCGCACACGCGCATCGCCTCGGCCAGGCCGTCGGCGGTCCAGTTGCGGGACTGGCGCCGGGCCTTGTCGATCTGCCAGGGCGCCATGCCGAGCTGCCCGGCGAGCTGGGCCGCGCCGCCGCGCTCGGTGGCCACGCGCGACAGGTTCCGCACCGCCATCGCCAGCGCGTCGGCGATCGGCACCGGGTCGACGCCGACCTGCATGGCCCAGCGCAGCGCCCCGAGCGCCTCACCGGCGTTCCCGGCCACGGCCGCGTCGGCGACGCTGAAGCCGGTGACCTCGGCGCGCCCCGAGTAGTAGCGGGCGACGCTGTCGACGGTGATGTTGCCCTCGGTGTCGGACACGAGCTGGGCGCACGCCGAGGCGAGTTCGCGCAGGTCCGAGCCGACGGCCTGGATGATGGTGTCGGCGATCTCGGCGGACGCCGAGCGCGGGGAGGCGCCGGCGGCGCGCAGCTCGCCGCGCACGAACGCCACCCGGTCGGGCTGGCGCTTGATCTTGGAGGCCCGCACCAGCTCGACGTCGAGCTTCTTGAGGCCCTCGGCGAGTGCCTTGCCCTTGTTGCCGCCGTTGTGGCACACCGCCATGTAGATGCCGGGCGCGGGTCGGGAGGCGTAGTCGAGGACGGCGGCGGCGGTGTCCTTGCCGGCGTCCTGCGCGGATTCGATGATCGCGATCACGGCCCCGCCGAACAGGGTGGGGCTCGTCAGCTCGGCGAGCGAACCGGCGGTGAGGTCGGAGGCGGGGACGCGGTTGACCACCGGAGGCGGGTCGGCGGACGGCAGGTCGTCGCGCACCGCCGCGACATATTCGGCGGCGGCCCGCTCGGCGAGGAATTCGTCGTCGCCCAGCACCAGGCGGATCGGATGGAGTGCAGCCACGGCTCCATCCTTCCACGTTCCGAACCGGGGCCTCAGGTTCCACCGCGCCGAGGTCGCGCGCACGACGCCGCCGTCCTGCCTGCGCAACCGCGACGGCCGCCCTCGGGGCGTTCGGCGGGCTGTCACTCGAACGGCGTCACCGCCTCCGTCGATCGAGTGAATTTCGAGGCGTACGCCATTCGCCCGCGCGGGCGGGCGCCATCGCGCCGGCTCGCCCCGATCATCCGGCCCGCACGGTTTCGCCCCCGCGAGCACACGGCGCACAGCGCCTCGCGGCGAGTCCACGTCTCCATGCCCGCGGCCGGGAGCGGCGGAGACGTCCGCGCCGCGCATGCGATGCACTGGCCCGCCGCCCGCGGGCCTTCACCTCGGCTTCGACGCTTCCAGCCTGCCGAAGGACAGCGGGTCGGCCGCGCGCGGGCCTTCCGCCTCCCGGGGCCTCGCTCGGTCGTCACTTGGTCGTCGTCACTCGAAAGGCGTCACCTTCTCTCGTCACCGTGACCGACCCTGACAGGTCCGTCCGGAACACCAGGCTCCCCGACTCCTCCAGCAGCGCCAGCGGTCCCGGGTCGGGATGCCCGTACTCGTTGCCCGTCCCGACGCTCACCAACGCCACCGCGGGATCCGCCGCCTCCAGGAACTCCGGCACCTGGAACGACGAACCGTGGTGCGGCACCTTGAGCACGTCCACATCCAGATCCAGCCCCTCGTCCAGCAGCCGCTGCTGCGCCTCCACCTCCACATCCCCGGTCAGCAGCAGGCTCGTCCCCGCCACGTCGGCGCGCACCGCCACCGAGTTGTTGTTCGGGTCCGAGCGCGTGCCCGACAGCAGCCGCTCGGGCGGCCACAGCACCTCCAATCTCGTCGCGCCGAACTCGAACACCTCCCCGGGCACCGGTGCGAGCACCGGCACCTCACCGGCGTGCTCGGCCACCATGTCGAACCCGTACCGCGCCTCGCCGGGCGGCGGCGCCAGGATCGCGTCCACCTCCCTGCCCTCCACCACCCCGCCGATCCCGGCCGTGTGGTCGACGTGAAAGTGGGACAGCACCAGCAGCGCTATTCGGTCGACGCCGAGGCCGTCCAGGCAGGCGTCCACCGATGCCGCGTCCGGCCCGGCGTCGACCACCACGACCGCGTCCCCGGCGGGCAGCACCAGCGCGTCCCCTTGGCCCACGTCGCACATCGTCACCACCCAGCCCGACGGCGGCCCGTCGGTGAGCAGGCAGGCCGGGATCGCGCCCAGCGCCGCCACCGCGAGCAGCGCCAGGAGCGGGCGGCGCAGCCGCCGCACGTGCAGCAGTCCGATCAGGACCGCGAGGGCCAGCCCGGCGAGCAGCCCCCACCACACGCCCGTCGGCCACGGCAGCACCGCGCCGGGCACGTCGGCGCCGGTCTCGGCCAGCCACACCAGCCATCGCGCCGGGATCGCCGCCGCCCGCGCGCACCACTCCCCCGCCGGAAGCCAGACCGCCGCCGCGGCCGCCGCGGCGACCGACAGCACCACCACCGGCGCGGCCACCAGCGTCGCCAGCAGGTTCACCGGGATCGACACCAGGCTGATCCCGCCGGTGAACATTGCCAGCAGCGGCGTCACCGCCACCTGCGTCGCGGCCGGGATGGTCACCGCCAGCGCCACCGGCTGCGGCCAGCCGCGGTGCTCCAGCGGCCGAGCCCAGCGGAACGCCAGCAGCACCAGACCCGCGCACGCGGCCACCGAGAGCGCGAACCCCAGCTGCGCGGCCATGTCCGGGTCGGCCAGGATCAGCACGAGCACCGCCGTCGCCAGCGCGGGCATCACCGCCCTGGGGCGGCCCGCGGCCAGGGCCAAGAGCATCATCCCGGCCATCACCGCCGCGCGGAGCACGCTCGGCTGCGGCCCGGCGATGACCACGATGCCCGCCACGGCCACCGCGCCCACCGCGACCCGCACGCGCGGCCCGGCCCGCAGCGCCAGGGCCACCGCCAGGACGGCCCCGACCACGAGGCTCAAGTGGTAGCCGGAGACCACCACCAGGTGCACGAGCCCGGTCGCGCGGAAGTCCTTGGCCAGCTCCGGGTCCATTCGGGACGCGTCGCCCACCGCGAGCGCCGGGATGAGCCCCGCCTCGGGTTCGGGCGCCGCGGCCGAAGCCGCCGTCAAGCGCTCGCGGACGTGCGCGGCCAGGCGGTGCGGCGCGGACGGCCGCCCTTCGAGCTCGGGCGGCCCCCGCGCGCTCACCACCGCGGCCGTCAAGCGGCCGGGTTCGGCCTGCCTGACCACGGCGGTGGTCGTGAGCCGCTGGCCCGCGGTCACCTCCCCCCATGCGTCGCCGCTGGCGACGAGCATGACGCGCCAGTTCCCGCGCACCGTACGCGAGTCGCCCGCGAACGACCGCAGGCGGGCGCTGGCCGTGTAGACGTCGGAGCGGCTCGCCGACGGCTTGGGGAACGTGTCGATGACCAGTTCCGCCTCACCGGCGGCTTCGACGGCGACGAGGGCGCCGAGCGCGTCATCGTCGCGGGCGGCCACGTGCACCGCCGTCACGGCCGAGGCGAGCAGGCCGCCGAACGCGACCGTGGCGAGGGCCGCCCAGGCGCGGCCGTGGCGTCCGCGGCCCAGCAGGACCAGTCCCGCGCAGCCAACCGCGGTGAGCGCCCCGGTGGCGGCGCTGCCGTAGAGCCCGCCGAGGGCGGCGGCCCAGGCGCCGATCGCGGCCAGCGGCAGCCGCCAGTCGCGGCGGACGACGTCGGAGGCCTCCAGGTGCCGCTCGCCCGTACCGCTCACAGCGTCACCTGGTCGCGGATCTGGTCGAGCATCTTCGGGCCGACCCCTTGCACTTCGGACAGTTCGTCGATCGACTGGAAGCTGCCGTTGGCCTGCCGGTAGTCGATGATCCGCTCGGCCAGGACGGGGCCGATGCCCGTCAGCGAGGTGAGCGCCTCCTCCCCGGCCACGTTGACGTTGACCAGGCCGCCCGGGGCCGCGCCGCCTCCGGCCGGTGCGGCGCCCGCCGGGCCTTGGCCGGCGGCGGTGTCGGGCACCGCGACGAGGTCGCCGTCCGAGACCACTCGCGCCAGATTGAGGAAGCCGGGGTCCGCGCCGTCGGCCAGGCCGCCCGCGGCCTCGATCGCGTCGGCGACCCGCGAGCCGGTCTCCAGTTCGACGATGCCCGGTTCGTTCACGGCTCCCGCGACCGAGACGACGATCGTCTCCGGTGCCGCCGCGGCGGCCGAGGCCGCCGGTTCGGCCGCCGCCGTCGCCGCCGGTTCCGACTCCGGCCAGGCGAGGACCGTGACGAACAGGCCGACGGCCGCGACGACGACCGCCACCGCCGTCAGCACCCAGCGGTTGGCGTGGGACAGGCCGAGCCTCGCCTGGAGCCTTTCGACGCGGTCGTTCAGCTGGCGCCGCGCCGGCGGCAGTGACAGCGGCGCCGGTGCGGTCTCGCCGCCGCGGGCCTCGCCGCTGGCGACGTCCACGGTCTCCTCGCAGACCCGCTGCGGTTCGTCGGCCTCGTCGAGTTTGAGTCGGAGCCTCGCGGCAAGCGCCGCGCCTTCTGGTGGATCTTTGACGTCCATACCCGGCTCAACGAGCAGAGGTTACGGCCGTGACTCAAGAATTTTCCGGCCTGTGGACAACCCGATCACCCCTGTGGACAACCGCGGTTGCTGTGGACGATCGCGATTCGAGCGGTCATAATGCGTCGGCGCGAATCAGGCGAGGCGGCGTGTGATGACGCTGACGAGTCCCGGCCCGCAATGGGCGCCTATCGCCGCGCCCACCTCGGTCACGTCCATGCGCAGCAGGCGGTCCCCGAAGCGCTCGCCGAGCCAGTCCGCCAATGCCTCGGCGCGCCGCTCGGCGCCCAGGTGGTGCACGGCCATCTCGACCTGCGAGTCCCCGGCGTCGCCCACCGCCAGCGCGGCCAGGCGCTGCAGGCCTCGCGTGGGCGTGCGGACCTTCTCGATCATGTCGATGCGCCCGTCGTCGACGCCGAGGATCGGCTTGACCGACAGGGCCGTGCCGACCAGCGCCTTCGCGGTGCCGATCCGGCCGCCGCGTCGCAGGTACTCGAGCGTGTCGAGATAGAAGTAGGTCGTGGTCCGGCTGATGGCCTCCTGCGCGGCGGAGGCGCATTCCAGCACGTCGCCGCCCTTGTCGGCCGCGTCGGCCGCCGCGAGTGCGGGGAAGCCGACGCCCATGCCGGCGCCGAGCGAGTCGACGACCGCGACGCGCCCGCCGAAACCGGCGGCGGCCGCCTCGGCCGCGGCCACGGTCCCCGACAGCTTGCCCGAGAGGTGCACCGACACGACACCGGCGGCGCCCTCGTCGAGCAGCCGCCCGTACGTCTCGCGCAGCAGCTCGGGGGAGAGCCGCGACGTCGTCACCGTCGTGCGCGGCTCGCGCAGCGCCTGGAGGATCTCCGCGGGGCCGATGCCCTCGCCCTCGCGGTGCTCCTCGCCGCCGATGAGCACCGGGATGCCGAGCACCGTCAGATTGCCCTGGGCGGCACGGAGGCGCTCGGGCAGCGCCGAGGTGGAATCGGTAACGACAGCGACGGTCACCCGGCCACATTACCTAACCGGCGGACTCGGCTTCCTCCACCACGAACGGGGTCCCCTGCTGGCAGAACGACATCATGCCCCGATCGAGGTGCCCGTGCAGGGTCACCTCCGCGCCCGCGTGGACGACGGACTTGTCATAGGTGCCGAAGATGCCGTAGACGGTGCCGTTGTAGGTCATGACCAGGCACCCGGACTCGACGCCGGACTCGATCGTGCCGGAGATGGTCATCGCGGCGTTCGACGTCGGCTCGTCCGAGCCCATGGACGGGTCGAGGTAGGGAGTCTCGCCTGGCATCTGGGTCTCCTCCGGGTCGGTCGACGGCGGCTCGGTCGGCTCAGTGGTCTCGGTGACGGGTCCGGCGGTGGGCAGCATGATGCTCGGGGAGTCCTCACTTCCGCCGCTCCCGCCCGACGCCCCGCAGGCGGCCACAGCGGCCATGAGGAGTCCGCTGGCGGCAACGGCGCAGGCGAGCCTCGTGAGCTGTCTGACGCGTAGTCTCGGTGTATCCATACGGATTCGACGTCCCGGATCGGGGTGCGGTTGCACCGCTATGCTTGGCCGCCCGCCAGCTGGCCTTTCGCGAGCGGCGACGAGCCGAGCGTGTAAGGGGCGGTGACGCCGAGGTTGTAGCCGTACAGCCGCCACTTCCCAGAGTTCATCCGCCGCAGGTCGGCCCAGTGCACGTTGTCCATGCCCGAGAGGCTGCGGGTTGGGTCGTGGTCCCATCCCAGCACGCCGCTGACGATCTGTCGAGCCGAACCGCCGTGGCAGACGAGGATCGCGGTGCCTTCGACCTTGGACTCGACGAGGTCGCGCACGGCTTCGCCGGTGCGGCGCTTGAGGTCGTCCCATGTCTCGATCTCGGGGTCGACCAGCGGTTCCTGGGCGCGCCAGCGCCGGTGGTCGTCGGGGAAGCGTTCGGCGATCTGCTTCCTGGTCAGCCCCTCCCAAGGGCCGTAGCCGCGCTCGCGCAGGCGCTTGTCCAGCTCGATCTCGACGCCGGTGAGCTCGGCGACCGGCCGGGCGGTGTCGACGGCCCGGCTCAGGTCGGAGGAGATGATCCGGGTCGGTTCGTACGCGGCGAGCGTCGACGCGGCCTCGGCGGCCTGGGCGCGGCCCGTCTCGTCCAGGCCGATGTCGGAGGTGCCTTGGAAGCGGCCCGACAGGTTCCATGCCGTCTGCCCGTGCCGCACCACCAGAATCCGGTTCATCGCTGCTCCTCGGTGTCGCCGTCGCGCCCCGACGACGGCGCGGAGGCGTCGACGAAGGGAATCTCGGGGCAGTCCTTCCAGAGCCCGTCGAGGCCGAAGTACTGGCGTGCCTCCTGGTGGAAGACGTGGACCACGATCTCGCCGTAGTCGAGCAGCACCCACTGCTCGCCGCCGCCCTTGCCCTCCCGGCGCAGCGGACGCGTGTCGTGTTCCTTGATGAGCCGCTCTTCCACCGCGTCGACGATCGCCTTGACCTGCCGCTCGTTCGACGCCGAGACGATCACGAAGACGTCGGTAAGCGCGATCTTCTCGGTGACGTCTCGCAGATTGATGTCATGGGCCTTCTTGTCGGCTGCCGCCTGCGCTGCGGAAAACGCCAGGGTCTTGGCGGTGTCGGTTGCGGTCACGTATTCCCCTATCGACGAGAATGCTGCCGGTGCTCTCCGGCGTACCGCTCTAGTCTTACACGCCCGGACCGACAACGCCTTCCGCGTTTCAGGCCATCAGGCGTGCGCCACGTTCAGGGCTGTCAGCTGCGGTAAAGGCCGTGTTCGGCGATGTACCGGTCGACGAGGTCGGGGACCAGATAGCGGATCGGTTCGGCATCGGCGACACGCCGTCGGCACTCGCTGGAGGAGACGGCGACGCCGGGCATGTCGACGAACTCGACCTCGATGCCGAACGGGAGGTCCACCTCGCGCCGCGAATGGCCGGGCCGGTTCACGGCGATGAACTTGACGGCCTTGCACAGCTCGTCGGCCCGATGCCAGGTGTAGAGGTTCGCGAGCGAGTCGGCGCCGATGATGAAGTACAGGTCGATCGGGTGGTCGTATTCGGCTCGTACGTCGGCGACGGTGTCGACCGCATAGGTGGGGCCGGGCCGGTCGATATCGCAGGTGCTGACGCGGAACCGCGGGTCGGGTTCGGCGGCGAGGCGCGTCATCGCGAGCCGGGCGGCGGCATCGGTGATCCGGCGATGGTTCTTCTGCCAGGGATCACCGGCGGGGACGAAGACGACCTCGTCAAGCTCGCATCGCGCCGCTGCCTCACTGGAGGCGGCGAGATGACCGAGGTGTGGGGGATCGAATGTTCCTCCGAAGATCCCCACACGACGAAACGGCAAATCTGGCACAGCGCAGATCCTACAGCGGCTGAATATGCCACCGCCGAAGTCGCAATACAGGCCAGACAAGGCGCGCGTACCGCGCGGTGTGGTCGTGCGGTCCGGCTCCCCGGCGCTCGGCCGAGCGCCCGGGAGACCGCATGGCGCGTGGGTGTTCGTTTCGAGAGGACACGGGAAAGGCCCCCACCGGTTCCGGTGGGGGCCTTTCCTTCATGTTCAATGTTTGGCGGTGTCCTGCTCTCCCACACCCTCTCGAGTGCAGTACCATCGGCGCTGGAAGCCGTAACGACCGGGTTCGGAATGGGACCGGGTGTGCCACTTCCGCTCTCACCACCAAACAAACCAGTGAGAACACACGCCCCCGCATACACGGGATGCGTGGCCTGCAAAACCTTGACGAACACCCCTCGGGAGTGTTTCGTGCGCGGTTCTGGACGTGTTGTCTCAGAATCGCATAGTGTGCGTGAATATCGTTTCTACCAGCAGACTGCAAAAGTTAAGTTCTCGGCGGTTAGTAC
>NZ_AXWO01000014.1 GCF_000482705.1 Glycomyces arizonensis DSM 44726 | reverse complement strand
AAGATGGGGGCAGGTTACCCACGTGTTACTCACCCGTTCGCCACTCGAGCACTCCCGAAGGAGCCTTTCCGTTCGACTTGCATGTGTGAAGCACGCCGCCAGCGTTCGTCCTGAGCCAGGATCAAACTCTCCAACCAAAACTTGAAACAAGTATGTGTCGAAGCATGCCCTGACCGATTATCCGGAACCACCGATCTCAGCAGACCAGCAGCCCCAAGGAAAAGACAGTCAAAAACAGTACCAACCAAACCACCCAGCACCTAGACCAAGCAATCCAGCCAGCCCGCACGCTGACCATCCAAACACCCTGTTGAGTTCTCAAACAACACGCCACAACCAAGCGATACTGAAATATTTTCAGATCAGCCTCAGCCGAAGCAACTTGACTACATTAGCAGTCGCAAACTGCACCGTCTAACACAGGGATGATGACCCTGCACACAGGCAGTCGAGCCTCTATATCGAGTCTCAGGTGATCCCCGCGCTTCGATCTACGGACCGCGCCAGCGCTCTCTCGAGCTTGTCGCGTGCCTCCGTAGTCTCCGGACCGGCCTTCTCGGCTGTTCCGTTCCCCCGCGGGCAGAGACAAATATACACGCCCCCGTGAGGGGCGAAACCAGGGGGTCCCTCTTTGGGTCAACCCTACCCCTGAACAGGGAAGACATCAAGACTTACGCCCAAATCCGCGGCCGTGCGACGAACCCCGCCGTCGGCGCGGACCGTCCGCCGGCGCTCGGTTGGGCTGTTAGCCTGCGAGCACCAACTACTCCGCACATCAGAGGAGAAGGCATGTCAGTCACTCGCAAAGCAAGCACCCGCTGGACCGGGGATCTCCAGAACGGCAGCGGTGTCACCAGCTTCGTCTCGTCCGGTCTGCCGGACACTTCGGTGACCTGGGCGGCTCGCGCGAACGAACCCGAGGGCAAGACGAGCCCCGAGGAGCTCATCGCGGCGGCCCACGCCTCCTGCTACTCCATGGCCCTCTCGGCCGGGCTGGGCAAGGCGGGCCACGCGCCTGAGGAGATCCTCACCGAGGCCAGCGTCGACTTCAAGCCGGGCACCGGCATCACGGGCATCACGCTCGCCGTTCACGCCACCGTGCCGGGGATCGGCTCCGACGAGTTCGCCGAGATCGCGGAGGCCACCAAGGACGGTTGCCCTGTGAGCCAAGCGCTCAAGGCGGTCCCGATCACGCTGGAAGCGACCCTGGGCTAGGGTCGATTTCAAGCCTTAGAGAAATTCATACTGATCGCACACTGTGCGCGAACGCACCAGGTGCACCATCCGTGATCGCAGCATCACGGGGTCGATCCCCGGGTGGGAACCAACCGGGGATCGACGTGGTGAAGGTGCGTTTCGCGCACGTATTCGTAAGTGTGCCCATCTGCCCAGCTGAAAAACTCACACGTAGAGGAGGTCGAGTGCGCCGTGACTACTCCTGAGAGCACCGGTCGGCGATTCCGCGCTTACACCATCCGTCACCTCGATGACTTGCTGAAGCGAGCGCCGCTGACGGAGGAGCAGAGACTCCGGACGAGAGCGGTGGCGTCGGTGCTGCCGTTCCGCACCAATGCCTACGTCGTCGATGAGCTCATCGACTGGGACAACGCGTTCGACGACCCGATGTTCCGGCTGGTCTTCCCGCAGGAGGACATGCTGCCCGCCGAGGACGTCGACCACATCGCGAAGCTGTTGAAGAACGACGCTCCCAAGCAGGAGGTCACGGCGGCGGCCAACGAGGTCCGCTACAAGTTGAACCCCCACCCCGCCGGTCAGATCCAGTTGAACATCCCCAAGTCCGGTGAGGAGACGATCCAGGGCCTCCAGCACAAGTACCGGGAGACGGTGCTGTTCTTCCCCCAGCAGGGGCAGACGTGCCACGCCTACTGCACCTACTGTTTCCGGTGGGCGCAGTTCGTCGGTATCGACGATCTGAAGATCGCGAACAACGACGTCGAGCAGCTGACCGGGTACGTGCGCCGCCACCCGGAGGTCACCAGCGTGCTGATGACCGGCGGCGACCCGATGATCATGGGCGAGGCGGTCCTGCGCCGGTACATCGAGCCGCTGCTGAGCATGGACCACGTCGAGTCGGTCCGGATCGGTTCGAAGGCGCTGGCCTACTGGCCGCAGCGGTTCGTGACCGACCCTGACGCGGACGACACGCTGCGCCTGTTCGAGGAGGTCGTGAAGTCGGGTCGGAACCTGGCGTTCATGGCGCACTTCTCGCACCACAAGGAGCTGGAGTCGGACCTGGTCCAGGAGGCGGTTCGCCGCATCGAGGCCACTGGGGCGGTCATCCGCACGCAGGCGCCGCTCATCCGCACGATCAACGACGACGCGGACCAGTGGGCGCAGATGTGGCGGACCCAGCACAAGCTGGGGATGATCCCGTACTACATGTTCATCGAGCGCGACACCGGTCCGCAGGACTACTTCTCGGTGCCGCTGGTGCGGGCCTGGGAGGTCTTCCGGGACGCGTTCAGCCAGGTGTCGGGACTGTGCCGGACGGTGCGCGGGCCGTCGATGTCGGCGACGCCCGGCAAGGTGGCCGTGGACGGCGTCGCCGAGATCAACGGCGAGAAGGTGTTCGCGCTGCGGATGCTCCAGGCGCGGAACCCTGAGATCGTCGGTCGTCCGTTCTTCGCCAAGTACGACGAGAACGCGGTCTGGGTCGACGATCTGAAGCCGGCGTTCGCCGACAAGTTCCCGTTCGAGCTCTGACCGGGGCTCGTTCGTCTTCCTGAAGTCGTCGCCCTTTTCCGGCAGGAGCGGGCTTCGCGGCCGGAGCGGCATGGTGCCGCTCCGGCTTTCGCGTGTTCAGGCGATGTGGAGGTCGAAGCCGGCGGTTTGGGGGCGTTCCAGGCCGGGCTTGAGGCGGCGGTGCTCGTCGTAGTCGCCGCTGTCCTGGGGTCGGAAGGCGATCGGTTCGGTGGTCGCGAGTGTGCGGAGGCGTTCGCGCAGGTGGGCGGCGGTTCGGGCGTAGCCCTCGCGGTCGAGGCGTCCCGCTCCGGTGACGGCGACGGGCGGCAGGACGTCCATGCCGGTGTAGAAGAGGATGCCGTGGTTGATCGGGAAGAGCAGGTGCTCGATGTCGCCGTTGACGCCTCGGTCGGACAGGTGGGATTCGGCGGCGCCTGTGGTGGTGACGATCATGGCGCGCTTGCCGGTGAGCCTGCCGTCGCCGTAGCGCTTCCAGGTGCGGTTGTCGCCGTAGCCGAAACCGTTGGTGAAGACCCGGTCGAACCAGCCTTTCATGATGGCGGGCATGGTGAACCACCACAGCGGGAATTGGAGGATCAGGGCGTCGGCGGCCAGGACCTTCTCCTGTTCGGCGGTGATGTCGGCGGTCTGCGTGCCGTTGGCGTGGGCTTCGCCCGCGGCGGCCATGAAGCCGTCGTTGTCGACGTCGCCGAAGTCGTCGTAGTCGGCGACAGCCTTCCATTTCATGGCGTAGAGGTCGCTGACAGTGGCGATGTGGCCGAGGGCTTCGAGTTCAGCGGTCATCTCCTCGCGCAGTGCGGCGTTGAGTGAAGTGGCGGACGGGTGGGCGTAAACGATGTGGATGTTCATCGGCACCATGCTGCGGGCGTTTCGGGGAGGCTGCCAGACACCTGTTCGACCTGGGGTTGTTCGATCATAGGACTGACGGTCCTAGGCATCGGGTCGTCGATGCGGTGATACTTGCGGGCGGAGGTGGTCCGCATGGATCCGGACGCGGCTGAGATTCACCGGCTCGAGGATGTGGCCGATCTGGGCAAGTTCCTGCAGGCGAGGCGGGCGCGCGTGAACCCGTCCGACGTGGGGCTGCGTGAGGATTCGCGGCGTCGCGTGCCGGGGCTGCGCAGGGAGGAGCTGGCGCTGCTGGCCGGGGTGAGCGTGGATTACTACACGCGTCTGGAGCAGGGGCGGGCGAAGCGGCCGTCCGATCAGGTGTTGGACGCGGTGGCGCGGGCGTTGCGGCTCGATGCGACCACGCGGGCGCATCTGCACCGGCTGGCGGGCTATACGCGGCTGGGGCCGGGGCATCCGTGCGCCGACATCCGGCCGGAGCTGCGGACGATGGTCCAGTCGGTCGGCGAGTTCCCGTCGATGCTGCAGAACCACCGGATGGACGTGCTGGTGTCGAACGAGATGGCTCGGGCGCTGTACGAGCCGCTCGGTTGGGACATGGAGCGGAATCCGAACATGGCGCGGCTGGTGTTCGACGAGGATTCGCGGCCGTTCTTCCCGACGTGGCCGGTGTGCGCGGCGGACACGGTGGCGCAGCTGCGGAAGGTCGCGGCGCTGTTCTCGGAGGACGAGGAGCTGGCGTCGTTGATCGGCGAGCTGTCGATGCGGCATCGGCACTTCGCCGAGCTGTGGGCGCGGGCCGAGGTGCGCGACTGCAACATCGGGACGGTCCGGTTCGATCACCCGATCGTGGGGGCGTTGACGCTGCACAAGGAGCAGTTCCGGGTGGCGGACGGGAGCGGCCAGCTGCTGGTGACTCTGTCGGCCTCGCCGGGGACGGACGATCACGACAAGCTGCGGCTGCTGAGGTCAGGCGGGGCGGCCTGACCTCAGCAGCGGCTATTCGATGGTCAGCAGTTCGATGATGCGGGGCCAGTCGTCGGCGCCGTGGCCGATGGCGGCGAGTTCGTCCAGGAGTTTCTTCTGCGGTTCGAGCAGGTCGGCGCTGATGCCCTGTTCGCGGCTGGCGGTGATGAGTGAGGCGGCTGCGGCTCTGGTGAAGTCGACGCTCTGGCCGCCGGTCCGGTAGCCGCCGCCGTCGACGATCGCCGCGAGTCCGTGCAGGCTCGGCAGCATGGCGCCGAGCCATGCGGTGGTCTCTTCGGCGGTGTCGGCCGCGCTCACTCCCACCGTTCGCATCATGGCCGCGGCCTGGATCAGTCCGGCGAACATGAGTTCCATGGCCGAGAGGAGGGCCATGTCCTTCAGTGCGGCCACGCCGGGGTCGGCGCCTTCGAATTCGGCGGTGCCGAGGGTCTTGAGGACGGATTCGGCGATGGCGTAGGCGTTCTCGTCGCCGGAGTAGAGGAGGCGCGAGCCCGGTCGGCCGATCATGTCGGGGACGGCCATGATCGCGCCGTCGAGGTAGGCGATGCCGTGTTCGGCGGCCCAGGCCGCGGTGGTGCGGGCCTCGTTCGGGGTGGTGGTCGTGAGGTTGACGACGACTTTGCCTTCGAGTTCGGCGGCGACGGGTTCGAGGCGTTCGTGGACGCTGGCGTGGTCGAGCAGGACGACGAAGATGATGTCGCCTGCGGTGACGGCTCCGGCGACGGTGTCGGCCGCGGTGGATCCGGCTTCGACGTGGGGTTCGGTCTTGGCGGCGGTGCGGTTCCAGACGGTGGTGGCGTAGCCGGATTCGCGGAGGCGGTCGGTGATGGCCGAGCCCATCGCGCCGAGGCCGAGGACGGTGATCTTGCCTTTGGTCATGGTGCGCTGCTTTCTATGCGGCGTCGCCGCGGACGATGCGGTAGACGGGCACGGGATGTCCGGCCTTCTCGGTGGCGTCGATGGCGCGCCGGTAGTAGTCCTGGGCGGTCTTGGTGAGTTCGGCGTCGACGCCGAGGGCTTCGCTGGTGTCGATGACGTGTTGGGCTCCGGCGTGCATCATTGCGAAGCTCGCCCGGTCGCCCCAGCCGCCTCGTTCGGCGAGTGCGGCGAAGGCGCGCATGAAGTCGCGGTAGCTGTTCGGGTGGTCGGTGGCGGCTGTGACGAAGCGGTCGAAGTCGGCGCCGGAGCGGTCGACGATGGCGAGCGCCTGCTGCCAGCCGATGAGGAAGGCGTGGAAGAGGGCGAGTTCGGCCTGGTAGAAGACCTGGGAGAGTCCTTGGTCGTCGCCGAGGTACTCCTGGCGGCCGAGTGGGCGGAGCAGCTCGGCTGTGGCGTCGAAGAGCTCCTTGGGGCCGCTGTAGTAGAGGTAGGCGTCGGGGTGGGTGAGGTCGTCGCCTTGGGACATGACGCCGCCGGAGAGGTAGTGGCCGCCGTGGTCGAGGACCCAGGCGGCGCCCTGGCGGGCGTGCTCCGGCGAGTCGGAGGAGAGGTTGACGACGGTGGTGCCTTCGAGTCGGTCGGGCGCCTGCCCGAGGACGTCGTACATGGCCGGGTAGTCGGTGAGGCTGAGGACGGCGGTCTCATTGGCATCGAGGGCTTCGGCGACGGTGCGGGCCTTGCGGGCGCCGAGTGCCGCCATGTCGTCGGCTTTGGCGGCGGTGCGGTTCCAGACGGTGACGTCGACATCGGCATCGAGGAAGGCTCTGACCATCGCCCGGCCCATGGGGCCGAGGCCGATCACGGTGACGGATTGCTTGGCAGTCATGTTGTTTCCCTTGGGAAGTGCTTGTTCTTGCTTCCTTGGACGGGATCCATGGTCGGTCGGCCCGAGTAGGCTTCGCAAGACCGCACTTTCGGGTGGGGTTGCTTACCGCGAGGTTCGGAATATGGTCGAGGGGAGCCCGGTGCGCGCCGTCAGTGACACAGATCAAGTCTGCGGGATGTCGATCGCGATCGACGTGGTCGGCGGCAAGTGGAAGATGCACCTGATGTGGGTGCTCGCCGAGGGGCCGGTGCGGTTCGGGCGGATCCGGCGGATGCTCACCGGGGTGAGCGAGAAGGTGCTCGCGGAGAATCTGCGGCAGTTGGAGGCGTCGGGGATCGTGCGCCGGGAGCTGTACGCGGAGGTGCCGCCGCGGGTGGAGTATTCGCTGACGCCGCTGGGCGAGGAGTTGAACGAGGCGCTGGCGCCGCTCGGTGCGTGGGGGGATCGGCACCGCGACGCGCTGGCCGCGCCGCGGTCCTGGAGCTTAGATCGGCGGGGCCTCGCGGCGGCGGTATTCGCGTCCGCCCGCGGTGCGTTCGAGGAAGAGTTCGTCGATGAGGTCGCGGCGCAGTTGGAGCGGGTCGTCGTATTGGGTGGCGAGGGCGTCGGTGATCTCGCGTTCGGTGTAGACGCGGTCGAACTCGAACAGGCGCCCGGCGAGATCGCGCAGGAGGGCGACGCGGGTGGCGCGGCGGGTGGGCCGGACGGCGATGCGGCCTTCGGAGTAGAAGTCGGCGAGGTTCGGCGCGACGTCGGCGGGGGCGTCGGGGTTGGCCTTGCGGGCGGCCGCGGCGGCGGTCTGGAACGCCTTCGGTTCGGCGTGGAGCCGGTTGTCCTCGCGGGTGACCAGGCCGGATCGGAGGAGTCGCGGGATCGTTCGTTCTTCCAGGTCGGCGGGGTCGGCTCCGGCGTCGCCGGCGAGGACGATCTGGGCGAAGGCCCGCAGGCGCGCGGGGTCGGCGAGGGCCTTGACGATGGCGTGGCTGGGTTCCATCTGAACCAGGTTGGTGCCCGCCGTCTCGCGGGTCAAGGCGTTTTCGGGTCAGCCGAGGCCGCGGAGATAGTCGAGGTCGATGCCGTCGAGGGTCTTGAGGGTGCGGACTTCGACCGAGGGCGGGAGCGGGACTTCACTGGGGATCGCGATGGTGACCGCGCCGGCTACCAAGGCGGAGGTGACGCCCGTGAGGGAGTCCTCCAGGACGACGGTGCGGGTGATGTCGACGCCGAGCTTCTCGGCGGCGGTGCGGTAGGGCTCGGGGTCGGGCTTCTTGTGCTCGACTTCGTCGCCGCAGACGACGAGGTCGAAGTTGCCGGGGTCGAGGTGGCTGAGCAGCAGGTCGGTCAGTTCCCGGGGGGTGGAGGTGACCAGCGCGGTGGGCACGCCCGCGGCGTTCACTTCGAGCAGGAGTTCGCGGGCGCCGGGCTTGCAGGGGACGCCTGCGGCGAACAGCTCGCGCATGCGGGTGCGCAGCCACGCCTGGTGCTCGTCGGCCGCTTCGAGGGGGAGGCCGAGGCTTTCGAGGAGGATGACGACCGTGGCGGCCTCGTTGGTGCCGATCATGCTGGCGCGGGTTTCGGGTTCGAGCGTGCCGCCGAGCTCGATGGCGAGCTCTTCCAGCGCCACGTCCCAGAGCGGCTCGGAGTCGAGGAGGGTGCCGTCCATGTCGAAGAGCACGGCTTGCGGGAAGTCATTCACGCCTTAGACGGTACGGCGGTGGCGTGTGGGACCGGCGGGATCGGCGCGCGGTCGCGAGCGGGCTCACAAGCCTCAGGCGAGTCCGGCCCGGTGGTGGCGGCGGCACAGGACGGTGTATGAGTCCATGTCGCCGACTTCGACGAGGTCGCCCGCGAAGACCATGACGCCGTCGCGGAGGCGGGCGTTGTGGGTGCCGCGGTCGCCGCACCAGCAGTTGACGCGCACGGGGAGCTCTTCGACGCGGTCGGCGAGTTCGATGAGGCGCTGGGAGGCGGGGAAGAGCCGTCCGAGGAAGTCGGTCTTGAGGCCGAAGGCGTAGACGTCGAGGCCGAGGCCGTCGACGGCGTCGGCGAGGTGGTTGATCTGCTTGGGCGCGGTGAGGAACTGGACTTCGTCGACGACGACGTAGGGCGGGCGGAGTTCGGCGAGGTCGTCGTAGAGGTCGAGGTCGGCGGTGATCTCCTTGGCCTTGTGCTCCAGTCCGATGCGGCTGGAGATGACGCCTTCGCCGCTGCGGTCCATCGTGGTGTAGAGGATGCCGTCCCCGCCGAGGGAGTGGTGGTACTGGAGGGCGAGTGTGGACTTTCCGGCGTCCATGACGCCGAGGAAGGCGACGAGTTCGTGCGACATGGGGACCATGGTGCCCGGTGGCGTCTCGGCGGGCGCTTGGGGCTCGCCGCGCGGTGCCCGGCGCCCCATCGGCGCCGGGCCTGCGCGGTCGTTACTTGGCGTTGAAGTAGCTGGCTTCCGGGTGGTGGAGGACGATCGCGTCGGTGGACTGCTCGGGGTGGAGCTGGTCGCCTTCGGACAGTTCGACGCCGATGCGGTCGGCGCCGAGCAGTTCGACGAGCGTGGCGCGGTCGGACAGCTCGGGGCAGGCCGGGTAGCCGAAGGAGTAGCGGCAGCCGCGGAAGTCGACGTCGAGGATGCCTCCCAGGTCGTCGGGGTCGGCGTCGGCGACGGTGGCGC
This sequence comes from Glycomyces arizonensis DSM 44726, assembly GCF_000482705.1. Lineage (GTDB taxonomy): Bacteria > Actinomycetota > Actinomycetes > Mycobacteriales > Micromonosporaceae > Glycomyces > Glycomyces arizonensis. Next base: position 139,267 of record NZ_AXWO01000014.1, on the reverse strand, counting down.
CGCCGGGCAGGGCCCATTCGCGCCTGATGCGCCGGTGCCAGTATTCGGCGAGCGACTCGGTGAGCTGGACGGTGAGCCCGTGGACTTCGAGGTAGTCGCGGTAGGCGTTGGCCTCGAACAGCTGCTTGGTGTACTCGGAGACCTTGGAGCCCAGGGTGACCACCTGCATGCCGAGGACGTCGAGCCGTTCGCCGTCCTTGGCGCGGAAGAAGTCGGCCAGGCACAGGCGGCGGCCCTGGCGCTGCCTGGGGAAGGTGAAGCGGGCGCGTTCGGCGTGCGCGTTCTCGTCGAGGACGACCAGGGTGTTGCCCTCGGAGTAGCACGGCAGGTAGCCGTAGGCGACCTTGGCTTCGAGGACGTTGTCGGTCTGGAGGCGGTCGAGCCAGTGGCGCAGGCGCGGCCGTCCTTCGGTCTCGACGAGCTCTTCGTAGGAGGGACCGTCGCCGCGCGTGGGCTTGAGGCCCCATTGGCCGAGGAACGTGGCGCGCTCGTCGAGCATCGCGGCGTATTCGGCCAGGGCGATGCCCTTGACCACGCGGGTGCCGAAGAACGGCGGCCTGGGCACGTCGACGTCGGTGGCGACGTCGCTGCGCACCGAGGTGTCGTCGAGGTCGGGGAGCGACTCGGCGACGAGCGTGGCCTGCTTGGCGCGGCGCTCGCGCCGTTTGGCGATCTTCGCCTCGCGCTCGGGGTCGGTGATCGGCACGCCGGTGCGGCGGGCGGTCATGACGCGGTCCATGAGCGAGAGGCCCTCGAAGGCGTCGCGGGCGTAGTGGACCTGGCCGTCCTCGAACATCTCGCGCAGGTCGTCCTCGACGTAGGCGCGGGTGAGGGCGGCGCCGCCGAGGAGGACGGGCCAGCGGCTGTGGAGGCCGCGGGCCATCATCTCGGCGAGGTTGTCCTTCATGATGACCGTGGACTTGACGAGCAGGCCGCTCATGCCGATGACGTCGGCGCCGTGCGTCTCGGCGGCGTCGAGGATGGCGTTGATGGGCTGCTTGATGCCGAGGTTGACGACGGTGTAGCCGTTGTTGGACAGGATGATGTCGACGAGGTTCTTGCCGATGTCGTGGACGTCGCCGCGGACGGTGGCCAGGACGATGGTGCCCTTGTCGGTGGCGTCGGCCTTGTCCATGTGGGGTTCGAGGTGGGCGACGGCGAACTTCATGGCCTCGGCGGACTGGAGGACGAACGGCAGCTGCATCTGCCCCGCGCCGAAGCGGTCGCCGACGACCTTCATGCCCTCGAGGAGGTGGTCGTTGATGATCTCCAGCGGCCGCTTGCCCTCGGCGAGGGCGGCGTCGAGGTCGGTGTCGAGGCCGTTCTTGTCGCCGTCGATGATGCGCTGGGCGAGGCGCTCGCCGAGCGGGAGCGCGGCGAGCGCCTCGGCGCGGGCCTCCTTGGATCCGGCGAGGCTGACGCCGTCGAAGATCTCGATGAGCCTCTGGAGCGGATCGTAGTCGTCGGTGCGCCGGTCGTAGACCATGTCGAGGGCGACCTGCTTCTGCTCCTCGGGGATGGAGGCCATCGGCAGGATCTTGGAGGCGTGGACGATGGCGCTGGTCAGGCCCGCTTCGACGCATTCGTGGAGGAACACGGAGTTGAGGACCTGGCGGGCGGCCGGGTTGAGGCCGAAGGAGATGTTGGAGACGCCGAGAGTGAAGTTGACGCCGGGGTGGCGGCGGGCGATCTCGCGGATGGCGGCGATGGTCTCCAGGCCGTCGCGGCGGGTCTCCTCCTGGCCGGTGGAGATGGGGAAGGTGAGGGCGTCGACGAAGATGTCCTCGATCCTCATGCCCCAGGTGCCGGTGAGGTCGGCGATGAGGCGCTCGGCGACGCGGACCTTCCAGTCGCGGTCGCGGGCCTGGCCGTCCTCGTCGATGCACAGGGCGACCACGCCGGCGCCGTGCTCGGCCACGAGCGGCATGATGCGCTGGTAGCGGGAGTTCGGGCCGTCGCCGTCCTCGAAGTTGACGGAGTTGACGACGCATTTGCCGCCGAGGGCCTCCAGACCCGCCTCGACCACGTTCGGCTCGGTGGAGTCGAGCATGATCGGCAGGGTGGAGGCGGTGGCGAAGCGGGAGGCGAGGACGCGCATGTCCTCGGCGCCGTCGCGGCCGACGTAGTCGATGCACAAATCGAGCATGTGGGAGCCGCCGCGGGTCTGCTCGCGGGCGATCTCGACGCAGCGGTCGTAGTCGGCGTCGAGCATGGCGTTGCGGAAGGCCTTCGAGCCGTTGGCGTTGGTGCGCTCGCCCACGTTGATGATCGAGGCGTCCTGGCGGTAGGGCATGTGGTGGTAGGAGGAGGAGACGCCCGGTTCGATGACGGGGGTGCGCTCCTTGGGGGCGAGGAGGCGCTCGGGGGCGCCGGTGCCGTCGGAGGCGCTGAGGCGGGCGCGGACGGCGCGGATGTGGTCGGGGGTGGTGCCGCAGCAGCCGCCGACGAGGTTCACGCCGTAGTTCTTGACGAAGTCCTCGTGGGCGTCGGCGAGCTCGTCGGGGGTGAGGGGGTAGACCGCGCCGTTCGGGCCGAGGACGGGCAGGCCGGCGTTGGGCATGACCGAGATGGGGACGGGCGAGTGGCGCGAGAGGTGGCGGATGTGCTCGCTCATCTCGTCGGGGCCGGTGGCGCAGTTGAGGCCGATGAGGTCGACGCCGAGGGCGGTGAGGCTGGTGAGCGCGGCGCCGATCTCGCCGCCGACGAGCATGGTGCCGGTGGTCTCGACGGTGACCTGGGCGATGATCGGGGTGTTCGTGCCGAGGTCGGCGTTGGCGCGTTTGGCGCCGATGACGGCGGCCTTGGCCTGGAGGAGGTCCTGGGCGGTCTCGATGAGGATGGCGTCGGCGCCGCCTTCGATGAGCCCGGAGGCGCACTCGCGGTAGTGGTCGCGCAGGATCGCGTAGGGGGCGTGGCCGAGGGTGGGCAGGCGGGTGCCGCCGCCCATGGAGCCGAGGACGAAGCGGGGCCACTCGGGGGTGGCGTGCTCGTCGGCCTTCTGTCGGGCTAGGGCGGCGGCGGCGCGGGCGAGCTCGCGGGCGCGCTCGGTGATGCCGTATTCGATCAGGCCGCCGTAGTTGGCGTTGAAGCTGTTGGTCCCGACGCAGTCGGCGCCCGCGGCGAGGTAGGCGTCGTGGATGGCGAGGACGATGTCGGGCCTGGTCAGGCACAGGATGTCGGAGAGGCCCTCGTGGCCGTCGAAGTCCTCGAGCGGGGGGTCGAAGGTCTGCAGCATGGTGCCCATGCCCCCGTCGGCGATCACGACGCGGCGGCTGAGGGTCTCGAGGAAGCTGTTCAGTGCAGACACGTCCTCAAGGGTAATGGGGTGTGCCGGGAGGTGGGAGGGGGGTTTCACCACGTGGACATGGTGTCGTTCACGGCTGGCGCGGACGGTCCGCGCCGCGGCCGGGCGGCTGCGGAGACCCGAGCGGGACGGTGCCGCTGCGCCTGGCGGGCCACGTGGTGGGAATGATCACGGGCGTGGTGGGACTCGGGAGTAACATCGGGGCGGAAGCCCCCGGATCGCGAAGGGATGCAGATGGACGCCGTCGATACTCGTTTGTGGACTGAAGTGACCGATCCGGAGCGGCTGCGGGAGATCGTGGGAGAGGTCAATCCCCAGGCGGCCAAGAAGGAGCGCCCCAAGCTCCACCAGCGGGACCGCGAGTGGCTCGCCGTCTCGCCGTACTGCGTGGTCGCGACCTCGGACGCCGAGGGCAACTGCGACGCCTCGCCGAAGGGCGACCCCGGCGGGATCGTCCACGTGCTGGACGACACCACGGTCGCCGTCCCCGAGCGCAAGGGCAACAAGCGCGTCGACGGCTACCGCAACGTCCTGTCCAATCCGCACGTCGGGCTGCTCTCGCTCCTGCCGGGGCGCCGGGAGACGCTGCGGATCAACGGGCGCGCCCGCGTGGTGTCGGACGCGCCGTTCTTCGAGGACATGGTCGTCAAGGGCCACAAGCCGATCCTGGCGCTCGTGGTGGAGATCGAGACGATCTTCTTCCACTGCGGCAAGTCGTCCATGCGCTCGGGGATCTGGAAGCCCGAGACATGGACGCCCGACGTGCTGCCGTCCCACGCGCAGATGGTCAAGGAGACGCAGACGGTCGACAAGACGCTCGAGGAGCTCACCGCGTACTACGGCGAGGTCTACGAGAAGCAGCTGTACTGAGCGGTGCCCGTGCGCCCGATACGATCGGGCGCATGGAAGCCCTCACAGTCACCCTGTTCTACCTCTTCATCGGCGCCTTTGTCCTCTATTGGATCGTTCGACTGGCGGTACGCCACGCGATCGAGGACGCCGACAAGCGGCGTCACTACCGCTAAGGCACCGCCTCGACCTTGATCCGCTCGATCGCGTCGTCGTCGCAGGTGGCCCAGAACTCCCCCACGACGTCCTCGAGCTGGTCCATCGACCCGGCGTCGAACAGTTTGTCCTGGTATTGGGTGATGTCGTAGTCGATCGTGCCCATGGTGGCCAGATCGAGCGGCATGATCGTCATGCCCCTGAACTCGTCGATCTCGCCGTAGGAGGACATGATGCCCGCGCCGTAGGCCTTGAGGCCGTCCGGCTCGCTCATGACGCCGAATTCGAGGGTGAACCAGAAGACGCGGGAGACGAACTCGAGCGCGTCCTCGGAGTGGACGCGGCGGGCCGCGTCCCCGGCCGCGCGGTAGAGCGCGGCGAAGCGGGGCGAGGCCAGCGCGTTGGCGTGGCCGATGACCTCGTGGACGACGTCCGGTTCGGGCGTGTAGAACGGCACCGAGTGGTGCCTGATGTACTGCGTTGCGTAGAACTTGCCCTCGCCGAGCACGCCGTAGAAGTCCCTGAGGGGCACCAGTCCGGCGGCGGGCCGGTAGCTGAACCCGGTGAGCGGCTCCAGGGCCTCGGAGACCTCGGCGAGCTGCGGGATGTGGTCGCCCGGCAGCGCGAGGCGCTCGGTGCCCTCCAGGTACTCGCGTGCGGCCAGTTCGCGGTGTTTGACGGCCAGTTCCGCACTGACCAGCCGCCACACTTCGTGTTCGTCATCGGTGTAGGAAGCCGTCGGTACCGGTTCCCCGGGCTCCCAGTCCAATGCGAGTGCCGCGAGGGCGTTGCGCCGCTCGCGGTATTCGGCGTCGGCGAATCCCGGGTGGTTCTCACCCAGTTCCACGACGACCGTGCCGTCTGCGTCGGTGTTGACCGGCGCGAAATACTGTCCTTCTTCGAACATAGTGCCAGTGGATCAGGTCTGGACCGGCCTGTCAACGCGTTCGCCGATGCCGCCGGAGCGGCATCGGCGGCCTATGCGAAGCGGAGTTTCGCGGGTGTGGCGACGGGGGCGGTTTTGCGCAGGAACGCGCGCCGCATGCCCTCGAAGCCGTGGCGGTCGTCGAAGAGGTCGCGGGCCATCTCGGCCAGCTCGATCGTGCGGTAGTACGACAGCGGCCTGGACTCGGCGCGGCGCCGCTCCTTGGCGGCGTGCAGGCGTCCGCGGCTGACCGGCTCGTTGTAGCCGACGGCGACGGCGCTCAGCCAGTGCCCGAACGAGGACCACTCGCGGGGGCCGACGGCCTCGATCAGGCCGATGCGGGCGGCCTGGGCGGCCGAGATCGGGAGCTTGTCGCCGAGGAGGGAGGCGGCTCGGTCGGGTCCGACGCGGCCGGCCACCGTCCAGGTGTGCAGCTCGGAGCCGAAGATGCCCATGTCGTAGTACGGGTTGAGGACGACGCCGTCGCGGGCGACGGTGACATCGGCGCACAGACCGGCCATGACGCCGCCGGCGCCGGCGTTGGCGCTGAAGGCGGCCATGGTGAGCTGGTCGGCCGCGGCGACGGCGGTGCACAGCTCGTCGATGGCGCGGATGTTGGCCCACGCCTCGGCGGCGGGGTCGGGGGCGGCGTCGATGACGCCGAGGTGGATGCCGTTGGAGAAGGCGTGCTCGGTGCCGGTGAGGACGAGGAGCCGGGTGTCCTCGGTGAGGGCCTTCTCGACGGCGGCGGTCAGGCGGCGGCACTGCTCGGTGTGCATGGCGCCGTTGTAGGAGCGGATGGTGAGGTAGCCGATGTCGCCTTCGCGGCGGTAGGCGGACTCGGCGGCCGCGTCGGGGACGGGCAGGAACGGCGCGCGGGAGGCGTCGATGACCATCGAGGCGGGGAGCTTGGGGCCTCGCTTGGTGGTGAATTCGGCGGCGTAGCCGACCCAGAGGGTGCCCTGGCCGCAGGCGATGGCGACCGATTCGAGGTTGCGTCCGACGACGGTGCCGGGGGCGGCGCCGTGCTGGTCGGGGACGGCGGTCGCGTCGAACAGGCAGTAGCTCTTGCCGCCGAGGTCGGCGGGTGCGCCGGGGGCGCCGTCGGCGGCGGCGACGCGGCGGGCGACCTCGTCGGCGCCGGCGCGCCAGTCGATCTCGAAGGCCTTGCGGCGCAGCAGCGGCAGCTCGGTGGTGCCGCGGACGACCCGCGGCACTTCGGCGGGCGGCAGGGGCTGCTCGCCGTCGGCGACCTTGCGGACGGTCCGGGCGACGCATTCCATGGCCGCGTCGGCGACGAGGCTGTTGTAGAGGGCGCTCTTGGTGACTGCCCGCGGAAGGTCGAAGGTGGAGGTGGCCCAGACGGGCCCGGCGTCCATCTCCTCGACCGCGGAGAGGGCGGTGACGCCCCAGCGGTCGCGCCGATCGAGGATGGCGTGGTCCAGTGAGGACGGCCCGCGGTCGCCCACCGGTCCGGGGTGGATGATGACGGTGGTCCACCGCTGCCACACCTCGTCGGGGACCCGGTGCTTCAGGAAGGGGCACAGGATCAGGTCGGGGTCGGTCCGCTCGACGGCGCGGGTCAGCGATTCGGGGCCGTCGAACGCGGGGGCGAGTTCGACGCCGACGTCATGTCCCTGTTCGCGCAGGGAACACCAGACTCGCTGGGTCAGCCCGTTGAAAGCCGAGACCAGCAGCAGGATCTTCAATTGCGACTCCTCTGGCGGCGTGGGGAGTCGGCTACGCTCTGTTGGAGCGTACCGAGACTCGACATATCGCACAATAAGCGTGAGCAGTCTATTCCGAGCAATCCTTCGATCGTGTCGCGGGCCAGGGCGGGCGCGGACGGGTCGTCGCCACCAGCGGAAAGGGTCTCCGAGGCCCATGCGTCGACCACGGCGAGCGCCCCGGCGGCGTCGAGGTCGTCGGCCAGGCGGCCCCGGACGGCGGTGAGCATGGCACCGGCCGGGACGGCGAGCTCGCGCGAGCAGGCCTCCCGCCAGCGGCCGAGGCGCAGTTCGGCCTCGGCGAGCCCGGCGCGGGTCCACTGGCGGTCGGCGCGGTAGTGCCCGGCCAGCAGCGCCAGGCGCACGGCGGCGGGGTCGACGCCCTCGGCACGGAGCTTGGAGACGAACACGAGGTTGCCCAGGGACTTCGACATCTTCTCGCCGTCGAGGCCGATCATGCCGGTGTGGACGTAGGCGCGCGCGAAGGGCCGGTCGCCGGTGAGCGACTCGGCGTGGGCGGCCGACATCTCGTGGTGGGGGAAGATCAGGTCCGAGCCGCCGCCCTGGACGTCGATGGTGGTGCCGAGGTGTTCGAGGGCGATGCAGGCGCATTCGATGTGCCAGCCGGGGCGGCCGGGGCCGACGGCCGAGTCCCACGAGGGCTCGCCCTCGCGCGGGGCGTTCCACAGGATCGGGTCGAGCGGGTCGCGCTTGCCCTCGCGGTCGGGGTCGCCGCCCCGTTCGCGGAAGTAGCCGAGCATGGTCTCGCGGTCGTAGTTCGACTCCTCGCCGAACGCGGGGGCCGCGGCGACGGAGTAGTAGACGTCGCCCGAGTCGTGCCGGTACGCGCCGCCCGATTCGAGGAGCTCGGCGACGGCCTTGCCGACCAGCGGGATCGTCTCGACGGCGCCGATGTAGTGGCGCGGCGGGATGACGCTCAGCGACTCCATGTCCTCGCGGTAGAGCGCGGTCTCCCGCAGGCCGAGGACCTGCCAGTCGGTGCCGTCGCGCTCGGCGCGCTCGAACAGCGGCTCGTCGACGTCGGTGACGTTCTGGGCGTAGTCGACTTCGAGGCCCTGGTCGCGCCAGTAGCGGTTCACCAGGTCGAAGGTGATCATCGTGGCCGCGTGGCCCAGGTGCGTCGCGTCGTAGGGTGTGATGCCGCACACGTACATGGTGGCGCGCTCGGCGCCGGGCCGCACCGCCTCGCGCGGCTCGCCGGTGGCGGTGTCGTGCAGGCGCAGGGCGGGCCCGCGTCCGGGCAGGGCGGGGACGTCGGGTGCGGTCCAAGATTCCATAGCCGCGATCGTAGTTCGCGCTCGGCCGGGCGGCCAGCGGTCAGGCCGGGACGAGGCCCGCCGCGACGATGGCGATGATGATCAGTCCGAAGGCGATGCGGTACCACACGAACGGCATGAAGGTGTGGGTGGTTATGAACTTCATCAGCCAGGCGGTCACGACGTAGGCGACGCCGGCGGAGACGATGACGCCGGTGATGAGCGAGGCGAGCGGCAGGTCGCCGCCGACGGCGTCCTTCATCTCCAGGAGGCTGGCGCCGACCAGGGCGGGGATGCCGAGGAAGAACGAGAAGCGGGTGGCGGTGGTGCGGTCGAGGTCGCGCAGCATCCCGGCGGTCATGGTCGCTCCGGCGCGGGAGACGCCGGGGAACAGCGAGATCACCTGGATACCGCCGACGAAGAGGGCGTCCTTCATGTTGATGTGGGCCTCGCTGCGCTGGTGGGTGGCGGCGCGCTCGCCGAACCACATGACGAAGGACCACGCGATCGCGCCGATGCCGACCGCGTAGAGGTTGAACACGGCATCGATGTAGTCCTCGATGAGCAGCCCGGCGACGGCGATCGGGATCGAGCCGACGATGACGTACCAGCCGAAGCGGTACTCCCGGCCGCGCCGCTCGCGGTTGAACACCCCGATGGTCCAGCCCTTGGCGATGCCGACGATGTCCTTGAGGAAGTAGACCAGGATCGCCAGGATCGCCCCGCCCTGGATGACCGCGTTGAAGGCGATGATCTCCTCGGCGGCGGGGTCGAGCCCGATGAAGGCCGAGAAGACCGTCAGGTGGCCGGTGGACGAGATCGGGAGGAACTCGGTGATGCCCTCGACGATGCCGAGGATGATCGCTTGCCAGATGTCCAACTCGGGTTCCCTTCAGATTTCAACGTCCGACAGCGTAGCCGCCCCGGGCTCGGGGGCCGCATCTGACGCCGGGGCGCGCGGTGCATCAGTGAGGCTATTGGCCGCAGCGCCAGGGGGCCTCGGTCGCCCGGCCGGAACGCGGGTCCTTCCGCGGGAGGAGCGGCGCCGGGCGGCTCGGCCGGACGGCCGAGGGCGGACACGATCGGGTTGCGAGGGAAAGCGCGTGGATATCCGAGACTTGCTCGATGTACCTTGTGTGACCATGGAACGCCGACCACTTGGACGCAGCGGCATCGAGGTCTCCTCCCTCGGGCTTGGCACGATGACGTGGACCACCGACGAGGTCGGGCTGGAGGACGCCGCCGCGCAGCTCCAGACGTTCGTCGAGGCCGGCGGGACCCTCGTCGACACCGCCGACGTGTTCGGGCAGGGCGCGGCCGAGGCCGCGATCGGCCAGCTCATCGGGAAGGTCGTGGCGCGGTCGGAGATCCACATCGCCACGAAGGCGGGGGTGCGCACCGACGGCTCGGACCGCAAGCGCGACACCTCGCGAGGGTGGCTCATGCGCTGCCTGGAGCACTCGCTGCGCCGCCTGGGCACCGACTACATCGACCTGTGGCTGCTGCACGTCTACGACCCGGACACGCCGGTGGAGGAGACGATGGCGGCCCTCGACATGGCCGTCAGCAGCGGCAAGGTCCGCTATGTGGGAGTGTCCAATCACACTGGTTGGCAGACGGCGCGGGGGTGCGCGTGGCAGTCGGCCTGGCCGGGGCGGACGCCGATCGTCGCCTCGGAGGTCGAGTACTCGCTGCTCCAGCGGGGGGTCGAGCGGGAGGTGCTGCCGGCGTGCCTGGCGATGGAGCTGGGCCTCTTGGCGTGGTCGCCGCTGGGCAGGGGCGTGCTGACCGGCAAGTACCGGTTCGGGCGGCCCTCGGACTCGCGGGCGGCCTCGGCGCAGTGGTCGCGGTTCGCGACGACCTATCTGGACGAGCGGTCGGCGGGCATCGTCGAAGCGGTCGCCACCGCCGCCGAGGGGCTGGGGGTCAGCCCCTTGGAGGTGGCGCTGGCGTGGGTGCGGGACCAGCCGGGCGTCGCCTCGGCGATCGTGGGCGCCCGCAACGCTACGCAGCTGCGGGCGTCCCTGGCCGCGGAGCAGCTGTTCCTGCCCCCGGAGATCAGGCTGGCCCTCGACGACGTCTCGGCGCCGACGGTGGGCTACCCGGAGAGTTACTGACCTTCGCCGGAGCCCATGGAGGCGATCCACTCGTCGACGCGGCGCTCGCCTTCCTCGCGGGAGACGTCCTCGACGCGGGTCATGATCGACCAGCGGCGGCCGAACGGGTCGGCGATCGAGGCGTAGCGGTCCCCGGTGAGGAACACCGAGGGCTCCTCGCGGACGGTCGCGCCGGCCTCGACGGCCTTGGCGTAGACCGCGTCGCAGTCCTCGACGTACAGGACGAGGCTGGCGGTGATCTGCTCGGGATCCGGCGAGGCCAGGCCGAACGCCGGGTTGGCGTCGCCGAGCTGGACGATCGAGTCCCCGATCTGGAGCTCGCAGTGCATGACCGAGCCGTCGGGGCCGTCGTTGCGCGTGAGGACCTTCGCGTCGAAGACGTTCTTGTAGAACTCGACGGCCTTGGCGCCCTCGTTGACGACGATGAACGGCGTGATCGAGTGGTATCCCTCGGGGATCGGATTGACTTTGTTGTTCTCGCTCATGGGACCAGTCTCGCCGCGCGGCGCCGTCGGCGCTTGTAAAAAAGCGACGTACCCCCGGCCTAGCATCGGGGACGTGGAACGACGCACCGCCAGCGACAAGGGCCTGCTGCGGCCGCAGGAGGCCGCCCGGCACATCGACCTGCGCAGATACCCGGTCGAGGGCCCGTTGGGAACGTACGTGGAGCGGTACTGGTCGGTGCATTGGGACCTGCCCGCGGGGGCCTCGTACGAGTCGGTGATCATCCCCCATCCGAGCGTCAACCTCAGTTTCATGCCGGGGCTGGGCGCGGAGGTGCACGGGCCGGGCACGGCGCTCTCCCGGCATCCGCTGACGGGGGCCGGGCGGGTCTTCGGGGTGAAGTTCCGGCCCGGCGGGTTCGCGGCCTTCACCGGCGAGGAGACCGCAGCCCTCCCCGACTGGACGATCGGCGCGGCCGCCCTGTACGGCCCCGAGGTCGAGGAGCTGAACGCGATCGCCATGAGCGGGGGCGACCGTGACGCGGTCCGCCTCGTCTCTGCCTTCCTGGCCGAGCGGCTGCCCGAGCGGCCCGCTCCGCGCTACGAGCGGTTGCTGCGGATCGTCTCGGCGATGCTGGAGGACCGCTCGATCACCCGCGTCGACCAGGCTGCCGCGCGGTTCGCCATGTCGCCGAAGAGCGTCCAGCGGCTGTTCCAGTCCTATATCGGGCTGGGGCCGAAGTGGCTGATCCGCCGCTACCGGATCCACGACGCGGCCGACCGGCTGGCCGCCGATCCGGCGGTCGATCTCGCCCGGCTCGCCGTCGAGCTGGGCTGGTCCGACCAGGCGCATTTCACGCACGACTTCAAGGACCTGATCGGCTCGCCCCCGGCCGAGTACGCGGAGCAGTGCGCATCGGCCGGGCGCGAGCTGGTCATGGCGACCCGATGAGTGCTCCGGCGTCCATCTCCAGGCGACGCCCGGTGAAGGACTCGCGCAGGCGCCGGTCGTGACTGACCAGGACCACCGTGCCGGTGTAGGAGGCCAGGGCCTCCTGGAGCTGCTCGGCGAGCACCGGCGAGAGGTGGTTGGTCGGCTCGTCGAGCAGCAGCACGTCCACCGGCCTCGAAACGAGGCGGGCCAGTTCGAGGCGGCGACGCTGGCCGACCGAGAGGGCGGCCACGGGCCTGCCGAACCGCTCGGGCTCGAACAGGCCGAGGCGGTACAGCGCCTCGGCGTGCTCTTCGAGCGTGCCGACGCGGCCTTCGGCGAATGCCCGCAGCACCGACTGGCGGTCCGTGCCGGGCTCCGAGCGCTGGCGCAGGTGGCCGACCGCGCCGCTGCGCGCCACGGTGCCCTCGTCCGGTTCGAGCTCACCGGCGATGAGGCGCAGGAGCGTGGTCTTGCCCGCGCCGTTGGGGCCGGTGATGAGGACGCGCTCGCCGTGCTCGACGACCAGTTCGGGCAGGCGAAGCCGGTCGCCGACGCGGACGCTGGACAGCTCGATGGCGGGCTGTGCGGCGTCGGCGCCGGTGGTGGCGATGTCGGTGGCGAACCGCATCGGTTCGGGCGGTGGCGGCACCGGTTCGGCGCGCAGCCGTTCGAGTCGCTGCTTGGCCATCTTGATGCGGCTGCCGGCCCCATGCGTGCGGCTGCGGGCCCGAAACGACCCGGTGCCCATGTTCGCCATCGGCAGCTTGCGCGGGATCGCGTTCAGGTTGCCGACGTTGGCGTCCACGATGCCCTGCTGGCGGTCGACCTCGGCGGTCCAGCGCTCGTACGCCTCCTGCGCCTGCCGCCGCTCGAGTGCCTTCGCGGCGAGGTAGCCGCCGTAGCCGTCGCCGTAGCGGCGGACCTTGCGGTCGGCGACCTCGATCATGGTGGTGGTGACGGCATCGAGGAACGCCCGGTCGTGGGTGACGGCCACGACGGTGCCCGGGTAGGTGCGCAGCTGGTCTTCGAGCCAGGCGACGGCCTCGGCGTCGAGGTCGTTGGACGGCTCGTCGAGCAGCAGCAGCGCCGGTCGCGACGCGAGGGTCGCGGCCAGCATCAGGCGTGAGCGCTCGCCGCCCGAGAGCGTCCCGAGCGGGCGGTCCCGGTCGAGCCCGGGCAGCCCGAGGGCCGCGCAGGCGCGGTCGACGCGCAGGTCGGCGTCCCAGCCCTCGCGGGCCTCGAAGCGGGCGAGCAGCCCGGCGTACGCCTCGGCGGCGTCCTCACCGGCGGCGAGGGCGCGTTCGCTCTGGCGCATGTCGGCCTCGATGGCCCGCAGGTCCGCCAGGGCGAGGTCGATCGCGTCGGCGGCGGTCTGCTCGTCGGGCAGGTCGAGGCGCTGCGGCAGGTAGCCGATGCCGTCCGGCGAGCGGACGGTGAGCTCGCCGTTGTCGGGCTCCTCGACCTCGGCGAGGAGTCGCAGCAGCGTGGACTTGCCCGAGCCGTTGTCGCCGACGACGCCGATCTTCTCCCCCGGTTTGACGGTGAAGGAGACCCGGTCGAGGACGAGGTTGTCGCCGTAGCGCTTAGTGATTTCTGCAATGGACAGTTGAGTGCGGTGGAGCAAGGCGCCTCCAGGCAGCAGCCGGTCACGGTGTGGGGACGGGAGAAGCGGCGCGCACGCGGAAGCACGGTCATGAAGAGACAGGAGACTGTGGCGCGCGGTGCCGCATGGGTTCACGGAGCGGTGCTCGACGCGATGCCCTGTAGGCCGCTAAATGAAGTAAAGCCACATGCCTAAGAGGCTAAGGGATGCTGCGGGGTCCTGTCCAGAGGGCGAGTGCGGCGGGGGTGGTGAGCATGCTCACCACCCCCGCCGAGGTCAGTCGTTCAGCTCTGCGAGAGTCAGCACTGCGAAAGGAAACGGTGCATGACGGTGACGCCGAACTGGAGGCCCTCGATCGGGACGCGCTCGTCGATGCCGTGGAAGAGCGCGGTGAAGTCCAGGTCGGCGGGGAGCTTCAGCGGCGCGAAGCCGAAGCAGCGGATCCCGATCGACGCGAAGGCCTTCGCGTCGGTGCCGCCCGAGAGCATGTACGGGACGGTCCTGGCGCCCGGGTCGGACAGGCGGATCGCCTCGGCCATCGCGTCGACCAGCGGGCCGTCGAAGGAGGTCTCGATACCGGCCTGGCGGATCTCGTAGTCGAAGTCGATGCCCTCGCCCGCCAGCTCGCGCAGCTTCGCCTCGAGCTCGTCGTTGCGGCCCGGCAGCGACCGGCAGTCGAGGACGGCCTCGGCCGAGGACGGGATGACGTTGGTCTTGTAGCCGGCGTTCAGGCGGGTCGGGTTCGCGGTGTTGCGCAGCGTCGCGCCCACCAGGCGCGCGACCGGGCCGAGCTTCGCGACCGTCTCGTCCGGGTTGTTCGGGTCGAACTCGACGCCGGTCAGCTCGGAGACCGATTCGAGGAACTGGCGCACCGTCGGCGTCATCTCGACCGGGAAGTCGTGCTGGCCGATGTTGGCGACGGCCCTGCTCAGGCGCGTGACGGCGTTGTCGTCGTGGAGCATCGAGCCGTGGCCGGGGCGCCCGGCGGCGCGCAGGCGCAGCCAGTCCAGGCCCTTCTCGGCGGTCTGGACAACGTAGACGCGCAGGTCGTTCTCGAGCGTCATGGAGAAGCCGCCGACCTCGCCGATCGCCTCGGTGACCCCGTCGAACACCTCTGGGTGCTCCTCGACCATGAAGCGGGCGCCGTGGTCGGAACCGGCCTCCTCGTCGGCGGTGAACAGCAGGACCAGGTCGCGCGGCGGGACCTTCCCCGCGCGGCGCCAGCCGCGGACGACGGCCAGGAGCATCGCGTCGAAGTCCTTCATGTCGACCGCGCCGCGGCCCCACAGGTAGCCGCCTGAGATCTCGCCGCCGAAGGGGTCGACGCTCCACTCGTCGGCCTCGGCGGGGACGACGTCGAGGTGGCCGTGCAGCAGCAGGGCCCCGCGGTTCGGGTCGGCGCCCGGGTAGCGGGCGGCGACGGAGGCGCGGCCGGGCAGGGACTCGTAGATCTTCGGTTCGAGGCCCACCTCGGCGAGCTTCTCGGCGACGTACTCGGCGGCGGCGCGCTCCCCTTTTGAGGTCGCGTGGTCGCCGGTGTTGGTGGTGTCGATGCGGATGAGATCGCGGGCGATCTCGACGACCTCATCGGCGGGACGGGACGGGTTCTCGGTCATCCTAGTTTTCTATCAGACGGGGGCCTCACGCCGCGCGGCTCGCCTCCGCCGCCTCGGCGGCGGCCTTGATCTTGCGGGCGCGGATCCGGCGGCGCCGCTTCGCCGCGATCGGGTCGGCCAGGCGCGGCGCGATCGGGCCGAGCGCGGCCATGATGAGCACGTAGGCCGCGGCCAGCGTGCCCAGCTCCGGGTCCAGGCCCGCCGAGACGCCGAGGCCCGCGATGACGATGGAGAACTCCCCGCGCGGCAGCAGCACCAGGCCGGCGCGCAAGCGCCCGGTGAAGGACGAGCCACCCTGCCTTGCCGCCCACCAGCCGGTGGCGAACTTCGTGGCGATCGTCACCACCGCCAGGACGACGGCGATCACGAGCACCGGCGGCAGGTCCTGCGGGTCGGTCTGGAGCCCGAAGTTGACGAAGAAGACCGCCGAGAAGAGGTTCTTCAACGGGTCGAGGACGCGTTCGGCCTGGTGCGAGACCTCGCCCGCCAGCGCCATGCCGACGAAGAAGGCGCCGACCGCGGCCGAGACGTGGACCTGCTCGGCAAGACCGGCGACGACCAGGATGATGCCCAGGACCTTGAGCATGAGGATCTCGTCGCTCGGGGAGGCCAGGAAGCGCGAGAGCAGGCTGCCGCCGCGGGAGGCGACGAAGAACGCCGCGCCCACCGCGAGCAGGGCCAGCGCGAGGCCCCAGGCGGCTTGGGCGAAGGCGAGGCCGGCCAGGATCGTGGTGACGATCGGCAGGTAGAGGGCCATGACGAGGTCCTCGGCCACCAGGAGCGAGAGCACGGTCGGGGTCTCGCGGTTGCCGAGCCAGCCCAGGTCGGACAGGACCTTGGCGATGATGCCCGAGGAGGAGACGTAGGTGACGCCGCCGAAGACGACCGCGGCGAGCGGGCCCCAGCCGAGCAGCAGCGCGCAGGCCGCGCCGGGGGCGAAGTTCAGGACCAGGTCGACGATCGCGCCCTTCCAGGAGGTGCGCATGGTGCCGGTGAGTTCGCGGGGGGTGTATTCGAGGCCGAGGGCGAACAGGAGCAGGACGATGCCGACCTCGGCGCCGATGTCGAGGAAGTTCTGGACGGCGTTGAGGTCGTGCAGGCCGCCGTCGCCGAACGCGAGTCCGGCGAGCAGGTAGAGGGGGATCGCGGAGATGGCGAATTTGCCCGCCAGGGCTCCGAGGATGCCGAGCGCGCCGATGACCAGGCCGAGTTGGAGGAATACTTCGACGAGATGGTCCATACGCTACTCGAGCCCGCGCAGAATGCGCTCGACCTTCTCGACCGACTCCTCCGTGCCTATGGTGACCAGCCGGTCGCCGACGTGCAGGGTCGCCGAGGGAGGGGGGCCGGTCTCGACGCCGGAGTCGCGGACGACGGCGACGATCGAGGCGCCGGTGCGGGTGCGGGCGCGGGTGTCGCCCAGGGGCCGCTCGGCGTAGGGGCTGGTGGCGTCGACCAGCAGTTGGCGGGAGACGAGGTTCTCGATCTCGTGGTGCAGCCGGTTGAGCTTCTCGACGATGCGGGCGCCGCCGAGCAGTTCGCCGACCGCGACCGACTCGTCGGCGTCGAGGACGACGCATTCGAGGGCGGTGTCGAGGTCGTCGGGGTCGTAGAGGATGAAGTCCCTGCGGCCCTCTCGGTGGGCGACGATGCCGAGGTGCACGCCGCGCTTGGTCTCGAACTCAAACCGGACACCGATGCCGGGCAGCTCGGTGCGTTCCACGTCCACGATCGGTCACTCCTTCGTTGTCACGTACGCAGGGAACCGTATCTCACCGCGGCATGCCCACCCGCCGAGATGGCCGGGCCGCCGCTCATGCGGGCGTGATAACCGGTTCGCGGGCCTGGCGCAGGAAGTTGAAGACCTGGTCGGGCACGCGGAGGCGGTCGTCGCGGCCGTGGCGATCGCGGACGTCGGCGGCGGTGTCGGGGTCGGCGGTGATCGCGGCGAGCTCGTCGAACAGCTCCAGCAGTTCGTTCCCGATGGTCTCGTCCGGGGCCGGCATGGCGCCCCACACGTCCCAGGGCAGCAGCTCCGTCCCGGCGAGTGCGGCGATGTCGCGGATGAGGTTGCCGGCGATCCACCACGGGCCCGACTTGCCCTCGTCCAGGAGGCCGCATCGGTCGGGATCGATTGCACCGGCGCGGTAGCGCCGCCACGCCTCGCCCGCGACGACGAACTGGTCGCGGGTGAGGTCGAGCGGGTCGATGGCGACGGGCAGCCCGGGCGTGATGACCTCGTCCATCTGGGCGTCGCAGAGGACCCACCGGTCGGTCGCGGCGTCCCAGCGTTCGACCACCCAGTGGTCGATGTACCAGTCGGGTTGGAAGTAGGTGCCGAAGCCGCAGCGGGCGCGGGCGGGGGTGCCGTGGGCGCGCAGGGCGGCGACGGCGATCAGTGTGAAGTGGCGGCAGCTGCCGCCGAGTCGCTCACCCGGCTCCCGCCGCTCGTTCAGGGACCGGCCGCCCGCGAGGAGGCGGCCGACGATGTGCTCGGCCGACCGCAGGTGGGCGGTGTCGGTGTACTCGGGCACGCGTTCGAGACCGTACTGCTCCCGGCAGTAGTCGTGCATCAGCAGGCCCTGCACGGCCGCGAACAGTTCGGGGAGGGCGGCGGGCAGCGCCTTCAGGGCGGCCCGGTGGGGTCCGCCCGCGGTGAGCGGGCCGGGTTCGATGCAGTGGGCGAAAGTGTCCTCAGTGGCCATGGCCGGCTCCCTTCGATCGGTGCGACCGAGCCTAGAGACATTTACGGCCTGATTTCAAGATTGCCAGGTCAATTGGGCCTTATTGATGCGGTGCAATACGCTTCAAGGCATGGCTTCCCCCACCCCTGAGAACCTCGTCTACCCCGATCCGCCGCGTCCTCGTGTGCCCGTGTCGGTGAATTTCCTGCTGCTCCTGCTGACATCTCTCGCGCTGCCGGCGGCACCGATCTACCTGGCCGTGGCGCTGCGGTACCAGCTCGAATGGGGGCCGTGGGCGACGGGCTGGGGGGTCCTGGGGGGAACGATCGTACTGGCCACCCTCATGTGCACCATGGTGGCGTGGTCGCAGGAGCCGAAGGGCGGACGGCAGGTCGAGTTCCCGCTGCCGTTGATCGTGCGGGTGCTGCTGCGGGTGCTGCTCTGGATCGGCGTGCTGGGCCTGGTGTTGATGGCCGCGGCGTGGTTGCAAGGCGTGGGAGTGCCCGAGACGGCGGTGATCGTCGGCGCGGCGTTGGTCTCTGCGGTCGCCATCATCGGCGGAGGGCTGCTCGTGGTGCGGTGGTGCGCGCCGGTCGGCGGCACGCGGGCCATGTACGACCTCCGGCGACCCCGTGGGAGTGTCGACCGGGACCCGCTCACGCCCGAGCAGATCGCGAAGGCCACCGGCAGGCCGGTGTCCGAAGTGGTTCGTCTCGACACGCTTCACCCGAAGGTCCGGGCGATGCGACGGCACGTCGGCTACGCGCGGGCCCGGTTCGTCCTGGACGACGGTTCGCATGTCGAGGTGGCGCTGCTGCTCCTGTTCGGGCAGCCGAGCGGCAACACGAACGCCGAGCGGTTGGAGTCGCGCGTGTTCGGCACCACGCCGGAGGAGCGGTTGCAGGTGGTGCGCAAGGACCACCGGCTCGAAGCGGTGCCCGAGACCGGCCAGGAGTCCTACGCCTGTATCCCGCTCACGGGCGGGACCGAGTGGCTGTGGACGCGCCTGGCCGAAGGCGCCGTGCTGGAGATCCGCACCTCGCCGCGGTTCGACCGCCGGACGCGAGCGCGGCTGGCGCAGACGGCGGCCGAGTGGTTCGACCTCGAGGAGCGCATGGGGCTGGACGGGTAGCGGGCGTTTCGCACCGCGATCCCGGCGGTCCACCACCGCCGGGATCGCGGTCTGTCCGCCGCCGGTTCCACTGAGCAGGTCGTCGGCGGCGTACGTCGGTAAGACGCGGCCGGGGCCCGTTCGGGTTGCCTCGCTTCTCAACGAGCGCCGGATTCCGGCTCACGGCGGGCGCGGGCGATGAGAGCGGCGTGTGAGCGCGCTGTGAGGGCGGCGCGGAGCCTTCGGGGCATGGACTACGCATTCGAAGCAGAAGGACTGGTGAAACGGTTCGGGAAGACCACGGCGCTCGCCGGGGTCGACCTGGCCGCCAGGTCCGGGACCGTCCTGGGCGTGCTCGGGCCGAACGGCGCGGGCAAGACCACCGCCATCCGCATCCTCGCGACCCTGCTGCGCCCCGACGAGGGCCGCGCCGAGGTCGGCGGGCTCGACGTCGTCAAGCGCGCCGCCGACGTGCGGCGCCTGATCGGGCTGACCGGCCAGTACGCCTCGGTCGACGAGGACCTGACCGCCCGCGAGAACCTCGTCCTGCTCGGCAGGCTGCTCGACATGGGCCGGGCCCGCGCCGGGGCCCGGGCCGACGAGCTGCTCGGCCTGTTCGATCTGGCCGAGGACGCCGCGCGGCGCGTCTCGACGTATTCGGGGGGCATGCGGCGGCGCCTCGACCTGGCCGCGGGCATGGTCGGCGACCCGCGGATCGTCTTCCTCGACGAGCCGACCACCGGGCTCGACCCGGGCAAGCGCGAGGACCTGTGGCGCACCATCCGGTCGATGACGGCCGACGGCCGCACCGTCCTGCTCACCACCCAGTACCTGGAGGAGGCCGAGGCGTTGGCCGACGACATCACCGTCATCGACCACGGCGCCGTCATCGCGCACGGCACGCCCGCCGAGCTCAAGCGGATCGTCGGCGGGCTGACCATCGCCGTCCGCGCCGCCGACGCCGAGGGGGCGAGAGTCGCGGCCAAGGTCCTGCGCGCCGTCTCGGGCAGCGAGCCCGCCGAGAGCGGCGGCGGGGCGCTCACCGTCCCGGTCGACACGGCCGGGGCGCTCACCGAGGTCACGCGGGCGCTCGACGCGGGCGGCGTCGAGGTGGCCGAGCTGTCGCTGCGCCTGCCGAGCCTCGACGAGGTGTTCTTCGCCCTGACCGGGCGCCATGACGAGCGAGAGGAGTCCGCGGCATGACCACCGGCATCCGCGATCAGACCGAACGATCCGCAGTGAATACAACGATGAGGTGGGGGCTGGTCCGGCACAGCCTCGCGCTCACCGGGCGCGAGCTCACCAAGGTCCGGCGCAATCCGGGCATCTTCCTCGACGCGCTGTTCATGCCGGTCACGTTCCTGCTGCTGTTCGTCTACCTGTTCGGCGGGGCGGTGTCCGGTTCGACCGGCGAGTACCTGCGCTACCTCTTCCCGGGCATCATGGTGATGAGCACGGTGCTGGCCGGGCTGCTGGCGACGGGCATGAGCATCAACCGCGACATCAAGAAGGGCGTCTTCGACCGGTTCCGCTCCATGCCGATCGGCCGTTCGGCGCCGCTGATCGGCTCGGTGGTCGCCGACTCGGCGCGGTACGTCGTCACCCTGGTGACGCTGTTCGCCGTCGGCTACCTCATGGGGTTCCGGGTCGAGACCGACCTGCTCTCGGCGCTGGCCGCCTGCGGTGTGGCGGTGACGCTCGGCTTCTCGCTCAGCTGGATCAGCGTCTTCGTCGGGGTGCTGATCAAGGAGGAGGCGATCGTGCAGACCATCGCGTTCCTCGGGATCTTCCCGCTGGCGTTCGGCACCTCCATGGTGGCTCCCACCGAGACGATGCCGGGGTGGCTTCGGGCGTGGATCGACATCAATCCGGTCACGCACGGGGTGGAGGCCGTGCGGGGGCTGCTCGTGGGCGGCCCGGTGGCCGGGCCGGTGACGGCCACGCTGCTGTGGTCGGCGGGGTTCCTGGTGGTCCTGGTGCCGCTGTCGGTGTGGGCCTACCAGCGGCGGGTCTGAGCCTCCACGAGAGCGAGCGTCTCGGCCCGGCCGAGGCGCTCGCCTCGTTGGAGGGCGGCGGTGAAGTCGCTCTCGCCCAGTTCGGCGCGCAGGCGCTCGGCCAGCCGCCGGGTGTCGAGGCCGGACATGCCGAGGTCCCACAGGGAGGCCGCCCCCAGCAACTCGGCCGCGGTGACCGGTTCGCCGCGGCGGAGCAGCAGCATGGCGACCCCGACGGCCACCGTCGCCACCAGGCCCATGTCGCCGGTGCGGCGGGCGAGGTCGAAGGCGCGCGCGAACGCGGCCGCCGCCTCGCGGGCCTCGCCGGTCTCCACGGCGAGGCGGCCGCGCCCGTCCCAGAGCATCGTCTGGAGCATGGCGTCGTCGGCGGCGCGTTCGGCCACGCCGTCGAGATACCGTCCGGCCGCTCGGTGGTCGCCGTCGTGGCGAGCCAGTTCGGCGAGCGTCACACCGGCTATGGCGGCGGGGAGTCCCGCGGCGGCCTCGACGATGCCGGTGAGCTCGTCGCGGGCCCGGTCGATCTCACCGGCGCTGACGCGGATGACGGCCCGCCACACCCGCTGGTAGTCGTTGGAGCCGAGTTCGGCGGCGACCGCCGCCGCCTCGTCGATCTCCTTCAGCGCCGTCGTGAAGTCCCCCAGGGCGACCGTGGCGAGCGCGGCGTAGGTCAGCGCGCTGGCCAGTCCCCACCGGTCGCCCGCCTCGCCGAATCCCGCGCTCGCGGCGATCAGTTCGCGGTGCATCTGCTCGAACGTGCCGCCGTTGCCGTTGCTCATGGCCTTGATGAGGGCGAGCATGCCGCGTTTCCAGGGGTCTTGGAGTTCAGTGCCGGGCTCGGCCGCGGGCGGGCCGTCGCCGGTGAGCATCGCGTGGATCGCCTTGCCGATGGGGTCGGCCGGGCGCAGCGGCGGGTCGGCGGTGAGGACCGCGTCCGGGTCTCCGGCGAACAGGGCGTGGAACAGGCACATCGCCGTGGCGGCAGTCCGGGTCTCGGGCGGGGCCGAGCCGGGCAGGGCGAGCGCGGCCAGCAGTCTGGTGAGCGCGGCGCCGTGCTCGCCGTGGATCGCCCAGAAGTGGCCGAGGGCGGCGCAGAGGCGCACCGCGGTGTCGGCGTCGCCGGTCTCGCAGGCGAAGTCGACGGCGGCGTTGAGGTTGTCGCGCTCGGCGGTCAGGCGCGAGAGCCAGGGCAGTTGCCCACTGCCGCGCAGCCGCGGTGCGGCGTGTTCGGCCAGGGCGAGGAAGTGGGCGGCGTGGGCGGCGCGGGCCTGGTGGAGGTCCGTCGCCTGCACCAGCGCGTACTGCCTGATCGTCTCCAGCATCCGGTAGCGGCCGCCATCGAATTGGACCAGTGACTTGTCCACCAGGGATTCCAGTGGCGCGCCGAGGTGTTCGGCCGCGTCGGCGGTGAATCCTCCGGCGCAGACGGCGAGGCGCTCGGCTCCCTCGCGCTCGTCGTCGGTGAGCAGTTCCCAGCTCCAGGCGACGACGGCACTCAGCGTCCGGTGGCGGGGCAGGGCGGTGCGGCTGCCGCCGCGCAGCAGCGCGAACCTGTCATCCAGTTTGGACATCATGGTGTCGAGGGGCATGGTGCGCAGGCGAGCGGCGGCCAGTTCGATGGCCAGCGGGAGCCGGTCGAGGCGCTCGCAGAGTTCGGCGACCGGCGCGGTCGGCTCGAAATCGGGCCGCACCGCTCGGGCGCGTTCGGTGAAGAGCCGCACGGCCGCGTCGGCATCGAGCGGGAGGACGGGCACCAGCAGCTCGCCGGTGATGCCGAGCGGCTCGCGCCCGGTCGCGAGGATCGACAGGTTCGGGCAGCGGCCGAGCAGGTCGGCGGCCAGTGCGGCGGCGGCGTCGACGACGTGCTCGCAGTTGTCGAGGACCAGCAGCGTCCCACCGGCGCCGAGCGCCTCGGACAGCCGGGTCAGCGCCTCTCGCGGGACGGCGGCGTCGCGCAGGCCGAGCGCGGCCACGGCGGCCGGGGCGACGTCGCCTGCGCCGGTGACGGCGGCGAGTTCGACCGTCCAGACGCCGCCGGGGGAATCGCGGTCGACGGCGACGGCCGTGGCCAGGCGGGTCTTGCCCACCCCTCCGGGGCCGACGAGGGTGACGAGTCGGCCCGCGTCGAGGCGTTCGGCGATCTGGGCCAGTTCGGCGTCGCGGCCGATGAGCCGGTTGATCGGCGCCTTGAGGTTGCCTCGGCGCTCGGGCCGCTCGGTCCGGAGCGCGGCGAGGTGCGCCTCGCGCAGCTGCGGTCCCGGGTCGGCGCCGAGTCGGTCGGCGAGGCGGTCGCGGATCCGCGCGAAGGCCGCCAGGGCCTCGGCCCCGCGCCCGTCGGCGCGCAGCGCGTCGATCAGGAGGGCGTGCAGTCGTTCGCGGAGCGGATGGGCCTCGGTCAGCTCGGTGAGTTCGGGGATCGAGTCGGCGGCGCGGTCCGGCATCTCGGCGGCGAAGCGGTCTTCGAGCGCGGCGAGGCGGAGCTCGTCGAGGCGCGTGGCGGCCGCGACGGCGTCGGGCAGGTCGGCGAGGGGCTCGCCTCGCCAGAGGGCGAGCGCCTCGCGCAGCAGCGGCGCGGCGTCCTCGCCTCGGCCGTCTTCGAGCGCGAGGCGCCCGGCGCGGGCGAGGCGCTCGAAGCGGTGGACATCGACCGCGTCGGGCGGCAGGGCGAGGCGGTAGCCGCCGGAGGCGGCGCGGATCTCGGCGTCGTCGGGCAGTGCGGCGCGCAGCCGCGACACGAGCGCCTGCAAGGCGTGGCCGGGGTCGTCGGGGCCGCCGTCGGGCCAGACCGCTCGGCACAGCGCGCCGGTGCCGACGACCTCGCCTGTGTCGAGCGCGAGGCGCGTCAGCAGCGAGCGCAGCCGAGCGCCCGCGACGGGGACGGTCCGGTCGGCGTCGTCGCGCACCCGCAGGGGGCCAAGGATCTCCACTCGCATCGTGGGCTTCATGGTATCCGTCCGGCCGCCTCCGGCCTCAGGTCGCCGAGCCGCGCGCGGCCTCGCGATGGTTGACGGTGACCGTCCAGGCCACCAGGCCCGCCATCAGCAGGGCGATCGCCGCGAGGGTCCAGGGGACGAGCATCGAGGCCAGCACCAGGACCGCGCACAGCGGGTAGGCCCAGGCCAGTGGCCCGCGGCCGCGCGGCAGGACCTGGAGGACCCAGACGCTGAGCACGTAGACGGCGACGGCCACCGCCACCGGGGCCGCGGAGGCGACCGGACCGAGACGTGCTTCCCCCTCGATCGATTCGACGGCGATCTCCGTCCCGGCGCCGACCGCGGCGGCCGAGGCGAAGACCAGGTAGTGGCCGTAGCCCCAGCGGAACCCCATGCGCAGGTTGGTGAGGAGGTCGTGGACGGGCCGGTCGAAGTAGAGCCACCACATCGAGAAGAGGACGACCAGCCCGGCCGCGGCGGTGACGAGGACCTGGATGCGGTCGTGCCCGGTCGCGAAGGCGGCCTTGACGGCCAGCGTCGAGGCCAGGACGGTCTCGCCGAGCACGATGATGGTGAACAGGCTGTAGCGCTCGGCGATGTGGTGGGGGTGCCAGGTGGTGGTCTCGGCCCGCTCGGCGTAGACCGGGACCAGCAGTTCGAAGACCACCAGGGCCATCCAGACGTAGAGGTAGGCCGTATCGGGGACGGCCAGCGCGGCGATCCACCAGCAGACTTGGACGGCGGTGACGCCCGCGGCGTAGCGGCGGCAGGTGGTGCGCCGGGCGGGGTCGGAGTGGGCGGCGCGCAGCCACTGGGGCACCATCGCCAGGCGGATCACGGTGTAGCCGATGGTGACGACCAGGAACTCGCGGTGCTCGAAGGCCGATTCGATGCCCGCGGCGAGGATGAGCGCCCCGGCCATCTGGACCATGACGGCGATCCGGTACGGGGTGTCGTCGGTGTCGTAGGCCGAGGCGAACCACGCGAAGTTGAGCCAGGTCCACCAGATCGCGAAGAAGACCATGGCGTAGTTGACGAGCCCGGTCTGCCAGTGGCCTTCGGCGAGGGCGTGGTGCAGGCCCGCGGCGGCCTGGGCGATGGCGACGACGAAGACGAGGTCGTAGAGCAGTTCCAGCGGCGTGGCGACGCGGTGGGCCTCGTCGGCGCGGCGCGGGGCCATAGGCCGGTGCCAGCGGGGTGGGGACGGTGGTGCGGTGGACATGCGGGCCTCCTCGGGGACGGGCCACGGCTCGGCCCACGAGTAGTTCTAACCGACGGGCGGCGCCTCCCGCAACGGTTTCGCGGCCCGCGCCGGGGGTGTGTCGGCGCGGGCCGGGCGCGCTCGGCGAGTCCCGTAAGGCACCCAGCGGTGGCTACCTGATCTCGTGGCTTTCTGACGAGCTGTCCGCGGCGACCCGCTCAATGCGGATCATGAGCGCCGCGGATGGCACGACCTTGCCCGTGGCATAGGTCGACAGGCGTGAGACCGAGGTTCCGATGCGCGAGGCGAATTCGGCGCGCGTCAGCCCCGAGGCGGTGATGGCCTGCTTGACCTTACCGGCCACAGCTGCCCGTTCGGCGCGTTCGGCTCCCGCTCTGGCGCTGCGCAGCACTCGTTCCATCAGGTTCGCGACGCCGTACGGGCGGCTGTAGGTCAAGACGTGCTCGACCTGGCGAGCCGTCTTGCCCCAGGGGTCGCGGTCGATCACCTCGATCAGCCGCTGCCAGTCCCGCACCGATCCTCGTTCCAACGCGGTCTGGACCGCCTCGACCGGCCACCGCTTCACCGGGTCGTCCGGTGAGACGTTCAGGTTTCGGAACCGCAGTGCCATCTCCTCATCCTCTCGCGATCCGCTCGGCCAGCGCCCCGCAGGCGGCGACCACGTTCGACCAGTCGGTCCATCGTTCGCTCAGGTTGCGATAGGCACCGAGCTCGGCGGTGACCGCGGAGTCCGCCGGTCGCGGTTCGCTGAGCTGGCGGACCAACTGTGACCGGACTCCCTCGTCCTCGCTGCGCTGATCGGCGTAGTACTCGTCGATGTCGCTGAGGACCGCCGCCGCATGCTCGGTACCGTATCGAGCGCTCAACGCCGCGACGTCGAGATAGTCGCGGGTCTGGTTCCGCCGAACGATCAGGAACGCCTTGATCCGCAAGGTCTCAGCGGGAGTGGGCACTCGCAGGAGCCGACCGCTGCCCAACTCGATCTCGGCAGTCTCCAACGGCCGTCGACGGATCAGTTGCCGCACACCGGTCTCGATGTCTCCGAGGCTGCCGAGGATGATCTTGCCCGGTCGCACCCGGTTGGTGACCCACTCGCCTTCGGACTCGAGCGCCTCGAGCACGACATCGAACCGGTCACGGAGGTCGGCTACGACATGGTCGTGGTCGTAGGAATCCCGGTGCCCGGCGTAGAGCGCCGCGGCGGAGCCGCCGACCAGGACCGCGTCAGGGACCAGTTCCTGGAGTTTCGCAGCGGAATCCAATACCGCGCGCAGATCTCCGCTGGCCTCGTCGTAAGCGTGCCCAATCCCGTCCATGATCCAATATTATCACTTCTGATAAATTTTCAGTCGATGAATGGAAAGCGCATCAGCGAGCTGAGCAGCGTCTCGCGTAGCAGGGCCTCGGCGGCGGTCCGATGTCCGTTCGCGGCCATGAGTCCGGCCGGGGCGAGTGCATAGGCGGCGTCGATGACGATCCTGGCGGCTGTCGGTGGGCGGAAGCCTCCGGCGGTGTGGCCGCAGACCGCTTCGCGGAGCCACTGCGGTGATTCGGGATCGCGGCGCAGCACGCCTCCCGAGCCGATCACCAGCTTGACCGCTGCCAGGTCCTTGCCGCCGCGCAGCGGCTCGGTCGGGCCGCCGATGCGCTCGCCTCTGGCGTGGCGGCCGACCGCCACGGTCGCCGCGAGCGCGCTGAGCTCGGCGTCGGCCGTTCGTTCCGCTTCGGTCTCGGCCCGGAAGCCGGGGTGTTCGGTGCGGTGGCGGGCGGCGTCGCGGAGCGTGGTGGGGACGTCGAGGTCGGCGGCTTCGGCGGCCTCCACTATGCCCGTGGCCGTGTGGCGCACGCCCAGGTCGCCTTCTACCGTCCTCGATCGCCAGGCGGTTCCGGCGACTTCGGCGCGCGGGCCGCTCATTTCGGCGTCCGGTGTGAGCACCGAGTACACGTCGGTGGTCGCTCCTCCGACGTCCACCGCGAGCAGGTCTTCGCCGGTCATGTCGGCGAGGAGTTCGATGCCGGTCAGGACGGCGTCGGGCGTGGCGGCCTTGACCATGTCGGTGAAGCCGGCTTGGGCCGACAGGTGCTTTCCGGCGATCACGTGGCGCAGGAACACCTCGCGGAGCGCGGTCCGGGCGGGCACGGGGTCGAGGCTGCCTATGCGCGGCAGGACGTTGTCCACACAGGTCAATTCGAACCCGGCGCTGGTGAGGAGCCTGCGGACGTCCACTGCCGCTGCGGCGTTGCCCGCGAAGACGACCGGTGCGCGAAGTCGAGCGGCGGCCAGCGCCTCGGCGTGGGCCAGGAGCGCCGTCTCGTCGCCGCCGTCCGTGCCTCCCGCCAGCAGCAGGACGTCCGGGCGGGCCCCTGCGAGCCGCTCCATGTCCGCTTCGCCGATGTCACCGGCGCAGACCTCCACCACTCGGGCTCCGGCCGAGAGTCCCGCCCGGTAAGCGGCTCTGGCGGTCACCAGCGGCTCGTTGCCGATCACTCCGAGTCGCAGGCCGCCTCCGGCCGAGGAGCACACGAGCGTGTCGACGACGCCTGCGCCTTTCGGGGACGCCGCTTCCGTGGCCGCTTTCAGGCCGTCCATGACGTCGGTGTCGAGTGTGGTCGGGTGCGAGGCGCTTCCCAGGAGCGTGCCCGTGTCGGCGCTGACGGCGGCGGCCTTGGTGTAGGTCGAGCCGACGTCGACGCACATGACGATGCCCCCGACTGCGTTCACGACCGTGCCCGTCATGGCACCACGACGGTGCCGGTGGCCGTGGTGGCGACGATCGGCGCTTCGAGGACGGCCGCGGCCGAGGCGCTCCGGTCGGGGTCGGAGCGGCAGACGACGGTCAGCGCGAACTCGATGGTGCGGCTGCGGTTGCCGGTGCGGGTGACCGTTCCCGTGGCCTCCACGACGTCGCCCGCTCGGATCGCCGACTTGAACTGCACGTCCGCGTAGGACGCGAACAGTCCTTCGTCGCCGTCGGTGCGGATGCAGATCTCCGTGGCCACGTCGCCGAACATACCGAGTGCATAGGCGCCGTCCACGAGGTTCCCGCCGTAGTGGGCGTGGCTGTGCGGCACATAGCGCCGATGGGTGACGGTGAGTCCGTCGTGGCTGGTCATGCGACTGGTTCCTTGATGATGCGGTGGACGAGGTAGGAGGCGACGTCGCCCGGCGTGGTGCCGCGCGAGAAGACGCGATCGACGCCGAGTTCGGCGGCGGCGCGCTCGTCGAAGCGCGGGCCGCCGACGACGAGGAGCGGGCGCTTCTCGGGCGGCAGTGCCTCGCGGAAGGCGGCGGCCATCTCGCGGGTGTTGTGGAGGTGGGCGTCCTTCTGGGTCACGACCTGGCTGACCAGCACCGCGTCCGCTTCCTCTTTGAGGGCGCGGTTGACCAGCTCGGGGACGGCGACCTGCGCGCCGAGGTTGACCACGCGCAGCTCGCGGTAGTACTCCAGGCCCTTCTCCCCCGCCACGCCCTTGATGTTGAGGATCGCGTCGATGCCGACGGTGTGCGCGTCGGTGCCGATGCAGGCGCCCACGACGCACAGCTTGCGGCCGAGGCGCTCCTTGACGAGGTCGTTGACCTCCTTGGGGCTCAGCAGCGGGTAGTCGCGCTCGACGACCTCGACCTCGTCGAGGTCGACCAGGTGCCTGGCGGCGCCGTAGACGACGAAGAACGTGTGTCCGGCGCCGATCGCCTTGGCGTGGACGATCATCGCGTTGTCGAGGCCCATCTTGGCCGCAAGCTGCGCGGCGGCGCCTTCGGCGCGCTTGTCGTGGGGCACTGGGAGTGTGAAGGAGACCTGCACCATGCCGTCGCCGGTGGTGTCGCCGTAGGGGCGGACGATCCTGGTCATCGGGCTTCCTCCTCACTGGATTCCAGGGCCTCACCGGCGGGATTGAAGTAGTCGTCGGCGCGTTCGGCGACGCCTTCGAGACCGCGACCGCCGTCGGCCGGGCGCTTCATGATGCCGAAGGTGCCGTCGGCGATGGCGTTCAGCAGCCCGTCGTCCCTGATGCGTCCGAGGAGGTCGACGGCCTCGCCGAGGACCTGGTTCGCGCGGTTCGCGATGAAGCCGTCGGGGGGCGGGCGGAAGTCCTCGGCGAGGCCGGAGGCCGCCCCGAGCACGTAGCGGACGTTCTGCAGGGCGATGTCCCGGTCCGACAGCCACGGCGTGACGACCGCCTCGGTCATCATGCCCACCAGGAGGATCGACTGCCCGGTCATGACCCCGGCGAGGTTGAAGAACCCGTCGAGGAGGTTGCCGCGGAAGACGTCGCCGGTCATGTGCTTGGTCGGCGGCATCCACTTCAGGGGCGCGTCGGGGAACAGCTGGCGCGCCAGCAGCGCGTGCGCGAGTTCGAGCCGGAACGACTCGGGCAGTTCGGGGTTGATCTCGAAGGCGTGCCCGAGGCCGAGCAGTTCGTCGCTCAGTCCCGCCTCGTGCGCGAAGTACTCGTTGAGCAGTTGGGAGACGGTGACGGTGTGGGCGGCCTCGACCGCGTCGGCGGTGGTGAGGTAGTTGTCCTCGCCGGTGTTGATGATGATCCCGGCCCTGGCGTGGATCTGGCGGCTGAAGCGCTGGTCGACGAAGGTGCGGATCGGGTTGATGTCGCGGAACAGGATGCCGTACATGCAGTCGTTGAGCATCATGTCGAGCCGGTTCATCCCGGCGAGCGCGGCGATCTCGGGCATGCAGAGCCCCGAGGCGTAGTTGCACAGCCGCACGTACCGGCCGACCTCGCGGGAGGTCTCGTCGAGGGCGGAGCGCATGAGCCGGAAGTTCTCGCCGGTGGCGTAGGTTCCGGCGAAGCCCTCGCGGGTGGCGCCCTCGGGGACGTAGTCCAGGAGGGACTGCCCGGTGGAGCGGATGACGGCGATGATGTCGGCTCCCGCTCTGGCGGCGGCCTGGGCCTGGGGCATGTCCTCGTAGATGTCGCCGGTGGCGACGATGAGGTAGATCCAGGGCCGCTGCGGCGGGTCGCCGATCCGGGCGACCATGTCGGCGCGGGCCCGGCGCTGGGCGTCGATGCGGTCGAAGCCGGTGCCGACGGCGGCGCGGGCGAGGCCGCGGGCGGTCTCGGCGGCGCCGCCGGTGGGGAGCTCGAACTTGACGCCGCCCGCGGCGCTGGCGTGGGCGAGGCGGGTCAGGTCCGGGTGGTTCCCCTGGGCGAGGGCGTGGAAGACGGGGAGGGCCGCGCCGTGCTCGATGCCGGTCTGGTCGGCGACGGCGTCGACGAGGCGGTTGACCCACGGGATGCCGTCGGGGTCGGCGCCGGTGAGCCCGGCGAGGCGCAGGGTCGCGCGTTCGACCGAGAGGGTGGTGCGGCTGCGGGCGAGGTCGACGACGGGCTGTCCGGCCTGGGCGGCGAGGCGGCGGGCGCGTTCGACGAGGTCGGGGTCGAGCGGCAGGAGCGCGGTCATTCGCCACCGCCGATCCGGGCCTCGAACAGCTCGCGCAGGGGCGGGTTGGCGGCCATGAGGCTGAGCGCGTAGTCGGCGTGGCCGGGGACGTAGCCGTTGCCGATGAGCATCTCGACGTCGGCGGCGAGCCCTTCGGCGCCGAGCGCGGCGGCGGGGAAGGAGGTGGCCATCGAGAAGAAGACGACGGTGCCGCCGGTGCCGGTGGCGAGGATGGCGCCGTGCTCGCAGCCGGGGACGTCGACGCAGACGACGGTGACGTCGGCGCCGCGTCCGTCGAGGGCGTCGGTGACGGCCTCGGCGAGGGCGAGGGGGTCGGTGGCGTCGGCGACGGCGATGCGGTCGGCGAGGCCGGTGGCCTTGAGGCGGGCGGCTTCGGCGTCGTCGCGGACGACGCCGAGGACGGTGGCGGCGCGGGCGTCGTGGGCGGCGGCCAGGGAGAGGGAGCCGGACTTGCCGGCGGCGCCGAGGACGGCGACGGTGCAGCGGGCGCGGCGGGCGCTGGTTTTTCGAAGCACAGTGCGGCGGACGAGGGCGGGCGCGCCGCAGACGTCGAAGACGGCGAGGGCCAGCTCCTCGGGCAGGTCGTCGGGGAGGACGGCGGCGATGGAGCGGGCGAAGAGGACGGCGTGCCCGCTGGTGGGGATCTGCTCGCTCAGGCCGTCCCAGCGCGCGAGGCCGTCGTCGATGCGCAGCGGGGTGAGGGTGAGCGAGACGAGGGTGGCGATCTTCTGCCCGGGTTCGAGGCCGAGGGGCGAGCGTTCGCCGACGGCGTCGACGGTGCCGATGAGCATGCCGCCGGAGCCGGTCTCGGGGTTGTGCATCTTGCCGCGCCGCTCGATGAGGTCGAGGACGGCGGCTCTGATCGCTGGTCCGTCGCCCGAGTGGGCGGTGTGGAGCTGCCGGTAGGAGGCGGCGTCGAGGTTGAGGCGCTCGACGCGGATCCTGACTTCGTTCTCGGCTGTATCGGGTGTGTCGTCGAGTTGGTCCGCTGCTTGTGGCAGCACCCCGGCGGGGCTGACGACTCGGTGCGATCCGACTGGTGAGCCTGTCGACATCGTTGCCGCCCTTCCTATGATGAGGAATTTATACGATCTCAATATGCGAGACCTGGCGCTCAACTGTAACGGAAGGTTATCCTCGTCACAAGACGGCTATCCGTCGTCTTGCAGGTTTCCCGGGCCAACATCCCGGACACGGAGGTGCGAGAGTGACCGAACGAGCGCATGGTGACGGACGATCCGCCGCGGTGGAGCAGCCGTACTTGTACCGGCGGCGGACGCTGGTGGAGCCGGATTGGACGCGGTTCCCCGGCTGGGCCGACGTCACCGCCGAGCAGTGGGCCTCGGCGCAGTGGCAGCGCGTCAACTGCGTCAAGAACGTGAAGCAGCTGCGCGCCGTGGCCGGCGACCGGCTCGACGAGGCCTTCTACGAGGACCTGGAGCGGGACATCGCGTCGGCGGCGACGATGTCGATGCTGCTGCCGCCGCAGATGCTCAACACGATGGTCCCCGCGATCGAGGAGACCGCGCGGGGCTCGTGGACCGAGGCGTTCTACGCCGACCCGGTCCGGCGCTACATGCTCCCGGTGGCCTCCGACCGGCGCACCGACTGGCCCTCGCACCCGTTCGCGGCGCGCGACTCGCTCCACGAGCACGACATGTGGGCCGTCGAGGGGCTCACTCACCGGTACCCGACGAAGGTGCTCGCCGAGCTCCTGTCGACCTGCCCCCAATACTGCGGGCACTGCACCCGCATGGACCTGGTCGGCAACTCCACCCCGACGGTCGACAAGCGCAAGCTCGCGCTGAAGCCGGTCGACCGGCAGGGCGCGATCCTGGACTACCTGGAGGCGCACCCCGGCGTGCGGGACGTCGTCGTCTCCGGCGGCGACGTGGCGAACCTGCCGTGGAAGCACCTGGAATCATTCCTGGACCGACTGCTCGACCTCGAGACGATCCGCGACATCCGCCTCGCGACGAAGGCGCTCATGGGCCTGCCGCAGCACTGGCTGCAGGACGAGATCGTCGAGGGCATGGCGCGGGTCGCCAAGCGCGCCGCGGGTCAGGGCGTGAACCTGGCGATCCACACGCACATCAACCACGCCAACTCGGTGACGCCGACCGTGGCGGCCGCGGCGGCGGCGATGCTCGACGCGGGCGTGCGGGACGTGCGCAACCAGGGCGTGCTCATGCGCGGCGTCAACGACACCCCCGAGGCGCTGCTCGACCTGTGCTTCGCGATGCAGGGCGAGGCGAACATCCTGCCGTACTACTTCTACATGTGCGACATGATCCCGAACGCCGAGCACTGGCGGACCTCCGTGGCCACCGCGCAGGACCTCCAGACGGCGATCATGGGCTACCTGCCGGGGTACGCGACGCCGCGGATCATCTGCGACGTGCCGATGGTCGGCAAGCGCTGGGTCCACCAGCTGTCCGAGTACGACCGCGAGCTGGGCATCTCGTACTGGACGAAGAACTACCGGACCTCGATCGAGGCCGACGACCCGGACGCGCTGACCCGCCGCTACCCGTTCTACGACCCGATCGACACGCTCCCGAAGGCGGGCCAGGAGTGGTGGCGGCACATGAACTCGCCCGCCGAGGCCAAGGCGGCCGGGAACGAGGCGGCGGCCGCCTCGCGCGCGGCCAGCGAGCGGCAGGACGCACAGGTCGACTCGGGGGTCTGACATGGGATCGACGCTCATCACCGTGGCACCCACGGGCGCCGAGGTCGACAAGCGGGAGGTCCCGGCGCTGCCGGTCACGCTCGACGAGCTGACGGCGGCGGCCGTGGCCTGCGAAGCGGCGGGCGCGTCGGTGATCCACGTGCACCTGCGCGACGACGAGGCGCGGCCGACGCTCGACGGGGGGCGGCTGCGCGAGGCGGTCGCGGCGCTGCGGGAGGCGACCGGCCTGATCGTGCAGCTGTCGACCGGCGGCGCGGTCACCGACGCCGAGGAGGACCGCCTGAAGGTGCTCGACGCGGCCCCGGACATGGCCTCGTGCACGATGGGCACGGTGAACTTCGGCGACGGCGTGTTCATGAACCGCTGGGAGTTCGTCGTCGAGCTGCACGGGCGGATGCGGGACGCGGCGATCGTGCCCGAGTACGAGCTGTTCGACCTGGGGCACCTGGCGTCGCTGGAGCGCCTGCTGGATCGGCACGGGCTGCCGTACGGCGGCCACGTGCACGTCGACTTCGTGCTGGGCGTGCCGGGCGGCGCCGCCGGGGACGCCTCGACCGTGACGGCCTTCGCCGAAGGGGTCCGCCGCCATCTGCCGGAGGGGACCACGTTCTCGGCCACGGGGATCGGGCGGACGACGCTGCCGGTCATGTTCGCCTCGCTGGCGCACGGCGGCCACCTGCGGGTGGGCATGGAGGACACGGTCTCGTTCGCCAGACGGCAGCCGGTGACGGGCAACGACCAGCTGGTCCGCCGCGCCGCCGAGGCGGCGGCCCTGGCGCGGCGCCCGGCGATGGGCGCCGCGGAGGCGAGGAAGCTGCTGGGCGTGCGCGCCGCCTGATCAGCGGGGGCGGCGGAGGGCGCGTTCGATGTTGGAGGCCATGACGGACAGGACCCGGATGGTCTCGGCGTACTGCTCGGCGCTGACGTCGGTCAGGATGGTGTCGCGCGTCTCCTCGACGCGCGCGGCGATCTTCTGGTAGGCGTCGTAGCCGTCGTAGCTGAGCCCCACCACCACGTCCGAGCGGCGGATCCAGCCGCGCGGGCTCAGGCCGCCCTCGCCGTGCAGCACCGCCTCCATGTCCACGCCCTCCTCCTCGCCCCAGAACGGCGCCAGCGCCCGCTCGAGCTCCTCGGGGGACCGCGCGCCGCCGTAGAGGACGTTGAGGACCTGCCAGTGGCGCCGGTCGAGCGAGAAGTCCTCGAGCGCGGCCTGGAACTGCCGTTCCATCAGGTTGTCGAGGTGTTTGAGCCAGTATCCGATCGGCTTGGGGGTGTCCATCAGTCCTACTTCCATACCGGACGCCAAGGGGCGGTTCGGGATGCGGGTCCGGTCCGGGCGGCGCGGGGTCGCGGCGGCGGAACGCGGGGGAGGCCATCACCGTAACCGAGGCGGCGGCGAGAAGCGTCGACCGGCCCCGGGACGCGCCGGGCGGGTCGCCCGACCGGGCGGCCGTCCGCGCCGGGGAGGGGAGGGCGACCGGCGGGTATCGTGCTCGCATGAACATCGCTCCGGTCTCCGCAGAGGACGTCGAACTCGCCGTCGACCTGGCCGTGTACCGGCTGCGGAAGGCCGAGCTCGACGCCTGGGACTACCGGGCGGGGACGCTGAAGTGGACCTGCTGGGAGACCGTCGAGCACATCGCCGACGACCTGTTCGCCTACGCCGTCCAGATGGGGCCGCGACACCCGCCGATCAACGGCCACGTGCCGTTCGTGTGCGAGCCGCGGCGCAGCGGCGGCCCGGCGAGCACGGTCTTCGCCGAACGCGAGGCGGGCCCCGAGGGGCTGCTCCAGGTGCTGGAGGCGTCCGCGGCGCTGCTGGCCGCGATGGTGCGCACGATGCCTCCCGAGGTGCGGGCCCACCACGTCATGGGCCTGTCCGACCCGGAGGGCTTCGCGGCGATGGGCGTGGTGGAGATCCTGGTCCACACGCACGACCTGGCCGAGGGGCTCGGGCTCGAGTGGGACCCGCCCGCCGAGCTGTGCGCGCGGGTGCTCGCGCGGCTGTTCCCCGACGCGCCGACCGACACCGAGCCGTGGCCGACCCTGCTGTGGGCCACGGGGAGGGGGACGCTGCCGGGACGGGCTCGGCTGACCAGGTGGCGCTGGCACGCGGCGCCCGCGGATGAACGGTAGGGATGAGCGGTAAGCCCGGGACCGGGCCTCAGGCTCCCGATCCGAGCGTGGGCACCGGTTCGCCCGACGGGTCGGCGGAGAGCACCGGATGCACCTTCCACTTGCCTCCGGCCGTCGGCAGCAGCAGCTTCCAGTGGCCGCGCAGCTGGGGGCCGACGAGGAACCCGCCGGTCGCGTCGGCGCCGAACACCGATTCGCTCGGGACGGTCTCGCCGCCGGTGCGGAACCAGATCACCACCCTGCGGCGGAGCTTCGGGTCCGCCAGGACGGCGTCGATCCAGGTGTCGAACGCCGCGTAGAGGCGGGCCGCCTGCTCATCGGGCACGCGGGAGTCGATGAGCACCCACGCCGGCCGGTACTCCTCGTGTCCGACGTCCAACGAGGTGAGGTAGCCCTGCGCGACGGTCCCGCAATCGAGGAAGTCCGCGTGGGCCCGGCGGTACGCGCCGGCTCGGG
This sequence comes from Glycomyces arizonensis DSM 44726, assembly GCF_000482705.1. Classification (GTDB taxonomy): domain Bacteria; phylum Actinomycetota; class Actinomycetes; order Mycobacteriales; family Micromonosporaceae; genus Glycomyces; species Glycomyces arizonensis. The sequence goes on along the minus strand of NZ_AXWO01000014.1, from coordinate 103,654 downwards.
TGCGCAGGTCCCACCACAGGACGGTCGCCGCCGCGACCGCGAAGGCCCCGGCGAGCAGCAGGAGCACGAGGCGTCTGCCGTCGGCCGACAGTGGCAGCGTCGAATCGCCGGGGACCATGGAGTAGACCAGGCAGAACAGCGCCAGCCCCGCCAGCAGGGCGGGGCCCTGCCAGCGGGGTGAGCGCAGCTTGACGCGGGCGGCGAACTCGGCGGGGTCGGACAGGTCCGGCGCCGGTCGCCGGGGAGGCATGGCGGACGCCGGGGCCGGTGTCCAGAATCGCCGCGGCTCGCCCGGCGGCGCCGATGTCCTATCGCTCACGCCGCCATTCTATGAGTCGGCGTCGAGTTCGGACCGGCCGGTGAACGGGCTCAGACGGCCCGCTCGGGCTCGTCCACCCAGCCGCCGACCAGGATCAGGCCGGAGGGCCGGTGCCTGGCGAGGTAGGCGAAGGGCCGATCGAAGTCGATCGACGCCTCCCGGTGCCAGTGGACTGTCTTCATCGCGACGCCGCCCATGCGAGCCATCGCCATCGCGGTGACCGCGGCCGCCTCGAACCCCGTGGCGCTGAAGGCGGCGACGCAGCGCTGCCTGGCCTGGCTGACGTAGGTCGGTTCGGCGGCGAGGCGGTCGAACTCGGCGCGGTCCTCGTCGCAGGCGTACTCCAGGCCGAGCGCGGCGGCGTCCTCGGACAGGTCGAGGTCGGCCGAGACGGAGAACCGCACGGTCCGGACATTCACCTCGGGGGTGGTCTGCGGCTTCGACGAGCGGGACTCGGACACCGTGACGCCGGGGGCCTCCTCCCCCACCGCCATGTCCGCGGACGAGCGGCCCCAGGCGCGGTCGCCCGCGGCTTCGAAGAGGGTGGACATGACCTCACCAGGCGCGAGGCCGTCGCGGCCGAGGCCGAGGAGGACGTCGATCCCATCGTGGCCGGGCACGGTGAGGACGGCGGCCTCCTCACTCACGCGCAGCACGTCGTCGTGGATCGTGTTCGACAGGACACGGCAGGGGCCGAGCCCCGCCCACGGCCCCGATCGGAAGGGGACTGCGGCATCGCGGAACTCGGTGACCCACTTCGTGCGCACCATGAGCGCGCTGGCAAGGACCAGGTCGATCCGCTGCGTCAGGTCGAGCGGCATCCGCTCGATCATCCCGTCGGTCTCCTCGGACGCCCACAGGTCCAAGGTGGCCTTGTCCGCGTCCGGCTCGCCGGTCAGCGTCCCGATCGCGTTGGCCGGGAGCTTCGCGATCCAGTCGGGGTCGAGCGCGATCTCGGAACCGGCCCAGACGCCAAGCGCCAGGCGGATCGAGGGCACCGTCCGCGCTGCGGCGAGCAGCGCCCCGGTGATCGAGTCGGCGCGATCGGGGCCGATACCGGCGGCGTCGAGCAGTTCGTCGCGGGTCTCGCCGCTGGCGCCGGTGGCCAGCGTGGTGAGCAGCGGCCAGACGCCGAGCCCCGCGGCCGCCGCGGGCGGGCGCGGGCGCGAGGCGAACCAGCGGCGCGCCAGCTCGTTGGCCGCCCTGACCTCCGCGGGCGAGATCGCCCGCTCGATCGCCGTTCTCCGCTCAACGATGCTCATGGCTCGCACTCTATCGCCATCGTGCGAAGCCGGAAAACCACTTGCGCCGACGCCTGCGGCCGCTTAATGTCCGGGCCGAACGTCAACTCGGACGGCAGTGCCAACTCGGAAGGCAAGGGAGATCGGAATGCGCCAATCTGCGGAGTTCTTCACGCCAGGACAGCAGATCTCTCTTCCGAGGACTTCCATTGAACTTTCTGAACCTGGGGATACTCGCGCATGTCGACGCCGGTAAAACCAGTCTGACCGAACGGCTCCTGTTCAACGCGGGCATCATCGACAGCGTCGGGAGCGTGGACGGGGGCAGCACCCAGACCGACTCCATGGAGCTGGAGCGGCGCCGCGGGATCACGATCCAGTCGGCGGTGGTCGCGTTCACCCTCGACGACCTCACCGTCAACCTCATCGACACGCCCGGCCACACCGACTTCATCGCCGAGGTGGAGCGCGCGCTGCACGTGCTGGACGGCGCGGTCCTGGTGGTCTCGGCCGTCGAGGGCGTCCAGGCGCAGACCAGGGTCATCATGCGGACCCTGAAGCGGCTCGGGGTGCCGACGATCCTGTTCGTCAACAAGGTCGACCGGGTCGGTGCGCGCGAGGACGAGCTGCTGCGCGACATCGCCGCGAAGCTGACGCCGCAGATCCTGCCGATGGACATCGTCCGCGGCATCGGGACCGCCGGGGCCGAGGTCGAGCCGCTCGCGTTCAAGGACCCCGAGCACTTCGAGCGGGCCGCCGAGGTGCTGGCGGCGGGCAGCGACGCGTTCCTGGCCGCGTACCTGGACGAGCCGGACCCGTTGAGCGCGCTCGACTGCGGGGCCGAGCTGGCCGCGCAGACGAGGCGCGGCGTCGCGCATCCGGTGTACTTCGGGTCGGCGGTGACCGGCGCGGGCGTCGCGGCGCTGGCCGAGGGCATCCGGCGGTACCTGCCCTCGCCGACGCCGGAGCCGTCGGGCCGGCCGCGCGGGACGGTGTTCAAAGTGGAGCACGGGGCGCGCGGGCAGCGGCTCGCGTACGTGCGGGTGCGCAGCGGGACGCTCCGGCCGCGCGAGCGCGTGACGGCCTACCGCCGGGGCGCCGAGGGCGAGATCGAGACGAGCAAGGGCAAGGTCACCGGCGTCGAGGTGTTCACCGGCGGCACGTCGACCGCGAGCGGCGCGGCGCCGCCCGGCGGCATCGCGAAGGTGACCGGGCTGAGCGACATCCGCATCGGGGACGCGATCGGCTCACCGGACGAGCTGGGTCCGGGCGGCCTGTTCACGCCGCCGACGCTGGAGACGATCGTCCGTCCCGTCGACCCGTCCGAGCGGATCCGGCTCCGCAAGGCCCTGGCGAGCCTGGCCGAGCGGGACCCGCTGGTGGACCCGCACCTCGACGAGCTGGCCGGCCACATGGCGGTGCGGCTCTACGGCGAGGTCCAGAAGGAGGTCGTGGCCTCACTGCTGGACGAGGAGTTCGGGATCGCCGTCGAGTTCGAGCAGTCCCGGGCGATCCACATCGAGCGCGTCGTCCGGCCGGTCGAGGCGCTGCACGAGATGGGCCGCTGGGCGCCGACGTCGCGACCGGTGACGGTCGGGCTGCGGCTGGAGCCGGGAGAGCCGGACTCGGGGCTGCGGTACGAGCTGGAGGTCGAGCGCGGTTCGCTGACGCGGGCGCTGCACAACGGCGTCGAGGAGACCGTCCACGAGCGGTTCCGGCGGGGGCCGTTCGGGTGGGCCGTGACCGACTGCCGGGTGGCGCTGACGGCCGCCGGGTATCTCGGCGTGGCGAGCGCGACCGATTTCCGGGAGGTCACGGGGCTGCTGCTCGACCAGATGCTGGCCGAGGCGGGGACGTGGGTGTTCGAGCCGGTGCACCGCTTCGACATCGAGTTCCCGGCCGGGTCGTCGAGCGTGGTCCTGCAACTGCTGCGGGACGCCGCCGCGGACATCTCCGGCCAGTTCTCCACCGACACCACCGGTTACCTGTCGGGAACGATGGCGACCGAGGCGGTCGTCGGCTTCGAGACGCGCCTGCCGTCGGTCACGCGGGGCCAGGCGGTGTTCGTGGCCCAGCACGACCACTACCGGCCGGTGCGGGGGACGCCGCCGCGGCGGCGCTGAGCGAGGTCGGCTACGCGCGCTTCGAGGCGGGCCCGGCACTCGGGCCATTCGGTGTCGATGATGGAGTAGACCGCCGAGTCGCGGAGCGCGCCGTCCTCGCCGGGCACCCACGAGCGGGACCAGTTGCGCAGGACGCCTTCGAAGCGGGCGCCGGTGGTCTCGATCGCCGCGCGGGAGCGGGCGTTGCGCGCGTCGGTCTTCAGGTCCACGCGCGCGACGCCCCACTGCTCGAAGGCGTGGCCGAACAGCAGCAGCTTCGCCTCGGCGTTGACGCCGGTGCCGTGGGCGGAGGGCGCGAGCCAGGTGAAGCCGACCTCCACGGCGTAGAGGCGGCCGTCGTCGGGCAGGTACCGCGGGTCCCAGAAGGACGTGGAGCCGACGGCCCGGCCGGTCTCAAGGGAGATCTGGGCGTAGGGCGCGAGCTTCCCGGCTTCGGCGCGGGCGAGGTGGGCGTCGATGTAGGCGCCGGTCTCCTCGGCCGTGGGCACCCACGTGAAGCCGAACGTGGCCCGGTCCTCTTCGCCCGCGGCGGCGAGGTCGGGGGCGTGGTGGCGGCCGAGCGGCTCCAGGCGCACCAGCGCGCCTTCGAGCACCGGCCCGTCGAGCTTGGAGGCCATCGATGCTCCGCTTTCCGGTCGGGGAGCGCCAGCGTAGCGCCCGGTGCCGCGGCGGCGCTTCCGAATTTCCGCGGCGCGGTCGCGGGCGATTCGGGCAATGCGGAACCTTCCCCGCGAAGCCGCTCTTGTGCCACTCTGGTCAGGGAGCGGGTCGGAGGTGGGCAGGATCGAGTCGGCCGATGTGGTGGTGATCGGTGCCGGGATCATCGGCGCCGCGTGCGCCGAGGCGCTCAGCGCCGCCGGAGTGCGAGTGATCGTCGTCGACCGCGGCGCGCCCGCCAGTGCCACGACCGCCTCCGGCGAGGGCAATGTGCTCGTCTCGGACAAGGAGCCCGGCCCGCAGCTGGAGCTCGCCGTGGCGTCGCGGCGGCGCTGGCCGGTGCTGCTCGATGAACTGCGCGAGCTGATCGGGCCGCGACTGGCGTCGGTCGAGTGGGAGGTCAAGGGCGGCTTGGCGGTCGCCACGACCGCCGAGGCCGTCGGGCCGCTCGCGGCGCTGACGGCGGCGCAGCGCGCGTCCGGTGTGGAGGTCGAGGACCTCGACGCGGACCGGGCCCGCGAGTTGGAACCGCATCTGACCGAGCAGATCACGGCTGTGTCGCATTTCCCCGACGACGCGCAGCTCCAGCCGGTGCTGGCGACGGCGGCGCTGCTGGCGGCCCTGCGCGCCCGCGGCGGTGAAATCCACAGTGGGGTCACGGTGGACGGGATCGCCACGGACCGCTCGGGCGCGGTGGTCGGGGCGCGCACTGGCGCCGACGCGATCCCCTGCCGCGCGGTGGTGAACGCCTGCGGGCCGTGGGCCGGGCACTTCAGCGCGACGATCGGCGCGCCGATCGACGTGCTCCCGCGGCGGGGCATGGTCCTGGTGACCGCGCCGCTCCCCCGCTTCGTCGGCCGCAAGGTCTACGACGCGGGCTACGTGGACGCCGTCGCCAGCCCGGAGGCCGACCTGCGGACGTCGGCCGTGGTCGAGTCGACCGCGGCGGGCACGGTGCTCATCGGGTCGAGCCGCCGGCGGACCGCCTTCGACGACGACCTCGACGTCGCGGTGCTGCGGTGCCTGGCGCGCGGGGCGATCGGCCTGTTCCCGAAGCTGGCCGGGGTGCCGGTGATGCGGGCGTACGGCGGTTTCCGGCCGTACACGCCCGATCGTCTGCCGGTGATCGGCGAGGACCCGCGGATGCCGGGGCTGTGGCACGCCACCGGACACGAGGGCGCCGGGATCGGCCTGGCGGCGGCCACCGGGCGGCTGCTGGCGGACCTGTTCACCGGCCGCGAGCCGGTGGTCGACCCGGGGCCGTTCCGGGTCGACCGGCCCGAGATCGCGTTGGAGGCATGAGCGTGAGAGTGCGAGTGGACGGTGCGGAGCACGTCGCCGAGCGGGGACAGACCGTCGCGGCCGTGCTGCTGGCGGCGGGCCGGGGGTCGTGGCGCACCACGCGGATCGGCGGCCGCCCGCGCGGCCTGTTCTGCGGGATCGGGGTGTGCTTCGACTGTCTCGTGGTGGTCAACGGGGTGCCCGACGTGCGGGCGTGCCAGCGGGTGGTGGCCGACGGCGACGACATCCGCTCGCAGGACGGCGCGGAGCTGCCGTCATGAGGCGGGTCGTCGTGGTGGGCGGGGGCCCGGCCGGGATGGCCGCGGCGAAGGCGGCCGCGTCGTGCGGGGTGGAGGTCGTCCTGATCGACGCCGCGCCGAAGCTCGGGGGCCAGTACCACCGGCAGGACGCCCGCGAGAGCGGCGATCGTTTCAAGCTCCCTGATGGAGTCGAGCACCTTGCCGAGTCCGTGGTGTGGGCGATCGAGCCGATACTCGAAGGGCACCGGGTCCATGTGCGCACCGGCCCGGCCGACGGTCCCGACCGGACGGGCCGGGCGATCGAGACGCGGGCGCTCGTCTTGGCGACCGGCGCGTACGACTGGACGCCGCCGTTCCCCGGGTGGGACCTGCCGGGCGTCTACACCGCCGGTGCGGCGCAGGCGATGGCGAAGGGCCAGGGCGTCGCGGTCGGGGAGCGGGTGATCGTGGCCGGGACCGGACCGTTCCTGCTGCCGGTGGCGACGTCGCTGATCGACGCGGGCTCGCGCGTGTCGGCGATCCTGGAGGCGAACGACCCGGTCGCGGGGTTCGCCGCGCGTCCGGGCGGGGCGCTGGCGGGCTGGACCAAGGCCGGTGAGCTGGCGCAGTACGGGGCGGCTCTGGCGCGCCACGACGTTCCGCTGCGCCGCCGCTGCGCGGTCATCGCGGCGCTGGGCGAGGACCGCGTCGAGGCGGTGCTCGCCGCGCGGCTCGACGAGGACTGGAATCCCGTGCCGCACACCATGCGGCGCTTCGAGGTCGACGCGGTCGCCGTCGGCTTCGGCTTCACGCCGCAGCTCGAGTCGGCGGTGGCGGCGCGGTGTGAGATCGAGGGCGGGTTCGTGGCCGTGAACGCCGCGCAGGGCACCTCGGTGCCGGGCGTGTTCGCCGCCGGAGAGCTCACGGGGATCGGCGGCGCGGACTTGGCGGCGGCCGAGGGCGCGGTGGCCGGTGCCGCCGCGGCGAAGCGGCTCGGCGCGAAGGTCAGAGCGCCGATCGGGGCGATGCGCCGTGCCAGGGTCGGGCGGCGGTTCGCCGCCGCGCTGGCCGAGGCGTACCCGGTCCGGCCGGGCTGGCGCGGCTGGCTGCGCGACGGCACGATCGTGTGCCGGTGCGAGGAGGTCGCGTACGGCGAGATCCGCCATGCCGTCGAGGATCTGGACGTCGGCGGCGCGCGCTCGCTCAAGCTGGCGACGCGGGCCGGGCTCGGACTGTGCCAGGGCCGGATCTGCGGCCGCAACGTCGCCGAGCTGGCGAGCCTGCCGGATGCGGCGGACGCCTTCGCGCGCCGTCCTGTCGCCGTGCCGGTGCGGCTCGGCGAGCTCGCCGAGGACGTCCCGGTGGACGAGGCGCCGTGACGCCGCCGAGGCGCGGAGGCGCCCGGCGAGGCATCGACGAGTGTCGGTTCAATGGGGACGGCTAGCTGCGCAAACGCTCCCACGAACGGTTCGCGGAAAAATCGGGTCGCGGTCTTGACACGGTGACGGGGCGTTGCGTACCGTACGTCTGACTACGTAGTCAGACGCGCCGTCAGGAGACCGCCGTGAACGACCCCTCGCCGCCGACCGAAGCCGGTTCCCGGCGCCGCCCGCCCGGCATGACCGACGTGGCGCGGCTGGCCGGGGTCTCCCAGAAGACCGTCTCCCGCGTGGTCAACAACGAGCGCTACGTCAGCGCCGAGGCCCGCGAGAAGGTCCTGCGCGCCGCCCGCGAACTGGGCTTCCGCCCGAACACGGCCGCGCGGGCGCTCATCACCGGCCGCTTCGGGCGCATCGGCGTCGTCTCCCTCGGCACCGCGCTCTACGGCCCGGCCTCGCTGCTGGTGGCGTTCGAGCGCGCCACGCGCGCCGCCGGGTTCTCGGTCATCGTCGCCAACACCGCCGCGGGCGAGCCGGACTCGATCCAGTCGGGCATCGACTGGCTCCTCGAACAGGGCGTCGACGGGATCGTCATCTCCGAGCCCATCGACGAGGGCCAGCGGCTGCGCCTCGACCCGGCCGTCCCGGTCATCAGCTTCGGCAGCGCCCTCGGCGTGCCGCCCGAGCGGGTCGTCCCCAGTGGCGCGTCCGCCGCCGCGGTCGGCCGCGCCGCCACCGAGCACCTGCTCGACCTCGGGCACCGCCGCGTCTGGCACATCGCCGGACCGCAGCGGTGGTGGGCCGCGCGCGAGCGGCGCGAGGGCTGGCGCGAGGCCCACCTCGACCGGGACCTGGAGCCGCCGCCGCACTTCGAGGGCGACTGGTCCCCCGCCTCCGGACACAAAGCGGCTGCTCTCTTGCCCGCCGAGGCCACGGCCGTGTTCTGCGCGAACGACGACATGGCCATCGGATGCATCCGCGCGCTCGCCGAGGCCGGGCGGCGCGTCCCCGGGGACGTCAGCGTCGTCGGCTTCGACGACATCCCCGTCGCCGCCTACCTCACCGTGCCGCTGACCACCGTCCGCCAGGACTTCGAGGGCAGCGCGGCCCTGGCACTGGACGCCCTCATGCGGCTCCTGGGCGGCGAGGCTCCACTCCCGGGGCCCGAGGACGACGCCGAACCGCGGCGCCGCCTCGTCGTCCGCTCCTCCACCGCACCGCCTCCGACCCGGTAACAGCACCGCAGGCCCCTCCACGAAAGGAAGCGCCATGAATCCCCGCCTCAGCCGCCGCACGGCGGCGAAGGGGCTCGCCACCGCCCTCGCCGCGCCGCTCGCGCTCGGCGCGTGCGCCCGCGACAAGACCGACCATCCGACCAGCGTCACGCGGGCCCAGATCGACGAGGCCATGCGGACCCCGACCGAGATCACGTTCTGGACGTGGGTGCCCGGCATCGAGCAGGAGATCGCCCTGTTCGAACAGGCCTACCCGGCGATCAAGGTGAACCTCGTCAACGCCGGGCAGGGCGCCAGCCACTACGCGAAGCTCCGCACGGCGCTGCGGGCGATCAACGGCGCGCCCGACGTGGCGCAGCTGGAGTTCCAGATGATCCAGTCCTTCGCGATCACCGACGACCTGCTCGACCTGCGCCCCTACGCGATGGAGGGCCTGGAGGACCGGTTCGTCGACTTCGCCTGGTCCCAGTCGACCGGCACCGGCGGCGAGATCTGGGCGATCCCGCAGGACACCGGCCCGATGGGCATGCTCTACCGCACCGACATCTTCGAGGCCCACGGCATCGAGGTCCCCGAGACCTGGGACGACTTCGCCGCCGCGGCCGAGGCCCTCCACGAGGCCGACCCCGAGGTGTTCCTGACCAACCTCGCCCCCAGCCAAGGGGCGTTCTTCGCCGCGATGCTCTGGCAGGCCGGATCCGACCCGTTCGCGGGCTCCGACGGTGCCGACCTGCGCGTCGACCTCACGTCCGAGACGGCCTCCAAGGTCGCCGCCTACTGGGGCGACCTGGCCGGGCGGGGCCTGGTCTCCACCGACGCCGACTTCAACGACCAGTGGTACCAGGCGCTCAACCGCGGCAAGTACGCCACATGGGTCGCCCCCGCGTGGGCCCCGACGTTCCTGACCACCGCGGCCGCCTCGACCAGCGGCAAGTGGCGGGTCGCGCCGCTGCCGCAGTGGGACGCGGGCGCCCCGCCGGTCTCCTCCAACTGGGGCGGATCGACCTCGGCGGTCATGGCCACCACGGACAAGGAGATCCCGGCCGCGGTCTTCGCGCAGTTCATCAACACCGACCGCGAGTCCACCGAGACGATGGCGTTCGACCAGTTCCTCTACCCGCCGACGACGGCGCTGCTGGAGGACCCCGAGTTCACCGGGCAGGAACTCGAGTTCTACGGCGGCCAGGAGGTCAACGGCCTGTTCGCCGAGATCAGCGACACCGTCTCCCCCGACTTCCAGTGGTCGCCGTTCCAAGACCAGGTCTACGCCGACTTCACCGAGACCGTCGGCACCGCCTTCACTCAGCGGACCGACGCCGTGGCCGCCATGGGCGAATGGCAGGACCGCATCACCGAATACGCCGAGTACCAGGGATTCGAGGTGACCGAGTCATGACCGCGACCGCCACCGCGCACAAGACGCGGACCGGGGCGCCCGAGCGGCGCGGCCGACCGAACCGCTCGGGCAGGGCCGGATACCTCTTCGTCGCCCCGTTCATGATCGTGTTCGCCGCGCTGTTCCTGGTGCCGCTGGTCTACGCGGCCTACTTCAGCTTCTTCCGCGAGCAGCTCGTCGGCGGCACCGTCTTCGTCGGCTTCGAGAACTACACGCGGGCCTTCGGCGACGCCGAGCTGTGGACCGGCATCGGCCGCGTCGGTCTGTTCTTCCTCATCCAGGTGCCGTTCATGCTCGTGGCGGCGCTGTTCTTCGCGCTCGCGCTGGACACGGGCCTGGTCCGGCTCGGCAGGTTCGTGCGGCTGAGCATCTTCGTGCCCTACGCCGTCCCCGGCGTCATCGCGGCCCTGATGTGGGGCTACCTGTACGGGCCGGACTTCGGGCCGTTCGCGCAGCTGGCCGAGAAGGTCGGGGCGAGCGCGCCGGACTTCCTCGGCGCCGACCTCATGCTCGGGTCGATCGCGAACATCGTGTTCTGGGAGTTCACCGGCTACAACATGGTGATCCTGTTCGCCGCGCTCAGGGCCGTCCCGTCCGAGCTGTACGAGGCGGCCGCGGTCGACGGGGCCGGGCCGTGGCGGACCGCCTGGAGCATCAAGATCCCCGCGCTGCGCGGGGCGCTCATGGTCTGCCTGATCTTCTCGGTCATCGGCAGCTTCCAGCTGTTCAACGAGCCGAACCTGCTGCAAGGTCTCGCGCCCACCGTCATCGACAGCTCGTACACGCCCAACCTGTACGCCTACAACCTCGCCTTCGTCGGCCAGGAGTACAACTACGCCGCCGCGGTGTCGTTCATCCTGGGCCTGGTCATCCTGGTCGGCTCGTACGTGTTCATGTTCCTCACCAACCGCCGGAGCCGGTCATGACCGCCGAGACGACGATCAAGCGCCCGCGCGCCGGGCGCATCAAGGGCGGGCGCCGCACCATTCTGACGATCGGGATGCTCGCGGCCGCCGCCTACTTCCTGCTGCCGCTGTTCTGGGTCCTGGTGGCCTCCAGCAAGACCAGCGCGGACCTGTTCTCCACCTTCGGGCTGTGGTTCTCCGGGGACTTCGCCCTGTTCGACAACATCGGGGAGACGGTCACCTACGACGGGAACGTGTTCCTGCGGTGGATGGGCAACACGCTGCTGTACGCGGTCACCGCCGCCGGGGGCGGGGCGCTGCTGGCGTCCCTGGCCGGGTACGGCTTCGCCAAGTACCGGTTCAAGGGCAACCGGGCGATGTTCATGACCGTGCTCGGCGCGGTCATGGTCCCGACGACGGCGCTGGCGATCCCGACGTACCTGCTGTTCAGCAGGTTGGGACTGGCCGACACGCCGTGGGCGATCATCCTGCCCTCGCTGATCAACCCGTTCGGGCTGTTCCTGATGACCGTGTACGTCCAGTCGGCGGTGCCCGACAGCCTCCTGGAGGCCGGCCGCATCGACGGCGCCGGCGAGTTCCGGATCTTCTTCCAGGTGACGCTGCGGCTGCTCGCGCCCGGATTCGCGACGGTCCTGCTGTTCACCCTCGTGAACACCTGGAACAACTACTTCCTGCCGCTGATCATGCTCAACGACCCGGACCTGTACCCGATCACGGTGGGCCTGGCGAGGTGGCAGGGCCAGGCGGCGGCCGCGGGCGGCGCGAGCGGGGACCTGGTGCCGCTGGTGATCACCGGCTCGCTGCTGTCGGTCATCCCGCTGATCATCGCGTTCCTGTTCCTCCAGCGCTACTGGCAGTCGGGGCTGGTGACCGGAGCGGTCAAGCAGTGAGCTTTCAAAGCCGGGCCGGGGGCCACGCGAGGACGGCCCCCGGCCCTCATCGCGAATAGAAGAAGGAAACCATCCATGGACAACTGGCCGAATCCGATCCTGTTCGGGGCCGCGTACTACCACGAGTACCAGCCGGAGGCCCAGCACGGCATCCTGTCGGGCCCCGCGCGGGACCGGCTCGCGACCGACCTCGACCTCATGGCCGAGGCCGGCTTCTCGGTGATCCGCGTCGGCGAATCGGTGTGGAGCACCTGGGAACCGGAGGACGGCCGCTTCGACCTGGAGTGGCTCGCGCCGGTGCTCGACGGGGCGAGGGAGCGCGGCATCGGCGTCGTGCTCGGCACGCCGACGTACGCGGTCCCGCCGTGGCTGGCGCGGCGCTACCCCGAGATAGCCGGGGAGCACCGGACCGGCGAGCGGATCGGCTGGGGCGCCAGGCAGGAGGTCGACTACACGCACGCGGCGTTCAAGTTCCACGCCGAGCGGGTCGTCCGCCAGATCCTGGCCCGCTACGCCGACCACCCGGCGGTCATCGGCTTCCAGGTCGACAACGAGCCGGGGCTCCAGCTCTTCCACAACGAGGGCGTGTTCCAGCGCTTCGTCGACCACCTGCGGCACGCCTACGGCGACGTCGAGACCCTCAACCGCGAATGGGGCCTGGTGTACTGGTCGCACCGGATCTCGACGTGGGCGGACCTGTGGCGGCCCGACGGCAACGCGCAGCCGCAGTACGCGCTGGCGTGGCGGCGGTTCCAGAACGAGCTGACCACCGAGTTCATCGGCTGGCAGGCCGACATCGCGCGCGAGTACGCGCGGGAGGACCAGTTCGTGACCACGTGCATCTCCTATCCGCGCCCGGCCGTCGACGACCGGGCCGTGGCCGAGCGGCTCGACGTCACCGCGGGGAACCCGTACTACCGGATGCAGGACGCCCTGGCGCTGCCGAAGGACGACGGCGGCGCCGAGGACTGGATGACCGAGGGCACGTGGGCGCTCTACCACTCGGCCGACCGCCTGTTCTCCTCGAAGCAGGCGCCGTTCCTGGTGACCGAGACGAACGCGCAGGCGATCGGCACGCCGTGGAACAACGAGCCGGCCTACGACGGGCAATGGCGCCAGGCCGGGTGGGCGCTGGTCTCGCGCGGGGCGCGGATGATCGAGTACTGGCACTGGCACACGCTCCACTTCGGAGCGGAGACGTACTGGGGCGGCGTCCTGCCGCACAGCCGGGAGCCGGGCCGGACCTACCGGGAGCTGGCGGTGCTGGGCGGCGAGCTGCGCAAGGCGGGCGAGCTGCTGGCGGACATGGTGCCGGACGCGGACGTGGCGGTGCTGTACTCCAAGGCGAGCCAGTGGGGCCTGGCGACGCACCCGCAGCTGGCGCTCGGCGACCGCGGCGCCGACCGCAGGTCGTACGAGTCGATCGTGGACCCGTTCTACCGGGGGGCGTTCGACGCCGGGCTCCAGGCGAGGATCGTCCACGTCGAGCAGCTCGACGCGCCGGAGGCGTTCGCGAAGCGGCACCCGGTGCTGGTGGCGGCCGGGCTCTACATCGCCGACGACGCCACGCTGGACTGGCTCGGAGCGTACGCCGAGGCGGGCGGGCACCTGGTCGTGGGCCCGCGAACCGGTTACGGCGACGAGGAGGCGCGGGCGCGCCTGGAGGTCAAGCCCGGCAGGCTCGCCGAGGCGGCCGGGGCCTGGTACGACGAGTTCGCGAACCTCGCCTCGCGCGTGCCGGTGCGCGGCGTCGACGGCTCGCCGCTGGACCTGCCAGAGGACGCGGCGGCCACGCGCTGGGCCGACGGGCTGCTGTTGGACGGGGCCGAGGCGCTGGCCGAGTACGTGCACCCGCACTACGGCAAGTTCGCCGCGGCCTCGACGAAGGCGCACGGCAAGGGCCGCGTCACCTACGTGGGGACGGTTCCCGATCCGGCGTTCGCGAAGGCGCTGTTCGGGTGGGTCGCACCGGAGGACGCGTGGCGCCCGGCGCACGCGAGCGTGACGGCGACGAGCGGGCGCACCGGCGACGGCCGCACGGTGCGCTTCGTGCACAACTGGTCGTGGGACGAGGTCGACTTCGAGCTGCCCTCGGCCGTGCGGGACGTGCTCGGCGACGCCTCGTACGCGGCGGGCGAGCGGCTGCGGCTCGGCGCGTGGGACGTGCGGGTCCTGGTCGAGGAGTAGGCGGAGCGTCAGGGGCCGCCCGCGACCGGATGCCGGTCGCGGGCGGCCCTTCCCGTGCGCCGCGGAAATCCATTGCCCCCGCGAGGAGCGGCGGTCATACTCTGCCGGTGACTTTGATTCGACGCGAGACCGAGAGCGACCGGGCCGCGGTCCACGCCGTCCAAGACGCCGCCTTCGCCACCGCCCAGCACGCCTCCGGCCACGAGGCCGACCTTGTCGACGCGCTCCGCGGCGGCGAGGACTGGGTGCCGCGGCTGTCGCTGGTGGCCGAAGTGGACGGGAAGATCGCCGGGCATGTGGTCTGCACCCACGGGCGGCTCGCCGGTGAGCGCGTGCTCGGGCTCGGCCCCATCGGGGTCGAGCCCGCCCTGCACGGCAAGGGGATCGGGGCGGCGCTGATGCACGCCGTGATCGGCGCGGCCGATGCTGTCGACGAGCCGGGGATCGTGCTGCTGGGAGACCCGAAGTTCTACGGCCGCTTCGGTTTCGTCCTCGCCGAGGAGCTCGGGGTGGTCCCGTCCGATCCGAACTGGGCACCGTACTTCCAGGTCCGCGCGCTCGCGAACTGGGGGGAGGAACTGCGCGGCCGATTCGACTTCCCGCCCGCCTTCGACGAGTTCGGCTGACGCTCAGGCGGCGACCGGTTCGGGCTCCTCCTCGGCGTGCCGCGGGAGTTCGCGCAGGTTCCGCAGCGGGGACAGCAGCACCGGCACGAACGTCAGGCAGCCGGCCGCGGCGCAGATCCACAGCGCCGTCCGCGAGCCGTAGGCCTGTCCGAGCGCGCCGCCGAGGAGCGAGCCGAGCGGGAGCACGCCCCAGACCAGGCACCTGATGGTGGCGTTCATCCGGCCCAGCATCCGGTCGGGGGTCAGCTGCTGCCGGAAGCTCACCTGGGTGACGTTGTAGACGACCCCTCCGGTGCCGACCAGGACCATGCCCGCGGTGGCCAGGAGCAGCGTCCAGTCCGGCTCGACGGCGGGCAGGATCAGCATGCCCGGGGAGGTCACCGCGGTCGCGACCCACAGCACGCGGCCCTCGCCGATCCAGGAGGCGATCCGGCGCGCCACGAAGGAGCCGAGCAGTCCCCCGATGCCGAAGCTCGACAGCAGCAGGCCGATCTGGCCGGCCGTGAGGCCCAGTTCGCGCTCCAGGTAGACCACCTGCATCGCCATGAAGCCCGACGACCAGAGGTTGAACCACCCGGTCGAGCCGACGATCGCCCGCAGATACGGGTTGCGGAGCACGAAGGCGAGTCCTTCGCGGACTTCGCTGGTGATCTTCGAGCCGTGCTCGACCTCGGGCCTCGGCTCGCGGCGGCGGATGCGCGTCACGAACAGGGCCGAGGCGCCCATGGTGACGGCGTCGACGAAGAGCGCGATCGGCGCGCCGAGCCATCCGATGAGCTGCCCGGCGAGCGCGGGCCCGCTCAGGTGCGCCGTGGAGCGGACGGTCTCGAGCTTGGCGTTGCCCTCGATCAGCTTCTCCCGCCCGACCAGGGAGGGCAGGTAGCTCTGATAGGCGACGTCGAAGAAGACGGTGAACACGCCGCTGACGAAGGCGACGGCGTAGAGCTGCCAGATGGTGAGGACGTCGGCCCACCAGGCGAGCGGCACGGTGATCAGCAGGGCCGACCGGATGAGGTCGCAGTTGATGAGCACGCGGCGGCGGCGCATCCGGTCGACCCAGGCGCCCGCGGGCAGGCCGACGAGCAGGAACGCGAGCGTGGTCATGGCGGCGAGGGCGCCGACCTCGAACTCGCTCACGTCGAGCGCGATGACCGCCACGAGCGGCAGGGCGAGCATGGTGACCTGCTGGCCGAACTGGCTGACGGTGGTGGACAGGAACAGCCCGCGGAAGTCGTGGTCGCGGAGCAGTCCGAGGCGGCCCATCAGTGGGCCCCGTGCGGAGAGACGAGCATATGATTGAGTATTCCCAATCGATTGGGAAAAGTCAATCACTCTTGCCGCTACGATGAGGGCGTGGCGGATGAGAGCGACGACCGGCCCCTGGCGACCGAGGCGGAGGCCAAGGCGGTGGCCTCGGCGGTGCGGCTGCGGATCCTCAGGCTGTGCCTGGACAAGGCGCTGACGAACAAGGAGATCGCCCAGCGGCTCGGGGCGAACCCGGCGACGGTGCTGCACCACGTGCGCAAACTGGTCGACACGGGTTTCCTGGCGGCCCAGGAGGAGCGCTCCGGCGCGCGCGGCGCGCGCGAGATCCCGTACCTGGCGACGCGCAAGTCGTGGAGGCTGAAAATGGGCGAGGAGCACTGGTCGGTCCTGACCGGGGCCATGCTGCAGGTGTTCCAGTCCGAGGTGGCGCAGCTGGACGACCCGGCGCAGGTGAACGTCGCGCGCTTGGGGCCGCGGTTGAGCGAAGCGCAGTACGAGGAGTTCCAGCGGCGGTTGCAGGCGCTGCTCAACGACCTCGCCCGCCAGGAACCGGGACCGGACGCGAAGCCCTATTCGCTGTTCATCGCCATCCACCCGGACACCGGACGCGAATGAGCGGGCCGCGCCGAGCGATCGGCGCGGCCCGCCGCTCCCTCACTTCGAATCGAGCATCAGCTGGACCTTCGCCCGCACCTCGGGCGTGTCCAGGCCCCTGATCGTCAGGGTGGTGCGGCGGCGCAGCACGTCGTCGACCGTCTCGGCCCACTCGTGGTCGCGCGCGTAGGCCGCCTGCGCCCAGATCTCGGGCGCCTCGGGGTGGATCCGCTCGGCCAGCTCGGGGTGCTCCCCCGCGAGCCGGGCGATGTCGAACGCGATCGAGCCGTAGTGCGTCGCCAGGTGCGCGGCCGTGTCCTCGCCGAGGTGCGGGACCGGCCTGCCGCCGTCGCTGAGCAGCCGGTGCTCGACGGCGTGCGGGTTGGCGATGCCCGGCAGCGGCAGGCGCTTGGGCAGGTTCTCGAGCGGCTCCATCTCCCGGCCGATCGAGCGGCCCGGCAGTTCGGCGAGCTTGCTCATCACGGTCCGTCCGATGTGGCGGAACGTGGTCCACTTGCCGCCGGCCACCGACAGCATCCCGCCCCTGCCCTCGGTCACCACCGTCTCGCGCTTGGCCTTCGCGGTCGCGCCGGGGCCGCCGGGCAGGACGCGGAGTCCGGCGAAGGAGTAGGTGATCAGTTCGCGCCGCAGCTGGCGGTCCTGCACCGACAGGCTCGCCTCGCCGAGGATCTGGTCGACGTCGGCCTCGGTGACCGCCACGTCGGCCGGGTCGCCGGTGTACTCCTCGTCGGTCGTGCCGAGCAGCAGCATGTCCTCCCACGGCAGGGCGAACGTGATGCGGTACTTGTCGATCGGCGTCGCCAGTGCCGCCCGCCAGTGGGCGGTGCGCTTGAGCACCAGGTGGGCGCCCTTGGACAGGCGGATCGACGGCGCGGCGCCAGGGTCCTCCATGCGACGCAGGTGGTCGACCCACGGGCCGGTGGCGTTGAGCACCACGCGCGCGTCGACGCCGAACTCGGTGCCGTCGACGCGGTCGCGCAGCTCGGCGCCGGTGACGCGACCCTGCATGAACCGCAGGCCGGTGACCTCGGCGTGGTTGAGGACGATCGCGCCGGACTCGGCGGCGGCGCGGACGGTCATGAGCGCCATGCGGGCGTCGTTCATCTGGCTGTCGCCGTAGACGGCGACGGCCTTGAGGTGCTCGGTGCGCAGCTCCGGCACGTCCACGCTGGCCTTGGCGGGGCTCAAGAGGTGCCCGACGCCGTCGCCGAAGGCCGACAGCGCCGAGTAGGCGAACACGCCCGCGCCGAGCTTGGCCGCGCCGTGCGGACCGCCCTTGTAGACCGGCAGGTAGAACGTGAGCGGCCTGGACAGGTGCGGGGCGACCGCGCGCGTGACGGCGCGGCGCTCGAAGTGGTTCTCGGCCACCAGCTTCACCGCGCCGGTCTGGAGATAGCGCAGGCCGCCGTGGAGGAGCTTGGAGGAGGCCGAGGAGGTGGCGCCGGCGAAGTCCCCGGCGTCCACGAGGGCCACCCGCAGCCCCGACTGGGCGGCGTGCCAGGCGGTGGAGATGCCCAGGATGCCGCCGCCGATCACCAGCAGGTCGTAGGTCGCCCTCGACAGCTGCTCGCGGCTCTCGGCACGGCTCGGGTTCAGGGTGGTGAACACGGGCGAGCCGCCGGTCGGGTGCGCCCCCGGGTCGGGGACGCGCTGCAGGATGGTCACGGTTCCGCTCCTCTACTCCTCTATCCAGCCCATGGTCCGTTCGACGGCCTTGCGCCACTGGTGGTATTCGCTCTCGCGCAGCTCGGCGTCCATGGCGGGCGTCCACTCCGCGGCGCGGCGCCAGTTGGCGCGCAGGTCGTCGGTGCTCTGCCAGAAGCCGACGGCGAGGCCCGCGGCGTAGGCGGCGCCGAGGCAGGTGGTCTCGGCGACCATCGGGCGCACCACCGGAGCGTCGAGCACGTCGGCGAGGAACTGCATGAGCAGGTTGTTCGAGGTCATGCCGCCGTCGACCTTGAGCGCGGCGAGCTCGACGCCGGAGTCCTCGGTCATCGCGTCGGCGATCTCGCGGGTCTGCCAGGCGGTGGCCTCCAGGACGGCGCGGGCGATGTGGGCCTTGGTGACGTACCTGGTGAGCCCGGCGATGACGCCGCGCGCGTCCGAGCGCCAGTAGGGCGCGAACAGCCCGGAGAAGGCCGGGACGAAGTAGGCGCCGCCGTTGTCCTCGACCGAGGAGGCGAGCGTCTCGATCTCGGCGGCGGTGCTGATGAGCCCCATCTGGTCCCGCATCCACTGCACGAGCGAGCCGGTGACGGCGATCGAGCCCTCCAGGGCGTAGACGGGGTCGTCCTCGCCGATCTGGTAGCCGACGGTGGTGATCAGGCCCGACTCGGAGTGGATGAGCTTCTCGCCGGTGTTGATGAGCATGAACGTGCCGGTGCCGTAGGTGGACTTGGCCTCGCCGACGTCGTAGCAGGTCTGTCCGAACAGGGCGGCCTGCTGGTCGCCGAGCGCGGAGGCGACGGGGACGCCGCCGAGGAGCCCGCCGAGGGTGCCGCCGGTGACCTCGCCGTAGACCTCCGAGGAGGAGCGGATCTCGGGGAGCACCTGCATGGGCACGCCGATGGCCGCGGCGATGTCCTCGTTCCAGTTCAGGTCCGAGAGGTTCATCATCAGGGTGCGGGAGGCGTTGGTGACGTCGGTGACGTGCACGCCGCCGTTGACGCCGCCGGTCAGGTTCCAGACGACCCAGGAGTCCATGGTGCCGAACAGGAGTTCCCCGGCCTCGGCGCGCTCGCGCAGGCCCTCGACGTTGTCGAGCAGCCAGGCGATCTTGGGCCCGGCGAAGTAGGCGGCCAGCGGCAGGCCGGTCTCGCGGCGGAAGCGGTCCTGGCCGACGTCGCCGCCCAGTTCCCGGCACAGGGCGTCGGTGCGGGTGTCCTGCCAGACGATCGCGTTGTGGACCGGCTCGCCGGTGCGCTTGTCCCACAGCATGGTGGTCTCGCGCTGGTTGGTGATGCCGATGGCGAGGATGTCCTCGCGGACGACCTTGGCCTTGACCATCGCCCCGGCGACGACCTCTTGGACGTTGTTCCAGATCTCGGCGGCGTCGTGCTCGACCCAGCCGGGCCTGGGGAGGATCTGCTCGTGCTCCTTCTGGTCGACGGCGACGATGCGGCCGTCGCGGTCGAAGATGATGCAGCGGCTGGAGGTGGTGCCCTGGTCGATGGCCGCGATGAAGGGTCCTGCGGTGTGTGCGTCGGTCATGTTGCGCTCCTGAACGTCATTGTCAAGATTGGCTCTGCCAAATTCGGTTCTGTCGGGTTCGGTCTCATCATGCGAAGGCGACGTTGTAGAGGCCTCCGGCCAGCGCGGCGCCGATGAGCGGGCCGACGACCGGGATCCAGGCGTAGCCCCAGTCCGATCCTCCCTTGCCCTTGAGCGGCAGGAGCGCGTGGACGATGCGGGGCCCGAGGTCGCGGGCGGGGTTGATGGCGTACCCGGTGGGGCCGCCGAGGGAGAGGCCGATGCCGACGACGACGAGCGCGGTGATGAGCACGCCGAGGGTGCCCAGGCCGTTGCCGTCGTCGTTGAGGCCCTGGGTGAGGATGGCGATGACGAGGACGAACGTGGCGATGACCTCGGTGGCGAGGTTCTGGGCGGCGTTGCGGATCTCGGGACCGGTGGAGAAGATGCCGAGCATGGGGCCGGCCTGCTGGACGGCGACCTCGGCGGTGTCCTGGTCGAGGGGGCCGGACTGGACGTCGAGGTCGGCCAGGTGGGTCTTGAACTGGCCGTAGTAGGCGATCCAGACGAGGAAGGCGCCGAGCATCGCGCCGACGAGCTCGGAGGCGATGTAGACGGGCACGTCGGACCAGTCGGTGCCGCCTTGGAGGGCGAGGCCGAGGGTGACGGCGGGGTTGAGGTGGGCGCCGGAGACGCCGGCGGCGATGTAGGCGCCGGTGAGGACGCCGAGGCCCCAGCCGAAGGTGATGGCGACCCAGCCGGCGTTGTGGGCCTTGGAGCGCTTGAAGTTGACGGCGGCGCAGACGCCGCCGCCGAGGAGGACCAGCATGGCGGTGCCGACGATCTCACCGGTGATGATGTCAGAAGTGGACACGTGACTCCTTTGTCCGTGGTCGAGGCGGGGCCCGCGGGTTGTCCGCGGCCCTCTCCTCCGGGAAGGGCTTTGTCGGCCCACGGGCCTGACGGACTCCTGAAGCCGACAGGCGTTCGACAATGTCGACCAACGTGCGCAAATTCTTCTCCTATGTTACCGTCACGTCAAGTGATATGTGATGGAAAGCACATCTTAAATCGAAGATCGTCGAAACCGACTGCACCACAGCACATCGAGCACCACGTGGCACTCGGAGGGAAGCGTCAGAACGGGCCGGAGCCCAGGTCCCGGGAGACCGACCTCGCGCAGTCGCGCACCGCCGCGACGAGCTCGGGGCGGACTTCGCCGCCCTCGCAGACCCGTTCCACCGCGCCGGTGATGCCGACCGCGCCGACGGCCAGGCGGCGCCGGTCGAAGACGGGCGCCGCCACCGCGGCGACGCCGTCCCAGGTCTCCTCGACGTCGGTCGCGTAGCCCTGCGCGCGCGTCGCCTCGACCGCCCGCTCGACGTCGTCGAGCTCGGTCGGCGTCCTGGCGGTGAAGGGTTCGCGCTCGGCCTCGACGAGTTCGCTGTGGGCCACGGGGTCGTAGGCGGCCAGGACCTTGCCGAGCGCGGTGGAGTGCAGCGGCTGCATGGCGCCGACCTCCAGGACCTGGCGGCTGTCGTCGGGCCGGAAGACGTGGTGGACGACCAGGACGCCCTGCTGGTGCAGGACGCCGAGGTAGACCGCCTCGCCGCCGGACCTGGCCAGGTCGTCGGTCCACACCAGGGCGCGG
The DNA here is from genome assembly GCF_000482705.1 of Glycomyces arizonensis DSM 44726. GTDB lineage: Bacteria > Actinomycetota > Actinomycetes > Mycobacteriales > Micromonosporaceae > Glycomyces > Glycomyces arizonensis. The sequence continues at coordinate 82,434 of NZ_AXWO01000014.1, read as the reverse complement.
GCGCGCAGCTCGTGGACGTCGAGGTAGGTGGTGCCCAGGCGCAGCAGCTCGGCGCCGAGCTGGTAGCGGCCCGAGGCGGGGTCCTGTTCGACGAAGCCCTCGTGCTGGAGGGTGCGCAGGATGCCGTGGGCGGTGGCCTTGGCCAGGCCGAGCGCGGAGGCGATGTCGGAGAGGCCGAGTCGGCGCTCGCCGCCGGCGAGCAGCCGCAGCATGGCCGCGGCGCGCTCCAGCGACTGGATGTTCCTCGGCATCGCAGCGCCTCCGTTCGTAGATCGTCCGCGTTCGACAATGCTAAACGCTAGTGGTCTTTGCCGACCAGGGGTCCACGCAAGTGTGCCCTCGCGCTTGGCGTCGACGGGCGCCGCCCGGGCCGGCGACACAGGTACAGCAGACCATCCGGATCGGGGCGCGCTCACGCGGCCCTCCCTAAGTGGAGGGCCGCGTGAGCGCGCGGCCGACTATGCGGCGGTCGGCGGGAACGGGATCTCGGCCAGGACCGGGATCAGCGCCTCCTCCTCATAGTCGAGGTGCGCCGTCAGCTCCTCGGACAGCCGGTCGAGCTCGGTACTGAACGCGGCCGGGTCGGCCGAGCCGATATCGGACAGCAGCGCGGCCAGCTCACCTTGGATCCGCGCCACCGTCCGGTGCTCCGAGCGGAGCCGGTCGATGGCCTCGCGCAGGTGCGGGTGGTCGCCTTCGATGGCGGGGAACATGTGGTCCTCGTGGGTGTGGTGAAACTCCAGTGACTGGCAGAATGCCAGGCAGTGCTGGCGCAGTTGCAGGCCGAGTCCGGGTTTCGGCGCATCGCCGGGGCCGTCGTGGGCGGCCCGCGCGGCGAAGTACACGTCGGCCTCGGCTCGGACGTGCCGCAACTGCGAGCGCAGCCAGGTGTGGACATGCACGAGCAGGTCGGCGAGGTTGTCCACCTCGGCGTCCTCGGGCCCTGACCGCTCCAGGGCCACCGTGGACCCGTCCTCGGCGGGCACGGCGACGGCGCCGAAGGTCTCGGCGCCGATCGCGACGCTCACCATCGGGTGGGCGAAGAGGTCGCGATGCCAGTCGAGTCCGGGCTCGGCGGTGAGGAGCAGCCGATCGCCGTCGCGAAGATAGGTCAGCGCGAAGGTCCGCTCGTGATCGGTCTCGGCGTTGACGGTGGTCAACATGAGCGTGTCGGCGGCCGCGGCTCGGTCAGTGGTCTGGTGGTCGTTGTCGGAAGTCTGCATGTGCTGTGGTGATGCTCCATGGTCAAAGAAAGCCCGCGTCATGCGCGGATGGCGGAATGCGTGCGGCACGGGAATGGAACGGTGCCGCGGAGCCGCCGAGGCGCGACGAGGTGCGTCGCCGGCTGCGGAGGCGTCATTGGAGTCGTTGCACGGCAGCGCGAAGCAATGCCGAGAACGGAAGACGGTGCGCGCGAACGCGCTTACGTCATACGGAGAGTGCGGAGAGGAACCTCATGACACGACCCTTCGATGTATGGTGCTCGCCCGACTGCCGACCTGCCTTGAATTTCCTGGTCGGCGCCACGTGGCACGGCGACCATTAAAGCACCCCGCCCACCGGTCTCGCAAGCCCCTCCCGCCCCCACCGACGCGGAGGCGTCACGCCGCTGGAGACCATATAGATTCGCGGGCGACACCACCGGTCGACAGGGGAGCCGCCAGATGAGCAACACGCCCGTAACGTTCGATGTCCGCGACGAACGCTGGAACGTCGGCGGCGACGACTACCTCGAATGCCTGTTCTCGGGCGGCAGGTGGACCGAGGGCCCGGTGTACGTGCCGTCGGGCCGCTACCTCCTGTTCAGCGACATCCCGAACGACCGGCTGATGCGCTGGGACGAGACGGACGGCTCGGTCAGCGTCTTCCGCTCCCCCGCCCGCTACGCCAACGGCCACACGCTCGACCGCCAAGGCCGCCTGGTCTCCTGCGAGCATGGTGGGCGGCGGGTCTCCCGCACCGAACTGGACGGCTCGATCACGGTGCTGGCCGACCGCTGGAACGGCAAGCGGCTCAACAGCCCCAACGACGTGGTGGTCACCTCCGACGACGCGGTCTGGTTCACCGACCCTCCCTATGGGATCGCCAGCGACTACGAGGGCCACCGGGCGGAACCGGAGATCGACGGCTGCCACGTCTACCGCGTCGATCCGGCATCGGGCGCGGTGGAGCGGGTGGCCGACGACTTCGCGCGTCCCAACGGGCTCGCCTTCTCCCCTGACGAGCGCCGGCTCTACATCGCCGATACCGCCCGCGGCCACATCCGATCGTTCGCGGTCGACGGCGCCTCGCTGAGCGGCGGCGAGGTGTTCGCCGAATCCCCCGGCGGCAACTTCGACGGTCTGCGCCTCGATGTCGAGGGCCGCGTCTGGGCCGCCGCGGCCGACGTGAACTGCTTCCATCCCGACGGGACGCTGCTGGCGACGCTGGCGATCCCCCAGCCGGCCGTCGCGAACCTGGTCTTCGGCGGCCCCAAGCGCAACCGCCTGTTCGTGTGCGCGACCGACTCGGTGTACTCGATGCTGCTGAGCACCAACGGCTCCTGGCACCTGTAGGCGGTGACCGGATCGTTCCGCATCGGGCCGGGATGATGCCTGTCGCCCAGGCCCGCGGGGCGCCAGGATTGGGGCATGAAGAAAGCACTGATCGTCATCGACGTCCAAGAGTCCTTCCGGCAGCTCCCCGACTGGGCGGCCATTTCCGATCCCGACATCGCCGAGAAGGCGGGCCGCCTCGTCGACCACGCCCGCGCCGAAGGCGACCTGGTGGTGTGGGTCCTGCACACCGCGCCCGGCTCGGGCGGGGCCTTCGATCCCGACCAGGGCCACGTCCGCTACATCGAGGGGCTGAAGCCCGAGCCCGGCGAGCCGGAGCTGACCAAGACCTCGCACAACGCGTTCACCACCACCAATCTGCACCAGATCCTGACCAGGGAGGGCGTCGGCGAGGTGCTCATCAGCGGCATCCGCACCGAGCAGTGCTGCGAGACGACCGCGCGGGTCGCCTCCGACCTCGGGTTCGGGGTGACGTTCGTGTCCGACGCGACGGCGACCAACCCGATCGAGCACCCGGGCGCCGAGCCCGGGCGGGACCTGGAGGCGATCCTGGCCGACCCGCGCACGCTCGGCACCGACGAGGTCATCGCCCGGACCGAGTACGCGCTGGCGGGCCGGTTCGCGCGGATCAGTAGTGTCGCGGAGGTGACCGCCGCCTCCTAGCGGCTGACCAGATCGAGAGGCCCCCGCATGACCCGCGTCGTCTTCCTGCTCCTGCCGCAGGTGCACCTGCTGGACCTGGCCGGTCCGGCGCAGGTGTTCTCGACCGCGAGCGAGCTCGGCTTCGGCTACGAGTCGTACTACGTCGCCGAGCACGAGGACGTGCCGACCGCGCAGGGCCTCTCGGTCCGGGCCTCGACCGACTGGCCCGAGCTGGACGTCGGCGACCTGCTCTTCGTGCCCGGCTGGCGTTCGCCGGGGCGCGTGCGGCATCCCAGGCTCACCGAGGCGCACGCGGCCGGGCTGGCGGCGCACCACGAGCGGGGCGGGACGGTCGCGAGCGTCTGCGCGGGCGCCTTCGCGCTGGGGCAGGCGGGGCTGCTCGACGGGCGGCGCTGCACCACCCACCACGCGCTGCAGGACGAACTGGCGCAGCGGTTCCCGGCGGCGTCGGTGGTGCGCGACCGGCTGTTCACCACCGATGACCGGATCGTGACCTCGGCGGGCATCGCCAGCGGGATCGACCTGTCACTGCACCTGATCGGCGTGCGGCACGGGCATGCGGCGGCGGCGCGCATCGCCCGCGGCATGGTCGTGTACGCGCGCCGCAACGGCGACGCTTCCCAGCACAGTGTGATGCTGCGGCACCGCTCGCACCTGTCGGACGTCGTGCACCGCGTCCAGGACGTCATCGACGTGCGCTTCACCGAGGCGTTGCGGCTCTCGGAACTGGCGGCCGAGGCGGGGGTCAGCGAGCGCACGCTGACGCGGCTGTTCGCCCGCGCGACGGGAATGACGCCGCTGCGGTACCAGTCGCTGCTGCGGCTGGAGCGGGCCGAGCACCTGATCGGCCAGGGCGAGACGGTGGAGTCGGCGGCGCGCGCGGTGGGCTTCACCGACGCCCGCATGCTCCGCAGGCTCAGATCGCGTCCCCGCGCCCAAGAGGCACCCCACTGGGGCGAAGCGCGACCGGCCGAATCATAAGACCGGAAATCATCCACTGTCACTGTTGACATCAAAGTGACGGGAGTGCATTCCTCGTGTCTTCATCGACCCGGCGAACGGATGCGGCGGCCTCGCTTCCCGTCGCAGTACGGGCGACGCCCGAACCGCGCGGCAATCCACCATTCGAACAGTTCGCAAGATCATTTTCCTCGTTGCCGGATCGTCGATCCTATGGCGACGAACGTTAATGCAACCCCTCCTGGAGCAGGGTATGCGACTCGCCCGAAGAGTGTACTGACAGATCTTCCCGAAGCTGATAGCTTGCATTGATCACGTCTCTCATCCTCAATGGAATTCCATTCTTTTCGTTGCCGTATCGTGCTCGGAATCCATTGAGAGCACGACTATCAGAAAGCTCCTGCCATCATGAGCAACGCCGACTCCCCTTCCCCTCATGACACGTATCCCATACCGATGCGACCTTCCCCGGATTCCGGGAAACGGTGGTACACGCGATGGTGGATGATCGTCATCTACAGCGTGTTCGGCACGCTTCTGGCGTTCTGCATCTTCGGCATCATTCTCGACGCCTCCGGTTATGAGCCTGAGGGCTCGGAGACGGAATCGCCCTCACCGGCGGACGAGGCGACCGAGACGGCATCCCCGTCGGCCGAGGCCACCACGCCGAGCGCTGAGCCGACGACCGCCGAACCCACGCCCGCTGCATCCGAAGCGGCCGACCCGGAACCTGAGCCGGAGCCCGAACCGGAGCCAGAACCCGAGCCCGAGCCCACAACGGCCTCCGACGACGAGGGAGGCGATGGGGGCGAGGACGACGACAGCGGGTCCTCCGTCTACTACGAGAACTGCGACGCCGTCCGCGCCGCCGGCGCCGCACCCATCCACGTCGGCGATCCCGGCTACGGCAACCACCTCGACCGCGACGGTGACGGCGTCGGCTGCGAACCGTGACACTCACCGGAGACCGCAGCAGCGATGCACCGAGCTATTCGCATAGGTGACCGCAAGCGTCGCCATGGTTGAAAACTTTCTCCGTAACATTGACAAGAGAAGAATATTTCCGTCATCCTGTTCCGTACCGAAGCCCGACGACCGGAGACCGATCCGTTCGGATCCGAATGCGAGGTACTGCCCCTCATGAGAACCAGACCGATGACGCGGCGGCTCATGGCCGCCGGAGGCGTGCTGGCGCTGTCCGCCGGCATCCTCACCGCGACGTCGACGCAGGCCGCCGCGCAGGACGAGGACGACGTCGACCGGCTGCTGGTCGCCACCGACCAGGAGGTCGACACCTTCAACCCCTTCAAGTCCCGCTACGTCATCACCTACAACACCAACATGATGACGTACGACACTCTCATCAGGACCGGTGCCGACGACTACCAGCCCGTGCCCGGCCTGGCCACCGAATGGGAGGAGAGCGATGACGGCCTGACGTGGACCTTCACCGTCCGCGAGGGCGTCACCTGGTCCGACGGCGAGCCCCTGACCGCCGAGGACGTGGCCTACACCTACGACCTGCTCATCAGCAACCCCGCCATCCACGACTGGAACATCGACTTCGCTGGCAACCTCGTCAGCGCCGAGGCCCCCGACGAGACCACCTTCGTGCTGACGCTCAAGGAGGCCGCCCCCGCCGAGATCCTCAACGCGGGGGTCTTCATCGTCCCCAAGCACGTCTGGGAGACCTACCCCGATCCCTCGGCCGACGACGCCAACGACCAGCTGCCCCTGGTCGGCTCCGGCCCCTTCCAGGTCAGCGAGTACCGCACCGACGAGTTCGTCCGCCTGAGCGCCAACAAGGACTACTGGGACGGCGCGCCCGCCTTCGACGAGGTCGTCTACGACTACTACAGCGAGGGCGACGCCGCCGTCGCCGCCCTGGAGGCCGGCGAGGTCGACATCGTCAACGGCCTCAACCCCGCCCAGGCCGAGGCCCTCGGGGAGCAGGACCACATCACGGTCAACAACGCCCAGGGCCGCCGGTTCGTCTCGCTGATCCTCAACCACGGCGCCCAGACCGCCGACCGCGAGCTGTACGGCGACGGCCACCCGGCCCTGCGCGACCCGGTGGTGCGCCAGGCGCTGCACACCGCGATCGACAAGCAGGAGCTGGTCGACAAGGTCCTGGCGGGCAACGGCGACCCGGCCGTGTCGATCATCCCGGCGATCTTCGAGCAGTGGCACTGGGACGGCGGCGACGAGCTCGTCCAGTTCAGCCTCGACGAGGCCAACCGGATGCTCGACGAGGCCGGATACGAGCGCGGCGAGGACGGCGTCCGCACCATGCCCGGCGGCGGCGAGCGGCTCAGCTTCCGCTTCTACTACCACGCCGACAACACCGACTACGCCAACGTCGTCGAGTACGTCACCGAGTGGTGGAGCGAGATCGGCATCGAGACCGTGCCCGAGCCGATCGAGCAGGGCTCGCTGAACGACCTGGTCTACCTCGGCGAGTACGACATCGCCTTCTCCGGCTGGGGCGTGGGCCCCAACCCGACCGAGATGCTGGCCATGCACACCTGCGCGGTGCTGCCGACCACCACCGACGGCTCGGAGCGCTCGCACGAGAACTTCTACTGCAACGAGGAGTACGACGCCCTCCACGCGCAGCAGATGGTCGAGCCCGACCCCGACGCCCGCGCCGAGCTGGTCAAGGAGCAGCAGCGGATCCTCTACGAGGACGCGCCGGTCATCTGGCTCTACTACCAGAACGTCCTGGAGGCCTACAACCACGACAAGGTGACGGACCTGCGGACGCAACCCGCCGAGGGCGGCATGATCACCGGCCAGCAGGGCTTCGCGTGGGCCTACCTCTCGGCCACCCCGGTCGAGGGAAGCGGCGACGAGGGCGGCGTCTCCACCGGCGTGCTCATCGGCGCGGGCGCGGTCGTCGTGGTCCTGATAGCGGGCGGGGTCCTCCTCTTCATGCGGCGCAGGAGCACCGCCGACGAGCGAGAGTGAGATGACCGCCCATCGACCCTCCGCGGACGGGAGCCCCGATCGGGACCCGTCCGCGGAACAGGCACCGGCAGCGGGGACCCGAACCGCGCCTACCGGCCGCGTCACCACGGGTTTCGGCCGCTACCTGCTCAAACACGTCAGCGGTGCTGCCGTGTCCCTGCTGCTGGTGCTGTTCTCCTCGTTCTTCATCTTCCGGCTCATCGCCGGGGACCCGATCGACCAGCTCACCCGCGAGCGCCCGGTCACCCCCGAGCAGCGGGAGGCGATGCGCGCCGAGCTGGGCCTGGACCAGCCGATGTGGAACCAGTTCCTGGACTACATCACCGGCACGCTGACCGGCGACCTGGGCACCTCGCTCCAGTTCCGCCGCCCGATCTCCGAACTGGTCCTCGAACGGCTCCCGGCCACGCTGCTGCTGGCGGGCACCGGCGTCGTCCTCGCCGTGCTGCTCGGCTTCTGGATCGGCACCCGGGCTGGCTGGAAGCAGGGCAGCCGGTTCGACCGCGCGCACGTGACGACCGGGCTCCTGCTGTACTCGGCGCCGACGTTCTGGCTCGGCATGATCGCCATCCTGGTCTTCGCCCGCTACCTGGGGCTGTTCCCGGTCAACGGGATGCGTTCGCCGAGCACGCCGGACGAGTTCCTGCCGCAGGCGCTCGACATCGGACACCACCTGGTGCTGCCGGTGCTCACCTACACGGCCGTGGTGTACGCGGGCTACCTGATGGTCATGCGCTCCTCGATCCTCGACGAGGTCGGCGCCGACTACCTCACCACCGCCCGCGCCAAGGGCCTGCGGGACGACGCGGTGCGCCGCAGGCACGCCGTGCCGAACGCGCTGCTGCCGACGATCACGCTGGTGTTCCTGGCGATCGGCGGCATCGTCAACGGCGCGATCGTCACCGAGACGGTCTTCAGCTGGCCGGGCCTGGGGAGCCTGTTCGTCTCCTCGATCTTCTACCCCGACCGGCCGATGCTCCAGGCCCTGTTCGTCCTGTTCTCCAGTTCGACGATCGTCGCGGTGCTGGGCGCGGAGATCCTGTACTGGTTCATCGACCCGAGGATCCGCAAGTCATGAGCACTCAGGCGCAATCGCTCTCACCGCGCGCGGTGACCTGGGCCAGGCGCAGGCGCGCGATGGCGCGCGCGTGGCGCGACTACCGGACGCAGCGCAGCGGCATGGTCGGCCTGGTGCTCCTGGGCCTCATCGTCGTCCTGGCCGTGGCCGCGCCGCTCCTGATCGACGCCTCGGCGCTCAGCGTCACGCAGGCCACCGGCGGGCGCATGGAGCCGCCGAGCGCCGAGTTCTGGCTCGGCACCGACGAGACGGGCCGCTCGGTCCTGGCGCTCACGCTGTGGGGCACGAGGCTCTCGCTGGTCATCGGTCTGACCGCGACGGTCGCGGCGATCCTCGTCGGCACGCTCGTGGGAATCACCAGCGGCCACGTCGGCGGCTGGTACGGGTGGATCGCGCTGCGCGTCTCGGACTGGTTCATGGTGCTGCCGAGCCTGGTGGTGGCGATCGCGCTGCTGGCCGTGCTGGGGCGCAGCGTCGCCACCACGGTCACCGTCATCGCGATCGTGTCCTGGTCGGGCACGGCGCGCCTGGTGCGCGCGCAGACGCTGACGGTGCAGGCCAGGCCCTACCTGGAACGGGCCCGGGCGCTCGGCGCCGGGCACTGGCACCAGATGACGCGCCACATACTGCCGAACGTGCTGCCGCTGGTGCTGGCGAGCGCGACGCTGCTGGTGCCCTCGGCGATCCTCATGGAATCCTCGCTGGCGTGGCTCGGCCTGGGCGACCCGAACGTGGTCTCGTGGGGCTCGATCCTCAACCGGGCGTCCAACAACGGCGCGGTCTCGGCGCACGCCTGGTGGTACCTGCTGCCGCCGGGTCTGGCGATCCTCGTGGTCGTGGCCGCGTTCATGATGTGCGGCAGGGCGCTGGAGGCCGTGTTCAATCCCCGTCTGCGAGGTGAGGCGCCGTGACGCTGCTGGAGATCCGCGACCTCGACGTCACCTACCGCACCTCCCGCGGCGCGGTCCCGGCCGTGCGGGGCGTGGACTTGGCGCTGGAGGCGGGGCAGACGCTCGGCATCGCGGGCGAGTCGGGCTGCGGGAAGTCCACGCTGGCGATGGCGATCCTGCGGCTGCTGCCGCCGAGCGCGACCGTCACCGGCGAGATCCTGCTCGACGGGGAGGACGTGCTCACGATGGGCTGGGGGCGGCTGCGCGCCGTCCGGTGGGTCGGGGCCTCGATCGTCTTCCAGGGGGCGATGCACTCGCTCAACGCGGTGCAGCGGATCGGCCCGCAGATCGCCGAGCCGATCCTGGTGCACGAGGACGTCACCAGGGCCGAGGCCGCCCGCAGGGCCGCCGAGCTGCTCGAACTGGTCGGCCTGCCGCCCTCGCGGGCGCGGAACTACCCGCACGAGCTCTCCGGCGGGCAGCGCCAGCGGGTCATGATCGCCATGGCGCTGGCCTGCGACCCGGAGCTGATCGTCGCCGACGAGGCCACCACCGCGCTCGACGTCATGGTGCAGGCCCAGGTGCTGGAGCTCATCACGGGCCTCGTCGCGGAGCGCGGCGTCGGGCTGGTGATGATCAGCCACGACCTGTCGGTGCTGTCGGCGACGTGCGACCGGGCCGCGGTCATGTACGCCGGGCGCGTCGTCGAGCTCGGCCCCGCGGGCGAGCTGTTCGCGAACGCCCGCCACCCGTACTCGGCGGCGCTGGGGGCGGCGTTCCCGGTCATCGGCGACGCGGCGTCCCGCAAGCGGCCGGGCGGGCTGGCCGGGGATCCGCCGGACCCGGCGGATCTGCCGCCGGGCTGCTCGTTCCGGCCGCGCTGCGCAGTCGCGGTCGCCGAGTGCGCGGCGTCCGAGCCGCGGCTGCTGGCGCTGCCGGACACCGGCACCAGGCACAGCGCCTGCTTCGTGGCCCAGGCCGGCGGCCCGATCGCCTCGACGGAGAAGGAGGGACCGCAGTGACATCACCGCTGTTGTCCGCAAGGGACCTCGGCGTGGACTTCGGCCTGCCGGGCGGGGGGACGGCCAGCGCGGTCGACGGCGTCAACCTCGACGTGGCGCCCGGCGAGATCGTCGCGCTGGCGGGCGAGTCGGGCTGCGGGAAGACGACGCTGGCGCGCACGCTGCTGGGGCTGGAGCGGGCGACGCGGGGATCGGTCTCGTTCGGCGGCGAGCCGCTGCGCTACTCCACGAAGGCGCTGAAGGCCTACCGGCGCAGCGTCCAGCTGATCCTCCAGGACCCGACGGGGGCCCTGAACCCGCGCCACACGATCTACGACGCGGTGGCCGAGGGGCTGCGCATCCACGGCATCCACGACGACGAGGCCGGGCGGGTCGCGGGCGCGCTCTCGCGGGCCGGGCTGCGGCCCGCCGAGAAGTTCTTCCTGTCCTACCCGCACGAGCTCTCCGGCGGCCAGCGCCAGCGCGCGGTGATCGCGGGCGCGCTGGTCCTGGACCCGAGCATCATCATCGCCGACGAGCCGGTGGCGAGCCTGGACGCGTCGGTGCGCGGCGAGATCCTCGCGCTGCTGCTGCGCCTGCGCGACGAGATGGACCTGGGCGCGCTGGTGATCACCCACGACCTGGGACTGGCCTGGAGCATCGCCGACCGGATCGCGATCATGTACCTCGGGCGGATCGTCGAGCAGGGCCCGGTCGAGCAGGTGCTGACCGACCCGCGGCACCCGTACACGCGGGCGCTGGTGTCGGTCCTGCCGGACTCGCCGCTGCCGGAGCCGATCGTCCTGTCCGGAGAGCTGCCGGACGCGGCGCGGATCCCCGGCGGCTGCCGGTTCCGGCCGCGCTGCCAGGAGTTCGCCTCGGGGCGGGCCTCGGCGGTCGCGGGCCGGTGCGAGAGTGAGGACCTCGCGGTGCTGCCCGCCGACGCGTCGCGGCACGACTCGGCGTGCCACCTGCATCCGATCGAGCGGCGGGCGGCGGCGTGAAGGGCCGTCCGAAGGAGGAGCATGACTGAGCTTGGGCCGGCCATTGACGAGCGGGCGCTGGAGGAGGCCGTGCGGTTCACCTCCGAGCTGATCCGCATCGACACCACGAACCGGGGCGGCGGCGACGGCCGCGAGCGGGAGGCCGCCGAGTACGCCGCCGAGCGCCTCGCCGAGGCGGGCGCCGAGCCGGTGATCCTCGAGAAGGCGCCGGGGCGCTCGAACGTGGTCGCCAGGATCGCCGGGACCGACCCGTCCGCCGACGCGCTGCTGGTGCACGGCCACCTCGACGTCGTGCCCGCCGAGGCCGACGACTGGTCGGTCGACCCGTTCTCCGGAGCGATCCGCGACGGGATCGTGTGGGGCCGCGGCGCGCTCGACATGAAGGGCATGGACGCGATGGTCCTGGCCGCGGTGCGGTCCTGGGCCAGGGCCGGGGTGCGGCCGAGGCGGGACGTCGTCGTGGCGTTCACCGCCGACGAGGAGGCCAGCGCCGAGTACGGCGCGGGGTTCCTCGCCGAGCGGCACGGGGCGCTGTTCGAGGGCTGCACCGAGGGCATCAGCGAGTCGGGCGGGTTCACCTTCCACGGCGGCGACGGCCTGCGGATCTACCCGGTCGGGGCGGGCGAGCGCGGCACCGCGTGGCTGCGGCTGACCGCCCGCGGCACGGCCGGGCACGGCTCGAAGGCCCACCCGCACAACGCGGTCGTGATCCTCGCCGAGGCCATTGCGCGCATCGGGCGGCACCGCTGGCCGGTGCGGCCGGTGCCGACGGTGCGCGCCGCGCTGACCGAGCTGGCGGCGGTGTACGGCGTCGACGTGGACCTGGACGCCGAGGAGTTCGACGCCGACGACCTGCTGGCGAAGCTCGGCCCGGCCGCGCAGCTGGTCGAGTCGACGCTGCGCAACAGCGCCAACCCGACCGTGTTCGAGGCCGGCTACAAGGTCAACGTCGTCCCGGGGCACGCCGCCGCGCAGGTGGACGGCCGGATGCTGCCCGGCTGGGAGGACGAGTTCGTCGCGACGATGGACGAGCTGACCGGTCCCGAAGTGGACTGGGAGTTCCAGCACCGCACCGTGCCGCTCGGCGCGCCGGTGGACTCGCCGACGTTCGCGGCGATGCGCTCGGCGATCGAACGGTTCGACCCCGAGGCGCGCGTCGTCCCGTACTGCATGTCGGGCGGGACCGACGCCAAGCAGTTCTCGCGGCTGGGCATCGTCGGCTACGGATTCTCGCCGCTGCGCTTGCCCGCCGAGTTCGGCTACGGCAAGCTGGCGCACGGGGTGGACGAACGGGTGCCCGCCGACGGCCTGCGCTTCGGGGTGCGAGTGCTCGACGACTTCCTGCGCGCGGCGTAGGCGAAAGGACGCAGAACATGGCCATCGCTCCTTACGGGACTTGGGAGTCCCCGATCAGCGCCGAACTCGTCGCGGCGGACGACGGCCGCCCGGCCTTCCTCGGGGCGGTCGGCGAGGAGGTGTGGTGGACCGAGCCGCGCCCGGCCGAGGGCGGGCGGCGGGCCCTGGTGCGCCGCCGCGCCGACGGGTCCACCGCGACAGCGCTGCCCCAACCGTGGAACGCGCGCAATCGCGTCCACGAGTACGGCGGGACGCCATGGGTCGGGCTCATGGCCGAAGACGGCCCGCTGATCGTGTTCTCGCACTTCGGCGACCAGCGGCTCTACCGGTTCGAGCCGGACGGGGACGCCGAGCCGCGGCCGTTGACGCCGGTCCCGCGGCTCCCGGCCGGGCTGCGGTGGTGCGACATGGCCGTGGCCCCGGGCGGGCGCGAGGTGTGGGCGGTGCTGGAGGAGTTCACCGGCGAGCGGCCGACCGACGTGCGCCGGGTGATCGCCGCCGTGCCGCTGGACGGCTCGGCCGCCGACGACCGCTCGGCGGTGCGCGAGCTGACCAGTGATTCCTACCGGTTCACCACCGGGCCGCGGATCAGCGATGACGGGACGCGGGCGGCGTGGATCGCGTGGAACCACCCGGACATGCCGTGGGACGCGACGGAACTGCGCGTCGCCGACCTCACCGCCGAGGGGGCGCTCGCGAACGCGCGGACCGTCGCCGGAGGCGGCGGGGAGTCCATCCCGCAGGTCGAATGGGCCCCCGACGGCTCGCTCGTGGCCGCGAGCGACCGCACCGGCTGGTGGAACCTGCACCGCATCGACCCTGTCTCGGGCGAGGCGACGGAGCTGTACCCGGCCGAGCAGGAGTTCTCGGGGCCGATGTGGACCATCGGCTCGAAGTGGTTCGCGGTCCTCGCCAACGGCCGGATCGCCTGCATCCGCGGCAAGGGCGAGGGCCGGCTCGGCGTCCTCGACCCCGACATCGGCGCGATGGCCGACGCGCCCGGCCCCTGGACCGAGTGGGCCCCGGCGCTCGTCGCGCACGGCGAGCGGGTCGTGGGACTGGCCGCCAGTCCGACGCGCGACTACGAGGTCGTCTCCTGGGACACCGCCACCGGCGCGGCCGAGGTGATCGGGGGCGCTCACGCCGACCGCGTCGATCCGGCCTACTACCCCGTGCCCGAGCACCGGACCTTCGCCGGGCCGGGCGGGCGCGACGTCCACGCGCACGTCTACCGGCCGCTGAGCCCCGGATACGAAGCGCCCGAAGGCGAGGCGCCGCCGTTCGCCGTGTGGGTCCACGGCGGTCCGACCGGGAGCGTGCGTTCCGTCCTCGATCTGGAGATCGCCTACTTCACCTCGCGGGGCATCGGCGTGGTGGAGGTGAACTACGGCGGCTCGACCGGTTACGGGCGCGAGTACCGCGACCGGCTGCGGGAGCAGTGGGGCGTCGTGGACGTCGAGGACTGCGCGGCCGTGGCGAGGGCGCTCGCCGACGAGGGCACGGCCGACCGGTCGCGCCTGGCGGTCAGGGGCGGCAGCGCGGGCGGCTGGACGTCGGCGGCGTCGCTGACCTCGCCTGCGGCCGAAGGGCTCTACGCCTGCGCGACGATCATGTACCCGATCCTCGACCTCGCCGGGTGGCTCGGCATCGGGACGCACGACTTCGAGTCGCAGTACCTGACGTCCCTGGTCGGCCCGTACGAGGAGGTGCCGGAGCGCTATCGCGAGCGCTCGCCGGTCAACCACCCCGAGCGGATCTCGGCGCCGTTCATCCTGCTGCAGGGCCTGGAGGACGCGATCTGCCCGCCGGAGAACTGCGAGCTGCTGCTGGAGCGCATCGCGGGCCGGGGCGTGCCGCACGCCTATCTGGCCTATGAGGGCGAGCAGCACGGCTTCCGCAGGGCGTCCACCATCGTCAGCGCGCTCCTCGCCGAGCACGCGCTGTACGCGGAGGTGTTCGGCTTCGCGGCGCCGGAGGGCGCGGACTTGGAGCTGCGGCCGTGATCGAGGCGCTGCGCAGGCCGCGGCGGCTCAGGGCGGGCGACCGGGTCGCGGTCGTCTCCCCCAGCAGCGCGGCTCCCGAGGACCGGATGGCGGCGGGCCTGGCGATCCTGCGGGAGTGGGGCCTCGACCCGGTGGTCATGCCGTACGTCAACGGCTTGCATCCGCGCCTGGCGTATCTGCCCGGGAGCGACGAAGCGCGCGCCGCCGATCTCCAACAGGCTTGGAGCGACCCGGGTTTCGCGGCGGTCGTCTCGACCAGGGGCGGTTACGGGGCCCAGCGGATGCTCGACTTCGTCGACTGGGAGGCGCTGCGAGGGGCCGAGCCGAAGGTCTACATAGGGTTCAGCGACGCGACGGCCCTGCACGAGGCGCTCGCGGTCAACCTCGGCGTGGCAACACTTCATGGGCCGATGCCGACGTGGTCGGCGTTCATCGACGACACGGCGACCAGGGAGCATCTGCGGCGGACGCTGTTCGAGCCCGAGGCGGTGCGGAAGCTGGCGCCGCCGACCGCTCGCGCGCTCGTGTCGGGCCGGGCCGAGGGGGTCACCTTCGGCGGCTGCCTCAGCCTGCTCGCCTCCAGCGTCGGCACCGGCGAGGACCGCCCGGACGGCGCGGGCGGCATCCTGCTGCTGGAGGACACCGCGGAGGAGGACTACCGGCTCGACCGCTACCTGACGCAGCTGCGCCGATCGGGTCTGCTGGACGGCGTCGCGGGCATCGCCTTGGGCTCGTGGATCGACTGCGGCCCCGAGGACGAGGTCCGTGCCGTGGTCATGGACCGCTTGGGCGACCTGGGCGTCCCGATCCTCGAAGGCGTCGGCTTCGGCCATTGCACGCCGTCGTGGACGGTGCCGCTGGGCGTCCCGGCGACGCTCGACGCCGACGCCGGGACGCTGACGTTCGCGGTTCCGGCGCTGCGTTAGCCGCGCCTATCGCGTGGCGTCGAGTTCCGCGGTGGCCATCCATGGACCGGTCCACCAGGTACGCCAGCCGAGTGGAGTGGGGCCGGTCGTGGTCAAGCCGAGCCGCCGGAGCTCGGCGGCGTATTCGCCGGTGCGCTGGATGTCGGCGATGAGGATCCGGCCGCTCGGTGCGAGCACGCGCACGGCCTCCTCGATCGCCGCTCGGCGCCCCTCGGCCGTGGGGACGTTGTGGATCGACAGGCTGGCCGTCACCAGGGCGAAGGTCCCATCGGGGTAAGGCAGGCGCGTCATGTCGCCGGTGTCGAGCGCTACCCGCGCATCGACCGCGTTCAGTGCGGTGTTGCGCTCGGTGGCGTCACGCGAGTTGCCGGATTGGTCGCCGGTTCGCCATAGGTCGATGCCGGTCACGGTCGCATCGGGAAACCTGGAGGCGACCATGATCGCGACCGCGCCACGCCCGCAGCCCAGATCGAGGACCCGCGCGTGAGGAGCCAGAGAGATACGCCGCAGCAGGCGGTCCCAGATGACGAACTTCCCGCGCAGCGAGGCATGCCAGTACAAGGCCGCGCCGGTGAGGCAGAAGACCGTGGCCGCGACGAAGTACCAGGCCAGCGCGGCCGACCACCATCCCGCGCGCCACAGGCCGAATCCGATGGCCCCGCCGGCCGACACCGCGGCGATCCCGATCCACAACCACGGCACCCACGGGGCGTCCACGCCGTAGTTCCCGCGCGGCTTCACCGACATCGCGACTCCTTTCTCCTTCTCGGCTCAGAGCGGCCGGGGGCCGAACGCCTCGATGAGGCGGTCCTGGAGCTCGTCGACGCCGGGGTCGACGGCCCGCTGCTCGGGGTGAGCGTCGTACCAGTCGACGACCTCGCGGATGCCGAGCTTGAACGGCGTCGTGGACTGGCCGAAGGCCGGCACGAGGCGCTTGAGCTTCGAGTTGTCGAAGATCATCGTGTGCGCCTTGTCCCCCAGCAGGCCCGGCCCCCACTCGGGGATCGCGGCGGCGATCGTCTCGGTGGCGATGTGCACGAGCTTGGGATCGGCGACGCCCGCGGCGGCCGCGGCGTCCTCGAAGATCCGGTTCCACGACGGGGCCTCATCGCCGGTGATGTGGAACGGCTCGCCGATGGCGGCCTCCTTGCCGAGCAGGCCGACCAGGCCGACGGCGAAGTCGCGGCTGTGCGTGATGGTCCACAGCGAGGTGCCGTCGCCGTGGACGACGACGGGCTTGCCCGCCCGCATCCGCTCGATGACGTTCCACTTGGCCTCGAAGGGCAGGAGCGTCTCGTCGTAGGTGTGGGAGGGCCGCACGATCGTCATCGGGAAGTCGTCCTGGCGGTAGGCCTTGACCAGGAGTTCTTCGCAGGCGATCTTGTCGCGCGAGTACTGCCATTCGGGGTTCTTCAGCGGCGTGGACTCCACGACCGGCATGCGGGTCGGCGGGGTCTGGTAGGCCGAGGCCGAACTGATGAAGACGTACTGGCCGCAGCGGCCGCCGAACACGTCGATATCGCGCCGCACCTGGTCGGGCACGAAGTTGACCCAGTTGACGACGGCATCGTAATAGGTGTCGCCGATCGCCTCGCGCATCGAGTCGGGGTCGTTCGAGTCGGCGGTGAGCCTGGTGATGCCGTCGGGCAGGCGGCGGAGCTTGCTCGTGCCGCGGTTGAGCACGGTGACGTCCATGCCCTGGCGCACCGCCTCGTGCACGCACGAGGTGCTGATGATGCCGCTGCCGCCGATGAACAAGACTTTGAGGTTCGACATGTCCGCTCCTTCTGCTAGCCCGGCGGCCAGCTTACCCGCACGAGGTGAGCGCCGTTCCTGTCGCGGCCCGGCGCCTCAGCGCCAGGCGGTGACCTCCAGGTAGCGGGTGGTGCCGAGGTCGATCGTGGCTTCGGGTTCGACGACGACGGTCGGCGCGCCTTCGGCATAGGTCATGACGAGCCGGGTCGCGTTGACGACGTCGGCGGGGTCGGACGACTCGACCTTGTTGCGCCACAGCATGCCCGCGCTGATCGAGTCGCCGGGCTCGACCGTGAGCGGGGTGGGGCCGGGGTCGGTGATCCGGTCGGAGCCCTGGTGGACCTCGACGTCGAGCAGTGCGCCGTCGCCGGGCACGCCGACGACCGGGTAGCCGTTGACCTCGATCGCCTTCTCGCCGCAGTTGACCAGTTCGATCCCGGCGGTCCGCAGGCCCATGGCCGCGCTGCCCTGCGAGACGGTGATCCGGAAGCCCGTCTCGGGGCATTCGCCGGTCTCGACCGGCCCAGGCTCGGGGGTCTCGGTCTCGACCGGTTCGGGCGGCGCGTCCTCGGCGGGGTTCTGCCAGGCGCCGAGGTCGAGCACCTGGTCGACGTAGAGCTCGAAGCTCGGCTCGACGGCGACCTCGTACCCCTGGTACTCGGGCAGCGCGTTGATGAGCAGCCGGTCGACCGTGAGGGTGTCCTCGTCGGTGCTTTCGGGGACGGTGTCCCACGCGAGCGGCGCGATGAGCGCCCCGCCGGGATCGACCGTGACCGACTCGGGTTCGTTGCCGTCGCGGCTGATGGTGATGTTCCCGCCGAAGACGCCGACATTGGGGTAGCTGTCGAGCACGTGCGGCACGTCGTCGCAGTTGACCAGCCCGATGGCGAGGAAGCGCTTCCCGGCCGCCTCGCCGGTCGGCGTCACCGACACCTGCAACCCCGATTCGGGGCAGCCTTCGTCCGCCGCCGAGTCCGCGGCGGCCTGCCCCGCACCGCAGCCGGACAGCAGCAGGGCGGCGGCGAGGAGCGGGGCGGCGAGTCGGGGGAGTCGCATCATGCGGAGCACTTTCGCGAAGAGGGCGAGGGGGACTGACCAGATGGGACGAACCTTACCCGAATCCTCCGGCGGCCGCTCGCCTCGGCGTCGAGCGTCATGCGGCAAGGGGCCGGTCGCTCCTGGTGAAGCGACCGGCCCCCTGCCGAACGTCCCCGCGTCAGCCGGTCGAACCGGTGACGGAGGTGCCGGACTTGGTGATGGTGTAGGTGAGAGTCTCGCCGCTCCAGAAGTGGAACGTGAGGGTCACCTGCTTGCCGTCGGTGACCTCGGCGAAGAACTCCGGGGTCAGCGTGATCGTGCCGGCGTCGTAATCCGGCTCGAAGGTGTGGCTGAACTCCTTGTAGGGGGTCCAGTTCTGCGGGCCGGCGTTGCCGCTGCCGTCGGCGTACACGGCCTCCATGGTGGCGAGCTGGTCGCCGCGGAACCGCGTCGGGATCGCGAAGCCGCTCGTCGTCCCGGAGGCGGCCTGCACCGTCGGGGCGTCGTAGCTGACCACGCTGATCCGCCACGGGGCGCCGTCCGAGAAGTCGGCGTACAGGTCGGCCCTGACGCCGTACTCGCCGGAGCCGACCAGATCGGTGATCGTGGCGGCCTTGATGGTGAGCTGGTCGCCCGAGACCGTGTAGTCGGTGCCCTCGGTCAGTTCGGTGTCGCCGTTGCGCAGCCCCTCGAAGGTGTTGCCGTTCGGGTCGAGCGTGAGCGTCGCGTCGGCGACGGCGCCGGCGGCTTCGACGAACACCTGGTCCGAGGAGGCGGTGCTCGAACGCGTCGTGCGGTTGGCCTCGAGCATCGCGAACAGCTCGGGGTCGTGCCACTCGAACGCGGTCCGGTCGAAGTGCTGGCCGTTGTCCCAGATCTGGAGGGTGAGGTTCTTCTGCCGGGCGTAGTAGCCGACGAACTCGAAGAACTTCAGCATCTCGCCCTGCTCGATGGTGCCGGTGTGCTGGTCGAAGCCGAGCAGGCCGAACTCGCCGATGATGACCGGGATGCCGGCTGCGACGAACTCGTTGTGGACGCGGTCGAAGTTGTCGATGATGTCCTGGCGGACCTCGTCGTTGAACGTGGTGTATCCGGCGATGTTCACGCTGAACGGCCAGAAGCCGTAGTAGTGCACGGTCGCGGCCAGATTGGGGTCGTCGAGCGCGGTGATCGTGTCGGTCAGCGCGTCGAGGTGGGTCTGCCCGGCGTTGGTGAACAGCGTCGGCAGCACCAGGACGCGGGTGGCGTTGTTGCCGCCCGAGTCGCGCACGATCTGGTGGAACGAGGTGTTGAGCTCGTCCAGCAGGCCGTGGGCGGTGGCGTCGTCGACGTTGTTGAACTGCGGCTCGTTGAGGCTCTCGAACAGGAGTTTCGGCGAGGCGTCTGTGAAGCGGTCGGCCACGTCGGTCCAGATCGAGTTGAAGCGGGCGACCACCTGGTCGTGGTTGGACTGCATGTCCGCGGCCCAGATCCACGAGTCGTGGTGGATGTTGATGAGCACGTACAGGTCTTCGGCGAGCGCCCAATTGACCACCTCCTCGACGCGGTCGAGGTATGCCGGGTCGATGGTGTAGTCGGGCGCCGAGCCCTGGTGGTTGTCCCAGGTGATCGGGATCCGGATGCTGTTGTAGCCCTGGGCGGCCACGTTGTGGATGAGCGACTGGGTGATGCGCGGGTTGCCCCACGCGGTCTCGTCGGCGCCGACCGAGTCGAGCGAGTTGCCGAGGTTCCAGCCGGGCTGCATCGCCTCGACGGTCGCCATGGCGTCGGTGTCGCCGGTCGGCGGCGGCGTGGTCGTCGTCGGGTCGGTCGGCTGCTCGACGCCTCCGGTGCACAGGACGCCGTTGAGGGTGAAGTCGGTCGGTTCGGCGTTGCCGCCCGACCAGGATCCGTTGAAGCCGAAGCCGACCGAGGCGTCGCTCGCGATCGAGGCGTTGTAACCGGCGTCGGTGGCGGTGGTCTGCCCGCCCGAGGCGGTGACCGTGGCGTTCCACGCCTGGGTGACCTGCTGCCCCGACGGGAAGGTCCACGACAGCTCCCAGCCGTCGATGGCGTCGCCGAGGTTGGTCACGTTCACGTTCGCGGTGAAGCCGCCGGGCCACTGGTTCTGGACCGTGTAGTCAACCTCGCACCCTTCGGCCGCCTGGGCGGCCATCGGCAGTGCGACCCCGAGTCCGACGAACACGGCGGCAATGGACGACACGGCCAATACGACCCGTCTTCGGGTCCATCGCATCGCGTCTCGCATGAGACTCCTCCATATCTGTAGACGATGTCCGAGAGGTGAATCCACACAGGACTTATCGACACCTCTCGATACCAGACTAAGTTGGAAGACCCAACTTTGTCAAATGCACTCGCGTCACACGCGTCGAACGGCGTTGCCGGATCGATGCGAGCGCCGCAAGATGCCCGTCGAATGGAGACGTCTCGGCGGACGGCATGGCGGCCCGGATTGCGGTCGGCAACCCGGGCCGCGCCTCCTACCTTCCGCCCGTGAAGGACGCCGGGCGGTCCGGCGGGCAGGGGCCCAGCGCCCGGAGGGCCCCCGCCCGCTTTCGCGGTCAGCTCACCGTGATGTCGGAGCTGCCGCTGCTCTGGTAGCCCTCGGTGGCCATGATCATGTAGTAGCTGAAGGAGCCGAGGTTCAGCCCGGCGCGGGCCCACGCGTCGAAGTGGGTGCCGGTGTTGATGGTGCCGCTGCTCCGGGCGCTCTGCCGGACGCTCCAGTACTGCGGGAAGGTCTTGTTGTCGCCTTCCACCGACGGGGCGTTGTACCGCATGGACTTGACGATGTCGTACGTGCCGCCGTCGGCGCTGACCGTGCCGAGCGTCTGGCCGCCGCTGCTGGGGTTGTACGGGCCGTGGGACTCGACGATGTAGTACTCCACCAGCGGGTTGGAAGTCCAGCCGTAGAGCGCCAGGTAGCCGTTGCTGCCGTGGTTGACCCAGCCGCTGTAGTTCACGCTCCGGCGCCCGCCGTTGCTCCAGCCCTTGCCGCAGACGAAGTTGTTCGTCCCGTTCCACTGGGTGCTGTAGTTCCCGCCGGAGCCGAGGGTCATGGAGACCGTCCCCTGGGTGTCGGTCCAGAACGAGTAGTAGTAGCCGTTGTGGGTGCCCGTCTGGTTGGTGGTGATGGTCTGCTGGGCGTGGGCGGTGCCGCTCGCCAGCAGCGCCGACGAGCCCAGCGCGAGGGCGCCGGCGCCGCCGAGCAGGATGCCTCGGCGGCTGATCGCGGGTTTGTCCTTGGACATGCTTCCTCCTTTGTGGGGGCCGGTGGTGGACCGGCCCGCGTGGCGGGGCCCGACGGCGGCCGAGGCGCGCCTGCGCGGCGCGGTGAGGGTGTCGGCCGGTCGCCCTGAGGTCGATGACCGGCATGCCGGGCCGCTCGGGCGACCAGCATCGAAATCTATCGATGCCTGTCGATGAGGCCAGTATGTCCGGGTTTTATGGTCTTGTCAATAAATACCGGTAATTCACCGAAAAATATATCTGAGAGCCGAACTTCCTAAAGAAGCGTTTTATCTGCATATGTCCATGCGGGACATGAGGCAGACCGACACTCGCCCGAACTTCGCGCCGAGATTCGACCGGACACCTCCGGAATTTTCGGGCCGTTCTCGGGGCGCGGCAGGGCGGGGCGACGCGTCGCCGGGTCAGGTCAGTCGGTGCCGAACCAGGTCGCCGCCATCGACTCCAGGGTCGGCTCGGGCGGCTCGGGCAGGATCTTGAAGTAGCGGGGCAGGTTGCCCTCGATGTGCAGGAGCAGCTGGGCGAGCACCTCGTCCGGCGTGAACGCCCGGCCGTAGGCGGCCATGATCCGGTCGAGGAAGCGCGTGTCGCCAAGGGCGGTGTAGACGCCGACCGCGGCGAACTCGTAGGCGCCGTCGCCGATCATGGCGGGCTCGAAGTCGAACAGGCCGCTCGGCGCCCAGGTGCGCGGGTCGACGAGCAGGTGCTCGCGCATGACCTCGGTGTGCAGCAGGCTGCGGCCGTCGCCGTGGACGAGGCGGACCGACTCCAGGAAGGCGGGGATCTGCTCGAGCCAGGGTTCGCAGAGGCCGAGGGACCGCTGCCGCTCGACGGCCGTCGAGCGCTGCTCGGCGACGAACGCGCGCCAGTCCGGCGGGGCGAGCGATCCGCCGAGCGCCGCGGTGTCCAGGCCGTGCATGGCCGCGAGCGTTTCGCCGATCGACTCGGCCAGGCGGTCGCGGGCCGCGGCGGGGATCCGCGGCCAGGCCGGAGCCAGGCCCTCCCCCGCCAGCTGCGACATCAGCACGTACCGCCAGCCGTTCTCGCAGTCGCCCTCGGCGAGGAGTTCGGGGGTCGGCACGGGGAGCCGCCCGTGGAGGTGTTCGAGGACGCGCGCCTCGACGGCGGCGGAGTCGGCGCAGACGGTCGGGTAGAGCTTGAGCACCCGCGAATCGCCGATCGCGTATACCGGCATGCTGCCGGTGGTGTAGCGCTCGAAGGGCTCCTCGGCCAGGCCGAGGCGGGCGAGGAGGTCGAGGGCGGCGGGGCGCACGACCGCGTCGTCCTCGACGACGGCCTCCCAGTCCGCTTCGTCGTGCACGGCAGGCAGCATGCGAGTGACCATATTGGCTTCCCGAGGGGGCCGCAAGCCGTTAACGCCGCGGCGCCGGTCCCCGGTGGGACCGGCGCCGCCTCGCCTGGAGGCCGGAACCGCTAGAGGACGCCTTGGAGCGCCTCGAACCAGTTCGCGGCGATCTTGACGTTGCCGTCCTCGTCGGGGTGGACGCCGTCGTACGTGTCGGTAGCCGAGTCGAAGCCGGTCCACTGGTCGACCACGTGGATCGGCGACTGCGCGGTCGTCAGGCCCGCGGCCCAGCCGGGGATCTCGGCGTTGAGGTCGATCGCCCGCTGCGGGCATTCGGTGCAGCCGAAGGAGGCGTCGGGGTGGAGCGGGATGATCTGGGCGACCAGGATGATCGCGTCAGGGTTGAGCTCGCGCAGGTCCTCCACGATCGCGGTGTAGGCGTCGAGGATCTGGGCGGGCGGGATCGCCGACCAGACGTCGTTGGTGCCGAAGTGCATCAGCAGCACGTCGGGGGTGTTCATCTCCAGCCACGACCGCGTGTCGCCGTTCGCGACCGACTGGGTGACCAGGTAGCCGCCGTGCCCTTCGTGGTCGGGGTCGGAGCCGGTCGGGGCGCAGGCCTGGGACAGCGACCCGACGAAGTCGATGTCGTAGCCGGCGTCGTCCAGCAGCTCCCACAGGTTGCCGCGCCAGCAGCCGGGGCTGCCGGTGATGGAGTCGCCCAGCGGCATGATGGACACGGGCTCGCCCGGCTCGTCCGGCTCGTCCGTGGTCGGGTCGTCGGTGGGGGTGGTCACCGGGTCGCTCGGCTCGGTCTGCCCGTCGCACAGGTCGCCGTTGACGGCGATCGACGTCGGCGCCTCGGCACTGCCGGAGCCGATGAAGCCGAAGACCTCGCGGGTCTGCCCGGCGGCGACGGCGGCGTTCCAGCCGACGTCGGAGCCGGTGAAGGCGCCGCCGCTCTGGCTCCAGTCGACGTTCCAGGCGCTCTGGACGGTCGTGCCGGACGGGAAGTCCCAGCCGACCTCCCAGCCGTCGATGGCCTCGCCCGCGGTGATCGCGACGTTCGCCTGGAAGCCGCTGCCCCAGTCGTTGACGACGGTGTAGTCGACCCGGCAGCCTTCCTCGGCGTGTGCCAGGTCCGCCGTGGAGATCGTCAGTGCGCCGGCGCCGAGCGCCGCGGCCGCCATGAGGGTGGCGGCCAGTCGCCTGTTTCGTTTCGTTCGCATGTCCGTATGTCCTTTGGCCTAACAGGTCGGCCGACGACCGTTCGGGCGAGGGCGGACCCGAGTGAAAAGGGTGCAGGAGTGGATCCTCATTGGAGGGAGCGCTCCCAAAACGGATGATAGCAGAAATTAATTTAGGTAGTCAAGTATATGAATACTATTGCTCCGCGGCGCCGAGCACGGCGAGGAGTTCCAGCTTCTCGGCCGCGTCGCTCCGGGGCGCGGCCGTGAGCACCAGCAGGCACTGGGACTGGTCCTCGGTGAACAGGGCCTGGCAGTCGACCTCGATCGGACCGACCTCGGGGTGGACGATCGTCTTGTGGTCGGCGAAGCGCTTGGCCACCTCGTGGCGCTCCCACAGCTCGGCGAACTCCTCGGACCGCTTGCGCAGCTCGCGGACCAGCTCCCCCGCCCTCGACTTCGGGCCCATCGCCCCGTAGACGGCGCGCAGGCTGGAGACCAGGGCCCGGCCCTGCCGGTCCCGGTCGTCCGCGGGGTACCGCGTCCGCTCGGCCGGGACGGTGAACCAGCGGTAGACGTCGTAGCGGTCCAGGCCAGTCAGGGACGAGCGGTCGCCGAACAGGGCGTCGGCCATGCGGTTCTGGACGAGCGGCTCGCCCAGGTTCGACAGGATGAGCGCGGGCGTGTCCTCCAGGCGATCGAGCACGCGAAGGAGCGCGGGGGCGACGTGGCTCGCGTCCGAGACCCGGTCGGGGACGTTGTGCCCGGCCATCCGGAACAGGTGGTCCCGCTCCTGGTCGGTCAGGCGCAGCGCGCGGGCGAGCGAGGCGAGCATCTGCACGCTCGGCTGCGGCCCGCGCCGCTGCTCAAGACGGGTGTAGTAGTCGGTCGACATGGCGGCCAGCGAGGCCACCTCCTCGCGGCGCAGGCCCGGCGCCCGGCGCCGGACGCCCGCGGGGAGCCCGACGTCGCCGGGCTGGAGCCCCTCGCGGCGGCGGCGCAGGAACTCGGCCAGTGCTGTGCGGTCCATGCCCCAAGTATCGGCCCCTCGCCGCCGCCGCGGCGACCGCGAACCAGGGACCGCCGATCCCCCGACAAGCGCTCTCTGCACAAGACGGCCCCGGCCGTCCAGAATCGGGGCATGGACATTTCAGGGAACACCATTTTCATTCCGGGCTCGACCAGCGGCATCGGCCTGGCGCTCGCACTCGAGCTCCAGGCGAAGGGCAACACCGTCATCGTCGGCGGCAGGCGCGGCGACCTGCTGCGGCGGATCGCCGACGAGCATCCCGGCATCGACACCGTGCAGATCGACACGGCCGACTCCGCGAGCATCGAGGCCGCCGCCAAGGACGTGCTGACGCGCCATCCCGAGCTGAACGTGCTCATCGCTATGGCCGGGATCATGCGGGCCGAGGACTGGCACCGCCCCGAGGGATTCCTGGAGACGGCGGCCTCGGTCATCACGACCAACGTGCTCGGCCCGATCCGCCTCATCGGCGCGTTCGTCGAGCACCTCCAGACGCGGCCGGACGCGACGATCATGACCGTCTCCTCGGGCCTGGCGTTCACGCCGCTGCGGGTCACGCCGAGCTACAACGCCTCGAAGGCCGCGATCCACATGCTCAGCGAGTCGATCCGGCTCCAACTGGCCGACACCTCCGTCAAGGTCGTCGAGCTGGAGCCGCCCGCGGTGCAGACCGACATCGTGCCGGGCCACGCGGAGAACCCGAACGCGATGCCGCTGGAGGAGTTCGTCACGGAGACCATGGGGCTCATCGAATCCCAGCCGGAGGCGACCGAGATCCAGGTCGAGCGGGTGAAGTTCCTGCGCTACGGCGAGGTCAGGGGCGACTACGACCAGGTCGTGGCGGTGCTGAACGCCGCCGACCCGCACAACCGGTAGCCGCTCGGCAAGGGGGACTCCCGTCCCTTTGCCTCCATTGTGCGGCACTCCCGGCGAGCCGCGACCTCCGGCGGGTCGCGGCTATGACCTGGGGCTTAGTGCAGCATTGTCGTCCGGAACCGGAAACCTTCACAGGACGGGAGTCGTGGAATGCGGGTACTGCTGTCGACCTACGGGTCGCGGGGCGACGTCGAACCGCTCGCGGGACTGGCGGCGGAATTGCGGACGCTCGGCGCGGAAGTGCGGGTGTGCGCGCCGCCGGACGCGGAGTTCGAGAAGCTGCTGAACGGCGTCGGCGCGTCGCTGGTGCCGATCGGGCCCTCGGCGCGGGAACTGGTGTCCGGGGTGACGCCGGGATCGATGGACGACGCGCGCCGGATCGCGTCCGCCCTCGTGGCGATGCGGCTCGGCATGCTGGAAGCGGCGTCGGAGTGCGACGCGCTGCTGGCGACCGGCCTGGTTCCGGCCGGGGCGCGGGAGGTCGCCGAGCGGGTGGGCATCCCGTACGTGTTCGCCGCCTTCATACCGGGGGTGCTGCCCTCGCCGCACCATGCGCCGCTGCCGCTGCCGGGCAGGCCGTTCCCGCCCGGCGCCGACAACCGGACGATGTGGGACGTCCACGCCGAGAACATGGCCGCGCTGTACGGCGAGCCGCTCAACGCCCAGCGGGCCGGACTGGGCCTGCCGCCGGTCGACGATGTCCGCGCCCACGTCTACACCGACCACCCGTGGCTGGCCGCGGATCCGGTCCTGGCGCCGATGCCGGAGGCGCCGGAGCTCGGCGTCGTGCGGACCGGCGCGTGGCTCCTGCCGGACGAGCGCCCGCTGTCGGAGGAGTTGGAGGCGTTCCTCGACGCCGGGGAGCCGCCGGTGTACGTCGGCTTCGGCAGCATGCCCGTGCACGTCCTGAAGGGAGCCGCCGAGGCAGCCGTCGAGGCGGTCCGCTCGCACGGCCGACGCCTGCTCGTCTCGCGCGGTTGGGCCGAGCTGGGCCTGGTCGACGGCGCGGACGACTGCTTCCTCATCGGCGAGACCAACCACCGGGCCCTGTTCGGCCGGGTGGCCGCGGTCGTGCACCACGGCGGCGCGGGCACGACGACCACGTCCGCCAGGGCCGGTGCGCCGCAGGTGGTGGTGCCGCAGATGGCGGACCAGCCGTACTGGGCGCGCCGGGTGGCCGAGCTCGGCATCGGCGCCACTCCTGAGGGGCCGCCGACCGCCGAGTCCCTGTCGGCCGCGCTCGCGACGGCCCTGGATGCCGAGACCGGCGCCCGGGCGAGGGCGGTGGCCGCCGAGGTCCGCGCCGACGGGGCCGCGGCGGCCGCGCGTCTGCTGGTCGATCAGCTCCGCTGAGCAGCGCCCTCCTGCTTCCAGGCGTCCATGACGGCGAACATGCGGGCGGTCTTGGACGGGTCGCGTTCGACCAGGTCGCCGTGCTCGTCGTCCACGAGTGCGGCGTCCACGGCGGCGAGCACGTCATCGCCGAGTTCGAGCTCGGTGGCGGCGACGTTGTCGAGGATCTGCTTGGGGCTGGAGGCGCCCATCACCGCGGCCGCGACGGTGGGGCGGCCCAGCACCCAGGCGAGCGAGAGCTGCGCGATGGTCGCGCCGAGGTCCTTGGCGATGGGTTCGAGCCGGGCGACGGCGGTCAGGACCGGATCGGACATGTACCGGCCCACGAAGCGCGCGGCGTTCTCCGCGGCGGCCCTGCTGGACTCAGGCGGCGCCTGGCCGGGGCGGTACTTGCCGGTGAGGACGCCCTGCGCCAGCGGCGAGAAGACGATCTGGCTCAGGCCGGACTCGACGCACTCGGGGACGACCCGCGCCTCGACGATGCGCCACAGCAGGCTGTACTGCGGCTGGTTGGAGACCAGCGGGACCTTCAGCTCGTCGGCGAGGGCGGCGGCGCGCCTGATCTGCGGGGCGGTCCACTCCGAGACGCCGAGGTAGCCGACCTTGCCCTGGCGGACGAGGTCGGCGAAGGCGCTCATGGTCTCCTCCAGCGGGGTCTCCTCGTCGTAGCGGTGCGCCTGGTAGAGGTCGATGTGGTCGGTGCGCAGCCGCCGCAGCGAGCCTTCGCAGCCCTCCATGATGTGCTTGCGCGAGAGGCCGCGGTCGTAGGGGCCGTCGCCGACGGGCATGCAGACCTTGGTGGCCAGCGCGATCGACTCGCGCCGGACTCCGGCGAGGGCCTCGCCGAGGGCCCGCTCCCCCGCGCCGAAATCGGGGCGGCCGTAGACGTCGGCGGTGTCGAAGGTGGTGATGCCGACGTCGAGCGCGGTGCGGACGCAGTCCTTGGCGAGCGCGGGGTCGACGCCGGGAAGCCAGTTGCCGTAGGTGATGGCGCTGACCTTGAGCCCGCTGCCGCCGAGTCGCCGATACTCCATTGGAAGGTCCTTCCCAGTCGCGATTGACGAACGCGTGTAAGGCTACTCGCCGAGCGGTCTCGGAGCGGGCGGCCGCGCGGAGGGCCTCACTTCCGGAGGCGGTCGGCCGGTCGGCACCGGGGCCGAAATCGGCTGTTCGGCCGATGACCGAAAGTCGTCTCATTGCTACAGTCCTTTGAGACATCATATTGATGTTTTTCGATTTACTTCGATCAAGGGAAATGCGATGCGAACGAATCTCCTGCGACGCGCGCTCGTGGCGCTCGCCGCCGTCCTCGCCATGTCCGGCGTGGCGGTCATGGCGCCGTCCGCGGCCCAGGCCGCCTGGGACGGCCAGCACTCGGTGACGATCCAGGTGACCGGCGCCGGCCAGAACCTCGGCTACGCCGACGGGTGGATCCAGTTCAACGGCGACGGCGAGACCTTCAGGTACTCGGTCACGGTGTGCCGCCAGTCCAGCTACACCCCGCCGCACTTGACGGTCTCCTACAACACCTCCTCGTGGGACCTCGACGGCACGCCCGTGACCACCCACTACATGTCGGGCTCGCAGACCAGCGACGACGGCCCGTGCTACGGCCTCACCACGACCTTCACGGGCCAGTACTCCCGCCAAGGGCTCAACAACGTCTACTTCGTGCTCTCGGGCAACACGTTCGTCAACGGCAACAACTTCACCGTCTTCACGCAGGACCGACTGACCTGGTAGCACCGGGTCCGGCCCGGGTCGCCACCGCGCGGCCTCCCCTCACGCCCCCATCATGACCGACCATGGCGCCTCGCCCCGGTGGTGCTCAAGCCCGCTCCCCGGGCACCACCGGTGAACCGCGGCGAGCCGCACGCGGCCTCCAGCGGTCGACACGCGCCGCGACCCACCGCCCCGTCTGAGCCGAGGCCGGAGTGCCCCCCATCGGCGGATTCTGTGCCGTGGCGGCTTCGTCGATTAGACTCGCCACGCGCGCCGCTCAGCATGACTCCCGCCCCGAGCCCACCGGGTTCGATCGGCGCGGCCGCGGCGCCGCCCCGTCATCGACTTGGAGGAACCAATGACCGTCGCACTCGTTTCAGGAGCTTCTCGAGGACTGGGTGCGGCCATCGCCCGCAGGCTCGCCGCCGACGGCTTCGCCGTCGCCGTCAACTACGCGGCGGGCCGCGAGCGGGCGGAGCGGGTGGTCGCCGACATCCGCTCGGCGGGCGGAACCGCCGAGGCCTTCGGCGCCGATGTGACCGACGAGGCCGCCGTGCAGGACCTGGTCGAGCGGATTCGGGCCGCTTTGGGGCCGGTCGGGGTGCTGGTCGCCAATGCCACGGGCCCGCAGCCGGAGATTCCGGTCGACCGGCTCGGCTGGCGCGATCACCTGGACCAACTGGAGTTCTTCGTCAAGAGCCCCACCCTGCTGCTCCAGGCCGTGCTGGCGGACATGCGGGCGGCCGGGAACGGGCGGTTCGTCCAGATCGGCTCGGACGCCTTCGAGCGGGCGATGCCGGGAATGTCGGCGTACAACGCCGCGAAGGGGGCTCAGTGGGGGCTGACCCGCACGTGGGCCCGGGAGCTGGGCGGCGACGGGATCACCGTGAACCTGGTGGCGCCGGGCTGGGTGCCAGTGGAGCGGCACGGCGACCTGACCGACGCCGACACGGCGGGCTACGTGTCCGAAGTCCCCATGGGCCGCATCGGCAGGCCAGAGGACGTGGCCGCGGCGGTGTCGTATCTCGCGTCCGACGCCGCGGGCTTCGTCACCGGCCAGCGGATCACCGTCAACGGCGGCCACAACATGGACTAGCCGACCGAACGGGACCGGCCCCGCGCGCTCGCACGTCGCCGCGGCGCTGGTCCCGTTCCGTTCCGTCGACGATCAAAGCACCTGCCGGGTCGCGCCGCAGCGGCGGCTGCGGGAGCGAGTCGGCCTTGTCGGCGCGAGTCGCGGCCGTCTTGAAGCGGTGCTCGGAATGAGTTATCGCACACTTGTCCGGACTTCATTTGAACCGATTCAATGCCGCCGCCCCATCCACAAGCCGCAATCCGGTCCGTACACTGCGATCTTTTCTCACGAACCATGTTGTGCCACAACATTATTCGACAATCTCAACGTCCGTATCACCAGTGGACTCACCCCTGTGGACAGGGTTTCACCGGAACACGGTCCCGACCGACCGGCGCCCGCGCAGGCGACCGTCTTTACGTCTGTCTCTACCCCCCATTGACGTGACATCGTTCATTAACTATTGTGTCAATCACATTTGAATCCTTTCAAATGTGATCGTGAACGGAGCCGCCGAACGGCGGCCCCGAAGACGGGCGGTCGACGAAGCTCAGACCGCGGCAGACACCGATGAAGAAGGGGAGCGCACCGATGACGACGCTGGACACCCCTCGCGGCCCGGCGGCACCCGACCGCGGCGCTCGCGCCGCCCGCGACGGCTCGCGGGTCGAACGCTGGTACGGATGGGCCGACGCCGCGGCGTTCATCGGACTGCTGAACCTCCTGGTGATCGTCTTCTCGCTGGCGGGCGGGATCGTCCTCGGCTGGGCGCCCGCGCTGGCGGCCGCCACGTCGTGCAGCCGGACCCGGCTGCGGGGCGACGACCAACGGCTCGTGCGCGCCTTCGCAACCCGGTGGCGCGCCCAGTTCAAGCACGCCAACCTCCTCGCAGCGCCGTCCGCCGCCGCGCTCACGTGCTTCGGCGTGAGCCTCCTGGCGCTGGCCGGACGCCCCGGCACGGGGTGGCTGGAAATCGCGCTCATCGCGGCGGCCGCCGTCTGCCTCGCGCACCTCGTGCTCGCGGTGACGATGGACGCCCATTACGAGCTGCGGCGCGGGCGGTGCATACGCCTGGCCTGGGCCTTCCTGGTCCGGTTCCCCGGCGCTCCGCTCCTGCTCATCGCGACGACCGCGCTCGTCGCCGCGATCACCGCGTTCGTACCCGGGCTGCTGCCCGTGGTCTCCATCGGCGGGTGGGTGTACCTGTGCACCGCGCTCTGCCTGTCCTTCTACGCCGCGAACGACCGGAACCTTCCGGCCGACGCCTGACCCCACCGGCAAACCACAGAACAACCGACGAAATCCCCTTGTGAAAGGACCCCCGATGACGCTAAGAAAGCGCATACCAGTAGCCGTCCTCCTGTCCGGCAGCCTGGTGCTGGCCGGATGCAGCGACGACGGCGAATCCGGCGACCCGCTGGAGACGCTCGACATCATGGCGCCCTACTTCTCCGCGACGCCGCCCGAGGAGGACGACCCGATCGACGAGGCGCTCAGCGAGATCGCCGGCGTGGACCTCAGCGTCCAATGGGTGCCCAACAGCGATTACGGCGCCAAGACCAACACGGTCCTGGCGGGCGACGACATCCCCGACGTCATGGTCATCCAGGGCAAGGACCAGGCCTTCGTCCAGACCGCCGAAGCGGGCGGGTTCTGGGACCTCACCGACTACCTCGCCTCGGGCGACTATCCCAACCTCGTCACCGAGAACCCCGAGGTCCAGGAGGCCTCCAGCGTCAACGGCAAGGTCTACGGCGTCTACCGCGCCAGGGACGTCATCCGCCACAGCGTGATCATCCGCCAGGACTGGCTCGAGAACCTGGGCCTGGAGCTGCCCGAGACCACCGACGACCTCATGGAGATCGCGCGCGCCTTCACCGAGGACGACCCCGACGGCAACGGCGAGGACGACACCTACGGCATGATCAACATCGCCTGGAGCGGGCTCGGCAACGGCAGCCCGTACGACGCCATCGAGGTCTGGCACGGCGCGGGCAACCTGTGGCGCGACGAGGGCGGCGAGCTCGTCCCCTCCTTCACCACCGACGAGTGGAAGCAGGCGCTGGGATACGAGCGCGAACTGATCCAGAACGGCTACGTCAACCCCGACTACGCCACGCTGGACGGCGCCAAGTGGAACGAGCCGTTCCTGAACGGCGAGGGCGGCATCATCATCGACGTCCAGTCCCGGGCCGCCCAGCTCGTCGACCTGTTCAAGGAGCAGGACCCCGAGAACTACGACCAGTATGTGGCGCTCGCCGGCCAGCTCGATGGGCCGAACGGCACCTACGCGATGCCCACCGCCGGGTACTCCGGCTTCCTGGCGATCCCCCGCTCGGGCGTGCAGACCGAGGAGCAGCTCAAGGAGGTGCTGACGGTCCTCGACAAGCTGAACACCAAGGACGCGCAGGTCCTCATGAACAACGGGATCGAGGGCGACAACTTCACGGTCGAAGACGGCTACTCCGTGGACAACCCGGACAGGCAGGACTTCACCGACCAGGTGACCGGAGCCTGGGCCCAGCTCGGCATGAACGTCGCCGGATATGAGGCCTACAAGGCCAAGCCCGAGTCCGAGTACGACGAGCAGATCGCGCAGCTGCGCCTGGAGCTCCAGGCCGAAGACCTCGAGAACGCCGTGTTCAACCCCGCGGCCTCACTCGTCTCGCCGACCTACACCACCAACGGCGCCCAGCTCGACACCATCATCACCGACGCCCGCATCCAGTACATCGCCGGGCAGATCGACGACGCCGGACTGCAGGACGCCATCGACCAGTGGTACGCCAGCGGCGGCGAGGACGTGATCACCGAGATCAACGACCTCTACGCGGAACTCGACTGACCCCCGGTGCGGGGCCGGTGGCGTGAGACCGCCACCGGCCCCGCACCTCGAACCTCAAGGAGGAGACTGCGATGACGACCGTCGTGGAGGTCGAGCGCGAGTCGCCGGGCACGCGGTCCCCGCGGACCGCCGCGCGCCGGAAGCACCTCTGGTCCCGCATGGTGCGGTACCGGTGGCTGTTCTTCCTGATGCTGCCGGGCATCCTGTACTTCGTCCTGTTCCGGTTCTGGCCCATGTACGGGGCCCGGATCGCGTTCAAGAACTACATCCCGTTCCTCGGCATCGAGGGGAGCGAGTGGGTCGGCCTGGAGCACTTCCAGGAGTTCATGTCCAACCCCGACTTCCCGCGGCTGCTCGAGAACACCCTGATCATCGCGGCGCTCAGCCTGTTCATCGCGTTCCCGATCACCATCGTGGTGGCGCTCCTGCTCAACGAGCTGCGCCTCCAGATCCTCAAGCGCACGGTGCAGACGCTCGTCTACATCCCCCACTTCCTGTCGTGGACCGTCGTGGTGTCCCTCACCGCGCTGCTGTTCGCCATCGGGACCGGGCCGCTGTGGACGTTCTTCAACGGGCTGTTCGGCTCGGACACCAACATGCTCGCCGACCCCGGCTGGTTCCGGCCGCTCATCCTCATGCAGATGATCTGGAAGGACACGGGCTGGGGCACGATCATCTTCCTCGCGGCCCTGGCAGGCGTGGACCAGGGGCAGTACGAGGCGGCGGTCATCGACGGCGCGGGGCGCTGGCGCCGCGTCTGGCACATCACGCTGCCCTCGATCCGCCCCACGATCGTGGTGATGCTCATCCTGCAGACCGGTCAGCTCCTCAACACCGGCTTCGAGCAGATCTACCTGATGTCGAACGCCCTGAACCGCAATGTCGCCGACGTCTTCGACACCTACGTCTACTTCGCGGGCATCGAGCAGGGGTCGTACAGCTACGCCACGGCCGTGGGCCTGTTCAAGGCGCTCGTGGGGCTCGTGCTCATCTTCGGCACCAACTGGCTCGCGAAGCGATTCAACCAGCAGGGGATCTTCTGATGAGCTCTTCGATCAACAAGCGGTTCAACACCCGCGCCGGACGCGCCTTCGACGTCTTCAACGTCCTGCTGCTGATCGCGGTCGGGCTGCTCGCGCTCCTGCCGTTCCTGTACGTGCTGGCCGGTTCCTTCGCCACCGAGTACGAGATCACCACTCGGCCGTTCTTCGTGTGGCCGAGGGAGTTCACCACCACCTCGTACGAGTCGATCCTGTCCTCGGACGTCATCGTGCGCGCGTTCGTCACGACGATCGTGGTCACCTTCGTCGGCACGCTGATCCAGCTGGCGCTGACGGCGCTGATGGCGTATCCGCTGTCGAAGACGGACCTGCCGGGGCGCGGCCCGATCCTCAGCCTGGTCATCTTCACGATGGTGTTCAGCGCGGGCATGATCCCGACGTTCCTCGTGGTCAAGCAGCTCGGCCTGCTGGACACGTACTGGTCGCTGATCCTGCCGATGGCGATCAACCCGTTCAGCCTGATCATCATCAAGAACTTCTTCCAGCAGCTGCCGGTCGAGCTGGAGGAGTCGGCCAAGATCGACGGCGCGAACGAGCTCCAGGTGCTGCGGCACGTCGTCCTGCCGCTGTCGAAGCCGGTGCTGGCGACGTTCGCGCTGTTCTACGCCGTGGGCATCTGGAACGACTACATGTCGCCGCTGCTGTACCTGAACGACACCAGCAAGTGGACGCTGCAGATGATCCTGCGGCAGGTGACGGCCGCGGCGTCGCTGACGCCTGAGGAACTGCACTCGGAGGTGCCGCCTCCGGCGCAGGGCATCAAGTTCGCGGTGGTCATCGTCGCGACGATCCCGGTGCTCCTGGCGTATCCGTTCCTGCAGAAGCACTTCGCGAAAGGCATGCTCATCGGGAGTGTGAAGGGCTGATGACGATCCACCTCGCGGGCGACTCCACCGTCGCCCCCACCGACGACGGCGCCACCTCCGGGCGCGCCGACCTGCCGCTCCTGGGATGGGGCGACGAGCTCGCCCGCTTCACCGGCGAGGCCGTGCGCAACCTGGCCATCGGGGGCGCCACCACCCGGTCCTTCCGGGAGGAGGGGCACTGGGACAAGGTCACCGCCGAGCTCCGCGCCGGCGACACCGTCGTGATCCAGTTCGGCCACAACGACCAGAAGGAGCCCGACGTCCTGGCCGCGGAGGGCGGGTACCGGCTGCGGCTGGCCGAGTTCGTCGCCGAGGTCCGCCGCGCCGGGGCGCGGCCGGTCCTGGCCACGAGCGTCGAGCGCCGCCTGTTCGACGAGGACGGGTCGCTGCGGTACTCGCACGGGCCGTACCCGGCCGCGGTCCGCGCGCTCGGCCACGAGCTCGACGTGCCGGTCATCGATTTGACCGTGTTCACCCGCTGGCTCTACACCTGGCTCGGCGAGGCCGATTCGGCCGCGCTGTTCGTGCACGGCGCGGCCGCGGCGCGCGGCATCGACGTCGATGCGAACCTGGCCAAGGACAACACGCACTTCACGACGGCGGGCGCCAGTGCGGTGGCACGGTTCGTCGCCGAAGCGCTGGGCGCGCTGGACGGCGTCGGCGACGACGGCGAGCCCCTCGGCAAGTGGATGGTGCGGCCTTGAGCTACCGCAACCCGCTCGCCGCTCCGTCCGATCTCGACGGCTGGGTGGCGGAGGGACCGGTCGGCGTCGAGCATGCGGACGGCGGCATGGTTCTGTCCAGCACCGCCGACGAGGCCGCCCTGGCCGCGGACGGGCGCGGCGACCTGGCTCACTTCACGTTCTGGTGCCCGGAGGTGTTCGGCGCCGACGTGGCGATCTCGTGGGACTTCCGGCCGCTGACCGGCGACGGCCTGGCGATGCTGTTCTTCGCGGCGACCGGCACGGACGGGCGCGACCTGTTCGACCCGTCGCTCGCCGCCCGCACCGGTCACTACCCGCAGTACCACTCGGGCGACGTGTCAACGCTGCACGTGTCGTACCTGCGGCGCAAGTGGCCCACCGAGCGCCGCTTCCGCACCTGCAACCTGCGCAAGAGCCCCGGGTTCCGCCTGGTGGCGCAGGGCGCGGACCCGCTTCCCGCTCCCCAGGACGCCGACGGCCACTATCGCGTCCGCGTCGTCAAGCGCGGCGGCGAGGTGTCCTTCGCGGTCGACGACCTGGAGCTGTTCACATTCCACGACGACGAGCCGCTGGGCGGGGGAAGGATCGGCTTCCGCCAGATGTCCCCGCTCACGGCCCACTACCGCAACCTCGAGGTGACTCCGCTGACATGAAGACCGTCGATGTTCCCCTGCGCTGGCTCGAAGACGCCGAACCCGTCCTTGCGATCGGCGGTGTGACCTGCGGCGTCCCGCTGGCGTCCGGCGCCGTGACCGACGCCGCGAGCCTGGCGGTCGTCGACGCCGCCGGTGCGCCGGTGCCCGCCCAGACCTGGCCGCTGGCGACCTGGCCGGACGGCAGCGTCAAGTGGGCGGGCGTGGCGCTCGGCGCCGAGGGCGAATCCGCGGACGGCTACCGGGTCGTCGCCCGGGACGCCGCCGAGCCGCGGGCGCGGGTCACGGTGTCCCCCGTCGAGGACGGCGTCGTCGTCGACACCGGCGCGTGCCGCGTCACCGTGGCCGCCACCGGACCCGACCTCGTGCGGTCCATGCGGATCGGTGAAACGGAGGTGGCCGCGTCGGGCAGGCTGGTCTCCAG
Source organism: Glycomyces arizonensis DSM 44726 (assembly GCF_000482705.1). Classification (GTDB taxonomy): domain Bacteria; phylum Actinomycetota; class Actinomycetes; order Mycobacteriales; family Micromonosporaceae; genus Glycomyces; species Glycomyces arizonensis. The sequence goes on along the minus strand of NZ_AXWO01000014.1, from coordinate 45,884 downwards.
CAGGCAGGACCGCCCCGAAGCCGACGTGCGCGGCCGGGTCCACGCCGTCGGGCACGTCACCGCCTGCGAAGTGGAGCAGGACGGGCCGCTGCGCGCCGTCGTGCGGGTCACCGGGGTCCACCGCGACGAGGGCCGCGCATGGCTGCCGTTCACGGTGCGGCTGGTGTTCGCCGCCGGTGCGGCGACGTTCAGGCTCGTGCACTCCTTCGTGTGGGACGGCGACCCCGAACGCGACTTCCTCTCCTCGCTCGGACTGCGGTTCACGGTGCCGATGCGCGCGGCATGGCACGACCGGCACGTGCGCCTCGCGGGCGCCGAGGGCGGATTCCTGCGGGAGGCGGTGCGCGGGCTGACCGGGCTGCGCCGCGACCCGGGGGCCGAGGTGCGCGCCGCGCAGCTCGACGGGCGGGCCACGCCGCCGCCCTCGGAGTGGGAGCGGGACGTGGAGCGGCTCTCCCGGTGGATTCCCACCTGGGCCGACTACTCGCTGCGCCAGCTCAACGCGAACGGCTACACCGTCCACAAGCGCACGGCCGCAGACAAGCCGTGGATCGACGTCGCGCAGGGCACGCGCGCGGACGGCCTCGGCTACGTCGGCGACGTCTCCGGCGGACTCGCCGTGGGGCTGACCGGGTTCTGGCAGTCGCACCCGACCGGCGTCGACGTGCGCTCGGCCGACACCGACGCGGCGACGCTGACCATGTGGCTGTGGTCGCCGGACGCCGCGCCGATGGACCTGCGGTTCTACCACGACGGCCTCGGTCAGGACGAGTACGCCGACCAGCTCGACGCCCTCGACATCACCTATGAGGACTACGAGCCCGGCTTCGGCTCGGCGCACGGCATCGGCCGCACCCACGAGCTGACCGTGACCCCGTTCGCGGCCACCCCGCCGGTCGCCGAGCTGGCGCGCCTCGCCCGCGGGACGGCCGCCCGTCCGCAGCTGGTGCCCACGCCGGAGGCGCTGCACGAGGCGGGCGTGCTGGGCGACTGGGACCTCCCCGACCGCGCCGACTCCCGCCGCGCCGCCCTGGAGGACCGGCTCGACTTCCTGCTGGACTTCTACGTCGGCCAGGTCGACCAGCGGTCCTGGTACGGGTTCTGGAACTTCGGCGACGTCATGCACGCCTACGACCGCGACCGGCACACCTGGCGCTACGACGTGGGCGGGTACGCGTGGGACAACTCGGAGCTGTCGCCGGACCTGTGGCTGTGGACCTCGTTCCTGCGCACCGGCAGGGCGGACGTGTTCCGCCTGGCCGAGCGCATGACCAGGCACACCGGGGACGTGGACGTCTACCACGCAGGCCCCTGGCAGGGGCTCGGCAGCAGGCACAACGTCCAGCACTGGGGGTGCAGCGCCAAGCAGGTGCGCATCTCCACGCCCGCGTACCGGCGGTTCCACTACTTCCTCACCGGCGACGAGCACACCCGCGACCTCATGCTGGAGCTGCGGGACTCCGACACGACGTTCCTGTCGCTCGACCCGACGCGCAAGGTGCGGCCGGACGCGGCCACGTATCGGCCCGAGCGCCGGGCGCTCGCCGTGGGGCTCGGGACGGACTGGAGCGCGCTGGCGGCGACGTGGCTGGCGGACTGGGAGATCACCGGGAACGAGCGCTCGCGCGACCGGCTGATCGGCACGATGAGCGACATCGGCGCGCTGCCGAAGGGCTTCTTCACCGGTGAGGCGCTGTACGACCTGGACACGGGCCGGTTCGACACCGAGCGCGACCGCGTCTCCGTCTCGCACCTGTCGGCCGTGTTCGGCCTGGTCGAGGTGTGCAGCGAGCTGGTGAGCCTGATCGACGCAGGCCAGGTCGAGGCCCCCGGCTTCAAGGAGGCGTGGCTCCAGTACTGCCGCCTGTACCTGGCCGGGCCCGAGGAGCAGCGCGCGGAGCTGGGCGTGGTGCCCTCGGGCTTCAACCTGGAGCAGGCGCACTCCCGGCTCGCGGCGTACGCGGCGAACCGGACGGGCGACGAGGCGCTCGCCGACCGGGCGTGGCGGGCGTACTTCCAGGGCGGCGAGTTCATGGGCGAGGAGGCGTTCCGCGCGGTGCGGATCCTCCCGCCGGAGGTGCTGTCCCCGGTGGACGAGGCCCGCACGCTCTCCACCAACGATGCCGCGCAATGCGGCCTGGCGACGATCCAGAACCTGGCCCTCATCGGCGAACGGCTCGCGCGGTCCTCGTGACACGAACATCGGCGGGTCCCGGGGCGTGCCCGGGGACCCGCCGATGTTCTTTTAACGCCCCCTCCGGGCGTGGTCCATGCAGACCGGCGCGTTCGCCCGCCGCCGCGCGGCGAGCATGGCGATGGCGAGCATTCCCGGCGTGACGATGATGAGCGGCAGGAACATCCACGCCACGACGGCGCCGACGCCGAGTCCGATCAAGACGTATGCCGTGCCGACGGGGTCGGCGGTGGTCAGGGAGGCGGCCTCGCGCAGCAGTTCGCGCCAGTCCGCCGAGGGCTCCCACAGCGACGCCGCGCGCACCACGACCACGGCGATCACCGCGGCGAAGAGCGCGCTGACGATCGCCAGCGGCGTGCCGCCGGGCACCAGTCCCTGGACGCCGAGCGCGACGTTGAGCCCGAGCAGGCCCAGCGCCAGTGCGGCGACGGCGCCCACCGCCCAGCCACCGCGGCAGGCCCGCCGGGCGGCGTCCAGGAGCTCGCCCAGGCCGTCACCGCGATCGGAGACGTGGCGGTCGAGATGGTGGACCCCCGCCGCGATCGCGGGGACGGCCGTCACCAGCGGCAGCGACAGCGCGGTCACGACGAGCCCGACCACGAGCATCTCGCCGAACAGGGCGACGGACCCGCCGCCGAACCGGAACAGGTGCTCAGCCCCCGCCGATGCGGGCCGCTCCTCGCTCTCATGAGCGGTGTGCGCGCTCATCCCTTCAGCCCCTGGGTCGCGACGCCGCCGACCAGCTGGCGCTGGAACGCGAAGAAGAACAGCAGCACCGGCAGCAGGGAGAGGATGGCCATCGCCATCTGCGCGCCGTAGTCGCTCGTCGACGTCTGGTCGACGTACAGGCGCAGCGCGAGCGGCATCGTGTACATGCCGGGCTCCTTGAGGTAGAGCAGCGGCCCGAAGAAGTCGTTCCACGACCAGATGAAGGCGAAGATCGCGCTGGTGACCAGCGCCGGTTTCATCAGCGGGAGGATGATGGAGAAGAAGATCCGCGGATGCCCGGCCCCGTCGATGACCGCCGCCTCGTCCAGCTCGCGCGGCAGCCCGCGGATGAACTGGATCATCAGGAACACGAAGAAGGCGTCCGTCGCCAGGAACTTCCCCAGCAGCAGCGGCCAGTAGGTGTTGATCATGCCCAGCTCGTTGAACACGATGTACTGGGGAATGATCACGACGTGGAACGGCAGCAGCATCGTGGCGATCATGCACACGAAGAACAGGTTGCGCCCACGGAACCTGACCCGCGCGAACGCGTACGCCGCGAACGAGCACGACAGCAGGATGCCGACCACCGAGCCGACGGCCAGGATCAGCGAGTTGCACACGAACGTCCAGAACGAGATCCCGCCGATGCCCTCCAGCGCCTTCGCGTAGTTCTCGAATCCGCCGCCGGTGGGGGCGAGGCTCACCGAGCCCACGATCTCGCTGCTCTCCTTGAAGGAGCTCATGAGCATCCACACCGCGGGGTAGAGGATGACCACGACCACGGCGAGCGCGAAGGCGTGGAACAGGATCGAGCCGCCGGTCCGGCGGGCCTCGGCCCGGCGCCGGAGCCGGACGGACTGCTGGTGGTCGGCGCGCGGGGCGGCCGGTGCGGGGGTCTGGCTCATTTGTCGTCTCCCGAGTAGTGCACCCACGATTTCGAGCTGCGGAACAGCAGGAGGCTGACCAGCCCGACCACGAGCACCAGGACCCAGGCCATCGCCGAGGCGTACCCCATCTGGAAGTCCCGGAAGCCGCGGAAGTACAGGTACAGCGTGTAGAACAGGGTCGACTGGGCGGGGCCGCCCGAGCCGTTGGAGATGATGAACGCGGAGTTGAAGATCTGGAAGGCGTGGATCGTCTCCAGGAGGAGGTTGAAGAACAGCACCGGCGAGAGCAGGGGGACGGTGACGTTCCAGAACCGGCGGACCGGTCCGGCGCCGTCGACCTCGGCCGCCTCGTACAGCTCGGTCGGCACCTGCTTGAGGCCGGCCAGGAAGATGACCATGGGCGCGCCGAACTGCCACACGGTGAGCAGGATGAGCATCGGCAGGGTGCGGCCGGGGTCGCCGACCCAGCCGCCGTCGGCGGCGGGCGCGGCGCCGAACACCTCGCCGATCCGGGCGACGATGCCCTCGTCGATGAACATCGCCTTCCAGACGATCGCGATCGACACGCTGCCGCCGATGAGCGAGGGCAGGTAGTACGCCGAGCGGTAGAAGCCCTGGCCGCGGCGGGAGTTGTGCAGCAGCATGGCGACCGCCAGCGCCGCCGCCAGCTTCACGGGCGTCCCGAAGACCACGTAGAGGGCGGTGACCTTGGCGGCCTGGAGGAAGTTGGAGTCCGTCAGGAGCCGCTGATAGTTCTCGAGGCCGATGAAGGTCGGCGCCGTGAACAGGTTGTAGTCGGTGAACGACAGGTAGAGTGACGCGATCATCGGTCCGGCGGTGAGTCCGAGGAATCCGATGAGCCACGGGGACAGGAACGCGTATCCGGCGCGAGTCGAGCGGTCCCGGCTGCGCCTTCGCGCCCGGGCGCGGACGGGGTCTCGCGCGATCGTCGTTCCGGCCATGTGCCGACCTCCTTTGAGCCGAAGGGGTTTGGCGCGGCCCGGGCACTCGCCCGGGCCGCGGCGGGTGGTCATCCGAGCAGCATGTCCATTTCGGAGAACAGCTCCTCCGCCATCTGCTCGGTGGTGATGTCGCCGTACAGCAGCTGCTCGTGCAGCGAGCCCCACTTGGCCTCGATGGACCCGTACCCCGACGGCAGCAGCGGGTAGCTCTCGGTGAGCTCGTCGGCGATCGAGTCGAGGTAGGCGAAGTCGACGGCGTCCGAGGCCGACTGGTCGACGGCCGCGCGGCCCTCCTCGGTCGGGGGCGCGCCGAGGGACGCGCCGAAGATCGCCTTGACCTCGGGCGAGTTGGCGAGGAAGTCCACCAGGACGGCGGCGGCGTCGGGCTGGTCGGAGCCAGCCGACACGCTCAGCAGCATGCTGGGGTGGTCGGCGAGCACGTGCTCGCCGTTCCCGGTCGGGGCCTGGACCATGCCGATGTTCTCGGTGCCGATGTCGCTCATCGCCTGGGCCACGGTGGTGGAGAAGTTGAACCAGAGCGCGGTCTCGCCGCTGAGGAAGCCGCCGAGGGGGTCGAGCGCGACGCTGCGCTCCACGGGGTAGAAGTCGCCGTTGTCGCGGAGGCCCGCGACGGAGTCGAGGTAGTCGACGACGTCGTCCTCGCTGAAGGCGGGCCCGCCGTCCTCGGTGAACACCCGCTCGCCCTGCTGCATCCGGTGGTAGATGAATCCGGGAAAGCCGCCGGTGTAGTCCGAGGCGCCGTAGATCCGCGGGTCGTGCGCGGCGCCGGCCTGGTTGACCTGGAGGACGTACGCCTCGAGGTCGGCGAGGGTCATGTCGTCGGTCGGGTAGGGGACGCCGAGCTCGTCGAGCAGGTCCTTGTTGTACATCATGGACCAGGCGTTGTACCCCATCGGCACCCCGACGAACTCGCCGTCGACGGTGCCGGATTCGATGAGGGTCTCGGAGTAGCCCTCGGTGTCGAGCAGGCCGCCCTGGTAGGCGCCGAGGTCGAGGAAGAGCCCCTTCTCCGCGTATTCGCCGAGGTATCCGGCGTCCATCATGAGCACGTCGGGGAGCGCGTGGCCCGCGGCCTCGGTGTTGCGCGCCGTCCAGTAGTCGCCCCACGCGTTGAAGTTCCGCACCACCTCGACATTGGGGTACTCCTCGTTGAAGAGGTCCAGCGCCCGTTCGAACCATTCGGCGCGTTCCTCGTTCCCCCACCAGGTGAAGGTGATCTCCGCTTCCGTGTCGGGGGCGAACGTCGTCGCGGCCTCGTGGGGGGTGCCGCCGTTCGAGCACGCGGCGAGGGAGAGCACCGCGGCGGTGCCGAGCGCCGCAGCCGTCTTCATTCTTGTCATGGATCCTCCTCAATAGTGGAAGGACGTTGTCCAACCTGGATAGTTCAGCGTTGAACTACGAAAGATCCAGTTCAACGATGAACTATTCGCGTGACGCTATCACAGGCCCCCTCGCGGGGGCAATGCCCCGGTTTCAGTCCTCGCGGCCGAGCACCAGCGCCCGCAGCCGCTCGATCGGCAGTTTCGGTTCGCGGTCCTCGGACAGCAGGCCGTTGGTCTCCTGGAGGGTGTCGGTCAGCTGCGTCCAGCACCATCCGGCCAGGCCGTGCCGGCGGCCGCGGTGGCCGATCGTCCCCCGCTGGACCGCGCCGAGGATCTCGCCGACCCGGCGCTCGAAGTCCTCGTCGCTCACCGCCTCGGAGTAGCCCCACGCGCCGTCCGCCTCGGGGCCCTTCGACCACTTCACGCCGCCGAACTCGGTCAGCATGACCGGCTCGCCGCGGTCCTCGGTCCCGGGCAGGCGCACCGGGCGGTCCGCCGGACCGGTGTCGCCGATGTGCGCGCGCAGCTCCTCGATCGGCACGTCGTAGCGCTCGGCGAGCGTGCGCCCGTCGGACTCGTAGTCGTGCATGGTCCACAGGTCGGAGGTGCCGAGCTCCCAGCCGTCGTTGGAGATGACCGGCCGCGTGGGATCGAGCGCCTTGGTCAGGTGGTAGAGCGCCTCGGCGAGGGCGCGCTGGTCATCGCGCAGGGCGAGGTGCTGCACGCCCCAGCTCTCGTTGAGCGGCACCCAGGTCACGATCGAGGGGTGGGCGGCGTCGCGCCGCACCGCCTCGGTCCACTCGGCCACGGTGCGGCCCACGGAGGTACGCGAGAAGGCGTAGGTCGCCGCCATCTCGCCCCACACCAGCAGGCCGATCCGGTCGGCGTGGTAGAGGAAGCGCGGGTCCTCGATCTTCTGGTGCAGCCGCACGGCGTTGAAGCCCAGCTCCCCGATCAGCTCGGCCTCGCGCCGCAGCGCGTGCTCCGAGGGGGCGGCGAGGTGCGACTCGGGCCAGTAGCCCTGGCTCAGCACCGAGCGCAGCACCACGGGCCGGTCGTTCAGCAGGAACCGGCCGCCGCCCACGCGGACCGAGCGGAGCCCGAGGTAGCTCGCCACGGCGTCCTCGGTCCGGCCCTCGGCCTCGACGCTGACCCACGCGTCGAGGAGGGTCGGCGACCCCGGCCGCCACAGCAGCCGCTCGTACTCCTGGCCGTTCTCCTGCCCCGCGAGCGGCACGGTCACGCTCGCCTGAGCGCCCGTGGCGCGCACCGCCGCCTCGCCGATCACGGCGCCCTCGTGCTCGATGCGGACGCGCACCTCGGCGTCGGTCCGGTGGCTGAGGTCCACCTGCGCCGTCACGGTGCCGTCAGTGAGATCGCAGGTCCACAGCAGACGCTCCACGTGCAGCGGTGCCACCGACTCCAGCCACACCGGCTGCCAGATGCCGGTCGTCCGGTGGTACCAGATGGCGTGCGGCGCCTCGTGCCAGTCCTGCTTGCCGCGGGGCTGCGCGAGGTCGTGCGGGTCGTCCTCGGCACGGACCACCAGGACGTGCGGCCCGGCGGCTCTCAGATCATCGGTGAGGTCGAGGGCGAACGGCGTATGCCCGCCCTCGTGCTCCCCCACCAGCTGCCCGTCGAGCCAGACGCGGGCGCGGTAGTCCACCGCGCCGAAGTGGACCAGCAGCCGCCTGCCTCGCTCGTGGCCGACGGCGGCCAGATCGTCGGCGGTGAGCTCGCGCCGGTACCAGACGACGGGGTGGAAGCCGGTCGCGCCGATGCCGGACGCCGGGGACTCCGGGGGGAACGGCACCGTGATCGCCTGCGGCAGCTCGCGGCCGTCGAACCAGCGCTGGGCGAGGCCGCGGTCGTCGTCGTCATGGGCGAAGCCCCACTGGCCGCTCAGGTCGAGGAAGGACTCGCGCAGCATCTGCGGGCGCGGCCGGGCGACCTCCTGGCGGCTCGCTCGAATGTCGAATGTCGGCGATTGGCTGTTCATGTTCGCTACTCCCTGCTCGGCTTAATTCAACGTTGAATGTATCAGCCCCGGAGGCTATCATCGACACCGTCGACCCTGCCCCATCCGCACGGAGAGAGTCCCATGGCCCGAGCCCGCGTCACCCTCGCCGACATCGCCGCGCGCGTGGGCGTCAGCGCCAAGACCGTCTCCAACGTCGTGAACAGCACCGGCTGGGTGGGCGCGGAGGTCCGCGAGAAGGTATTGGCGGCGATCGATGAACTCGGCTACCGGCCGAACCTGGCCGCGCGCCAGCTGCGCAGGGGCTCCAGCGGAGCGCTGGCGCTCGCCTTGCCGAGCCTCGCCGAGCCCTACTTCGCCGAGCTCGCCGCCGTCTTCGTCGACGCCGCGCACGACCGGCACCTCACCGTGCTCGTCACGCAGACCGGAGGCGCACGCGAGCGGGAGGTGGAGGCGCTCGACGGCGTCCGACTGCCCGCCCTCGACGGGCTGATCATGAGCCCGCTCCGCCTGAAGGCCGAGGACGTGGCCGAGCGCCGCCGCGACATCCCGCTCGTCCTCGTCGGCGAGCACGGCGAGCGCGTCGCGGGCGTCGGCGACCACCACGTGGGGATCGACAACGTCGCCGCGGCCGCGGCGGCCACCGCCGAGCTGATCGCCCAGGGCTGCCGCCGGATCGCCGCGATCGGCGTCCAGGACGAGGGCGCGATCGAGACGTCGCGCGACCGCTTCGACGGCTACGCGCTGGCGCTGCGGCAGGCGGGCATCGCCATGGACGACACGCTGACGGGGCACGTCCGCAAGCTCAACCGCGCTGAGGGCGCGGTCGCCGCGCAGCGCCTGCTCGAATCCGGAGCCGAGTTCGACGGGCTCCTGTGCTTCAACGACTCGCTCGCGCTGGGCGCGCTCTACACGCTCGGAGTGCGGGGGGTGGCCGTCCCGGACCAGGTGCGCGTGATGGGCTTCGACGACATCGCCGACGGCCGGTACTCCATCCCGGCGTTCTCCACCGTCGCACCGGGCCGCGAGGCGCTCGCGAACCGCGTGCTCGACATCATCGCCGACCCCGACTCCGCCGCGACGGGACACCACGAGGTGCCGTTCTCCCTGGTGATCCGATAAGGGCCGACGGGTCGGCCGCTCGAGCGCCTTGAGGATCCGCTCCCATGCGTCCCCGGCGGCACCGGCGTCGTAGCCTGCCGGGCGGTCCTCGCACAGGAAGCCGTGCGCGGCCCGAGGGTAGGCGACCAGTTCGTGGCGCACACCGGCCTCGTCGAGCCGCTGCCCCGTCCGTCGCCGTTCGTCGGCCGAGATCAGGAAGTCCTGTGCGCCCACCAGGATCAGCAACGCGGTGCCGTGTCCGGCGATGGCGGCCGCGCCTCCGGGCGAGAGCGGCGGCTCCGGCTCGGCCAGCGGGATGCCGCCGTCCAGCGTCCAGCCGCCGTAGCAGCTGACGACCAGGTCCAACGGCAGGCGGGTGGCCGCGAGGATCCCGAGATGCCCTCCCAGCGAGAACCCGGCGAAGGCGCGGGCTCGGGCGGCCCCTCGGGCCGCGCCGAGCGCCAAGGCGGCCTCGGTGTCGGCGGCCACGCCCTCGGGGGTCAATCCGTTCAGCAGCCGGAACCCCTCCTCGCGGCCCGCATCGTCGTAGCCGAGCTCGGCACGGGGAGCCTGGCGCCAGTAGAAGTCGGGGGCCACCGCCGCATACCCGGCGCCCGCCAGCCGCTCGCACACCCGCCGCACCCACGGGGTCAGCCCGAACAACTCCATGCCCACCACCACGGTCGCCGCGGGGACCCCCGTCGACGGCACGGCCATGAACGCCTCGGCCCCGCTTGGCAGCCGAGTCCAACCGGCAGAGTTCGGAACGCTAGACATGGACACCCCCCAGCGGGCATGAGCGGCCGCCCATCGCAGCCGATCCGGCGACCACCGATCGTCCCAGTCGCTTCCGCACCACTTCGCTCCTTCATGATTGACAGTCGAGACGGTCGGCTCAAGCCTCGCCGAACAAGCGGATGCGGAGCGGGCGCGCTCGATACTGGTAGTCCCACCACCAGGGAGCGGAACATGGACGAGGTACGGCGCGGCACGCTGGCGGCGTTCCTGCGCAGCAGGCGCCGGAGGCTCACGCCCGAGGAGGTCGGGCTCGCTCCGGGCGCGAGGCGCCGGACGCCCGGGCTGCGGCGCGAAGAGGTCGCGGTCCTCTCCAATGTGGGTTTGACCTGGTACACGTGGCTGGAGCAGGGCAGGGACATCAACCCCTCCCCCGAGATCCTGTCGGCGGTCGCCCGGGCGCTGCGGCTGGACGATGCGGGCACCGAGTACCTGTTCCGGCTCGCCGGGCAGCTCCCGCCCGCCCCGGGACACGGGAGCGCCGCCGCGCCCGAGCGGTTGCTGCGGCTCATGCACGCCCAGGAGCCCGCGCTCGGGATCGTCGTCGACGCCGGTTGGGACCTGGTGGCGTGGAACGCCGCGGCCGAGGCGCTGTACCGATATGCGGAGTTCCCTCCCGAGGAGCGCAACGGCGCGTGGGTCTTCTTCTCCTCCAAGCGGATCCGTGAGGAGACCGTCGACTGGGAGTCGCACGCCCGGCGCATGCTCGGGGAATTGCGCGAGTCCTTCGCCAGGAGTCCCGACCGCCGCATCGAGCGCCTGCTCGACCGGCTGAGCGCGTCCTTCCCGGAGGCGGCCGCGTGGCTCGCGGAGCACGAGGTGGTGCACCGGGGAGCGGGGGTCGACAAGGTCGTGGAGCATCCCGACGTCGGCACGCTGCGGCTGGAGCAGGTGGTGCTGCAATCGGCCGAGGCGCCGGAGCTCCAGCTGATCGTCAAGAGCCCCAAGCCGGGCACCGGCACCACGGCCAGGCTGCGCGAACTGGTCGCGCTGCACGGCGGCCGGCCGGCGCACACCGCAACGGCGTGAGCGCGGAACACCGATCGCTCATCCGCGGGTAGACGGGCGTCCGAGGATCCGCCGACGCCGTCGGGGCGGTGATCGGGTCCCCGCCGGTTCGGCGCCGTGCGACCCTGGAGGCATGTGTCGCAGCATTCGCACCCTGTTCAATCTCGAGCCGTCCGCCACCGACGACGAAGTCGCCGCGGCGGCGCTCCAGTACGTCCGCAAGATCAGCGGCTCGTCTCGACCGTCGCGGGCCAACCGGGAGGCCTTCGACAAGGCGGTCGCGGCGGTCGCCGACGCCACCCGGGACCTGCTGGACTCGTTGGTGACCACGGCGCCGCCGCGGGACCGGGAGGTCGAGGCGGCCAAGGCGAAGGCGCGGGCGGCCGAGCGATTCGGCAACGGATGACGCCGGTGGAGACCAAGGCGCCGCGGCCGCGCTCGACAGTGCGGTAGGCGGGTCGAACCGCGAAGGCCATGACCGTTCGGACGATCCGGCCCCGGCGACGCCCGCTCCCGCTACCGGATGGCCATCAGGTAGACGACGCCCGCGATGACGATGAGCGCGACGAGGACCGCGAAGGTGATCTTCCAGGCGCTCCAGGGCCGTTCGCCTCTGACCTTGCCGGTCTGGCCGCTGACCAGGACCTGCCAGGACTTGCCGTTGAACAGGTAGGCGAGGAGCCAGACCGGCAGCAGCAGGAGCTTGTAGGTGAGGTTCTCGTACCTGGTGTCCACGTCGTGGATGCGCTGCGCGTCACCGCCGATGTGGCGCTTGATGTCCTCGCGGATCACCGGCGCCATCTTCTGCTTGGCGGCTTCGAGCGCCGCGTCGGGGCCGATCTCGTAGCGCTGCGTGAAGTGCCCCGAGAGGTACTGCGGCTGGAACGCCGCGGCCTCCTTCGTGTTCCAGTCGCTGGAGAGGCCGTCGAGGTGGTCGCCGCCGACGTGGGCGGTGGCCGGGACGACCACGTCGTCGAAGTCGCGCTCGACGGTGCCGTGCGCGGGGTACCACCGGGTCCTCCGCTCCTGCTTGCCGTCCCGCTCGACGTAGTAGTGCTCGCCCCGCTCCCCGCGGTAGTCCGTCGTGGTCCCCGCGTCCCAGGTCCAATGCGGCAGGTAGGTGCTCTTCAGCGATTCGGCCTCGTCGACCTTCTTGAACGAGTTCGGGGCGAACCAGCGGCTCGACACCCATTCCTTGAGCGCCTTGCGCGCCCCGCTCTTGTCGATCTGGAACGGGACGAGGCCCTCGGGGGCGACCAGGTCCGGGTTGAACTGGTCGGTCACGACGGGCGCACCGCAGAACTGGCACACGTCCGACCAGGCGTCGGACTCGGTGTGGGCCTGGCATCCGGTGCACACGAACAGGTTCGGCGGCACCTGCTGCGGGTTCCGGCGGGGCTTCGCGCCGAGCTCTGCGTACGAGTGCTCGACGACCTGCCGCCGCTGGGGCACGATCGCCTGCTGCGCACCGCAGTAGGGGCAGGTCAGGGACGTCGTGCCGGGCGCGAACTGGAGGTGCGCCCCGCAGTCCCCGCACGGATAGGTCTGGTGATTGGTGGGGGCCGGATTCGTCACGGGTCTCTCCTGTTCGAGGGGCTTACGACGGCAGGGGCGGGGGAATCATGCCGAAGAGGCCCGACAGTTCGGGGATCTGCCCGGCGGGGGTCCAGGCGGCCTGGCCCTGCTTCCAGGCGAGGGTCTCCCGCGTGAGTTCGCCGCCGGCGACCTTCTGCTGGAGGGTCGGCACGTCGAACGGCCCCGCCTGCTGGCCGCCGATGCCGAGGTACCACGCGGGAGCGGTCGGGAGCGGCGGCGGGGCCGCCGCCTGCGGGGGCTGCTGCTGGACCTGCTGCTGCGCGGCCATGTTGGCGGCCATCTGGTTGCCCATGGCCATCCCGGCGCCGAGGGTCATGGCGTCGGCGGCCCCGCCGCCGTGCTGGGCGGCGTCCTCCAGGGCGTTCGCGGCCTGGTACTGCGTGTACGAGCCGAGGTCGCCGATCATGCCCATGGAGGCGCGCTTGTCGATGGCCTCCTCGACCTCCTTGGGAAGGGAGATGTTGGAGATGGTGAAGGAGGGGACCTCGAGTCCGAGCGGGGCGAGCTGTTCGGAGATCGCGGACTTGAGCTGCCGGCCGATCTGATCCTGGTGGATCGCCATGTCGAGCACCGGGATCCGGGCGGAGGCGATGGCGGGCGCGAAGGCGCCGATGACCTTCTCGCGCAGCCAGGTCTCGATCTCTTCGGTGCGGAACTGCGCGTCGGTGCCGGCGGACTCGCGAAGCAGGGCGGCGGGGTCGACCACGCGGATGGCGTAGGCGCCGAAGGCGCGGATGCGCACCGCGCCGAACTCGGGGTCGCGGACCAGGACCGGGTTCTTGGTGCCCCACTTGAAATCGGTGAACTGGCGGGTGTTGACGAAGTAGACCTCGGCCTTGAACGGGGAGTCGAAGCCGTACTTCCAGCCCTTGAGCGTCGAGAGGACGGGGAGGTTGCGGGTCTCGAGGGTGTAGGTGCCGGGTGTGAAGACGTCGGCGAGCCGCCCTTCGTTGATGAACACCGCCACCTGGGACTCGCGCACGACGAGCTTCGCGCCCATTTTGATCTCGTTGTCGTGGCGGGGGAACCGCCAGACGATCGTGTCGCGGGAATCGTCGGTCCATTCGACGATGTCGATGAATTCCCCGCGAAGGCTGTCGAACAGACCCATGCGCAATCACTGTCCTTCTGTGCGAGCGCATGCCCGGTCACAGTTCGGCGAACGGGCTGCTTCTCGCTTTACTACTCGGTCGGGGGTGCGGGCTGTGGCGAGTTCGAGGAGGCGGTCGACCCGTCGCTGCCCCAGGTGTCACCTGGTTCATCGACGGCCGCCATCGCTTCGATCACCGGTGTCGGATCCGCCTCGGCACGCATCCGCGCCAGCAACATTACAAGAACGCCGCAAGCCGCGGGTCCCCCGGTGTTCCCCGCATGCCCCGGCCGAGGGGCTCTCGGCGCGGTTCTCATACGACCGGTTGAGTCGTTCTTGGACGGTCGACCGAGCCGCATCCCCCGTTCGGCCGCGAGCGGGCGAGCCTCCGACGCGGCGAAGGGGCCGTCGCCCAAGTGGCGTCCCAGGTTTCAGCACGAAGGCGCGCGGCTGACCGCCGCGCGCCTTCGGTGGCCGTTCTCACGGTTTGCGTGCGATGCCGCCCATGAGGATGCGCTGGTACGGCTCGAGGTCCTCTGCCGCCGGGACCTCGCGGTCGGGCTCGCTGGGGAACCAGCGGGCCAGGAAGTCCAGGCCCGGCGGCTCCAGCGGCAGGCCCAGGAAGTGCTCGGTGATCCGCTCGGGCGTGCGGATCCACCCGTTGCCGAGGCTCTCCAGGCCGGCCTGCTCCATGCCCTTCTGGAGGGGCTCGCCGGTGTCGACGAAGTCGGTGATGAACAGGTACGAGCCGGACGGGCAGGCGTCCAGCAGGGTTCGGACCCACTCGTCGGGCTGCTCGTCGTCGTGGAAGTGCATGTGGAGGCCCACGGTCATCAACCCGATCGGCCGGGTGAAGTCCAGCATGGCCTTCACGTCCGGGTGGTCGAGGATGTCCTGCGGGTTGCGCAGGTCGGCGGTGACGACGGTGGTCGACTGGTCTTTGGCCAGCAGGGCCCGTCCGTGCGCCAGCACGATCGGGTCGTTGTCCACGTAGACGACCTTGGCGTCGGGGTTGATCGACTGAGCGGCCTGGTGGGTGTTCTCCATCGTCGGCAGACCCGCCCCGATGTCCAGGAACTGGTCGATGCCCTTGCTCGCCATGTACTTCACGCCCTTGACGAGGGCCTGGCGGTTCTCCTTGGCGCAGTCGCCGGCGTTCGGCACGTACTTGAGATAGGCGGCGGCGCCTTCGCGGTCGGCCGCGAAGTTGTCCTTGCCGCCGAGCAGCGCGTCGTAGACGCGGGCGATCGTGGGTCTGCTGACGTCGAAGGAGGTGACGTCCACTTGTTCGTCGTTCTCAGTCATCGGCTCAACCTCATCGTTGAAGGAACGTTGTGCACATCGTACGGCCTCGGTCACACTGGCGGCCTGTGGGATCAACCACTTCGATCACAGGAATCCCGTGCATGCCAAAGCAAACCACGAATAACAACAGGCACTGCCGGGTGACATCTCCACCGGCGGGTAAAGACGGGTCGGCGGCGGCCGGTTCCGGTCCCGTCCGCAACCGAGCGCTGGTACGGTATCGGATTCGGTCACCGGCTGTGGTTTCCCGAGGTGCAGGCCGGTGCGCAGGCGAGTCGCCGATTGCTTATGCATATTGCATTGACCGGCTCTGACCTGGAGCGTCGGCGGCAGCGGCCTGGTGGAATACTGACGTTGTGAACAAGCTGCCGCCTTTGCGAGAGTTTTCCGTGCCCTTGGTGGTTCGGGCTGTTCGGGCGGCTTCCGGCGGGAGACGAGGAGGAGCTGGCCTATGACCGACTCCGTCAACGACGTATTCGGTCTTGATGATGTCAAGCTGTACGAGCGTTATCGGGACTTCGAGGTCGAGGGGCTGGGAGTGCGGATAACCGTCCCCGACGTCGTCCAGGAATCCGGCGAGCGCATGTCGGCGGTGGTGTCGGTCTACGAACTCGTCGACGAGGAGCGGGGCCGGTTCATCGCAACGGTCTTCCGCCTCGACAGCACCCTCCCGCCCTTGGCGCACTTCAACGTCAACTTCGAGCGGACGCTCAGCCGTGAGCGCCGGAGCACCATCGTCGACCTCGCCCAGGCATGGTGGCGGCGTCGGCAGCTCTGGAAGGCTCCGGCACCGGCTCGTCGGCGTACGGCGACACCGCGGGGCCGTTGACCGCAGAGACCTCCTCATCTCTCGACCGCACGCGGCTACGGTGTCGGTGTCCGCTGCACCGAAGTCGCCATGGGCTATCGCGACCGGTTCCAGTTCAGCCCTTCGGGGGCGCGGTCGATTCGCGCACGATCAGCGAGGTCGCCAGCTCCTCCCCCGGTGCCGTCTCGGGCGGGTCGGCCATGATCCGCAGCAGCATCCGCAAAGCCGCCTCGCCCATCTCCACGATCGGCTGCCGCACCGTCGTCAGCGACGGCCGCAGCCACTGCCCCTCCGGCAGGTCGTCGAACCCGACGACGCTCACGTCCTCGGGGACGCGCAGCCCCAGCGACTCGGCGGCGTCGTACACGCCGGCGGCCATCGTGTCCGAGCACGCGAACACGGCCGTCGGCGGCTCCTCCCGGCGCAGCAGCGCCGCCGCGTGCGCGGCGGCGCTCGCCCGCCTCCAGTCGGTGTGCGCGACCGCTTCCTCCCGCACCGCGACGCCCGCTTCCGCGGCGGCCGAACGGAAGCCGTCGATGCGGGCCTGACTGTAGAGGTGTCTGCGTTGCCCGCCGACGGCGGCGAGCCGTTCGTGGCCGAGCCCGATGAAGTGCTCGGCGGCGGCCCGCCCGCCCGCCCAGTTCGTGGCCCCGACGCTCGCCACCGTCCCCGGCGGCCGCGTCACCGGGTCGAGCAGGACCACCGGGACGCTCGCGGCGTTGAGCGTCGCCAACTGCTCCGGCGTGGCGTCGACCAGCGCGAGCACCGCCCCCCGCAGGTTCCGGTCGAGCAGCCTGGTGAGCCAGGCGTCGTCGTCGCGATGCGCGACCGAGACGACGAGCGCGACCCCGGCGGCGGTGGCGGCGCGCTCGACGCCGCTGAGTGCCCGGTTCGCCCACGTGCCTTCGACACCGCTCATGACGAGGTCCACCATGGCCGGTCTCGCGGTCCGCCGAGCGGCGCCGCGACCGGAGCGGCCCTCGTATCCGAGGTCGGCGACGGCGCGCATGACCTTGGCGCGGGTCGCGTCCGACACATCAGACCGTCCGCTGAGGACTTTCGAGACCGTCGGCACGGTCGCCCCGGCCGCTGCCGCGACGTCCGCGAGGGTCGTCCTCCGTCCGTTCTTCATGCACCGAATCTATGCGAAAAGTTGCGCAACTTCAAGTCACAATCGCCCTTGCCGTAGTCGGACGATTGCGGTAGAAATAAACCGGCATCGCGCTCAATGGCGTGAACTTTGCGCAACTTTATAGGAGCATGCACCGCACATGTCTGCACAGGGAACCAAACGCGCCCTCATCGTGCGCGGAGGATGGGACGGCCACCACCCGGTCGCGGCCACCGACTCGTTCATCCCGTTCCTCACCGAGAACGGGTACGAGGTCCGCGTCGAGAACGCCACCGCCGTCTACGCCGACGCCGGATACATGGCCTCGGTCGACCTCGTCGTCCAGACCAACACCATGAACACGATCGAACGCGACGAGCTGAACGGCCTGCGCACCGCGATCGAGCACGGCACCGGCATGGCCGGCTGGCACGGCGGCATCGCCGACTCCTACCGCAGCAGCTCGGACTACCTCCAGCTCATCGGCGGCCAGTTCGCGACCCACCCCACCCGCGCCCCCGAGGACGAGCTGAACGGCGACGAGACCGACTGCTTCACGCACTACACGGTCAACATCGTCCCCGAGAAGGCCGACCACCCCATCGTCAAGGGCATCGAGGACTTCGAGCTCACCACCGAGCAGTACTGGGTCCTCTCCGACGAGTACAACGAGGTCCTGGCGACCACCACCATCCCCGTCACCGACCACCACCCGTGGCACGCGCCGATCACCTGCCCGGCCGTGTGGACCCGCCTGTGGGGCGAGGGCCGCATCTTCGTCGCCACCCCCGGCCACGACATGGGCGTCCTCGCCGACGCCAACGTCCGCACCATCATCGAGAGGGGCCTCCTGTGGGCCGGCCGCTGAGGATCGGCATCGTCGGCGCCGGGGCGATCTCGGGCGCGTACCTCTCCACCTTCGAACGGCTCGACGCGGTCCGCCTCACCGCGATCGCCGACCTCGACCCCGTCCGCGCCCAGGCCGTCGCCGACGAGCGGGGCGTGCGCGCCCTCGCCGTCGACGAACTCCTGAACGACCCCGAGGTGGACCTCGTCCTCAACCTCACCGTCCCGGCTGCGCACGCCGAGATCGCGCTCAAGGCCATCGCCGCCGGCAAGCACGTCTACGGCGAGAAGCCCCTCGCAGCGACCCTGGAGGACGCCCTCGCCGTCATCGAGGCGGGCCGCGAGGCCGGCGTCCGCGTCGGCTGCGCCCCCGACACCGTCCTCGGCACCGGCGTGCAGACCGCCCGCAAGGCGATCGACGACGGCCGCATCGGCGCCCCCGTCGCCGCCACGGCCACGATGGTCACCCCCGGGCACGAACGCTGGCACCCGAATCCGGACTTCTACTACCAGCCCGGCGGCGGGCCCCTGCTCGACATGGGCCCGTACTACGTGACCGCGCTCGTGACGCTCCTCGGCCCGGTCGCCTCCGTCATCGGCGCGGCCAGCCACACCCGCGGCACCCGCGTCATCGGCTCGGGCCCCCGCGAAGGCGAGACCGTTCCGGTGAACGTCGACACGCACGTCACCGGCGTGCTCCGCCACGAGAACGGCGCGTTGTCCACACTGGTCATGAGCTTCGACGCCGTCGCCACCCGCGCGGCCAACATCGAAGTCCACGGCCAGACCGGCTCGCTGATCGTCCCCGACCCGAACGGCTTCCACGGCGAGGTGCGCCTCCACCCGCTCAACGGCGAATGGGAGACCCTGGAACCGAGCGCGGGCTACCTCGACTCGGCCCGCGGCTACGGCCTCGCCGACCTCGCCGCCGCCCCGGCGGGCCAGCCGTTCCGCGCCGACGGCGACCTCGCGTACCACGTCCTCGACATCATGACCTCGCTGCTCGCCGCTGCCGAGAAGGACGCCGCGCTCACCGTGGCGAGCACCTGCAAACGACCCGCCGCCGTCCCGCTGCAGACCGCACCGCAAGCGGCTTGATCCACAAGGCCCGCGCCGCGGCGGCGGCGCGGGCCCGCCTCACTCGCAAGCACCACCGCACGGTCGAGCGCGGGATCTACCGCGTCACCGGCGCGCGGGCCGGCACCGAGCAGCACTGGGCGGGGTACGCGCGCAGTGGGCTCGCCTTCTCGGCCGTGAGCGTCCTGCTGCTCTTCGCATTCCAACGGCTCCAGCGACACCTGCCGCTGAGCAGCGGCCTCGACGGCGCCGAGCCGAGCCTGGAACACCGCAGTCAGTTTCGTGACGAACACGAACTGGCAGGCCTCCTCCGGCGAGTCCACGATGGGCATGCTGGTCCAGGCCGCCGGGCTCGCGGTCCAGAACTTCGTGTCGGCCGCCGTCGGTGTCACACCCGCTCCCTAGAGTTGCGGGGGTGAACGAAGAACGGAACCCCTTGCCGGACGAGTCGCTTCTCGAACTCCCGGAAGCGCTGCGGGCGCACCTCTACCCCAGACGAGGCTTCCGGCCCGCGACGGCGCCCGAACCCGACCGTGAGGCCGTGGTGCGGTTCTCCGAGCTCCTCGCGGCGAACGAGGCCGATCTGCGCGAGACGCTGGCCAACCCCTCCAACAGCGCGTTCAGGGCCGAGGCGCTCGACTACCTCGACCAGGGCGCGGGTGAGTTTGCTTCTTGGTGGTTATGTCGTCATTCCGATGAATGGCATGGGTCTGTTGGCGTCTGGCGTGTTATGCCGGGTGGCTTTGGCGAGGTTGGTCACGCCCGCGAGGCGGAGTGCTCCGATGGCGAGGTTGCGGAACGAGGCCATGGCGCGGGGCGCGGTCCCGGTTCTGAGCCGGGAAGCGTCTTCGCGGAAGGTGGTGTCGCGGACGTGGTGGCACTTGTTCTCGATTCCCCAATGGCCTTTGACCAGGCCGGCAGTCTGGGCTGGTGTGGCTTGGTGGGTGTCGATGGTGGTCACGGCGTAGACCGTCTCGCGGGTTTCCTTCTTCCCCTTGACCTTGCGGCGGCGGTGCAGCTTGATCGCGCTCACCGCGCCGGGGAAGGGCAGGCCGCCGGCCGCTGGGTCGATGCCGCAGACCTTGATCGAACGCGATTCCTCCCTGCCGTGGCCACGTCCCGCCTCGTGGGCGCCGCGCTCGATCGCGGCCCAGGGCAGGGCCTTGAGCTGGCGGTACAAGTTTTTCTGATTGGCCTTGACGATCGCGACGTAATGGGCGCGTTTCGTCTCGACCAGCCAGGTGGCCTGGGCTTTCACCGTGTGGAGCGCGTCGAAGGTCACGACCTTCCCTTCGAGGTCGAGCCAGGCCAGGAGCCGGCAGCACTCGCCGGTCTCGTTGGTCTTGGCCCCGACATCGCGTTGCGCGAGGGTGTGTGACTGCGCGTGGTCGATCGCCGAAAGCAGATGCACCCGGTGCCCATCGGCGTCCTTGGACCCGCGCAGGGTTTTGCCATCGACCGCGACCGCCGCCAGGTCGGGGCCGATCTCGCCCTCGTCGGTCTCGGCACGGGTTCGGGCGAGGGCGGCCCGGTCGGCCAGC
This sequence comes from Glycomyces arizonensis DSM 44726, assembly GCF_000482705.1. Lineage (GTDB taxonomy): Bacteria > Actinomycetota > Actinomycetes > Mycobacteriales > Micromonosporaceae > Glycomyces > Glycomyces arizonensis. The sequence goes on along the minus strand of NZ_AXWO01000014.1, from coordinate 25,531 downwards.
CAGGCGCATACGGCCCGGTCCAACGCATCGCCCTCGATCTTGGACAAGACCGCGACCAGACACCGCCGTGAGGGCGAACGCCGCAACAGCAGCGGATGACGGCGCACACCCAGGGCCTTCAACACCTGCGCGGGAGCGTCGGCGGCCCACTCGGCGACCGCTTCGACTGTGGTCGCTCCGGCCAAGACCGCCGCCGCGCACACCGCGAGCAGGCTCCCCAGCGAATACCACCGGCCGCGCTTCGCTCGCGGATCAGGGACCTATGACAGGTAGTGGCACAGGTCAGCGACGTCATCGACATCGACCGGGCCCAGTTTCGCGAACGAGGAGACGATGGGAGAGGATAGGGCAGCGGACACGGTTCTCCTTGGTGCACATGCGAATTCGACACTCACATGATCGCCTGAGCTGTGTCCGCATTGCTATTGCGGCCCAACCGATCTCAACACCGTCAGGTGCGTATAACCCGATACACGCATGGGCCCGTACTAATCGTCAAAATCCCGGCACAGCCGTCAGACGACAAACTCGCCCACGCCCTGGCGATCATGCACGGGCACTTCTGGGCCCCGTCATACTTCGCCGCCTCCTGCGACGGTGCTCCCCTGTCGATCATCCGCCAGTACATCGAGCAGCAGCAACGCCCCGCATAGTGGTAAGGCGTTTCATCCCCGCCCTGAAGGACGGGGCCTTCACACCAGGGATCGGTAAGGACCGTGATCCTCCACGACGCCCCTCAGGAACGGCATCGACGTCCAGGTCGATGTCTCCGCCGCCGGATTCGACGACAGCGCCCTCTGCTCGCTCCCGCGGCCCTCCCCGAGAACCGTCGAGCAGGACTTCGAGGTTGTCCACGCGGAGGCTTCGCAGCATTAAAGATCAGATGATAGCTGAAACTATTGCCGCGATCGGCCGCCATTCGTCGCATTGAACCGGGATATCAGGCTCTTTATGGCGATCATGGCGAGAACTATTGACATAATACGTCTAATGTTTATACGCTGTCGGTGCTTGTTGCTGAGTATGCGTCGCGTTCTTGGGAGCGCGACCACCCCCTCGGAGGACCGACATGATCGCAACCCGTCGACGGCTGCCGGCGCTGTGCGCCGCCGCGGTGGCCGTCGCGGCGGCCGTATGGGTGCTGTTCCTCGCCACTGACACCCCCGCCGGAACCGCGGTGGAGCACCCCGGCGCGTTCGCAGTGACCGTGCTCGACGCGGTGACCTTCGCGGGGCTGCTGTTCGTGGCGGCCTCGGGGTTCACCCTGATCTTCGGGCTCATGCGGACGGTGAACATGGCGCATGGCTCGCTGTTCCTGCTGGCGGCGTACGTGGCGATCGGCGTCCAACAGGCGATGGTGGGCAAGACGCGCAACATCGACGCCGCAGAGGTGGGCATCGCCGACTGGCTGGTGCCCATGCTCGTGGGCGCGGCGGCCGCCGCCGTCGTGGGCACGGTCATCCAACAGGCCTTCCTGCAGTGGAACGAGGGCCAGGAACTGCGCCAAGCCCTGATCACACTGGCGATCACCGTGGTGCTCGCCGACCAGATGCTGCGCGAGTTCGGCGGGCTGGCCCAGCGCATGGTCTGGCCCGGCGCGGTGACGCACTTCATCACGATCTTCGGCCAGCGCTACGCCACCACCCGCCTGTTCATGCTCGGGGTGGCCGTGGTGATCGGCGTGCTGCTGTGGCTGTGGTTGGACCGGACCCGCCTCGGCATGATCGTGCGCGCCGGCGTCGACGACCGCCAGATGGTGCGCGGCCTGGGCATCAACATACGGCTCGTGTTCGCGGTGGTGTTCTTCGCCGGGGCGTTCCTGGCCGGGGTCGGCGGCGTGCTCGGTGCCTCCTTCGCCGGCGCGGCGCCGGGAACCGACGGCGCGTGGCTGCTGAACGCGCTGGTCGTGGTGATCATCGGCGGACTCGGCTCCCTCAAGGGCGCCGCCGCCGGATCGCTGCTCTACGGGACGGTCGTGGCGTTCTCGCCGGTCTACCTTCCCAGCCAGTACTCGTTCTACGCGATCATCCTGACCTTCGGCCTGCTCGCACTGGTGCTGGCGGTCCGCCCCTACGGACTCTACGGGAGGCCGGCATGAGGACCGGATCGACGGTGAACCGGCGGACCGCGGCGCTCTTGCCGCTGGTGGCCTTCCTGGCCGCATTGCCGAGCATGGCACCGGCGTTCTTCATCAACTTCGTCATGACCCAGACCCTGATGCTCGGCCTGGCCGCGGCGACCATCGTGTTCTTGGCGAAGTACGGCGGCATGGTCTCGCTCGCCCAGTTCCTGCTGTTCGGCGTCGCCGGGTTCATGTACGGCAACGCCGCCCTGGAAGCCGGATCGCGCGGTCTGAATCTCGGGTGGCATCCGTGGGCCGCGGTCGCCTCCGCGCTCGCCGTCACGACCGCCGCCGCGTTCGCGCTGGGGGCGCTCGCCAGCCGCACCACCGGCCTGTACTACCTCATGCTCACCCTCGTGTACGCCGTCATCGGGTACTTCGTGTTCGCCCAGATCACCGAGATCTCGGGGCCGAGCGGCATCACCAGCATCGAGCGGCCGGAGCTCTTGGCGGCGCCGGTGAGCCTGTACTACACCGCGTTGGGTCTGTCGGTGCTCGCCTACATCGGATTCCGCGCGCTCGGGCGGACCGCGTTCGGGCTCGCCCTCCAAGGGGTGCGGGACGACCCGGTCCGCATGGCCTCGCTCGGGTTCAACGTGCCGCTGCACCGGACCCTCGCGTTCGCGCTGGGCGGCTTCGTCGCCGGGCTGGGAGGCCTGGTGAACGTGTGGTGGAACGGGCAGATCGACCCCGCCTCGATCGGGATCGGACCGACCTTGATCCTGCTGATCATCGCGGTGATCGGGGGCGTGTCGCACTTCGAGGGCGCCTGGCTCGGCGCGTTCGTGTACGTCCTGATGTTCACCTACCTGCGGGACCTGCCGCTGATCGACCGCATCGGCATCACCGAGGCCCGGTTCAACACCGTGATCGGAGCGATCGTGCTGCTGATCATGGTCCTCTCTCCCCAGGGGCTGGCCGGCATCGCCGATCGGCTCCGGCGGCGCCTGCCACGGCCCCGCAGGCCCGGCGCGGAACGCCCGGCGAAAACGACCGGGCGTCTCACCCGTGCCGAACTTATCGATGAATGAGCATTCCCCTATTTAATGTGGAGGAGACCCCCATGCGAAGACTCGACAGACCGAGGAGGACCGCCGCACTGCTCGCCGCCGCCGCGCTGGCGCTGGCCGGCTGCACCGACGGCGGCGACTCGACCGGGCTTCCCGCCGACGAGGGCGCCGGACCGGCGAGCGGCGGCGACGGCGTCCGGCTGGGGATCCTCGGCGAATGCGAGGGCCCCTTCGGCGGCTTCCACGAGGACGTCGTCGGCGGGACCTCGCTCGCGATGGTGAACCACGCCGGAGCACAGGTCGAATCGGCGACCAGCGCGCTCGACGGGTTCACCGGCGCCGAAGTGGCCGGGACGCCGATCGAGCTGGTCGGCATCGGCTGCGGGGACGACACGGCGGACCGCATCCTCGAGGAGGTCCGCCGCCTCGTCGAGCAACTGGGCGCCAACGTGATCATCGGACCGCTCTCCGGCGACGAGGGCATCGCGGTCGCCGAATACGCCGCGGAGCACCCCGACCTCACCGTGCTGTCCGGGATCTCCGGATCCCAGGAGCAGACGCTCCAGGTCCAGGCGCCCAACTACTTCCGCTTCTTCGGCGACGGCGCGATGTGGAACGCCGGACTCGGCGACATCCTCCACAACCAGGAGGGCTGGGACTCCGTCGCCGTCATCGCCGACGACTACAGCTTCGGCCACACCTCCGCCGCCGGATTCATCGCCGAGTTCTGCGGCGTCGGCGGCCAGGTGGACACCAGGGTGTTCCCGCCGCTGGGGACCACGGACTACTCGCCCTACATCGCCCAGCTGCCCGGACCGGACGAGGTGGACGGCTACTTCTGGGCGGTCGGCGGCACCGGCACCCAGGCGGCGCTGGAGGCATTCGTCAACGCCAAGGGCGACCTGACCGGAGATCAGCACGCGGGCAACCTGTTCTTCAACCCCGACCTCGCACAGGCGCTCGGCACCGACATCGCCGGCGCCTACGTCGGCGGCTTCGCCACGCTGCCCGGAGACGTCACGACGCCGGCGATCGAGGAGTACCTGGCCAGCGCCGACGAGACGTGGGAGAGTCTGCCCGGCGGCGTGAGCGGCAACGAGCCCGCGCCGCCGTCGACGGCCGCCGCCTTCGGGTTCTTCTACGGCTACTACTCGGCCGGCGTGGCGTTGATCGAGGGGCTCGAGGCCGTGGAAGGCGACGTCTCGGACCCGACCGCGCTGCACGCGGCCCTCTCGGATCTCACTCTCGACCTGCCGTACGGGCAGGTCAGCCTCGACGAGAACCGGAGCGGCATCGTCGATGTCGGACTGTCTCAATTGGTCGTCGATGACGACGGCGAGATCGTCCAAGAGGCCGTGGCCATCATCCCGCAGGTCGACCAGTCCTTCGGAGGCGCCTTCGGCCCCGACACGCCCTCGCCGTCACGCGATTTCCCGCCCTGCGAGGAGCGCGACGTGCCCTGGGAGGGCGAGGCGATCCCGGTCGTCGACGGCGTCCCCCAGCGGTAGCGCCCCCGTGAACACCGAAAGGAGGTCCCCGCTCATGGCCGAGGCCGATACGACGGACGCCGAACCGGACGGCGCCGCTCCAATCGTCCAGGTCCGCTCCGTTCGAGTGGCCTTCGGCGGGCTGCTCGCCCTGCGCGGCATCGACCTTGACGTCGCGCGCGGCGAGCGCCTGGCGATCCTCGGGCCCAACGGCGCGGGCAAGACGACGCTGTTCAACGTCATCGCCGGCGACATCGCGCCCACCGGCGGGACGGTCGCCATCAAGGGTGTCGACTGCACCCGTCTGCCCTCCCGCCGCCGGCCCCGACTGGGGGTGGCGCGCACCTACCAGAAGGCGCGCACGTTCGAGGGACTCTCCGTCGCCGACAACATCTATCTCGCATTGGCGGGCCACCGCCGACGCCACCGAGTGCCGTGGCGATCGGCGGTGGATCGCCGCATGCGGGCAGAGGCCGAACGCGTCGCCGAGTCGGTGCGGCTCGGCGACCACCGTGGCACCGCCGCGGGCGCCCTCGCCCACGGCCAGAGACGCCAGCTCGAACTCGGCATGGCCCTCGCGACCGAACCGGAGGTGCTCATGCTCGACGAGCCGGCCTCCGGACTCTCCCGCGGCGAGCGCGAGCACCTCGTCACGCTGCTCGAAGCCCTGCCCGAAGCGGTCACGGTGCTCCTGATCGAGCACGACATGGACGTGGCGTTCCGGATCGCGGGGCGGGTGGTGGTCATGGCCGACGGCGAGACCATCGCGGCGGGGACGCCCGACCAGGTCCGCGGCGACCCCAGAGTCCACGAGATCTACCTCGGATCGGAGGGCGGGACATGACCGGGGCGCCATTGCTGGAGGTCCGCGGCCTGCGCGCCGGATACGGCGCCTCGGTCGTGCTCGAGGACCTGGACTTCCACATGGACGTGGAAGCGGTCGGCATCGTCGGCCGCAACGGCATGGGCAAGACGACCCTGTGCGACACGCTGGTCGGTTTCCTCTCGCCTTCCGGCGGGCAGGTGCTCCTGCGCGGCGAGCGCATCGACGGCCGATCGCCCGAGCGGATCGCCCGCGCGGGCATCGCCTACGTCCCGCAGGGCCGCCGGCTGTTCCCGTCGTTGACCGTGGAGGAGCATCTCGCGATGCTGAGCAGGCGCGGTCGACGTTGGACGCCGTTCAGGGTCTACGAACTGTTCCCGCGTCTGGCCGAGCGCAAGCGCCAGCGCGGGGGGCATCTCTCCGGCGGCGAGCAGCAGATGTTGGCCGTCGGCCGGGCCCTACTGCTCGACGCCGACCTGATCGTCATGGACGAGCCGTCCGAAGGACTCGCGCCGGCCGTCGTGGACGTCCTCGTCGACGCCGTGCACCACCTCGTCGCCGAAGGCGTCGCCGTCCTGGTCGTCGAGCAGAACCTCCGCGCCGCCGTCAGGATGGCGCCGCGTCAGCTCGTCATGGTCTCCGGCCGCATCGAGGCCGAGTTCGCCGGTGCCGAACTGCGCGACCGCCCCGACCTCCAACACCGCTACCTCGGCGTCGGCGCCGGAGACGGCACCGTCCGATCCGACTCGGACAGAACAGGAACGACAGATGCATGACCGGATCAACGTAGCGCTCATCGGCTCCAAGTTCATGGGCCGCGCCCACTCCAACGCCTGGTCGAAGGTGACCAAGTTCTTCCCCGGCGACCTCGAACCGGCCATGCACACCGTCGTCGCCCGCGACGCCGAGTCACTGGCGGCGTTCGCCCGCACCTGGGGCTGGCGCCGCCCCACCACCGATTGGCGCCTCGCCGCCACCGATGCGGCGGTGGACCTCGTCGACATCGCCACGCCCAACCACCTCCACGCCGAGCAGGCGATCGCCGCCCTGGAGGCCGGCAAGCACGTCGCCTGCGAGAAGCCGCTCGCCGGGACGCTCGCCGACGCCGAGGCCATGGCCGCCGCCGCCGAGCGCTCGAGCGGCAGGACCTTCGTCTGGTACTCCTACCGGCGCGTCCCCGCCGTCGCCCTCGCGCACCGGCTGGTCGCCGCGGGCGCGCTCGGCCGCGTCTACCACGTGCGCGCCGCCTACCTCCAGAGCTGGGGCGGCCCCGAAGCGCCCCTGGTGTGGCGCTTCCAAGGCGACATCGCCGGCTCCGGCGCGCACGGCGACCTCGGCGCCCACATCGTCGACACCGTCCGTTTCGTCACCGGCGAGGAGATCGTCTCGGTCGAAGGCGCGATCGAGCACACCTTCATCGAAGAGCGCTCGCTCGTCGAGGGCGGGGGCGGCGGCGAGATCGCCGGGGCCGGCGCCGGAACCACCGGCGCCAAGGGCAAGAGCACCGTGGACGACGCCGTCATGTTCCTCGCCCGGATGAGCGGCGGCGCGCTCGCCAGCTTCGAATCCACCCGCCTCGCCACCGGCTACCACAATGCCAACCGGTTCGAGATCCACGGCGAGAAGGGCGCGCTCCGGTTCGACTTCGAGCGGATGAACGAGCTCGGCTTCTACAGCAAGGAAGCCGAATCGGCCGTCCAAGGCTGGACCACGATCGACGTCACCCGCGGCGGTGACGAGCACCCCTACGCCGAGGCGTGGTGGCCCGACAGCCACGGCCTCGGCTACGAGCACACCTTCATCAACCAGGCCGCCGACATCCTCGCCGTGCTCGGCGGCGGAGAACCGCGAGTGCCGCTCCCCGACTTCGCCGACGCCCTCCGGACGCAGCGAGTCCTCCACGCGGCCGTCGAGTCGGCCCGCCACCGCAGCCCGATATCACTGCACGAAGGGACATCATCGTGAAACTCCCCAGACTCAGAAGACGCGCCGCGACCGGCGCCACCGCCGTGCTCGCGGCCTCGCTCCTCACGATCGCCGCCCCGGCCTCGGCGATAGAGGAGGAGGCGTCCGCGCAGCAGGCCGAGCCGTTCAACGCGCTGATCTACAGCGAGACCGCCGGATTCCGGCACGGCGCGATACCCGACGGCATCGCCGCCATCGAGAACCTCGCCGCCGAGCACGGCTTCACAGTGGACGCCACCGAGGACTCGGCGCAGTTCACCGACGACAACCTCGCCCAGTACGACGTGGTGATCTGGCTGAACACCACCGGCGACGTCCTCGACGACGCCCAGCAGGGCGCGTTCGAACGCTACATCCAGGCCGGCGGCGGCTACGCCGGTGTCCACGCCGCCTCGGACACCGAACACGAGTGGGCATGGTACGGCGACCTGGTCGGCGCCTATTTCAACAACCATCCGACCCCGCAGGACGCGACCGTCAAGGTCGAGGACCCCGCGCACCCCTCGACGGCCCATCTCGACCCGCTCTGGGAACGGTTCGACGAGTGGTACAACTTCCGCACGAACCCGCGCGGCGACGTCCACGTCCTCGCCTCCCTCGACGAGTCCTCGTACGACCCCGGCTCGGGCGCGATGGGCCCCGAGCACCCGATCGCCTGGTGCCAGGACTTCGACGGCGGCCGCTCCTGGTACACCGGCCTCGGCCACACCGCGGAGTCCTACAGCGATCCGGCCTTCCTCCAGCACTTGCTCGGCGGCATCAGGTCCGCGGCGGGCGACGTGGGCGCCGACTGCGGCGCGTCGCAGCCCGACGGCTTCGAGAAGGTGGCGCTCGACGAGTCGACGCTCAACCCGATGAAGCTCGACATCGCCGAGGACGGCAGGGTCTTCTACATCGACCGCGGCGGCGACGTGCGCATCATCCGGCCAGACGGCTCCACGGCCACCGCCGGCCATGTGGACGTCTACACCGGGCAGGAGTTCGGGCTGCTCGGCCTCGTCCTGGACCCCGATTTCGCGAGCAACGGCTGGCTCTACCTCTACTACTCTCCGGCGGGAACCCAGTCGGTAGACCGAGTGTCGCGGTTCACCATGGACGGCGACACGCTCGATCTGGGAAGCCAGGCCACGCTCCTCGAGGTCGACACCCAGCGCAGCCAGTGCTGCCACGCGGGCGGAGCGCTCGCGTTCGGACCCGAAGGCGACCTGTACATCGCCATCGGCGACAACACGAACCCGTTCGGCTCCGACGGCTACACGCCGATCGACGAGCAGCCGGGGCGCCAGTACTGGGACTCCCAGCGCACCGCCGCGAACTCCGACGTCCTCAACGGGAAGGTCCTGCGGATCCACCCCGAGGACGACGGCACCTATTCGATCCCGCCCGGCAACCTGTTCGCACCCGGCACCCCGAACACCCGGCCCGAGATCTACGCGATGGGATTCCGCAACCCCTTCACGATCGGCACCGACCCCGAGACCGGCAAGCTGATCCTCGGCGACTACGGGCCGGACGCCGGGTCCGCCGATCCGAACCGCGGACCGGACGGCCGGGTCGAGTGGAACATCGTCGACGAGCCCGGCTTCTACGGCTGGCCCTACTGCGTCGGCGCCAACACCCCCTACGTCGACTACGACTTCGCCACCGGCCAGTCCCATGGGGAGTTCGACTGCGGCAGCCCGGTCAACGACTCGCCGAACAACACCGGGATCACCCAGCTGCCGGCCGCGATCGGAGCCGAGTTGTGGATGGGCAAGGCCAGCTCCGGCGTGCCCGAGATCGGCGGGAGCGGCGCCCCGACCGCGAGCGGCGTCTACCGCTTCGACACCGGTGCCGACCCCAGCCGACGCTGGCCGTCCTACTGGGACGGCAAGACGATCCTCGGCGACTGGAACGACGGCAGGCTCTTCTCGATCCAGCCCGACGACACGGTGAGCGAGGTCGTCGACGTCAACCGCATCCTCCCCGACATGGACTTCATCCGAATCCACGATCTCAAGTGGGGTCCCGACGGCGCGCTCTACGTGATCGACTGGGGCACCGGCTTCGGCGGCGGCAACACCGACTCCGGCATCTACCGGATCGACTACACCAGGGGCGGCGGCGTCCGTGACCCGATCGCCCACATCGAGGCCGACAAGACCTCGGGGCCGCTGCCGCTGAGTGTCCAGTTCTCCTCGGCCGGTTCGAGCGATCCCGAAGGAGCGGCGCTGGATTACGCCTGGGACTTCGACGGCGACGGCGACACCGACGCCACCGGGGCCGAGGCGTCCCACACCTACACCGAGGCGGGCACCTATCTGGCCGCGCTCACCGTGACCACTGAGGACGGACGGATCGCCGTGGCCGACGTCGAGATCGTCGCGGGCAACACCGCGCCCACCATCACCGTGGAGGCGCCGATCGACGGCGGACTGTTCGAGTGGGGGGACACGATCCGGTACCGGGTCACCGTCACCGACCCCGAGGACGGGCAGGTCGACTGCCAGGACGTCGTCACGCAGCCCGCGCTCGGCCACGACGAGCACGCCCACGGCTACGAGCAGTACTTCGGCTGCGAAGGCGTCTTTCCGCTGCCCGGAGACGAGGGGCACATCGGGGCGGACATCTTCGGCGTCGTCACCGTCACCTACACCGACCAGGGCGGTCCCGGCGGCGCCGAGCCGCTGACCAGCCAGGAGGTCGTCGTGCTCCACACCAAGCACAAGGAGGCCGAGTACTTCACCGACACCGGTCGGATCCCCGGCGGCGCGGGGACCGACGACCCCGGCGTGCAGGCCGAGGCCACGACCGACACCGGCGGCGGCCAGAACATCGGCTGGACCACCGACGGCGACTGGTTCGGCTACGCGCCGATGAACCTCACCGGCATCGACGCCGTCGACCTGCGGGTGGCCTCGGGCACCGTCGGCGGCATCGTCGAAGTCCACGCGGACGACCCCGAGGGACCGCTGGTGGGCACCGCCGCAGTCGAGGCCACCGGGGGCTGGCAGAACTGGACGACCGTCACCGCCCAGCTCGAGAACGCCCCCGCGGACGGGACGGCGCTCTACTTCGTGGTCCGCAGGCCGTCGGGCAGCAGCAGTACCGACTTCCTGCTGAACGTCAACTGGGTGGAATTCCAGGGCGACGGGATCGCGGAGGGGACGGGAGCCCTGTCCGGCCAGCTCATGTCGGTGAGCGCCGCCAAGTGCCTGGACGTGCCGGGCCAGTCGACCGAGAACGGCACGCAGCTGCAGATCTGGGACTGCCACGGCGGATCCAACCAGAGCTGGACCTACACCGACGCCGGGGAGCTGACCGTCTATTCGGGGGGCTCGCAGAAGTGCCTCGACGCCGAGGGCGGCGGGAGCAGCGCCGGAACGCCGGTGATCATCTGGAGCTGTCACGGCGGGGCCAATCAGCAGTGGAGCCTGGGCGCCGACGGCACCTTCACCAGTGCGCAGTCCGGGCTGTGCCTGGACGTGGAGGAGGCCGCCACCGCCAACGGCACCGCCGTGATCCTGTGGACGTGCAACGGCGGCGCCAACCAGCGATGGACCCTCGGATGACGATCCGGAAGCGAAGGAGCGAACGATGACACGACCGATCACGCTGTTCACCGGCCAGTGGGCGGACCTGCCGTTCGAGGAGGTGTGCCGCCTGGCCTCCGGCTGGGGCTACGACGGCCTCGAGATCGCCTGCTGGGGCGACCACCTCGACGTGCAGCGGGCCGCCGCGGACGACGAATACGTCCGATCGAAGCTGGATACGCTGGAGAAGCACAATCTGAAGGCGTGGACGATCTCGAACCACCTGGTCGGCCAAGCCGTCTGCGACGACCCGATCGACGATCGCCACCGCGACATCCTCCCGGAGCGGGTGTGGGGCTCCGGCGATCCCGAATGGGTGCGCCTCCGCGCCGCCGAGGAGATGAAGGCGACCGCCCGCGCGGCCCGCCTGTTGGGAGTGGACACCGTCGTCGGCTTCACCGGCTCGGCGGTCTGGAAGTACGTGGCGATGTTCCCGCCGGTCTCCGCCGAGGCGATCGAGGCGGGTTACCAGGACTTCGCCGACCGGTGGAACCCGATCCTCGACGTCTTCGACGAGGAGGGCGTCCGCTTCGCACACGAGGTCCACCCCTCCGAGATCGCCTACGACTACTGGACCACCGTCGCGGCCCTGGAGGCGATCGAGCACCGCCCGGCCTTCGGTCTCAACTGGGATCCCTCGCACATGGTGTGGCAGGACCTCGACCCCGTCGGCTTTCTCTGGGATTTCCGGGACCGGATCTACCACGTCGACTGCAAGGACGCCAAGCGGCAGACCGGCGACGGCCGCGCCGGAAGGCTCGGCTCGCATCTGCCGTGGGCCGATCCCCGCCGCGGCTGGGACTTCGTGTCCACCGGCCACGGCGACGTGCCCTGGGAACGGTGCTTCCGCATGCTCAACGCGATCGGCTACGACGGCCCGATCTCCATCGAGTGGGAGGACGCGGGCATGGACCGCCTCGTGGGCGCGCCCGAGGCGCTGGAGTACGTCCGCCGACTCGCGTTCGATCCGCCGGAGGCCGCGTTCGACGCCGCCTTCAGTTCGAATTGACGGCCGATCACGCGGCCGATGAGAGTGGGGAGCCGCGGCGCCCGAGCCGGGGCCGCCGGGGCTCCCCCACTGCAAGCCGCCCGCGGACACCCCGCGAGACCGGCCTCGACGCGTGCCGTTCCGGGCGGGCTCGCGGAGGCCCGAGCCACTCGCGCGACGACGGTGCGCGACGCGGAGGCGCCCCGCAGGTCGAGGCCGTCGCTGCCGAAGGCGCCGGACACGACCTGCCGCAGAGCGGCATGGAGCGGACGGCCGTCGAGTTCCCCGGCCTCGCCATGACCAGACACATCGGACATATGGCGGCGCCGGCGAGGCTCGAGGCGATTCATCGGACCTCACTCGTGTGCGTCCCTCACGAACACCGTTGCAAAGACTTGTAAATATGCCAATACGTATGGCATGATAACGCTTTATTCACGGAAAGATCTGATCTATACGGAGTGCAATGGCGACTGTCGACCAAGCCGTCGGATGGCGCGGCCGGCTGGAAGAGTGGCTGCGGGAGCGGATCTCCGTGGCCGTCTCGGAGGTGACCGCCGCGACCGCGCTGGCGGTGCTGTTCATCGCCCTCAGCCTGGCCAGCCCGTACTTCCTCACCGCCGACAACCTGTTCAACATCGGCTCGCAGACCGCGGTCATCGCCATCATCGCCGTCGCCCAGACGATGGTGATCATCACCAAGGGCATCGACCTGTCGGTCGGATCGGTCGCCGCCCTCGCGGGAGTCGCGGGCGCCATGGTGGTGCGGGACCTGGGCTTCTCCGTGTGGGAGGCGAGCGCCGTCGCCGTCGCCGTCGGCGCGGCGGCGGGTCTGGTGAACGGCCTGCTGGTGTCGTTCGCGCGGCTCCCGCCCTTCATCGCCACCCTGGGGATGATGTCCGCCGGGCGGGGTCTGGTCTTCATCGTCACCGGCGCCGTCGGCGTCTACTCCCTCCCCGAGTCGTTCCAACTGCTCGGCAACGGGGTGATCGCCGGCGTCCCCTTCACCATCGTGGTGACCGCGGCGGTCGCGCTCGCCGTGGGAGGCCTGCTCTCCCAGTCCCGCTTCGGCCAGCACGTCTACGCCATGGGATCCAACCTGGAGGCCGCCCGCCGGTCCGGCATCCCGGTGCGCCGCAACCTGACGGCGGTCTACGTCCTCGCGGGCATGCTCGTCGGCCTCGGCGGCGTGATCGCGGCCTCGCGGGTGAACTCCGGCCAGCCGAACTACGGCATCGGACTCGAACTCGACGTGATCGCGGCGGCGGTCATCGGCGGCGCCAGTCTGTTCGGCGGCCAGGGGCGCATCGTCGGCACCCTCATAGGCGCGTTCCTGATCGCCCTGGTGCGCAATGGCTCGGTGCTGCTCGGCATCAACATCCACTACCAGCAGCTGATCGTCGGCCTCATCATCTGGGCCGCCGTCTACTTCGACCAGTTCCGCCGCCGGCGCCTCGAATCCCGAGGCTGAGACGCCGCGCGGCCGCCACCGCCCACCGTGGAAGGACAAGACAATGGCAATCAGTACCAAGGCCCGCAGCGGTCTCGCAATGCTCGCCGCGGTCGCGGCCATGGCCGCCGGCGCCTGCGGCGGCGTGGAAGTCCGCGACGACTCGGGCGGCGGCGGTGAGGGGACCACCGACGGGCCGCTGGAGCTCGCCGTCGTCCCCAAGGCGGTCGGCCACGAGTTCTGGAACACGGTCCGCGCCGGCGCCGAATGCGCCGCCGAACGCGCCGGGGACGTCACCGTCGAATGGGACGGCGTCGCCGCCGAGACCGAAGTGGAGGGCCAGGTCAACCTCATCCAGAACTTCGTCACCCGGGGCGTCGACGGCATCGTGTACGCCGCCACCGACTCCGCGGCCCTGGCACCGGCCACGCAGGGCGCCCTGGACGCCGACATCCCGGTGGCGATGATCGACTCCGGCACCGACCCGCAGCCCGAGGAGGTCCCCCTGTACGCCACCGACAACCGCGCCGGAGCGGCCGAGGCCGCAGAGCTGCTCGCCGAAGCGCTCGGCGAGGGCGACCACGACGTGGCGCTCATCGAGTTCCAGCCCGGCTCCCAGACCAACACCGAACGCGTCGAGGGATTCACCGAAGGCCTCGCCCAGCACGAGAACCTGAACCTGGTCGGCCAGCAGCCCAGCCACAGCGACGTCAACGAGGCCCGCCGCGTCACCGAGGACCTCCTCACCGCCAACCCGGACCTCGCCGGCATCTTCGCCGCCAACGAGCCGAGCGTCCTCGGCGCCGTGCAGGCCGTCGAGGCCGCCGGCAGGTCCGGGGAGGTCGTCATCATCGGCTGGGACGCCGCGCCCGACGAGATCACCGCCCTGCGCGAGGGCCAGATCTCTGCGCTGGTGGTGCAGAACCCGTTCAACATGGGCTACCTCGGCGTCGCGAACATGGTCGAGCACCTGCGCGAGGGCACGCCGATGGCCTCGGCCGACACGGGCGTGACCTTCGTGACGCCGGAGAACATCGACTCCGAAGAGGTCCAGGCGGTCCTGGAACCCAGCTGCGACAACCCGCCGGTGGACCAGTGAGCGGCGAGCCGGTCCTCGAGGCCCGCGGGATCGTCAAGCGCTTCGGTCACGTCGCGGCCCTCAGCGGCGCGCACCTGACCGTCCACCACGGCGAGGTGGTCGCGCTCATCGGCGACAACGGCGCGGGGAAGAGCACCCTGATCAAGGTGCTCTCCGGGGTGCACCCGCCCGACGAAGGCGAGATCCGGCTGGGCGGGCGCGCCGTGGCGTTCTCCTCCCCGGTCGACGCGCGGCGCGCCGGAGTCGAGACGGTCTACCAGGACCTCGCCGTCGCCGACGACCTCAGCGTCGCCGCCAACCTGTACCTGGGCCGCGAGATCAAGCGGCGCGGGCCGCTGGGGCGGATCGGGCTGCTCGACAAGCGGGCGATGCGCCGCGGCGCCGCCGAGGCCCTCGAGCAGCTCGGAGTGCGGATCCCGCGGGTCACCACGCCCATCTCGATGCTCTCGGGCGGGCAGCGGCAGAGCGTGGCGGTCGCACGGGCGGTCGTCTGGGCGACCGACGTGGTCATCCTCGACGAGCCGACCGCGGCGCTCGGCGTGGTCCAGACCCGCCGGGTCCTGGAGCTGGTCGAGCGGGTGCGCGACGCCGGGATGTCGGTGGTGCTGGTCAGCCACAACATGCCGCAGGTCCTCGAGGTCGCCGACCGCGTCGAGGTCATGCGCCTGGGCCGCCGCACCGCCCGGTTCGCCGCCGCGGAGGCCACTACCGACGACCTGGTCGCGGCGATGACCGGCGCGCTCACGACCGAGTCACTCGATTAGCGTCGTGTCGTCGTCGGCCGGCAGGTCGGCTAGGGATTCTTCGACGCCCATGAGGTGGTTGGCCATGCGGATCCTGGCGGCCTCGGGGTCGTGTGCTTGCAGGGCGCGCCAGATCGCGATGTGTTCTTGGTGGGTGCGTTGGTCGACGCCTTCTTCGCGCAGGCTTCGCCACAGCCGTTCCCTGACCGTCCGCCCGGCCAGTGCCTCGATCATCCCGATGAGCACGGGGTTGCCCGTGTGCGCGGCGATGACGCGGTGGAAGGCGATGTCGATCTCGATCACCCGCTCGTGCTCCTCGGGTGTCTTGTCCAGCAGCCGTCCGGCCTCTTCGAGCAGGGCCCCGGCCGCCTCGATGGCCGCGTCGGTGATCTGGGAGGCGGCCAGGCGCGCGGCCTCGCATTCGAGGAGGCGCCGGATGGCGTGGACGTGCCTGGTCTGGCCCTGGTCTTGGAGGTCGACCACGAACCCCATGGGCGCGAGCAGCCGCGCCACGTCCAGGGCGGTGACGTAGGTGCCATCGCCCTGGCGGGTGTTGAGGACGCCGAGGATCGACAGGGCCCGCACGCCCTCGCGCAGCGAGCCGCGCGAGACGCCCAGGGTCTCGGCGAGTTCCTTCTCCACCGGCAGCCGCTCGCCCGGGCGCAGCTCGCCTGTCAAGATCATGCGTTTGATGCCGTCGACGACATCGTCGGTGCGGGACATGCCAGCAAGTATCGCCGCCTCGCCCGCCGAGGCGCAACATTGGTCTGATCTTTCGCTCAGGACAGGATCGGTGCGGGACATGCCGGGCCCGCACCATCCACCCGACACCTCAGGCACGGCAATCAGGATGTCCCCATCAAAGGGGGAAGCTCCAGGCGTCAACGTAGGTGGGTCGACCCCGGGCCGGCGCCCCGTGCGGCGATGGCCCGCCCGCCTGGCGACGGGATCCTGCACTTTCCGACCGAGCGCGAACAGAAGCTTGACAATGCTACTTGTTTCAGTCATGATTGAAATAAGTAGCACTGAGAGGTTCTTGGAGGGCGAGCATGACCTGGCAGACCGAACGAGTGGACTTCAACAGCCTCGGCACTCGATGCGCCGGTGACCTGTACTTGCCGGAATCGCAGGATCCGGTGCCGGGACTGGTCCTGGGGCACAGTGGTGTGATGGTCAAGGAGGCGCTGGCGGCATTCGCCCCGTATTTCGCGCGGGCCGGGTTCGCGGCCCTGGCCATCGACTACCGCACCGTCGGCTCCAGCGACGGCGAACCGCGGGGGCAGGACCACCCGCAACGTCAGGTGGAGGACTTCCGCAGCGCGATCTCCTACCTCCAAACCCGCCCCGAGGTCGACGCCGAGCGGATAGGCTTGTGGGGTGTGAGCATCGGCGGATCGGTCGCCGTGCAGGCGGCGGTCCTGGATCGGCGCGCGACATGCGTTGTCGTGCAGAGCCCGAGCGTGTGGGACGGATGGCGCTATCTCGAACGGATGCTCGGCCGCGCCGAATTCCGGGCGCTGCGAGACCACTTGGACCAGGACTGGCAGCACCGCTTCGACGGCGAGGAGAGCGCCCGCGTGCCGCATCTGGCTCTAGAGGGAGAGACCGTCAAGGACAGTCCGGACCTCGCCGAAGCGCTGTTCCCCTCCTACCGCAACGAGAAGACCCTCGATTCCACCGAGCACATGCTCACCTTCGCGCCGGAGCACCTCATCAGCCGCCTCGCGCCCACACCGTTGCTCATGATCGCCAACGGCGGCTGGGACCCCTACCACGCGCTCGAAGAAGCGCAGAGCGCCTTCGCCAAAGCGGGCGAGCCGAAACGCCTGGAGGTGCTGCCGTACGACGTCCTTGGCCTCTACACCGGTCCCGGCCTTGACGAAGCGATGTCCATGGCCACGGACTGGTTCGACCGGTACTTGCGTCAGGCTCGGCGGGCCACTGCGACGCCGACACCCACGCGGGAGTCAGCGGCCTTCATCACGAAAGAAAACACCCATGACTAGCCGAGCTGGCAACAATGCACCCGACCGGGACGAGGTCATGGCTTGGGTGGAGGGCGTGGCAGCGTTCTGCGTGGAGGAGTGGGGGCTGCCGCCCATCACTGGGCGCATCCTCGGGCTGCTGATGATCTGCGATCCGCCTGAGCGCTCGGCGGGCGAGATCGCCGACGTCATCCAGGCCAGCCGCGCCTCCCTGACCTCGAACATGCGTTTCCTCACCGCCGTCGGCCTTGTCCGCAAAGTCCGCGTCCCCGGCGACCGCACCGCCTACTTCCGGATCGAGGACGACGCCTGGCAGAAGGTGATCCAGCGCAAACTCGACAGCCTCGGCCGGTTCGACGCGATCGCCGAGCGGGGCCTCATGCTCACTGGCGCAGACGGCCCCGGCGCCGAGCGCATCCACAACGCGCAACGATCCCTGACCTGGCTGCGCAACATCGCCAACGACCACCCGCTCGGACCATGAGGACCCATATGCAACAAGAACGCCTCGACCTCGACCCGATCCAGGAGACCCTGCTGCTCACCCTCTACGCCAGGGCGCTAGACAGTCGGCGAGACCGCTCCATCCTCGGCGACACTCGGTCCGCCGACCTGGCTGACCGTATCGAATACGACTTCGCCAGGCTCGACGTCAAGCCCAGCCTCGTGTGCGGTACCGCATTGCGTGCCAAGCGCATCGACGAAGCCGTCAAGAGCTTCACCGCCGACCACCCGAACGCCGTCGTGTTGGATCTCGGCTGCGGCCTCGACACCCGTGTCCTCCGCTGCGACCCGCCGCCCGGCGTCGACTGGTACGACGTCGACTTTCCCGAGATCATCGCGATCCGCGAACGACTGCAGCCGTCCCGATCCGCGCACATCGGCGCCGACCTCACCGAGACCGGCTGGCACACGGAGCTACCCGCGGAACGCCCCGTGATCATCGTTGCCGAAGGCCTGCTGCCGTTCATGCCCGGCGATTCCTTCCAGCGGATGGTCTGGGCGCTGACCGCGCACTTCACCGCCGGCGAGCTCGTCCTCAACGGCTACACCAGGTTCGCGGCCTGGGCGATGAAGTACCATCCCGTCATCAAGACGATCGGCATCGCCGCGGCCCAAGGCTTCGACGACCCGCACGAGCCCGAGACCTGGGAGGCCGGGTTGACCTTGGCCGAGGAACTGCTGCTGACCCGCGCCACCGAGGTCGCCGACTTTCCGCAGCCACTGCGCGCCCTCACCCGAGCCATGGGACTGAGCACCCGACTGTCCCGGCAAGGAACCCGAATACTCCGCTACCGGTTCTAACCCGACCAGCGACACCCTGGTACTACAGCGGCCATTCGGTAGGTGACCTGTGGTGATGCCGGGGTTTCGTGTCGTGGTTGATGCGACCTGGCTGCAACGTGGAGCAGCCGCTCGGCGTCTTTCGTGCTGTGAGACAACAAAAGCGACAAGCGGCTGCGGATTCTACGGTAGCGGCCCGGTCCTGCGAGGCGGCGTTGCGGTCGCTCATGGCACAACTCGCGGTGTGTTTCGCTCGGATCGAGCCACGCCGAAAGGCCGGCCAGTATGTGCGGGCGTTGATGTCTGACCTCGGTAAACGCAACGGATGGGCCGTCAGTGAATGGATCGGGGACCGCACGCCCGAGACCGTGCAGCGGCTGCTCTCCCGCGCGACCTGGGACGGCGACCAGGCGATGAGCCTGATCAGAAGATTCGCCCTCGACCGACTCGGTGAGATCACCCCGGCCGGGCGGCTCAGGATCGGGGTGCTCGATGAGACCGGGCAGGTCAAGAAGGGCGCCTCGACCGCCGGGTGCAACGCCAGCACATGGGCTGCGCTGACGGCAACGCCAACGGCATCAACACCGTCCATCTGGCCTTCGTGGTCGAGCAGGTCGGGCATGCGCTCATCGCGCACCGGTTGTGGGTCCCGGCCTTCCAGCCGGCCGACCAGCGACTGCGGCGACTGATGGGCTTGCCCGCATCGATGCGCCGGGCCCGCACCAAGGGCCGGATCGCGATCGACCTGCTGGCCCAGGCCTTGCGCGACGGCGCCTGGTTCGATCTCATCTGCGGTGACGAGGTTTACGGCAACTGCCCGATCCTGCGCGCCTGGGCCGAGCGGATCGGCCAGGCCTACGTGCTGCGCGTGCCCAAGAACTTCACCCTCGACTTCGGGCCCAGGGTGCGCTTCACCTGCGCGAGGGCCGTCACCGAGTTCGCCTCCGCGACCTGGGAGCTTCCCCAACGCCCTGGGACCACGACGGCCCCGCAACGCCCCACCATGCCCCAGGATGACCCGATCCGAAGGGCGGTTTCGGAAACGGCTCCAAAACCAGCGACCAATGGCTCCCCTATTGGCTCCCCAAGGCCCTCACGGCAGCCCCACGAAAGGCCGCGTGACCTCGCCATAAGACACGAAAAAAGGCCCTGTGACCAGGGCCTTTGTTCTGTGCACCTAGCGATCGCCTACCTGAACCCATCACCCCAGGTCACGGCCCTGCTTGTACTCTTGGCAGGCCGCTTGATCGTAATGGGACAGCCCCCAGAGGGGTCGTAGCCGGAACATTCCACTAGAATAGTAGGTGGCGGGGCCAAACCCGGCCACGGGCACCCGCGTCGGAGCGGAAACCAGAGCGTTCGCAGGTCTCACATAGGGATCGAGTACTTCGGGTTACTCCAGGTTTCCCGACAAGCCATGGTAGAGATTCCGTATTCCATCTGCCGTGGGAGACAAGTAGGCTGAACCCTACGCACTGTCAATCGGACCCGAGGTGTGACATGAACATGGCGAACCACCTGGCGGAACTGAGACTCGCCATCGGCGACGCGACCCCTGAGTCCGCGAAAGCTGAACTTCTACTGGAAGGCCTGCTGGTCGGCCTGGTGGAGTCTCATGATGCGCGTGTTCTGGGGAAGCCTGGGCCTATGGGTCCCCTTATCCAACGCTGCAAGGGCCTCTTGCAGAAGCGTGAAGACTTGGACCCTCAGAGGGCAGAAGCTCTTGCACTCCTGGATAAAGTCGACACGCTCAGAAACAAGAGAAATCGCCTGATTCACGACGTTGTTGCGGTACAACCGATCCAAGCAGGCAAAAGGGAGGGACCGCAGTTTGCGCGCCTCGCAAGTCCATGGAGATCTTCAATCCAGTCAGATCCGTTTGAGGTGTCAGAACTCTGGGAGCTTTCAGAGGAGTTTCGTCAGATTTCAATGAAGCTTTTCTTGTGGTCCTACGAGAACTTGCCCTACCTTGGTAAGCAGTGGACTTCCAACTAATCGAACCTAGAGACACCGCCAGGCGGGCGCAGCACACCCTTAGTAATCATCGAAAGTTAGAAGAAGTTCATACCGGAACAGTTGAGTGCTAGACGCAGTACCAGGGCAGGAAACAACCGCCAGCGGCGATGCACCAAGGCGATCGAATGTCCAGACCCAGCAATACGGAGATGATATGGGCAAAACTCTCGTCTCAGGCGAAAAGATAATCGGCATATTCGTTGACCCTGCAACCAGCTCAAAACCAATTGGAGCTGGAGCACTCTGGCTAGACGAAGATTATGGAGTCACGGCAGAAATGCCACATCTGCTCGAAAAATCTTCCGATCCGTTCGCTCAGATGGACCGTATGCAACAGCACCAGCTTCCTTCGAATCTAATCTTTTATGGTGAGGATTTCGTAGCATCTCTCTATGGATGCGCGTACATCGAATATAAGTCCGGCAACGTAGCCATAGCAAAACTCCGAGCAAACGAAGCAGTGATAGGCGAAACACCACTCAATATTGTGAATCCGTTGGAAGTTTCAACCTTCATTTCACACATTGACGGCCTTAACGTGTGGTCTGATCTCTCTTCGGTAGAATTCTGGCCCGATTGGCACAAGGATGAATACGGCCATAAGAAGATGCGGGCGAACTACATTGTTGAGAGCAAGAACGGACATGTCTGGTGCCAGGGAGCGACAAGAATGAGTCTTATAACTCACCCGGGAAACAAGGTTGGAGAATCGAACCCAGGGATTCATCTCGATGACCCCGTAGTACTACTTAGCAAGACTCGAAGCCCTCGACCTATATCTGTACATTTGGCCGAGCATCGAAAGTTTCGAGATTTGCACGCCCTGATTCATGGAGCTAGTGTCTTCTTCCGCGCGCATCAAATTCGAGACAGAATGTTCCCGGCTCGAACCTGGACGAAGGATGTAATTGGCGCAGAGTATCATTCAGTGCTAGAGCGCACAACGGTTCGCGAACACAAGAGTCCCATACCCCCCAAGGAACGATTCTACGATCCGCTTCTAACTGCCGATGAGATCACTTCATTTAGACTTTCACGATGGGCCAAGTATTACGAAGAATGGCATAGAATCATCTTTCCGGTCGCAAGCTTGCTTCTGCGACCAGGTACCCTCAACGAAAATCTCATGATCAATGCTTCCATGAGCATAGAGGCTATCGGACAACGGCTTCCCAAATATGACGGCGAAGAAGAGACGTACAGCAAACGCGGGAAGAAGAGACCAACGACGGCCACATACTTCTATCGGTCAATTAAGGCAACCAAAGTGGATACCCGATCAATTGCATACTCTGAATCAGGCATCGCATCCGCACTTGCCGATAACTATAACACGTTGAAACACTCAGATAGAGGAGGGTTTCCAGATCCCGCCTTTATCTTTTTTGCAGGACATCTGACGCTTGCCATATCGAGGATCTATCTGACACGAATTCTATTGCTTGAAGCCGAGGCGACCGACACATACTTCAACTCACATCTTATAAGCCAGATTTCTCAGGAAATGATTGCAAATAAGGTTCATATAAATGCCGATGGCAGATTTGTATTTGAGCGAAGGTTATGTCGATACAGTAGAGTTTTGCCCGCTTTTCCTTAATAGGACGGTCAGAATTGCCGATCTTGAGCAATTCCTTCTTTGTGCGTTTCCATCAGTTCACGGGACAAATAGACGGCCTCTTCAAGCTCTTCATCAGGAATGTGACGAGCATGAGCAACGGTATTTCTAGCGGTTTGAACTATCCTAAGTTCCTCCTCAAACTGACTTCTGAACCGACTAACATAGTTCTTGTATTTTGATTGAGCTCCATTGACAAAAGCTCTCCTATAACCCGCGAGCCCAAGTGCCTCGCTCAAGAACTCCCAGTTCGAAAGTAGCTGCCAAACAAGTTCCATATTGGGTTGCGGAGAAGGATCCCAATCAGGACCGCTATCCTCACCTGAGAGAAACTTTCTACGCTTTTCAGAAACACCATTTCGAGACCTTTCCACCGCATCTTGAGTAAACATCAGATCACCACCGAAGTTTACTTGAGCAGATGCTGCAGATTGGCTTGCTGAAGTGATTCGTAGCTCTTGCTCCAGGATTCGCAATTCGAACTGTGCCACTTGTCGTTCGGCTTCCTCAACCCGCTTCTTCAAGGACAAACCGAGAATGCCAACCTCGCTCATATCGGGCAAGATCAGTATAGCTCCCAGGAGAATTGGCAACGCGATTCTTGGATCAACCATTGTCACTGGGCCACATATTTCACGAATCGTATTGCCAGCAACCGCCTCACTACAAGTTCGCAACAAACCAGAGTAAGCGGCGGCTCCGATCATGATTAGCACTAGCAGAAATAGCACCCATCGGACGGCTCGGACTCTTGCGCTTCGTATCCAATCCACTTCAGTACCCGTTCTTGGTTTCACTGACCACCGTGAGAGATTACGATACAGCCCATTGGTTACATATCAGTCTCCCCGGCCTAGGCGCGCCTTCCTCACGCCGTCTGTGTAGGCGGTAAAATCTAGCTCCTTGCTGAGTTCGAGTTCGGCAATCACCGTTCGGACTACGGCGAGGGCGCCCTCGAAATTGTCGGATTCGGCGGCAACTTCGACTTCCAGGAACGTGCCATCTAGCTCAGGGACGCTGACGAGAGTAGCTAGTATGAGGCGGTTGTCGTAGATGAATTTGTAGTTCTGGCAATACTTCGTAAGGCTTACTAGCTCGACTAGACCCAGGTCGTGGAACATAGTCACCACTGGGTCTCGGTCGATAATGGTTGTTTCGTGTTCAGGCTTGGAACCACTTTTGGCGTCGGCTGGAGGTTGCTTGTAGGTCAGGAAGTGTCTGGCGCCAGTCGCAGTTTCGATGGTGCGGAGGCGGATTTCGCGACCGTCCGTATCGAGGCGGTGGTCGGGCCAGTCGTAGTAGGTGTCGTAGTAGGTGGCAGGTTCTTCGGTGGCGCGCTCGCGGAGCCAACGCTGGACGGCTTCGACGTCGCAGACTCTGGCTTTCAGCTCGGCTTCGATCACGGGTATCAGCCTCTCAGATCAAGCGGTCGGCGGTGGTCCAGAGGTCTTCGAACTGGCGGGTGAATCCGACGTGGAGCATGTTGTACTGCGCGGCGGTGAGGCGGTAGATGCTGGATTGGTGACCTTCGGTGGTGCTGTTGAACATCGACAGGTAGATGAGGTTGTCAAGTCGGATGATTCGCCAGGTGGGGAGGGTCGAGTATAGGGCAACATGGAGGTCGAGGTATGGATGGTCGATGAGCTCGCGGAGGCGGGCGACGGACAGGCGGATGCCAGCGGTGAAGGACTCTGCCGACTCGCCGATCTCCTTGGCTCGGTGGGCTGCGGCTGAGCTGTCGGGGTCGAGGAGGATGACTCGGGCTCGCACGGGCTGGGGTCGTTCGGTGGTCAGGGGTTCGCGCAGTAGGGAGTCGTTGAGGCCGATCAGGCCAAGGGCTCGGACTGCGAGGAGATCGACCTTGGCGGCTTGCCAGGCAGCGTCGCGGATCTCCTTGGCGGCGGAGGCTTGGGAGGCGAAGACTCTCGTGATGCCGATGCGGGCGGCTTGAGCCTCGGAGTCTTCGGGTTCGCCGATGGCGGGGGCGAGGCCGAGGAGATGGCGGGCGCGGTCGGGCATGGCGAGGCCGTCGGCGATGCGTTCGAGGACTTCGATGCTGGCGATCTTGCGTTTGCCGTTGAAGATCTCGTTGGTTCGGCCCTGGCCGAGGCCGGTGGCGATGCCGATGCGGGATTGGGTCAGGCCGCCGTATTGCTGGACCAGGCGGAAGACTGCGGTCATGTCTCTGGCCGCGAGCGCCTGCCGCATGGTGTCGCGACCCCAGAGGTCGTCGGGAAGGTCCACGGGAACGAACAACGGTGTGTCCATAGCCATCAACTTTACATCTCATCATGAGATACCCACTTGGGGCTAGCGGGGCAGGTAGACGGTTCGTGACGATGGGTGTTGCACAGCGGGCCGCCGTCCCGATTCCACACGCGCGGCGGCCCGCTTCACCAGAACTCGTTGAAAGGAGCGTCCTGGAGCGCTATTCAAAAGGGTTGAAGCCTTGGCGTCGGTAGATCTCCAGGGCGAGTACGCAGCGTAGTGTCCGGCCGAGCAGGCGCAGCGGCCGGCGGTAGCCGGTGTCGAGGATCTTCCAGTTCACCGCGTGGGCGATAGCCCGCTCGCCAGCGGATCGGCGGCGGTTGATCTGCCGGTTGTACCAGCCCTCGGCGGGGGTGAGCGGCCGGTAGTCGGGCTTCTTCACCGGCGTGATGATCCCGCACCCGACATAGCCCTTGTCACCGAGCAATCCAGGGCCGTCGGGTTCGGCATGGGCCGCATAGCGTTTCGCGATCCCCGACTCGCCGAAAGCGCGGGCGTCGTGCATCGACCCGTGCATCGGCTCACCGAAGTCGACCAGGTGCCCGCGCAGGTCAGCGACCGCCTGGACGTTCACCCCGCACGCGTGGCGCTTGCCCGAGAACAGGCCTTTCGTATGCGCCCGTTCGCCGGTGGGGACAAGGAAGCCGTCGACGATCAACGTCGAGCCCGCCCGGTCGCGGGCGGCCTCGGCCTCCACCTGTTCGAGGCATCGGCCGATCACCGGCTCTAGGCAGGTGAGGTAGCGCGAGATCGTGGGTTGGGAGCAGCCGAACAGCTCGGCCTCCACCTGTTGGGAGTTGTTGCGGCGCAGGTAGAACAAGACGACCACGACCGCCATGTACAGTCCCAGAGCCTTGCGCCGCCCGGTCGGGGCTTGCCAGGGGCCGATCACGGCGTGCACGGCCGCGACCAGATCCGACAGTTGCTCGTCGTCGAGACCGGTGACATGCTGGAAGCGAGGCGGTCGTCCTCGCGGGAGTTGTTGCGTTGCCATGCTTCAGCCGTCGCACAGGACGGCCGCCGTTACTGTCCGTCACCTGACTGAGCTGCAGATATTCACCCAAACGAGGCCACCAACCAGAGTTCTGAATGATGCTCCTG
>NZ_AXWO01000013.1 GCF_000482705.1 Glycomyces arizonensis DSM 44726 | reverse complement strand
CATCTACATGCACGCGCTGGACGAGTCCACCGGGAAGTTCTCGTCCACCGACACCCGCCTCCGGCGCCTGGCCACCAACGTCGAGGGCACCTCGATCGTCCAGAACGGCGGCTACTTCTACCTGATGGCCCCTACCGGAAGCTGCTGCATCGGGACGGACAGCACCTACCACACCGTCGTCGGCCGAGCGACCTCCGTGACCGGCCCCTACTACGACCAGAGCGGACGGAACCTCGTCGACGGCGGCAGCTCGACCGTCCTCATGCGCGGCCCCTGGCCCCACGTGGCGGCCGGAGGCGGCGACGTCTACACCGACGGCGATGAACGCTACTTCGCCTACCACTACTACGACGCCGACAACTACGGCCGCGGAACGCTCGACATTCGACGCTTGACCTTCGCGAACGGCTGGCCGATCTTCGACGCGCCCCTGGGCAGGACCGACGCGGTCCTGCAGGTGCGGCACTCGAACCTGTGCGCCGACGTCTGGTCCCAAAGCACCGAGCCCGCAGCCGCGGTCAACCAGGGCACCTGCAACGGCGGCGACAACCAGCTCTGGCAGGTCACCCGCGACGGCGACGTCTACCAGTTCCAAGCCACCCATTCCGGCCAATGCCTGGAGATCTACGGCGCCTCGACCACCCAAGGGGCGACGGCGAACCAGTGGCCCTGCAACCGCGGCGACAACCAGAAGTGGGAACGGATCCCGGTCATCGGCGCCTACTCCATGCTCCGCAACGTCGCCACCGGACAGTGCCTCGAAGTCTCCGGCTTCAACACCGCGGGCGGAACGACGCTCAGCCAGTGGCCGTGCAACCGCGGCGACAACCAACTCTGGCTCATGGGCTGACCACGCCCGCATTCGCGACAGTCCCGCTATACACCTCCATCACGTGCATCGCCGCACGGGAAAGGTCAACATTATGAAATTCCTCCATCGACACGACGCCCCACCCGCGCCGCGACGGCGCCGTCGACGCACCCTCATCACCATCCTCGCCACAATGACACTGGTGCCGGTCGCCATACTGGCCGGCGCCGGGACAGCGAGCGCCGACACCAGCCAATTCCGCGGCTTCAACTGGGCCGTCCTCGGCGACAACTTCCAGGACGGACCGCTCGTGCTCCACGGCCTGGACGCGTCGGACGACTACGAGACCGTGCGGGCCAAGGCCGACGCGGTCTACGACGACCTGGAGACCAGTGTCGGCGCCAACACCGTCCGGCTCCCGATCAACACCCACACCGTCGGCTCGTCGTGGTGGAACGCCTACCGCGGCACCATCGACGCCGCGACCGACCGCGGCTTCAAGGTCATACTCGGCTACTGGGAGGACGGAGCCGCCTCTGGCGGCCGCATCACGAACATGGCGGCCTTCAACCAGATGTGGTCGACCGTGACCAGCACCTACGGGTCCAACGAACTCGTCTACTTCGAACCGATGAACGAACCGCACGGCTACAGCTCCCAAGAGTGGCGCGACCTCGCGGCCGACTGGCTCGACTACCACTACTCGGCGCCGGCCGACCGCGTCCTCATCGGCGGGGTCGGCTTCAGCCAGGACCTGCGCCCGATCTGCGACGACCCCCGGTTCGACGACACGCTGCTCTCGCTCCACCACTACTCGTTCGACTACGGCGAGAGGACGTTCGAGGGCTGGATCGACCACATCGAATCGCGCCTGGGTGACTGCGCGTCACGAGCGATCCCCACCGAGTTCGGCGCGGCCATGGACAACGGACTCGACTACGGCGACGCGAACAGCACCCACAACTTCGTCCGCTACATCAGGGCGATGACCGAGGTCATGCGCACCAACGACATGGGAGGCGTCTACTGGCCCGCCGTCGGCGGCAAGACCAACGGCACCGACCACGACTTCTATTCGATGTACGTGCTGACCGTCAACGGCAATGACCTGAACCTGACCTTGCGCAACCAGTCCGCCGCCGACCGTCTGCGCTACGGCTGGGGCGACGACACTGGTGGTGGCGCCCTGTTCAGCGCCATCGTGAACCGCCACTCCGGCAAGTGCATGGACGTTTCGGGCGGATCGACCGCTGACGGTGCCGAGATCATCCAGTACGACTGTCACGGCGGCTCCAACCAGCGGTGGCGGCTGGAGTCCGTCGGCGGCGGCTACTACCGGGTCGTATCGCAGGCATCGGGCAAGTGCCTCGACATCGACCGCGCTTCGACCGCCGACGGCGCCAAGGCCATCCTCTGGCCGTGCAACGGCGGCGCGAACCAGCAATGGCGACTGCGCGAGCCCGGCGGATCCATCGAACTGGTATCCCGCCACTCGGGCAAATGCCTCGAAGTACTCGCCTGGTCGACCGTCAACAGCGCACCTGTGCAGCAGTACTCGTGTGGGGGTGGCGCCAACCAACAGTGGACCCTGGCCGGGTAAGCGGGCACTGACAGATCAACAGGAGCGCGCAGTCGCTCTCATCCACCACCGCTCTCGTTCGGAGACCAGGGTGACGACACGTTTCGCGGTCGGGTCGAGGAATGGGCCGACCGCGAAGTCGGCACCGCGACCCGACCCGACGCGAGGAGGTCGGTGTTGGTCCTGCCGTCCCCCGGTTCACTCGCTGTGCAACGCCTCGGCGATGGTGAGCTCCGCCACGAGCCTTGCTGGGAGGTAGGCCCCGGCCACGGCGATCACAAGGCCCGCGAGGGCCAGCAGCGCGAGCAGCGGCGCGTTCCACGTCCGCAGCAGCGACTCGGGCATGTCGATCTGCGAGGCGGACGCGGCCAGCAGCATGACCTGCCGGTGGGCGAGAACGCCGAGGCCGATGCCGGCCAGGCCGCCGAGGACGCCGAGGGCCGCCATCGCGGTGACCATCATCGTCACCACCTGCCGCGGGGTCATGCCGATGGACTTGAGCATGGCCAGGTCGCGGCGGCGCTCGTGGGCGTCGAGCGCGACGGTGTTGAACACCCCGAGTGCCGCGACCGCCCCGAGCAAGAGCGCGAACGCGGTCGCGAGGCCGACGACGGCGATCCCGGTCGCGTGATCAGAATGGGGAGGATGGAATCGAACGCGTTCTCGTCGCCAGCGAACTTGAGATCGGTCCGGGAAATCGGTGCCACACTGCCGCTACCATTCCATGACTCTAGCGGGCCTGAATCAAAGGCTGGGTTGGTGTTCGAGCCGGCTGCTGAAACCGCGCTTGTGGACTCGAGTGCAGCATGGATTCATCTTTCAGAACTCCGACTGCTGTCATTCAGCCCATGACGCTTCAGGACTTCCCAGACCGTGGAGCGGGCGATGGAGACTTGTTCGACGGCAAGGTGATTCTTGATGCGTCTGGGGCCCCAGCCGGTGCGGTGGCGCATGTCGCAGATGCGCTGCTCGAGGTCGGGGGCGGTACGGCGGGGTTGCTCAGCGGAACGGTCGCGGGCGGGACGGCCGGAGAGCAGCTCGGCCGGGGGTGTCAGGCCGCTGGCGAGGAGGGCGGCGGCGCGGCGGTCGGCGTCGGGCCGCCAGGCCGCGTAGATGTCGGTGGTGGACGAGGGGGATCGGTGGCCGAGACGGTGCGCGACGGCGACGATGTCGACCCCGCCGGCGATGAGTTCAGTCGCGGCATAGTGGCGCAGGGCGTGTGTGTGCGTGTCGATGCCGACCGACCGACCAAACTTCTTGATCCGTTCGCTGAGGTACCCGGCCGAACCATGCCACGCATGGTCGGCCTTGAAGGAGTACAGGTACTCCTCCCCCGTGGGTGACAGGCCCAGGGCAGCGAGGCGACCGGTGATGCGGTCGCGCAACGACTCCAGCAAGGCCATGGTCCCCGGATCGAGCGCGAGCCACCGGGAGGTGCCCCTGACCTTGGTGGGGTCGATGAAGATCAGGCTCCGGTCGAAGTCGACGTGCTTGAGCTGGGACCGGACAATCTCGGAACGGCGCGCACCTGTGACCAGCAGCAGCCACACGATCGTGCCCCAGTCCGCACTCCGGACGAACGCGGCATCGACCAGCGCGGCGACCTCGACGGCCGTGGGCGCCTTCGGGTCCGGGCGCGGTGCTTTGGGAGCTTTGATGCGCTGGGACGGATCGGCGGCCAGCCAACCCCACCGGTACAGCAAGCGGCAGGTGCCCGCGACGACGCTA
Source organism: Glycomyces arizonensis DSM 44726 (assembly GCF_000482705.1). Classification (GTDB taxonomy): domain Bacteria; phylum Actinomycetota; class Actinomycetes; order Mycobacteriales; family Micromonosporaceae; genus Glycomyces; species Glycomyces arizonensis. Next base: position 184,248 of record NZ_AXWO01000013.1, on the reverse strand, counting down.
TGGACCGTGCGCAGCGTCGACGCCGAAGCACGAACGCACTCGTGGGGCCTGCCGCGCTTCCCGCACTCGTGGCCGTCCAGATCGCGCAGCACGCGAGTATTGGCTCTGCCTCGGGCATGGTGCTCGACGTCCATGTGGCCCCCGCATCGGATCCGGCACTTGCCGATCGCGGCGTACAGGCCCTCGGCGGCCGGCACCAGTTCGCGCGCGAGCGCGCCGAGCGGGATCGCCCCCAGGACCGGGATCACATGCTGGTCTGCAAGGTACCGCGAGTAGCGCTGGCTCCCCGCCGTGAGGTCCCCGGCCTCGACTCGTTCGTCACGGGAGGCGAGCCACAGCCCGATCGCATCGCCGAAGCGCAGATTGCCCGCCAGCCCTTTACCGCTGTCTACTTGGGCGACCAGCCGCACCCGGGCGGCTGCGGCAGCGGCCCGGGTGAGGCAGGTCTCAGTGAGGTACCGCTGTTTGCCGGTCTCAGGGTCCACCCCCACGTAGACGCGGACCTGGAACGCATCCCCGCGAGGCCGGATGCTCCCACGTCGACGACGTGAAGAAGTCGCATGCTCCCTCGCCATACCATCCATGATCCCATGGACAGACTCATGGACAGGCAAATCAGCATATTCGGCCGCCGAAAACGCACCCCGTCTACCTGCACCGTTGCTCACTATGAGATCGGGATCAGGGCCCTTCCGGCCACCCGGAAACTTCTAGGTCCGATCCGCTGGATTGGACAGGACCCTGGAGTGAGCAGGAGTTTTGCCTAGTCCATTGTCATTTGAGCGACTCGGAAGCCAGGTATTTGACTTGGACTCCGAAACCCAAAAAATTCGTACAGGTATACGAAAGCAGGCCAGAGCATAAAGCTCTGACCTGCGAAAACGTCGGGCTGACAGGACTTGAACCTGCGACCCCTTGACCCCCAGTCAAGTGCGCTACCAAGCTGCGCCACAGCCCGTTTCACCGCTTTGTCGGCGGTGACAACTTTAGCCTATCGCTCTCGGTGGCGCTGAGGCGAGGTCCCCTCTGTGAGGCGGGCTATTTTCGTTTGCGAGGTTCGCGCGGTTTGACGGCGAGCTCGATCGGGGTGCCCGGGAAGCCGAAGTCCTCGCGCAGGCGGCGCTGGATGTACTTCAGGTACTGCTTGTCGAGCTTCGCGGTGGTGAAGAGGATGAAGCGCGGCGGCTCGGTGCCCGCCTGGGTGGCGAAGAGGATCTTCGGGGCCTTGTTGGCACGAACCGGGTGCGGGTGGGCCGATTGCAGGGCGCTGATCCACTGGTTGAGCTCGCCGGTGGCGATGCGCTGGCCCCAGCCTTCGAGAGCCTCGCGCAGGGCCGGGGCGAGCTTGGCGATGGCGCGGCCGGTCAGTGCGGAGACGTTCACGCGCGGGGCCCAGGCGACCTGGCCCAGCTCGCGGTCGATCTCCTTTTCGAGGTAGTAGCGACGGTCCTCGTCCACCAGGTCCCACTTGTTGAAGGCGAGGACCATGGCCCGGCCCGACTCGACCACCTGCGTGAGGACGCGCTGGTCCTGCTCGGAGATCGGTTCGGAGGCGTCCAGGAGGACGACGGCCACCTCGGCGGCCTCGACCGCGGACTCGGTGCGCAGCGCGGCGTAGTACTCGGTGCCCGAGGCGAACTTGACGCGTTTGCGCAGCCCGGCGGTGTCGACCAGGACCCAGTCCTCGTCGTCGATCTCGACGATCGAGTCGACCGGGTCGACGGTGGTGCCGGCGACGTTGTCGACGACCGCGCGTTCTTCACCGGCGATGCGGTTGAGCAGGCTCGACTTGCCCACGTTCGGGCGCCCGACCAGGGCGACGCGGCGGGGGCCGCGCTCCTTGAGCTGGCCGGTGGGCTTCTCGGGGAAGGCCCAGATGATCTGGTCGAGCAGGTCGCCCGAGCCGCGCCCGTGCAGGGCCGAGACCGGGTGCGGCTCGCCCAGGCCGAGGCGCCACAGGTCGGCCACGTCGGCGTTCTGGCGCTCCGAGTCGACCTTGTTGGCGACGAGAATCACCGGTTTCGCCGCGCGGTGCAGGATGCGCGCGGCGGCCTCGTCGGCGTCGGTCGCGCCCACGCGCGAGTCGACGACGAAGACCACCACGTCGGCGGTGCGGATCGCCAGCTCGGCCTGCGCCGCGATCGCCGCGGCCATGCCCTCGGCGTCGGGGTCCCACCCGCCGGTGTCGACCAGGCTGAAGTCCCGGCCCGACCACTCGGCGTCGTAGGCGACCCGGTCGCGCGTGACGCCCGGCTCGTCCTGGACGACGGCGGCGCGGCGGCCGAGGATGCGGTTCACCAGCGTCGACTTGCCCACGTTGGGGCGGCCGACGACGGCGACCGTCGGGACCGGACCTCGCTCGACGTCCTCGAGTTCGGCCCAGGTCACTTCGTCAGTCATTGATGTCCCTGTTGTTCAGCAAAGCCAAGATCTTCGCGACGACCTCCACGATCGGCAGCTCGGTGGAGTCGATCACCGTCGCGCCCTCGGGGGCCTCGAGCGGTTTCGTCGTCTTCGAGTCTGCCCCGTCGCGGCGGGCGATGTCGGCCTTCGTGGCCGATTCGTCGGCGCCGACTTCGAGGGCGCGCCGCCTGGCGCGGGCGTCGGCGTCGGCGGTGAGGTAGACCTTCACGTCGGCGTCGGGCGCGACGACCTCGACGATGTCGCGGCCCTCGACGACGATGCCCTTCTTCGCCTCGGCGATGATGCGCTGCTGCTCGGCGATGAGGAACTTGCGGACGGCCTTGTTGCCGGCCACGGCGGAAACGGCCTTGGTGACGTCGTCGCCGCGGATGGCCAGGCTCGCGTCCTCGCCGTCAACGCGGGTGAAGGGGTCTTCGGGGGTGGTGCCGAACTCGAGTTTCGCGTTCTTGACGGTCTTGGTGACCTGCGCGGTCTGCGAGGGGTCGACGCCCGCGTTGAGGACCGCGAGCGCGGCGGCGCGGTACATGGCGCCCGTGTCGAGGTAGGCGGCGTCGATAGCGGTCGCGAGTGTCTTGGAGACGGTGGACTTCCCCGCCCCTGACGGGCCGTCGATCGCGACGACCGGTGCGCTCGTGTTGTGCTCAGGCACTGTCTCGCTCCGTTCTTCTACTGCAAACCACGCAAACCTACATCATGCCTGGATGCGAGCCGTCAGGGCTTGTCGACGACACGCGCGCCCATAGGCCACAGTGCCAGCGGAACCATCTTCCAGTTCGCCACGGCCAGGGGTATGCCGATGATCGTGATCGCCTGTACCGCACCGGTGATCAGGTGCGCGAGCGCCAGTTCCCAGCCGAACAGCACCAGCCAGAGGAGGTTGCCGACCAGCGAGAGGCACCCGGCCGCCGGGTCGCGCACGACGGTCCGCCCGAACGGCCACAGCACGTACCCGGCCAGGCGCATGTTGGCGATGCCGAACGGGATCGTGACGATGAAGATGCAGAACAGCAGGCCCGTGAAGAAGTAGCCGATGGCGAGCCACAGGCCGGCGAGCACGAACCAGATGATGTTGAGGATGGTCGACATGTTCGAAAGCCTAACCGGCCCTTGGGGGTGCTGTCGGTACAGCTGGCTAGAGTCCGACCTCGCGGTAGAGCTGGCCCACCTCGTCGGGGGTGAGGCGGCGGATCGTCCCGGGCTTGAGGAGCCGCAGTTTGACCGGGCCGATCTCGGTGCGGACCAGGCGCGAGACCCGGTGATCCACCTCGTCCATGAGCCGCCTCACAATGTGCTTGCGTCCCTCGTGGATGGTGATCTCGATCAATGACTGGCCGGCGTGCTCGTCGATGATCTTGAGCTTGTCGGCCTTCGCCATCCCGTCGTCGAGCTCGACGCCCGCGAGCAGCCGGTGCCAGGTGGGCTTGTCGAGGATCCCCGCCACCTGCGCCCGGTAGACCTTCGGCAGGCCGTGGGAGGGGTGGATGATCCGGTTGGTCAGCTCGCCGTCGTTGGTGAGCAGCATCAGGCCCTCGGAGTCGGTGTCGAGGCGCCCGACGTGGAAGACGCGCTGCTCGATGCCGCCGGTGAAGTCGCCCAGGCAGGTGCGGCCCTCCTCGTCCTCCATGGTCGAGACGACGCCGCGGGGCTTGTTGATCGCGTAGTAGACGGTGTCGACGTCGGTGATCACGCGCTTGCCGGAGACGTGGATGACGTCGGCGGCGGGGTCGACGCGCTGGCCGAGGCGGGCGCGCTCGCCGTTGACCTTCACCTTGCCGCGGGAGATCAGGTCCTCGGCGGCCCGGCGGGAGGCGATCCCGGCTTGGGAGAGCACCTTCTGCAGGCGAATGCCCTCTGCGTCAGCGTTGTTCATCATCCTCGATATCCGTCACATCGTCCGGCAGGAACGGGGCCAGCTCAGGCAGCTGGTCGACCGAGTCCAAGCCGAGTTTCTCCAAGAACAGGGTGGTGGTGCGGTACAGCGTCGCCGTCGAGTCGGGGTCGGAGCCGCACTCCTCGACCAGTCCGCGCGCCAGCAGCGTGCGGATGACCCCGTCGCAGTTGACCCCCCGGATCGCCGAGATGCGACCCCTGGTGACCGGCTGCCGGTAGGCGACGACCGCGAGCGTCTCCAGGGCCGCCTTGGTGAGGCGGGCCGAAGCGCCGTCGGTGACGAACCGTTCGACATAGCGGGCATAGTCGGCCCTGGTGTAGAACCGCCATCCCCCGGCTTGGCGACGCAGGTCGAACCCGCGCCCGTCGCCAGTGTATTCGGCGCTCAATCGGCCGAGCGTCTCACGGACCCGCGATAGTGGCCGCTCCAATACCGACGACAGGAACTCCTCGCCCAGCGGCTCCTCGGCGACCATGAGGATCGCCTCCAGGACGGCGCCGAGGTCGACGTCGTCGGGCACGGGTTCGGGGGCCGGCGGCGGGTCCTCCGGCGCGGCGGCCTGTGCGGCGACGGCCCGCGCGTACTCGTCGCTCGCGTCCGGGGGCTCGTCTGCGGGCGTGTCGGGCCTGGCCGCGGCGTCCTGCTCGCGCTGCCACGGCGGCCGCCATTCGGCGATCCGCGCCTCCATCGGCGCGGCCTCGGCAGGCTCCGGCTGTTCACTCATCTGGCTGCTCCTCCCCCGTCTGCGGGCTGCCCGCGTACTCGTCGACCTCGATCTCGGTGTTCCCGGTGCCGCCGAGCCAGCGTACGGTCAGCTCGCCGAGCGCCTGCATCTGCTCGAAGCCGACGAGGGCCTCGCGGTAGAGCTCCAGCAGGGCCAGGAAGCGGGCGACGACCTCCAAGTGGCTCTCACAGTCGGAGACCAGCGCCCGGAATGTGGCGGTCTGGACGCGTTGGAGCCTGCGCGAGAGGATCACGGCGTGCTCGCGGACCGAGACGCGCTGCTGGTGGACGTGGCCGGTGGCGACCTCGGGCGGCGGTTTGGGCTTCATGGCCTTGCCGGCCAGGGCGGCCAGCTGGTCCGGGGTGATGTCGAATTCGAGTTCGGGGAGCAGGCCGCGGAAGCGCTCTTCGAGGCCGGTCGAGCGCGGCGTCCGCGCCGAGGCGGTCTCGGCGAGGGCGGCGAGGTGGCCGGCGGCCTCCTTGTAGGCCTTGTACTGGAGAAGCCGGGCGAAGAGGAGATCGCGGGCCTCCAGCAGCGCGAGGTCCTCTTCGTCGTCGACGGCGGTGTTCGGCAGGAGTCGGGCGGTCTTGAGGTCGAGGAGGGTGGCGGCAATGAGCAGGAACTCGCTGGTCTCCTCGAGGTTCCATTCGTCCTCGAGCGCGGTGACGTAGGTGATGAACTCGGAGGCGATCTTGTGGAGGGCCAGCTCGGTGACGTCGAGCTTGTGCTTGCCGATCAGTTGCAGCAGCAGGTCGAACGGCCCCTCGAAGTTGTCGAGGCGGACGTGGAAGCCGGTCTCGGTCTCCTCGGGTTCGGCCTCGCCCCGGGTCGGGGCAGGGGTTCGCTGCTGGTCGGTCACGCAGGCAAGCTTAGACGGCACGGCAGAGCATCGGCCTGGTGACTGTCCGTGTGGTCACTTCTCGGTGGCAGCTATGAGCTCTCTGGCGAGCTGGCGGTAGGCGCGGGCGCCCGACGAGGCCGGGGCCCAGGTGGTGATCGGCTCGCCCGCCACGGTGGTCTCGGGGAAGCGCACGGTGCGGGTGATGACGGTGGAGAACACCTTGTCGCCGAAGGCCTCGACGACCCGCTGGAGCACCTGCCTGGAGTGGGTGGTGCGCGAGTCGTACATGGTGGCGAGGATGCCGTCGAGTTCGAGGTCGTAGTTCAGCCGTTCGCGGACCTTGTCGACGGTGTCGAGCAGCAGCGCCACACCCCTGAGGGAGAAGAACTCGCATTCGAGCGGGACGAGGACCGAGTGCGCGGCGGTGAGCGCGTTGACCGTCAACAGGCCCAGCGACGGCTGGCAGTCGATGAGGACGAAGTCGAAGTCGGGGATGACCGGCCGCAGCACCCTGGCGAGGGTCTGCTCGCGCGCGACCTCGTTGACCAGCTGGATCTCCGCGGCGGACAGGTCGATGTTGGCCGGCAGCAGCCGCAGGCCCGCCACGTTCGTCTTCATCATGACGTCGTCGATGTCGACGTCCTCTTGCATCAGGAGGTTGTAGACGGTGAGGTCGAGCGTGTGCGGGTTGGTGCCGAAGCCGACGGACAGCGCGCCCTGCGGGTCGAAGTCGACCAGGAGGACCTTGCGGCCGTACTCGGCCAGCGCGGCGCCCAGGTTGATCGTCGTGGTCGTCTTGCCCACGCCGCCTTTCTGGTTCGCCATGGCGATGACGCGAGCGGGGCCGTGGCGCTCCAGCGGCTGGGGCTGGGGGATGTCGCGCTTGCCCGTGTAGCTCTCGGGGTCGGGCGAGGTGAAGTCGCCGTCCGAGTCAGCGGGCGGCACTTGCGCGGAGCGCAGGGCCTCCCACTTGTCATTGCTGTCCACACTGCTCATTTCTTCACGCCTCCGGGTGCAAGGACGGCACCGGGTGCCGGGCGTCTCACCGTTTGCCTGTTACTGCGACTGTACGTCAGTGTATCGAGGCTGTCGACGGCTTGGGCGACTCCGAGGCGCCCGGCGTGAGATCCCCCGCTGTCCGCTCGGGTTCGCTCTGGTGACAAGCGGATTCAGCTCTCCGCGAGCGCCTGTGCCACCGGCGTGAGCGGGAGGTGGTGGGTGAGCGCGACGGGCTCGTTGGTGACGTGCCCGGCGTGGGTGTTCAGACCGCGGGCGAGCACCGGGTCGGACCCCAGCGCCTCCCGCCAGCCGAGGTCGGCCAGCCGCATGACATACGGAAGGGTGGCGTTGGTCAGCGCGTAGGTGGAGGTGTTCGGGACCGCGCCGGGCATGTTGGCGACGCAGTAGAAGACCTTGCCGCCGTGGGTGAACGACGGCTCGTCGTGGGTGGTGGGCCTCGAGTGGGCGAAGCAGCCGCCTTGGTCGATGGCGATGTCGACGAGGACCGCGCCCTCCTTCATGTCGGCGAGGACCTCGTCGTCGACGACGGTGGGGGCCTTGGCGCCGGGGACGAGGACGGCGCCGATGACGAGGTCGGCCTCGCGGCAGGCGCGCTTGACCTCGAAGCGGTTGGAGACGACGGTGCGCAGGCGGCCGTGGTAGAGGTCGTCGGCGACGTGGAGCTTGTCGTTGTTGAGATCGAGCAGTTCGACGTCGGCGTGCATGCCGACGGCGATGGCGGCGGCGTTCATGCCGGAGACGCCCGCGCCGATGATGACCACTCGCGCGGGGCGCGTTCCGGGCACGCCGCCGAGGAGGATGCCGCGGCCGCCTTCGGGGCGCTGGAGGTGGTAGGCGCCGGCCTGGACGGCGAGACGTCCGGCGACTTCGCTCATGGGGGCGAGCAGCGGCAGTCGCCCGTCGGGCGTCTGGACGGTCTCGTAGGCGATGCCGGTGACGCGGCGCTCCAAGAGCGCGTCGGTGCATTCGGCGCCCGCGGCGAGGTGGAGGTAGGTGAACAGGGTCTGGCCGGGCCGCATGCGGTGGTACTCGGCGCGGATCGGCTCTTTGACCTTGAGGACGAGGTCGCCTGCGCCCCAGGTGCTGTCGGCGTCGGCGCCGATGAGCGCCCCGGCTTCGCGGAAGTCGTCGTCGGTGATGGCCGAACCGAGTCCGGCGCCGGACTCGACGGTGACGTCGTGGCCTGCGGCCACCAGTTCGTGAACGCCCGCCGGAGTCAGGGCGACGCGGTACTCGTTGTTCTTGATCTCGCGGGGGACGGCGACTTTCACGGCACGGGTTCCTTCCGAAACGTTGGGCCTGTTCACCAGTCGGTTTGCGACTCGTGGAGGCAGTCTATGTCGCGCCGGGCCGGAACCCGCGGTTTTCCCTTGTGGGGAACCGCGCGTCGCCGATCGGCGCCTTCGCCGACGATCGTATCGGTGCGGGGCCGCTCTTGGCTATGAGAACAACGTTTCGAAAGTGAGTCGCCTTCACTTCGAAGCTTCGAGATGCAGCCTCGTGAGGTTCAGGGCGAGCGCGCAGACGCCGTTGCGGATCTCGCCGTCGGCGACGGCGGCGAGGGCCTTGTCGAGGTCCCACCACACGAGTTCGATGTTGGCCTCCTCCTCGGTGCGCTCGTGCCGCTCGGCCTCGGGGACGCCGCTGAGCCCGGTGGCGAGGTAGTAGTGGATCATCTCGTTCGAGATGCCGGGGGTGGTGTAGAACCGGCCGAGCGCGGTCCAGCGGTCGGCGCGCAGGTCGACCTCTTCGGCGAGCTCACGGGCGGCGGTCGTGCCCGGGTCCTCGCCGTCGACATCGCGCAGGCCGGCCGGGAGCTCCCACAGGACCTCCTTGGCGGGGACGCGGTACTGGCGGATCAGGCCGACGCGCCCGGCCTCGTCGAGCGGAACGGCGACGACGGCGCCGCAGTGGTCGAGGAACTCGCGGCGGACGGTCTTCGGCGGAGCTTGCGAGCCGTCAGTTGGCTCTGCACTGCCGGGCATCTCGACGGTCTCGGCGACCAGGTCGTAGCACCAGCCGTGGTGGATCCGCTCGCTGTCCAGAACTCGGTATTCATGCACGGCGACCACACTAGTCGTGCCCCGCGGCGCCGACCACCGCCACGGGCACTGCCTCAGCGTCCGCCGGACTCTTCGAGCAACCGCTCCAGGATGCCGTCGATGACGCGGCGGCGGGGCAGCGGCAGGCCCGACAGGGCCGAGAGGAACAGCCCGTCGCCGACGAGGCGGACGATCTCGGCGGTCACCGGGTCGTCGATCGCCTCGTGGAGCGCCTCGGACCAGCCGTCGAAGATGAACATGAGGTCGTCCTTGGCCTGCTCGGAGAGCTCCTCGGTGCCGCGCAGCGCGGTGAACAGCGCCCACAGGGCCGCCTCGGACTCCTCGGACTCGAGCTGCGAGGCCCGTATGAAGGCCTCCACCACGCCGGTGCGGCGGGCCTCGGCCAGGCGCTCCTCCTCCAGGCCGCGGAAGCGGCGGGCCAGGCCGTCGTAGAGGTCGGCCTTGGATTTGAAGTGGTAGAGCAGGCCGCCCTTGGACACGCCGGCCTCGGCGGCGACCTTCTCCAGGGTCACGCCGGAGCGGCCCTCGTCCACGAGGATGCGCTGCAGCGCGTTGAGAATCCGATCACGTGTCGTGATTCGCGGTTGCGTCATGGCCCCTCCCGAGAGCTACTATACCGTCCGGACGGTACAGCGATTCGACGCTGTTCCCGGTCCACCGCCGTCGCAGTGAGGGAGGCACCAATGACCGACGCGCAGCGCACCGCGCAGCCCCGCGCGCGCTTCACCGGCCGCCAGTGGGCGGCCCTGGCGGTCCTCGTGCTCCCGGTGCTGCTCATCTCGATCGACATGACCGTGCTCGGCTTCGCCGTGCCGTTCCTGTCCGAAGACCTCGCGCCGACCAGCTCGCAGCTGCTGTGGATCGTCGACGTCTACGGGTTCGTCCTGGCCGGGCTGCTGGTCACCATGGGCTCCGTGGCCGACCGCATCGGGCGCCGCAAACTACTGATGGTCGGCGCCGCCGCCTTCGCGGCAGCCTCGGTCGCCGCCGCGTACGCGCCGAACGCCGAGGCGCTCATCGCCGCGCGGGCCCTGCTCGGCGTCGCGGGCGCCACCTTGATGCCGACCACGCTGGCGCTCATGCGGAACCTGTTCACCGACGACCGCCAGCGCCTGTTCGCCATCGCCGTCTGGGGCACCGGCTTCTCGGCCGGTTCGGCGGCCGGGCCGGTCCTGGGCGGCTGGCTGCTCGAGCACTTCTGGTGGGGCTCGGTGTTCCTGATGGCCGCGCCGGTCGCGGTCGCGGTGCTCGTCGCCGCCCCGCTGCTGCTGCCCGAGTCGCGCAACGCCGAGCCGGGCCCGGTGGACTGGGGCGGGGTGGTGCTGTCGTTCCTGGGAATGTTCCCGTTCGTGTACGGCATCAAGAGCTTCGCCGAGGACGGCCTGTCGCCGGTCGCGGTCGGCGCGCTCGTCGTCGGCGCCGCCTGCGCATGGCTGTTCATCCGCCGCCAGCGTCGCCTGGAGCACCCGCTGATCGACGTGGCCCTGTTCCGGCTGCGGCGGTTCAGCGCCTCGATCGCCACGAACTTCACGATCGTGTTCGCGCTGATCTCGTCGCTGTTCCTGCTGACGCAGTACCTCCAGCTGGTGCTGGGCTACTCTCCCATGCGGGCGGGCCTGCTGCTGCTGCCGGGCATGGCCGTGTCGATCGCGGCCGGGCTGGTGGCGGTGCGGCTGTCCGAGCGGTTCGGCCTGGTGTCGATCATCGTCGGCGGCCTGGCGTTCGTGATCGTCGGCTTCGCGGCCCTGGGCTTCATCGGGGTCGATTCGGGTGCGCTGCTGGTCGTCGGCGCGTTCGTCCTCATCAGCGTCGGGGCGGGCCTGGTCCAGACGGTCACGAACGACGCGATCGTCGCCGTCGCGCCCGCTGAGCGGGCCGGTGCGGCCGCCGCGATCTCGGAGACCGCCTACGAGCTGGGCGGCGCGATGGGCGTGGCGGTGCTCGGCAGCGTCGCCACCGCGATCTACCGCGACGAGCTCGGCAGCGCCCCGGGAGGTGCCCCCGAGGCGGCGAAGGAGACGCTCGGCGAGGCCGCGCACGTGGCCGCCGACATGCCTGCCGGGGCCGGCGAGGCGCTCATGGACGCGGCGCGGACCGCGTTCACCGACGGCCTGCGGGCGACCTCGGTCATCGGCGCGGTCCTGGTGGCCGTGGCCCTGGTGATCGTCGGCCGCGCGCTGCGGGCCAGAGCGGGCGAATAGCGCAGAGGCGGGGGCCGCGCGGCGAATGTCGCCGCGCGGCCCCCGCGTGCACGTCTCAGGCCGTCTCGACGCCGAGGTCGAGTTGTTCGGCGGCGGCGCGCTTGAGGGCGGCCGCCACGAGGCCGTCGAACAGCGGGTGCGGGCGGGTCGGGCGCGACTTCAGTTCCGGGTGCGCCTGCGTGGCGACGAAGTACGGGTGTGTCTCGCGGTCGAGCTCGATGAACTCCACCAATCGGCCGTCGGGCGAGAGCCCGGAGATCACGAAGCCCGCCTTGGTCAGCTGGTCGCGGTAGGCGTTGTTGACCTCGTAGCGGTGCCGGTGGCGCTCGGAGACCTCGGTGGTCCCGTACGCCTCGGCCACCAGCGAGCCCTCGGCGAGCTTGGCCGGGTAGGCGCCCAGGCGCATCGTCCCGCCCATGTCGCCCTTCCCGGCGACGATGTCGGTCTGGTCGGCCATGGTGGAGATGACGAGGTGCTCGGCCTTGCCGTTGAACTCCTCGGAGTCGGCCCCGACCAGGCCGCACAGTTCGCGCAGCCCTTCGACGGCCATGCACTGGAGTCCCAGGCAGAGCCCGAGCGTGGGCACGAGGTTGGTGCGCGCGTACGTGAGTGCGGCGATCTTGCCGGGCACGCCGCGCTCGCCGAAGCCGCCGGGCACGACCAGTGCGTCCACACCGGACAATGCCTGCGCGGCCCCTTCCGGGCTCTCGCACAGGTCCGAGACGACCCAGCGGACGTTGACCTTGGCGCGGTGGGCGAAGCCCGCCGCGTGCAGCGCCTCCACTACGGACTTGTAGGCGTCGGGCAGTTCGACGTACTTGCCGACGATCGCCACCTCGACGGCCGAGGCGGGATTGTGGACCCGGTCGAGCAGGTCGTCCCAGGAGGCCCAGTCGACGTCCTTGAACGGCAGGGCGAGCTTGCGGACCACGTAGGCGTCCAGGCCCTCCGAATGCAGGGTCTTGGGGATGTCGTAGATCGAGGGCGAGTCGGGCGCGGAGACGACCGCGGCGTCGTCGACGTCGCAGAACCCGGCGATCTTCTGCTTCAGGCCCTGGGGCACGGGCCGGTCGGAGCGGCAGACGATCGCGTCGGGCTGGATGCCGATGCTGCGCAGCTGCGCCACGGAGTGCTGCGTGGGCTTGGTCTTCATCTCCGAGGACGCGGCCAGGTAGGGCACGAGGGAGACGTGCAGGAAGAAGCAGTTGTCGCGGCCGATGTCGTGGCGGTACTGGCGGATCGCCTCCAGGAACGGGAGCGACTCGATGTCGCCGACGGTGCCGCCGACCTCGGTGATGACCACGTCGGGGACGCGGCCGGTGTCGGGGTCCGGGTCGGCCATGGCCGCCAGGCGGGACTTGATCTCGTTGGTGATGTGCGGGATGACCTGCACGGTGGCGCCGAGGTAATCGCCGCGGCGCTCCTTGGCGATGACATCGGAGTACACCTGGCCGGTGGTGACGTTGGCGCGCTTGGACAGGTCCCGGTCGAGGAACCGCTCGTAGTTGCCGATGTCGAGGTCGGTCTCGCCGCCGTCGTCGGTGACGAACACCTCGCCGTGCTCGTACGGGTTCATCGTGCCGGGGTCGACGTTGATGTAGGGGTCGATCTTCTGCATCACCACGTACAGGCCGCGCGCGGTCAGCAGGTTTCCGAGACTGGCGGCGGTCATGCCCTTGCCTAGGGCGGAAGTGACCCCGCCGGTGACGAAGAGGTGCTTCGTGGAACGGACCTGACCGTTGGCGGCGCTGGCCAAAGCGAACTCCCGTGGTTATTCGTGTCGATCGAGCGGCTCGCCGATGGAGGAAAGACGCCGGTGGATCGCATCATCCACGGGACTCCACACTAACACTTTCACCGCTGTTCTCCTCGTCGACCCACGAGGGTGCGTCGACGATCATGTCCGAATACTGGCCGTCCTTGACGTGGGCGCGCGCCAGCACGCGGTGGCTCATGATGACCGCGAGCGGCACCATGACCGCCAGCGCCGAGCCGAGGCTCATCAGGCCCCTGCCGAGCAGGAGCCCGGCGATCGCGGAGCCGACGACGGCCGCGGAGAACGCGGCCCGCAGCGGCGGGTTGAGCCCGAAGGCGCGCCGCAGGCCCCCGCCGGGGCGCAGCAGCACCATCCAGCAGTACAGGCCCGCCATGACGGTCAGGACGCTCAGCGGCGAGGTGAAGACGGCGACGACGTTCGAGCCGACCCCGGCGCCGATGACGCCGCTCGTCTCGCCCATGATGTCGGCCAGGAACGCGCCGAGGGCGCCCCGTTCGGTGAGCGGCCGCTGGTAGTCGATCCACGACAGGCCGAGCAGGACCACCGCCCCGGCCAGGCCGGACCAGAGCAGGCGCACGAAGGTGAACCAGCCGCCGGTGGCGAGGGCGGCGGCCAGGCAGGTGCCGACGGTGATGGCGACGGCGGCGGGGACGGAGTCGCCGAGGAAGCCCACCGAGACGACCAGGACGCCGAGGCAGCCGATCCCGGCCATGACCGGGGACTGGAAGCGGCGCGGCACCTGCCGGGCCGCGGCGGCGGCGAGCAGCCACAGCGAGGCGATGAACATGCCGGTGGCGACCGGCCCGAGCTCGCCCGAGGCCGAGTCGGCGACGGTGTAGTCCCCCAGCAGCGTCCCGAGGGGCGCGGAGGTGTGGATGAGCATGGCCAGGACGGTGACGAGCAGGCCGAACACCGAGACGGCGACCATGAGCCCGGAGGGGCTGTGGCGCCTGGGCAGGATGATCGCGGCGACGGCGCACACGGCGCTGATGGCCAGTGCGGCGGCCGGGCCGACGAGGCCGGGCCTGGCGGTGTTCCACCAGGCGAAGAAGTCCGCGAGGATCGCGGCGGCGACGAACAGGGCGCACACGAGGGCGACGACGATGTTGGCGCGCATGAGCCACAGCGGCGGCGGTTTGACGCCGGGCTGCCCGGCCCGGCGCAGCAGGTGCAGCAGCGGCCAGGCGACGAACGTCAGCGCCAGGAACAGCAGCACTTGCAGCCACTGGGTGGCGGGCGCGGCGTCGGCGGCGGCGATGAGCCTGGTGTCGGTGTCGTCGAAGACCGCCTGGCGCTCCTCGTAGGGCAGCGTGTCCGCCACGGCGCCGGCCGCGATGCCGGTGACGTTCTCGGGCAGGGGCGCGTCGAGCAGCGTCAGGATCGTCGCGGTCAGGTCGGTGAGCCTGAGGTATCCGGGGCGCTCGGCGGGCAGGTCGAGGAGGCTGTGGCCGTCGTCGGCGCCGAAGTTCGCGATCGTGGCGAGGAGCCGCTTGGGCTCGGAGGTCTGACTCAGGCCGGTGACGATGAAGGCGGAGTCGCCGCCGCGGGCCTCCATGAGGTCGCCGACGGTCGAGTCGAGGGCGGCCAGCGCGGTGGCGCGCTGGGCCTCGCGGTCGGGCAGGACGCCGCCGTCGACGGCGGCGAGCGGGCATTCGGCGAGCAGGGCGGCCAGTTCCTCGCCTTCGGGCAGCGCGGGCTCGTAGTCCGAGACGCGGCCGACGGAGTTGGCGGTGGCGTAGGCCGCGCCTGGGCCGACCGCGGTGGCGCACGTGGTGCCCGCGGCGAGCATGCCGAGTTCGGTGCCCTGATCGAGCTCGCGGTTGAGCTCGACGAGTTCGGTGAGGCCGTCGACGGTGCCGCCCGCGCCCTCGGTGGTGATCGGCCCGGCGTCGACGGCGCCGCAGTCGGGGGTGTCGCCGAAGGCGGTGCTGACGGCGGGCGATCCCGCCGAGAGGGTGAGCCAGCCGTCGAGCGTGCAGGTGAAGTTGCGGGCCGAGTTGGTGTTGAGCTCGGCCAGCGAGCCGTTCCGGGCCAGGGCGTTCAGGTTCGGGGTGGTCGCTTCGTCGATGTCGGTCCAGGTGAGGCCGCCGACGCCGAGGACGATCACGGATTCCACGGTGTCGGGGACGCGCTTCTCGGGCGGTTCGGGCAGGACCTGGAAGGCCGCGGCGGCGGCCAGGAGGGCGACAGCGGTCCAGGCGACGATGACGGCGCGATGCCGAGCCAAGGACCTGCGGAAGCGCCGTATCACCCTGCCTGTGTGGAGGTGTTCACGGGTCACGGACTATCTTCCCGTCAGTTCCGAGTAGAGGGCGTCGATGGCGTCGATCACCTGTGCCTCGTCGGGCCAGGTGGCCGCCTGCGCGCGTCCGGCCTCGCCGAGAGCGGCGAGGCGCTCGGGGTGGTCGAGCAGCCCGGTGACGGCTTCGTCGAGAGCGTCGACGTCGCCGGCGTCGAACAGGATCGCGGCGTCGCCGACCAGGTCGGGGATGCCGCCGGTCCTGGTCGCCACGAGCGGGAGTCCGGCCTGCATCGCCTCCTGGAGGGACAGCGGGTAGCCCTCCCAGCGGCTGGTGTTGACGAACAGGTCGGCGGCGGCCAGGAGGTCGGCGACGTCGCTGCGGTGCCCGAGCAGGCGCACCTCGGCCCCGGTGCCTTCGATGAGGGCTTGGAGGCGGTCGTGTTCGGGACCGTCGCCGGCGATGGCGACGACCGGGGCCGGGCCGCGCTCGCGCCAGCGCTGGGCGGCGTCGATGAGGGTGTCGAAGTCCTTCTGGGCGTGGAGGCGTCCGACGGAGAGGATCAGGTGCCGGTCCCCGATGCCGAGCTGCGCCCTGACGGCCTCGCGGTCGCCGGCCGCGCGCAGCGGCGGGGCGGGCGCCTGCGCGGTGCGCGCATCGGCCGCGCCGAGGTCGATAAGGTGCTCGTGCAGGTCGGAGGAGATGGCGAGGGCGACGTCGACACCGCGGGCGAGGCGCTTCTCGGCCTGGTCGTAGAGCCTGCGTTTGATCCCCGAGGTGAGCTGCGTGTTGTGCCAGGTCGTGACCAGCGCGGCTCCGGCGGGCCGGGCGGCGAGGGCGGTGAGGCCGGCGGTCATGCCGTGGGCGTGGACGAGGTCGACGCCGCGTCCGGTGACCCCGCGCAGTGCGTTGAAGGTGGCCCACCAGGCGGTCGGGAGCTGCGGGGAGGGTTTGGCGGTGATCGGGGCGGGCGCGAAGCGGGCGCCCCTGGAGCGGAAGCCGAAGCGCTCCTCGGTCTCGGGCGGGCCGACGACGAGGACGGCGTCACCGCGGTCGACCAGGCCGGACGCCACTGAGGCGACGTGGGTGCCGATGCCGCCGGTCGAGGGGCCCAGCACCAGTGCGATGCGTCGGTGGCTCACTGGTCTTCTCCGCTCTGCTCTGCTTCTTCGCTCGGTCGTATTGTGCCAGCCCGGCGCCTGACGGCTCGGAGTACGGCACGGTGGTCGACGAGGGCCGCCACTCCAACGTAGACGAGTGCGGCGACCGCTCCGGCCGCGACGCCCTCACTCACCGCGGAGGCGATCGAGCCCGCGTGGCCCCACCAGCCGATGAGCACCCGCGCGGCGGCGATGGCGACGACCGTCGCCGAGAGCGCGGCGGCGAGCGAGCGGCCGAGGCCCTTGAGGCTGGCGGCGCCGGTGTTCCTGGCGACGGCGGCGGTGAGGGCGATGCCGGTGACGGTCATGCCGATCGACCAGCTGATCGCGAGCGCCGTGGTGCGGTGGTCGATCGGTATGACCGCGGACAGGATGACGGCGCTGAGCACGGTGGTGCCCCACCCCGCGGCGGTGGCCGCGGCGGCGGCGTAGGCGCGGTCGACCGCGTAGAGGCCGCGGGAGTAGACGGCGAACATCGAGTACCCGAACAGGCCGAAGGCGAGACCGGCCAGCGTCGCGCTGATCTCGGCCTCTGGGGCGTGCTGCTGGACTTGGCCCAGGACGTTCGCGATCGGTTCGGCCACGCCCGCGAGCGCGGTGACGCCGAGCCCGGAGAGCACCAGCACGACCCGCCCGGCGGCCGCGATGGTGCGCTGGTAGGCGGGAGTGTCGCCGAGGGCGTGGGCCTCGGACAGGTTCGGATAGGCGGCCGTGGCGAACGGGACGGCGAGAATCGCCCACGGCAGCAGGAAGAACGTCTGGGAGACGGTGAAGACGACCACGGGGCCATCACCGGCGCCGTTGGCCAGGCGCAGCAGTACGAACTGGCACAGCTGCTGGGCGCCGAGGGTGATGACGCCCGCGATCGCGAGCGCCTTGACGCTGGCGGTGAGGTGGGCGTCGAACTTCCACGTCGGCCGCAGGCGCAGACCGAGGCGCCGCAGCGGGATGAACAGGCATCCGGCCAGGACGGCGACGCCGAGGGTGGTGCCGAGCGCGAGGAGCAGCAGGTCGCTCTGGGAGACCCGCGCCGCATCGCTCTGGCTGTCGGTGAGGAAGCCGTAGGCGACGTACACGGCGATCATGGTGATGCTCGACAGCAGCGGCGCCAGGGCGGGCCAGGCGAACTTGCGGTGGGACTGGAGGACGCCGGTGAGGACGACCGCGATGCCGTACAGCGGCAGCTGCGGTGCGAACAGCACGAGCATCTCGGTGCCGGTGTCGATCGTGGCCGCGGTGACGTGCGGACCGGAGACGAGTTCGACCAGGGGGCGGGCGAGGAGTGCGACCGCCGCGGCTATCGGGATGAGCACGGCGAGCGACCAGGTCAGGAGCGCCGAGGCGATCCGGTTGACCTGGTCGGCATCGTGGCGGGCGAGGGGAGCCGACAGCAGCGGCACCGCCAGCGCCGCGAGCGCCCCGCCGGCCACGAGTTCGAAGATGAGATTCGGGACGGTGTTGGCGTTCTGGTAGGCGGTACCCAGCGAGGAGTACCCGACGGCCCCGGTGAACACCAGCACTCGGCCGAATCCGGCCAGGCGGGAGCCTATGGTGATCGCACCGATGAGGGTGGCGGCACGACCGACTTCGCGTCGGGTGTCGGTCACGCCTTGTTCCGGCCCATTTCGTCGAGTTCGCGGAGCACCGGGGTGTCGGCGATGACCTGGGTGAAGCTGACGCGCTCGCTCGCGGCGATGAGCGCGGCGATGCCGACGAGGGCGACATGGCGCCCCACCGTCCCGGTGCGGGCGATGTAGGACAGGCCGAGCAGGGCGCCGAGGGCGTTGGCGCCGCAGTCGCCGAGCATGGTCTTGCCTTCCAGGTCGTCGCCCATCGCGGCGGCCGCGGCGGCCGACACCGCCAGGGCGGTGTTCGCGCCGCCCGCGGCCGTGCTGCGGGATTTGGGGCCCGCGGGGCGCGAGAGGGGGGCGGCGACCACGGAGGCCACCTTGAGCGCCCGTCCGGGCCGCAGGTCGAACAGGTTGAGGAGGTTCGCGGCTCCGGCGATGACGCCGCCGCCGACGCCGATGTTCCACAGCCGGGCCCAGCGGCCCTCGGGGCGGCGGTCGGAGACGGCGTCGACGAGCGCGGAGGAGGCCAGCCCGGTCGCGGAGATGCCGACGATCTTCACCAGCCCGGCCGAGACGCGCCCTTTGAGCAGGGCCGTCAGGTGTCCTTTGAAGCCCTTGGCCTTCTCGCCTTTGGTGTCCGCCATGTCGTCGTAGAGCCCGAGCGCGCCGGTGGCGAGGCCGGTGGCGGCCGCCGCGGCCGCGTAGGCCGGGGAGGTGGCCCCGGCGACGGCCGCGGCCGTCGCGCCGATGGTGACGCCGGGTCCTTCGGCCAGGCTGACCGTGTCGCCTCGGTGGTTGACGCGGTCGAGGTCCTTCGACCACTTGGAACGGCGGACGGCGCTGATCGCGGCGATGGTGCCGCCGGCGGCGAGGCCGCCGAGGAACGCCCGCCCAGCTGCGCGGGTTAGCTGGCTCATGGACGGAATCCTAGGCGGCGTCGGGGAGCCAGCCTTCAACGCCCTCCTCCCCTTCGGGGCCGAGGTGGTGCACGCTGCTGTCGGCGATGAGGTCGACCAGGGCCATGACGGCCCCGATCTGCCCCTGGGGGGCGGTGACGCTGTTGACCGTCGAGACGGGGGCCTCGATGTCGTCGCCGCGCAGCGCCACGACCGGGTTGCCCTCGCCCGCGGAGGTCGAGGCGGCATAGACGGTCGGGTCGTCGACGGCGAACGCGGTGGCGATGGTGACGACCGCGGTGTTGCGCTCGTCGGCGTCGGAGTCGGCGGCGGCCGCGCCGCCGACGAGCATGACGCCGGTGGCGCCGCCGGTGGGCTCGGTCTCGACGGTGAGCATGCCGAGTTCGGTGAGGCCGGTGGTGACGGTGGTGATGTCGCCCGCGGCGATCTCGACGGGCGCGCCTTCGAAGCTGCCGGTGGTGACGGCGGCGAGGATGGCGCTCATGGCGGCGACGCCGTCGTAGGTCACCGGCGCCTCGATGGTGTCGGGGGTGACGCCGTCGACGAGGTCGGCGAGCTGATCGTTGTTGGCCGGGTCGAGGAAGTCGTCGAGCAGGGAGATGCGCCCGGCGCTGGTGGCGCCCGCGTAGTCGAGCTTCTCCTCGACGGCGTCGACGACCTCGGTCTCGGCGCCGGGCAGGGCGACGAGGAGGATCTTCTGGCCGGTGAGCCTCCCGTCGAGGTAGGAGGGGGCGATCTCGGAGGCGAAGGACTGGTCGTCCTGAAGCTCCTCCTGCAGTGCCTCGATCTCGTCGCGCATGGCGTTGTTGCGGTCGCGCAGGCTCTGGCTGGTGGCCTCGATCGCCTCCATGGCCGGGCCGTTGAGGGCGGCGGTGCCGAGGATGAGGCCGATGGTGAGCGCCAGGAAGACGGCGGTCAGCGAGATGAGGTGATAGCGGAAGTTGATCACGAGAAGAGCCTTTGGATCTGGAAGAGCAGGCCGTCCCACCAGTCGGCGATGACGTCGACGAAGGAGCGCCCGACGGTGGAGATGGCGACGGCGGTCGCCATGGCGGCGAGGGCGGAGACGATGAGCAGCAGCAGCGCGGAGATCGACATCTCCTGGCGGTAGAGCCGTGAGACGCCTTTGGCGTCGACGAGTTTGCCGCCGACGCGCAGCCGCGTGAGGAAGGTGGAGGCCATGCCGCCTCTGCCCTTGTCGAGGAACTCGACCATGGTGACGTGGGTGCCGACGGCGCAGATGAGCGAGGCGCCCTTCTCGTCGGCCAGGAGCATGGCGATGTCCTCGGAGGTGGCGGCGGCCGGGAAGGGGATGGCCGGGACGCCGAGCTTGTCCATGCGCTCCATGCCGGGCGCGCGCCCGTCGGCGTAGGCGTGGACGACGATCTCGGCGCCGCAGCGCAGGGCGTCGTCGGAGACCGAGTCCATGTCGCCGACGATCATGTCGGGCGTGTAGCCGGCCTCCAGGAGCGCGTCGGCGCCGCCGTCGACGCCGACCAGGACGGGCTTGAACTCGCGGATGTAGGGCCGGAGGACGTCGATGTCCTCCTTGTAGTTGTAGCCGCGGATGACGATGAGCGCGTGGCGGCCGTTGAAGTCGGTGGCGACGTCGGGCACGCCGACGCCGTCGAGCAGGAGGTCGCGCTCGCGCTTGAGGTACTCCATGGTGTTGGCGGCGAAGGCCTCCAACTGGACCGACAGGCCCTCCTTGGCGGCCTCCATGTCGTCGGCGACGCTCTGCTCGCTCTGGAGCGTGCCCGCGCCGATCTCCTCGCCGCCGAGGAGGATCCGCTCGCCTTCGACGGTGACGGTCTTGCCCTCGCGGACGTTGTCGAAGATCTCGTCGCCGACACCGTCGATGAGGACGACCCCGCCCTTGACGAGGACCTCCGGGCCGAGGTTCGGGTAGCGGCCGGAAATGGACTTGGCGGCGTTGACGACGGCGGCCACGCCGGTGGCGACGAGGGCGTCGGCGGCGACCCGGTCGAGGTCGACGTGGTCGATTATCGCGACGTCGCCGGGTTCGAGGCGGCCGCACAGGCGCTTCGTCCGGCGGTCGAGTCGGGCGGTGCCGACCAGTCGGCCCTCCCCGGAGTTCGACTCCGGATTCCGTCCGGGCAAACGCAAACTAGGTACACGCATCGTGGATCATCATGCCATTCGTAGTCCACAGCGGGACGGCGGCGCGCCCGCTGGACGGCCCCCGAGCCGCGAATTCATCCTCTCGGCACACCTGCGGGCAGTGGCGTCGCCCCGCTGGTGAACCGGGAGGTCAGGCCTTCATTTTGGCAGCCTCTGCCAGCAGTTCCTCCGCGTGGGCCACCCCGAGGTGGGAATCGGGCATGCCGGCGAGCATGCGAGCAAGCTCACGGGCCCGCTCGGCGTCGTCGACGAGGCGGACGCCGGAGACGGTGACCGCTCCCGAGGTGTCCTTGCTGACGACGAGGTGGCGGTCGGCGAACGCGGCGACCTGCGGCAGGTGGGTGACGACCAGGACCTGGTAGCGGCGGGCGAGCTTGGCCAGGCAGCGGCCGATCGCGATGGCCGCGCCGCCGCCGACCCCGGCGTCGACCTCGTCGAAGACCAGCACCGGCGGGCCGCCGATCTCGGCGAAGACCACTTCGATGGCGAGCATGACGCGGGACAGCTCGCCGCCCGAGGCACCCTTGTGCAGCGCCGCCGGGACGGCTCCGGGGTGCGGCCTGAGCAGCAGCTCGACGTCGTCGGCGCCGTCCTCGGTGGCGCCGGATACGGCGGTGTCGACGACGAGGTCGACGCCGCCGCGCCCGGCCGGGCGCGGCTCGACGGCGGCGGTGACGGCGGCGTGCGGCATGGCCAGGCCCGCCAGCTCGGCCGAGACGGCCGCGGAGAAGCGCTCGGCGGCGGACAGGCGGGAGGCGCGCAGCTGAGAGGCCGTCTCGCCCGCGCGGGCCGCGAGCTCGCCGCGGCGGGTCTCGAGTTCGGCGATGCGGTCGTCGGAGACGTCGAGCTCACCGAGCCGCTTGGTGGCGTTCTCGGCCCAGGCCAGCACGCCGGGCAGGTCCTCGGCGTATTTGCGGTAGAGGGACTTCAGGGCCGCCTGGCGCTGGTAGATCTCCTCCAGGCGGGCCGGGTCGGCGTCGAGCTCGTCCAGGTAGCCGGACAGGTCGACGGCGGCCTCGGACAGGAGCGCGCCGGCCTCGGCGAGGCGCTCGGCGAACTCGGCGAGCTTCGGGTCGTCGGCGGCGTCGTGCTCGAGGGCGCGGGCGGCGCCGCCGACGGCGTCGGCCGCTCCCCCGTCGCCGGTGGTCGGGTCGCCGGTCAGCGCGCCGTGGGCGGTGGCGGCGGCCAGGCGCAGCGTCTCGGCGTTCTGGAGGCGGCGGGCCTCCTCGGCGAGCTCGGCGTCCTCGCCCTCCTGCGGGTCGACGGCGGTGATCTCCTGGAGGCCCAGGCGCAGCATGTCGGCCTCGCGGGCCATGTCCCGGGCGCTGGTGCGCACGCGGGAGAGCTCGGCGGTGCACTCGTTCAGTTCGATGTAGACCGCGCGGTAGGCGTCGAGGAGCTTGCCGTGGTCGGCGCCCGCGAAGCGGTCGAGGGCGGCGCGCTGCTCGGCGGGCTGGAGCAGCCGCATCTGGTCGGACTGGCCGTGGACCGAGATGGCCAGCTCGCCCAGTTCGGACAGGACGCCGACGGGGGCGGCGCGGCCGCCCACCCAGGCGCGCGAGCGCCCTTCGGCCGAGACCGAGCGCGACAGCAGCAGTTCGCCGTCTTCGAGCTC
Source organism: Glycomyces arizonensis DSM 44726 (assembly GCF_000482705.1). Classification (GTDB taxonomy): domain Bacteria; phylum Actinomycetota; class Actinomycetes; order Mycobacteriales; family Micromonosporaceae; genus Glycomyces; species Glycomyces arizonensis. The sequence goes on along the minus strand of NZ_AXWO01000013.1, from coordinate 161,662 downwards.
GGCACCGGCCTCGATGGCGCGTTCGCGCAGTTCGTGGGCGCCTTCGCCGACCATGAAGCGGCCCTCCACAACGGCCTTCTCGGCGCCGATGGGGGCACGGGAGGCGCGGCCGCCGAAGAGGAGGCCCAGACCGGCGACGACCATGGTCTTCCCAGCGCCGGTCTCGCCGGTGATACAGGTGAGGCCCGGGGCAAGCGGAAGGGTGGCGTCAGCGATCACGCCCAAGTTCTGGATGCGAAGCTCGTCCAACACATCCCCGAGCCTATCCGGTCGCTCCGACAGGCGTCGGCCTCCATGCGGTCTCGATGTCCGATGCGTCGCATCGGCGCACTCGCCGAATTTGATACACCCGTTCTAAATACGGTGAGGTCACATGCGACCGTGGCGCCAACCGTCCACAGGCAGCGAGAGCTTCGAGACCAAACGGGACGCGAACGACCGCTCGGACATGCGCACCAGCTTCACCGGGCGCTGCGACCGGCGGATCACCACGGTCGAGCCCGCCGTCAGCTCGGCGATCCGCTTGCCGTCGGCGATGAGCGCCCCCGCCGTCCCCACCGACTCGACGCCGATGCGGATCTCCGAGGAGGAGTGGACCACCATCGGCTTGGCGAACAGGGCGTGCGCGTTCATCGGCACCACCAGCAGCGCGTCCACATCGGGCCACACGACCGGGCCGCCCGCCGACATGGCGTGCGCGGTGGAGCCGGTCGGGGTGGCGCACAGGACGCCGTCGCAGCCGTAGCGGGAGATCCGCGTGCCGTCGACCTCGATGAACACCTCGAGCATCCGGGCGGGCTCGGCCTTCTCCACGGCGATGTCGTTGAACGCCCACGAGGACGTCCGCTCGCCGTCGGCGCCGACCGCGGCCACCGCGAGCGTCGTGCGCTCCTCGACGGTGTAGTCGCCCTCCAGCAGGCGCGAGACGACCGTCTCCAGCTCGCCGGTCTCGGCCTCGGCCAGGAAGCCGACCTTGCCGAAGTTCACGCCCAGCAGCGGGACGTCGGACTCGGCGGCCATCTTCGCCGAGCGCAGGACCGTGCCGTCGCCGCCGAGGGCGAGCACGATGTCGGCGGACGCGCTGGAGTCCTCGTCGGCGACCATGAGCGCGTCGGGGCGGCACAGCGAGTCCACTTCGCCGGAGAGGATGCGCGCCGCCACGCCCGCCTCGCGGAGGGCGGCGGCGATCTTCTCGGCCAGTTCGGCCACGTCCTGGCGGAGTGGGTGGGTCACGACCAGGACTCGGCTCGGTTTCTGCTGCACAGCGCTCAACCGCCTCCCTCTTCCCGTGTCACCGCCTCGAACACCGCCTCGGGGGCCAAGGTATCCGCGTCGCGGCGCATGCGGCAGAAGAACTCTACATTCCCCTTGGGGCCGGGCAGCGGACTCGGCACCACGGCTGTGGTCCCCCACCCAAGTCGCCGGGCCGCCTCGACGACCTTCAGGATGGCGTCGGAGCGCCTCGCCGGGTCGGCGACCACCCCGCCCGGGCCCACCTGACCCTTGCCGACCTCGAACTGCGGCTTGACCATCGGCAGCATCGTGCCGTCCGGTTTCGTGCAGGAGGACAGCGCGGGCAGCACCAGTTCCAGGGAGATGAACGACAGGTCGCCGACGGTCAGGTCGACCGGCCCGCCGAGCTGCTCGGGCGTCAGGTGCCGGACGTTGGTGCGGTCGTGGACGATGACGCGCTCGTCGGTCTGGAGCTTCCAGGCCAGCTGCCCGTAACCGACGTCGGCGGCGAGGACCTCGGCCGCGCCGCGGCGCAGCAGGACGTCGGTGAAGCCGCCGGTGGAGGCGCCCGCGTCGAGGCACCGCATACCGGCCGGGTCGATGCCGAAGGCGTCGAGGGCGCCGATGAGCTTGTGGGCGCCTCGGGAGACGTAGTCGTCGACCTCGCCGACGAGGCGGATCGAGTCGTCACCGGTGACGCCGGTGGCGGCCTTGGTGGCCGGGATGCCGCGCAGATGGATGCGCCCGGCCGCGATCAGCTCGCGGGCGTGCTCGCGGGAGCGGGCGATCTTGCGGCGGACGAGTTCGGCGTCGAGTCGGTGGCGCGCGGGCATGGAGCGGTCGCAGTCTTTCCAGGTTCGGGTGTCAGGAGCTTGTCCGGTCGTCAGTCGGCGCTCACGGCGATGCTTGCGAGCCGTGAATTGGCGCTCACGGCGATGCTTGCGAGCCGTGAATTGGCGCTCACCGCGACGCTTGCGAGCCGTAAATTGGCGCTCACGGCGACGCTTGCGAGCCGTAAATTGGCATCGTCGACGTTGCTGAGGATCTCCGAGAGGCGCTGCTGGACGCCTTCGAAGACGGCGACGTGGTCGGTCACGGCGAGGTCGGGCAGCGCTTCGAGCTGCCCGAGGGCGGCCTCGACATCGGCTTCGATGTCGGCGTCGACGTCGTCCATGTCGACTTGTGCGTCGGCGCCCAGGCGGCCGGCCAGGTTCGCGGGCGTGGGTGCGTCGCTCATGCCCGCTCGTCGCCGCCCGGCTCGTCCGAGTCCCGGCCGCGTTCGGCCGCGGCGGGCGCCTCATCGGCGGTGCCCGACGGCTCCGCGGGCGTCGCGGCGGCTCCCTCGGCTTCGGCCAGGCGCATGCGGAGCTCCCGCAGCTCCTCCTCGTAGTGCTCGAGGCGCAGGTTGATGTCGTCGAGATCGTTCTGGGTGGCGACGCCGAGCCGGGTGAGTCCGGCGTCGACCTCGGCGCGGACGAGGCGTCCGATGTCGGTGACGGTGCGCGAGCCGTGGCTGCGGAACTGCTCGGCGCCCGAGCGGAATTCGGAGCGGACGCGCTCGGCCCCGCTCCTGAGGTCCTCGCGGAACTTCCCGGCCATGTCGCGGGCGCGCTGCCCGGATTCCCCGGCCATGCTGAAGACGGTGTCGAAGTAGGCGCGGGCGGTGTCTGCCATGGCGCGCTCCTTCCTGCTCGACTGGATACTCGGCTCGCAGTTGTCGCCGCCGGGCGGGCCCGGCTACGTCAACGGTACTGCCACGGCGTTCGGGACGGTTCGCCGCCGACACGCGGGACGTCCGCGGGTCACGGCGGCGGTGGGTCGTGAACGGCGACTCCGGCCGCCCTCCGTGGCCACCGGCATCATAATGATGCGAATTTCAGCCTACACGATGTCATCGCGATGTCAAATACGATCCACCGGCATCATCGCCCTGCCCTTTACGGCTCGCGAGCTTCGTCGTGGTGTACCGACCGGTAACCTTCTGGTGGGGCGCATCGCCGCGTCCCCGCTCGAATCGAACAGGAGGACACCAATGGCCACCGTCGACGAATGCCGGACCGCCTTGAAGCAGTTCGCCGCCAATCTCGCCGAGAACCCGAAGTCCGTCCGCAAGCTCACCGGGTTCCAGCGGACCCTGGCCTGCGACATCACCGACTTGAACGCGTCGTTCCACGGGAGATTCGACGGCGGCAAGCTCGTCGACATCACCGACGGGGACGAACCGGACGCGCAGATCCGCATGATCGTGTCCTCTGACGACCTGCTGAAGCTCGTGGCGGGCGAGCTGGACTTCATGAAGGCCTTCAACGCACAACAAGTGAAGCTCAAGGCGAACCCGATGGATCTGCTGAAGCTCCGCGGGGTCCTGTAGGCCGCGGCGCCCACCGAAGCCGGCGGCCGAACGGCGCGCCGGCGCGGTCCGCCGCGCCCGCGCACGCCCACCAGCGGTCGTCACCGTCTGTCGTCGACATGTTGACTCCCGGTCGGCCGCAAAGGCTTCCAAGGCACGCTGTAATCTTCTGGCCAGCCGAGCCTTCGCGCTGAAACTGAATCCAATCGGGAGGACCCTATGGCCACTGTAGACGAATGCCGCAACGTACTGGAGAAGCTGGCGGGCAAGGTCGCCAAGAAGTCTGGCGACTTCGACGGACTTGACGGGTTCGACCGCACGGTGGCCTTCGACATCACCGACCTGGACACGTCCTTCAACGCCAAGGTCGCCGAGGGCAAGCTGACGAACCTCCTGGACGGCGACAACGCCGACGCCGAAGTGCGCGTCTCCATCGCCTCCGACGACCTGATCGCGCTCTCGAAGAAGGAACTCAAGCCCGCCAAGGCGTTCCTGACCGGCAAGATCAAGGTCAAGGCCGGCGTCAAGGACCTCGCCAAGCTCCGCAAGGCCCTGAAGGTCGACTAGCGGACCGCCCGCCCGGCTCGCGGGCGTCCCGCGATTGCGATGAGCCCGGACCGCGACGGCGGCCCGGGCTTTTCGCTACCCCAGCAGCTGCTTGGCGGCCGCGCTCGCCGGTCGCGGCGGCTTGGCCGGGTCGCACTGCCGCATGTCGGTCGCAGCCCAGGTCAGTTCGCACAGTGCGCGCCAACCGTCCAATTCGTCGCCTTCGCCGTCGAGCCGCACGCCGCCGTCTTCAAGGGAGGCGGTCCAGCCGCCGCATTCGACGGCGTCGACCTTCTCGTTCCACTGCGGCTCGGGGTGGGTCTCGGTCAGTGCGGCGAGGCTCCATCCGAGATAGGTGGGCCGCCGCTCGGGCGGCAGCGCCAGCGCGTCATTGGGCGCCACGACGCCGGTGAACACCAGCAGGGAGTCGATCCCTGCTTTGTTGGCGCCCTCGATGTCGGAGTCGGGGCGGTCGCCGACCATGATCGCGCGGCCTCCGGGCTTGCGCGCCAGCGCGGCCTGGAAGATCGGCGGCTGCGGCTTGCCCGCGACGAGGTCCGGGCCGCGGCCCAGTCCGGTCGCGACGGCCTGCGCCATGGCGCCCATGCCCGGCAGCGGACCGTCGGGGGTCGGCAGGGTGGCGTCCATGTTGGCCACCGCCCAGAACGCGCCTTCGCGGGCCGCGATCGTCACGGCCGCGAGGTCACGCCAGGTGGTGTCGGGGGTGTACCCGAAGGCCACGGCCCGGGCCTCTCGCGGCTCGTCGGTGAGGGCGAGACCGGCGGCCTCGACCGCGTCGTGCAGTGCCTGCGCGCCGGTCGACAGGACCTTGGTACCGGCGCCGAAGCGCTCGGCGATGCCCGCGGCGACCACCTGCGCCGAGGTGAGGACCTCGTCGGCCTTGGCCGGAATGTCCATGCCGCGCAGGACTTCGGCGACGGTCTCAGGGCTGCGGGAGGCGTTGTTGGTGACGAACACCGGCTCGCAGTCCAGGCCCGACAGCGCCGCGACGGTGGCGGCGGCCTCCGGGATCGGCTGGTGGAGCAGGTAGACGACGCCGTCGAGGTCGAGCAGCGCCAGGTCGTATGCGGCGGCGAGCGCCTCAGTCGCGGCGTTCAGTCGCGTCATCGGATTCCTTCGGGGTGGGGGTCTCGTCGGCGGCCTCGGGTTCGTCCCCGACTTCCTCGTCGTCTTCCTCGGGGTCTTCGTCGTCCTCGTCCTCGGAGTCCTCGTCGTCGGGGCCTTCGTCGTCGAACTCGTCGTCCAGTTCGTCCTCGAACTCGTCGAAGTCGACGCCTTCGAGTTCGAGCAGCCGCTCGGCCGCTCCGGTCTCCCCCTCGACATCGGCGGCGACGGCCTTGGAGAGCCACTCGCGCGCCTCGTCCTCGCGTCCGTCGGCGAGCAGGCCCTCGGCGTAGGCGTAGCGCAGGCGCGCCACCCACGGTTCGGTCTTCGGGGAGTTCAGGGCGGCCACCTTGAGCATCGCGGTCGCGGCCTCGCCCATCCCCATGTCGCGGCGGGCGCCCGAGGCGACGATGAGCAGCTCGACGCGGGACTCGGGGTCGATGCTCGCGTCCTCGCCGTGCTCGCGGTAGAGGTCGATGGCGCGTTCGGGGTGGCCGGAGGCGCGCTCGCAGTCGGCGATCATCGCGATGTGGTCGCGGTTGCCGCCGAGCCGCTGGGCGGCGCGGAGCTCGTTCATGGCCAGCTGCCATTCGCCCGCGCCGTAGGCGGCCACGCCGGTGACCTCGCGGACGATCGCGACGCGGGAGGCCTTGCGGCGGGCGTAGCGGGCCTGTTCGAGGGCGCCTTCGATGTCGTCCTCGGCCAGGAGCGCGGCGGTGGCGATGAGCCGGTTGCCGACGGCCTCGGCGAGCTGCTTGTTCAGACTGCGCAGCCCGGCCTTGGTCTCCTTGTCGAGCTGGTCGAAGCCGTACTCGAGGCCTTCGGGGAGGTCGGGGGCCTGGTCGGACTCGCCTCGGCGGATCGGGCCCTCGTGGCCGGCCTCGCGCTCATCGAGCGGGCGCAGGGCGTCGCGGCCGCGGCGCGGCTTGCCGTCGCGGCCGAGTTGGTCCTCATCGTCGAAGCGGTGGCGGTCGTCCCGGCGCGGACGGTCGTCGCGGCGGTCGAACTGGCGGCGTCCACCGCGGTCGTCGTTGTACCGCTTCGGGCGGTCGTCGCGGTCGCGGCGCGGCCGGTCATCGCGGCCCTCATAGCGCCTCGGGCGATCATCACGATCGCTGCGGGGCCGGTCATCGCGGCCCTCATACCGACGGGGCCGGTCGTCACGGTCGCGGCGCGGCCGGTCGTCACGGCCCTCATACCGACGGGGCCGGTCATCGCGGTCGCGACGGGGCCGGTCGTCGTTGCGGTAACCGCCCCGGCCACCGCGGTCGTCCCGGTCGCGGGGCGGACGGTCGTCGTTGAAGCGCCTCGGGCGGTCGTCACGGCGGTCGAACTGGCGGCGCTCACCACGGTCGTCGTTGTATCGCTTCGGGCGGTCGTCACGGTCGCGGCGCGGCCGGTCATCGCGGCCCTCATAGCGCCTCGGCCGGTCATCACGATCACTGCGGGGCCGGTCATCGCGGTCGCGACGGGGTCGGTCGTCGTTGCGGTAACCGCCCCGGCCACCGCGGTTGTCGCTGAAACGGCGCTCTCCACGGTCGTCGTTGTACCGGCGGGGCCGATCGTCACGGTCACGGTCGCCGTACCGGCGCGGACGGTCGTCCGAGTCCCGCCTGGGACGGTCGTCGCGGCTCTCATAGCGCCTCGGGCGGTCGTCACGGTCACGGCGCGGACGGTCGTCGTTGAAGCGCCTCGGGCGGTCGTCACGGTCGCCGTAGCGGCCGCGGCCCTCGCCGCCCCGGGGGCGATCGTCGCGGTTGTAGCCACCGCGTCCAGATCGGCCGTCGCGGTCACCGTAGCGGCGCTCGCCGCCGCGGTCCTGCCGGTCACGGTCGCCTCCGCCTTCCCGGCGCCCGTAGCCGCCCCGACCACCTCGTCGGTCGTCTCCGCCCCTGCGGTCACGGCCATCGTCAGCCACGTGGCTCTCCCCCTATTTTTCCCTAAGCAAAACCAATCAAGTGTATGCCTCAGGTCAGCACGTCTATTCCGGCGACGGTCTTTTTTCCGCGCCGGATCACTGCGTAGCGGCCGTACAGCAGGTCAGCGGGGTCGAGCGCGGCTCCGGGGTCGGTCACTCTGACGTTGTTGACGTACGCGCCGCCCTCCTTGGCGGCCCGGCGGGCCTCGCCGAGGCTGGCGACCACGCCGGACTCCTTCATCGCCTCGGCGACGGTCACCTCGGGCTTGTGGATCTCGACCATACCGGCCTCCACCAGAGCCGCGCGCAGCGTCGGCTCGGGCAGCTCCGCCAGCTCGCCGCGCCCGAACAGCGCCTGCGAGGCGGCGATGACGTGCTCAGTCTCCTCGGCGCCGTGGAGGAGCGTCGTCAACTCCTCGGCCAGCGCCTTCTGAGCCAGCCTCGCGGCGGGCTTCTCCTCGGTCGCCTTCGCCAGCTCCTCGATCTCCTCGTGGCTCCTGGACGAGAAGAACTTGAGGTAGCGCACCACGTCGGCGTCCGGAGAGTTGAACCAGAACTGGTAGAAGGCGTACGGGCTGGTCAGTTCGGCGTCGAGCCACACCGCGCCGCCCTCGGTCTTGCCGAACTTGGTGCCGTCGGCCTTGGTCACCAGCGGCGTGGCGAGGGCGTGGACGCTCTCACCGGCGCGGCGGCGGATGTAGTCGACCCCGGCGGTGATGTTGCCCCACTGGTCGGAGCCGCCGAACTGGAGGGTGCAGCCGTGGCGGCGGTACAACTCGTAGAAGTCGTTGGACTGGAGCAGCTGGTAGGCGAACTCGGTGAAGGAGATCCCCGACTCCAGCCGGGCCTTGACGACCTCCCGGGCGAGCATCCTGGAGACCGGGAAGTGCTTGCCCACGTCGCGCAGGAAGTCGACGACGCTCAGCTCGCTGGTCCAGTCGAGGTTGTTGACCGCGACGGCGGCGTTGTCGCCGTCGTAGGTGACGAACGGGGCCAGTTGCGCGCGGATCTTCTCCACCCACCCGGCGACGACCTCCGGCGGGTTCATGACCCGCTCGCCGGTCTCCTTGGGGTCGCCGATCTGCCCGGTGGCGCCACCGACGAGCAGCAGCGGGCGCAGCCCCGCCCGCTGGAGCCTCCGGGCGGTCAGCACCTGCATCAGGTGGCCGACGTGCAGACTCACCGCGGTGGGGTCGAAGCCGACGTAGAACGTCACCTGCCCCGCGTCGATGTGCTCGCGCAGAGCGTCGAGGTCGGTCGATTCCTGGATGAGGCCGCGCCAGGCGAAGTCGTCGAGAATATGCACGGCCCCATTGTGCCTTAGCGGACGAAACGCTTTTTCAGATGCTCAGGAGGCCTCGTCGGCGTCCGCGGCCTCCCTCAGGCGCACGGCGGCCTCGATGTGGACGCGCATGACCTCGGCGGCGGCGTTCTTGGACGCCTGCTTGGTCGCTCCGCTGCCCTTGGCGTCGACGCGGACGCCGCTGTCCGCGAGCGAGGCGGTCGCACTGCACGTGAAGACCCGTTCGTGTGAGGGGCCTTCGGCGAGGAACTCCCATTTGAGGCGTCGGATGACGCCGCGGGCCGCGTAGATCTGGACGGCCTCGACCGGGTTGAGGTCGACGTCGACCAGGGCCGATTTCGGCGGCTCGACCACGGCCTGCTCGGGCCTGTCGTCGAGGGACAGGTCGGGCAGGTCGGCGAGGGCGGCGGCCAGCGCCAGGGCGGCGTGGTTGCGGGCGTCCTTCTTGGTGCGCTGGATGCGGATCGGCGAGCGGCGCCGCTCTCCGTCGTAGCGGATCTCGAGCGTGGCGGCGAACGCCGGTGCGCCGCCCGCACCGGCCGATTCGAGTTCCCAGACCATGTCGTCGGGCCCGATGGGCCCGCCGAGGCGGTCCTGGAGGAACTTGTTGACCAGCGAGATCGCCTGGTGCGGCTCCTTGGCCAGCCGCTGGTTGAGCTTGCCGCGCAGTGCGGTGAACGCCGGGTCCCCGCCGTAGAAGTAGATCTCGCCGAACTCGCGCAGTTGGAGCTCGCCGGAGTCCAGGCGCCGCTCGGCGTCGTCGGCGAGTCCCGCGGGGGCGTCGCCGCGTTCGACGGCGACGCGAATGACCTTCGCGAACTCCGCATAGGTGAGCCCGGCGAAGTCGGCCTGTTCGAGGCGCCGTTCGGTCTCCTCCTGGGCGCGCTTGCGGAAGTGCTCGGCGGCGCGCTCGCGCTCGGCGGCGATGCGCGCGTTCAGCTCCGCGGCGAGGTCGGTGAGCTCCTCGGCGGTGTAGGGGCTGGGCTCCCCCGCGACGGCGGCCAGGAGGATCCGCTGCGTGACCAGGTCCGGGTAGCGGCGGATCGGGCTGGTGGCGTGCGTGTAGACGGGCAGCTGGAGGCCGTGGTGGCCGTGGACGGTGGGCCCGTACGTGGCCGAGCGGGCGACCATGCGCATCCGGCTGCGCAGCATCTCGAACGCGGCGGTGTCGCCGGTGGCGGCGACGGTGTCGAGCTCGGCGCGCAGTTCGGACGAGTCGCCGGCGACGGCGGCGAGCCGGTGGTTGCGGAACAGGATCGGCAGGTCCCTCCCGGCGGCCCAGGCGGCGATCTGCGCGTTGGCGGCGACCATGAACTCCTGGACGATGATGTACCCGGAGTTGCGTTCGGCGGTCTGGAGCCGGACGAGGTGGCCTTCCTCGTCGGTGGCGAAGCCGCTGAGGAGGTCGTAGAAAGCGAGCGCGCCGGTGGCGCGGCGGGCGGCGAGCATCGCTTGGGCGAAGCGCAGCGCGAGCGCGAGGGTCGCGTGCAGCGGGTGGGCCGGGTCGGCGGCGGCGTCGGCGGCCTCGCGGTGGGTCATGGCCCACGAGCGGGTCAGGCGCCCCGGCCCGAGGTCGACCTCGCGGACGCGGCCTTCGACGTCGACGCGGAGGTGGACCGCGAAGGTCTCGTTGACGCGGCCCGCTTCGAGGGAGGCGAGGTCCTCGACGGGTTGCGGGAGCATCCGCTTGGTGTACTCGGCCCGGTAGCGGGTGTGGACGCGGCTGCGGGCCTCGAGGTCGGCCGCCTGGCCGGCGGGGACGTGGTCGGCGACGCGGGCGATGTGGACCCACACGTCGTATCCGTCGCCCCGCGGTTCGATCCATATGGCGTCGTCGCGGTCGACGGTGGTCTCGGCGTCGATCATGATGCCGGTCTCGGCGGGATTGTAATCGCCCAACTGCGCTCCTTCGGTGTCCAGCGATGATGGTAGTCGCCGCCGGACACCGAAGGTGATTACGGGCGCAGATCCCACGCTTCCAGGCGTCCGCACATGCCCCAGCGGCGGGCCGAAGCGCCCGCGTCGGACACGTGCGCGTCGCACAGGTGCGCCCCGTCGCCGCGGGTGAGCGCGTCGAGGTGGCGACCGGTGGTGTCGGCCTGTGCCTTGGGGCCGTGCTCCCAGAGCGGGCGCCAGGCGTCGACGCGGCCGGAGGCGAGCGCGGCGGCGGCCGTCCACAGCGGCTCCATCGCCCCCGCGCCTTCGGCCTTGACGCGGTCGCGCAGCTCCAGGTAGCCCTCGACGGCGAGGTCGCGGCGGCGGCGGGCGGCGGCCCCGCGCTCCTCATCGCTCAGGCCCTCGGCGCCGGGCGCGCCGGTGACGGCGGCGTAGGCCTCGGGATCGGCGAGCACCTCGGCGGGATAGGTGAGGACGGCGTCCCCGGCCTCGGGGATGCCGGCGTTCTGCATGACGACGGTGACCTCGAGGTCGCCCGAGACGTTGACGAGCCGGTGGACGGTCCCGGGCGTGAACCACAGGACGGTGCCGCGGGCCAGCTCGCGCCGCTCGTAGCCGTCGCCCGAGAGCGTCTCGACCGCGCCGGTGCCCCGCGTGACCACGTAGCCCTCGGTGGAGGCGGTGTGGAGGTGCGGGGAGCCGCCGGCCTGGCCGTCGACGGTGGGCCAGTCGTAGACGGTGACGATGGAGACGGCGGTGCCGCCGGGGAATCCGCTCACGGCTAGCCCAGCCCGGCCAGTTCGGCGCTGGCGGCCTCGGCGGCCTTGGCGGCGGCCTCGACGCCGATGTCGCCGTTGCAGACGGCGACGGCGTGGCGGAGGGTGACGGTCTGGCCCGGTTCCATCGGCAGCTCGGTGTCGAAGAACGCGGCCGGGCAGACCGCGGCGAACGGGGTGGTGCGGACGAACCACTTGACGGGGGCGCCGGGGTTCTCCGGGTGGTCGGTGAAGACGAGGGTGGAGGTCGCGTCGATCTCGTCGTGCTTGCCGCAGAAGGCCATCCAGTCGCCGCGCGTGCCCATGAGCTCGTCGCCGCCGGTGGCGTCGGCGGTGTAGACGCGGCCGCCGGTGAAGGACCGCGGTCCGCGCCAGAAGAAGCCGCCGTAGCCGGCGTTCTCACGGCCCTCGGTGGTGGGGCTGCCCATGACGACGACCTGGTCGGTGTCGTTGGTGAACGCGGTGGAGAACGAGAGGATCCAGGCGTCGTCGGAGGCGACGGTGACCGAGAAGGCGCGCTTCTCGGTGAAGAAGTGGCGCCCGTCCTGGGTGATCCACTCCAGGTCCTCGGCGGCGCGGACGGTGTCGCCGTCGGCTTCGAGCTCGGTGAAGTCGCGGTGGACCATCGAGCCGTCGTTCTTCTCGTCGACGTAGCCCTTGCCGCGCCTGAACGTCGCCCCGCCCCAGAAGTTCTCGGGCCCGCAGTTGGGCAGCGAGAGCGCGATGCCCTTGTGCCACACGTGGTCGTGGGGCCGGTAGAGGCTCACCTGGTGGCCGGCGAGGTCGCGGATCGGCTCGAAGTACGGCCGGGGGGACTCGAACTGCTCGTTGTCGGGGCGGTAGACGTAGCGCAGGAGCTCCAGATCGCCCGCGGCGATCGAGAGCGCGGTCTCATTGTCGTTGAGCTTCAACGTCATAGGTGTTCACTCCGATGTCTCGGTGGCGGGTCTGGGCGGTCACTTGCGGTCGGGCCAGGGGGTGCCGGACCCGTCCATGCGCTGGTAGAACGGCGAGGTGGGGTCGATGTCGCCGGCCCGGACGGGCCTGCCGGTGAAGGCGGAGGCGTAGATCGCGGTGATCAGTTCGAGGGTGCGGCGGGCGTCGTCGATGGTGACCGGCGGGGCGCCCTTGCCGTCGAGCGCGTCGGCGATGACGGCGAACTGCGCGCCGTGGCCCGAGGCGCGGCCCCGCGGCTCGCCGGCCCAGGCCTGGTTCACCTCGTCGGCGCAGTCGGGAAGCGGGGTGATCGTCCAGTTGTCGTCGCCGTAGCCGTAGAGGTGGTCGAGTTCGATGGTGGCGCAGTCGAAGTCGAGGCGGATCTGCGAGGTCTCGCGGGGGCTGAGGAGCGAGTTGGTGATGGAGACGCTCGCGCCGTTCTCGAGGGTGACGATGGCGTGGGAGACGTCCTCGGTGTTGGTGGCGCGGCGGTGCCGGTGGGCGGTGGCGACGACCTCGGACCAGGGGCCGACGATCGAGAGCAGGGTGTCGATCTGGTGGATGCCGTGGCCCATGGTGGGCCCGCCGCCCTCGGTCTCCCAGCGGCCGCGCCAGTCGACGGCGAAGTACGCCTCGGGGCGGTACCAGAGGGTGTCGCACTTGGCCACGGCCAGGGAGCCGAGCACGCCCGAGGAGAGCATGTTCCGCACGCGCTGGGCGGCGGAGCCGAAGCGGTGCTGGGAGATGACGGCGAAGTCGCCGGCGGAGGCGGCCGCGGCGGCGGCGATCCGGTCGAATTCGGCCAGGCTCAGCGCCGGGGGCTTCTCGCAGATGGCGCCCACGTCCGCCTTGAGGGCGGCGATGGCGCCGTCGGCGTGGAGTCCGGGGGGCGTGCACAGGTCGACGAGGTCGAGTTCCTCGGCGGCCAGGAGCTCCTCGATCGAGGCGTAGCCGCGCTCGACGCCGAAGGCGGTCTTGAACGCTTCGAGGCGCTCGGCGTCGGGGTCGACGGCGGCCACCAGCTCGATACGCCCGGCGAGATGGTCCCTGATGCTCTCGGCGTGCAGATGGGCGATGCCACCGGTGCCGACGACGGCAAGGCGGTAGGTGGAGGACACGAGGGCTCCTAATGTGATCTCTGTAAGCGTTTTCTTGGCGTTTACTGCATACTAACCGACTGTGGCTTCGGTCTCCAGACGGCGGGTGCCGAATTCGATGCGCCGCGGCTCGGTGACCTCGACTTCGAGGCTCCCGACGATGTCGTCGGCCGAGCGGGCCAGGCGCAGTTCGAGCGCGCCGGCCTCGACGATCCACTCGCCGTCGACGCCGATGAGCGCGGCCAGGTCGACGGGCATCGCGAAGTGCGCCTCGGCGGTCTCGCCGGCCCCGAGCCGGAGCTTGGCGAAGCCCACCAGGCGCTGGACGGGCCTGACGGTGGAGGCCACCGGGTCGTGCAGGTACAGCTGGACGACCTCGACGCCCGCCCTGGAGCCGGTGTTGCGCACCCGCACGGCGACCTTGACGACCCCGTCGGGGGCGACCTCGGCGCCCGAGCGCAGCTGGGGCTCGCCCCACTCGAAGCTGGTGTAGGACAGGCCGTGGCCGAAGTGGAACAGCGGTGTGGGGTCCACCGTGGAGACCTCGCTGCGGCGGGTCAGCTGGGGGCCGAGGTAGGTGGCGGGCGGCGAGTCGGCCCGCGCGGGGACGCCCACGGGCAGCCGGCCCTCGGGCTCGGCCGCGCCGGTGAGCACCTCGCTGATGGCGACGGCGCCCTCCTCGCCAGGCAGGAACGCCTGCACGATCGCGGCGGCTCCCGCGGCGGCATCGCCCAGCGCATACGGGCGCCCGGAGATCACGACGACGACGGTGGGCGTGCCGGTGGCGATGACCGCTGCGAGCAGTTCGGCCTGGCGGCCCGGCAGGGCGTGGCTGGGGGCGTCGCAGCCCTCGCCCGTGGTGCCGCGCCCGAACATGCCGGGGCGGTCGCCGACGGCGACGACCGCCAGCTCGGCACGGGCGGCGGCGTGCACCGCGGCCTCGATGTCGACGTCTTCGGCGTCCAGGACGGTGCCGCCCGCGACGTGCTCGATCTCGGCGCCGGGCAGGTCGGCGGCGAGCCGCTCGACGAGGGTGGGGACCTCGACGCCCAGGTCCACGTGCGGGTACCGGCTGTCGGGGCCGGGGGCCTCGGCGTCGGTGCGGCCGTGGTGGTTCGGGAAGGCGTAGCAGCCGAGCATGACCGCCTGGTCGCCGGCGACCGGGCCCACGACGGCGAGCCGCTTCGGCGACTGGAGCGGCAGGGTGCCGTCGTTGGCCAGCAGCACGATCGAGCGCCTGGCGCACTCGGCGGCCAGGGCGCGGGCCTCGGGCGGGTCGAAGTCGACCTCCGTGGGCGGCTCGGGCAGCTCGTCGAGCAGGCCCAGCTCGATCTTCTGGGTCAGGACGCGCTCGGCGGCGCGGTCGACGACGTCCTCCTCGACCGCGCCGGAGCGCACGGCTTCCAGCAGCGGCGATCCATAGCAGTCGACGTTGGGCAGCTCCACGTCGACGCCCGCGGACAGCGACAGGCTCGCCGCCGTAGAGCGGTCGGCGGCGACGCCGTGGAGCGAGTTGAGGAAGTTGACGCCGAAGTAGTCGGCGACGACGGTGCCCTCGAAGCCCCACTCCTCGCGGAGGATGCCGGTGAGCTGGCGGTGGTTGGCGTGGGAGGGGACGCCGTCGTTGGCGGCGTAGGAGGGCATGACCGAGCGGGCGCGGCCGATGCGCACGGCCATCTCGAACGGCGTCAGGTAGGTCTCGGCGATCTGGCGGGGGCCCATGTAGACCGGACCGAAGTTGCGGGCCGCGTGCGAGGCCGAGTACCCGGCGAAGTGCTTGAGGGTGGCCAGGACGCCGCCCTCCTGGAGCCCGGCGGCGTACGCGCCGCCGACGGTGCCGATGAGGTAGGGGTCCTCGCCGATGGTCTCCTCGGTGCGGCCCCAGCGGGAGTCGGCCACGACGTCGAGGACGGGCGCGAGTCCCTGATGGACGCCGACGCCGCGCATGGTCTCGCCGATCCGGCGGGCCACGGCGCGGATGAGGTCGGGGTCGAAGGTCGCGCCCCAGGCGAGCGCGGTGGGGAAGATGGTGGAGCCGTGCGCCATGAACCCCGTGAGGCACTCCTCGTGGACGAGCGCGGCGATGCCGAAGCGGTTGGAGCCCTTGATCTGCCGCTGGAGGCCCGCCAGGCGGGCGGCCCCCTTGGCGGGTTCGACGGGGGCCGAGCCGAAGGGACGGGTCAGCTGCCCCAGGCCGTGGGACATCGCCTCGTCCCCGTTGACGCCGCCGGTCTGCTCGCTCTGATGGGGGGCCATGTCGCCGGCGTCGGCATCGACGCCGCGCCACAGGCTCGCCAGCTGTGCGCATTTCTCCTCAAGCGTCATCCGCTTGACCAGACCGGCCGCGCGCTCGGCCGCAGGGGTGTCGGTGTCCATGCCACTCCGCTCAACGACCCGCGTAGTGCTACCTGGGGGCTACGTCGGGCCGATAGTTTCTGAAAATTTTCTGATCGATTTCGATACAGGTTTGCACACCATAACATTGATTACGCGGGACTTCTAGAACCCAATACCCTCTTAAATCCGACTTGCGAACGCCCAATCTCGCACTTCCGCGCCGAAAGTTTCGGACACCGTCCGAGCCCACCTGGTCTCCGCTATAGGATGTCGGCGGCTACCGTGGAAGGCATGGACACCGGGAGGACTCTTGACTGAAGCCGAACAAGGGCGGGTCACGATCCGCGCCATCGCGGACGAGGCCGGCGTCAGCGTGCCCACGGTCTCCCGCGTCATCAACGGCCGCTCCGACGTCGCCCCGGAGACCCGCAAACGCGTCGAGACGCTGCTGACCGAGCGCGGCTACCAGCGGCGCCGCTCCACGCGCACGTCCAACCGCAACGCCCGCCTCGTCGACCTCGTCTTCAACGAGCTCGACAGTCCCTGGGCCGTCGAGATCCTCCGCGGCGTCGAGGACGCGGCCCACGCCGCGGGCGTCGGCACCGTCGTCTCCGCGGTCCACCGCCGCCGCGCCTCCACCGAGCAGTGGCTCGAGAACCTGCGCACCCGCGCCTCCGACGGGGTCATCCTCGTCATCTCGCAGCTGTCCTCCCCCGTCCTGGAGCAGCTGCGGCACCTGCGCGTGCCCATGGTCGTCCTCGATCCGGCGGGCGGGCCCGCCATGGACGCCCCCACCATCGGCGCCACCAACTGGGCCGGGGGCCTGGCGGCCACCGAGCACCTCATCGGCCTGGGGCACCGCCGGATCGGATTCATCCACGGCCCCAAGCAGGTCCTGTGCTCCAGGGCCCGCTTCGACGGCTACCGGGCCGCGCTGGAGGCCGCCGAGCTCGAGTTCGACCCGGCCCTGGTCTACGACGGCGACTTCTACCACCAGTCGGGCTTCGACGCGGCCAAGGAGCTTCTGGGGCTCGACGACGCGCCCACGGCGATCTTCGCCTCCTCCGACCAGATGGCCTTCGGGGCCTACGAGGCGATCCGCCAGCGGGGCATGCGCATCCCCGAGCACGTCAGCGTCGTCGGCTTCGACGACCTGCCCGAGTCGCGCTGGACCTCGCCGCCGCTGACGACGGTGCGCCAGCCCCTCGCCGAGATGGGAGCGCTGGCAGCGCGGACCATCCTCGAGGTGGCCGCGGGCAACGACTTGGACACGCCGCGGCTGGAGCTGGCCACCGAGATGGTCGTGCGCGAGTCGACGGCCACGCCCATCCACTGAGGAGCGGTCAGGCGTTCGGGGCCCGATCGGTGCCCGCGCCGCGGCGGCGCACCTTGACCGCCTCGCGCACCGCCTCGGGGGCCTCGTCCAGGCCGAGCGGCACCATCCCGGCGTCGGCGATGAGCGCCAGGTCGTCCCTGGCGGCCTGCCCCTCGCTGGTCAGGTAGTCGCCCAGGAAGATCGAGTTGACGATCTGGAGGGCCAGGCCCTGCATGTGCCGCAGGTGGACCTCGCGTCCGGCGGCGAGGCGGACCTCGGCGGCCGGGTTGGCCAGCCGCACCATCGCCAGGATCCGCAGGCACCGGCGCGGGTGCAATTCCCACGTGCCCTCCAGCGGCGTGCCGTCGAAGGGCAGCAGGAAGTTCACCGGGATCGAGTCCGAGCCGAGCTCGCGCAGGCCCAGGGCGACCGACACCAGGTCGGCGTCGGACTCCCCCATGCCCGCGATGAGGCCCGAGCACGGCGACATGCCCGCCTCGCGCGCCGCGTGGACCGTGTCGAGGCGGTCGGCGAACGTGTGCGTCGAGCAGATCTCGGCGTAGGCGTCCTCGGAGGTGTTCAGGTTGTGGTTGTAGGCGTCGGCGCCCAGCTCGGCCAGGCGGGCGGCCTGGCCGTCTCCCAGCAGCCCGAGGCAGGCGCAGACCTCGACGCCCGGGCTGGCGCCCTTGACCGCGGCGATGGTCTTGCCCACCCGCTCGACGTCCATATCGGTCGGCCCGCGTCCACTGGCGACCAGGCACACGCGCGAGGCGCCGCCCGCGACCCCGGCCGCGGCCTGCTCGGCGGCCTCCTCAGGGGAGAGCCAGGTGTACTTCAGCACGTCGGCCTTCGAGCCGAGCCGCTGCGAGCAGTAGTTGCAGTCCTCGGGGCACAGCCCGCTCTTGAGGTTCACGAGGTAGTTGAGCTTGACTCGGTTCCCGAAGTGGCGGAAGCGGAGCCGGGCGGCGGCGGCCACGACGTCCATCAGCTCGGCGTCGGCGCTCGCGAGGACCGCTTCGAGGTCGGCCCCGTCCGGCGCCCGTCCGGCGTCGGCGGCTGCGGCGAGGCGGTCGAGGGCGTCGGTGACTGCTGGCATGGCAAGATCCTGCCACATCCGCGGGCGAAGGCGTTTTTCGGCCGTTTCCGGGCCCGCCGCGCCGAATCGTCGCTGAGATCACGCTCCGCCCTGTCGCTAATCGACAGAGCGGAGATGTTAAATTTAGTGTTGGTCGAAGGCGACAACCAAGTCGAGAAGGCCTTACCGCAGGGTATGCGGAATGTCAAGCCTGTGGAGTCCATGTGAGACCGGGCGTGCCCGGCCGTGGACCCGACGCCCGTGAGGGAAGGAAGCAGGAACCCGTCCGTAGCGTCGGCGCGAGCGCCGACCGAGCCGGGAGCTCCCGCAGCGATGCGGGAGAGGATGCCAGATTGGGTAGTCGGTGCTGATAGCGCGCGGCAGTCAAGGAAGTCGATGCCGCGCACCGAATCCTGAACCACCCTAGTTTCCGGAGAGAACCAACTGTGCCGATCGCACCAGGACAACCGGCGTTGATCGCCGTTGCCGTCGCCACCCTCTGGGCCCAGCCGTCGGCCCCCGGGCCCGAAGACCGGCTGGCGCTGGGCGTGCCGTCGGCCATCCGGGAATGGGTGGCGCGGCTCACCAACGACATCCGCGCCCACGGCCTCAAGGGCCGCGTCCGCACCCAGTGCCTGCTCGGCACCGAGGTCGAGGTCCTCCAGATCGAGGACCGCTGGGCGGAAGTGGCGTGTCCGATGCAGGAGACGTCCGGGTGGGTGCCGCTCGACCAGCTGGTCAACCCGGCCGAGAGCGACGCCGCGGGCGATGAGCACCTGGTGAGCGCCACGGCCACGGCCATCCGCGACGAACCGGGCGGCGACGTCGCCATCCCGGGCGTGACGCTCGGGACGCGGCTGCGCGTGGTCGGCCCCGGGTACCGCGGCTGGGTGCCGGTGGCGCTGCCGGGCCCGCAGCAGCCCGGCTGGGTGCCCCAGCGGGACCTCACCGCCGAGCCGGTCGGCGAGGACGGACCGCGGGACACCGGCGCGATCGCCGGCGGCCTGGACGCGGTGAAGCTCGCCCAGCAGCTGCTGGAGGTCCCCTACCTGCACGGCGGCATCAGCGCCTACGGCATCGACGCGCCCGGCCTGGTGTGGATCGTCCACCGCCAGCTCGGCCTCGACACGCCGCGGTCGGGCGCTCGGCTCGTCGAGACCGGCGAACCGCTCGAATTCGACGACGTCCTGCCCGGTGACCTGGTGTTCCTCGAACACGGAGGCGACCCGCACATGCCGGCCATCGTGGCCGAGCGCGTGCGGGCCGACCTCCCCGAGGTGATCTTCTCCTCGCCGGTCTACGGCAAGGTCGTGATCGAGTCGCTCAAGGACTCCGAGCTGGGCAAGATCACTGCTTGCCGGCGTCTGCCCTCTCGGGCTCCTCGGCCGTGACGTCCTCCGCCATGCCCTGAGGCGTGGCGGACGCGTTGGCCTCGGCGAACAGCTGCTTCCACGTCTTGCCCTCCCGGCGCAGGAGCACCCAGTTCACCACTACGACCGCGGTCAGCACGCCGACGATGACGCATAGGGAGAGCAGGGTGTGGATGTGCGGGAGGCCGTGGATCGGCTCGCCGCCGTTGATGAACGACGCCTGGTTCTCGGCCAGGGCGTGGATGATGAGCTTGACGCCGATCCACCCGAGGATCACGGCCAGGCCCACCGAGAGGAACTTCAGCGACTGCAGCAGGGCCGCCAGCAGGAAGTACAGCTGGCGCAGGCCCATCAGCGCGAAGACGGTGGCGGTCCACACCAGGTAGGGCTCCTGGGTGAGCCCGAAGATGGCCGGGATCGAGTCGAGGGCGAACAGGATGTCGGTCGAGCCGATGGTGAGCATGGCCAGCAGCAGCGGGGTCACGTAGCGGACGCCGCCCCGGCGGGTGGTGAGCCGTCCGCCGTCGTAGTCGGGGCTGACGCGCAGGCGGCGCTCGGCCATGCGTATGAACCGGTTGGGCTCGTATTCCTCATCGTCGCCGCCCCCGCGGAGCTGGCCCCAGGCCGTCCAGATGAGGATCGCGCCGAAGATGAGGAACGTCCAGCTGAAGCGCTCGATCAGGACCGAGCCGACCGCGATGAACCCGCCGCGCAGGACGATCGACAGGGCGATCCCGACCAGCAGCACGCGCGACTGGAGCCGCTCGGGCACCCGGAACGCGGAGATGATGATCAGGAACACGAAGAGGTTGTCCACCGACAGCGACAGTTCGGTGAGGTAGCCGGCGAAGAACTGGCTGCCGTAATCGCCGCCCTGCGTGATGAAGATGCCGACCCCGAACAGGGCCGCGAGCGCCATGTAGACGCCGGCCCAGCTCGCCGCCTCCTTCATGCTGAGACGGTGCGGGTTCCGCACCGCCAAGGCGAGGTCGAAGAGGATGACGGCGGCCATGGCCGCGATCGTCACAGCCCAGACCCATGCGGGGAGCTCCAATGTGTTGCCTTCCCTGTATTCGGAGGGTCACATGGTCTCTCCCAGTCCTTGCGGACCAGCGCCACCGGAGACCGTTGGCGGTCTCGTGCATTGACGACGACGCTAACAACGCTGCGATACGTTGCGGGATACTCCCCATATACCGATTTTGGTTTGCCGGGGCCTATTATGCACGGGGAAATCTGACGTGTCACCAGTCGGATATGTGACATGTCTCTCGACTGAACGTCTGATTCACTGGAAGATCGCGTCCCTGTGCGAGGCTCCGGTCGTGGTTCTCGAAGTCGCTGAAATCAGCATCACCCCCGGCCAGGAGGCCGCCTTCATTCAAGCCTACCGCGAGGCCAGGAAGCACGTCGCCGTCTCGCCCGGCCTGCGCTCGATGCGCATGACCCAGGGCGTCGAATCGCCGAGCCGGTTCGTGCTCATCATCGAGTGGGACTCGGTCGAGGCCCACGAGCAGGGCTTCCGTGAGACCGAGCGCTTCGGCGCCTGGCGCGAGGCCATCGGCCCGCACTTCGCGAAGCCCCCGTTCGTGGAGCACTTTGCAGACGTCGACTAGTCGTGTGATGGTGGGCGGGCCTCGGCTTGGCCGGCCTCGTCCCGCCCACCATGTTCGGTTGTGCGCGCCATCTGGTGGAGGTGCCGCGCCGCGGGTGCCACCCCGCGTCGCGATCTTTCGGCGGTCCGCGCGGTCCCCATCAACCGCCTTACCTACACCAAAACTGAGCCCAGCGTTTCATAGGAAGTCAAGACCTTCAAGGAAAAGTTTTTGGCCTGTGGATAACTTCAGTCCGGCCGGTGCTGTTCGCATTTGAAACCGGTGCTCTCGGGCCGGTGGACGGTCACCGGCCCGAATTCGCGGCGAGGGCGCTGCCGTGGCAGGACGGATCCTAAGCGCCGGCCTCGTCGAGCTGGCGGAGTTCTCGCTTCAGGTCGGCGATCTCGTCGCGGTAGGCCGCGGCCAGCTCGAACCTGAGCTCCCTGGCGGCGGCGAGCATCTGGTCGTTGCGCTCGTCGATCTGCCGGACGATCTCGGAGCGGACCTTCGCCGTGCCCTGCTCGGCCTTCGCCCCCGCGCGCTCGGGCCGGGCCTCCTTGACGAAGTCCTCGGTCTGGGCCGCGGTGTCGTAGAGGTCCTCCATGATGTCGGCGATGCGCTTGCGCAGCGGCTGCGGGTCGATCCCGCGCTCGCGGTTGTACGCCACCTGCTTCTCGCGGCGGCGGTCCGTCTCGTCCAGGGCCGCCTTCATCGAGTCGGTGAGGTGGTCGGCGTACATGAGCACCGTGCCCGAGACGTTCCGCGCCGCGCGCCCGATCGTCTGGATCAGCGAGGTGGACGACCGCAGGAAGCCCTCCTTGTCGGCGTCCAGGATCGCCACGAGCGACACCTCCGGCAGGTCGAGGCCCTCACGCAGGAGGTTGATGCCGACCAGGACGTCGAAGTCGCCGCGCCGCAGCTCGCCCAGGAGCTCCACGCGCCGCAGCGTCTCGACCTCCGAGTGCAGGTACTGCACGCGGATCCCGTTGTCGAGGAAGTAGTCGGTGAGGTCCTCGGCCATCTTCTTGGTCAGCGTGGTCACCAGGACCCGCTCGTCCTTGGCCGCGCGCTCGCGGATCTCGTGCATCAGGTCGTCGATCTGGCCCTGCGTCGGCCGCACCTCCACCTGCGGGTCGACCAGGCCGGTGGGGCGGATGACCTGCTCGACGAACTCGCCGCCGGCCTGCTTGAGCTCCCACGGGCCCGGCGTCGCCGAGAGGTAGACCGTCTGGCCGACGCGCTCGCGGAACTCCTCGAAGCGCAGCGGCCGGTTGTCCTGGGCGCTGGGCAGCCGGAAGCCGTGCTCGACCAGGTTGCGCTTGCGCGAGGCATCGCCCTCGGACATCGCGCCGATCTGCGGGACGGTCTGGTGGGACTCGTCGAGGATCGTCACGAAGTCCGAGGGGAAGTAGTCCAGCAGCGTGTGGGGCGGCGTGCCGGCGGCGCGGCCGTCGATGTGCCGCGAGTAGTTCTCGATGCCGTTGCACGTCCCGGTCTGCTTCATGTTCTCCAGGTCGAAGACGGTGCGCATGCGCAGCCGCTGGGCCTCCAGGAGCTTGCCCTGGGACTCCAGCTCGGCCAGGCGCTGTTCGAGTTCGACCTCGATGTCGCCGATGGCTCGGGCCATGCGTTCGTCACCGGTGGCGTAGTGCGAGCCGGGGAAGATCAGGACCCGGTCGACCTCGCGGATGACCTCGCCGGTGATCGGGTGCAGGTAGTAGAGCCGGTCGATCTCGTCGCCGAACATCTCGATGCGGATCGCCAGCTCCTCGTAGGCCGGGATGATCTCGATCGTGTCGCCCCTGACGCGGAACGTGCCGCGGGTGAAGGCGATGTCGTTGCGCGCGTATTGGACGTCGACCAGGCGCCGCAGCAGCTTGTCGCGGTCCCATTCCTGGCCGACGGCGACCTCGGTGGCCTGCTCGAGGTACTCGGCGGGCGTGGCCAGGCCGTAGATCGCCGAGACCGTGGCGACCACGACGACGTCGCGCCTGGTCAGCAGCGAGTAGGTGGCGCGGTGGCGCAGCCGCTCGACCTCCTCGTTGATCGAGGCGTCCTTCTCGATGTAGGTGTCGGTCTGCGCGACGTACGCCTCTGGCTGGTAGTAGTCGTAGTAGGAGACGTAGTACTCGACCGCGTTGTTCGGCAGGAGCTCCCTGAACTCCTTGGCCAGCTGCGCGGCCAGCGTCTTGTTGTGGGCCATGACCAGCGCGGGCCGCTGGAGCTTCTCGATCAGCCATGCCGAGGTGGCCGATTTTCCGGTGCCCGTGGCGCCCAGCAGCACCACGTCGCGCTCGTCGGCGTCGATGCGCTCGGCCAGTTCCGCGATGGCCGTCGGCTGGTCGCCGGCCGGTTCGTACTCGCTGACGACGGTGAAGCGCCCTTCGGCGCGGGGAATGTCGAATGCCACGAGCCAACGGTAGCCCGGACCCCCGACAGCAACGGTGCTCGCCGGTGACTTTTCGGGCCCTGGCTCGTTGGACCCTCCGTGAGCACCACTAGACGAAATGACGGCGCGGCGGGCGCGGCGCCGTGGAAATCCGCCCTCCCCTGGGTCATGGCCATCATCGTCGCGATCGGCGCCGTCGGCTGGTTCGCCGTCTCGTGCGGGGCCGACCGCGCCAGTGCCGAGCGCCCCGTCACCGAGGAGGAGGCCGCGGCGCTGGCCGAGCTGCGCTACCGCAACCACTCCGCCGACCCCGTGGCGGTGCGGATGCGCCTGCCCGCCGAGGACGGCGCGGTCATGGTGGACGGCTTCCTCGACTGGGGCGTCCCGCTGCTGTACGCGCGCGTGCCGGGCGCCGAGGACGGGCACCTGCTGGTCCAGGCGGTGCCGGGCCTGGTGGCCACGCACGCCGACGACGAGGCGTTCGATGCGGTGCGGGTGCCGTCCTCGGAGTGGACGCCGCGCCAGATGCTGACCGACGGCGGACCGCAGGCCGAGGCGATGTTCGACATCCTGGTCTCCTCGCTGTTCACGCTGACCGCCGAGGCCGAAGACGACCCCGCCTATCTGGCCGAGCACGCGATGTGGCGGGAGGAGGGCGTCATCGACGGCGAGCCGGTCGACACGTTCCGCGCCCCGATCATGGCCGCCTCGAGCGAGACGTCGGCCGAGGTCCCCGAGGCCCTGTACTCGCTGGACGGGCAGGGCGACATCCGGCGCTTCCAGGTCAACATCGGCGGCTCGGCGCTGGCGACGGTGGACTTCCTGCGGGAGGTCGACTTCGACGCCTCGGCCTTGGAGCCGATCGACATGCTCGGCGGCCCGGCGGTCGCCCCAGCGAAGGTCAGCGAGGACCTGGCGAGGACGATCGCGCACGTCAGGTCGGCGAACTGGTCGAAGTCGGCGACGGTCGAGATGACGGTGCCGATCGCCGACGGCGAGGTGGCGCGCGGGCATGGCTCCATCGACTGGCGCACGATGACGGCGTACCTGAGCATCGAGGACGCCGACGGGTATCACCTGCTGCTGGCGATGCCGGACGGCTTGGCGACCGTCGGCACCGACTCGTCCGAGCTGCCCGAGTCGCCGCCGGATGAGGGCTGGGAGGCGCACGCGCTCGACGACGAGGCGGTCGCGGAGCATTTCGGGCCGGTGGAGACGCTGACGTACCGGCTGCTGGAGATGAGCGCCGAGGAGGCCGCGGACGCGGACGAGATGGCCGAGGAGGCCTCGCAGCTGCGCGTCGAGGAGGTCGACGGGGAGACGACGCACGTCGTGGAGTTCCCGGTGGCCGGTGACGCCGAGGCGTCGACCGGGGAGTCGGCGTTCCGCTACCACATCACCGGCGAGCGGCTGTCCGAGGTCGAGATGATGACCGCGTTCGGGGTGGGGAGCGCCGAGCTGGAGTACGAGGACTATCCGATGGTGGCGATCCCGTGGACGGTCAACGAGGCGATCAGCCGCCACGGCGGCTGATGCGCGGTGGCCCCGGCCGTTCGGCCGGGGCCACCGCCGCGTCTGAGCTGCTTGACGGACCGGGCTTCTTAACAGACCGGGGCTGCTTAACCGCCCGGGCCGCTCAGCAGACCGGCGGGTGCCAGCCGACCGCCTGGGCCCACTTGTTGGCGCGCGGCCAGGCCTCGTGCTCGAACCAGGGCTCCTTGGCGTGGCCGTAGGCCGTGGCGGAGTCGACCTTGGCGGCGAGCACGCCCTTCTCCTGGGCGTAGTCGGCCCTGGCCTGCGGCACCGCGCGCAGCCAGTCCCGGAAGAGCAGCGCGAACCGCTGGCCGGGGCTGTCGATCGGCCGGAAGTGGAGGTGGGCGAGGTTGCCCGGGTCGGCGTAGCCGTACAGGCGCTTCTCCCATTCGGCGGTGTCGGGATGCTCCGGTTTGGGCTCGTCGAACTCGATGCGGCCGAAGAACCCGGCCTCGCCGAGCGCCTGCTCGAGCATGTCGACGGCCTTGAGGGTCACGACGGTGACCTGGATGTCGATGACGTCCTTGGCGGGCAGGCCGGCGACGGCCGTGGAGCCGACGTGGTCGATGCGGACCGCGCTGGGGCCCATGACGCGGCGCAATCGCGCGGCGAGGTGCTCGAAGCGCCTGGGCCAGGCCGGGTCGGACTCGACGAACTGGAGCTTCTCGGGGCGCTTCTCCTTGGTGCCGAGGCGGAGGTTGTCCGCGAAGGGGAGGATGCGCTCCTCCCACAGCATCGTGACGCGCCGTTCGATGTCGGACAGGCCGTCGCGGTTGTGGAGGACGACGTCGCAGGCCTCGCGGCGCTCGGCGTCGCTGGCTTGGGCGTCGATGCGTCTGGCGGCGTCGGCGCGGTCCATGCCGCGGGCGACGAGCCGTTCGAGCCGGAGCTCTCGCGGCGCTTCCACGTCGATGGTGAGGTGGAAGTTCGGTGCCCCGCCGGTCTCGGCCAGCAGGGGGATGTCCTGGACGACGATGGCGTCGTCCGCTTGGGTGGCGGTGAGCTCTCGGGCTCTCTGGCGGACTCGCGGGTGGATGATCGCTTCGAGTTCGGCGCGGGCATGCGCGTCGTTGAAGACGATTCCGGCGAGTCGGGCACGGTCGAGGGCGCCTTCGGCGTCGAGGACGCCGGGGCCGAAACGGGAGACGACCGCGGCGAGGCCGTCGGTGTCCGGGGCGACGACGGCTCGGGCGAGAGCGTCGGCGTCGATGACGTAAGCCCCCAGCTGGGCGAGCTTCGCCGCGACCGTGCTTTTACCGGCTCCGATACCACCGGTCAATGCGACTTTAAGCACATCTAAAACACTACCCGCCCCAAGCGAACCGCTTGGGACGGGTAGTGGTCTTTCAGCTTAACGGGCTACTGGTCTCCGGCGAGCTTCTGGCGCAGTGCGGCGAGGGCCTCGTCGGTGGCCAGCGTCCCCGAGGGCTCGGCCGGGGCCGACTTCTTCTCGGTGGACTGCTTCTTCCCGCCCTTGTCGCCCTTCGGGGCGGCTTCGCCCTCGGCGGGCTTGGCGGGCGCCTCGGTGATGACGCGCTCGGCGATCTGCTTGCCGTGCTCCTCCCACCGGGTGCGGGCCTCGGCGTACTGGCGCTCCCACTCCTCGCGGGCCTCGTCGTAGCCTTCCATCCACTCGCCGGTCTCCGAGTCGAAGCCCTCCGGGTAGATGTAGTTGCCCTGGTCGTCGTACTGGGCGGCCATGCCGTACAGCGTCGGGTCGAACTGCTCCTCGTTCTCGACGAAGGCCTCGTTGGCCTGCTTGAGCGAGAGCGAGATCCGGCGGCGGTCCAGGTCGATGTCGATGACCTTGACCATGGCGTCGGAGCCGACCTTGACGACCTGCTCGGGCACCTCCACGTGGCGCTCGGCCAGCTCGGAGATGTGCACCAGGCCCTCGATGCCGTCCTCGACGCGGACGAACGCGCCGAACGGGACGAGCTTGGTGACCTTGCCCGGCACGATCTGGCCGATCGCGTGGGTGCGGGCGAACTGGCGCCACGGGTCTTCCTGGGTGGCCTTCAGCGACAGGGAGACGCGCTCGCGCTCCAGGTCGACCTCGAGCACCTCGACCTCGACCGGCTGGCCGACCTCGACGACCTCGCTCGGGTGGTCGATGTGCTTCCAGGACAGCTCGGAGACGTGGACGAGGCCGTCGACGCCGCCGAGGTCGACGAAGGCGCCGAAGTTGACGATCGAGGAGACCGTGCCCTTGCGGACCTGGCCCTTGGCGAGCTGGTGCAGGAACTCGGTGCGGACCTCGGACTGGGTCTGCTCCAGCCAGGCGCGACGCGACAGGACCACGTTGTTGCGGTTCTTGTCGAGCTCGATGATCTTGGCTTCGAGCTCGCGGCCGACGTACGGCTGGAGGTCGCGCACGCGGCGCATCTCCACCAGCGAGGCCGGCAGGAAGCCGCGCAGCCCGATGTCGAGGATGAGACCGCCCTTGACCACTTCGATGACCGAGCCGCGGACGACGCCGTCCTCGTCCTTGATCTTCTCGATCGTGCCCCAGGCGCGCTCGTACTGGGCGCGCTTCTTGGAGAGGATCAGGCGGCCTTCCTTGTCCTCCTTCTGGAGGACGAGGGCCTCAACGTGATCGCCCACAGCGACGACGTCTTCCGGGTCCACGTCGTGTTTGATCGACAGCTCGCGCGAGGGGATGACGCCCTCGGTCTTGTAGCCGATGTCGAGCAGGACTTCGTCCCGGTCGACCTTGACGACGGTACCTTCGACGATATCGCCGTCGTTGAAGTATTTGATGGTCGCGTCGATCGCGGCAAGGAGATCCTCGTCAGAGGCGAATTCGTCGACCGTGGTGCTGTTCTCAGCGTTGCTCGAGGTGGCCTCGATGCTGCTCGTCATGTGGGCTGGTGCTCCGGATACGTTCAGATTCGTCAGCTCGCGCTCGCGTCCCGTTCACGGCTCCCCAGGTGTGGCCGTGCGGTGCGAGACGCGGATGCTCGCAGTTACGTTCGCCAGGCCGTCCTGCCGTCGCCGGCTCGTGCCCTGCTCCCTTCTGAGGACACGGACATACCTGGGCCAATCCAGATTACCGTGCGCGATAATTCCGCGCCAGTCCGGGCTGGTACTGGTGTTGATCGACACCGCGAACGGTGAGCGGCGGCGCACACGCCTAGTGCGCGGCCGCCTCCCAGGAGTCGCCGAATCCGGCCGAGACGGTGAGCGGGACGGCGAGCTCGGCCGCGCCGGACATCTGCTCGCGCACGAGATGCTCGAGCCGGTCGGCCTCGCCGGGGGCGACCTCGCAGACCAGCTCGTCGTGGACCTGGAGGAGCACGCGGGAGTCCATCTTCGCCTCGCGCAGCGCCCGGTCGACGCCGAGCATCGCGGCCTTCATGATGTCGGCGGCGCTGCCCTGGATCGGGGCGTTGAGCGCGGCACGCTCGGCCATCTCGCGCCGCTGCCGGTTGTCGGAGGCCAGGTCCGGGAAGTAGCGGCGCCGGCCCATGATCGTCTCGGTGTAGCCGGTCTTGCGGGCCTGCTCGACGACGGTGTGGAGGTAGGTGCGGACCTTGCCGAAGCGGTCGAAGTACTCGTTCGACAGCTGCTGGGCCTCCTCGGCGGAGACGCCGAGCTGCTGGCTGAGCCCGTACGTGGACAGGCCGTAGGCGAGGCCGTACGACATGGCCTTGATCTTGCGGCGGTGCTCGGCGGTGACCTGCGAGGGCGCGACGGCGAAGACCTTCGCGGCGACGACGCGGTGGACGTCCTCACCGGATTTGAAGGCGTCGATGAGCACCTCGTCGCCGGTGAGGCTGGCCATGATGCGCATCTCGATCTGGCTGTAGTCCATGGTCATCAGGGATTCGAAGCCGCCCGAGACGACGAATCCGGCCCGGATGTCGCGCCCGGCGCCCGAGCGCACGGGGATGTTCTGCAGGTTCGGGTCGGACGAGGACAGGCGCCCGGTGGCGGCCACGGTCTGGTGGAACGTGGTGTGGATGCGTCCGTCGGTCTGGATGGTGGCGCGCAGGGTGGCGACGATCTGCTTGAGCTTCTCGACGTCGCGGAACCGCAGCAGCTGCTCCAGCAGCGGGTGCTGCGTCTTGGCATAGAGCTGCTGAAGCGCTTCGGCGTTGGTGGTGTAGCCGGTCTTGGTGCGCTTGGTCTTGGGCATCTTCAGCTCGTCGAAGAGGATCTCCTGGAGCTGCTTGGGCGAGCCGACGTTGAACTGGCGGCCGACGGTCTCGTGGGCGGCGTCGGTGGCGTCCTTCGACTGGGCCGCGAAGCTCGCCTCGATGTCGGCGAAGTGGCCCTCGTCGGCGGCGATGCCGGTGATCTCCATGCGGGCCAGGACGCCGGTGAGCGGGTACTCCATCTCCTCGGCGAGGCGGGCCTGGCGGCGTTCGGCGAGGCGCTCGGCCTGGGTGGAGGCGAGGGCGGCGACGGCGCTGGCGGCGGCGCAGTCCGCCTCGAAGCGGGACGTGTCGTCGGCCATGGCCGCGTCCAGTCCGACGAGGGTGCCCTCGCTGTGCTCCTGCGCGGTGGTGTCGAGCTCGCGCCCGAGGTACTGCATGGCGAGGTCGCCGAGGGCGTAGGTGCGCTGCTCGGGCTTCAAGAGGTAGGCGGCGATGACGGTGTCGGCCTTCAGTCCGGCGGGCTCGGGCCATCCGGCGGCGTCGGCGCCCCAGTTGAAGCCCTTCGCGTCGTGGACGATCTTGCCCCGCTTCGCGTCGGCGAGCCAGTCGGTCCAGGACCGCTCGTCCTCGGCGTCGAGCTGGGCGGGGTCGAACCAGAGCGCCTCGCCGCCCTCGGCCAGCGCGATCGAGTCGAACGAGCCGGCGCCGGAGGCGAAGGCGCCGGTGTAGGCGATCGCGACGTCGCCTTCGCGGGAGCGCAGCCAGGCGGCCATGCCGCCGGGTTCGAGCCGGGAGGCGTGGACGTGGTCGACCTCGGCCTCGACCGGGGCCGCGCCGCCGAGGGCCCGGTCGCCGAGGCTGGTGTTGATCCGCTCGCCGAGGGTGCGGAACTGGAGGGCGTCGAACAGCCGGTTGGTCTCCTCGACCGACCAGCCCTCCCAGGCGAGGCCGTCGACGTCCCGGGGCAGGTCCAGGTCGCAGACGAGGCCGTTGAGCCGGTGGTTGCGCAGGACGTCGTCGAGGTGGTCGCGCAGGCTCTGTCCGGCCTTGCCGCCGATCTCGTCGGCCTTCGCGACCAGGCCGTCGAGGGAGCCGTACTTGGCGATCCACTTCGCGGCGGTCTTGGGGCCGACGCCGGGGACGCCGGGCAGGTTGTCGGACTTCTCCCCCACCAGCGCGGCGAGGTCGCGGTAGCGGCCGGGAGCGACGCCGTACTTCTCCTCGATGAGCTCGGGGGTGTAGCGGGCGAGGTCGGTGACGCCTTTCACCGGGTAGAGCAGCGTGACTGCCTTGTTGACGAGCTGGATGGCGTCGCGGTCGCCCGAGGAGATCAGGGTGTGCAGGCCGGCCGCCTCGCCCTGGGTGGCGAGGGTGGCGATGATGTCGTCGGCCTCGTAGCGCTCCTTGCTGAGCCAGGCGATGCCGAGCGCGTCGAGCAGTTCCTGGATGATCGGGATCTGGCTCTTGAACTCTTCGGGGGTCTCGGCCCGGCCGTCCTTGTACTCGGCGTACTCCTCGGTGCGGAAGGACCGGCGGGAGACGTCGAAGGCCACGGCGATGTGCGTCGGCTTCTCGTCCCTGAGCAGGTTGATGAGCATGGACGCGAAGCCGTAGACGGCGTTGGTCACCTGGCCGTCCTCGGTCGAGAACTTCTCGGCGGGGAGCGCGAAGAAGGCGCGGTAGGCCATTGAGTGGCCATCGATCAGCAGCAGGCGGGATTGCGAAGCGGTCACGCCTCAGAGCCTATCGAGTGGCTCCGACAAGTCCGGTGCAAGCCCGGGGCGGCATGTCCGCTATTCGGCGTCCTGGGCTTCCTTCTCCTTGGCCTCGTCGATGACGCGGGTGGCGACGTCCCGCATCGACAGGCGGTGGTCCATGGCGGCGCGCTGGATCCAGCGGAACGCGTCGGGCTCGGGCATGCCGTACTGGGTCATGAGCAGGCCCTTGGCGCGGTCGACGAGCTTGCGGACCTCGAGGCGCTCGGTGAGGTTCTCGACCTCTTTCTCCAGGGCGGTCATCTCGGCGAAGCGGGTGAGCGAGAGCTCGATGGCGGGCACGAGGTCGGACTTCTGGAAGGGCTTGACGAGATAGGCCATGGCGCCGGCCGACTGCGCGCGGTTGATGAGGTCGCGCTGGCTGAAGGCGGTGAGGATCACGACGGGGGCGATGCGCGCGGACACGATCTTCTCGGCGGCCTGGAGGCCGTCCATGATCGGCATCTGGATGTCGCAGATCACCAGGTCGGGCTGGTGCTCTTGGGCGAGCCGGACGGCGGCTTCACCGTCCGCGGCCTCGGCTACGACCTCGTAGCCCTCCTCGGTGAGCATCTCGGCCAGGTCGAGGCGGATGAGCCCCTCGTCTTCGGCGATGAGCACGCGCTTGCGCGGCTCCTCGGCGGCCTTGCTCGTCATGCGTGTCCGTACCTTTCATGCGCGGCTGGTCGGTCGGGCGTGCGGCAGTGAGGGCACACCAGGAAGTTAGCTTATCCGGCGCAGCGGGCGTGCGCACCTCCCTATGTCGAGCGTTTCGGACAGTAGGACCCATCCGTCACCGGCCGCACCGCAGGGGTATCATGTTCTGCGGCCCGAGCCTCGCCGTTCGGGGCCAGGCCCGGTATTCCAATTGGCAGAGAAGACGGATTCAAAACCCGTACAGTGTGGGTTCGAGTCCCACCCGGGCTACCAGAACCATCATCATTTATCTGCGAAAGCGGCGCTCATCAGTAGAGCGCCGCTTCTCGTTTCGCAACCCGTCGAACCCTCCCGTAGCACTGCCCGTAGCAAGATCGCCGAACACGGCGCTCCGAGACCGGGCAGCACCTCGTGGAGAGGCGGGCGTTCACCAGTCGTGGACGGTGCCGTCGGCGAGGCGGTTGAACGGGAGGTAGGCCTGGGCGTAGGGGTATTTGCCGGCCTCGTCGGTGTCGAGGTCGACGCCGAGACCGGGGTTCTCGCCGGGGTGGAGGTAGCCGCCCGACCAGGTGAAGGACTGCTGGAAGACCTGGTCGGTCTTGGCGCCGTGGCGCATGTACTCCTGGATGCCGAAGTTGTGGATCGCGAGTCCGAGGTGCATCGCGGCGGCCATGCCGACCGGAGAGATGTCGGTGGGGCCGTGCATGCCGGACTTGATCTGGTACTGCGAGGCGTAGTCCAGGACCTTCTTCAGGTGCGTGATGCCGCCGGTGTGGGTGACCGCGCTCCTGACGTAGTCGATGAGCTGCTCGCGGATGATCTGCTGGTAGTCCCACACGGTGTTGAAGATCTCCCCGATGGCCAGGGGCGTGGTGGTGTGCCGGCGGACCAGGCGCAGCGCCTCCTGGTTCTCGGCCGGGGTGACGTCCTCGAGCCAGAACAGGTCGAACGGTTCGAGCGACTTGCCGAGCTGCGCGGCCTGGATGGGGGTGAGCCGGTGGTGGGCGTCGTGCAGCAGCGGCAGTTCGGGGCCGAACTCGCCCCGGACGGCCTCGAAGACGGTCGGGACGTGCCGCAGGTAGGAGCGGGTGTCCCAATCCTCCTCATTGGGCAGTGCGCCGCGCTGGGCAGGTTCGTGGTCGTAGCGCACCCCTTGGTTGGCCTCGTACGTGGCGTTGGAGGCGATGCCGTAGATCGACTTCAGTCCCGGGACGCCGGTCTGGACGCGGATGGCGCGGAAACCCTGCTCTTGGTGGGCGCGAATGGAGTCGAAGAGCTCGTCGAGGGTCTTGCCGGAGGCGTGGCCGTAGGCGAGGAGGCCTTCGCGGGAGGCGCCGCCGATCAGCTGGTAGACCGGCATCCCGGCGGCCTTGCCCTTGAGGTCCCACAGCGCCATGTCCACGGCGGCGATCGCGGCCATGGTCACCGGGCCGCGCCGCCAGTAGGCCGAGCGGTACAGAAACTGCCAGGTGTCCTCGATGCGGGCCGCGTCGCGGCCGAGCAGCAGCGGGACGACGTGGTCCTTGAGGTAGGCGACGACGGCCATCTCGCGGCCGTTCAACGTGGCGTCGCCGAGCCCGGTGAGCCCATCTGAGGTGGTGAGCTTGAGGGTCGTGAAGTTCCGATCCGGGCTGGTGACGATCACTTCGGCTCGGTCAATGCGCATTGCGGTCCTTTCCAAGGGCGGCGGTGGTGCCGTTCGAATGGTCGATGGGGGCCGGCGGGCGCCGGGTCAGGCGTTGCGGCCCGGGGGGATCATGTCCGCCGCCTCGGGGTCGATCGCCTCGACCACGGCTCGGGCCGCCTCGCCGAGCGCGCTGAGCTGCTCGGGGGTGAGGGCGTCCACGACCAGGCGCCGCGCCTCGCGCACGTGGCCGGGGGCGGACGCCTCGAGCTTCTTGCGGCCCTCCTCGGTGAGGACGGCGGCGGTGCGCCTGCCCGCCTCGCTGCACGCGACCCGCCGCACGTAGCCGTCGCGCTCGAGCCGGGCGACGGCGTGGGAGAGCCGCGAGGGGGAGCCCTGCGCCAGCACCGCGAGGTCGCTCATCGGCCGCATCCCCTGATCGGAGGCGGCCAGGCGGACCAGCACGTGGTACTCGTAGGAGTTCATCCCGGCGTCTCGCTTGAGCTGCGCGTCGATGGCGGGCGGCAGGATGCTGATCAGCGCCATCAACGCAGCCCAGTTCTCCAGTTGGCTCGGGCTGAGCCAGGGCACGTCCTCGGTCGCTTCGTCGGGTGGCATGTGAGCAATGCTACGCGACCCTACTTGAATGTTCAAATCGAGTGCGTTACGATGCAACTTGAACATTCAAATTCGATCTCGGCGGATCCCGCCGGACACACCGCAAGGAGCACTCCCCATGACCCTGCTGCGCATCGACTCGAGCATCCAGGGACCCAACTCGGCCAGCACCGCGCTCGCCGACCGGGTCTTCGCCGAGTTCCGGGCCGCCCAGCCCGACGCCGGCGTCGTGACACGCCACCTGGCACAGCAGCCGCTGCCGTCCGACGCCTGGCAGAACGCGATCGCCGCCGCCCACACGCCCGAGGACCGGCACAGCGACGCCGACAGGGCGGCCCTCGCCCTCGCGGCCGAGATCGCCGGCGAGCTCCGCGGCGCGGGCAAGGCGATCCTGGCGCTGCCGCTCTACAACTGGGGCGTCTCCCAGCACGTCAAGACCTGGATCGACCTGGCCATCATCGGCGCGCCCCAGGGCGAGGCGCTCCTCGAAGGCACCCCCACGGTGCTGGTCACCACCCGCGGCGGCGCCTACGGGCCCGGCACGCCGAAGGAGGGCTGGGACCACAACCTCGACTACCTGCGGCGCATCCTCGTCGACGTGTGGGGCGCGGACCTGACCGTGATCGAGCGCGAGTTCACCCTGGTCGGCGTCAACCCGGCGCTGGACCGGTTCAGCGAGCAGGCCGCGCAGATGAAGCGGGACGCCGAGGAGGCGGCGGTCAAGGCCGGCCGCGCTCTGGCGGCCTGACCGCGACCGCGGTGCGGGCGCCCGGCGGGGCGCCCGCCCTCAGGCGACGTCCAGGACGGTCTTGAGCCAGCCGTCCTCGCGCCGGTCGAACGTCTCGTACGCCTCGATGGCGTCGGTGGGCCGCTCATGCCGCGTGATGAACGCGGTGGGGTCGACCGTGCCGCTGACCACGAGGTCGAGCAGGCCAGGCAGGTAGCGGCGGTGGTTGCAGTTGCCCATCTTGACGGTGAGGTTCTTGTTCATCGCCGCGCCGATCGGGAAGCTGTTGAAGCCGGGCGGGTAGACGCCGATCACGCCGATGCTCCCGGCCTTGGCCACGGAATCCACGGCCCATTGCAGGGCGAGGCTGGGCGCGTCGCCGGGCACCCACTGCCCACCGTCGGGGTTCGCCTTCGGGGCGGCCTGCCGCCGCTCGGAATCGAACCGCTCGGCCATCTGCTGGGCCTGCTCGGCGGCGGGGCCGGTCTTCGGGCGCTGGGCGTCCACGCCCACGGCCTCGATGACGCGGTCGACGCCGATGCCGCCGGTGAGCTCCTTGACCACCGCGACGGGGTCCTCGTCGTTGAAGTCGATCGGCTCGACGTTCT
The DNA here is from genome assembly GCF_000482705.1 of Glycomyces arizonensis DSM 44726. Lineage (GTDB taxonomy): Bacteria > Actinomycetota > Actinomycetes > Mycobacteriales > Micromonosporaceae > Glycomyces > Glycomyces arizonensis. Next base: position 126,780 of record NZ_AXWO01000013.1, on the reverse strand, counting down.
GCTCGCGCGCCTTGTCCAGGCGGGAGGCGATGCCGTCGACGACGAGCACCCGCCCGGCGCCCTGCCGCTTGGCCGAGGCGATGGCGAACTGGCCCACCACGCCCGCGCCGAGGACCAGCACGCTGTCGCCGGGGCCGATCTCGGCGAGCTTCGCGCCGAACCAGGCCGTGGGGAAGATGTCGGACAGCAGGATCGCCTGGTCGTCGCTCACCGCCTCCGGGATGCGCACCAGGCCGGTCATCGCGTACGGCACGCGCGCGTACTCGGCCTGCAGGCCGTCCACCGGGCCGGTCGAGGACGGCCCGCCGAAGAAGCACGTGCCCGCCGAGGGCCCGTTCGGGTTGGCGGTGTCGCACTGCGCGTAGTAGCCGGCGCGGCAGTACGAGCACGTGCCGCAGCCGATCGTGGAGGGCACCACCACCCGGTCGCCGGGGCTGAAGCCGCGCACGGCCGAGCCGACCTCCTCGACCACGCCGACCGCCTCGTGCCCGAGGACCGTGCCCTCGACCATGCCCGGCAGCGTGCCGCGCACCATGTGCAGGTCCGTGCCGCAGATCGCGCTGCGCGTGATGCGCACGATCGCGTCGCCCGGTTCCAGGATCTTCGGGTCGGGCACCTCGTCCAGGCGGATGTCCCCCGTGCCGTGCCACACCACAGCCTTCATCGCGTTCGCCTCCTCGTAGTGATGTCGGCGCCGAGTTCCCTGGGCACCATCCCCGAAACGTCGATGCGCCACAGCGCGCGGCCCGCTCCCGCAGGTCCTGGGAAGGGCTTGCGGGAGCGGGCCGCGCGGTTCACCGGTGCCTCGGGTCAGCCCACCGACTGGGGAAGCGAGGCCGGACCACCCTGCTGGCAAGGAGCCAGATCCAGTTCCTCGAATTCCGGAACGGCCTGGGCGAAGGTGTACCCCTTCACGCCCGCGATCGGGTCGGTGACGCGCACCCAGAGCCCCGACGCATCTGCGACGAAGCATTCAGCGATCACGAAGCCGGTGCATATTCCAGCAGGAGGCGGCGTGCCCGGTTCGGCGAATATGGGCATCCCGGGAATGCATTCGGTCGGTACGCCTTGCGTCGGCGGTGCCGGTGCCGGTGCCGGTTGGGCTTGGGCGGCCGCGGATACGCCCAGCGCGGCGGACGTGGCCAGGGCCGCGGCCGCCAGGGCGGTGGCGGCGCGGCGGGCAAGTCTCGACATGGTCTTCCCCCGTGTGGTGTCGATCGGCACGCCCTCGCGGCGTGCTCGCCGCTCCTACTACCCCGCCGCGGCGGGGTCAACCGCCACTGTCGACAAGCCGACACCGCGCTGGGGCGTTGTACCGTCGGACCCCCGCTCTAGTCTCGGGTCATGGTGAACGAGTCCGATCTGGTCCTGCCCGATGGCGGACGGCTGCACGTGTACGACACCGGCGGCGACGGGTTCCCCGTCGTGTGGCATCACGGCACCCCGAACATCGGGGCGCCGCCCGAGCCCTTGTTCACGGCCGCCGACCGGCTCGGGCTGCGCTGGGTCTCCTACGACCGGCCCGGTTACGGCGGTTCGACCGCGCGTCCAGGGCGCGACATCGCTTCGGCGGCGGCGTACACCGCGCGCCTCGCCGACCGCTTCGGTCTCGAACGGTTTGCGGCCGTAGGCCACTCCGGCGGCGGGCCGCACGCCTTGGCCGTGGCCGCACTGCTCGGCGACCGCGTCACCGCCGCCGTCGACATCGCGGGGCTGGCGCCGCGGGACGCGGGCGGGCTGGACTGGTTCGCCGGGATGTACTCCGGCGGCGTCGCCTCCCTGGAGGCCGCGATCGGAGGCCGAGAGGCCAAAGAGGAGTACGAGTCCCGAGCCGAGTACGACCCGGCGATGTTCACCGAGGCCGACCACGCCGCGCTCGAGGGCGAGTGGTCCTGGGTGGGGAGGATCGCCGGGCTCGGCACGGCCACCGGGCTGGACGGATTGGTCGACGACGACCTCGCCTACGTCGCGCCGTGGGGCTTCGACCCGACCGAGGCCGCCGTGCCGCTGCTGCTGCTCCACGGCGAGCGGGACCGGGTGGTGCCCGCCTCGCACAGCCGCCGGCTGGCCGGGCACTGCCCGACCGCCGAGCTGCGGCTGTACCCCGAGGACGGCCACGTGTCGGTCCTCGGCCACGCCGAGGCCGCCCTGGAGTGGCTGCGCGAGCGATCCTGAACGGGAACGGCCCCGGCCGCGCAGGGCCGGGACCTCCGCGGCAGGTCAGGCGACGCGTTCGAGTTCGGGCTCGGCGGACTCGGCCTTGCGGACCTTCAGCACCGTCACCGCGATGAGCAGTCCGGCCGCGGCGAAGACGGCGGCGACCGTGTAGCCGATCCGGTAGCCGCCGGTCAGCGCCTCGGCGGTCGAGTGCCCCTGGGCCAGCAGGCCGTCGGTCCGGGAGGCGACCACGGTGCTCAGCACCGCCAGGCCGACCGCGCCGCCCACCTGCTGGGCGGTGTTGAACAGCCCGGAGGTGACGCCCGCGTCCTCGGGCCGCGAGTCCGACATGCCCAGCGACATCAGCGCGGGCATGGCCAGCCCGAATCCGAGCGGCGCGGTCAGCATCCCCGGCAGCACGTCGACGGCGTACGAGCCGTCGGCGCGCATCTGCGCGAACAGCAGGAACCCGATGACCATCAGCGACAGTCCGGTGAGCACGAGCGGCTTGGCCCCGAAGCGCGCCAGGAGCCGCGGCGCGAGCGCCATCGACACCGTCGCGATCACCACCGGCGCGGGCAGGAACGCCAGCCCGGCCGCCAGCGGGGTGAAGCCGAGGACCTGCTGGAGGTACAGGGCGGTGAAGAACATGAATCCGAACGCCGCGCCCACCATGAGCGCCTGGGCCAGGTTCGCCCCGGCGACGTTGCGGGAGCGGAGGATGCGCAGCGGAATGAGCGGCGCGGCGGCCTTGGACTGGCGCCGGAAGAACCCGGCGATGAGGACCGCGGCCGCCAAGCCGAGGCCGATCGTGCGGGGCGAGTTCCAGCCGTACCGCTCGGTCTCGACCAGGGTGTAGACGGCCAGCATGATTCCGGAGGTGATCAGGGCCGCGCCGATGATGTCGGCCCCGGCCTTGAGGCCGACGCCGCGGTCGTTCGGCAGCAGCCGCCAGGCGAGCACCGCGACGGCCAGTCCGATCGGGACGTTGACGTAGAAGATCGACTCCCAGCCGAGGGACTCGGTGAGGACGCCGCCCACGACGCTCCCGAGGGCGCCGCCGCCGGCGGACGCGAAGCCGTAGACACCGATGGCCTTCCCTTGGTGCTCGGGCTCGGGGAAGATCGTCACGATCATGCCGAGGAGCCCGGCGGTGGTGACGGCGCCGCCGATGCCCTGCACGAAGCGGGCGGCGAGGAGGACGCCCTGGCCGTCGGCCAGCGCGGCGGCGACCGAGGCGGCGACGAACAGCGCCAGGCCCGCCAGGAACACCTGTTTGCGGCTGATGAGGTCGCCGAGCCTGCCCGCCAGGAGCAGCAGGCCGCCGAAGGGGATCACGTAGGCGTTGACGGTCCACACGAGATCGGCCTGGCTGAACGCGAGGTCCTCCCGGATGGCCGGGAGGGCGATGGTGACGATGTTCTGATCCAGGACGATCATGACCTGGGCGGCGGACAGGACGATCACCGCGAGCCAGCGGGACCTGAGGCCGCGGTCGGAGCGAGTGGGCATCGGACTTCCTCTCGGAAACACGTGGGGAACGATTTGTTCCTGAGGCCATCATGTGTTCCAATTGAGGAATCCGTAAGAAGGCACTTTCATGTGCCGGGGGAGACATGGATGTTCCTGTCCAGGTCATCCGGTCCGCACCCTGACTATGAAGTGCGTCACGTGAGCGCCGTGCCACCGGCCACGGCAAAGGGAGAGCGGGAATGACCGACGACTGCGTACTGCCCAAGTCCGACGTGCAGGCCGAGGCCTGCCCCATCGTCCAGGTCATCGACCGCGTCGCCGGGAAGTGGGCGGTGTCGATCCTGGTGGCCGCCACCAAGGCCCCGGTCCGCTACACCGAGCTCGAGCGCGGCATTCCCGGCATCAGCCGCCGGATGCTCACCCTGACGCTGCGCAACCTCGAACGCGACGGCCTGCTCACCAGGACCGTCCACCCCACCGTGCCGCCGAAGGTGGAGTACAGCGCCACCGCGAGCGCGCGGGAGCTGTACACGCACCTCAACGGCCTGCTCGAGTGGGCCGAGCGCCACCAGCCCGACATCATCGAGGCGCGCCGGGACTACGACCGGCTCACCGCCGCGGCCTGAGCGGGAACCGAGAATCCGGGTGGCACGACGCGCACCGTGCCACCCTTCATCTCTCTATCCCTCTATTCGACCGGCAGCCAGACCCGCATCGAGGCCGGTTCCCGCGTGGCCCGCAGATGGAACGGGATGAGGCGGACCTCTGTGGCCTCGCGTCCCGTCTCCGGGTCCGGGTCAGGCCCGTAAGGCCAGCCGTCGGCGTTCATGTGGACGTGTCCGGCGACGGTCACCACGCCGTCGTCCCCCACCGGGGCCTTGCCGGTGTCCACGGTCAGGTCGGCGACGTCCGCCCCGTCCGGCAGGTCGATCGACTCGGCGCACAGCACGCGCGGGCCCTGCTCGACGGCGACGCAGCCGCGCACCGCGTCGATGCGCGGGTCCGGCCCGGTCCACCGCGGCTCCACCGGCAGTTCCAAGCGCACCTCGTCCCCGGCGGCGAAGTCGCGCGTGAGGCTCACCGCGCCGGGCGCGACCTCGCGCCGCTCCCCCGACGGCTCGGTCAGCACCGCGCCCTCGGCCCAGGCGGGCACCCGCAGGCCCAGCGTCCACTCCCCCGCCCCGTTGCGGTCGACGCGGACGGTGATCGCGCCGCTGTCGGGGTAGTCGGCCTCGACGGCGACCTCGACCGGGCCGCCCGCCAGCTCGGTGGCGATGGCCGCGGGCGTGTACTGGTGGATCTGGAGGCCGCCGTCGTCGGCGGTGGCGACGTACGCCGCGAAGGACGCGAACGTGCGCGCCAGGTTCGTCGGGCAGCACGAGACGTCGAACCAGGGCGCGCGCCGCCCGCCCGCCGCGCGGTGCGACAGCTCGCCCGCGACCGGGTCCTGGTCGGCGGTGCGCTGGTGCAGCGGGTTGGCGTAGAAGAACGACTTCCCGTCCGGGGCGACGGCACCGGCCAGGACGTTCCAGGCGATCCGCTCGATCATGTCGCCGTAGGAGGTCTCGCCGGTGGCCAGCAGCAGCCGCCACGCCGTCATCACCGCGGCCACGCCCGCGCACGACTCGGAGTAGGCCCGGTCCGGCGGCAGCGCGAAGTCGTCGCCGAAGGCCTCGTCGGAGTACTGCGAGCCCATGCCGCCGGTCAGGTACGTGCGCCTGGCGATCGTGCGGTCCCACTGGCGCCGGACGGCTTCGAGCAGTTCGGCGTCGCCGGTGTCGACCGCGACGTCGATCGCGCCCGAGGCGAGGTACAGGGCCCTGACCGCGTGCCCGCGCAGCACCTCGGCCTCGCGCACCGGCACGTCGTCCTGGAAGTAGACGCGCCCGAAGCCGCCGTCGGCGAGGGTGTGCTCGCCGTGCCGGTCGATGAACCGCTTCGCCTGCTCCAGGTAGCGCCGCTCGCCGGTGGCGCGGCCGAGCTCGGCCAGGGCGACCTCGATCTCGGCGTGCCCGCAGATCCGCTCGATGCCGCCGGGGCCGAAGACGTCGCAGACGTGGTCGGCGACGCGCCGGACCATCCTGGTGAAGTCGTCCTCGCCGCGGGTCCGCAGCCGCGCCACCCCGGCCTGGATGAGATGCCCGTAGCAGTACAGCTCGTGGCCTCCTTCCAGTTCGGAGTACCGCGGCCGCTGGCCGGGGTGGCCGAACTGGGTGTTGAGGTAGCCGTCGCTCTCCTGCGCGGCGGCGATCTGCCCGGTGAGGCGGACGAACCGCTCCTCCAGTTCGGGCGAGCCGCTCCGGCCGATCTCCCAGGCCATGGCCTCGGCGAGCTTGTAGATCTCGGAGTCGGAGAACTCGCGTCCGGCCCGTTCGAACGGCTCGCCGGAGCCCGCCTTCGCGAAGTTGGCCAGCCAGCCCAGTTCCTCCAGCCAGTACAGGCAGTGCCAGATGGTGGCCTCGGCGTTGGTCTGCTGCCTGCGGGCCCAGTACCCTCCGGTGATCCGGACTTCGTCGAGCCCCAGGGGGCGCAACGTGCTCTGGGAGGGCAGCACTGGCGTTGGCTTGCTCATCCTTTGATAGCTCCTGACATGAATCCTCGGACATAGTGACGTTGCAGCAGTGCGAAGAGCACCAGGCAGGGCAGGGCCATGACGACCACGCCCGCCTGTGTCGCTCCGAAGTCGACGGCGCCCATCGACTGCTGGCGGAGGTTGGCGATCGCCACCGGCAGCACGGCCTTGTCGGCGTCGCTGACGAGAATGAGCGGCGCGATGAAGTCGTTCCAGGCGGCCAGGAACGAGAACAGGCCGACGGTGATCAGGCCGGGCCACACGGCGAACAGCATGATGCGGGTGAGGACGCCCATGGACCCGCAGCCGTCCACCATCGCCGACTCCTCGATCTCCTTGGGCACCGCCTCGAACGAGATGCGCATCATGAACACCGCGAACGGCAGCTGGTAGAGGGTGAGGACGAGCGAGAGCCCGAACAGCGAGTTGCGCAGGCCGATGTCGCCCAGCTGCGTGTAGAGCGGGATCAGCAGGGTGCTGTAGGGCACCATGAGGATCGCGATGGTCAGAAGGAACAGCGTGTCGCGCCCGGGGAACTTGAAGCGGGCGAACGCGTAGCCGCCGACGAACGACAGCAGGAGCGTGAACAGCACGGTCAAGAGCGACACGTAGGTGCTGTTCCACAGGTAGCGCAGGAGACCCGAGTCGTATTCGAGCAGGGTCTGGTAGTTGCCGAAGCCGAACCCGTCCTGCTGGTTGGTGGCCCCGTGCGGCGCGACCGAGGCGTACCCGGTCCAGACCAGCGGGAACAGGAACAGCACGGCCAGGCCGCCCGCGAGCACGTAGTAGGAGGTCGTGTTCCAAACCCCTCGGCGCGTCATTGGTCCCTCCTCAGTGAGCGGAACTGGGCGATGTTGAGCACCAGCAGCGCCAGGAGCACCACCACGGAGATGGCCGCCGCGGCACCGAGGTCGAAGCGCTGGAACGCCTCCCGGTAGATCAGCTGCACCACGGTGACGGTGCTGTTGTCCGGTCCGCCCTTGGTGAGGATGAAGAACTGGTCGAACGCCAGCAGCGAGCCGGTGATGCTGAGGATGAGCACCAGGCCGAGCGCGGGGCGCAGCAGCGGCAGCGTGATGTGCACGAACGCCTGCCAGCGGCCGGCACCGTCGAGCCGGGCGGCCTCGTAGACGTCCGGCGGGATCGCCTGGAGGCCCACCAGGAGGATGATCATGAAGAACCCGGCGAACTTCCACACGATGAGCACGACGGTGGAGAACAAGGCCATGTTCGGGGTCCCGAGCCACGAGATCGGCTCGTCGGTGATGCCGAGCCCTTGGAGGATCGGGTCGAGCGGCCCGATGGACGGGCTGTAGAAGCCGAAGAACAGCAGCGAGGCCGAGGCCAGGCCGAGGGTCGTGGGCAGGAAGTAGGCGGTCCGGAAGAAGCCGGTGCCCTTCCGGGTGCCGGACACGAGCATGGCCAGGCCGAGCGAGAGGCCCACCAGGATCACCACGACGATGCCGGTGTACTTCAGCGTGAAGCCGACGGCGGGCCAGAACAGGCGGTTGTCGCCGATGGCGGTGTAGTTGTCGGGGAGGTTCACCCCGAGGTCGCCGGCCAGCAGCGGCCAGTCGGACGCCGACATGCGTCCGACCAGCAGCAGCGGCGCGACGAAGAAGACCAGCACGAACAGTGCGACGGGTGCCGCGTAGGCCGCGCCGGTCAACTTGCGCGAATATCGCATATGGAGTTGTCCTAACTGCTCAGCGAGGCTGTGATCGCGTCGTTGAGGGCACTGAGGTCGGCGTTCGGGTCTCCGTACACCGCCTCTCTGACCAGCGGCAGCCACGGCCCCTGCGGGTCGTTGAAGGTCTGCCCGAAGTTCAGCGAGTACGGGGTGCGGCCGATGGCGACCAGGTCGTTCATGATGACCGCGTTCGGGTTGTCCGCGTAGTACTCGTTGTCGGCCAGATCGGTGCGGGCCATGACGTCGCCGCCCGCGGCCAGGATGTCGATCTGCGTGTCCTCCTGGAGGCTCCAGCGCAGGAAGTCCCACGCCTGGTTCGGGTGCTCGGAGTTGGCGCTGATGCCGATGGAGTCGCCGCCGACGAAGGTGGACTCGCCGCCGCTCGGACCGGGGATGGGCGCGACGCCCATGTTCAGGTCCTCGGGCATGAGGCCGAGCATCGTGGAGGGCATCGGCATGACGCCGATGTTGCCCTCGGGGAACAGGCCGGTCCAGGTGGCGCCCGGCTCCTCGGCGTGCCCGGGAGCGACCGCGCCGTCCTCGACCAGGCCGCGCCAGATCGAGTAGACCTCCTGGGCCTCCGGGGAGTCCAGGAGCGACTCGGTGCCGTCGGAGTTCATGACCTCGGCGCCCTCGGCCCAGATGGACGGCCACCACGTGAAGAGGTAGCAGCCGCCGCAGTTGCCGCCGAAGAACGTGCCGTGGATGTCGTCGCCGAGCTCGGCGATCGCGCGGGCGTGCTCGGCGAACTCGACGAGCGTGGTCGGCGGCTTCTCGGGGTCGAGGCCGGCCTGCTCGTAGAGGTCCTTGTTGTAGAACAGGACCGACAGGTCGAGGGTGTGCGGGACCAGGTACTTCCGGTCGTCGACGGTGCCGACCTCGATGTGCGAGGGGGCGAGGGCGTCGGCGAACTCGAGCGAGTCGATCCGGTCGGTGATGTCGAGGTAGGCGCCCGCGGTGGTGAACTTCGGCGCGAGCACCACGTCGATGGCGAACAGGTCGGGCAGCTCCTGGTTCCCGGCGGCGGTGCCCACGCGCGTCTGGTAGTCGTCGGTCGGGATGACCGACAGCTCCACCTGGTTCTCGTGGCTTTCGTTGTAGGCGTCCACGAGCGCCTGCGACTGGGCCTGGGTGGCGGCCCTGGTCCACATGGTGAGGGTGGTGCCGTCGTCGACGCCTTCGAGGACGACCTCCTGGTCGCCGCCGCCTCCGCTGCGGCCGTCGCCGCAGGCGGCGGCGAGCAGCACGGCGGCGGTGCCCGCGGCGACCGCCGCGGCCGCGCGCCGGGCCGGTCGGCGCTTGTCGAATCTCATGACCTGTGCTCCTAACGGTAAGGGATCAAAGGGGTTGCGGCGGTGGCTTATCGCCTCCGCCAATACAGGTGGTACGGGTCGCGGTTCGCGATGTGGAACGGCGCGAAGGTGTAGCCCTCGGCGGTGAAGTGGAGGGGCTCCTCGCCGGGCTCGAACACCTCCTCCGGGTTCTCACCGACCGCGAGGTCGATCAGTCCGGTCTCGAGGTCGTCGCCGACGGCCTCGTGCTGAATGGCCAGCAGCGTCGGTCCGTAGTAGACGGACTGGACGTCGGGGTCGTCGATGGCGGCCTCGGTGTGAAGGCGCAGCGGCATCGACACGTCGACGACGTCGCCGTCCCTCCAGCGGCGGCCGATGGTGGCGTACGTACCGGGCTCGGCGTCGATCTCCTGCTCGACGCCGTTGACGGTGACGGTGAACTCGCTTGCCCAGCCGGGGACGCGCAGGGCCACGTCGAAGTGGCCGCGCCCGCGGCCGCTGAAGGTCAGGCGGCTGGCGCCCTCGAACGGGTACTCGGTCGTCTGCGCGACGGTGAGGCGGCGGTCGGACCAGTCCAGTTCGGACGCCATGTAGAGGTTGACGTAGAGCGTCTTGCCGTCGGCGGCGGCGAAGTAGACCGAGTCCTGGTACTTGGTGTGGTTCTCCATGCCGGTGCCGCCGCAGCAGGTGCCGGTGTTGCCGTAGCCGCGCCACCGGCCGGGCCGCACGGGCACGAAGTAGGTGACCTCGGGGCTGGTGGTGCTGTCGGCGTCGCGCCGGGAGGCGAGGATCTGGTTGTATAGGCCCCGCTCGTAGTACTCCATGTACTTCGGGTCCCCGGTGTGGAAGAACAGGTTCCGCGACAGCTTGAGCATGTTGTAGATCGTGCAGGTCTCGGCGTGGTTGGGGTCGTTCGGGAACTGGTAGAGCGATCCGGCGATGACGTCCCTGCCGCGGAAGATCTCGCCGACGCCGGTGCCGCCGTGGCTGTAGGTCCGGTGGGGCACCACCATGGACCAGAAGTTCTCGGCGGCGGTCTTGTAGTCCTCCCCCGCGCCCTCTTCATACATGCGCAGGTAGCCGGTGAACTGCGGGACGTGCTGGTTGGCGTGCCTGCCGTCGAGCGTGTCGACGCCCGCCACGGTGTCGGCCAGCAGCGTCGTGTTGTCGAACCGCTTCGCCGTCTCGAGGAACTCGGGCCGGTCCGGGTGGAGCCCGGCGAGGGTCGCCATGCTCTCGTTCATGCCTCCGTACTCCCCGGCGATGTAGATCGACCACATCCGGTCGAGGCGCTCGCGCGGGAGCTCGGCGAGGCGCGAGTGTGCCCATTCGCCCATGCCGACGGCGATGTCGAGGGCGGCGGCGCTGCCCGCGAGGCGGTGGGCGTCGAGGAGCCCGGCCATGATCTTGTGGCAGGTGTAGTAGGGCGCCCAGATCCCGGCGTTGCCGCCGTACGTGGCGAACTCCTCCAGCCTGATGAACTGGGTCTCGGGATAGGCGGCGAGGAAGCCGGGGTGGCGGCCGCCGTCGGTGGGGGCGATGACGCGGGCGTCGCGGTCGTTGCCGGAGCTGTCGGCGGCCACCGGGCCGGGCTCCTCGCCGAAGCGGTACCAAGCGATATTGCCGCCGTCTCCCGTTCCCGCGGCGAGCGAGGCGATCTCGTCGGCGCCGAGTGCCCGGTCGAAGACGCCGAACTCGTCGACGGTGGCGCCCAGGTACTGGACGCTGCCCTGCGGGAACTGGCCGCGGCCGATCCAGTTCGCGGTGCTCGCGCCGAGGTCGGCCGGGGTGAGGCTCACCGAGGCCGCTGCGGCGGCGGTGCCGTTGACGTACAGCGTCGCGGTGCCGCCGCCGATCGTCACGGCCAGGTGCGTCCACTCCCCCGTCGGCAGTTCGGCGCCGCCGGTGACGCGCTGCTCGGCGTCCTCGCCGCCGGTGGTGATGGCGAAGCGCGGGCCGGGCTCGTCGTTGCTCGCGCGCACGGTGAGGTACATGTGCGCATCGGCGTCGGCCCCGAAATCGAAGACCTTGGCGCCGTTGGCGAGCGGCGCGGGGTCCTGTCTCGGGTCGGGCAGGCCCTCGGGGTCGATGGCCGCCGGGTTGATCCAGACGGCGACGGTGATCTCGTCGAGCCCGTCGACGAGCCCTTCGGGCAGCGCGAGGTGTTCGGCGTGCCCGAGGGGCGATCCGGTCAGGCGGATCGCGGTGCCACTGCGGCCCTCGACGCGGGGCGTCGGGCGGGCCGCGGCGGCGGCCAGCACGGCCTGGCATTCGCCGAGCCCGTCCACGATGTGTGCGAGCTTGCGGAGGTAGATCCCGTCACCCGAGCCCGCGTACGCCTGGGAGAGCATGCTCAGGAAGTGGCCGCTGAAGTGGCCCCGGAGGTACCCGGTCTCGTTGTCCCAGCTGCCGGGCGGCGCGGAGCCGTCGGGGTTGTCGATCCCGGCGGCGGCCCGGAAGTTGTAGAGCATGCGGTCGGGCCCGGCGAGTTCGCCGCGGTCGGCCTCGTAGCCGAGCGCGTAGCCGAGCATCCTGTCGCGCTTCTCGGTGAACAGGCTCTCGTCGAGCGAGACCTGGTCGAGCGCGAAGGGCTCGACCGCCCACGAGCCTTGTGGGCGCGTCTTGGCGGCGGCCGGGACCGCGATCGCGGTGACGGCCGGGGCGGCGGTGGTCAGGGCGCCGAGGCGCAGGGCGGTCCTTCGGGTGACGGGAAGGTTCATGACGGTTGACCTCCAGTGGTTTGGATGACTTGCTGCATGGTGCCGTCGGGATTGAAATAGAGCCTGTCGATGGCTACGGAGCGGTGGAAGTCGTCGCCGCCGGGCGCGTCGGCGGTGTGGTAGACCATCCACCACTGGCCGTCGAACTCCATGATGGCCGGGTGGCTGGTCGTGGAGCTGACCTGGCCGAGGACGACGCCGCGGTGGGTCCAGGGGCCCATCGGGTCGGTGGCGGTGGAGTACCGGATGCAGGCGTACGAGGAGCTCGTGACGCAGCCGGATCCGCCGTTCGAGGCGTAGGCCATGTAGTAGGTGCCGTTCCGCTCGAACATCCAGGGGGCCTCCCAGAAGTCGGTCAGGCCCTGCGGGGTCGTGACCGGTCCGGCGAGGGAGGTCATGTCCTGGTTCAGTTCGACGACGCGCGGCTGCCAATAGGAGCCCCAGTACATGTAGATGCGGCCGTCGTCATCGATGTGGACGGTGGGGTCGATGTTGAGCGCCGAGGAGTTCGGCGTGGAGTCGGAGACGAGCGGGCCGCCGATGGCGTCCTCGTAGGGTCCGAGGGGGTCGTCGGCGACGGCGACGCCGATGTTCATCCAACCGCCGTCGGTGCTGCCGTCGACGGAGACGAACCAGTAGAAGCGCCCGTCGGGGCCCTCGACGACTTCGGAGGCCCAGGCGTTGGCGCCGGCCCAGTCGAAGGTGTCGAGGGAGAGGACGGCGCCGCGGTCGGTCCAGGCGTCGGGGTCGTCGTCGGGCGCGGTGGAGGTGAAGGCGTGCCATTCGTCCATGACGAACGCCTGCTGGCCGGGGGCGGCCTCGTCGCGGCCGGTGAAGATGTAGAAGGTGTCGTCGACGACGAGCGTGGCCGGGTCGGCGGTGTAGATGTCGGTGACGATCGGGTTGCCCGATCCGGTGCCGGTCCCGGAGCCTTCGCCGTAGGCCTTCCATTCGAGGACGCCGACGCTGGCGGCGCCGCTCTGCATGACGGCGCGGAGCGCGGTGGTGGTGACCTCGGTGAACTGGACCGAGTTGTACTGGTTGACGGCGGTCCCGTAGGCGCCGTGGGCGTTCACCGGTTGCCAGGTGCCGTTCGACAGGTATTCGATGTGCCAGGAGGCGGGGACGCGGACGCCGCCGTTGTCGTCGAAGAAGTACAGGTCTGCGGAGGCGACGGTGACCGCCCCACCCCACGTGAGCTGGACCCACTGCTCGCCCTCTTCGGGCCAGGTGCCCCAGCGGGCGTTCTGCGTGTCGTCGGACTGGGGCGGGTCGATGCCGTCGTTGATCGCGTCGATCGTCTCCCACGGGGACGTGTGGGACGCCGACGGCGTCGCCGAGGTGGCCACATTGGTCACCTGGGCTTGTGCGGCGGTGGCGGTCTGGAGGGCACCCGCGAGGGCCGCCGCCAGGGCGGCGGCGAACAGGGCCCTCGTTCTGGGTCGCTTCGTGGATTTCAGCATGGTCTGCTCCTCGTGCCGGTCGGAGTTCAGCTGGATTCGATGACGGTGACGGCGGCCTCCGCGGTGAGCGAGGTGCCGTCGATGGTGCCGGTGACGGTGAACGAGCCCGGTTCGGCGTACGCCGAGGGATCGATGTCGTCCCAGGTCACGGTGGTGGTGACGTTGTCCTTGGAGCCGTCGTTGTAGACGGCGGTGACGGTGGCGGGCAGCTGCGGTGCGACGCCCGCGAGGGTGGTGATCTCCTCGGTTTCCAGAGCGGTGATCTCGACTTCGTCGGTGAGTCTGACGTGGACGGTGGCGGTGGCCTCCAGGGCGAGGCCGGTGACGAGGCCGCTCACGTCGGTGCTGGTGGCCGGTTCGGCCACGTCGTTCTCGCCGATCGCCTCCCACACGACCGGGAGGTCGAGCCGGGTGCCGTCGGCGTAGACGCAGGTGACGGTGGACGGCAGGTCGGGGACGACGCCCACGGTGGTGGGCTGGTGGATCTGCCGCACCGATTCGGGAGCCTCGGCGAAGACCTTCCATTCGAGGACGCCGACGGAGGCGCCGCCGCTCTGCATGACGGCCCTGAGCCCGGTGGTGGTCACCGGGGCGAACGTCACCTGGTTGTACTGGTCGGTCTCGGTGCCGTAAGAGCCGTCGGCGGCCACGTCGACCCATTGGTCGCCGTCACGGTACTGGATCGTCCACGACGCGGGGGCGAGCACGCCGCCGCCGTCGGCGAAGAAGTACATGTCGGCGGCGCCGACGCGCACGGGCGTCTCCCAATCGAGCTGGACCCACTGCTCGCCCTGTTCGGGCCAGGCGCCCCAGCGGGGGTTGGCGCCGTCGTTGGAGCGCGGCGGCTCGATGTCGTCGTTGATCGCGTCGACGTTCTCCCACGGCGAGGTGTAGGACGCACTGGGTTCGGCGGCTGGCGCGACGTTGACGCGGTCGTCCGGTGCCTCGACGGTGACGGTCACGGTCGAGGCGTTCTCGAGTTCGCCGTCGCTCGCGGTGAGCCGGAGCGTGTATTCGCCTGGAGCGGTGAAGGTGGCGACGGTGGTCGCGGCCCCCGCGTCCTCGAAGATGACCGAGCCGGGCCCGTCGACGGCGGACCACGTGCTGGTCAGCTCGCCGCCCGAGGGCAGGGCGTCGTCCTTGACGGTGCCGGTGAGCTCGGCCTGGAGCGGTTGGCGGAAGGACAGGTCGTTGCGGGCCACGACGTACGGCGCCGTGTTCTCGGCGGCGGGGACGTGGTCCTTGCTGCGGAAGACCTGGAACTCCTTGAGCCCGGTGGCGTGCCCGGCCTGGTGGTCCATGACGACGCGGATCCGGTCGGTCTTGACGTCGTCGAAGCTGATCTTGTTGTAGTTGGCCTGCGGGATCGCCGGTTCGGCGGCCTGGCCGGTCACCGGCGCCCACTCGCCGTCGTCGTAGTACTCGATTCGGTAGGTCGACGGTTCCAGCAGGCCGCCGGAGGTGCGGTCGCGGTAGAAGTACAGCCGGACCTGGTCGACGTGTTTCGCCTTGTCGAATTCGACTTCGTACCAGTCACTGGTGTTGCCCGATCCGGCGCTGCTCCAGTACGGCGCGTTGACGGTGGTGCCGTCGACGGCGCCGGCGACGCTGGTGCCCTCGGCGGTGTAGGAGGCCGTGGCGGTGGCGCCTTCGGCGAGGTTCTCGCCGGCGTCGCCGGTGAGGTCGGCGCCCGCCTTGGCGAACACGTCGGCGACGCGGCCGTCGAGCTCGACGTCCTCGGGGGCCGCCATGCCGGGCGCGGGGTGGCTGAAGAGCACTTCGCCTTCGCCGCCGGTGAGTTCGACCTGGCCGTTCTGCGGGTTCCACACGGCCGGGACGAGGCCGTCGAGGGTGAGGGTGCGTTCACCGTTGATGAAGACCGAGTAGCCCTCGGGGACGCCGGGGTAGTAGGTCTCGCCGTCGCCCGGCTCGTCCCAGGTGATGGTGAGGTCGGCGTTGCGGTAGCGGAGGTTGTTGACGGTGAAGTGGTCCCAGCCGATGTCGATCGGGGAGAGTTCGACGGCGTTGTCGGTTCTGGGGCGCAGGCCCATGGCGTCCTCGACGATGGTCCAGATGCTCGAGCCGAGCGTGGTGTGGTGGATCCACGAGCGGTAGTCGATGTGCTGGGTGTCGGGGTTCCAGTCGGCCCAGAACTCGTTGGAGTCGGGCCAGGCGGTGTCGCCGTCGATGTAGGTGGCCCAGGCGTTCCAGTACAGGAGCTTCTTGTAGTCCTCGGCGGTGATGGCGTCGGTGTCGTAGTTGCGGATCACCGAGGAGAAGAGTCGGAACTGGACGGTGGAGTTGATCTGGGAGAAGTTGTTCGAGCCGGGGAATCCGGCTTCGGCGGCCTCGGCCTTGTCGGCCTGGTTGGCGGTGTAGAACGGGAAGATCGGGTATTCGTCGGGGTCGGTGAACAGGCGCAGCGCGTCGGTGTAGGGCTCCTCGTTGGGGATGGCGCCCACGGAGAACGGGTAGTAGTTGTTGATCTCCTTCCACGGGACGTGCTCGCCCGAGTCGACGTGGACGTGCTCGAACAGCTGCGTCTCGGGGTTCCACAGGACGTCGGTGATGGCGTGCTGGATGTTGCCCGCGATCTCGTACATCTCCTCGGCCTTGTCCTCGTTGCCGATCAGCTCGTAGGCCTGGGCGGCGGCGAGGGCGCCTGAGTACTGGTAGGCGGATTCGGCGCGGTCGAGGTTGCCTTCCCTCCAGTGGAAGGAGACGGCGTCGGCGTCGTTGCCGGTCATCGCGCCCCAGTCGTACTCGATCAGCCAGTCGTCGTTGGTGTCGAACGCCTCCAGCTGGCCCTTCACGTCCCCCTCGGCGTAGCGGGCGAGGTTGGCGACGATCGGGAGCTGGCCGCCGTGGATCTGGTAGGAGCGCCAGGCGGCCTCGGCGATGTACTGGGTGTAGGAGTTCGACCAGTTCTCGGGGTCGCCGGGATTGTCCATGAACCGCCCGCCCTCGGAGGACTCGCCGGTGGAGACCCAGGGGCCGTAGGCGTAGACGGGGTTGCGCAGGTATTTCAGGTCGTCGATGAACATCGGGACGGTCAGCGCGATGGCGTTGTTGTAGCCGGTGACGCCCTCGATGGAGGTGGGGAACTGGAAGTCGTTGCCGGGGATGTCGGCGTCGAGGTAGTTGTAGCGCATCAGCCACCAGCGGTAGTAGATGAACTTCTTGATCTCCTCGTCGGGCACGTCGAAGTAGGGGAGGTTCTCGGCCCACCACCGGTTGTAGGTCTGGACCTGCTCGGCGAAGGCGGCGTCGGGCGCGGCGTCGCGGTAGGCGTCGTACTCGGTGGCCGACTCGGGGATCTCCTCGGCGATCATGCCGAGCTGGACCTTGACCGTGGCCGATTCGCCGTCGTCGAGGGCGAGTTCGCCGGTGAGCGCGCCGCCCGAGGGGGTGAGTCCGGTGCCCGACAGGCGCGGGAAGACGGTGGTGAGGCGCTCCCCGCGGGAGTTCTGGACGTCGAGGACGCCGGTGAGCTCCTCGCCGTCGGCCTGCCAGGCGAAGTCGGAGTCGACGCGAATGGGGACGGTGGTCCCGCCGCCGTTGTTCGTGATCGTGAGGTTCGCGACCGCGACGTTGTTGTGCGTGATGAACTTCTGGACCTCGACGGTCAAGTTATCGCTCTCATGGACACTCGTCCAGTGGCTCGGCGTCTGACGTCGCCGGTCCACGTCCTCGGTGAAGTCGGCGTCGCCGATGTCGATGACGAACCCGTCAGTGTTGCTGGTGCGGTCGAAGAACGGGTCGTAGTAGGCGAGTTGGCCGCCGAAGCCGATGACGTCGGGGTCGTGGACGCGCATCAGCAGCGCCCGGCCCCGGGTCATGAGCCACTGGTCGCCGGCGGGGTCAGCGCCCTCGCGGGCGAGCAGGCGGTCCATCCAGAAGTCGGTGCCCTCGGCCTCGGCCTCGTACATGGCCGGCATCATGCCGTCCACGGTGTACTCGACCGGTTCGTCGGGGACCGCGTCGCCGCCGGTGAAGACGGGGAAGCCGATGGTCTGCTGGGCGGAGGCCGGTGCGGCGGTGGCCACGAGGCCGGCGGTGAGGACGAGGGTGGCGATGGTGGCGAGGGATCGGGTGGACGGATGCGAATGCGCCATTGCGTGCCTCCGTGAGCGCGGCAGGAGAGTCAGGGGTCCGAAAATGACCGAAAAGGTTTTCGGGCAAGCTGCTGACGAAATGCTATGGCCTCGCGACGGTCGTTGTCAATGCATCGATCCCAGTAAATTGGGACTCCGCAGGTGCGCCGGGCACCGCCAGCCGAAAGGCTGGACGGCAAACTTTCCGCTCGTGGGCTACAGTCGACCAGTCGGCGCCGAAGCCCCGGCGCACCCGGCACGAAGGAGGACGCGATGGCCAGACCGACCGGTTCGCGCGGCGCCCGCACCGCGACGTTGTCCGATGTGGCCAAGCTGGCGGGCGTCTCGGTCGCCACGGCGTCCAAGGCCCTCAACAACCGCAACCACGTGCACGCGCAGACGCGGGCGCGAGTGCTCGACGCTGCCGCGCAGCTGTCGTTCTCCCCCAACTCGCTGGCGCGCGGCCTGCTGGCCGGGCGGAGCGGCACGGTCGGGCTGCTCACCTCGGACCTGGTGGGGCGCTTCAGCCTGCCGATCCTCATGGGCGCCGAGGACGCCTTCGGCGCGGGCCAGGTGTCGGTGTTCCTGTGCGACGCGCGCGGCGACGCGATCCGGGAGCGCCACCACGTCCAGGCGCTGGTCAGCCGCCGGGTGGACGGGCTCATCGTCGTGGGCAGCAGCACCGACCCGCGTCCGGCCCTGGCCGACGCGGTGGACGTGCCGGTGGTCTACGCCTACGCGCCGTCCGAGGACCCGGACGACCTGTCGATCGTGCCGGACAACGTCGAGGCCGGGCGGATGGCCGTGGAGCACCTGATCGCCTGCGGGCGAACGAGGATCGCGCACATCAGCGGCGACCGGGACTACAGCGCGGCCAGGGACCGCGTCGCGGGGGCGACGGCGGCGCTGGAGGAGGCCGGACTCGAGCCGGTGGGGCAGGTCTCGTACGGCACTTGGTCAGAAGGTTGGGGGCGCGCGGCCGCGGGGCTCGTGCTGGACCGGCACCCCGAGGTCGACGCCGTGCTGTGCGGCAGCGACCAGGTGGCCCGAGGCGTGCTGGACACGCTGCGGGAGCGCGGGCGGGCCGTGCCGGACGACGTGGCGGTGATGGGCTTCGACAACTGGGAGGTCCTGACCGTCGGCGCGAGGCCGCAGCTGACCAGCGTGGACATGAACCTGGAGGAGCTGGGCCGCGCCGCGGCCAGGGCCCTGTTCGACGCCATCGACGACGAGCACGACCGCGGCGTGCAGACGATGCAGTGCCGCATCGTGATCCGAGGTTCGACGGCCCCGCTGAACTGACCGGCGGGAGGACTCCGAGCCTTGGTACCGTTGCGCAGCTTGGAGACGAAAGGACCACACTGAATGGCTTCGACCACGTTCGACATAGGCGGCGACCTGACGGTGCGGCGCATCGGATTCGGCGCCATGCGCCTGGCGCCCGAGCCGGCATCGGCTCGCCGGGCCGCGATCGCGGTTGCCCGCAGGGCGGTCGAACTGGGCGTCACTCTGATCGACACCGCGCACATGTACGGCTGGGGCGCCAACGAGGAGCTCCTGGCCGAGGCGCTGTACCCCTACCCGGACGACCTGCACATCGCCACCAAGGTGGGCATCTCGCTCGTCGACGGCGAATGGCGCGTCGACGGGCGGCCGTCGGTGCTTCGCGACGGGGTCGATCAAGCCCTCCGGCGCCTCCGCGTCGACCGCATCGGGCTGCTCCAGCTCCACCGCATCGACCCGGACACCCCGCTCGCCGACCAGCTCGGCGCTCTCGGCGAGCTCCGGGCGGAAGGCAAGATCGGCCATATCGGCCTGTCCGAGGTCACCGTCGCCGAGCTCGAACGCGCCCGCTCGATCGTCGAGATCGCCAGTGTGCAGAACCGCTACAACCTGCTCGACCGGGAACACGATCCTGTGCTCGCGGCCTGTGACGCGGCGGGGATCGCGTTCCTGCCCTGGCGACCGGTGGCCGCCGGCAGCGCCGGGTCCCGAGCCGAGGCCGCCGCCGTGGCCGATGAACTCGGCGCGACTCCGACGCAGGTCGCGCTCGCCTGGCTGCTCGCTCGTTCGCCGGTGGTCCTCCCGATTCCGAGCACCACCGGTGTCGGTCACCTCGAGGAGAACCTCGCCGCGGCGGACCTCGAGCTGACGTCGGACCAGCTCGACCGCTTGGACCCGCTTCCCGGGCGGGACTAGCGAACCTCGCTCTCCAGCCCCGCCGCCACGTGGCAGCCGGCCAGGTGGTCATCGACCATGCCGACCGCCTGCATCATCGCGTAGGCCGTCGTCGGTCCCACGAACCGGAATCCCTCATTCTTCAACGCCTTCGACAGCGCCGTGGACTCCGGTGTCACCGCTGGGACGTCGCCGACCGCCTTCGGCCGCTCCCGCTCGGCGGGCGCGAACGACCAGATCAGCTCCGTCAGGCCGCCGTCGAGCTCCCGGGCGGCCTTCGCGTTGTCGATCGTCGCGGCGATCTTCGCCCGGTTGCGGATGATGCCCGCGTCGCCGAGCAGGCGCTCGGCGTCGGCGTCGGTGTAGGCCGCCACCGCCTCGATCCGGAAGCCGTCGAAGGCGGCCCGGAACGCCTCTCTGCGCCGCAGGATCGTCAACCACGACAGGCCCGATTGGAACGCTTCCAGGCTGATCCGCTCGAACAGCTCGTCGTCGCCCCGCAGCGGCCTCCCCCACTCGCCGTCGTGGTACGCGCGGTACACCTCGGGCTCGGCGCCCCACGGGCATCGCGCCAGACCGTCGGCACCGACGATCACGCCGTCCGCCATCTGCGCCTCCTCTCTGCCTTACTGCGGCGGCCTGCCCGCCGCCCGCGGTCTCGACCGTACGACCGGGCGCCGACAGTCCCTGGACGCCACCGTCCTCATAGTTGCGTGATACAGGCAACAAAGGTTACGATTCGAACACAATCGGCGCCCCCACCCGCCGATGAGCTCTGGCCAAGTTGATCCCCACCGGCAGCTCAGGACCAAAGCAACCTTTTGAGGTGACATATGAATACCAGCATGTCGATTCCGACGCTCTCGGGCGGCCGCCCGGTGATCGGGCACGCCGCCGAGCTCACTCGCGACCCGCTCGGGCTCTTCAGGCGCGGCCACCGCGAGCACGGCTCCATGTTCCGCCTGCGCCTCCCGCTGAAGGACACCGTCGTCCTCCTCGGCACCGAGCACAACAAGCTCACCTTCGACGAGACCGACCGCAAGCTCTCGATCCGCACCGCCTACCCGTTCTTCCTGCGGATGTTCAGCCCCGACTTCTACTTCTTCGCGCCTTACGACGAGTACAAGCGGCAGCGGCAGGTCGTCCTCCCCCGCTTCCAGGGCCGCCAGCTCGACACCTACGTCGGCGTCATGGAGGACGAGGTGAGCGCCTTCATGGACGGGCTCGGCGACTCCGGCGAGGTCAGCGTCCCCGACGCCTTCGGGCCGCTGATCATGCGCGTGGCCGCGCACTCCTTCCTCGGCGAGCGCTTCGCCGAGACCACCACCGATTGGTTCGGGGAGTTCCGCCGCTTCTCCGAGGGCGCCGACTTCGTCACCCCCGGCTGGCTGCCGGTGCCGCACCTGCTGCGCAGCCGCGCCGCCGGGAAGCGCATCCGTGCGCGGCTCCAGCAGATCATCGACAGGCGCCGCGCCCAGGACGGCGACGGCGAGGACTTCCTGGACTACTTCGTCAAGGCCGAGTACGACGACGGGACGCCGGTGCCCGACGACATCCTCATCCACCTCATCATCATGCTGGTGTGGGCCGGGCACGAGACCACCACCGGGCAGATCTCCTGGGGCCTGATCGACCTGCTCCGCCACCCCGACGAGCTCGAACGGGCGCGCGAGGAGCTCGACGAGGTCCCCGAGGCCATGAACGCCAAGGAGGTGCGGCGCCTGGCGCACCTGGACCGGTGCCTGCACGAGTCCGAGCGGCTCCACCCGGTCGCGCCGATGATGGTCCGCAGCACCGTCGAGCCGATGGAGGTCGACGGGCACGAGATCCCGACCGGTTCGATGGTCATGCTCTCGCCCGCGATGACGCACCGGTTGGAGGAGGAGTTCCCCGACCCGGACTCGTACCGGCCCGACCGCTACGTGGAGGAGCCCGAGCAGATGCGCAAGCTCATCGGCTTCGGCGGCGGCCTCCACCGGTGCCTCGGCATGCGGTTCGCCTACCTCGAGATGACGGTCGTCCTCGCGCGGCTGCTCCAGCGCTACGACTTCAAGCTGCTGAACGCGGACCCGCAGCCGATCACCGGCCAGGGCGCCAAGTGGCCGGAGTCGACCAAGGTGGCCTACCAGCGACGATGACCTCGCCACGGCCCGCCCATCTTATTGCAAATACATTGCAATAAGATGGGCGGGCCGCCGAAGCCGAGGAGCCGCCGCCGTGTCCGCCCGATCCGTCCATTCGATGCCCGAACTCGTCATGGCCTGGGGCCGCGGCCGGGCCGTCTCGCGTCTGACCCCGCCGCCGGTGGGCGTCCCGGGCGGTTTCCGGGCCTTCGTCGACGCCCCCACCCGCAGAATCCGGCACGTCCTGCACACCTACAGCCCTGAGTTCCTCGGACGGCTCGCCGCGGAGCAGACCGCGCCGGGCAGCCAGATCAGGCTCTCCGGCCCGACCGCGGCCCTGCGCGCCGCACTCCCTCCCGATTGGGTGTCGGACGACGCCGGCCACCTCATGACCGCATCGCTCACGCCGCATCGGGCGGAGGTGCCCGAGGGCTACCGGGTCGAGGTGACCACCGAGGGCGAACTGACCGTCGCGACGGTCCGCGACGCGAACGGCGAGGCCGCCGCGTCGGCGCGGCTCGGCCGCAGCGGCGAGTTCGGCGTCTTCGACCAGGTCCAGACCTCCCCCGCGCACCGGCGCCGCCGCCTGGGCACCGCGGTCATGCGCGCCTTGTCGAATCGGGCCCTCGAACTGGGCATGACGGTCGGCCTGCTGGTCGGCACCGACACGGGCCGGGCGCTGTACGAGACCCTCGGCTGGACCTTCCGGTCCGACTTCCCCGGCGCGTTCCGCAAGGGGGACGGCCAGGAGGTCGCGTAATTCGCTTGTCCGTACCGGCAAACGCTGTAATCGTGGGCTGCGGGAACGGGACCTGACCGGCACGCCTTCGACCGCCTCGCCGGTTCTGCGACGAGGTGGCGCCGTTCCTCCTCGGCAGCGAGCCTTGCGCGAACGCAACCCTACGACCACGGGATCACCATATGACGACCTCTCATGAAGACTGGGCCGAGTGGCTCGAGACGAACCGGGCCATGTGGGACGAGCGCGTCCCGATCCACGCCGCCAGCGAGTATTACGACCAGGACGCCTTCCGCGAGGGCAAGGACGAGATCCGCGACTTCGAGGCCGCCGAGGTCGGCGATGTCACCGGCAAACGCCTGCTCCACCTGCAATGCCACATGGGACAGGACACGCTCTCATGGGCCAGGCGCGGCGCGGCGAAGGTCGTGGGCCTCGACTTCTCCGAGCCCGCCGTGGAGGTGGCGCGGGGCCTGGCCGCGGAGATCGGTCTCGGCCCCGACCGCGCCGAGTTCGTGGCCGCGGACGTGTACGAGGCGGCCTCGGCCGTGCCGGAGGCGGACTACGACATCGTCTACACCGGCATCGGCGCGATCTGCTGGCTTCCCGACATCTGGCGCTGGGCGGAGTCGGCCGCATCGCTGGTCGCGCCGGGCGGGTTCCTCTACCTCGCCGATTTCCACCCGTTCTCGCATCTCATGGGGTGGGAGAGCGCCACCGTGATCGCGCACGACTACTTCGACACGGCTCCGAAGATCGCGGACGAGCCTGGCACCTACGTCGATTTCAACGCCCAGACGGTCAACAACCGCAGCTTCGAACGCGATCACACACTCGGCGACATCGTCAGTGCGGTCGCGGCCGCCGGTCTGCGGACCGAGTTCCTGCACGAGTTCGACATGACGCTCTTCCAGCAGAACGGGGAGTTGGAGTGCGGCGAGGACGGCTACTTCCGCGCGCCGAAGGGACGGCCGCGAGTGCCGCTCATGTTCTCGCTCAAGGCGTCGCGACCGGCCTGACCGGGACGCTCAGTGGATGACGACCAGGTCGGTCTCGCCCAGCAGCGTCGCCACCAGCGACTGCCGGTTGCCCGGCTTGATCTGCAGTGAGGCCCCGATCGTCTTGAGGCACGGCTCGATGGCCGCGGGTTCGGGGTGGACGGCCTCCAGGCTGACCAGCGGCGCCACCGGCAGCCCGGCGGAGGGGTGGGGCGTGCGGCCCCAGTCGATGAGGAACGGGATGAGGCCCCGGTGCCCGTGCTCGTAGTCGAGCGTCAGCCGCCACCTGAGATCGCCGCCCTCGGGCATGCGCCGCGACATCGCCCACGGCGTGCCGGGGTCGTACCCCTCGTCGCGCGAGGACTCCACGGCCTCGTCGATGTCCTCGACCTGGATGGACCAGGTCACCAGGCGCGACTCGGTGAGGGAGTCGATCTCGAAGGGCCGGGGCCGGGACGGGGCGGGCTGGTCGGGGTCGGGCCCGATGATCTCGAGGTAGGCGCCTTCGCCGATGCCGAGCAGATGGTTGACGGTGCCGAGACCCGGGTGTCTGCCGCCCGGGACCGGATCGATCCCGGTGAGGCGCCCGATCTCGGCGACGGTGGCGGCGAGGTCGGGCGTGGCGAGAACAAGATGGTCGACCATAGACATGCGTGCAGTCTAGTATCGGTTCATCCCATCCGTACCAACTCGACGCATGTCAGTCCTCGAAGGTCAGAACCGGCACGTCGTACAGGGCGCGGTTCTTGATCCGGCGCGCCTGCGGGGCGGTGACCTCGACGATGATCATCTCGGTGAGGAACTGGACGGTGGCGGCGAGCAGGTGGCTCGTGTAGCCGAGGGCCCCGTGCTGCCTGGTGCCGACGCTGAGGTGGACGTGCGGGGACACCGCCTGGTGCTCCTCGTCCCAGGCGAGGCTGCCCGCGCCCACGGCTTCGAGGTTGGTGAGGTGGACGGCCGACCAGACGGGGGCTTCGGGGTCTTCGGGCTTCCGGCAGGTCCCGGCGAGTTCGGCCTCGGACATCCCGGCCAGGAACAGCGGTATGTAGCCCTGGCGGATGCCGGCCTCCTCGCAGGCGCAGCGCAGTGCCTTGAAGAAGTCCTCGCCGTGCTCGAAGGTGACGGCGACGGTCCGTCCGATGTCAAGGGTGTTGAGTTTCAATGGACGCTCCCTTCAGGTGGGGAGTGCTCGGATCGCTTCGCCCGAGACGTCCCGATGTCGTTGGGCATGTCATTGGGCGCACCGTGGCCCTTCGGCCGGACATGGTCGCGAGCGGCGCTGCTCTGGCGGCGCCCGGCGCACGGCCGAGGCCCGGTTCCGGGCGCGACACGGGGGGACGGTGTGGATTCCGCGGTATCCCTGGCTTCGGGTCACCACACGCGAGTGTCGCATTCCGGTGTCCTGCAAGCATACTTCACCGGATCACGGAACAATTCCACTCAGGATCGCAGCTCAGTGGGCGTGGCGTCGAGCGGCCGTTCAAGCGCGGCGTCGTACCGGCGCCCGAGCACACGAAGGGGACTTGGGCCGAATTGGAACGCCGGCCGGGGGCGGGCCTCGAATCCCTCGAACGCCGTTGTGGACGAACCGGCGCTAGCGCTCGTCCTCGGCGCCGGGCAGGGCCTGCCCGCTCTCCCCGTGCGCGCAGGGTCCGCTCGACGCGTATTCGACGCAGCGGTCGGCCTCGGCGCTGGGACCGGTGTCGTGGAAGGCGGCGTCGACCGCGCCGCGCGGCTCGGCGTCCCGGCGCATGAAATCGCCGATCCCGTATTGGAGCAGGCGGAAGGCGTGCTCGGCGGTGGCGACCGCGCCGGGGTAGATCGCATCGATCGACTCGCCGGCGTAGATGCGGCGGACGTTGCCCTGGGCGAGGATGTACTGGACGTGCAGCAGCTGGCTGGCGACCAGGTTGGAGGTCAGCTCCGAGCCGCCCTCCGCGATCAACTGCTCGGCCAGCATGACCGAGGCCTGGCGCCGGTAGTCCATCAGGCGCAGGCTCAGACCGGGGTTCGCGCGGGCGACCCGGTGAACCTGGAGCACGAGCGGCTCGTCGCACAGCCCGGAGAGCGGCTCGCGCCGTTCGAGGGCCCGCAGGAAGTAATCGCGCATCACCGCATGCGGCGTCTCGCCCACCGCGCGGTCGCGGACCAGCCGGGCCGGCTCCTCGGTGTGCGACTTCGCTCCCCCGACGACCAGCTCCTCTTTGCTGGGGAAATAGTTGAAGACCGTGGCCTTGGACACCCCGGCCTCCGCGGCGATCTCCGCGACCGACACATTGTCGTACCCGCGCTCTTCGAACATGTCGAGTGCGGTGCTCATCAACAGGGACCAGGTGGCGCGCTTCTTGCGTTCCCGCAGGCCGAGCTCTTCTTCCATGTGAACAGTGTACCAGGTTGAAAATTCAACCGAATAAAAACTTGTACTCGGTCAAAACCTTGGCTATGGTGGATCCCATGCCAGAAACCCACCCATCCGACTCGGCCGAGGAGCCTGCGACCCCGGCAGAGTCCGGCGGCCTCATACGGCTGCTGCGCGAACACCTCCGCCCCTACCGCGGGCAACTCGCCCTCACGGTCGTCTTCCAGCTGACGCAGACGCTCGCGATGCTGTACCTGCCGACCCTGAACGCCGACCTGATCGACAACGGCGTCGTCCACGGCGACACCGGCTACGTCCTGCGCCACGGCGCCTTCATGCTCGGCGTGACGCTCATCCAGATCAGCGCCGCCGGCGCCGCGGTCCTCTTCAGCGCCCGCATCTCGATGGCCCTCGGCCGCGACCTGCGGAACGCGATCTTCGAACGAGTCCAGTCCTACTCGCAGCGCGAGGTCGACCGCTTCGGGGCGCCGTCGCTGATCACCCGCACCACCAACGACGTCCAGCAGGTCCAGCTGCTGATGGTCATGGCGCTCATGATGCTGCTGATGGCCCCGGTCATGGGCATCGGCGGGCTCGCCCTGGCGCTCGGCCAGGACGTGCCGCTGTCGGCCACGCTCCTGGTGGCCATCCCGATCATGGTCCTGGCGGTGCTCGCCATCATCCGGGCCATGATCCCCTCGGCCAGGGCGATGCAGTCGCGGATCGACTCGGTCAACCGGGTCATGCGCGAGCACATCACCGGCATCCGCGTCATCAGGGCGTTCGTGCGCGACCGCCACGAGCAGGAGCGATTCGGCGAGGCCAACGGCGACCTCATGGCCGTCGCGCTGCGCGTCGGCCGCATCCAGGCGTTCTTCGGAGCCACCGCGATGGCCGTCTCGAACCTGACCTCGATCGCGGTGGTGTGGTTCGCCGCCGGACGCATCGCCGACGGCTCGATGCAGGTCGGATCGCTCATCGCCTACCTGAGCTACGTCTCCCAGATCCTCATGGCCGTCATGATGTCCATGGGCGTGTTCATGATGGCCCCGCGCGCCAAGGTCGCGGCCGGGCGCATCCAGGAGGTCCTCGACACCGAGCCGAGCGTCGCGAACCCGCCGAACCCCGTCACCGAACTGCCCGGCCGCGGCGAACTCGAGGTCAAGGACGTGACCTTCCGCTACGAGGGCGCCGAGGAGCCGGTGCTGCGCGGCGTCGACCTCGTCGCCAGGCCCGGCGAGACCACGGCGGTGATCGGGTCGACCGGTTCGGGCAAGACCACGCTGCTGAACCTCATCCCCCGGCTGTTCGACGTGGACGGCGGGTCGGTGACGATCGACGGGGTCGACGTGCGCGAGATGGACCGGTCCCTGATCGCCTCCACCATTGGACTCATCCCCCAGCGGGCCCACCTGTTCTCGGGCACCGTGGCCTCCAACCTGCGCTACGGCGACCCCGAGGCGAGCGACGCCGAGCTGTGGCGGGCGCTGGAGATCGCCCAGGCGGCCGACTTCGTGCGGGCCATGCCCGACGGCCTGGAGACGGCCGTCGGCCAGGGCGGCTCCACCGTCTCCGGCGGCCAGCGCCAGCGACTGGCGATCGCCCGGACCCTGGTCGCCCGTCCCGAGATCTACCTGTTCGACGACTCCTTCTCCGCACTGGACACCGCCACCGACGCCGCACTGCGCCAGGCGCTGTCCTCCGAGATCGCCGACGCCGCGCTCGTGATCGTGGCCCAGCGCGTCTCGACCGTCCGCGACGCCGACCGGATCGTCGTCCTCGACGCCGGCCGAGTGGTCGGGGTCGGCACGCACGAGACGCTGCTGCGCGACAACGCGGTCTACGCCGAGATCGTCGATTCCCAGCTGACCCTCCAGGAGGCGATGTGAGCATGATGAGGCCGGGGGGCAACCCGGCGAACGCCAAGGCCGCGGACTTCCGCGGCACCGCGCTGCGGATCCTGCGCATGCTGCGCACCGACCGGCTGCGCGTGATCGGGATCGTCGTCTTCGCCGCGCTCAGCGCCGCCGCGATGCTCGCCGTCCCGCGCATCCTGGGCGATGCCACCGACCTGGTGATCCGCGGCGTCAGCGAGGACGGCGGCGTCGACTACGCGGCGCTGGCGCGCCTGCTCGGCCTCGGGGCGGCGCTGGCCGCCGGCTCGTGGCTGGTCACCGTCGGCATGGGCCGCACCATCGCGAGCCTGGCACAGCGCATGGCGTACGAGCTGCGCGAGGCCGCCGACGCGAAGGTGGCCGCGCTGCCGCTGCGCTACTTCGACTCGCGGCCGCGGGGCGAGGTGCTCTCCACGGTCACCAACGACATCGACAACCTGACCCAGACCGCCCAGCAGGTCTTCCAGCGCATGGTGTTCAGCGCGCTGATGTTCCTGGGCGTGCCGGTCATGATGCTCACGATCTCGCCCCTGCTGACCCTGCTGGTGCTCCTGACGATACCGGTGACGGTGTGGGTCGCGAAGGCCATCGGCAAGCGCGCCCAGCCGCGGTTCGGCCGCCAGTGGGCGGCCACCGGAAAGGTGAACGGCCACGCCGAGGAGATGATCACCGGGCACCAGCTGGTGACGGTGTTCGGCCGCCAGGGCGAGTCGGTGGCCGTCTTCAAGCGCCACAACGACGAGATGTACACCGCGAGCGCGGGCGCGCAGTTCCTGTCCGGTCTGATCGCCCCCGTCCTGGGCTTCCTCGGATCGCTCACCTATGTGCTGGTGGCGGTCATCGGCGGCCTGCGGGTGGCCGCGGGGGCGATCTCGATCGGCGAGATCCAGGCGTTCATCCAGTACACGATGCAGTTCTCCGGGCCGGTCAACCAGATGGCCGCGATGTCCGGCCAGATCCAGTCGGCCGTGGCCTCCGGAGAGCGGATCTTCGAACTGCTCGACGCCGACGAGCAGTCGCCCGAGCCGATCCCGGCCGCCGAGGAGCGGCCGCTGGAGACGGTGCGCGGCGAGGTGGCCTTCGAGGACGTCTCGTTCCGGTACCTCCCCGACGAACCGCTGATCGAGCACCTCTCGCTGAAGGCCGAACCGGGCCAGACGGTGGCGATCGTGGGCCCCACCGGGGCGGGCAAGACGACCCTGGTGAACCTGCTGATGCGGTTCTACGACCTGAACGCCGGACGCATCACCGTGGACGGCGTCGACACGGCGACGGTCGAGCGCGAACGGCTGCGGCGGCGCATCGGCATGGTCCTCCAGGACACGTGGCTGTTCGGCGGCACGATCGCCGAGAACATCGCCTACGGCAGGCCGGAGGCCACGCGGGACGAGGTGGTGGCGGCGGCCTCGGCGGCGCACGCCGACCACTTCATCAGGACGCTGCCGGACGGCTACGACACGGCGATCGAGACCGACGAGGGCAGCCTGAGCGCGGGCGAGCGGCAGCTGATCACCATCGCGCGGGCCTTCCTGATCGACCCGTCGATCCTGATCCTGGACGAGGCCACCAGTTCGGTGGACACCCGCACCGAGATGCTGGTGCAGCAGGGCATGGTGGCGCTCCGGCAGGGCCGCACGAGCTTCGTGATCGCCCACCGGCTGTCGACCATCCGCGACGCGGACGTGATCGTGGTGATGGAGCACGGCCAGGTGGTCGAGCAGGGCAGCCACGAAGAACTGGTGAAGGCCGGCGGCGCCTACGCCCGGCTGTACACCGCCCAGTTCTCCCAACCGGCCGTCGAGGAGCAGGAGGAGGTCCCGATCGGGTAAAAGGAAACCAGCGGAACCCAGCCGGCGCGGCCCGAGTCGACAACACCCGAGGACGACTCGGGCCGCGCGCCGCCTCAGTTGAGGATGTCGGTGGAACAGCGGCGCTTCCACCACGGCCCCGGCGGCGCGAGCGGGTTGGGGAGCGTGCGTTCGAGGAAGTGCCGGTCGATCGGGGCGAGCAGGCGACGCAGCTCCGATGCGGACTTGCGGGGTAGCCGATGAACGGCGAACTCCAGGACGTCTCTGGGCGGCGGGCCGAAATAGAGATAGTCGTACTCGAAGTGCTCGCAGGACGCGGTCAACTGGCGGTATGGACCGAACGCCCGTCGCCGCCAAGTCATGAACGCGGCCGCCACGTCCCCCGGTTCCAAACGGGGGTCATGATGTTCGAGCCGCCGCATCGCCGCGGTGAGCGAGCCGGATGCGCTCGGGATCTGGGTGACGCGTCCCGGCCGCCAGGGCCGTGGGCGCTTCGGGATGGAGGCGCGTACTCGCGCGGGCGGCCTACGCGGCATCGCCCTTTCTGTTGTCGATGATCACACCGATCATTGTGCCCCACGCCGTCCACGGTCCGGCCACCCGTGCGCGGACCGGCTGGGCGGCGGGTCTGCCGGTGTTCGCTCCCCGTCGAGGCGCTGCCGTCAGTGGCCGAGCGCCTTGCGCAGTGCCTTGACGTGCGGGTCGTCGGAGGGCGCTTCCCAGTCGTCGATGAAGACCGCGGCGGCCTCGTGGTCCTCGTGGAGCTCGTCCCGCAGTTCGCGCCATGCCCACAGGTTCGGGTGCTCGTAAGCGGTGCAGGCCTCGGCGGGCGCGAGCAGGTCGATCGCCCGGGTCAGCTCGGCTCTGGACAGGGGGAAGGAGCCCGTGGCGCCGCGGTAGCCGCAGACCGTCGCGAGCACGGCGGCGGGCAGCGGGTGCTCGCCGTCGTTGACGCGCACGAACTCGATGCCGTCAGGGCCGCCCGGCCGACCGACGCCGTAGGCGGCCGGTCGGCGCCAGTCCGGCAGCGACTCCTCGAACCGCCGCCTCGCGGCACTGATCTCCTCGACCGTCTCCCAGCGTTCACTCATCGCCTGATCAAACCATCCACAAGGAATCACGGCAAGACGAATTCCGCTGCTCAGAACAGCACGCGGAAGGTGCCGTAGGCGTGACTGATCGCGACCGCTCCGATGGCGACGGCGATCGCGGCCGCCAGGAAGAGCCAGTCGGCCCTGCTCATCCGCTGCACCCTGGCGTAGGTGCGCGGCACCTCGGAGTCGAAGCCCCTGGCGTCCATGGCGGCGGCGAGGCGCCCGGCCCGCCTCATCGCGCCCACCAGGAGCGTGAACATCGTCGAGGCGAACAGGCGCGTCCGGCGCAGCGGATTGCGGCCGCCCTCCATGCCGCGGGCGCGGCGGGCGATGACGATCTGCCGCCACTCGGCGCCCAGCAGCGGCAGCATGCGCAGCGCGGCAAGCGAACCGATGGTGAACCGCGGCGAGGTGCGCAACTGCTGGGTGAGGGCGTCGGCCAGGTCGGTCGGGTCGGTGGTGGCGAAGCCCAGCACCCCGGCCGTCGCGGCGACGCACACCCGCAGCCCGAGCGCCGCACCGTCGATCAGGGCCCCCGAGCTGAGTTCCCAAGGCCCGAGCGACAGGAGGATCGAGCCGGTCTGCTCGGCGGCGAAGACCGCGTTGCCCGCCGCGACCGCCCCGGCCGCGAGCCACAGCCAGCGCAACCGGCGCAGCAGCGGCCCCCAGTGGACGCCGCTGAACGGCGTGGCCGCGGCGAGCGCGGCAAGAAGCAGCGTCGGCGTCAGCCAGTCCGCCGCCACCAGCGCCGCGGTCGAGACGGCCACGACCGCGAACAGCTTCGCCACCGGGTTGGCGCGGGCGATCGGCGCGTCCGGTCCGCAGATCGGGGCGATGGTCAGCATCGGCTCACCCTGCCGTCTTCGAGGACGATCTCGCGGCTCGCCAGGGCCGCGGCGAAGTCGCGGTCGTGGGTGACCGCCATGAGCGCGGTGCCCTCGTCGCGGATGCCCGCGATGAGGTCGACCAGTTCGCCCCAGGTGCGCCGGTCCTGGCCGAAGGTCGGCTCGTCGAGCAGGAGCGCGCCCGGGGCGGCGGCCAGCGCCCCCGCGACCGACAGCCGCCGGGCCTCGCCGCCGGAGAGCGTGTGCGGGTTGGCCTCGGCCAGGTGCGCGAGGCGGAGGCGTTCGAGCAGTTCGGACACGCGGGCGTCGATCCGCCGCTGCGGCCATCCGGCGGCGTGCGGCGCGAAGGCGAGTTCGGATCGGACGGTGGCGGTCACGAACTGGTGCTCGGGGTCTTGGAAGACCGAGCCGACGCGGGCGGCGAGCCGGTTCGCCGGGAGGCGGTGGAGCGGCGCGCGCTCGCCGGGGACGGTCGCCTTGCCGCGGCTCGGCGCGGCCAGGCCGCCAGCCAGGAGCGCGAGCGTGGTCTTGCCCGAGCCGTTCGCGCCGGTGACGGCGAGCAGTTCGCCCGCGCGGAGCTCGAAGTCGACCCCGTCCAGGGCGGGCCGATCCGCCCCCGGGTAGGTCAGCGAGAGCGACTCGCCACGCAGTCGCGGCTCGCCGGGCACGGCATCGGGAAGGGCCGGGAGCGGCACGCCGGGGACCCAGACGCCTTGTTCGGCAAGAGTGTCGCCGTGTTCGGCGAAGACCGCTTCGGCGGGGCCGTCGGCCAGGAGGGTGCCGCCGGGTCCGAGGGCGATGACGCGGTCGACCAGGTCCAGGATGTCGGCGACGCGGTGCTCGACGACGATCAAGGTGGCGTCGGTGTCGGCCAGAGCGGTCCTCAATGAGGATCGGATCGCTTCGGCGCCTTCGGGGTCGAGGTTGGCGGTCGGCTCGTCGAGCAGGAGCAGCTCGGGCCTGCGCGCGAGGACCCCGGCGAGCGTGAGGCGCTGCTGCTCGCCGCCGGAGAGGGCGTGCGTCGGATGCCCGAGGGGGTAGGGGAATCCGACCGCGTCGAGCGCTTCGCGCACGCGCGGCCAGATCGCCTCGCGCGGCACGGCCTGGTTCTCGAGTCCGAAGGCGACGTCGTCGCCGCTGCGGGCCATGACCAGCTGCGTCTCGGGGTCTTGGAAGAGGATCCCGACGCGGCCGCGCTGGGAGGCCGCGTCGGCGCCGTCGAGCAGGACCTCGCCGGTCCGCTCCCCGGAGTCGGTGGTGAGGAGCCCGGCGAGCGCGGCGAGCAGCGTCGACTTGCCCGAGCCGGAGGGGCCGAGCAGCAGGACCCGCTCCCCCGCCTCGATGCGCAGGTCGACCTCGGCGACGGCGGGGGCGCGGCGCCCCGCGTGCCGCCACGTGAAGCCGCGGAACTCGACCGGGATCATCGGCCGGTCAGACCCTGGCCCGGTCGCGTCCGGCGGGGAACCGGTCGAGCACGCCGGTCGGGAGCATGGCCCTGACGAGGGCCTTGGAGCCGAGACCGGCGACGACGGCGCCCGAGAGCATCGCGAAGGCGATGTACGGGACCTGGAAGGCCCACAGTTCGTAGGAGGGGTAGTAGACGATGACGTCGTAGAGGGTGGCGGCGAAACCGGCGAGTGCGCCCGCGGCGAGCGCGGTCGGGGTGCCGAAGCGCCGGTAGCGTCCGGCGGCGAAGGCGAGTTCGCCGCCCGCGCCCTGGAACAGGCCCTGGTACATGATGAGGATGCCCCAGGCGGAGCCGAGGAGCAGGGAGAAGGTGGCGGCGAGGAACTCGGTGAACAGCGCGGCGCCGATGCGGCGGACGATCAGGGGGGCGAGGACGGCGGGGATGAGCCAGACGCCGTAGAGGACGCCTTTGAGCGGCAGCAGGAAGGCGAGCGCGGGTTCGAGACCGGCCCAGGCGAAGTTCCAGGCCCAGAAGACGACGCCGAAGGCGACGGCGAGGACGGCGCAGGTGACGATGTCGAGCGTGCGCCACCGGGGGTCGGCGGCGAGGGCGGGGCTGTCGGCGGTAGGCATGGGCTTGCCTTTCAAGGTGCGTGGACGCGGCGCGACAGCGGCGGACGACTTCCTACGCCGGTATTACCCGGATCAGGTGTGAGGGTCTGCGGTCGGTTCCGCACTCTCAGCCAATCGGCTCCCCTGTCAGCTTCGACGTTAACACCATGCGGGCGGTCGGTATCGCGGCTGGAGGCCGCAGTGGCGCACGGCGCCCGACTTCCGCCGGTCCGCGGGCGGACCGTAGATTGTCTCAGATGGCGACAGAGCAGGATTGGGAACTGGTCCGGCGCGTGGTGGCGGCGCTGCCGGAAGGCACCTGGACGTCGTACGGCGACCTGGCCGAGCTGATCGGCACGGGCCCGCGCCAAGTGGGCGCGTACATGCGCGACGGCGACGTGCCGCGGGCCTACCGCGTGCTCACCGCGAGCGGCAAGGTCTCCGAGGGCTTCCGCTGGTCGGACGGCCGGACGGGCGTGGACGTGCCGGATCTGCTGCGCGAGGACGGCGTGTCCGTCAGCCGCGGCGGCGTGGCCGCCCGGGACCAGCGCATGTACGTCTACGACCTGCGGCTGCTCGCGATGGAGCTCGCCGAGGGCTAGTGGAGGTCCTGGTCCGGTTCGGTCAGCTGCCAGGCACTGAACGAGACGGTCAGGCCCGCACGCGAGGGCGCGCAGCAGAACGGCCCGGCCTTCGCCTCCGCGTCGGGGTCGAACGGCGCGAGGCGCACCAGGCGCCACGGCCCGTCGCCGGCCCGGGCCCGGATGGCCACCGCGTCGGCCATGCGGCTGGCGCGGATGGTGATCTCCTTCCCGGCCCAGTCGGGCACCGCGCCGGTGGACCAGTCGGAGTAGCCGTTCGTGACCACCGCGCCGAGCTGCAGTTCGCCGTCGGCGAACTCGACGCCGGCCTTGATCCAACGCTCCTCGTCGATGCGGATCATCATGCCCGCCTGGTCGAACTGCGAGTCGAACCCGGCACTGAAGGCCACCTCGACGGCGTGCGCGCGATCCCAGTGCTCCAGCAGCTCGTGCGCGTCGTCGTTGATGTACCCGTAGGCGGTGCGCCGCCAGGCGTCGCTGCCTTCGACGGCGGTGACCAGCAGGTGATCGTCCTGCTCGACGGCGCTGACGGGCATGGTGGTCCAGGACCCGGCCTTCCACGGCACGGTCAGT
Source organism: Glycomyces arizonensis DSM 44726 (assembly GCF_000482705.1). Taxonomy (GTDB): domain Bacteria; phylum Actinomycetota; class Actinomycetes; order Mycobacteriales; family Micromonosporaceae; genus Glycomyces; species Glycomyces arizonensis. Next base: position 92,086 of record NZ_AXWO01000013.1, on the reverse strand, counting down.
GGTGTATTCGTAGTCACAGTGCCAAAGCGTAGCGGTGTCGCGGCCCGTCGTACCAATGCGGTAGAACGGTTGGCATGGCGGGAATCGGAAGCACCACGGTGAGCACGTCGCGGGACGAGGCCGAGCGGCTGCTGCGGTCGCTGGCGGGCGAGGGCGCGCGGCTGCGCGAGGACCAGTGGCGGGCGATCGAGGCGCTGTGCGACGGCTCGGGCCGCCGGGTGCTGCTGGTCCAGCGCACGGGCTTCGGGAAGTCGGCGGTGTACTTCGTGGCCACGGCGCTGCTGCGCCGCTGCGGCGCGGGCCCGACGGTGATCGTCTCGCCGCTGCTGGCGCTGATGCGCAACCAGATCGAGGCCGCCGAGCGGGCGGGCGTGCGGGCGCGCACGATCAACTCGGCGAACCTGGAGGACTGGGACGCCATCGCCGAGGCCATCGCGGCCGACGAGGTCGACGTGCTGCTCATCAGCCCCGAGCGGCTCAACAATCCGGCCTTCCGCGACTACCAGCTGCCGAAGCTGGCCGCCGGGTGCGGAATGCTCGTGGTCGACGAGGCGCACTGCATCTCCGACTGGGGCCACGACTTCCGGCCCGACTACCGGCGCATCGCCACGTTCATCGACGGCCTGCCCGAGTCGGTGCCGGTCCTGGCGACCACGGCGACGGCGAATGCGCGCGTCAGCGCCGACGTCGCCGAGCAGCTCGACAGTACCGGCATCGGCACTGCCGCGCCACGTGCGTCATCGGAGACGCTGGTGCTGCGCGGGAACCTGGACCGGGAGTCGCTGCGCCTGTCGGTCGTGGACCTGCCCGACAACGCCCACCGCATGGCCTGGCTCGACGAGCGCCTGCCGAAGCTGCCGGGGTCGGGGATCGTCTACACGCTCACCGTGGCCGCCGCCGAGGAGGTCAGCGAGTACCTCGCGGGCCGCGGCCACGCCGTGGCCTCCTACACCGGCCGCACCGACAACGCCGAGCGGCTCGAACGCGAGGAGGCGCTGCTGGGCAACGAGCTCAAGGCGCTCGTGGCCACCAGCGCGCTCGGCATGGGCTTCGACAAGCCCGACCTCGGCTTCGTGGTGCACCTGGGCGCGCCGTCCTCGCCGGTGGCCTACTACCAGCAGATCGGCCGGGCCGGGCGGGCGTGCGAGCGCGCCGAGGTGGTGCTCATGCCCGGCAGCGAGGACCGGGCTATCTGGGACTACTTCGGGTCGCTGTCGTTCCCGGCCGAGGACGCGGTGCGCCAGACGCTGCGCGTGCTGGCCGAGGAGGGCCGCCCGCTGTCGACGGCGGCGCTGGAGACGCGCGTGGACCTGCGGCGCACGCGACTGGAGATGATGCTCAAGGTCCTCGACGTCGACGGCGCGGTCCGCCGCGTCAAGGGCGGCTGGGAGGCCACCGGCCGGGAGTGGGTCTACGACGCCGAGCGCTATGCGAAGGTCACCGCGACCAGGGAGCACGAGCAGCGGCGGATGCTCGCCTACGAGGCCACGGGCCACTGCCGCCTCAAGTTCCTGCGCGGCGAGCTCGACGACGCGGGGGCCGAGCCGTGCGGGCGGTGCGACAACTGCACCGGCGAGCGCGTCGAGGCTGGCGTGTCGTCCGCAGTGGTCGGCGAGGCCGCGGCGGCGCTGTCGCGCCCGGGCGTCGCCTTCGAGGCGAAGCGGATGTGGCCCACCGGCTTGCAGGCGATCGGGATCGACCTCAAGGGCCGGATCCCGGCCGAGCGGGGCGCCGAGTCCGGCCGGGCGCTGGCCCGGCTCTCCGACATCGGCTGGGGCGGGCCGCTGCGCGAGCTGCTGTCCGACGGCGCGGACCGGCCGGTGCCGGAGGACGTGTTCGCCGCGCTGGTGAAGGTCCTGGCGGCGTGGGATTGGAGCGAGCGGCCCTCGGCGGTGGTGTCGATGGGTTCGCTGACGCGGCCAGGACTGGTGAACGGCCTGGCCGAGCGGCTCGCGACGCTGGGTCGCATGGACTGGCTCGGCCCGCTCGGGCGCGAGCCGGGCGCGGTGCCCGAGGCGCGCCGGGCGAACAGCGCGCAGCGGCTCCGGCAGGTCCTCGACGCCTTCACCGTGGACTTCGCGGTGCCGGAGGCGAGCGTGCTGCTGGTGGACGACGTGCGCGACAGCGGCTGGTCGCTGACAGTGGCGGCGGGGCGATTGCGCGAGGCGGGCGCGACGGCGGTGCATCCGCTGGTCCTGGCGCTTCAGGCGTGAGCGCGGCCCGGCCGGTGAGGGCCGGGCCGCGTCCTATGGGGTCTAGAGCGCTGCGGTCAGGGCGGCGTAGTAGCCCGATTCCTGGCCTTCGACGGTCGGGTGGAAGGACTCGACGGTTCCGGTGTAGCCGTGGAGCCAGGAGTCCTCGTCGCAGGCGACGTGGCCCTCGAAGGCCTCGCGCACGTCCACAAAGGTGAATCCGTGCTCCTCGGCCTCCGCCTCGATGACGTTCGAGAGCACGTCGGCGGCGCCGTTCATGAGCACCTGCTCGTCGGCGGTGACGTACGGGATCGACTCGCAGGGGCCTTCCCCGTTGAACAGCCGGGGATAGCCGACCACGTAGACGTCGGCGAACGGCGCCCGGTCCTCGATCTCGGTGTACACCTCGTCGAGCAGCGCGGGCAGTTCGTTCTCCATGGCGGCCACGGCGGCCTCGACTGCCGGGGTGCAGTCGTAGGTCTCGGGCTGCATGCAGGCGCCCACGGCGGGCACCCAGCCGATGTCGTTGCCGCCGATGCCGACGGTGACGAGGTCGGTGCGCCAGCTCAGGTCGCCGAGCTGGTTCGCGAGCAGGTCCTCGGTCTCCGCGCCGGAGCAGGCGGCGAAGTCGAAGTCGCCGCGGAGCTCCCCGGCGAGCAGCGACGGGTACGCCTGCTCGGAGCGCAGGCACTCCTCGTCGAGGTACGGACCGGCGCCGGTCCCCGAGGAGTAGGAATCCCCGAGGGCGACGTAGTCGGTGTCGAAGCACCACGCCTGAGCGGAGGCCGCCGGGAGCAGCAGCAGCGCCGCTCCGGCGGCCACGACCACTGTGGCCGCTCGTTTGCCTGGCCTCATATGATCTCCTTTCATGTTGCCGTGGTGGTGATTCTATTGGCAGACGGCCGAATCGGCACGTCCCGATCCGTCCGGGACATTGAGGACGCGTCGACGGTCAGAGCGCGGCGAGGAGCGCCGGTAGGTAACCGCGAGCGTGTCCGGCGCGCCCCGGGTGGTAGGAGTCGCCGACCGGATAGGTCAGGCCGTGCAGCCACGGGTCGTCGTCGCAGACGGCGTGGCCCTCGAAATCGTCGCGGACGTCGATGTAGGTGAAGCCGTGGGCGAGGGCGGCGGCCTCGATGACCTCGGAGAGCACGTCGGCGGCCCGGTTCGCCCGCCGCTGCTCGGCGACGCTGAGCAGCCCGAAGGCGTCGCAGGTGTTCTCGGCGGCGAACAGGCGCGGGTAGCCGAGCACGTAGACCTCGGCGTGCGGGGCACGGTCGCCGATCGCGGTGTAGGCGGCGTCGAGCAGATCGGGCAGCTCGTCCTCGGCGAGCCGCTCGGAACGCTCGACGTCGCCGGTGCAGTCGTGGAGGGGAACCATGCACGACACGAGGGCTTCGTTCCAGTCGATGTCGTTGCCGCCAACGGTGAGCGTCACGAGGTCGGTGCCTTCGTCGAGCGCGTCGGCCTGCTCGGCGATCAGGTCGGCGGTGTAGGCGCCGGAGCATGCCGCGAAGGTCAGCTCGGCGCCCAGCTCGGCGGCGAGGAGCGCCGGGTAGGCCAGATCCGAGCGCTTGCAGGCCGCGTCGGTGTAGGAGCCGGTGCCGGTCCCCGAGGAGTAGGAGTCGCCGAGGGCGACGTAGTCGACGGCCTCTTGGGCGCGGGCGGCGGTCGGCAGGGCGATGGACAAGGTGAGCGAGACGACGGCAAAGGTCGCTGTACGTCGCACGGTGCGCATGCGGGACTCCGTTTCGGTTCGTGGTCGACGGCGGAACCATATGCGCAAAATACGTGTCATGCGTATAAAAGTATAGAAAACATCAAGTAGTCGGATCGGGCGCCGCTAGCGCGAGGGCGGCGCGGCGGAGGTGTCCGGCTCGACCTCCCGCGGCACCGCCGCACCGACGTCGGCGGCTGCGCGGGAGCGGCTGCGGGAGCGCGAGACCGCCACGCCCAGCAGGCACAGCACGCCACCGGCGAGGGTCAGCCAGCCGGGCACCTCGTCGAGGAACACCCACGACATGAGCACCACCAGCGCCGGGACGACGTAGGTCGTGGCGCCCATCTTGCCCGCGGTGGTGAACTTCAGCGCGTACGCCCAGGTGATGAACGCGACCGCGGTGGGAAAGACGCCGAGGAAGAGGACGTGGAGCGACGCCGAGGCGGGGGCGTCGCCGAGCTCGGAGGCCAGCGCGGGCGCGAACGGCAGGCACAGCACGGCGGCGATGGCGCAGCCGAACGTCGTGAACTGGAGCGGGGAGGCGTAGCGCAGCGTCGGCTTCTGCGCCACGACGCCGATGGCGTAGGTGATGGCGGCGACCAGGCACAGGAGGACGCCGCGGACCGAGGTGGCGCCCTCGCCGGACATGGACAGGCTGACCACGAGCACGCCCGCGAAGGAGACGGCCATGCCGATGAACAGGCGCGGCGCGAAGCCCTCCTTCAGGAACCAGCCGCCGAGCAGGGCCATCAGGATCGGGCCGATGTTGACCACGAGCGCGGCGGTTCCGGCGTCGACCAGCTGCTCGCCCCAGTTGAGCGACACCATGTAGACGCCGAACCACAGCACCCCGGCGGTGACGATGCCCGGCCAGGCCCGGCGGCCGGGCAGGCCCTCGCGCCGCAGCGCCCAGAAGGCCAGCAGGATGACGGTGGCGACGCTCATGCGCCCCAAGGTGAGCGGTCCGGGGTCGAGGTACTGCCCGGCGTCGCGGATCGACACGAACGCCGATGCCCAGAACAGGACGGTGACACCGGCCGCCGCGGCTGCCCGGGCGTTGAATCGTTGGCTCATGGCGGGTCTTTCTCCATGCGGGGACGGGCGTCGGGTCGGCGCCAAACGCGACGGTAGCACCGGGGTCCCATATTCGGGAACCGGAATTCCACGGCCGTCGTCGAAGGGGTATGACAGTACAAATGACACTTTTGCGACTGATCCCCGCGGCGGCGCTGTTCGCGGTGGCGGCCTGCGGGGCCGGAGAGCGGGCACCGGACGAGCCCGAAGGCGGCTCGGGCCAAGGCGAGGCGGACGAGACGGTCTACCAGGGCGCGCTGACGGTCCTGGAGAACGAGGAGCACGGGCCGCAGCTGGCCGGAGTGGTGGCCCAGTCCTATCCGCCGCAGGGCGGCGGCCTGGACGTCGCGGGCTGGGACTGGGAGGCCGTCGAGCACGACGAGGCGGCGGGCACCCGGTGGGGCATGTACCTCGTGACCGGCACCTTCAACGGCGAAGCCTTCGAGCTGACCGAGGAGCCGGTCCCGGCCGACGAGGTCGACATGGACGACTACCCGCACCTCCAGCCCGGCGAGCCGGAGACCCCCGAGCCGGCCGAGCCGCTGCCGGAGGCCGAGCTCCAGGGCATCGTCGACGACCTGACCGAGCGCTTCCCCGCGCTGGTCAACGGCGGTTGGGCGGACGCCGAGAACGGCGTGGCCCGAATCGACGCGACGCTGGTGACGCCCGAGCTCGAGTCGTATGCGGCCGAGACGTATCCCGAGGGGACGGTCGTGTTCTCCTCGATGCTCGAGCCGGTGCCGTAAGGAGCGGCCGTCGCTCATGGCGGCTGGCAAGTGCGCCGCCCGGCATGGGAGGCGCGGTCGTCGCGCTCTCCTCGGTGGGCAAGCCGGTACCCTGAGCGGCGCCGTCGCTCATCGCGGCGCAGGGCGCGCTGCTCGCTGTGGGAGGCGCGGCGGAGGAGGCGCGACCGTCGCCGCTCCGCCAATGCGCCGCCGCGTGCGGAGCGATGGCGGCGACGCCGATCCCCGGTCTCGCCGCTCGCCTGGACCGGTGACCGCGACTGTGCGAGAATGGCCCGAATCCATGTCGGACTAGAGGAGCCAACCCCCGATGCGCCGCAAGTCTACGACCACCAACGTGCTCAACGTCCTGCTGAAGCCCACGACGTTGAACCAGCGCAACCCCGACCGCGTCTTCGACTCGATCGTCGCGAAGGCCGAGAAGAACACCGGCGGCGACGCCTCCGCCGTCCCGCAGTTCATCGAGGAGTTCCGCTTCCTCATGCAGTGCTTCGTCTCCAACTCCGGCCTGAGCCCGATGGGCTGGCAGAGCGTGGTGAACGACCTGCGGAACCGCATCGAGAACCGCCTGCGCGTCCAGCGCATCATCGCCGAGACCCCGGCCGTCGCCGACGAGCGCATCGAGCGGCCCGTCTTCATCATCGGGCTGCCGCGAACCGCCACCACCTTGGCCCACAACATCATCGCCAGATCAGCCGACCACCGCGGCCCGGCGCTGTGGGAGTGGATGTTCACCGACCTCGACCGCGGCGAGGCCGCCAGGCGCCGCCACATCAAGAGCACCGCGCGGATGGTCAACACGTTCATGCGACTGGCCCCGGCCTTCAAGGTCATCCACCCGCTCGACCCCGAGAAGCCCGACGAGTGCAACTACCTCCTGCCGCACGGGAGCCACCACCTGGCGCGGGTCCTCATGCCGAAGTACCACGAGTGGCTCAAGGAGCGCGACAACCTGCCCGACTACGAGTACCTCAAGCAGGCGCTCCAGGTCCTCCAGTACGGCAGGGACCGCAAGCGGTGGATCCTGAAGTCCCCCATGCACCTCGACCGGCTCCCGCAGATCCTGAAGGTGTTCCCGGACGCGACGATCGTGTGGACGCACCGCGACCCGGTCACGGTGATCGGATCGCTGTGCTCGATGGTCGAGACCACGCAGCTGATGCACGTCCGCCGCCCCGACCTGCACGCCATCGGCAAGATGTGGCTCGACGTCCAGGCGACGGCGGTCGAGCGGGGCCGGGAGGCGCGCGTCGCGGGCCCGCGCGAGGCGTTCGTCGACGTGCCCTACACGTGGCTGAACGCCGAACCGCACGCGAAGGTCCCCAAGCTCTACGAGCTGATCGGGGCCCGGTGGACCGAGGCCGACGCCCGGAACCTCGACAGCGTGCTGGCCAGGCCGGGGATCGGCCGGCAGCACGAGTACGAGCTGTCGCGGTACGGGCTGAGCCCGACCGACGTCGAGAACGCCTTCGGCGACTACCCCAAGCTCGTCGAGACCCTGCGGCTGAAATAGGCACCGGCCCGAGACGCGTCCGCCGGGCGACAGGCGCCGGACGGCCGGGAGCGCGCTCCCGGCCGTCCCTCATTTGAGGCTGCCGAGCGTGACGCCGGAGCGCCAGAACCTGGCCATCGCGATCATGAAGACCGCCAGCGGGATCGTCGACAGCAGCGAGCCCATGATGACCAGGCTCGTCAGGTCGGTGCCGCTCTCGACGCGCTTGCCGGCCCACGAGTACAGGCCGAGCGCCAGCGTCCACTTGTCCGATCCGCGCAGCATCATCAGCGGCAGGAAGAAGCTGTTCCAGGCGCCGACGAACGCGAGCAGGAAGATCGTGGCCGCGCCGGAGGTCATGATGCGCACGACGATCTGGAAGAACAGCCGGACCTCCCCCGCCCCGTCGACGCGGGCGGCGTCGAGCAGCTCGTCGGGGACCGAGGAGTCGCAGTAGACCTTCGCCAGGTAGACGCTGAAGGCGTTGACGAACGAGGGGATCAGGACCGCCCAGACGGTGTCGACCAGGCCCATCTTGGTGAACAGCAGGTACAGCGGGAAGGCCAGGAGCATGCCGGGCACCAGGAAGGTGGCGACGATGAACCCCAGGGCGATGCGGCGCCCGCGGAATCGGAACTTCGCGATCCCGTATCCGGCGGCCAGGGCGATGAGGGTGCTGACCAGAGCGCCGGTACCGGAGTAGAAGATCGTGTTCACCGTCCAGCGGGCGAAGACGCCGTCGTCGTAGGTGAGCACGAGCTTCAGGTTCTCGAGCAGGTTGAGGTCGCCGAACCACAGGCCCTCGACGCCGGGCGAGGCGTACAGGTCCCGCTGGTCCTTGGTGGCCGAGACGACCAGCCACCAGATCGGGGCGACGGAGTAGACGAAGAACAGCCCGAGTCCGGCGAGGACGAACAGCTGGCTGCGGCGGGACTGCCCGTGCCCGACCGGCATCTCCTCGGCGGCTCGGGAGGGACGCCTGCGCTTCGGCCGGGCGGTCGGGGCGGTGCGGCGGGCTTCGCTGAGTGCGGTCATGACGTCGGCCTGTTCGCGATCTTGTAGTAGACGAAGGAGACGGCCCCGATGACCAGGGCCAGGAGCACCGACACCGCGGCGGCGTAGTGGTAGTCGTTGGCGGCGAACGCCTGGTTGTAGATGAAGAGGATCGGCGTGAAGTCCTTGGTGACGGTCTCGGGCGAGATCTGGCGGAACAGCAGCGGCTCGTTGAAGATCTGGACGAGGCCGATGATCGAGATCATGCCCACCAGGGCCAGGGGGCCGCGGACGTGCGGGATCTTGATCGACCAGGCGATGCGCCATTCGCTCGCGCCGTCGACGCGGGCGGCGTCGAACAGCTCGCGGGGCACGCTCAGCAGCGCCGCGTAGATGATGAGCATGTTGAACCCGATGGTGTTCCAGATGATCAGGTTGCCGATCGAGACCCAGAGCATCTGGGAGGAGAAGAAGTTCACCCCGATGCCGAGGTCGGCGAACACGGGGGTGAGGGGCCCGGAGCGGGGGCTGTAGATGTAGATCCACATGAGGGCGGCGACGATGCCGGGGACCATGTACGGCACCAGGAATCCGATCCGGAAGAACCGGACCGCTCGCCGCTTCGCCATGTCGAGCAGGAGCGCCATGGCCAGGCTGATGGCGAGCATGACCGGGACGACGATGAACGCGAAGGCCAGGACGCGGCCGATCGAGGTCCAGAACGTCGCGTCCTCGAAGGCCTTGGCGAAGTTGCCGAACCACACGAACTCGGTGGTGGTGCCGCCCAGGCCGAGCCCGGAGGACTGCTCGCGGAAGAAGGACTGCCAGATCGCGTAGCCCAGCGGGATGATGAACAGCAGGACGAATCCGGCGAAGAACGGGGCGGTGAACGCCGCGCCCTTCCATTTGAGCGCGGTCGTCCAGTGCCGGGGGCGGGCGGCGTCGCCGACGTCGGCGTCGGGTGCTGCGCCTGTGGAGGTCACGGCATCGGGTCCCTTCTGGTCTGGTCGGCCGGGGCGGCTCGCGGCCTCGGCGGCGCTGGTGGTCGTCTCTCGCACGGGTCTGCCTGCCGGTCGGCGTTCTCTCAGTGTCGGCGACGCCGGATCCGGGGCGTCCGCGGATGTCGCGTGCGCATCCCGGATGATAGATACCGGTCTCTACGAATCTAGGTGTGGCCTGCCATGAATGCAAGCCGACGTGGCCGAATCGTTACCTTCATGAATTCCATGAAGCGGCTCGTCGATCGAATATGCAGTTGAGCGCAGGAGGAGAAAATATCGGACCCGCGCTATCGACAAGACGGCATGGCGGCCCTACGGTAGAAACCGATATCTATCCGCGCCGATTGAAGGACCTCCAGTGGCTGATCGACCCCGGGCACTCTTCGCCATGAACCCCGAGCACCTCCCCCGCCTGTTCCCCGAACCGCTGCTGCGGCGCCTGACCGCCGTCCTCGACATCGACCCCGGGGCCGTGGCCGAGCACTTCGACGAGCCGCGCGCCGCCGCCGCGCTCGCCGAAACGGAGGTGATCGTCTCCAGCTGGGGCGCCCCGAGGATCGACGCCGCCGCTATCGAGGCCGCACCGCTGCTGCACACCGTCCTCCACGCCGCGGGCTCGGTCAAATGGCACATCACCCCGGCCGCATGGGAACGCGGCCTCGCCGTCTCCTCCTCCGCCGAGGCCAACGCGGTCCCCGTCGCCGAATACACGCTCGCCTCGATCCTCCTGGCGGGCAAGGGCATCTTCCACCTCCGCGAGGACTTCAAGGCGAAGCGCTCGTTCACGCTCGGCCTCGTCCACCCGCAGGTGGGCAACTTCGGGCGCGTCATCGGCATCATCGGCGCCTCCAAGATCGGCCGGCGGGTCATCGAACTCCTGCGGCCCTTCGACCTCGACATCCTCCTGGCCGACCCCTTCGTCGACGAGGCCGAGGCCGCCGCGCTCGGCACCCGGCTCGTCGGGCTCGACGAGCTCGTGGCGACCGCCGACATCGTCTCCGTCCACGCCCCCGACCTGCGCGAGACGGCGGGCCTCATCGACGCCGGACGCCTGGCCGCCATGAAGGACGGCGCCGTCCTGGTCAACACCGCGCGCGGCAACCTCGTCGACACCGACGCGCTCACCGCCGAACTGCAGGGCGGGCGCCTGTCAGCGGTCATCGACGTCACCACCCCCGAGCCGCTGCCGAGCGAATCGCCGCTGTTCGACCTGCCCAACGTCTTCCTCACCCCGCACGTGGCCGGATCGCAGGGCAACGAGCTGTCCCGCATGGGCCTCTACATGGTCGAGGAGGCCGAGCGTCTCGCCTCGGGCGAGCCGCTCGCGCACCGGGTGGACCCGGCGATCCTGTGGCGGCAGGCTTGAGTGTGACAACGGACTCACTCTGGCTGCCTAATCGCGGCGGGCGAACTAAGCTCCCCCGCGAGGCGGCACTCGACACGGGGCATGCGCCCAGTGACGCCGGACGGACTGCACACCGAAGGGAACCGTGGCGATGAGCCGAACTGATTCCGACAGCGAACTCGCCTACGTGGAAAGCGTTAGCCCGGGCACCGGGCGGCTCGCGCCCCGCGCGGCACCACCCTCCGACGCCGCCGCGCTCAGCCTCGACGGCGACTGGCGATTCCATCTCGCCGACGGCCTGCACGACCTCACCGAAGGCTTCGAGCGGCCCGGCCACGACGACGCGGCATGGGAGACGCTGCCGGTGCCGTCGATGTGGCAGATGACCGGCATCCCGGGCGCACCGGTCCACGGCGCCCCCGCCTACACCAACACCGTCTACCCCTTCCCGATCGACCCGCCCCGCGTCCCCGACGCCAACCCCACCGGCGAGTACCGGCGCACCTTCACCCTCCCCGCCGACTGGCCCTCCACCGGCCGCACGGTCCTGCGCTTCGAAGGCGTCGACTCCTGCTTCGCCGTGTGGCTCAACGGCGTCAGGCTCGGCGACGGCAAGGGCTCGCGGCTCCCCACCGAGTTCGACGCCACCGAGCACCTGCGCGACGGCGAGAACACCCTCGCCGTCCGCGTCCACCAGTGGTCGGCGGCCTCCTACCTCGAAGACCAGGACATGTGGTGGCTCTCGGGCATCTTCCGCTCCGTCGCCGTGCTGCACCGCCCCGAGAGCGGCCTGGGAGACCTCTTCGCGCACGCCGACTACGACCACCGCACCGGCCTGGGGACGCTCCACGTCGATGCCGACGCCGAAGGCCGCGTCACCGTGCCGGAACTCGGCATCGACATCGCCATCGGCGAGAGCGCCGCCATCGAGGTCGAACCGTGGACGGCCGAGACGCCGCGCCTGTACGACGCCCAGGTCGCCACCGCGGGCGAGCGCGCGAGCCTGCGCATCGGCTTCCGCACCGTCACGATCGAGGACGGCCTGCTCAAGGTCAACGGGAAGCGGATCCTGCTGCGCGGCGTCAACCGCCACGAGTGGGACCCGCGGACCGGCCGGACCCTCACGGTCGAGACGATGCGCCGCGACATCGAGATCATGAAGCGGCACAACATCAACGCCGTCCGGACCAGCCACTATCCCCCCGATCGCAGATTCCTGGACCTGTGCGACGAGCTCGGCATGTGGGTGGTCGACGAGTGCGACCTGGAGACCCACGGCTTCGTCCACATCGGCTGGCGCGGCAACCCGTCCGACGAACCGCAGTGGCGCGAGGCCTACCTCGACCGCATGGCCCGCATGGTCGAACGCGACAAGAACCACGCCAGTGTCATCATGTGGTCGCTGGGCAACGAAAGCCACACCGGCCAGAACCTGGCCGCCATGTCCGCGTGGGCCAAGGAGCGCGACCCCGGCCGCCCCATCCACTACGAGGGCGACTGGGACTGCGGCTACGTCGACGTCTACAGCCGCATGTACGCCGACCACGCCGAGACCGACCGGATCGGCCAGGGCACCGAGGACCCCACCAAGGACCCGGCGCTCGACGAGCACCGGCGGTCCATCCCGTTCATCCTGTGCGAGTACGCGCACGCCATGGGCAACGGCCCCGGCGGGCTCTCGGAGTACCAGCGCCTGTTCGAGCAGCACCCGAGGTGCCAGGGCGGGTTCGTGTGGGAGTGGATCGACCACGGCATCAGGCAGCGCACCGATGACGGCCGCGAGTTCTTCGCCTACGGCGGCGACTTCGGCGAGCCGCTCCACGACGGCAACTTCGTCACCGACGGCCTGGTCTTCCCCGACCGGACGCCCTCACCGGGGCTCGTGGAGTACAAGAAGGTCATCGAACCGGTCAAGATCATCGTCGAACCGGACTCGGCGACCGTGGGCGTGAGCAGCGGATACGACTTCACCGACACCGCGCACCTGCGGTTCGCCTGGACGCTGGAGGACGACGGCGAGGCTGTCGCCGAAGGCGCGCTCGACGTGCCGGCCGTCCCGGCGGGCGGCTCGGTGTTCGCGGCCTGGCCTCCGGCGCTGCGCGAGGCGATCGCGAAGCCCGCCGAGGGCGAGCGCTGGCTGACGGTGACCGCGGTCCTGGCCGAGGACCGGCCGTGGGCCGAGGCCGGACACGCCGTCGCCTGGGGCCAGGAGCGGCTTGAGGCCGGAATCCCGCTCGCCGAGCGCTCGGGGGAACCGGCCGAGGCGTTCACTCCCGGCGAGATGCCGACCGCCGGGGCGGTCTTCGACGCGCACGGGCGGCTGGTGCGGCTGGGCGGGCTGGAGTTCGAGGGGCCGCGCCTGGACCTGTGGCGGGCGCCGACCGACAACGACCTGCGCGGTTGGCACCGCAACGGCGCCGTCGCCGAGCAGTGGCGCAAGGCGGGCCTGCACCGCTTGGAGCACAAGACGATCGACATCGCCGCCGAAGACGGATGCACCGTGGTGCGCACGCGCGTGGCCCCGGCCGCCACCGACCTCGCGATGGAGGCGGTCTACCGCTGGCGGTTCGAGGGCGAGGGCAGGGCTTGGCTGACGCTGGAGACTCGGCCGCTCGGTGAATGGGACTTCCCGCTGCCGCGACTCGGGCTCCGTACCTCGTTGCCGAGATATATCAATAATGTCAGCTGGTTCGGCGGCGGTCCTGGCGAGGCGTACGCCGACACCCGGGCCGCCGCCCGCGTCGGCCGCTACAGCGCCACCGTCGATGCGATGCAGACGCCGTACGTCTTCCCGCAGGAGAACGGCTCCCGCGTCGACGTGCGCTGGGCGCGCCTGAGCGGCGAGGGGGGTCCCGGGCTGACGGTGCTCGGCGCGCCGCACTTCGCGCTGACGGTGCGGCCGTGGACGTCCGAGGACCTGGAGGCCGCGAGGCACACGACGGACCTGGTCGAGCGCGAGCGGGTCCATGTCAACCTCGACGCGGCGCTCCAGGGCATCGGCACGTCCTCGTGCGGACCTGGCGTGCTGCCGCAGCACCGGTTGCCGGCCGAGGCGAGCGTGTTCACGGTCGGTTTCGCGGTGTCCGATCAGTAGTGGATCACGGGCCGCGGCGGTATCGCTCCGCGCGGGCGGCGTCGCGGCCCGTAATTTAGGCTGAGTGGGACAGCAGCACTAAGGAAAGGCGCCCCGTGCCGAAGAAGTCGAATCCCGACACCGCGAAGCGCCCGACGATCCGGGACGTGGCGGCCCGCGCGGGGGTGTCGGTGCCGACGGTCTCGCGGGTGCTGGCCGGGAACTACCCGGTCGCTCCCGCCACGCGCGCGAAGGTGCTGCGCGCGATGCGGGATCTCGACTACGTGGTCAACGCGCACGCGCGGGCGCTGGCGGGGGCGACGACCAAGACGGTCGCGTTCGTGGTCGACGACGTGACGGGGCCGTTCTACGCCTATATCGCGCGCGGCGTGGAGCAGCAGGCCGCCTCGGAGGGAAGGCTGTGCCTGCTGTGCACCACGCACGGTGATCCGGAGCGGGAGCTGGCGGTGGTGGAGCTGATGCGCGAGCAGCACGCCGAGGCGGTGATCGTCGTAGGCGGGGCGTGGGATGACGAGAAGTACACCGAGCGGATGCGGTATTTCGCGACGGCGCTGGACAAGTCCGATTCGCGACTGGTGCTGTGCGGGCGGCCCTCGCTCGGCGATGATGTGCCTGCGACGGTGGTGCACTACGACAACGAGGGCGGGGCGTACGCGATGACCTCGCACCTGCTGTCGGCGGGGCATCGGACGATTGCCTATGTGGGCATCAACGAGGGTCTGTCGACCACTGACGAGCGCATTCGCGGATTCAGGCGGGCTCATGCCGACTATGGCGTGGAGGTCGACGAGTCGCTGCTGCTCCAGGGTGAGTTCACCAAGGCCAGCGGCATTGCGCTCGCTGAGCGGATCTTGGCCGAGCGCGGTGATGTGACGGCGGTGTTCGCGGCCACGGACATGGTCGCCGCCGGTGTGCTGAAGGCGTTGAGGGCGGCGGGGGTGCGCGTGCCGGAGGACATGTCGGTGGTCGGCTTCGATGACATACCGCTTGCCTCCGACCTGACTCCGGCGCTCACCACTGTGCATGTGCCGCATGAGGAGTTGGGGAAGGAAGCGGTAAGACTCGGCCTGCGCCGGGCTGACACGAGCGCTGATCCGGTGGTGCTGGGAACGCATATCGTGGTGCGGGAATCGGTGGCGCCGCCGAAGCGCCCCAACGCATGAGCGGATAGGCGCGCGAACGCCCCCGGCCGAGGTGACCGGGGGCGGCGCCACGGGAAAGTCCGTCAGTTCCGGGCGGTGCGTCGGCGGTCGGCCCGCGCCGCAATGAGGCCAGTCCGAGAGCTAGTCGACGACCGCGTCGAGGTCGATGGCGTTCTTGACCGCGTCGGTGCGGGCCACCATCTCCTCGGGGGGCGTCTTCTCGCGGTCCATGAGGGCGAGCGCCTGGTTGGCCTCGACGAACGGCCGCATGCGCCGTTCGTATCGGGCGAAGGCGACTTCGTGGTCATCGGTGCGCCCCAGCTCGGCGGCGAGGACATAGGCGCCGACCATCGCGAGGCTGGTGCCCTGGCCCGACAGCGGCGCCGCGCAGTGCGCCGCGTCGCCGACGAGGGACACCCGCCCCGACGACCACGAGTCCATCTTGATCTGCGCCATCGCGTCGAAGTAGAAGTCCTCCGACTTCCACATCCGTTCGATGAAGCCGGGCACCTCCCAGCCGAGGCCGGTCACGTTGTCGGCGATGAGCTGCTTCTGCGCCTGGACGTCGCGGTAGTCGTATTCGATCGGATCGGAGGCGAAGCCGAGGAAGATCCTCAGCTCGGCGTTGTCGCGCACGGTCATGACCGTGCCGCCGACGGCACCGCTGTTGAACCAGGTCTGCCACCGGTCGAGACCCAGGTAGTTCTCCTCGCTGAACACCGAGAGGTAGGTTCCGAGATGGCGGATGAACCGCGACTCGGGTCCGAAGGCGAGGCGGCGGGTGTTGGAGTGGAGGCCGTCCGCCCCGATCACCAGGTCGAAGCGACGCGGCGCGGCGTGCTCGAACTCGACGGTGACGCCGCCGTCCTCCTGCGCGATGGCGGTGATCGAGTCGCCGAAGCAGTGCTCGATGCCCTGGTTGCGTTCCTGGATGAGATCCACGAGGTCCTCGCGGAGGATCTCGATGTCGCCGGAGTCGAGGTTGCCCGAGGAGAGCGCGACCTCCTCGGACCGGAATACCTCGTTGCCCTCGGCATCCAGCATGGACATGCCGTCGGTGTGGTTCTCCAGCCCGTGGGCGGCGGCTTCGAGTTCCATACGGCGAAGGACGGACAAGGCCGCCCCGCGCACGTCGACGGCCTGGCCGCCGCGGCGCGGCGCCGGGGCGTGTTCGAGCACGACAGGGGTGAAGCCCTGCTCGCGCAGCCAGTAGGCGAGGGCCGAACCGGCGACGCTGGAGCCGGAGATGAGAACGGTGGCCATCGGGGTTCCTCCGAATACGTTGTACTTCGTTACCGGGAACCACGATAAGAAATCCGTCCATGAGCTGCAAATACACGATTCAACTGCACTAGTACAATGAGGCTTCGGCAGGCCGCGCGGACGCGGATCTGTCATAGGACAGGACCGGGAAGGGAGCCGTCGTGACCGGACAGGCCGAGCCGCCCTATGCGCGCATCGCCGCCGAGCTGGGCAGGCGCATCACCGAGCGGGAGCTGGCGCCCGGGGACAAGGTGCCCTCCACCCGCCAGGTCGCCCAGGAATTCGGTGTGGCTCTGGCCACTGCGGCGAAGGCGTTGGGCGTGCTGCGCGCCGAGGGCCTGGTGCACACCCGCCCGCGCTCGGGCACCGTCGTCGCGCCGCGCCGCTCGGCGCGGGGGTCGGGCGAAGCCGCTGCGGAACTCACCCGCGCGCGGGTGCTGGCCGAGGCGGCGGCGATCGCCGATGCCCAAGGGCTGGAAGCGGTGTCGATGCGGGCGGTCGCCGGCCGCTGCGGCATCGCGCCGATGTCGCTGTACCGCCACGTGGAAGGCAAGGACGAGCTCGTGATGGCGATGGCCGACAGCGTCTACGGCACCATGTCGCTTGAGGACGACGAGTCGGGGCCGTGGCGTGAACGGATCGAGACCCTCACGCGTGCGCTGTGGCGGCTGCATCGGGCGCACCCGTGGCTCGGCCGGCTCCACCCGCTCACCCGGCCGCTGCCCCTGCCGAACCTGCTCGTGTTCAGCGACCGCCTGCTCGGGGCGCTCGACGGCGTCGGCTTGCCGCCGAAGCTTCATTTCGATGTCCAGGTGCTGCTGTACAGCCACGTCGTGGGCTTGGCGGCGAACTTCGAGCGCGAGGACGAGGCGTTGTCGGCCACCGGCCTGTCGTCCGAGGAGTGGACCGATCTGCAGTATGTGCCCACGCTCAACGGCGAGGGGGTCATGGCGCGCTACCCGCACTTCGCCAAGTTCTTCGGCCACTTCGCGTCGCTGCCCGACGGGTACGACATGGACCTCGACGAGATGTTCGAGCTCGGCCTCACGATGCTCCTCAACGGCCTCGAAACCCTGGCCGCCCGCGGGCGGACCGCCTCCGCCTCATCGGCCCGCGACTCGGGTCAATAGGAGGCACGGGTCAATAACAGGCGCGGCTCAATAAGAGGCATAGCCGAAGTCGGCGTATCCGCCCTCGCCCGCCAGGTCCTGGACCCACAGTCCGACGAAGGCGCCGGTGAAGCCGAGCAGGTGGACGCCGCCCTCGCCGCTTATCCGGGCGTACTCGTCGGACAGGATCGTCGCGTCCCGCTCCAGGCCGAGCTCGATCCACTCGGTCTCGCGGTAGGCGAAGCGCAGCACCGGCCCGTCGAAGGCGATCCGCAGGTCCAGTTTCGGGCCCACCGGGGCGATCCGGTGGTAGTCCCGCTCGGCCAGATCGGAGGTCACCAGCGAGAGCACCGGTTCGCCTTCCTCAAGGGAGACTTGGAGGTAGTGCCAGTTGTAGGCGTTGTAGTAGGCGACGATCCCCGCGTTCTGGTGCTCGGTGGCCGGCGTGAACTCAAGGCCCGCTTCGAAGACGCCGTGCTTGGCGGTGACGCGCTGAGCGACCAGGCTCGGGGTGCGGCGGCCGAACGGCGACTGGCCGCCCCTCACGCGCAGATGCGAGGGCCGCGCGGTGAGGTCGACCCAGTCGGGTGCGGCGTGGCGGCGCACGGTGCTCCAGCGCGGGTCGAGTCGGGGCGCGTCGAAGTCGTCGCGGGCGGGCGACTCGGGCCAGGGATGGGCGGGCAGGTCGGGCGCGGCGATCGCCACGGCGGGCGCGGCGCCCGCCACGCGCGGCCAGCCGTCGACCCATTCGACCGGGGCGATGGCGGTCTCGCGGCCGAGGACGGACCGACCGGTGGCGTCGCGTTCGCGGGCCGTGTCCGGGATGGTCTCCTCGACCTCGGTGTAGGGACGCGAGGTCAGATACGTCAGGTACCACTGGCCCGTCTGCGTCTCGACGAGGCAGCCGTGGCCGGCCTTCTGGAGTTCGAGGTGGAGCTTGTCTCGGGCGGTGATGAGCGGCCCGTTCGGGTCGAACTCGTAGGGGCCGAAGAGGTCCCGCGAGCGGGCGACGAGCGCGCCGTGGTGGAAGCCGGTGCCGCCCTCGGCGGCGAGCAGGTAGTGCCAGCCGCCCTTGCGGTACAGGTGCGGGCCTTCGGTGACCCCCTCGGGTGAGGACGCGAGCAGCAGTTCGGGGTCGCCCGCGGGCCGCCCGCCTTCGAGGCGCTGGATCTCGATGCCGGAGAAGCCCTTCCCGGGCTTGGAGATGCCGATCATATTGAGCAGCCACGAGGTGCCGTCCTCGTCGTGGTAGAGGGAGGCGTCGAAGCCCCTGCCGGGCAGGCGGATCGGGTCACTCCACGGCCCTTCGGGGTCGGTGGCGGTGGTCAGGTGGTTCGCGCAGTCCTTGTAGCCGAGGCCGAAGCTGTCCATGACGCTGTAGACGAGGTGGAAGCGGCCATTCGCGTACGTCAGGTCGGGGGCCCACACGCCGCCGGAGTCGGGCACGCCGGTGAGGTCGAGCAGGCGCGGCGAGTCCGCGATGCCGCCCAGCGGCCGCCAGTGCTCGAGGTCGCGGGAGTGGTGGAGGCGCACGCCGGGGCACCACTCGAACGTCGAGGTCGCGAGGTAGTAGTCCTCGCCGACGCGCACGATCGACGGGTCGGGGTGGAAGCCGGGGAGGATGGGGTTGCGGACGGCGTAACGGTGCAAGGCTGCGGTCCTTCCGATGGCAGGAATACGTTTTCACAATCCAACACCGGACCGCGCCGCCGCGCAAGGATACGGGCATGCGGAATGTCGCCTCGGTGCGCGAGAATGCCCTTATGCCAGAACCATCCTCCCCCGCTTTCACAATTCGGCCGGTGCGCGAGTCCGAGCACGCCTCGCTCGGCGAGATCACGGTCCGCGCCTACCTCGAGGGCGGATTCCTGCACGGCCCGGACGACTACTACGCGGCGCACCTGCGCGACGTGGCCGCCCGCGCGGCCACCGCCGAGGTGCTGGTCGCCGCCGACGCCGAACGCCTGCTGGGAGGCGTCACGCTGGTGCTGGCGGGCGGGCCGATGGCCAACATGGCCGGGCCAGGCGAGGCCGAGATCCGCATGCTCGCCGTCGATCCGCTCGGTCACCGCAAGGGCATCGGTTCGGCACTGGTGGCCCACTGCGTCGAGCGGGCCCGCGCCGAGGCCGGGGTCAAGCGCATCGTGCTGTGCTCGCAGCAGGAGATGACGACGGCGCATCGCATCTACGAGCGGTTCGGTTTCGAGCGCGCGCCGCAGCTTGACTGGCGGCCGATGCCGGACGTCCTGCTGTGGGGCTTCTCCCTGGAGCTCTAGAGGCTGTCGACGAAGCGGCCGTAGTCGCCGAAGGCCTGCTCGACCTCGGCGTCGGCGATGCCGTAGCGGGACAGCTCGTAGCGGTGGCCGCTGCCGCCGCCGCGGTGCGCCAGGAGTCCTTCGAGGCCGCGCCGCTCGCGCTCGCCCCACGGGGCGCCGAGGCGTTCGAACAGATCGGGCAGGCGCCTGCCGGGCGCCTCGGTCAGGTGGCGGTACGGCACGTCGATGAGGGTGTCCTCGGGCAGGTTCCGGCGGGCGGCGGTGGCCCGGCCCACGCCGGTGGCGAGCATCCCGAGCCAGGTCCGGCCGATCTGGTGCGGGTCGGGGTTCCTCACGTGGGCGGACATGCTGGTCTCGGCCAGCGAGCACATGGAGCCCAGGACCGTGGCCGGATCGCGGTGGGTCCACACGACCTGCGCGTCGGGGAAGGTCTTGAGCAGGGTCTCCAGGTTCCACAGGTGCGCCGGGGACTTGAGGACCCAGCGGCGGCGCTCCCGACCGTGCTGGAGGACCTGGAGGGCCTGCTTGAGGTACTGGTAGTCGGGCGTGTAGTCGCGGTCGAGCATCCACTGCTCGTAGCGGGGCATGCGGGCGCGCACGAGGTAGATGAGCCCGTGGGGCAGCACGAACACGCACTCCTCGGGCTCCTCGGCGCCGAGCGTGTGGATGCTGCGCATGGCCGGGGAGGCCTTCGCGGCGCCCTCGGCGACCTTCGCGGCCTGCTTGAGGTATTCGGCGCGGGTGGCCTCGGGGATGTCGCCGAGGTCGGTGTGCAGGAGCTCCCACATCAGCGGGGCGCGGTGGGCCTCGGCGGCGGCGAGGACGCGGTGGGTGACGGTGGTGCCGGTGCGGGGCATGCCGACGACGACGATGGGGCGCTCGATCGGCTCGTCGGCGATCTCGGGGTGCTGGGCGTGGAGCTTGCGGATGCGGAAGCGGTTCTCCAGTCGGGTGCCGAGGTCGCCGACGGTGCCCATCCAGCCGATGGGCGTGAGATCGTCGACGTCGGCGAAGCAACTGAGGACGAAGCGCATCTCCTCGATGAACCGCTCGTCGCCCGAGGCGGTGCCGTCGGTCTTGGCCTCGGCCGCGCGGACGGCCCGGTCGATGGCCTTGTCGACCTTGTTCCGTCTATTCGCGATGGTGGGGGCGAGCACGACGTTGACCGCCTTGAGCCAGGGGGCGACTCGTTGCATTGCGGCTTCTCCTCTTGGGGCGCTGTAATTGTGAAATAAGCCTACATTTAATCGCGCCCAGGCGGAACCACTTGGGGCTCAAGGCGATCAGCCCGCCTGCTGGGTCTCGCCCTCGGCGGGTGCGTCCTCGATCGGCATGACGGCGGCGAGCTGCGGCGCCAACTGGGAGGCGAAGCGCGCGGACAGGTGGTTGCTGTCGCGGTAGACCAGGAGGTTGCCCACCACGACCGGGCACTTGCCCTCCTCGGTGTCGCAGATCCACGGGATCGGGTCGATCACCTCGGCGCCGACGTCGGCGACCGCGGCCATCGCCTTCTCGCGGCGCTCGGGGAAGACCACCGCGTCGTCGAGGTCGTTGACGCACGCGGTGGCGTCCTTCGGGTGCTCGGAGAGGCAGTCGGGCACGTTCCCCACGCCCCAGGCGGTGTCGGCCATGACGTAGACCTCGTCGGCGGCCGCGGTGAGCCGCTCGGCGGTCTCGATCCAGCCGTCGACCCACGCCTGGTCGGGGTCGTCGGCGAGCACTTCCTTGTTGTCCGAGTTGGAGGCGAAGACGAGTTCCGGTTCGAGGTCCTCGATCTCGTCGAGCGCGTTCTCGCGCCACTCGGTGCACTCGGTGTACTCGCGGCCGCGCTCGGAGTTGTACTCCTCGACCACCGGCGCGCTGCACGCGGCCTTGGTGAGGACGAGCATCTTCCAGCCCGAGACCTCCGCGAGCTGGTTGAGCGGCGGGAACCACTGGGTCGCGTGGGAGTCGCCGAAGATCACCATGGTCTTGTCGCCGTCGGGGTCGCCGAACCAGCAGTCGTCGGCCGGTTCGGTGGCGGCCTGCATGGTCATGCAGCCCGCCTGGTAGGGCAGCGGCTTGTCCTGGCGGGCGTTGTCGAGCGGCGGCTGGAGGTTGGCCGGCACGTCCTCCACGTCGGAGGAGTCGTCGAGCACCTCCCAGACGGTCGCGTCGTCGCCGGTGATCTCCTCGGCCTCGGCCGCGTCCTTGATCTGGACCGGCTGGGTGACGGCGACGAACGAGGCGGCCAGGGCGCACACCATGAGGCCGCCGCCCATCGCGAGGGCGCGGGAGGGCACCTGGACCAGGGGCTTGCGGGTGCGGATCGGGTGCTCCACCAGGTGGTAGGTGGCGACGGCGAGGATGAACGCGGCGACCATGAGCACCAGGAGGTGTCGCAGGCGCGGCTCTTCGAGCCCGAGGGCGGCCGGGCCGATCATGATGAGCGGCCAGTGCCACAGGTACAGGCCGTAGGAGATCTTGCCGACGTACTGGGCGGGCGCGATGCCGAGCAGCACCGTCGCGCCGCCGCGGTGGGGGACGCACCCGGCGGCGATGACCAGGGCGGCGCCCGCGACGGGCATGGCCGCGGCGTAGCCGGGGAAGGTGGTGCGCTCGTCGAAGAGGAAGACCGAGGCGGTGACGAGGGCCAGCCCGGCCCAGGAGGCGAGCGCGGCGAGCGGCGCGGGGATCCGCTTGATCCGGGCCGCGGCGACGGCGATGAGCGCGCCGACGGCGAGCTCCCAGGCGCGGGTGTGGATGCCGAAGTAGGACCAGACGGCGTCGTCGGCGGAGCGGGTGACGCTGAGGTAGAACGAGGCGGCGGCGACCGCGACGAGGAGGCCGGTGATGGCGGCAGTACGCAAGAAACCAAGGTGCGGGCTGGCCTGGAACTTGCCGGGCTTGCCGAAGCGTGCGCCCAGGAGCGCGATGGCCAGCAGGATCAGGGGCCACGCCAGGTAGAACTGCTCTTCGACCGCGAGCGACCAGAAGTGCTGGAGCGGCGAGGGGTCGGCGTCGGCGTTGAAGTAGTCGGTGCCTTCGACGGCGAGGCGGATGTTGACGACGTTGAGCGCGGCGGCGGCGGTGTCGGCGGCGATGTCGCCGAGCCTGGTTCGCGGCAGCCACAGCCAGGCCGCGGCCAGCGTCGCCAGCAGGACGGTCGCGGCGGCGGGCAGCAGCCGCACCGCGCGGCGGGCGTAGAAGCGGGTGATCGAGACGCGGCCGGTCTTGTCGATCTCGCGCAGCAGCAGCGAGGTGATCAGGAAGCCCGAGATCACGAAGAACACGTCGACGCCGACGAAGCCGCCGGCCATGTACGGGAAGCCGATGTGGCCGGCGATGACGATGCCCACCGCCACGGCCCGCATGCCCTCGATGTCGGGGCGCCAGTGGCCGGGGCGCTCCTTCGCCGCCGAGTCGGTGGTGGCGTCGTTCGACGTCTTCTCCGGTCGTGGTGCGCTGGTCAAACGCATAGGTGTCGGTCTCCGAACGGTTCACCGGGCGCTGGTTTCCCCAGTCGGGCACCACTGGGCTGGCAATCGGGATCGGAATCCCGGGGGGACGAGTGGTGACCCTAGCAGTTTCCACCCATTGGCACCGAGAGACTCCGAGTTAGTGGCATTAGTCTCATTTGCCCGCCCGTCCCGTCGGCGCCGCCAGAACCGGTGCTCCAGCAGCCGGAACCGCCGTCAGACCTCGTCGTAGGGAAGGATCTTGAACGCGTCAAATCCGGAGGTCAGCGGCTTGATAGCACGGAAGTCGCGCTGGTCGAGGGTGAAGACGCGATCGGTCTTGTACCGATCCGCGAGAACGACGCCGACCGTGTCGGCGATGTCCAGGCAGAGATCGGCGTACTTCATCCGAACCTCATGCGCTCGAAGCAGGTCATCGACCGTGATCGACGCCAACCGATGCCTCCCCGCACTGAACTGATCGAGGACGAACTTCACCGCCGTGGTCGACGCGTCGAATCCGATTCGTTGCCCCATCAGATGATCGAATTCGGGCAGCACCAGCGGCGAGACCACAGCGGTCTCCCTCTTGAGGACTTCGCGCGCGGCGGCGTGCATGTCTTCTGCTGGATTCAGCGCGGCGATGAGCCCCGAGGTGTCCGCTATCAGTATCAACGGCGTGCGACTTTCCGCTTGATGCTCTCATAGATCGCCTGATCCATCTCTTCAAGCGTCATCGGACCGCCGAAGTTGAACGTCGGCCAAGGCTTCAGTTCGCGCTCCGATTCGACATGGTCGAGCAGTGCCGCCACAGCCTGGCGGATGAGCTCTGCCTGGCTCGCTCCCGTACGACGGGCCTCGGCCTCGAGCCGCAGCTCAAGGTCCTCGGGAAAATACACGGTGGTCTTCTTCATGCCACATATGGTACCCGCCTCCTGCTGCGTGATCAAGCCGGTGCACGCCGTTCGGTATTTCCGCATATGACACCGTCCGCCAAACGCTGAGGGGCGGCCCGCCGCAGGCGGGTCGCCCCTCGCTGTTCGATGGTTCGGCCTACGGCACGCCCGGGGGGAAGTCCGGGGTCTGGCGCAGCAGGCCCTCTTGGGTGGCCGAGGCTATGTGGAGGCCGTCGCGGTCGAAGAAGCGGCCCTGGGCCAGGCCGCGGCCGCCCGAGGCGGTCGGCGACTCGGCGTCGTACAGGATCCACTCGTCCGCGCGGAAGGGCCGGTGGAACCACAGCGCGTGGTCCAGGCTCGTCCCCAGGTAGCCGCCCGGGCCCCACACCGCGCCGTGGCGGCTCAGCACCGAGTCCAGGAGCGTCAGGTCCGAGGCGTAGGTCAGCACGCAGACGTGGATGAGCGGGTCGTCGGGCAGCTTCCCGTCGGCCTTCATCCACACCCGCTGGCGCTCCTCGGCCGGGCGCTCGCCCGAGCGGAAGTAGCCCGAGCCGCCCAGGTAGCGCACGTCGATCGGGCGCGGGATGCGCGCCCACATGCTCAGGCGGTCCGGGTCGGCCTGGAGGCGCTCGGCGATCGTCGGCACCGCCTCGGGCGCGGGCAGGCCCGTCGGCGCGGGGTCCCCGTGCTCCAGACCCGGCTCGCCGGTGTGGAACGAGGCCGACATGAAGAAGATCGTCCGCCCGCCCTGGAGGGCCACGGTGCGCCGCACCGAGAAGGAGCGGCCGTCGCGGATGTGCTCCACCTGGTAGAGGATCGGCTTCGACGAGTCCCCCGGCCGCACGAAGTAGCCGTGCAGGGAGTGGACGCGCCGGTCGGGCGCGACGGTGCGCCCGGCGGCGACGAGCGCCTGCCCGGCCACCTGGCCGCCGAAGACCCGCTGCAGGCCGACCTCGGCCCGGGGCCCGCGGTACAGGCCGGTGTCGATCTCTTCGAGGTCGAGGACGCCGAGGAGCGAGTCCACGGCGTCCTGACCGACGAGTACCTCGCCCACTACGACCCGATCTGGTGGACCCGGACGGTGTTGGTCGAGCCGGGCGTGCCGGCCGGGGTGCCGGCCACGATGACGACCAGGTCGCCGTGCGAGGCCAGGCCGTGCTCCTGCATGCTCTTGTCGACCAGCGCGAACATGGCGTCGGTGTGGTCGACGTGCTCGACGAGGTAGGCGTCGGTGCCCCACGACAGCGCCATCTGGTTGCGCACCGACTCGATCGAGGTCAGGCCCACGATCGGCAGGTTCGGCTTGAGGCGGGCCAGGCGCTTGACGGTGTCGCCGGTCTGCGTGAACGCCGCGAGGGCCTTCGCGCCGATCGAGTCGGCGATCTGGGCGGCGGCCGCGGTGATGGCCCCGGCCTTGGTCCTGGGGTCGTGCTCCATGTGGGCGACGTCGATGGGCCCGCCCTCGGTGGTCTCGACGATCTTGGCCATCGTGCGGACGGTCCCGATCGGGTACTTGCCGACCGAGGTCTCGCCGGAGAGCATGACCGCGTCGGTGCCGTCGAGGACGGCGTTGGCGACGTCGGAGACCTCGGCGCGGGTGGGCCGGGCGTTCTCGATCATGGAGTCGAGCATCTGGGTGGCGACGATGACGGGCTTGGCGTTCTCGCGGCAGAGGCGGATGATCTCCTTCTGCACGATCGGCACCTCGTCGAGCGGCATCTCGACGCCCAGGTCGCCGCGGGCGACCATGACGCCGTCGAAGGCGAGCACGATCTCCTCGAGGCGGTCGACGGCCTCGGGCTTCTCGACCTTGGCGATGATCGGGCGCCGCACGCCGACCTCGTCCATGACCTTGTGGCCCAGGCGCGCGTCGTCGGGGTGGCGCACGAACGACATGGCGATGAGGTCCACGCCCAGGTTGAGGGCGAACTTCATGTCGGAGACGTCCTTCTCCGAGAGGGCGGGCACGGAGATGGCCACGTTCGGCAGCGACAGGCCCTTGTGGTTCGAGACCGGACCCCCCTCGACGACGAGGCACTCGACGTCGGTCTCGTCGGCGCCGAGGACTTCGAGAGCCAGCTTGCCGTCGTCGACCAGGAGGCGGTCGCCCTTGGTGACCTCGCCGGGGAGCTTCTTGTAGGTGCACGAGACGCGGTCGTGGGTGCCCTCGACGTCATCGGAGGTGATGAAGACGCGGTCCCCGGCGTTCCACTGCTCGGAGCCGTCGGCGAAGGTGCCGAGGCGGATCTTGGGGCCCTGCATGTCGGCCAGGATGGCGACGGGCTTGCCCGCGGCGTCGGCGGCCTCGCGGACCATCTGGTAGACGGCCTCGTGGTCGGCCTGAGTGCCGTGGCTGAAGTTCATTCGCGCGACGTTCATACCGGCGTCGATCAGGCCGGCCATGCGCTCGGGCGTGGCCGTCGCGGGCCCGATGGTACAGACGATTTTTGCTCTACGAGTCACCCTGGGAGCTTATATCGGCGCCGATTCGCGCTCGCGAGGTCACCGCAGTTGGGAGGCGGAATTCACGGTAAGGCGAATGGCGCCGTATTGCACATTGGAGACAGGCGGAATTGCGCGCGGGCGGCCTCCCCGAATGGTCGCCCGTGAAAGCGTCATCCAATCGGCGGGGCCGCCCGCGCGCAATTCGGTATCGGCGTTTATGCGGTGAGCGGCTGCGCGTCGGCGGCGACCGGTTCGGGAAGCGCCACTTCGCCTCCGAGGTACCGGTGGACCGCCGCGGCGGCGGCGCGGCCCTCCGCGATCGCCCACACGATCAGCGAGGCGCCGCGGTGGGCGTCCCCGGCGACGAACACGCCGGGCGCGTCGGTCTGCCAGTCCTCGCCGCAGTCGATGACGCCGCGGCCGCTGCGCTCGACGCCGAGCTGGCGCAGCAGCTGCTGGTCCTCGGTTCCGGCGAAGCCGATCGCGAGGAGGACCAGGTCGGCCGGGACGATCCGCTCGGTGCCGGGCACCGGGTTGACGACGCGGCGGCCCGAGGACTTGTCGACGACGACCTCGCTCAGTCGCATCTGGCGCACGTGGCCGTGCTCATCGCCGATGAACTCGGCGGCGGCGCTGCCGTAGTCGCGCTCCCCGCCCTCCTCGTGGGCCGGGTAGTTGCGCACGATGACCGGCCAGGTCGGCCACGGGTCGCGCTCGGCGTCGCGGTCGGTCGGCGGCATCGGGTACAGGTCGAGCTGGCGCACCGAGGCCGCGCCCTGCCGGTGGGCCACGCCCAGGCAGTCCGCGCCGGTGTCGCCGCCGCCGATGATGACCACGTGCTTGCCGCGCGCGTCGATGGGCGCGAACGGGGCCTTGCCCGCCACGACCTGGTTGGCGCCGACGAGGTGCTCCATGGCCTGGTGGATCCCGGCGAGCTCGCGCCCGGCCTGGTCGGTCTCGCGCCCTTCGAGGGCCCCGACGGCCAGGACGACGGCGTCGTGGCGTTCGCGCAGGTCCTCGGCGGACAGGTCGAAGCCGACGTTGACGCCGCACGCGAACTCGACGCCCTCGGCCTCCATCTGCGCCACGCGGCGGTCGATGTGGCGCTTCTCGAGCTTGAAGTCGGGGATGCCGTAGCGCAGGAGTCCGCCGGGCGCGTCGTCGCGCTCGTAGACGGTGACGGCGTGGCCCGCGCGGGCCAGCTGCTGGGCGGCGGCCAGGCCCGCCGGGCCCGAGCCGACGACGGCCACGGACTTGCCGGTGGACCGCTCGGCCGGGCGCGGGGCGACGTTCCGGTCGTCGAAGGCCCGGTCGATGATCTCGACCTCGATGTTCTTGATCGTGACGGGGTCGTCGCCGATGCCGAGCACGCAGGAGGCCTCGCACGGGGCGGGGCAGAGCCTGCCGGTGAACTCGGGGAAGTTGTTCGTGGCGTGGAGCTGCTCGATCGCGGCCCCCCACCGGCCGGTGCGGGCCAGGTCGTTCCACTCGGGGATCCGGTTGCCCAGCGGGCAGCCGTTGTGGCAGAACGGGATGCCGCAGTCCATGCAGCGCGAGGCCTGGGCGGTGACCAGCTCGGGGCTGGTGCGCTCGTAGACCTCGCGGTTGTCGAGGACGCGCAGCGGGATCGACCGCTTCTTGGGCACTTCGCGTCCGTGCTGGAGGAACCCACTGGGGTCAGGCATGCTGCGCCTCCTTCTCTTGCATCTGGGCGGCGAGCACGGCCTTGTACTCGGTGGGGATGACCTTGGTGAAGCCTCCTGCGGCCTTGGGCCAGTTGCCGAGCAGGTCGGCGGCGACCGCCGAGCCGGTGGCGCGGCCGTGGCGCAGCAGCAGGTTGTGCACCAGGTCGATGTCGGCGGCGCCGAGCTCGTCGAGGTCGACCAGCGCGGTGTTGGTGCGGTTCTCGTCCAGGCGCCACACGTAGGCGACGCCGCCGGACATGCCCGCGGCGAAGTTGCGCCCGGTGGGGCCGAGGACGAGGACGGTGCCGCCGGTCATGTACTCGCAGCCGTGGTCGCCGACGCCCTCGACGACGGCGACGGCCCCGGAGTTGCGGACGCCGAAGCGCTCGCCGACCTTGCCGCGGATGTAGACCTCGCCGGAGGTGGCCCCGTAGAGGATGGTGTTGCCCGCGATGACGTTCTCTTCGGCCTTGAAGGGCGCCCCGGCGTCGGGCCGCAGCACGATCCGGCCGCCCGAGAGGCCCTTGGCGAGGTA
The DNA here is from genome assembly GCF_000482705.1 of Glycomyces arizonensis DSM 44726. Classification (GTDB taxonomy): domain Bacteria; phylum Actinomycetota; class Actinomycetes; order Mycobacteriales; family Micromonosporaceae; genus Glycomyces; species Glycomyces arizonensis. Next base: position 63,644 of record NZ_AXWO01000013.1, on the reverse strand, counting down.
GTCGTTGGCGTCGCCGATGAGCTTGAAGTTCGCCCCGCGGGTGAGGAACGCGCCGAAGGACTGCCCGGCGGTGCCCCTGAAGGTCAGGTCGATCGACCCGTCCGGCAGGCCCTCGCGGTGGACGCGGCTGACCGCGGCCCCCAGGAGCGCGCCGACCGAGCGGTCGGTGTTGCGGATCGCGAGGTCGGCCGCGACGGTGCGGCCCTCCTCGATCGCGGGCCTGGCGATGTCGACGAGCTGGGCGCCGAGGGTCCGCTCGACCTCGTGGTCTTGGAGGCGGACCCGCACGCGCGTGCCCTCGACGGGCGATGCGATGACGTTGGACAGGTCGATGCGGGCGGCCTTGCGGCCCTCCCCGGCGGTCTGGCGCAGCCGCTCGACGTTGCCGATGGCCTCGTCGAGGGAGCGGTAGCCGAGCCGGGCGAGGTACTCGCGGACCTCTTCGGCGATGTAGCGGAAGAAGTTCTCGACGAACTCGGGGCTGCCGTTGTAGCGCGCGCGCAGCAGCGGGTCCTGGGTGGCCACGCCGACCGGGCAGGTGTCGAGGTGGCACACGCGCATCATGACGCAGCCCGCGACGACCAGCGGCGCGGTGGCGAAGCCGTAGCCCTCGGCGCCGAGCAGCGCGGCGACGACGACGTCGCGGCCGGTCTTCATCGCGCCGTCGACCTCGACCTTGACGCGGTCGCGCAGGCCGTTGCCGATGAGGGTCTGCTGGGCCTCGGCGAGGCCGATCTCCCAGGGCGTCCCGGCGTGTTTGACCGAGTTGGCCGGGGCGGCGCCGGTGCCGCCGTCGTAGCCGGAGATGAGGATCGTGTCGGCCTTGGCCTTGGAGACCCCGGCGGCGACGGTGCCGACGCCGACCTCGCTGACGAGCTTCACGTGGACCTCGGCGTCGCCGCCTCCGGCGTGCTTGAGGTCGTGGATGAGCTGGGCGAGGTCCTCGATCGAGTAGATGTCGTGGTGCGGCGGCGGGCTGATGAGCCCGACGCCGGGCGTGGCGTTGCGGGTCGCGGCGATCCACGGATGGACCTTCTTGCCGGGCAGCTGGCCGCCCTCGCCGGGCTTGGCGCCCTGGGCCATCTTGATCTGGATCGCGTCGGCCGTGGCCAGGTATTCGCTGGTGACGCCGAAGCGGCCCGAGGCGACCTGCTTGATGGCGCTGCGCCGCTCGGGGTCGTAGAGGCGCTCGGCGTCCTCGCCGCCCTCGCCGGAGTTCGAGCGCCCGCCGAGGCGGTTCATGGCGATCGCGAGAGTCTCGTGCGACTCCTGGGAGAGCGCGCCGTAGGACATGGCGCCGGTGTGGAACCGCCTGACGATCGACTCGACCGGCTCGACCTCGTCGATCGGGACCGCCTCGCGCGAGTCGGTCTCGAAGTCGAGCATGCCGCGCAGCAGCCCGGAGTCGGCGGCGATCGCGTCGACCTTGCTGGTGTAGCGCTTGAACACCTCGTACTGGCCCGAGCGGGTGGCGTGCTGGAGCAGGAACACCGTCTCGGGGTTGAACAGGTGGACCTCGCCTTCGCGGCGCCACTGGTAGTCGCCGCCGGGCGGCAGCGGCTGGGCGGGGTCGACGGGCCGCTCGTAGGCGCGCCGGTGGCGCTCGGCGACCTCTTTGGCGATGGTCTGGAGGCCGATGCCGCCGATGCGGGAGTCGGTGCCGGTGAAGTAGCGGTCGACGAAGTCGGCGTCGAGGCCGACGGCCTCGAAGACCTCCGCGCCGGTGTAGGACGCGATCGTGGAGATGCCCATCTTGGACATCACCTTGAGCACGCCCTTGCACAGGCCGTCGATGTAGTTGCGCACGGCCTGGGCGGGCTCGGCCTCGACCACGCCCTCGTCGCACAGCTCCTCGATGGAGTCGAACGCGAGGTAGGGGTTGACGGCGGCGGCGCCGTAGCCGATGAGGACCGCGGCGTGGTGGACGGTGCGGCAGTCGCCGCTCTCGACCACCATGGCGATCTTGGTGCGGGTCTGCTCGCGCACGAGGTGCTCGTGCAGGGCCGCGGTGAGCAGGAGCGAGGGGATCGGCGCGAGGTCGGCGGTGGAGTCGCGGTCGGACAGGACGAAGATGCGCACGCCGTCCTCGATGGCCTCGGAGACGTGGCGGCAGATCTCGGTCAGGCGGTCCTTCATGCCGCGCGAGCCGTGGCGGACCTTGTAGACGCCGGAGACGCGCACGGCCTTGAAGCCGGGCATGTCGCCGTCCTCGTCGATGTCGAGGATCTTGGCGAGCTCGTCGTTGTCGAGGATCGGGCGGGACAGCTCGATCTGGCGGCACGAGTACGGCCCGGGCTCCAGGAGGTTCCCCTCGGGGCCGATCATGGTGCCGAGCGCGGTGACCAGCTGCTCGCGGATGGCGTCGAGCGGCGGGTTGGTGACCTGCGCGAACAGCTGCGTGAAGTAGTCGTAGAGCAGCTTCGGGCGCTTCGAGAGCCCCGCGATGGGCGTGTCCGAGCCCATGGAGACGACCGGCTCGGCGCCGGAGGCGGCCATGGGGGCCAGGACCATGCGCAGCTCTTCGTCGCTGTAGCCGAAGGTGAGCTGGCGGCGGCGCACCGTCTCGGCGTTGTAGACGGCGTGCTCGCGTTCGGGCAGCTCCTCGAGGCGGATGAGCCCGGCGTGGAGCCAGTCGCCGTAGGGGTGCTCCTTGGCGAGGTCGTCCTTGATCTCCTCGTCATCGACGATGCGGCCGGCGGCCGTGTCGACCAGGAACATGCGCCCGGGCGTCAGCCGGCCCTTCTCGGCGACCTCGCTGGGCGCGAAGTCGACGACGCCGGACTCGGAGGCGAGGACGACGAGGTCGTCGGTGGTGCGCCACCAGCGGGCGGGGCGCAGGCCGTTGCGGTCGAGGACGGCGCCGATCTGGGTGCCGTCGGTGAAGCAGACCGCGGCCGGGCCGTCCCACGGCTCCATGATCGCCGCGTGGTAGCGGTAGAAGTCGCGCCGCTTGGGGTCCATGGTCGCGTTGTGCTCCCAGGCCTCGGGCATCATCATGAGCATCGCGTGGGGCAGGCTCCGCCCGCCCAGGTGCAGCAGCTCCACGACCTCGTCGAACGCGAGGGAGTCCGAGGCGCCGGGCGTGTTGATCGGGAGCAGGCGCCGCAGGCGGCCGGGCAGGTGCGAGCTGGCGAGCTCGGCCTGGCGGGCCCGCATCCAGTTGCGGTTGCCCCTGATCGTGTTGATCTCGCCGTTGTGGGCGACCATCCGGAACGGGTGGGCCAGCGGCCAGGACGGGAACGTGTTGGTGGAGAAGCGGGAGTGGACCAGCGCGATGGCGCTGGCGAGCCGCTCGTCGCGCAGGTCGGGGTAGAACTGCGGCACCTGCGCGGGCGTCAGCATCCCCTTGTAGACGATGGTGCGGGCCGAGAGGCCGACGACGGCGGCGCCGGAGAACCGGCGCTCGCGGATCTCGCGCTCGGCCTGCTTGCGCACGGCGTAGGCGAGCCGGTCGAGCTCGATCCCGGCCGCGGCGCCGTCCTCGGCGGCGAGGAAGACCTGGCTGACGCGGGGCATGGAGGCCAGCGCGCCCGCGCCGAGCCCGGTGGGATCGACGGGCACCTCGCGCCAGCCGATGACGCGGCAGCCCTCGGCGACGGCGTACTTCTCGACGATGGCGCGCGCGTGGACGGTGGCGTCCTCGTCGTCCAGCGGTGTGAAGACGAGCCCGGCGGCGTAGCGGCCGGCCTCGGGAAGGGTGAAATCGACCACGTCGCGGTAGAAGGCGTCGGGGATCTGGAGCATGATGCCGGCGCCGTCACCCGAGTCCGGATCGGGGGCGGTGGCGCCGCGGTGCTCCATGCGGACGAGCGCGGACAGGCCGCGCTCGACTACGCTGTGGGCGGCCCGGCCTTGCATGTCCGCAACGAAGGCGACGCCGCAGGCGTCGTGCTCCCATTCCGGGCGGTAAAGACCTGGTTCGTGGTGCATGGCAGAACGCAACCTTGGCCTCCTTCGTCGTCGAGCGTTCCAGCCTGTGGGGCGCTGGAACACGGCGGTATCTCATACGGGACGACGTCGGCCCGAAAGAATGCAAACAAAGTGTCAGACGAGTGTAATGCATCGCTCATCTGGCGGACGGCATCGTCCTACGATCCGAGCGGCCCGGGCGTTTTCCTCCCGGACGTCATTTCCCTGCGCAAGCGTGCCGCAATGGGCGTGCAGCGCGCCCATCCGAGTGGGAACGGCGCGCGGGCGCGTTGCGCGGGGTGGTTAGAGTGTTGAGATCGCACGGCACCCATCACCGTGATCGAGGCACCTGCCGAGGCGAGGCCGGCACGCCGTCCCCTGGAGCGTCCAGGGCGAGACATGTCGGTCGTCTCTGGCAGAGTCATGGCGAAGCTCGCAAGCCACCCCTGGCACCGCCGCGACGACACCTGCCGTACATCCGTCGGCATTGCAACAATACGTTTTCAAGGAGCAGTTCACCAATGACCTATCCCCCACCCGGCGGCAACCCTCCGCCTCCTGGCTACGGCCAGCAGCCTCAGCAGCCGGGCTATCCTTCGCAGCAGGGTGGGCCCGTGCCGCAGCAGCCGGGCTACCCCCCGCAGCAGCCGGGTTACGGCCAGCAGCAGCCCGGCTACCCGCCGCCCCCGCAGCCCGGCGGCTACGGCGCCCCTCCGCCGCCGATGCCCCCGGCCGGCAACAAGGGCGGCGGCGCCACCGCGAAGATCCTGGGCGCCGTCGGCACCGTCGTGGTGATCGGCATCGTCATCGCCCTGCGCGTCTTCCTGGGCGGCGACTCGAGCGACGACACCGACCCGAACAACGACACGCTGAACGACGACCAGGTGGAGGCCGCCGAGGCGGCCGAGGTCGGCGACTGCATGGCCGACGCGCTCTCGAGCGAGACCGACGACCTGGTCGTCCCCTGCGACGACCCGAACGCGTTCTGGACCATCACCGCGGTCTCGAACGACTCGGGCGCCGAGGTCGACATGTCCGGCGAGCTGACCGACACGCAAGCCGTGATCGACCTGTGCGGCGAAGAGGTCATGGGCTGGGAGCTCGGCCAGCTGTGGAAGAGCTACCAGTACGTCTACACCGAGTCGGTCGAGGGCCTCGGCGGCCCGGTCGACCACCTGTACTGCGTCGAGGCCATCGAGAAGGCCGACGACCAGGGACGCATGCCGATCACTCCCGACGTCGGCCTGTGCTTCGACGACAGCACCGATGGCTGGTGGAGCGTCTCCTGCGACGACCCGAACGCGGTCTACGAGGTCATCAACTCGGAGGTGGTCTCCCCGCCGGTCGAGATGACCCAGGAGGAGTCGGACGCCGAACTGGGCGGGTGCCCGGACGCCAACTACTACCCGTGGCCGGTCACGGGCGTGGAGGGCAAGGTCTGGGGCATCCTGTGCGTCATCGACCACTAGCACCCTGAACGGCCGCAGGGCCGCCCGGCGTCTCCGCCGGGCGGCCCTCGTCGTGTTCGGGACGGTCGCACTGGCCACCTAGAATGGGTGGGAGCACCGGCCCGTCCCCCGGCGATGCAACGGAGAACCAGATGAGCTACCCGCCCCCGAACCCGTACGACCCCAACCAGCAGCAGCCCGGGTACGGTCCGCCCTCGCAGCCCCAGCACTTCACCACCGACGCCGACCCCTACTCGCGCCCCGACCCGTACGGCCAGACGTCCTACGGGCAGCCCGGGTACCAGGCGAACCCGCCGATGAGCGTCGTGCCCGGCAGCGTGCCGCCCGGCGGCACCCCGCCTCCCGGGCAGTACCCGGGCCAGGCGTTCCAGCCGGGCCAGCCCGCGCCCCCGCCGCCGGGCGGGTCGTCGAACACGCCCCTGATCGCGACCCTCGTCATCGTCGTCGCGGTCATCGCGGCGGGGGCGATCTTCGTCGGCATCACCTTGACCGGCGGTGACGAGGAGACCGAGGACCCGGTCGCCGTCGTGGAGACCAGCGACGATCCGAGCCCGTCCGACGAGGTCACCTCCGAGTCGCCCTCGCCCGAGGAGGCGACCACCGAGTCCGACGAGGCCGTCTACCGCGTGCCGGTGGAGGACGAGTGCATCGAGAACTCCGACGAGGGCTTCTACGTCGTGCCCTGCGACTCCGAGAGCGCCTACTGGTTGGTGATCCACGTCGAGCAGTCCCCCGACGACCCCGACCCCGAGGACGAATGGCACTCGGTGGCGGCCAGCAACGCCTGCGACGGCTACGACTGGACGCAGTACTACTTCACCGACACCGCCGTCTCCGCCGGACGCGATTGGGACCCCGAGATCGACTCGATCACGGCGATCTACTGCGTCCGCGAGGTCGAGTAGCGGACCGGACGCGGGTCCGGTCCGCCGCATCGCCGGTGCGGCGGCGTCGCGGATAGGATCGGACCATGCCGCTGCGTTCGCACGAGGTCGACCTCTTCGAGGCCTCCAGGGCACGCCTGGGGGCCATCGCCTACCGCCTGCTCGGATCCGCGAGCGAGGCCGAGGACGCCGTCCAGGAGACCTTCCTGCGCTGGGACGCCGCCGATCGCGAGCACATCCAGGTGCCCGAGGCGTGGCTGACCAAGGTCCTCACCAATCTGTGCCTGACGCAGCTGACGTCGGCGCGGGCCAGGCGCGAGACCTACGTGGGCCAATGGCTGCCCGAGCCGGTCCTCGACGGCGACCCGATGCTCGGCCCGGCCGACACCGCCGAGCAGCGCGAATCGGTCTCCCTGGCCGTGCTCGTGGTCATGGAGCGCCTCTCCCCCACCGAGCGCGCCGTCTACGTCCTGCGCGAGGCCTTCTCCCACTCGCACGCCGAGATCGCCGCGATCCTCGACATCACCGAGGCCGGCAGCCAGCAGACCTTCCACCGCGCCAAGCGCCATCTCACCGCGGAGGTGCCCCGCGCCGAGGTCGACCGGGCCGCCGCCCGCAAGGTCATCGACGAGTTCCTGGCCGCCGCCGCCGGCGGCGACGTCGAGGCGCTCGTCAAGCTCCTCACCGAAGACGCCGTGGCCGTGGGCGACGGCGGCGGCAAGGTCCCCGCACGCGCCAAGCCGTTCTCCGGGGCGCTCGCGGTCGCGAAGTTCCTGCGCGGCCTGTTCAAGCCCGGCGCGGCCAAGCGCGAACTCCTCGGCGGCCCGGCCGCCATCCACACGGCCGTCGTCAACGGCGCCCCGGCGCTGGTGGCGGTCGTCGACGGCCGCCTCGCCGGCATCATGGGCATCGAGGTGACCGGCGGGCGGGTCTCGGCGGTCCGCAACATGGTCAACCCCGACAAGCTGGTCAGGGCCGAGCGCCAGTGGCGCTCGGGCGACCACGGCGAACCGATCATGAGCGCCTGGTGACCACCGTGTGTCAGGCCTCATAGGCCGCGCCTGTCAGGAATCGCGCCGCCATCCGGTTCAGGAGGCGAACACGCCAAGACAGGAGCAGACCATGAATCACCGCATCGTCGTCCTCGGAGCCGGATACGCCGGGGCCATCGCCGCCGGCCGCCTCGCCAAGCGGCTGCGCCGCGAGGACGTCCACCTCACGCTCGTCAACGCCGAACCCGACTTCGTCGAGCGCGTCCGCATGCACCAGCTCGCCGCCGGGCAGGACCTCAAGCCGCGGCCGCTGGCCGACATGTTCCAGGGCACGGGCGTGCGGCTGCGCGTCGACCGGGTGACCGCCGTCGACGTCGAGGCCAAGACCGTCGCGCTCAAGAGCGGCGACGAGCTCGCCTACGACACCCTCGTCTACGGTCTGGGCAGCGCCGCGGCCGACCACGGGGTGCCCGGCGTCGCCGAGCACGCCTACGAGCTCGCGAGCCGCCCGGGGGCGCTGCGCCTGCGCGAGCGCCTCGCCGAACTCGGTGCGGGCGCGCGGGTCCTGGTCGTCGGCGGCGGGCTGACCGGCCTGGAGGCCGTCACCGAGATCGCCGAGACCCGGCCCGACCTCGACGTCGCGCTCGCCGCGCGCGAGGGCCTGGGCGGCTGGCTCAGCGGCAGGGGCCGGAGTCACCTGCGCGGCGTCGTCGAACGGCTCGGCATCACCGTCCACGAGCGCGCGGCCGTCGAACGCGTCGAGGCGGGCGGCGTGGTCCTTGAAGGCGGCCGGGCCGTCGGGGCCGACGTGACGGTGTGGACCGCCGGTTTCGCCGTCCACCCGATCGCCGCCGCCTCCACGCTCGAGGTCTCCGGCACCGGCCAGATCGTCGTCGACGCCACCATGCGCTCGGTCTCGCACCCGGACGTGTACGCCGTCGGCGACGCCGCGCTGGCGATGGGCCCGGGCGACAAGCCGCTGCGCATGTCCTGCGCCTCGGGCGTTCCCGTGGCCTGGCAGGCCGCCGACGCGATCGCCGCGCGCCTGACCGGCCGCAAGATCCCCAAGGCCCCGCTGCGGTACTTCAACCAGTGCATCAGTCTCGGCCGCCGCGACGGGCTCATCCAGTTCGTCACCGCCGACGACCGGGCCAAGGGCTCGCTGCTCAAGGGGAGGACGGCCGCCCGCTACAAGGAACTCGTCTGCAAGGGCGCGGTGTGGGGCGTCGCCCACCCGACGCTCGGGCTGCCGGTGCGCCGCCACCGCATGGAGCGGGAGGCGGCCGCCGAAGGCCGGGCGGTCGAGGCGACGGCCTGAACGGATGATCGCCGGGCGCCCCGAGAGGGCGCCCGGCGTCTCGCTATCGGGCGGCAGTGCTATTCGGTGACGATGCTATTGGGCGACGATGCTCGGGTGGAGGTCCTCGGCCGGGGGCTCCCAGGCGTCCACGTCGACCGCGACCTGCTCGCCTGAGCGGATGTCCTTCATCTGATGTCCGTCTTCCCCTGAGAAGAGCACGAACGGGATGCCTCGCTTGTCGGCGAACTTGATCTGCTTGCCGAACTTGGCCGCCGAGGGCGAGACCTGCGTCGGGATGCCGCGGGCGCGAAGCCTCTGGGCGATCGCGTTCGACGCGGGCCGCTCGTCCTCGTTGGCGAGGGCCACGAGCACGCAGGTGGGGACCTCGCGGGTGGCCGTGAGGCTTCCAGCCTGGAGCAGGGGCACCAGGATCCGCGAGACGCCGATCGACAGGCCCACGCCGGGGTAGGTGTGCTTGCCGTCGGAGGCGAGCGTGTCGTAGCGGCCGCCCGAGCAGATCGAGCCGAGACTCTCGTAGCCCTCCATGACGGTCTCGTAGACCGTGCCGGTGTAGTAGTCGAGGCCGCGGGCGATCTTCATGTCGGCGACGACCAGGCCGGGGGCCTCCTTCGCGGCGGCCTCGACGACGGCGGCGAGCTCGGCGAGGCCCTCCTCCAGGAGCGGGTCGGTGACGCCCAGGGCCTTGACGCGGTCGACGAAGGAGGCGTCCTCGGCGCTGATCTCGGCCAGGCTCAGGCACGCCTCGGCCTGCTCGGGGGTGGCCCCGACCTCGTCGACGAGGAGCTTCGCGACCGCGTCGGCGCCGATCTTGTCGAGCTTGTCGACGATCCGCAGGGCCCCTTCGGTGTCGCCGATGCCCACGCCCTGGTAGAAGCCCTGGGAGAGCTTGCGGTTGTTGACGTGCATGCGCACCGGCGGCAGCGGCAGGCCGCGCAGGGCGTCGGCGATGACGAGCGGGATCTCGACCTCGTAGTGGGCGGGCAGCTCGCCTTGGTCGACGATGTCGATGTCGGCCTGGAGGAATTCGCGGTAGCGGCCCTCCTGGGGGCGCTCGCCGCGCCAGCACGGCTGGATCTGGTAGCGGCGGAACGGGAAGTTGAGCTTCCCGGCGTTCTCCAGGACGTAGCGCGCGAACGGCACGGTCAGGTCGAAGTGGAGACCGAGCCCGGCGTCGGCGCCCTCGGCGTCGGCCTGGAGGCGGCGCAGCACGTAGACCTCTTTGGACGTCTCGCCCTTGCGGAGCAGCTGGTCCATGGGCTCGACGGCGCGGGTCCGGAGGTTCGCGAAGCCGTGGAGTTCGAAGGCCCGGCGGAGATGGTCGACGACCTGCTGCTCGACGATGCGCTGCCGGGGCAGCAGTTCGGGGAATCCCGAGAGCGGCTGGGGTCGTGGCATGGCGGTCTCCTCGTTCGGACTGGCTGCGTGCGATGTGCGGACGGTGGCAGGGCGGCGCTCAGCGCCGCGAATGCTCCGCCACCTGCTTGAGGTACGGGTTGGACTCGCGCTCGGCGGCCATCGTGGTGCGCGGGCCGTGCCCGGGCAGGACGACGACCTCGTCGTCGAGCGGCAGGACCTTGCGTTCGAGGCTGTCCCGCATCTGGGCGTCGCTGCCGCCGGGCAGGTCGGTGCGGCCGATGGCGCCCGCGAAGAGGACGTCGCCCGAGAGCGTGTGCGGGGCCTCGGCGCCGGTGCCGTGTTCGGCGCCGGTGTGGAACATGACCGAGCCGGGGGTGTGCCCGGGGGCGTGGTCGACGCGGAAGCGGAGCCCGGCGAGTTCGAGGGTGGCGCCGTCGGCGAGGACCTCGACGTCGTCGGGTTCGGTCCAGTCCAGGCCGGTGCCGAACATGGCGCGGCTGGCGGGGCCGAAGCCGAGCGCCGGGTCCTCCAGCATGTGGGTGTCGCCGGGGTGGATGTAGGCCGGGACGTCGTTCGCGCCGCAGACGGGCGCCACCGAGTACGTGTGGTCGATGTGCCCGTGGGTGAGGATGACGGCGACGGGCTTGAGCCGGTGCTCGGCGAGCACGTCCTCCAGCCGCGGGGCGATCCCGACGCCGGGGTCGACGACGACGCACTCCGAGCCGCGGCCACCGGACAGCACGTAGCAGTTCGTGCCGAACGCATCAGCCACAAGCGTCTCGATGAGCACCCGCTCCCCCTTCTCTCGCCGCGCCTCAGGATACACCTGGCAGGCAGCAGTGGCCCGCCTGACAGCGCCCGATACACTCCAGTTCGCGTAACCCCTTGCTACGCGAACCGGGCCGATGCACGGCCCGGCGGCTTCAAGACCGGTAACCGAGGAGGCCCCGCAGTGCCCGCCAAGTCCAAGCACATGGAGCGGCGCAAGCAGCGCATCGCGAACGCGAAGAAGAACGCGCGCCTGGCGGGCAGGCTCCGCAGGCGCCGCCAGCTCCAGGCCGCCTTCGGACTGCTGGCCATCGCCGTGCTCCTGACGGCCGGGTACCTGTGGCAGAGCGGCTTCTTCGACTCCGAGGAGCCCGCCGACGACCCGGCCGTGACCCAGACCCCCACCTCCCAGGTCACCGACGCGCCCAGCACCGAGCCGACGGACGCGGCGAGCGAGGCCCCCAGCGGCGAGGCCAGCGCCACCGCCGAGGCGAGCGAGACCCCCAGCGGCGAGTCGACCGAATAGCCCCCTCAGCAGACGACGAATTCGAAGGAGAACCGACGGTGGCGTCGAAACAATCCCAGCGCATGGCCGCCCGCCAGCAGCTCCAGCAGCGCATGTCCCAGAAGGCGGAGCAGGAGCGCAGGCAGCGCACCGTCTGGTGGAGCCTCGGCGGCGTCGGCGCGCTCGTCGCGCTGGTGCTCATCGCGTGGATCGCCGTCACCGTGTTCTCGCCGGACGACGAGAGCGACTCGGCGACCCCGGGCGACACCGAGACGAGCGCCGAGACCCCCGCGGGCGGCAACGACACGCCGATCGAGGAGACCGTGGCGAACGCCGAGGGCGCCGCCGCGCGCTGCGACGGCATCGAGCCCAGCGGCGAAGGTGCGACCGGCGAGTCGAGCGGGGCCGGCGACGGGCAGCCCGCCACCGACGTCTACCTCGAGTGCATGTCGCTGAGCGCCCCCGACGCGTCGTCCACCGCCGAGTGCGCGTACACGCCGACCGGCGGCGACACCGTGCCCGCGACCGTCGAGCCCGCCGCCGGGACGCAGGAGATGACGATCGTCACCAACCTCGGCGTCGTCACCGCCGACATCGACACGGCGAACGCCCCGTGCACGGCCGGCTCGTTCACGCACCTGGCCGGGCAGGGCTACTTCGACGGCCAGCAGTGCCACCGGCTGACCACCCAGGGCATCTATGTCCTCCAATGCGGTGATCCCGACGCGCGCGCCGCGATCGAGTCCGGCAACCCGCAGGGCGCGGGCATGGGCGGCCCGGGCTACGAGATGGCCGAGGAGAACATGCCCGCGGGCACCGAGAACAACTACCCGGCCGGGACCCTCGCGATGGCGAACGCCGGGGCCGGGACCACCGGCAGCCAGTTCTTCATCGTCTACGAGGACTCGACGCTGAACCCGGCGAGCTACACGATTCTGGGGCAGATCACCTCCGGTCTCGACATCGTGCAGGAGGTCGCCGCCGCGGGCGTCATGTGACCTGGTCGCTCTGGTCCGCTGGTAGACCCGGCTACGATGGGAGCCTAAGCTTGATGAGCGTTGCAGGCTCCCACGGCGAGTCCTGCGGGCCGCTACTTGGTTCAGTGAGTTCGAGGAGGCGACGGTGGTGACCGAACGAGCCGCAGGGCCGGACGGCAAGGCCGCGGACACCGGGACGCGGGCCTCCGGCTCGGAGGCCGTCTCGGTCGGGCCCCCCACCGGCAGGCGCATGCGCGCCCGCTTGGCGCGGTTCAACGCGCCATGGCAGTCCTCGACGCTGCCCGAGGTCCTCGAACCCCTGGTGGCGGCCCACCGGGCCGCCCACCCGCGGGCCGACGTGCGGCTGCTCCAGCAGGCCTACACGAGGGCCGAGGGCCTGCACAGCGGCCAGTTCCGCAAGTCCGGTGACCCGTACATCACGCACCCGCTCGCGGTGGCCTCGATCCTCGCCGAGCTCGGCATGGACACGAACACGCTGGTCGCGGCGCTGCTGCACGACACGGTCGAGGACACCGAGTACACGGTCGAGGAACTGTCGGAGGAGTTCGGCGGCGAGGTCGCGCTCCTGGTCGACGGCGTCACCAAGCTCGACAAGGTGAAGCTCGGGGACGCGGCCAAGGCCGAGACGATCCGCAAGATGGTCGTCGCGATGGCCAAGGACCCGCGCGTGCTGGTCATCAAGCTCGCCGACCGGCTGCACAACATGCGCACGCTGACGTTCCTGGCGCCCGAGAAGCAGGAGCAGAAGGCCCGCGAGACGCTTGAGATCCTCGCGCCGCTCGCCCACCGGCTCGGGATGAACACCATCAAATGGGAGCTCGAGGACCTCTCGTTCGCGACGCTGTACAAGAAGCGCTACGCCGAGATCGCGCGCCTGGTCTCCGAGCACTCCCCGCAGCGCGAGATGCTGCTCCAGCAGGTGACCGCGCAGGTCAAGGACCAGCTGAAGGACTCCCGCATCAAGGCGGAGGTGACGGGGCGGCCGAAGCACCTGTACTCGATCTACCAGAAGATGATCGTGCGCGGCCGCGACTTCAACGACATCTACGACCTCGTCGGCCTGCGGATCCTCGTCGAGGACGAGCGGGACTGCTACGCGGCGCTCGGGGTGATCCACGCGTCCTGGCAGCCGGTGCCGGGCCGCTTCAAGGACTACATCGCGATGCCGAAGTTCAACATGTACCAGTCGCTGCACACGACGGTCATCGGGCCGAACGGCAAGCCGGTGGAGATGCAGATCCGCACCATGGCGATGCACCGCACCGCCGAGTACGGCATCGCGGCGCACTGGAAGTACAAGGAGACGAAGAACTCCACCGTCGCCGGTCCCCCGGCCCACATCGACGACATGGCGTGGCTGCGCCAGCTGCTGGACTGGCAGCGGGAGGCGGCCGACCCCTCGGAGTTCCTCGACGCGCTGCGCTTCGACCTGGCCTCCTCGGAGGCGTACGTGTTCACTCCCAAGGGTGATGTGATCGCGCTGCCCGCGGGCTCGACGCCGGTCGACTTCGCCTACGCCGTCCACACCGAGGTCGGCAACCGGTGCATCGGCGCGCAGGTGAACGGCAAGATCGTGCCGCTGGAGTCGACCCTGTCGAACGGCGACGTGGTCGAGGTGTTCACCTCGAATTCGGAGACGGCCGCGCCGAGCGAGGACTGGCTGAACTTCGTCAAGAGCCCGCGCGCCCGCACCAAGATCAAGCAGCACTTCAAGAAGGAGCGCCGCGAGGAGGCGATCGAGCTCGGCAAGGAGGAGCTCACCCGCGCGATGCGCAAGCGCCGCATGCCGATGCAGCGGATGCTCACGCACGACAATTTGACCTCGCTCGCGAAGGACCTGAACCTCAAGGACGTCGAGGCGCTGTACGCGGCGCTGGGCGAGCACCACATCTCGCCGACGCACGTGGTGACGCGGCTGCTGGAGGTCCAGGGCGGCGCCGAGGGCGCCACCGAGGACATGGCGGAGGCGACGGCGCCGACGCAGCCGGCCAGGATCGTGCCGGAGGCGCACGGCGACATCCACGTCGCGGTGACGGTGGCGGGCATGGACGAGGGCGACATGCCGGTGCGCCTCGCGCACTGCTGCAACCCGATCCCGGGCGATTCGATCATCGGCTTCGCGACGCGCTACCACGTGATCAGCATCCACCGCAGGGACTGCGAGAACGCCGAGGAGCGCATCGAGCTGCAGCCGGACCGGGTGCTGGAGGTCCGCTGGTCCGACGAGGACGACCAGGCGACCTTCGTGGCGACGGTGCAGGTCGAGGCGCTGGACCGCCACCGCCTGCTGGCCGACGTGACGCAGGTGCTGTCCGGTGAGCGGGTGTCGATCCTGTCGGCCACGGTCACCACGACCAGGGACCGGGTGGCGCTGTCGCGCTTCACCTTCGAGATGGCGAACCCGGAGCACCTCGACCACATCATCAAGGTCATCCGCAAGGTCGACGGCGTCTACGACGCCTACCGCCTCACCGGGGCCGAGTCCAAGATCTGAGGCGCGCCGTCCTCTACTAGGCGGCGGCCTCCCAGTCGATGCGGTAGGCGTACTGCCAGGCGGTCTTCTCGGGCGTGTTGAACTTCTCCATGAAGAAGGGCATGAAGCGGTCGCGGAGCCTCGCCGCCACCGGGCCCGCGGCCTTGGCCCGGTTCGTCCTCGCCGCCATCGCGATGACGCGCTCGACGCGGTCGCCGCGGCGGTGCCGGTAGGCGCGGAAGGCCGCCTCGGGCGGGAGGTCGCGCAGGCATATGGCGAGTTCGACGGCCGACTCGGCCGCGAGCGACGCTCCTTGGCCCGAGGACGGGGAGGTGGCGTGGGCGGCGTCGCCGACGAGCACCGTCCGGCCCTTCGACCAGCGCGGCACGCGCGGCAGGTCTTCGAGCCTGTGCGCCGGGATGAAGGTCTCGGGCGTCACGCGGTCAAGGATCGCCAGGGCGGGGCTGTCGTCGCGGGCGAAGGCGAGGCGCAGGCGCTCGGTCCAGGCGTCGATGCCGGTCTCGCGCAGCTCGCCCTGGCCGATGCGCTTGACGGGGAGGTTCGCGTACCAGCCGCACTCGCCCGCTTCGATCTGGTATCCGAAGAAGGCCTTGCGGCCGAACACGAAGTGCTGGGCGCCGCCGGTGTCGGGCAGGCCGCCCGCGTCGACGTGGCCGCCGAAGCCGACCAGGCCGGTGTAGCGCGGTTCGGGCGCCTTCGGGTCGATGGCGGCGCGCACGGCCGAGTGGATGCCGTCGCAGCCGATGAGGACGTCGGCCTCGGCGGTGGTGTGGTCGTCGAACCGGGCTATGACGCTGCGGCCGGTGTCGACGGCGCCGACGAAGCGCTTGCCGTAGGCGAACTCGACGCCCTCGGACTCGGCGTGGCGCCCGAGCGCCGCGGTCAGGGTGCCGCGCGGGAGGGTCATGCGGGGACGCCGGTCGGGGGCGTCGTTCATCTCGCCGAGGACCTTGCCGGTGTAGCTCTGGACGATGAACCGGGGCGTGGGCACGGCGATGCCGTCGAGCAGGTGCCCGGCGCCGACGAGGTCGAGGGCGGCCTGGCCGTTGGCGGCGACCGAGAGCGGACCGCCGCCGGGCTCGGGGCGGGTGTCGCGGGCCTCGTGGACGACGGCCTCGATACCGGCCCGGCGCAGCGCGAGCGCGGCCGTCGGACCGGCCACGCCTCCGCCGACGATGATCGCTGTTCTGGCCTTGGCCTGGGGTTTTACTGTGTCGTTCATGTCGTCTCCACTGCCGGTGGTGCGTCGTTGCGGCCACGCTACGGCGGAGGCGGGGCGCGGCGAATCAGCCTGGAGTCGCGTCCGGGATTCGACCACGGGTGTACGCGGGGGCGGTCCGCGCTCTTCCGCGAGTGCGCCCCCGAGGCGCCTCTGAGCCCTTATATTGAACGGACTCACGCAAGGAGGGGGTTCACCGTGGGGATGGACGACAAGTTCAACGAGATGAAGGACAAGGCCAGGGACAAGGCCTCGGACATGGGCGACCAGGCCAAGGACAAGGCCGGCGACATGTTCAACAAGGACCAGGAGTCCGGCGAAGAGGACGAGCAGGGCGGCTTCATGGACGACCTCAAGGAGAAGGGCCGCGACGCCGCCTCGAAGATGCGGGGCGACGAGGAATAGCGGGCGACTCCCGAGGACGCGAAGGGCGGGCGGATCCGATCGGATCCGCCCGCCCTTCGCCGTGTCCTGCGCTAGCGGCGCTTCCTGCGGCGCTGCTGCGGGCGCGAGCCGCCCGATCCGGCGCCCGCCGTGGCCTTGGGCTCGTCGAGCAGTTCGAGCGGGATCTCGTCGGTCTTCGCGGTGCGGAGCCGGTCGTCGTCCTCGTGCTCCGCCGCCGCGTCGGTCTTGGACTCCGAGCGCTTGTTGGCGATCTTCTGGTTGTGGCGGCGGTAGACCGCGCTGCGCTCGGTCATGTCGACCACCCACGGCGCGGCCAGGATGACCGAGGAGTAGGTGCCGACGATCATGCCGATGAACAGCACGAGCGCCAGGTCGGTCAGGGTGCCGACGCCGAGGACGCCCACGCCGACGACCAGCAGCGCGGCCACCGGCAGCACGCCGATGATCGTGGTGTTGATCGACCGCATGAGGGTCTGGTTGATCGCGTCGTTGACCGCCTCGGCGAAGGTCTTCTGCCGCGTCTGGAGCAGGTGCGCGGTGTTCTCCTGGACCTTGTCGAAGACGACCACGGTGTCGTACAGCGAGTAGCCGAGGATCGTCAGGGCGCCGACGATGGTCGACGGCGTGACCTCGAAGCCGACCAGGGAGTAGACGCCCGCGGTCAGCACGAGGTCGTGGATCAGGGCCGCGAGGGCGGCCGCGGCCATGCGCCGCTCGAACCGCAGCCAGATGAACGCGGCGATGAGGACGAGGAAGACCCCGAGCGCGATGAGCGCCTGATTGGACACCGCCGCGCCCCAGGTCGCCGAGACCGTGGAGACGGAGATCTGTTCCGAGGCGATGCCGGCCTCCTCGGCCATGGCGTCGCGGACGGCGTCGGTCTGCTCCCGGTCCATCTCGCCGGTGCGGATGATGTAGGAGGCGTCGTCGCCCGAGCCGGCGATCTGGCCGGAGCCGAGGTCGGCGCCCGCGGCGACGGCCGCGTCCTCCACCTCGGTCAGGGACGCCTCGGTGTGGGGCACGGTGTACTGCACGCCGCCGGCGAAGTCGATGCCCAGGACGAAGCCCTTGGTGAGCATGACGACGGCGAGGCCGACGACGAGGACGGCCGAGACGAGGTACCAGCGCCTGCGGTACTGGACGATCGGGAACTGGGTCTCGCCGCGGTACAGCTGGCTCCAGATGGAGAGGCGCTTGGGGCTCTCGGCGTTCTTCTGCTTGGTGCTCATCGGTGCTCCTTAGCCGCGCGAGGCCGCTTTGCCGGGGGCCGGGACCGTCTTCGTGTGGAGCCCGGACAGGTGGACGTTGCTGAGGACCCGGCCGCGGGCCAGCCATTCGGCGATCGGGTGGGTGAACACGAACACCACCAGGACGTCCACGAGCGTGGACAGGCCGAGCGCGAAGGCGAACGCCCGGACGGGGCCGATCGCCAGGAAGTACAGGACGACCGCGGAGATCATCGAGACGGCGCTGGCGGAGATGATGGTCCGCCGGGCGCGCACCCAGGCCCGGGGGATGGCCGAGCGCGGCGATCTGCCTCCGGCCATCTCCTCCTTGATGCGTTCGAAGTACACCACGAACGAGTCGGCGGTGATGCCGATGGCGACCACGAAGCCCGCGATGCCCGCGAGGGTCAGCGTCATGCCGATCTGCGAGCCCAGGAGCGCGATGGTCGGATACAGGATCACCGTGGAGACGACGAGGCTGCCGAGCACGACGAAGCCGAGCAGGCGGTAGTACAGCATGCAGTAGAGGAAGACCAGGCCGAGGCCGACGGCCGCGGCGATCATGCCCGCCTGGAGCTGCTCGACGCCGAGGGTCGCGGTGACCTCGTTGAGGGTCTGGACCTCGAACGTGGTCGGCAGGGAGCCGAAGTTGAGCTGGTCGGCCAGCTGGTTGGCCTCGGTGGCGGTGAAGTCGCCGGAGATCCGGGTGGAGTTGGTCGACGCCTCCTGGATGTTCGGCGCGCTCACCACGTCGTTGTCGAGGACGATGGCGACCTGCTGGCCGACGTTCTCGCTGGTGAGGGCCCCCCACCTGTCGGCGCCGTCGGCGGTGAACTGCACGTTGACGACGAAGTTGTTGAGATTGGCCTGGTCGTTGCCGACGTCGGCCTTGGAGACGTCCGAGCCGAGCACGGTGGCGGGCTCGAGCAGGTACTTGGTGGAGAACTTCATGTCGGGCTCGTCCTCGGAGACCGGCTCGGGTTCGGAGCAGGCGACGACCGCGGCGTCGGGGTCCTGGACCGCGTTCGGCGGACGGTCGCCGAGCTGCTCGCAGGTGATCGAGGGGACGTAGAACTGCACGTTGGGGGGCAGGACGTTGACCTCGTCGCCGGTGAGCTCCCCGAACGGCGCGAGGGCGGCGATGGAGGCCTCGTCGGTCGGGGCGGCGGTCAGGCTCTGGGCGAGCGAGGCGGCCTGCTCGCCGACCTTGGCCCACACGTCCTCGACGGTGATGTCCTCGTCGGCGGTGGCGACCTGCGGGGAGCCGGTGGTCTCGTCCTCGGCCGACTGCGTCTCGGTGGACTCGGCGGTGGTGGACTCGCCCGTGGGCTCGTCGGTGGCCGCCGCGGAGGACTCCTCGCCGCCTTCGGCGGGCGCCTCGCTCTCGGTGGACTCGGCTTCGGGGGTGGTCTCCCCTTCGGGGGCCTCCTCGGCCATCGCGTCCTGGAGCGCCGAGTAGTCGGGGGCGGAGTCGGTGACGATGCGGAAGCGCAGCTCGGCGGGGGCGCCGACGTCGCGGAGGGCCTCTTCGCTGATGTCGTCGCCGGCCACGTTGACCACGATGTTCTCGTTGCCTTCGACGAAGACCTCGGGCTCGGCGACGCCGGTGGAGTTGACGCGGCCCTCGATGATCTGGCGGGCCTGCTCCATCGTGTCGGCGCTCGGCGGCTCGTCGCTGCCCTCCTGGAGGGCGGTGAGCGTCATCGACAGGCCGCCCTGGAGGTCGAGACCGAGTTTCGGCGTCGGGAACTTCCATCCTGAGCCCGCGAGGGCGGCGGCCCAGAGGATGCCCACGACGGCCAGCAGCGCGACAAAATAGGGGGCGACGGGCAGGCGCTTGCGCTGGATCTTCTTCCGTGGGCGGTCAGCGCCCGTGGTTGCACCCATGTTCGACGGCAATGGTCAGTCTCTTCCTCGCTTGGTGCGGAGCGGGCGCAGGGAGAGCCCGGTCCGGCGGTGCCGGCCTCCGCGGCTCCGCCCGGTAGGGCGGGCGCCGACCGGAGGGAGTGGCCTTGGACACGCAGTGTCGGCGCGGCTCATTCTAGACGGCCGCGATCGACGGCTTTGTCCGGCCTGACTGCGGGCCGGGAGCTTCGCGTCGCCGACCCCTCTAGTACTCCTTGCGATCGGACTTGCCGGTGTGCTTGTCGTCGCCCTCGTCGGTGGAGCGGAGCTTCTCGAGGTCCTCGTCGGTGAGCGTGGCCTCGTCCTCGTCGATCGGGGCGGTCTCGCCTTCGGCGGGGGCCTCCTCCTCGGTGGGCAGGACCCGGGCGACGGCCTGGCGGGCGAACACCAGGAAGACGTCGTCGGAGGCCTCAAGGGTCACGGTCTCCTCGTCGGAGTCCACCACGGTGCCGTACAGGCCGCCGATGGTCATGACGCGGGCGCCGGATTCGACCTGGTTCTGCATGTTCTGCTGCTCGCGCTGGCGCTTCCTCTGGGGCCTGATCATGACGAAGTACATCAGGACGATGAACCCGACGATCATGATCAGGAAGAGCAGGTTGCTGCCTCCGGCGGCGTCATCCTGCGCGAGAACGTCTACGGCTGAGAGCACGGCGGTGCCTTTCGTTGGTGGTCACTTGAGACGTGGGCGGAGTCTATCTCGCGCGCCCGGGCGTCCGGTTCGCGCCGCCCGCGCCTTTCGACCCGTCCGTGCCGGACGGGCGGAGCGGAGCTCCTGCTTGCGGTTCCAACCCTACGCGTCGCCGGTCCCGAACAGCCCTTCGGTGGCGGGCGGGGCCAGGCCCAGGTGGCGCCACCCCGCGGCGGTGGCCACGCGCCCGCGCGGCGTGCGGGCCAGGAGCCCGGCGCGGACCAGGTAGGGCTCGCTGACCTCCTCGACGGTGTCGGACTGCTCCCCCACGGCCACCGCGAGGGTGGTGAGGCCCACCGGGCCGCCGCCGAACGTCTTGACCAGGGCGCCCAGGACGGCCCGGTCGAGGCGGTCGAGGCCGAGCTCGTCGACGTCGTAGAGCGCGAGGGCTTCGGAGGCGACCGGCGTGGTGATGGTGCCGTCGGCGCGGACCTGCGCGAAGTCGCGGACGCGGCGCAGCAGCCGGTTGGCGATGCGGGGCGTGCCGCGGGAACGGGAGGCGATCTCGGCGGCGCCCTCGTCGGTGATCGCGACGCCGAGGATTCCCGACGAGCGCTTCACGATGGCCTCGAGCTCGGCGTCGCCGTAGAACTCGAGCTGGCCGAGGAAGCCGAAGCGGTCGCGCAGCGGCCCGGTGAGGAGCCCGGCGCGGGTGGTGGCGCCGACGAGGGTGAACGGCTCGAGTTCGAGCGGGATGGCGGTGGCGCCGGGGCCCTTGCCGACGATGACGTCGACGCGGAAGTCCTCCATGGCGGTGTAGAGGAGCTCCTCGGCGGGGCGGGCCATGCGGTGGATCTCGTCGATGAACAGGACTTCGCCTCTCGCGAGGCCGGTGAGGATCGCGGCGAGGTCGCCGGAGCGCTCGATGGCCGGGCCGGAGGTCTGGCGCAGGCCCACGCCGAGCTCGGCCGCGACGATCATCGCCAGGGTGGTCTTGCCGAGGCCGGGCGGGCCGGACAGCAGCAGGTGGTCGGGGGTGGCGCCGCGGCGCCTGGCCCCTTCGAGGAGGAGGCCGATCTGCTCGCGGACGCGGGTCTGGCCGATGACGTCGTCGAGCTTGCCGGGGCGGATGCCGGCCTCGGCGAGGCGGTCGAGCTCGGTGGCCTCGGCGGCGGTGAGGGCGGCGTCCCACTCCTCGGGGGTGTATTCGGGTTCGTCGTCCATGGCCTATCGCTTCCCGAGCAGTCGGATGGCTTGCTTCAGCAGCGTGGGCACGTCCGCGCCGTCGACACCCTCGGCGTCGAGCTTCTCGATGGCGGTCTCGGCGTCCTTGGCCGACCAGCCGAGCGCCTGGAGGCCCTGGCTGACCTGGGTACGCCAGCCGCCGGGGCGGGGGCCGGCCTGTTTCGGCGAGCCGAGGTCGACCGGGCCGATCTTGTCGGCCAGGTCGAGGACGATCCGCTCGGCGCTCTTCTTGCCCACGCCGGGGATCCGCGAGAGCGTGGCGGTGTCGCCGGTGGCGATGGCCTGGCGGATGACGTCGGGCCGCAGGGCCTCGACGGCGTCGCGGGCGATGCGCGGGCCGATCTTCTGCGCGGTCTGGAGCAGCTCGAACAGGTCGCGCTCGGCGGGGCCGTTGAAGCCGAACAGGGTGATCGAGTCCTCGCGGACGATCGTGGAGACGTGGAGGACGACCTGGGAGCCGACCTTCAGGTTGGCGAGCGTGTGGGCTCCGGCGTGCACGGCGTACCCGACGCCGCCGACGTCGACGACGGCGTAGGACTCCCCTACGGCGGCGACCGTTCCGGTCAGCTGGGCGATCATCGCGGTCCTCCCCTCCTGTGCGGCGCGCGCGAACCGCGGGTCCGCTCCGGGTTCGCGGCGGCGGCGATCCTGGCCTTCATGCCGCCCCTCCAAAGGTGGCAGATGGCGATGGCGAGCGCGTCGGCGGCGTCGGCGGGCCTCGGCGCCTCGCTCAGGCGCAGCACTCTTGTGACCATGGCGGTCACCTGGCGCTTGTCGGCGGTGCCGTTGCCGCAGATGGCGGCCTTGGCCTCCGAGGGGGTGTAGGTGGCGGTGGGGAGTCCGGCCCTGGCGGCGGCGAGGAGGGCGATGCCGGAGGCCTGGGCGGTGCCGATGACGCTGGCGACGTTGTGCTGGCTGAAGACCCGCTCGACGGCGACGGCCTCCGGTTCGTGCTCCTCGATGTGGCGGCGCAGGCCCTCGTCGAGGGCGAGGAGCCGGTCGGCAAGGGGCGCTTCGGGATCGGTGCGGACGACGTCGACCGCGATCATGCGGCCCGGCGCTCCGGGCCGTCCTTCGACGACGCCGACGCCGCAGCGGGTCAGCCCCGGGTCGATCCCCATGACGCGCAACTCGCCCCTCCGTTCTGTCGTTCGCGCCAGCTTATCCGGGCGGGGTGACAGGTGTGTTCCGCGACGCCCGTGGCATGGCCCATAAACCACTTGCCGGGCGGCTAGGCGGGGGTTACGTTCGTATGGGCCCGGAGCCGACGACGACGTACTCACGGCGACACTTGCGAACCGCAGCAAGCCGGCCCTCCCCCCATCCTGTTCTCTGCCAAGACGTTCTTTGTGAGATGCCTGTGTCTGCCGCTGCGCTCAATCCGACCGCTGCTCACGACGGCTATCCCCGCCGTTTCATCGCGATGATGGTGTTCGTGCTCGGCGCGCTCACCGCGACCGCGCCACTCGCCACCGACCTGTACCTTCCCGCCTTCCCCGACATGGCCGAGTCGCTGGGCTCGACCGAGAAGCACATCCAGCTGACCCTGACGTCCATGATGGTGGGTCTGGCGCTCGGGCAGGCCGTCCTCGGCCCGCTGTCGGACCGGTTCGGCCGCCGCGTCCCGCTCCTGATCGGCATGGGCGCGTTCACCCTGACGGCGCTGCTGTGCACGGTGGCCACCAACGCCGACCAGCTGATCGCCATCCGCTTCATCCAGGGCCTGTCCGGTGCGGCGGGGATGGTGATCGCCCGGGCGATCATCCGCGACCACTTCCAGGGCGACGACATGACCCGGTTCACCTCCAAGATGATGTTCATCACGATGCTCGCGCCGATGCTGGGCCCGATCATCGGGGCGCAGCTCATCATCGTGGCCCCTTGGACGGCCGTGTTCGTGTTCATGGCGGTCATGTCGGCGCTGGCGACGGTCCTGGTGTGGCGCTACCTGCCCGAGAGCCTGCCGGCCGACCAGCGCCAGACGCTCGAGGCCCGCGAGTTCGCGGCGACGCTGGGCCGCCTGGTGCGCGACAAGTACTTCATCGCCCCGGTCCTGGCGGTGTGCCTGAACTTCTCGATGCTGTTCACGTACGTCTCGACCTTCAGCTTCATCTCGCAGAACGAGATGGGCGCCTCGGCGGGAGCGTACTCGGCGATCTTCGCCATCGGGACGCTGTCACTGCTGGCGGGCAACCAGGTCAACCTGTTCATGATCGACCGCGTCGAGACGCACCGCCGCATGGTGATCGGCCTGACGTGCTCGCTGACCGGCGTCGCGCTGCTCACCGGCGTGCAGCTGGCCGGGGTCGACAACCTGGTGACCGTGCCGAGCGGCATCGCGATCATGATGTTCGGCTGCGGCGTCGTCTTCCCGAACCTCGGGGCGGCGGCCATGTCCTCGCAGGAGCCGAAGGTGGCCGGGACGGCCTCGGCGTTCATGGGCTGCCTGCAGATGGCCGCGGGCGGCGCGATGCCGGCCCTGGCCACGATGGGCGGCGTGACCCTGGCGAACATGACCGGCGGCATCATCGTCTACGGCATCGGCACCACCATCGCGGTCCTCGCCACGATCCGCATCTACCGCAGGCAACCGGTCCTCGCCGCGTAAGCGAGGAAGTGGCGGCGGGCGGCTCCGGCGGGGCCGCCCGTCGTGGTTGGACCGGGCCGTTTAACCGGGCCGGCCGGCGGGCATCTCCCCGGCATGCCGAACGTGGTCTTCCGCGATCGAGGCGACGCCGGCCATGCGCTGGCCGCGCTGCTCGACCCCTACCGGGGCCGCTCCGACACGCTGGTCCTCGGACTGCCGCGGGGCGGTGTGCCGGTGGCCTACGAGGTGGCGCGGGCGCTCAGGGCCCCGCTGGACGTGTTCACCGTCCGCAAGCTCGGCGTCCCCGGCCACGAGGAGCTGGCGATGGGCGCCATCGCCTCGGGTGGCGTCGAGGTCCTCAACGACGAGGTGGTGCGCCTCAGCGGCGTCGACCGGGCGACGATCGACCGGGTCGCCGAGCGCGAGGGCGAGGAGCTGCGCCGCCGCGAGCGGGCCTACCGGGGCGAGAGGCCCCCGCCGGACGTGTCGGGCAGGACGGTGCTGCTCGTCGACGACGGCCTGGCCACCGGCTCGACGATGCGGGCCGCGATCCGGGCGGTGCGCAGCCTCGGCCCGGCGGGCATCGTCGTGGCCGTGCCCACGGGATCGGCCGCCACGTGCCGGGAGCTGGGCGGCATGGTCGACGAGATGGTGTGCGCGACGAACCCCGAGCCGTTCAGCGCGGTGGGCCAGTCCTACCGCGAGTTCGGCCAGACGAGCGACGCCGAGGTCGAGGAACTGCTGGCGTCCGCGAACGGGCCGGACTCCGAGGAGGCGGCCGATCCGCCCCGCGCAGATCCACCTGATGCCGGCTCGGCGGTGGCGATCGTCCGCGCCGAGGCCCGGCCGGTGGCCGACGGCCTGCCCGACGACGACACCTGGCTGGACCTGGTGGGCGACGCCCGCTTCGTGCTGCTGGGCGAGGCCTCGCACGGCAGCGAGGAGTTCTACTCCGCCCGCGAGCGCTTGACGCGGCGGCTCATCGAGGAGCGCGGCTTCCGCGCCGTGGCGGTGGAGGCCGACTGGCCCGACGCCTACCGGGTGAACCGGTACGTGCGCGGCCACGGCGGGGACCGCAGCGCCGAGGAGGCGCTGCTCGGATTCGAGCGCTTCCCCACGTGGATGTGGCGCAACACGGCCGTGGTGCGGTTCGCCGAGTGGCTGCGCGTGAGCAACGACCGGCGCGAGCCGCAGGAGCGGACCGGCTTCTACGGCCTGGACCTCTACAGCCTCTACCGCTCGATCCACGAGGTGATCGCCTACCTGGAGCGCGTCGACCCGGACGCGGCCGCTCGGGCCAGGGAGCGCTACGCGTGCCTCGACCACCGGGGCGGCGGGGACGACGGCCAGGCCTACGGGTACGCGGCCGCGTTCGGCGCCGGGGAGCGGTGCGAGCAGGAGGTCACCGAGCAGCTGCTGGAGCTCCAGCGGCGCGGCGTGGAGGCGGCGAAGCGGGACGGTTTGCTGGCCGAGGACGAGCGGTTCTACGCCGAGCGCAACGCGCACACCGTCCGGGCCGCCGAGGAGTACTACCGGTCCATGTTCGGCGGCTCCGTCGACTCGTGGAACCTGCGCGACACCCACATGGTCGACACGCTCGACGCGCTCGCCGGGCACTTGAGCGAGCGGCGCGGCGAGCCCGCGAAGATCGTGGTGTGGGCGCACAACTCCCACCTCGGCGACGCGCGCGCCACCGACTCGGCCGAGCGCGGCGAGGTCAACGTCGGGCAGCTGGTGCGCGAGCGCCATCCAGGCGAGAGCCGCTCGGTCGGGTTCACCACCTACACCGGCACGGTGACCGCCGCCGACGACTGGGGCGGGCCCGCGCTGCGCAAGCGGGTGCGGCCGGGGCTGGGCGGCAGCGTCGAGGAGCTGTTCCACCAGGTCGGCCAGAAGGAGTTCCTGGTCAGGTTCGACACCGCTCATCGGGCCGCCGAGGTGCTGAGCGAGGACCGGCTCGAACGGGCCATCGGCGTGGTCTACCGGCCCGAGACCGAGCGGCTGAGCCACTACTTCCCGGCCAGGCCCGCCGAGCAGTTCGACGCGGTCATCCACATCGACGAGACGCGCGCGCTCGAACCGCTGGAGCGCACCCCGCACTGGGAGCGGGACGAGGCGCCCGAGACCTACCCGTTCAAGGTGTGACGCCGCCCAGGTGCTCGTTGAACCAGTCTTGGGCGAGTTCGGCGACGGACTCCAGGGCGCCCGGCTCCTCGAACAGGTGCGTCGCGCCCGGGACGATCGTCACGCGACTCGGGCCGCCGAGGCGGCGCTGCGCGTCGTAGTTCAGGCGCAGCACGTCCTCGTCGCGCTCGCCGACGATCAACAGCGTCGGCGTCCTGACGTTCGGCAGGTCATCGGCGGCCAGGTCGGGCCGTCCCCCGCGGGAGACGACGGCGCGCACCTCCACGCCGGGGGCGGTGGCGGCCCGCAGCGCGGCGGCCGCGCCGGTGCTGGCCCCGAAGTAGCCGACCCACTCGTTCTCCGGGCCGGGCCGGTTCTGAAGCCAGTTGGTGACCTCGACGAGCCGCTCGGCCAGGAGGTCGACGTCGAAGACCTTGGCCCGGTCGTCGGACTCTTCGCGCGTGAGCAGGTCGAACAGGAGCGTCCCAAGCCCGGCCTCGTGCAGTGACCGGGCGACGAAGCGGTTGCGCTCACTGTGGCGGCCGCTGCCGCTGCCGTGGGCGAACACGACCACGCCCGCCGCGTCGTCCGGCACGCGCAGCTCGCCTTCGAGCTCCACCGGCCCGGCCGGGACCATCATCGTCTCTTCGATCATCGGGCAGACGTACCCGCGGCCGGAGCCCTTAAGCCCTAGGCGTCGAGTTCGGCGAGGACCTCGTCGGAGACGTCGACGTTGGTGTAGACGTTCTGGACCTCGTCGGAGTCCTCGAGCGCGTCGACGACGCGGAACACCTTGCGGGCGCCCTCGGCGTCGACCGGGACGCTCGTGGAGGGCTGGAAACCGGCCTCGGCGGAGTCGTAGTCGATCCCGGCCTCCTGGAGCGCGGTGCGCACCGCCACCAGGTCGGTCGGCTCGCACAGGACCTCGAAGCCGCTCTCGCCGAGGTCGTTGACCTCCTCGGCGCCCGCGTCGAGGACGGCCATGAGGAGGTCGTCCTCGCTCAGCCCGTCGGCGGCGGGCACGATGATGACGCCCTTGCGGGAGAACAGGTAGCCGACGCTTCCGGCCTCGCCCAGCGCCCCGCCGTTGCGGGTCAGGGCGACGCGGACCTCGGAGGCGGCGCGGTTCTTGTTGTCGGTGAGGCACTCGATGAGGACCGCGACGCCGCCGGGCGCGTAGCCCTCGTACATGAGCGTCTCGTAGTTGACGCCCGCGCCGTCGAGCCCGCCGCCGCGCTTGACGGCCCGGTCGATGTTGTCGTTGGGCACCGAGCTCTTCTTGGCCTTCTGGATGGCGTCGTAGAGCGTGGGGTTGCCCGCGGGGTCGGGGCCGCCGGTGCGGGCCGCGACTTCGATGTTCTTGATCAGCTTCGCGAAGATCTTGCCGCGCTTGGCGTCGATCGCGGCCTTCTTGTGCTTGGTCGTCGCCCACTTGGAGTGGCCACTCATCCCGGCGTTCCCCTTGTCGTTCTACTCCACCGCTCCGGCGACGGCGCGCCGGACCATGTCCACGAAGTACTGGTGCACCCGCGCGTCCGGCGTCACCTCCGGGTGGAAGGAGGTGGCCATGCAGGCGCCCGCACGTACGGCGACGATCCTACCGCCCGCCTCGTCGGGCGATCCGTCCCCGCTGCTGACGCGGCCCAGGACCTGGACACCCTCGCCGACCCGCTCGACCCACGGCGCTCGGATGAACACGCCGTGGAAGGGCCCGCCCGCCATGCCCTCCAGTTCGATCGGGGCTTCGAACGAGTCGACTTGCCGTCCGAAGGCGTTGCGGCGCACCGTCATCGGTATGGTGCCGAAGGAGCGCTGGTCGGCTCGGCCGTCGAGCACCTCGCCGGCGAGCATGATCATCCCGGCGCAGGACCCGAACGCGGGCATCCCGGCGTCCAGGCGCTTCCGGAGGGGATCGAACAGGTCGAAGACGGTCAGCAGCTTGCTCATGGTCGTCGACTCGCCGCCGGGGATGACCAGGCCGTCGACCGAGTCGAGCTCGGATTCGCGGCGGACGGGCACCGCGCGGGCGCCCGCGGCCTCGATCGCGCGCATGTGGTCGACGACGTCGCCTTGCAGGGCGAGCACGCCGACCTCGGGTACGGCTCCCATCGGGACTCCTTCTCGGCGGGGAATGCGGTGGATCGGCCCGCGCGGCGGGCCGCGCCCCGGTCGGGCGGGTCGCGTTCGGCGGGCGATTCAAGGGTAATTCGAGCGGCCTCGACTGCCTACCTGGGCAATCGGCGCTGTGACAGGGCCGGGTCCGGCGGTGGCGTCCCGGTGTCGCCGAGGTGGGCGAATTCGGGTCACTGGGTGTGATCCGTTAGGCTCTGCGGGCGAACGTGCCGCACCCCTAGGAGCAAGAGGACCATGCCTGAGATAGTGAAGCGCAACCCTATGCCCCGTTCGGTCCGGGCCGGACGCAACGCCATGTGGTTCCAGGCGGCGATCAGCGTCGCCACCGGCGGCCTGATCGTGCTGCTCCACCACACCGCCCGCGACTTCGTCCCCTCGGCCGCGAAGGACGACGTCTACCGCGGCGCGGTGGGCCTCGGCGCCCTCGCGGTGTGGCTGGTCCTGGCCGTGCTGCTGCTGCGCACCCAGTGGCGCGTCCTGTGGATCCTGATCCTCATCAGCCAGGTCCTGAGCCTGGCCGGCCTGGCGTGGCTCATGGTCACCGGCGGTCTGTACTGGGCGCTGTGCATCGGATTGGCTATCGTTCCAATCATCATCATCGGAACGTTGACCGAGCGGTTCGCCCGCCGCTGGTTCAACCACTGACCGCCCCGGAAGGCTGACGCCAATGCTCCCGCAACCGAACTTCGGTCCCTCCTCCCCCGTCCCCGACAGCGTCGACGAGGAGGACGAGGGGCCGCCGAAGAAGCTCGGCCGGTTGCGGATCGCGCTGTGGGTCCAGACGGTGTTCGCCGTGCTGGCCGGGAACCTGCTCGTCGTCAACCTGATGGCGTTCCGCCAGGCGAGCCGCGACGAGCTGGTGGAGGCCCGCACGGACCTGTACCTGGACGGCGGCGCGACGCAGGCCGACGCCGAGTCGCTCGCGCGCGGCGACGCCGATTACTTCCACGGGACGACGTACCTGAGCACGACGATCGCGATCGCGGCGCTCTTGATCCTCGCGGCGATCCTGTCGGCGCTGTGCGCGATCCGGCTCAAGACGCGGCTGAAGGTCGTGCGCCGCCTGGCGATCACCGCCTCGATCGTCCTGCTGCTGCTGGGGATGCTCTCCACGCTCCAGAGCGGCGGACTGTTCCTGCTGCTCATGCTGTGGGTGTTCGCGTCGATCCTGGCGGTGTGGTGGCTGTTCTCCGGCGACGTCAAGCATTGGATGACGGAGTCGACGCGCTCGGGACCGGCCGCACTGTAGGCCGTCAGTCGACGGTGTCCTCTCCCTCGCGGAGGTAGTCGACGAACCGGGCGCGCGCCAGCGGTTCGGCCTCGCCCCATTCGCCTTCGGTCATCTGGCGCCACATCGCGACGAGGTCGTCGATGGCGACGCCGATCTCGGCGACGTCGGGGTCGAGGTTGTCGGCTTGGGCCGCGGCCGGGGTGTGGCGGAACAGGTCGATGAAGAAGCCCCAGTCGTGCCGGTGGCGGGCCAGGGCGAACGCCCGCTGCTGGAGTTCGGCGGTGGGGAGCTGGTCGAGGTCGTCTGCGTTCATGCCCCCAGACTAGGCCGGGCGACCGATTCGGGTGTGTCGATGGTGTTTTGCGAAGCTTGCGCACTTA
This sequence comes from Glycomyces arizonensis DSM 44726, assembly GCF_000482705.1. Lineage (GTDB taxonomy): Bacteria > Actinomycetota > Actinomycetes > Mycobacteriales > Micromonosporaceae > Glycomyces > Glycomyces arizonensis. The sequence goes on along the minus strand of NZ_AXWO01000013.1, from coordinate 33,862 downwards.
GGATCGCGGGATGGTCAAGAAGCTCTCACGCGCCCTCGCGGTCCTCGGCCCGGCGGCGCTCACCGTGCTCGTCACCGCCGGAGCCGCCGGGGCGCAGGCGAATCAACCGGCCGAGCCGCAGCAAGGCGGGTCGGCCTACTACGTGGAGGTCGAGCTCCCCGACGGCACCGAGCGCCACGCGGTGCTGGTGTGCCCGGGCGGCGGCACCCATCCGCACGGCGCCGAGGTCTGCGCCCAGCTCGCCGAGGTCAACGGCGAGATCGCGGCGCTGACGTCATCGGGCGGCATGTGCACCATGGACTACCGGCCGGTGTCGGTCCGGGCGCACGGGATATGGAACGACGACTTCCACTCCTACCAGGGCCAGTTCGGGAACTACTGCACCGCCGTGGACTACACCGGCGGCCTGCTGTTCGACCTCGCGCCGCGGTAGCGCGACGGGCCCCGGCCCGCGGCCGGGACCCGCGGTGCGTCCGCGCGGCTACCAGCCGCGGGAGGCGAGCCTCTGGTCCGCCGGGAGCGTGTCGACGTTGATGCCGACCATGGCCTCGCCCAGGCCGCGGGAGACCTCGGCGATGACCTTCGGGTCGTCGTGGAAGGCGGTGGCCTTGACGATCGCGGCGGCCCGCTTGGCCGGGTCGCCGGACTTGAAGATGCCCGAGCCGACGAAGACGCCCTCGGCGCCGAGCTGCATCATCATGGCCGCGTCGGCGGGGGTGGCGATGCCGCCGGCGGTGAACAGCACCACCGGGAGCCTGCCGAGCCTGGCGACCTCGGCGACCAGCTCGTAGGGGGCGCGCAGCTCCTTGGCGGCGGCGTACAGCTCGTGGTCGTCGAGGATGGTCAGGCGGCCGATGTCCTGGCGGATCTGGCGCATGTGGCGGGTGGCCTCGATGACGTTGCCGGTCCCGGCCTCGCCCTTGGAGCGGATCATGGCCGCGCCCTCGGTGATGCGCCGCAGCGCCTCGCCGAGGTTGGTCGCGCCGCACACGAACGGCACGGTGAACTGCCACTTGTCGATGTGGTTGGCCTCGTCGGCGGGGCTGAGCACCTCGGACTCGTCCACGTAGTCGACGCCGAGGGTCTCCAGGACCTGGGCCTCGACGAAGTGGCCGATGCGGGCCTTGGCCATCACCGGGATCGAGACGGCGTCGATGATGCCGTCGATCATGTCGGGGTCCGACATGCGCGAGACGCCGCCCTCGGCGCGGATGTCGGCGGGGACGCGTTCGAGCGCCATGACCGCCACGGCTCCGGCGTCCTCGGCGATCCTGGCCTGCTCGGGCGTGACGACGTCCATGATGACGCCGCCCTTCAGCATGTCGGCCATGCCGCGCTTGACGCGGGCGGTCCCGATCTCGGCCTCGGTCTTCTGGGTCTCTGACACGGTCACCGGCTCCATCTGCTGGTCTCGTTGGGGGTGCCTGACCTGGTCGATTCTACGCCGCGACGGGCCTCACACCGCTGTGGCGGAACGCACGGCCGTTCTAGTGGAGCGGGTCCTCGATGTCCCAGTACTGCGGCCTGGGCAGGCGGTGGTGGAGGCGCATGAGCACGGCGATGGGGAGCGACCGGGAGGCGACGGCGTCGCGCACGAAGTCGGTGTGGATCTGGCGGGCCAGGGCGACGCGCCGGTTGGCGGCCTCCAGGTCGTCGGCGCCGACGTGGTCGCGGTCGAGCTCGCGCAGGGCCCGCGTCAGGTCGTTCTCGGCGTACTCGCGCAGCTCCCGCTGGCGGCGGGTCTCGGCGGGGACGGCGACGACGGACAGGGCGAGGGCGACGGCCTCCTCGAAGCCGGGGCGGCCGACGAACTTGAGGACGGTCTCGGCGCGGTCGTCGAGCTTGGTCAGCAGCGCGGCCTCGGCGGTGCGGGCGCGCCGGTGCAGCCGTTCGACGCGCGTGACCGTCCATGTCGCGTACGCGCCGACGGCCGCCACGATCGCTACGAGCACCGCCAGCCACCACACCCGGATCATCGTAATGGGGCCCCGCGCGTCCGGCCTCCCCGGCCGAGGCCGGTGTGGTCAGCGGCGTTCGGCGCCCGCCTCGATGGCGGCGCGGTAGACCTCGATGACGCGCCCGGCGACCTCGGGCCAGTCGTAGCGGCGGACCCACTCGTTCGCGCGTTCGACGTAGGCGGCCCTGAGGGCGGCGTCGTCGAGCAGGACTCGGGCCTTCACGGCGAGGTCGGCGGCGTCGCCGACGGCGAACAGGCCGCCCGCCTCGCCGTCGTCCAGGACGCTCTTGAACGCCTCGATGTCGCTGGCGAGCACGCAGGTTCCGGCGGCCATGGCCTCGGTGAGGATCATCCCGAACGACTCGCCGCCGGTGTTGGGGGCGACGTAGAGGTCGACGCCCGCGAGCATGCTCGCCTTCTCCTCATTGGAGACCGCGCCGAGGAAGTGGACGCGCTCGGCGAGCTCGGGGTCGAGCCCGGCGAGGGCGGCCTCGGGGTCGCCGCGGCCGACGACGAGCAGGTGCAGGTCGGGCCGGTCGGCGGCGAGGCGGGCGAAGGCGGTGCGGAGGATCCCGAAGCCCTTGCGGGGCTCGTTGTAGCGGCCCATGAACCCGATGGTGGGCCCCTCCGGTTTGGACTCGAGCGGGAGGGCCTTGCGGTAGAAGTCGACCGGGACGCCGTTGGGGATCTCGACGGCGCCGCCGCCGAGGTGCTCCACCTGGACCTTGCGGGCGTAGGGGCTGACGGCGATGCGCGCGGAGAGGTTCTCCAGGACCAGCTGGGCCATGTTCTTCCCGGCCGCGAGCATCCGCGAGCGGGTGATCGCGGTGTGGAAGGTGGCCACGACCGGGCAGCGGGCGGTGAGCACGGCCAGGCACGACAGGCTCGGTGTGAGCGGCTCGTGGACGTGGACGACGTCGAAGTCGCCGTCCAGGCACCAGCGCCGCACGCGCGAGGCCGAGAGCGGCCCGAAGGCGAGGCGGGCGATCGAGCCGTTGTAGGGGACGGCGACGGCCTTGCCGCCGGAGACGACGTAGTCGGGCAGGTCGGTGGTGTCGGTGGCCGGGGCGAGGACGGACACCTCGTGCCCGGCGTCGATGAGGGTGTCGGCGAGGTCGCGGATGTGGAACTGGACGCCGCCGGCCACGTCGAAGGAGTACGGGCTCACGATCCCGATCCGCAGGGCCCCCATCAGGACTCCGCGGCGGGTGCGAAGTCGGCGGCCCAGAACCGCTGGAGCATGTGCCAGTCGGCCGGGTGGTCCCCGATGCCCTCGGCGAAGGCGTCGGCCATGGCCTGGGTGGTGGAGGCGACGCGTTCGCGCAGGCGGCCGGTGCCGGTGTCGACCGGCCCGGTGATGTGGCAGACGGCCCGGTCGGCCTCGTAGTGGATGTGCGCGGTGTAGAGCGGGACGTTGTTGCGGATGGCCAGGAGCGCCGGTCCCGAGGGGAACGTGGTGGCCTCGCCGAAGAACTTCACCTCGACGCCGCTGCGGCCCAGGTCGCGGTCGGCGACGAGGGCGACGACGTGCCCGGCGTCGAGCGCTTCGCCGAGGATCGCCTGCGGGTTGCGGTCGCCTCCGGAGGCGGGGACGATCGTCATGCCCAGCGACTCGCGGTAGGCGACGAAGCGGCGGAAGACGCCTTCGGGTTTGAGGCGCTCGGCGACGGTGGTGAGGGGGTTGCCGGCGATCTGGGGCACCCAGGCCCCGGCGAAGTCCCAGTTGCCCGAGTGCGGCAGGGCGACGACGCTGCCCTTGCCCTCGGCGGCGCGTTCGGCGACCGGCTCGTAGCCGTGCATCTCGAAGCTGCGGCCCAGGGCCTCGCGGCTCATCGAGGGGAGCCGGAACGCCTCCATCCAGTACCGGGCGTACGAGCGCAGGGCGTCGCGCACCAGTTCGTCGCTCGGCTCACCGTCGATGACGCGGGCGAGGTTGCGGCGCAGCTGCTGGACGGCGCGGCCGTTTTTGGACCAGGCGCGGTCGGCGAAGCGGCGGAAGGTGGCCGCGGCGGACCGCTCGGGCATGAGGCGGACGCCCCGCCAGGCGGCCAGGTAGCCCCATTCGGTGAGCTTCTCACGCATCGACGCGCTCCTCGACGGCCTCCAGGACGGTTCGGGCGTGGACGAGGCGCTGGACGACCGTGATCGTCGACAGCAGTGCCAGCAGGGCCATGCCGACCTCCATCGCGAACGGGACGCCGACGACCTCGGCCAGGACGGCCACTCCGGAGAGGATGAGGCGTTCGGGCCGCTCGGCGACGCCGACATTGCACTCGGCGCCGAGGCTCTCGCAGCGGGCCTTGACGTAGGAGACGACCTGCGAGGCGATGAGCGCCAGCAGCGTCATCGCGCAGGCGAAGAAGCGCTCCTCGGCGAGCAGCCAGTAGGCCAGGCCGGCCAGGATAGCGCCGTCGGCGAGCCGGTCGCAGGTGGAGTCGAGCAGGGCGCCGAAGCGGCTCGTGGTGCCCTTGACGCGGGCGATCGCGCCGTCGATCAGGTCGGTGAAGGCGATGAGCGTGACCACGATCAGGCCGGCCAGCAGGTGCCCCTGGGACAGCAGGAAGACCGAGGCGGCCGCGATGACGGCGGTGCCGGTGACGGTGACGGCGTTGGCGGACACGCCGATGCGGATGAGGACCTTCGCCGCGGCGTCGATGTAGCGCCGCAGTCCCGCGCGTCCAGAGGTCCGAAGGAACTTCGCCATGGTCTCCTGATTCCGTACTCATTGACGGCTCGCAAGCTTCGCCGTGGCCGGCGCCGCCCGTCGGGTGTTCGGGCATTGGGCCGGTGGTGGGTGCGCCTTGACTCTATAGTGCCCGCCTGGCTACGAGCGCCCCCAGGCGGCCGCCAGCTCGGCGCGGGTGTCGCCCAGCAGCTGCGGGAGGGTCTTGGTGCGGCCGATGATGGGCATGAAGTTCGCGTCGCCGCCCCAGCGGGGCACGATGTGCTGGTGCAGGTGCCCGGCGATGCCCGCGCCGGCGACCTGGCCCTGGTTCATGCCGATGTTGAACCCGTGGGCGCCCATGGCGGCGCGGATGGTGCGCATCGCCTCCTGGGTGAGCGCGCCCATCTCGGCCACCTCGTCGGTGTCGAGGTCGGTGTAGTCGGGGACGTGCCGCAGCGGCACCACCATGAGGTGCCCGGAGTTGTAGGGGAACTTGTTCATGACGACGTACATGGTGCGGCCCCGGGTGACGATGAGCCCTTCGGCGTCGCCGAACTTGGGGATCTCGCAGAACGGGCACCCCTCGATGTCGGCGTCGTCGCCGGTCGGCTTGCCCTCGCCTTTGATGTAGGCCATCCGATGGGGCGTCCACAGTCGCTCGTACTCGTCGGGGACTCCGGCGCCTTCGGGTGCAACTTGGCTCACGGAGACGATCTTAGATGAGTGCTCGCCGATTGCGGAGGTCCGCAGTGCCCGAGGATATTTTTCCGCTCCCGAGGCGGCCGAATGTCCGCCTACCGAAAGTTGTAAACGGGCATTCGACAACGAAGGGAGCGGGAAAATAGACCGGGCAACGCTCCTGCGCAATCGGCGAGCACTCATCTGAGCTACCGGTGCCGCGGCGTCGACCAGGCGGGCGCGGGACGGGTGGGGCCTGCGGCGCCAAACTATCCGGTTTCGGCCCTGGAGACCCGGATATGCTGCGAAGTGTGACGTCGCCTCAGCTGTATCTCGTGCTGCTCATCGGCTGCGTCACCGTGCTCGTCTCCATCGCGGCCATCCGGGCCACCCACCGGCTCGGGCTGCCCGCGCTGCTGGTGTTCCTCGGCGCGGGCATGGCCCTCGGCGAGGACGGGCTGGGGATCGCCTTCGGGGACTTCGGGCTGGCGCAGGTCATCGGCACGTTCGCGCTGGCGCTCATCCTCATCGAGGGCGGCCTGTCGACGCGGTGGAAGGCGATCTCGGGGCAGTTGGCCCCGGCGAGCCTGCTGGCGACGTTCGGGGTGTTCATCACCGTCGCCGTGGTGGCCGCGGGCGCGCACTACCTGCTCGGCTTCGCGTGGCAGGCGGCGCTGGTCTTCGGCGCGGTGGTGGCCTCGACCGACGCGGCGGCGGTGTTCTCCGAGCTGCGCAACGTGGGCCTGCCGAGGCGGCTGAGCGGCACGCTGGAGGCCGAGTCGGGGTTCAATGACGCCCCGGCGGTGATCCTGGTGCTGGCGTTCTCCTCGGCGGCGGGCATACCGAGCGCGGGCGATTTGGTCGTGACGCTGGTCTGGGAGCTGGCGGCGGGCGCGGCGATCGGGCTGGTGATCGGCTTCGGCGGCGCGTGGCTGCTGCGGCGGCTGGCGCTGCCGGTGTCCGGGCTGTACCCGCTCGCCGTGTTCAGCCTCGGCATGGCGGCGTTCGCGGCCTCGGGGGCGCTGCACGCCTCGGGCTTCATCGCCGCGTACCTGGCGGCGCTCGTCCTGGGCAATTCGCGGCTGCCGCACCGGGCGGCGACGCAGTCGTTCGCGACCGGCCTGGGCTGGATGGCGCAGCTGGGCATGTTCGTCATGCTGGGCATGCTGGCGAGCCCGGCGACGCTGCTGGACGCGGTCGTCCCGGCGCTCATCCTCGGGGCGGTGCTGACGCTGGTGGCGCGGCCGCTGTCGGTGGTGCTGTGCCTGCTGCCGTTCAGGTTCTCGATCAGGGAGCAGGCGCTGATCGCGTGGGCGGGGCTGCGGGGGGCGGTGCCGATCGTCCTGGCCACCATCCCGCACTCCGAGCGGCTGCCGGGCGCGCAGGCGCTGTGGGAGATCGTGTTCATCCTGGTGCTGGCGTTCACGCTCCTCCAGGGGCCGACGCTGCCGTGGATGGCCAAGCGGCTCCGGCTCTCGCAGCCGGGGCTCGTCCAGGAGGTCGACATCGAGACCGCGCCGCTGGACGCCGTCGACGCCGAGGTCTTGACCATCACCATCCCCAGGCGCTCGGGCCTGGCGGGGCTGCGCCTGTTCGAGCTGCGGCTGCCGGAGGGCAGCGCCGTGGCGAGCGTGGTGCGCGCGAACCGGCTGTTCGTGCCCGCGCACGGCGAGCGGCTGCGCTCGGGCGACCAGCTCATCGTGGTCACCTATCCGGATCTGCGCGAGGCCACCGAGCGGCGCCTGACGGCCCTGGCGCGGGCGGGACGCCTGGCGCGCTGGCTCGGGGAGACCGGCGAGGACTGAGGGGCCGGTCCCAGCACCTGGACGGGTCGGTTGACAGGCCGGTGATCGCGGCGCATCATATTCCTACTAATTTTGTAGGATTAATAGGAAAGGATCTCCCCGTGCGCACCCTCGTTCTGCTCGGCCTGGTCGGGCTCGCCGCGCAACTGGTCGACGGCAGCCTCGGCATGGCCTACGGCGTCACCTCGTCGACGCTGCTCCTGGCCATCGGCACCAGCCCGGCCGCCGCCTCGGCCACCGTCCACCTCGCCGAGATCGGCACCACCCTCGCCTCGGGCGTCTCCCATTGGCGCTTCGGGAACATCGACTGGAAGCTCATCGGCAGGATCGGCCTGCCCGGGGCCATCGGCGCCTTCGCCGGGGCCACGGTCCTGTCGAACCTGTCGACCGAGGTCGCGGGGCCGATCATGTCCCTGATCCTGTTCGGCCTCGGCGTCTACCTCCTGGTCCGCTTCACGGCCTTCGGCTTCAGTCGCGACAGCCTCGGCAAGCCGCTGCGGCACCGCTTCCTGTGGCCGCTGGGGCTGGTGGCGGGCTTCTTCGACGCCACCGGAGGCGGCGGCTGGGGCCCGGTGGGCACCCCGGCGCTGCTGGCCAGCGGGCGCATGGAGCCGCGCAAGGTCATCGGCTCGATGGGCGCCGCCGAGTTCCTGGTGACGCTGGCCGCGAGCATCGGCTTCCTGGTCGGCCTGGGCACCGCGGGCGTCGATTTCGCGTGGGTCGCCGCGCTGCTGGTGGGCGGGGTCATCGCCGCGCCGGTCGCGGCCTGGCTCGTCCGCCACGTCCCGCCGCGCGTCCTCGGCTCACTGGTCGGCGGCCTGATCGTCATCACCAACGCGCGCACGCTGCTGCGCAGCGACTGGATCGGCGCGTCCGCGCCCGCCGCGGCCCTCGCCTACGCGGTCATCGCGCTGGCGTGGGCCGGTGCGGTCGCCCGGTCCGTCCGGGAGCACCGCAAGGAGCGGGCCGAGGAGGAGGCCGACGAGTCGCAGCACGAGGAACCGGTCCCCGAACAGGCCTGAGAGCACAGAACGGCGGCGCGCACCGGCAAGGGTGCGCGCCGCCGCCCTCGCCGAATCAATGAGGCAAAACGGCCAGCTTTGGTGGTACCATATGCCATATGCACAAGACGACGCTGTACCTCTCGGAGGAGCTCGAAGCCGAGATCGAAGCGGCCGCTCGACGCCTCGGGGTCTCCAAGGCAGAGTTCGTGAGGCGCGCGGCGAAGCGCCTCGCCTCCGAAGTCCAGTCCGACCGGCCGCGCCGGAACCGCCCGTATCCGGTCCTCACGGGAGGAAAGCGCCGCAGCCTTGAGGAGATGGACGAAGCGATCTACCAGAGCATCAAGCGACGGGTGTCCAAGCGGTGATCATCGTCGCGGACACCTCAGCGCTCCTGGCGGCCTTCGATCCCGCTCAGGACTGTCACGAGCAGGCTTCGACGATCCTCCAGACCGAGACGCTCCATATCTCGCCGCTGGTGATGACCGAGTTCGACCACATGCTCCGCCGGGACTACGGCTACGACCAGGCCGCGAAGGTGAGTTCGGCGATCATCGAGGACCTGAACACCGGAGTGCATCAGCTTGCGCAGCTCACTCCCGAGGACTTCGCCACAGCCGACGAAGTGCGGAACAAATACGTCGGCCTTCGCCTCGATCTGGCCGACAGCATCGGGGTCGCGCTGGCCGCCAAGTATCGGACGAACCGCATCTTCACGTTGGACCAACGCGATTTCCGTGCCATCTCGCCGCTGACCGAGTCCTTCGGCTCCTTCGAGATTCTCCCAGCGGACCTCGACTGAGGCCGACGCATCGATTCGGAAGAGCCGAACGCGGCGGGGCGAGCCCCGCCGCGTAGCGGTCGCTACTCCCCCGCCTCCTCGGCGGGCGGCGCCGCTGGGCCCTGGTTCACGCGGGACTCGACGACGTCGACCACGTGCGCCACCGCCTCGTCGATCGGGACGCCGTTGCGCTGGGAGCCGTCGCGGTAGCGGAAGGAGACCGTCCCGGCCGCCTGGTCGTCGTCGCCCGCGATGACCATGAACGGGATCTTCTGCAGCTGGGCGTTGCGGACCTTCTTCTGCATCCGGTCGTCCGAGTGGTCGACTTCGCCGCGGATGCCCTTCGCGCGCAACTGCGCGAAGAAGCCGTCGAGGTAGTCGGCGTTCGCGTCGCGCACCGGGATGCCGACCGCCTGCACCGGCGCCAGCCACGCGGGGAACGCGCCCGCGTAGTGCTCGGTGAGGACGCCGAAGAACCGCTCGATGGAGCCGAACAGGGCCCGGTGGATCATGACCGGTCGCTGGCGGGAGCCGTCGGCGGCCGCGTACTCCAGCTTGAACAGCTCCGGCTCGAAGAAGTCGAGCTGGATGGTCGAGAGCTGCCAGGTCCGGCCGATGGCGTCCTTGACCTGGACGGAGATCTTCGGGCCGTAGAAGGCCGCGCCGCCCGGGTCGGCCACCAGGTCGAGCCCGGAGGCCGCGGCGACCTCGGCGAGGACCTGGGTGGACTCCTCCCAGGTGGCGTCGTCGCCGACGTACTTCTCCGGGTCCTTGGTGGACAGTTCGAGGTAGAAGTCGTCGAGCCCGTAGTCCTTCAGCAGGTCCAGCACGAACTGGAGGAGCGAGGTCAGCTCCTCGCCCATCCGCTCCCTGGTGGTGTAGATGTGGGCGTCGTCCTGGGTGAAGCCGCGGGCGCGGGTGAGCCCGTGGACCACGCCGGACTTCTCGTACCGGTAGACCGAGCCGAACTCGAACAGCCGCAGCGGCAGCTCGCGGTACGAGCGGCCCCTGGAGGCGTAGATCAGGTTGTGCATCGGGCAGTTCATCGGCTTGAGGTAGTACTCGGCGCCCTCCAGCTCCATGGGCGGGAACATGCCCTCGGCGTACCACTCGAGGTGCTTGGAGGTCTCGAACAGCTGCTTCTTGGTGATGTGCGGGGTGTTGACGAACGAGTAGCCCGCCTCCACGTGCTTCTTGCGCGAGTAGTCCTCCATGACCATGCGGACGACGCCGCCGTTCGGGTGGAACACCGGCAGGCCGGAGCCGAGCTCGTCGGGGAAGGAGAACAGGTCGAGCTGCTGGCCCAGCTTGCGGTGGTCGCGCTTGGCGGCCTCCTCCAGGCGCTGGAGGTACTCCTTCTGCTCGGCCTTGGTCGGCCAGGCGGTGCCGTAGAGGCGCTGGAGCTGCGGGTTCTTCTCCGAGCCCATCCAGTAGGCCGCGGCCGAGCGCATGACCTTGACCGCCCCGATGAGCCTGGTCGAGGGCAGGTGCGGGCCGCGGCACAGGTCCGACCAGACGCGCTCGCCGCTCCGGTCCAGGTTGTCGTAGGCGGTGAGCTCGCCGCCGCCGACCTCCATGACCTCGTCGGCGTCGGTGCCCTCGCCCTTGGTCTCGATGAGTTCGAGCTTGTACGGCTCGTGCGCGAGCTCGGCGCGGGCCTCCTCCAGCGAGGCGTACTTGCGGCGGTGGAAGGTCTGCCCCTGCTTGATGATCTGAAGCATCCGCTTCTCGATCTGCTTGAGGTCCTCGGGGGTGAACGGCTCTTCGACGTCGAAGTCGTAGTAGAAGCCGTCGGTCACCGGCGGGCCGATGCCGAGCTTCGCCTCGCGCAGCTCCTGGACGGCCTGCGCCATGACGTGGGCGGCCGAGTGGCGCATGACGCTGAGCCCGTCGGGGCTGTTCAGCGGCACCGGCTCGACCTTGGTGTCGGCCTCGGGGGCCCACGCGAGGTCCCTCAGGCGGCCTTCGGCGTCGCGGACGACGACGATCGCGGCCGGGCCGTGGGCGGGGAGGCCGGCCTCGGCCACCGCGTCGGCGCACGTAGTGCCAGCCGTCACCCAGAGCGGTTCGGTCGCGCTCACGGCGGGGTCTGGACTGGTGTTCGGCGCTGCGGATGCCACGGTTCTCCCTCAATCGACAGGCCGAGCGGGGCTCGGCGCTCGTGTTCGCGGTCAATGGTAATCGCCGCCTGAGACCGGGCTCCAACGCATTACCGGCGGGTCCCGGCCGTTCGGGGATTTCCCGGTTCCGGACTTGACCTTGGAGTCGGCTCCAAGGTCTACGTTCGATCCATGACCACCGCGACAGCGACACTCACCGTCGGGAAGATCGCCGAGGCCGTCGGCGTCACGGCCGACACCATCCGCCACTGGGAGCGCGAGGGCCTGTTCCCGCCCGCGGGGCGCAGCGCGGCCGGGTACCGGCGCTACGGCGCCGAGGCGATCGACCGGGCGCGGTTCATCCGCGCCTGCCAGGGCGCGGGCCTGCGCCTGGGCGACATCGCCGACCTGCTGGCCGTGCGCGACACCGGGGTGTGCCCGTGCGAGCCGGCCGAGCAGCACCTGGAGCGGCGCCTCGGCGAGATCGGCGCCGAGATCGCCAGGCTGGAGGGCCTGCGGTCCCAGCTCACGTCGATGCTGCGGGCCGTCGAGGACGGGGGCTGCGGCGAGCCGCTGCCCGCGAACTGGTGCCCGCCCGAGCAATGCGAGGAGGGAGGTGCGACGCGATGAACGACGAGACATGCTGCCCGTGCGACCCCGGATGCTGCGGCTGACGGTGGCACGAGCCGCGCCCGCCCGTGCCGAGCGCGGGCGGGCGCGGCTGCGTCAAGGCGTCAGGACGGTCTTCCCCAAGTGGCCTCCGGCGCTCATGACGCGGTGCGCCTCGTCCGCCTCGGTCAGCGGGACGCGGGTGGTGACCACCGGCTTGACCCTGCCGTCGTCCAGCAGGGGCCAGACGTGCGCGAAGACCTCGGCGAGGATCTGGCGGCGCTGCTCGATCGGGCGGGAGCGGAGCGCGGTGGCAGCCACGGTGTGGCGCTTGGCGAGCAGTGCGCCCAGGTCGATCTCGGCGGTGCGGCCCTGCTGGAGGCCGATGATGACGAGGTGCCCGTCGGTGGCGAGGGCCTTGAGGTTGGCCTCGAAGTAGGCCGCGCCGATGACGTCGAGGATGGCCTGCGCGCCTCCGGCGGCCTGGAGTTCGGCCGAGAAGTCCTCGCTGCGGTAGTCGATGACGCGCTCGGCGCCGAGGTCCTGGAGCTGCGAGGCGAAGTCGTCGCGGGCGGTGGTCCAGACGTGGGCGCCGACGAGCTTGGAGGCGTACTGGATGGCGAAGGTGCCGATGCCGCCCGCGCCGCCGTGGACGAGCACGCGGGGCTCGGCCTCGGAGAACCGCGGCTCGATCAGGTAGCCGAGGTTGGAGTGGACGGTGGCGGCGACCTCGGGCAGGCCCGCGGCCTCGACCAGGTCGACGCCCTCGGGCCTCGGCAGCACGAGCCCGGCGTCGACGGCGGCGAGCTGGGCGTAGCCGCCGCCGGGGAGCAGGGCGCACACCTCGGAGCCGACGAGGGCGGCGTTGTCGTCGTCGCCGACGGCGATGATGGTTCCCGAGACTTCGAGGCCGGGCCAGGCGGGCGCGCCGGGCGGGGGCGGGTAGTGGCCGGCGACTTGGAGCAGGTCGGCGCGGTTCACTCCGGCCGCGGCGACCTCGATGAGCACTTCTTCGGGGCCGGGCTCGGGGTCGGGCACCGTGTCGGCGATCAGTTTCCCGTCGGCGACGGTCATGGCAAGCATTCCCGCATCCTAAGACTCCCCGCGCGGGACAGGGCATCACACCCGAATATTTCGCCTCCGCAGTAGAACGTGAGCACGGGAACCATTGCGGCGCAGAAGGTCCCCGCTAGGTCCCTTCACTCGAATGGCCGGGGAAGAGGTGCGCGTCGGGATCGATGGCGACGGCCGCGTTGTTCACGGCGGTGGCCGCCTCGCCGAAGCCGGTGGCGATGAGGCGGACCTTGCCGGGGTACTGGACGATGTCACCGGCGGCGAAGACGCGCGGCAGGTTCGTCGCCATCGCGGAGTCGACGAGGATGCAGCGCTTCTCGATGTCCAGGCCCCAGTCGGTCATCGGCCCGAGGTCGGCGGTGAAGCCGAGCGCGGCGACGACCGTGTCCGCGGGGAGCTTGCGCGCCTCGCTCTCGCCCTTGACCGCGGCTTCCACGCCGATCACGCGCTCGTCGCCGAGGATGCGGTCCACTTGGGCGTTGACGATGATCGGGACGTCGAGGTCGCGGACGCGCGCGACGGTGCCCGCATGGGCGCGGAACTTCTCGCGGCGGTGGACGAGGGTGACGCTGCGGGCGATGGGGTGCAGGGCCAGCGCCCAGTCGAAGGCCGAGTCGCCGCCGCCGACGACCACGACGTCGTGGCCCGCGTGGGCGGCGAGCTCGGGGACGAAGTAGACCACGCCCTCGCCGCCGAAGTCGGCCGCGGCCGGAAGCGGCCGGGAGGTGAAGCTGCCGAGGCCGCCGGTGATGAGGACGGCGCCGCAGGAGACGCGGGTGCCGTCGTCGAAGTCGAGCACGGGCTTGCCGCCTGAGCAGTCGAGCTTCTCGGCGCGGCGGCCGAGCAGGTAGGACGGCTCGAACGGGGCGGCCTGGCGGACGAGGTTCTCGACGAGGTCGCGGCCCTTGATCTCGGGGAAGCCGCCGACGTCGAAGATGAGCTTCTCGGGGTACATGGCGGTGATCTGGCCGCCGGGCTCGGGCAGCGCGTCGGCGACCACTGTCGACAGGCCGCGGAAGCCCGCGTAGTAGGCCGCGTAGAGGCCGGTCGGCCCGGCACCGATGATGGCGAGGTCGACTGAGACTTCCGGCATTGGACACCACCGACTCCGTTGTCAGGACTTGTGGTGCCATCGTATCCATTCGCGCCTCCCGTTGGGCGGTCCGCGGCATCCGGTCTTCGGGAAGCCCCATTAGGCTGGTTCGGGGCCGCGCCGCGGCCGGGAAGGACCGAGCGCATGACCAGGACCGCGCTGATCACCGGCATCACCGGCCAGGACGGGTCGTACCTGACCGAGCTGCTGCTGTCCAAGGGCTACGAGGTCCACGGGATCGTCAGGCACACCTCGTCGCTGATCGCCAACACCTCCCGGCTGGACGCGGTCTACCAGGACCCGCACGAGTCGGGGCGGCGACTCTTCCTCCACAAGGGCGACGTGACCGACGCCGGGCTCCTGGGCAACCTCGTGCGCGACATCGCCCCGGACGAGATCTACAACCTCGCGGCGCAGAGCCACGTGCGCGTCAGCTTCGACCTGCCCGAGTACACGGCGAACGTGACCGCGCTGGGCGCGGTCCGGCTGCTGGAGGCGGTGCGGGCCTCGCGGGTGGAGGCGAGGATCTACCAGGCGTCGACCTCGGAGATGTTCGGGCTGGCCGCGCCGCCGCAGAGCGAGACCACCGTTTTCCACCCGCGCAGCCCGTACGGGGCGGCGAAGCTGTACGCGCACTGGGCGACGGTCAACTACCGCGAGTCCTACGGCATGTTCGCCGCCAGCGGGATCGCGTTCAACCACGAGAGCCCGAGGCGCGGCGAGACGTTCGTGACCCGCAAGATCACCCGGGCCGTGGCTCGCATCGCCGCCGGGATCGAGAAGCACGTCTACCTGGGCAACCTCGACGCCGTCCGGGACTGGGGGTACGCGCCCGAGTACGCCGAGGCGATGTGGCTGATGCTTCAGCACGCCGAGCCGGTCGACTACGTGATCGCCACCGGCCGCCCGGCACGGGTCCGCGACTTCGCCGAGGCCGCGTTCGCGCACGCCGGGCTCGACTGGCGCGACCACGTCGAGCACGACGACCGGTACGAGCGGCCCGCCGAGGTGCCCGAGCTCATCGGCGACCCGGCCAAGATCGGGCGCGAGATCGGCTGGAGGGCGAAGGTGCACTGGGACGAGCTGGCGCGGGTCATGGTCGACGCCGACCGGGCGGCCCTGCGCGCGGGCGAGTGAGGCCGTAACCGGTGCGGGAGGCCCGGGCGAGTGGATACCATCGCGGGCATGACTGATCTCAGCGCACCGATCACGCTCAATGACGGCGTCGTCATGCCCCGCATCGGGTACGGGACCTACAAGGTCGGCGACGACGAGGCGCGGCGGACCGTGGAGACGGCGCTGGAGCTGGGGTACCGGCTGGTGGACACCGCCGAGATGTACGGCAACGAGACCGGCGTCGGGCGCGCCGTCGCGAATTCCGGGCTCGCCAGAGGGGACGTGTTCCTGACCAGCAAGCTGTGGAACGACCACCACGGCTACCACAAGGCCCGGGCGGCGCTGGAGTCCTCGCTGGAGCGCCTCGGCACCGACCACCTCGACCTGTTCATGCTCCACTGGCCGTCCCCGAAGCAGGGCCTGTACGTGGAGACGTTCCAGGCGCTGCTGGAGGCGAAGGAGGAGGGCCTGATCCGCTCGGCGGGCGTCTCGAACTTCCTGCCCGAGCACCTCGAGCAGGTCCACGCCGAGCTCGGGGTGTGGCCGTCGGTCAACCAGGTCGAGCTGCACCCCTACTTCAACCAGGCGGAGCTGCGGGCCTGGCACGCCGAGCGGGGCATCACGACCGAGTCGTGGGGGCCGCTGGGCCAGCGCACCGGCTCGCTCCTCCACGAGCCGGCGGTGGTCGAGGCGGTCACGGCGCACGAGAAGACGGCCGCGCAGGTGGTCATCCGCTGGCACCTGCAGCACGGCTGCGTGGTGATCCCGAAGTCCTCGCACGCCGAGCGGATCGCCGAGAACCTCGCCGTGTTCGACTTCGCCCTCACCGACGAGGAGATGGCCCGAATCGACGCCCTGGACACCGGCGAACGCCAGGGCATCGACCCGGGGAGCGGCGAGCGCTGACGGCAGTCGGGTCCCGGCCTTCCACAGCGCTGGAAGGCCGCTATCGTTCGGTGGCCTCAAGTGGGTCGAGCGCTTCGTGGCGCACTGTCAGCATCACTTATCGGCCGATCGGCACGACCGCAGCCGCGCGTCAGAAGGTCACCTCGCTGTCGGTGATCCTGGGCAACACCTCCAGCTCATAGGTCGCCCCGGTACGTTCATCGATTACTTCGCCCACCGGCGCGAAGAGAATTCGGAACCTTTCGACATCGCTCGGCACCTCGAAGACGGCGGTGTACACGGCTCCGCCGCTTTCATAGGGGCGCTCTTCCAGCACTGACGATTGGACGATCTCCGAATCGATCCAGACCGTCATCGCCTTGTCAGCGTCGAGCACCCAAATCGCGCCGTCGTAGACGCCTTCGCCGCTGCACCACCAGAACTCGGCCACGAGAAAGGCCTTCCCCTCGGGCGCCCACCCCTGGTCCTCGAGCCAAACGGCACGTGTGACATTCGCTCCGATGCTGTCGCAGCTGAGGTCCCACGTCGCTCCACCGTTTCGGAATCGGACGTCGTCATAGTCGTAATCGGGCAACTTCTCGGTCCACAGACCCGGCTCCTCGTAATAGGCGCTCACAGGGTCGAGTTGCTCGCCGTTCCTCAGATCGAGTCCCTGCGCCCTTTCCGCATCCTCTATCCACAGTGCCGATTTTTCACCCTCTGGGACGATGACGGCCAGGTATCCGCCTTTTGTCGGCGGCGCATCGAGCGCGATGCGCTTGCGCCCGATTTCGACCCAGGCTCGTACGGAAGTCGCATGCACGGCGGGAAAGCGCTCGGTTTCAGGAAGGTAATCGGCGGCGTGGGCTATCTGGACGAGCAGCAGTTCCGTATCGTCGGCGAGCTGTCGCGCCGTGCTGGTCTCCTCGAACGCGAATTCCGGAATGCGGCTCTCTACATATCCGCATAGGAGCGAAAGGGAGAAGTGCGGTCCTCGGAGGTCGGCGTCCTCGTCGAGGAGGTACGCCGCATCGTCCGTACCGCACCAGGGGTCCTGCACCGAGCCGGTCCACACCTCATAGGCGTCCACGGTCGCCGGCGGCACCGCTCGGGAGCCCGCCGCCGAGCCCACCGCGAGCAAGGTGAGGATCAAGAGAAAGGGGGATATGAATTTACGCTGAAGGGGCACGCGCCGATTCTACGTGGGCGTCCCTTTATGAATCATCGGTGAACGGTCAGCCGACGCCGTGGCGGACGGCCCACAGGGCCGCCTGGGTCCTGTCGGCGGCGCCGATTCGGCGCAGCAGGTTCGTCACGTGCGTCTTCACCGTCTTCTCCGAGACGCCGAGGGCCCGGGCGATCTGGCGGTTGGTCTGGCCCTTGGCGATGAGGCCGAGGACCTGGCTCTCGCGCGGGGTCAGCTCGGGGGCGGCGGCGGGGCCGCCGGACATCAGGCCGCGCATCGCCGCGGGTGACAGCAGCGTCTGCCCGGCGTGGACGGTCCGGATGGCGGCGGCCAGGGCGTCGGGGTCGATGTCCTTGTAGACGAACCCGGCCGCTCCGGCCTCGATCGCGGCGGGCACGCGCTCGCTGTCGGTGGCCGAGGTCAGCACCAGGACGCGCGGCCCGTCGCCGCCGAGGCGCTCCAGCACGGCCTGGCCGTCGGTGCCGGGCATCTTGAGGTCGAGGAGCACCACGTCGGGCTCGTCCTCGCCGATGGCGGCCAGCGCCTCCTCGCCGTCGCCGGCCTCGGCGACGATGTCGAAGTCCGCTTCGAGTTCGAGGTAGGCGCGCAGGCCCTGCCTGACCACGGGGTGGTCGTCGACGATGAGCAGCCGGATCGGCTCATGCACGGTGCAGCTCCAGGGTGATGACGGTGCCCTCGCCGGGGGCGGTGGCGACGCGGAGGTCGCCGCCGAGGGCCTTCGCGCGCTCGCGCATCGACAGCAGGCCGAGCCCGCGCGTGGCGGCCTCGTCGGCGTCGAAGCCCTCGCCATCGTCGGCGACGGTGATGCGCTCGGAGTCGACGGTGACCGCGACGCTTCGCGCTCTGGCGTGGCGGATGGCGTTGCCGAGGGCCTCTTGGACGAGCCGGAGCACCTCGACCTCGGCGTCGCGGGAGAGGTCCACCGGGGAGCGGACGGTGAAGGCGACGTCGGTCTCGTGCAGGCGGTCGAGCAGGGCGACGTGGCGGCGCAGCGTCTCGACCAGGCCGTGGGCGTCCAGGTCGGCCGGGCGGAGCTCGACGATGACGCCGCGCAGCTCCCCGATCGCGTCGGCCGCGAGGGTCTCGACCTCCTCCATGCGCGCCGCGGCGGCCGCCGGGTGGGTGTCGATCTGCTTCGCCGCCGCGCGCGCCGACAGTCGCAGGGAGAACAGGCGCTGCATGACCGCGTCGTGCAGTTCGCGGGCGAGCCGGTTGCGCTCCTGGACGATGGTCAGCTCCCGGCTGTGCTCGTAGAGCCGCGCGTTGGTGAGCGCGATGGCCGCGTGCGAGGCGATCAGCTCGATGAGCTCGACGTCGGCCTCGGTGAACAGCGGGCCGCCGAGGTCGTTGGTGAGCACCACGATGCCCAGCGTCTGCTCGCCGTCGCGGATGGGCACGCCGAGCAGCGCCGCCATCGTGGGGTGGGCCTTGGGCCACCACCGGTAGCGCGGGTCCCGGCGCAGGTCGGGCAGGCGGATCGGCTCGGTCTCGGTGAGGATCGCGGCGAGCATCCCGTGCTGGCGGGGCAGGGGCCCGATCTCCAGGCGCTGCTCCTCGCCGATGCCGTCGGTGATGAACTCGGCGAAGCCGCCCTCGTCGTCCGGGATGCCGATCGCGGCGTAGTCGGCGCCGACGAGGCGCCGGGCCGAGGAGACGATCACCTCGAGCACCTGCGCGACCGACAGGTGTCGGGTGATCGCGCCGACGGCCGCCGACACCTCGTGCAGCAGCGCGGTCGAGTCCGAGCGGGAAGCGGTCACGCCTCCAACCTAGTCGAATCCGGCGCCCGTGCCTTCCGACGCAGGTCTTAAGACCAGCGGTGCAGGACCGACCGCGACTTCGGCCCGATGACGCCGGAGGCATGCGCCCATAGCGTCGGAGGCATGAACAACGAATCGCGTACCGCCATCATCACCGGCGCCTCGGCCGGACTCGGGAAGGCACTCGCCGAGCGGCTCGCCGCCGACGGCTGGGACCTGGTCCTGACCGCGCGCGGCGAAGACCGGCTCGCCGAGGTCGCCGGGAGGCTCGGGGCCGCGCACCTCGCGGGCGACGTCGCCGACGCGGCCCACCGCGAGCGGCTGGTCGCGCTGGCCGAGGGCCGGATCGACCTGCTCGTCAACAACGCTTCGACGCTGGGCCAGGTCCCCCTGCCAGAGCTCGGCGAGGCCGACCTGGACGCGTGGCCGCGCCTGTTCGACGTGAACGTGACCGCGCCGGTCGCCCTGGCCCAGCTGGCGCTGCCGTCGCTGCGGGAGCGGCGCGGCGCGATCGTCAACATCACCTCCGACGCCGCCGTGGGCCCGTACGCCACGTGGGGTCCGTACGGGGCGACGAAGGCCGCGCTCGACCAGCTGTCGAACGTCTTGGCCGCCGAGGAGCCGAAGGTGGCCGTCTGGGCGGTCGACCCCGGCGAGATGCGCACCGGGATGCTCGCCGACGCCGTCGGCGAGACCGACGCCGAGCAGGCCCCGCCGCCCGGGGAGGCGGCCGACGCCATCGCCCGGATCGTCGCGGCCCGGCCGGACAGCGGCCGGATCGAGGCCCGGGATTTCCGGGGAGTGACGGTGGCATGAGCACCACATTGACCTCACCGTTCGCGTTCGCGCTGGACGCCGCGCTGGAGGCGAGGGAACCGGCCGAAGTGCGCGGCACGGCACGCTCGGACGTGCGGATGCTGGTGTCCGACAAGGCATCGGAGACGATCGCACACCACCACTTCGACGACCTCCCGGCGCTGATCCGCCCGGGAGACCTGCTGGTGGTCAACAACTCCACGACGCTCCCGGCGTCGGTGCCGACGAAGCACGGCTGGCGAGTCCACTTCTCATCGAGCAGGCCGGACGGCTCATGGCTGGTGGAACTGCGCGACGGCCCGAGGCCGTACCTGGGAGAGGTTCCCGGAAACACGGTCCGACTGCCGGGCGGGGTGACGCTGCGGTTGGAGGAACGGTTCGGCAAGCGGCTGTGGGTGACAAGACCGCCGGTGGCGTCGGTCCCGGAGTACCTGGCGCGGTACGGCAAGCCGATCCGGTATTCGTACATCGATAGGGACTGGCCGGTGTCGGCGTACCAGACGGCGTTCGCGACGGTGCCGGGATCGGCCGAGATGCCTAGTGCGGCAAGGCCGTTCACTCCGGAGATCGTGACGCGGCTGGTCTCGGGCGGCGTCGCCATCACCCCGATCACTCTGCACACGGGCGTGGCGTCGCTGGAGAGCGACGAGGACCCCTACCCGGAGTGGTTCGAGGTGAGTGAGTACACCGCCAGGGCGGTGAACGGTGCGAGGGAATCCGGCGGCAGGGTGCTCGCGATCGGCACGACAGTGGTGAGGGCGCTGGAGAGCGCCGTGCGGCAAGGGCGAGTCGAAGCCGCTTCGGGTCACACCGGTCGGATCATCTCCCCCGCCGAACCGCCCGAGGTGGTGGACGGCCTCTTGACCGGTTTTCACGAGCCGCGCTCGACGCATCTGTCGATGCTGGAGGCGATTGCGGAGACCGAGCTGCTGCGCGAGTCCTACGAGGCGGCCATCGAGGCGAGGTACCTGTGGCACGAATTCGGCGACGTCCACCTCATCGCCTGAGCATGGCCGCTACGGGCGGCCTGAGGAGTATTCGAGCTCATAGGCACTGCCGTCGAGGATCATCTCCGTGACTTCCACGCACCGGCCCTCGGCGGCATACGCCGCCCGAAGGACGGCGAAGACAGGAGTGCCGCCTGGCAGTTCGAGCTGTTCGCCCTCCTCCGGGGACGGCATCCGGGTGCACACTGTCTCGATGAACTCGACCGGTTCGTGGCCGATCTCCGCGAGACGGGCATAGGCGCCGCCCGGACCGGTGTCGTTCTCGGTGATCTGCGTGCCGCGCACCAGTTCGAGCGGATAGTAGGAGCGGGCCAGCTGGACCGGACGGCCTTCGACCAGGAATCGCCGCGAGCGCAAAAGGAGGGGCGCATCGACCTCGGTCGCGAGCAATTCGGCGATCTGCTGCGGTGCGGCCGCTTCGCGAATGACGACGTCGACCGCGCGGGGCCGCCGACCGGTGTCGGCGTCTTGGATGGCGCGACCGCTACGCCAGGCGAACATCCGGCCGGGGAAGCCGCGCCGGATCGGCTGGAAGCGGTCGGCCTGGCGTGTCACGCCGAAGGAGTCTCGTCGAAGTCGAACTCGCCGTCTCTGGCACCGGCGAGGAAGGCATCCCACTCGGCGCGGGTGTACACGATGACCGAGCCTTCCGGATGGTGCGAGTGTCGGACCGCCACCCGGCCCGAGCCGTCCGAGAGCGGTCCGGCCTCGACACAACTGCCGCCGTTGTCACTGCTGCGTGTGCTGATTCTCCAGCGAACCCCGGCCAGCTCCTCGTCAGAAAGCCGCTGGACAGTGCCGGTGATCCTCACTTGGTTTCCTCCAGTGCCGCTTCGATGAGCGCTGCGGACCGCATGGGGTCGAGCGCGTTGCTGAAAAGATCCTCCCATGCGTGTTCGAAACGCTCGACTCCAGGTGATTCGACATAGAGCGCCCCGCCGAGCGTCTCGACATAGGCCACATTGGGAAACTGCTCTGGCATTACGAACAACTGGAAGCTTCCGTGATGGCCTCCGTGCGGGCCGTGCGCGGTGGGCATCACCCGCAGGTCGATGTTGCTCCGGCTGGCGAGGTCGAGCAGGTGCTCCAGTTGTCCGCGCATCGTCTCCAGGCCGCCGATCGGCCGGTGGAGCACCGGTTCCTCCAGCACCAGCTCGTAGTTCAGCGGCTCGTCTTCGGACAAGATCCGCTGCCGCTCGAGCCTGAGATCGATCCACCGCTGCATCTGGTCCTCATCGGCACCGCGTTCGGCATTGCGGATGACCGCCTCCGCGTAGGCGGGTGTCTGCGCCAACCCGTGGACCAGCATGTTCTGGTACACGCACAACCAGTCGGTTCGCGACTCCAGCCACGGCAGATTGATGAAGTCCCTGGTGACGTCCTCCCTGTAGGGGTCCCACCAGCCTTTTCGCCAGACCTCCTCACACAGGTCGAGCAGCTCGCTCCGAGGCTTCTCGTCCTCTACCCCGTAGAAGGTCAGCAAGGCGTAGACGTCCGCTCTGCGGATCGGATATTCACCGGTCTCGTGGCGGCTTACCGCGGACCGGTCTCGCTGCAAGAACTCCGCGGTCTCCATGACCGAGACACCCGCCTCCTCGCGCAGCGCGCGAAGCTTCTCGCCAAGCCAGCGGGAGCGCAGACTCGGTCCCGGCCCTTTCGGTCGTCCAGGTCCCGCCATGTCTCCGCTCCCTATCCTCATCAACCCGCTAGAATTTTAACGCACATTGAGATTTAACGCTTGTATACATTGTCTCTTTGTGCAAAGATACCAGTCAGGTGTGAGACAGCGAACACGAGCCAACAGCTACCGGGGGTTCGCAAGACGAGACGTTTCGCGCCTCTCTCAGAAACCGACCGGGGCGGGGCCAGAGTTTGGACGCCGAGGCCCGCCCCGGTCTTGAGACATCGGAGGTAACACCGTGTCCTCGCCCATTGTCGCCCATCCGACAGGTAGGGCCGACCTCGATCCGCCCGCCGCTCCGCAGACCTTCACCATCCGGTGCGCCGGATGCGAAGGTGACGAGGGCATTCACCTGGCCGAGTGCCCCGGCGCACTCGCCATCGGCTACGACACCGGGCGCGGTGCCGCCTCCATGCAGGTGTATCCGGAAGCCGGCGCGAGCTTCGGCAAGCACGCCGACGCGCTTGGTTCACTCCGCTTCTACTCCATCTTCGGTCCCGTCGAGATGCACATGGAGGACGGCACCGTGGTCACCTTCGACGGATTGATCAGGTGATCAGTCCACGTAGATGTCGGGTTGGAAGTCGGTCTGGCCCGGCACCACGGCGTAGCCGGACAGGTCCGTGATCCCTTCCGCCGCCAGCACGTCCTCCACCAGGGCCGCGTTGCCGGTGTAGGCGGCGGGGTCCTTGGCGAGGATCGCCAGTGCGGCGTCGGCGACGATCTCGGGCCTGCGGCTGCGCTCGACCATGGGCTGGCCGCCGAGCGCGAACTCCACCGCCGCCGTGGCGATCGTCGTCGCGGGCCACAGGCAGTTGGCGGCCACGCCGGGCTCGCTCTGGGCCGCGCCGAGGGTCATGATCGTCATGCCGTACTTGGTGGCCGTGTAGGGACCGCCGTCGAACCACTTCGGGTCCGTGTTCAGCGGCGGGGCGATGGTCAACAGGTGCGCGTGGTCGGATTCGCGCAGGTGCGGGAGCGCTGCCGTCAGGGTCGCGAAGGTGCCGCGCAGGTTGACCTGCGTGATGAGGTCGAATTTCTTCAGGCTCATCTCCCCCACCGAGGTGAGGTCGAGCGCCGAGGCGTTGTTGACGCAGATGTCGAGCCCGCCGAATTCGGCCGCCGCGCGGTCGACGGCCTCGGTGACGGCGTCGGCGTCGCGCAGGTCGCCGACGATCGGCAGGGCCCGTCCGCCCGCCTCTTCGATCTCGGCGGCGGTCTCGTAGAGCGTCCCGGGGAGCTTGGGGTGCGGCTCGCCGGTCTTGGCGAACAGCGCCACCTGTGCTCCGGCCGCGCCGAGCGCGACGGCTATGGCCTTGCCGATGCCGCGGCTGGCGCCGGTGACGAAGGCCGCCCTCCCGGCGAGGGGGTGGTCGTTGACGGCTCGCTCCATTGCTGTGCCTCCAGGTCGGTGGGCGCCGAATACTACTAATGGGTAACTTACAGGTCCGCAAGGCTCGATGCCACCCCGACTCGCCGCGTGGCTGAACGGAAGCTGGGAGCCGCGCCAGAAGTGGCGTGGAAACGGCCGCGAGCCCTACACGTCCGCCGCGGGCTGCACTAGGCTGGCCGGGCGCGACCAGCGCACAAGCAGCGATAGGAGCGGTGATGACGTCGAGCAGCGGGCCCGCCGCGGCCACGCCACCAGAGGTGCCGCTCCGGCCGGACGGGTCGGCGGCGCGGCTCCTGATCGTGGACGACGAGGAGAGCCTGGCCGATCTTCTGGTCGAGGCGCTCTCGTTCCAGGGCTACGATGTCGCCTCGGCCGCCTCCGGCACCGCCGCGCTGGCCGCGGTCGACGCCTCCCGACCGGATTTGATCATCCTCGACGTCAACATGCCCGGCCTCGACGGCTTCGGCGTCGCCGAACGGCTCCGCTCGACCGGCGACAAGACCCCGATCATCTTCCTGACCGCGCGCACCACCCCCGACGACCTGCGCGAGGGCTTCGGATCCGGCGGCGACGACTACCTGATGAAGCCGTTCCGACTCGAAGAGCTGTCGTTGCGGGTCTCGGCGGTCCTGCGGCGCACGCTCATCGGCGCGGACGGCCCCCGCGCCGACGACTCCGTGACCGTCGCCGACCTGACGCTGGACCTCGCCGAGCACCGCGTGACCAGGGGCGGCAAGGCGGTCGACCTCTCCCCCACCGAATTCCGGCTGCTGCGCTACCTCGCGGCCAACGCCGGGCGCGTCGTCTCCAAGCAGGAGCTGCTCAAGCAGGTGTGGGGCTACGACTTCGACACCGAGTCGAGCCTGGCGGAGACGTACGTGTTCTACCTGCGCCGCAAGCTCGAAAAGTTGGGTCCCCGGCTCATCCACACCGTCCGGGGCGTGGGCTACATGCTGCGCCCGCCGCGGGAGTAGCCGTGGCGATCAGGACCAAGATCGCCGCGGCGATGGCGGTGCTGCTCATCGTCGCGGTGGCCGTCATCGGGTTCGTGACCGTCACGACGGTCTCGGACCACCTGACCGGGCAGGTCGACAAGAAGCTCCTCGAGTACGCGCGCCACCTGGGCGACCCTCCCGACGGGAACCCGGCCGAGGACTTCGGCTACTCCGAGTTCGCGGTCATGGCCTTCGATCAAGAGGGGGAACTCGTGGCAGTCCAGAACTCGGGCTACATCGACGAGCCGTTCGCACTGCCCGACCTGTCGGCCTCACCGGACACCGACGAGTACTTCAACGTCGAGAGCACCGACGACGAGGTGACCTACCGGGCCCTCGCCGTCAACGACTACTACGCCATCAAGGACGTCCCCGTCGACGTCGTGATCGCCACGCCGATCGACGACGTCGAGGCGACCATCGGGACGCTGACGAGGACCGTCATCATCACCGCGCTCGTGGTGGCCGCCATCGGGATCGCGGCCGCGTGGATCATCACCCGCCGCGGCATGCGCCCGGTCGACCGGATGGTCGCCGACGCCGAGACCGTCGCCTCCGGCAGGCTCGACCACCGCATCACGCCCGCCGATCCGCGCACCGAGATGGGGCGGCTCTCGTTGGCGCTCAACCGCATGGTCTCGCGCCTGACCGACGCCATCGGCCAGCGCGACCGCCAGCACGAGCGGCTGCGCCAGTTCGTCGCCGACGCCGGGCACGAGCTGCGCACGCCGCTGACGGCCATCGGCGGCTACGTGCAGCTCTACCAGTCCGGCGTGGCCGCCGAGGGCGAGAAGCTCGACCGGGCCATGGACCGCATCGGCTCGGAGAACGCCCGGCTCGCCGGGCTCGTCGACGACCTGATGGTGCTGTCCCGGCTCGACGAGGAGGTCGGCGGCGACCGCGAGCTCGTCGAGCTGCGCCAGCTCGCCCAGGACGCGGTCGACGACGCCGAGGTGGCCGATGCCGACCATCCGATCGAGCTGCACGCGCCCTACGAGATCACCGTGGTGGCCAACGACGGCCAGCTGCGCCAGGTGCTGGTCAACCTGCTGAACAACGCCCGCGTCCACACGCCTCCGGGCACCCGCATCGACGTCTCGGTCGACAGCGACGGCCCGCAGGCCGTGCTGCGCGTGGCCGACCAGGGGCCCGGCATCCCCGAGGAGCACCGGCAGCGCGTGTTCGACCGGTTCTACCGCGCCGACCCCTCGCGCTCGCGCGCCACCGGCGGCTCGGGGCTCGGGCTGTCCATCGTCACCTCGATCGTCGGCGGGCACGGCGGCGAGCTGCGCCTGGAGAGCGCCGAGGGCGAGGGCACCGCCATCGAAGTGCGGATCCCCAAGGCGCAGCTCGAATAGCGGCCCGAGCAGCCGGGTTAGTATTGCGCGTGCTCGCAGACAGACTCCCTCAATGGTTCGTGGAGAACATCGAACCGACCAAGGACGAAGACGAGCTGAGGGTCAGCACGCTGGAGATCTTCTTCGACCTCATCTTCGTCTTCATCGTCACCCAGTTCACCGCCCTGATCGCCCACCACCCGCTCACCGGCCTCCTCCAGTCGGTGCTCATGCTCGGGTTCCTGTGGTGGATGTTCGCCGGTTACAGCTGGCTGACGAACGTGATCCCGCCGGTGCGCCCGGCGCGCCGCATCCTCGTCCTGGTCGCCATGGCCGGCTGGCTGCTGGTCGGCATGAGCGTCCCGGTCGCCTTCGAGGAGGGCGAGGTCTGGATCGCCGTGGGCATGCTCGTCGTCGTGGTCATCCACGGCCTGATGTACCTCCAGGCCACCAAGGCGGTCGGGCCGGTCTTCGTCGCCAACATGGCCGCCGTCGCCGCCGTCTTCGCCGCCCAGCTGGGCCCCGAGGGGCTGTGGCGGCACCTGCTGTGGGCGCTCGCGGCCGTCATCGTGTGGTCGGTCCCGATCTTTCACAACCAGAAGGGGCTCACCCTGCACCCGGGGCACATCACCGAGCGCCACGGCCTGGTCGTCATCGTCACCCTCGGCGAGTCGGTGGTGGCCATCAGCATCGGGGCCGCGGGGCTGGCGCTCGACGGCGATCTGCTCTTCGCGGCGATCCTCAGCCTCGCCGTCGCCGCCTGCCTGTGGTGGGCGCTGTTCGTCCACGAGATGCCGCGGACCGAGGAGGCGCTGGCCGAGACGAGCGACCAGGTGCAGCGGGTCCGGAAGGTCCTCAACGGACTCTCGTACGCGTTCATTCCGGTGCTGCTCGGCATCATCGTGTTCGCCGCGGGGGTCGAGCACGCCATCGGGCACGCCACGTCCCCGCTCGATCTCACGGCGATGCTGCTGGTGTCGGGAGGCGTCGCCGCGTTCCTGCTCGGCACGGCCTGGCTGCGGTCCGCCATGGCGCTGCAGCGCCCGCTCGACCGGGTCTGCCTGGCCGCGGCGGTCCTGGCGGTGACGCCGGTCGGCCTGTACAACGCCGCGAGTCAGCTGGGCGCCATAGCGATCGTCCTCATCGGCGGCTTGGCGCTGGAGTACCGGTCGAGGAGGCTCGCGGCGCGGAGCTTAGCGACCGGACTTGGGAATCACCAGGGGCGTGGCCGTCTCGGGGTCGTCGATGATCCGGCACGGCAGGTCGAAGACCTTCTCGACGATGTCGGCGGTGACGATGTCGGCCGGGGCTCCCTCGGCGACCACCGCGCCCTCGCGCATCGCGATCAGGTGCGTGGCGTAGCGGGCGGCCTGGTTGAGGTCGTGCAGCACCGCCACGAGCGTGCGGCCCTCCCGGTGGAGCTTGGCGCACAGGTCGAGGACCTCGAGCTGGTGGGTGATGTCGAGGTAGGTCGTGGGCTCGTCGAGCAGCAGCAGCGGGGTCTGCTGGGCGAGCACCATCGCGATCCACACCCGCTGCCGCTGGCCGCCGGACAGCTCGTCGACGCTCCGCGAGGCGAGGTCTTCGATGTCGGTGGCCTCCATGGCCTCGGCGACGACGGCCTCGTCCTCGGCCGACCACTGCCGCAAGAGGCCCTGGTGCGGGTAGCGGCCGCGGGCGACCAGGTCGGCGACGGTGATCCCGTCCGGCGCGATCGGCGACTGCGGCAGCAGGCCCAGGCGCTTGGCGACCGACCTCGTGGGCTGGGAGTGGATGTCGCGCCCGTCGAGCAGCACCCGCCCGGCCGAGGGCTTCAGCATGCGCGCCAGGGCCTTGAGCAGGGTGGACTTGCCGCAGGCGTTGGGGCCGATGATGACGGTGAACTCGCCTTCGGGGAGGTCGACGGTGAGCCCTTCGCTGATGGCGACGCGCCCGTATCCGATCGTGGCGTTCCGGACGGCCAGCGGGCTCTGCGATGCGACGGTCACGGCATGATCCCCTTCTTGCGCTGTGTGGCGAGCAGCCACATGAGGTAGACGCCGCCGACGACGCCGGTGACGACGCCGGTCGGCAGCTGGTGCCCGGCGACGCCGTAGACGGCCGCCGCGTCGGCGGCGGCGACGATGAGCGCGCCGACCAGCGCGGCGCACAGGAGGCTGCGGGACGAGCCGGTCAGGCGGGCGGCGATGTGCGGGGCGGCCAGCGCGACGAACGCGAGCGGCCCGGCCATGGCGACGCCTCCGGCGGTGAGGACCGAGGCGGTGACCAGCGCGGTGATCTTGACCGCGCCCACGCGCGTGCCGAGGCCGACGGCGGCCGCGTCGCCGAGCCGCAGCGCGTCGAGGCCGCGGCCGATCGCCACGGTCGCGACGGTCCCGGCGGCGAGGACGACGGCGGCGGTGGCGGCCTGGCCCCAGTCGCGCCCGCCCAGGTCGCCGGTGAGCCAGTAGACCGCTCTGGAGGCGTCGACGATGTCGCTGCGGGTCAGGAGGTAGCCGTTGATCCCGGCGAGGATCGCCGCGACGCCGATGCCGACCAGGACGAGCCGGTAGCCGGACGGGTCGCCGCCGCGGGTGAGCAGGTAGATCCCGAGGCCGGTGGCGAGCGCTCCGGCCGCGGCCGAGCCGGTGACCGCCGTGCTGGAGGCTCCCGCGATGACGATGGCGCCGAGCGCGCCGACCGAGGCGCCCTGGGTGAGGCCGAGGATGTCGGGGCTGCCGAGCGGGTTGCGGGTGAGGGTCTGGAAGACGGCCCCGGCCAGGCCGAGGCAGGCGCCGACGGCCACGGCGGTGGCCAGCCGCGGCAGGCGCACCGTCCAGACGATGAAGTCCTCGGCGCGGGTGCCCGAGCCGTTCAGCGTGGCCCAGAGCCGGTCGAGGGTGAGCTCGAAGGTGCCGGTGGTGGTCGACCAGGTGGCGACGGCGACGAGGGCGAGGAGGCATCCGGCGGCCGCGGCGGCGGTGCGGCCGTGCAGGCGGACCGAGCGGCCGCCGACGCGGACGACGGCCGTGCGGGCGAGCGCGGGCGCGGTGCTCACAGGCGGGCCACCTTCCTGCGGTTGACCAGGTAGAGGAAGAACGGGCCGCCGACGACGGCGCAGACGATGCCGACCTGGAGTTCGGAGGGGCGGGCGACGACGCGGCCGATGATGTCGGCGGCGACGAGGAACGCCGCGCCGGTCAGCATCGAGTACGGCAGGACCCAGTTCTGGTCGGGTCCGGTGAAGGCGCGCACGACGTGCGGCACGACCAGCCCGACGAAGACGATCGGCCCGCACGCGGCCGTGGCGGTCCCGGCCAGGACGGTGATGGCACCGATCCCGGCGACGCGCAGCACGCGCGGGTCGATGCCCAGGCCGGTGGCGGTGGCGTCGCCGAGTGCCAGCGCGTTGAGCGGCCTGGCGAGGAGCACGCCGCCGATCCCGGCGGCCGCGATGAGGCCGATGACCGGCCACAGCGGGACGGTGTGGGCGTTGACGAGGGACCCGACCGACCAGAACCGCATCTGCTCGAGCGTGGCGGTGTCGAGGAGCTGGATGGCGGAGACGTAGGCGTACCCGGCGGCGGTGACGGCGGCCCCGGCGAGGGCGAGCCGCGCGGGGGTGGCTGTGGCGGCGCCGCCGATGAGGTAGCAGGCCACGGCCGCGACGGCGGCGCCGATGAACGCGAAGGCGAGCGTGCCGGTGAAGGTGGTCAGCCCGATGAAGTGGACGGCGGTGACCACGGCCGCCGCGGCGCCGGTGTTGACGCCGAGGAGCCCGGGGTCGGCCAGCGGGTTGCGGGTCATGGCCTGCATGAGGGCGCCGGACAGGCCGAGGGCGGCCCCGGCGGCGAGGCCGAGGGCGGTGCGGGGCAGGCGGAGCTCGGTGACGACGGGGTAGGCGTCCGAGGCGGCGTCGGTGAGCCCGGACCAGACTTCGGGCAGGCTCAGCGCTCGCGAGCCGACGGCGACGCTGAGGACCGCGAGGGCGACCAGGACGCCCGCGAAGACGAACAGGCCGGTCACGCGGCGGTTCGTTCGCGGGGCGACGGTGGCGGTGGTGGACAACTGCGGGCTCCGAGGGACGGTCGTTTATTTTGTTTAGGCTAACCTAAGCCGGATCGATGGAGGCCGTGCGCCCGCCCGGCGGGGTACCTCATGTCACTCGCCTCCCCGCCGGATTCACGCCGCCTCCTTTGCTTAGGCTAACCTAACTGACATCCCGGCGGTCACCTGCCCTTCACTGAGGAGATACACATGGCATTCGATGTCGACAGCGTCAAGCTCGCCAGGCGCGGGCTGCTCGCGGGCGGCGGCGCCCTCGGCCTCACCGGCATGCTCGCCGCCTGCGGTTCGGGCGGCGACGGCGAGGACTCCGGCGACTCGGGTTCGAGCGGCCCGTGGTCGTTCACCGACGACACCGGCGAGACCGTCGAATTGGACCAGGTGCCCACCAAGATCGTCGCCTTCACCGGCATGGCCGCCGCGCTCCACGACTTCGGCATCACCCCGGGGGCCGTCTTCGGCCCCACCACCAACGAGGACGGCAGCGCCACCAGCCAGGCCGGGAACCTCCCCGTCGACGAGTTGACCGTCATCGGGAACACCTACGGCGAGTTCGACATCGAGGCCTACATCGCGTTCGGCCCCGAGGTCCTGATGACCCACTACTACCTCGACCCCGCCTCGCTGTGGTACGTGCCCGCCGAGAGCACCGAGGAGATCACGAGCTTCGCCCCGCCCGTGCTGCTGGCCGCCGACGACGGCTCCAACACCCTCAGCGACGTCATCGGCCGCCACGCCGAGCTGGCCGAGAGCCTCGGCGCCGACCTCGAATCCGAGGAGAACACCGGCGCCAAGGAGCGCTACGACGCCGCCGTCGAGACGCTGCGCGCCGCCGCCGCGGCGAACCCGATCACCATCCTGGCCTGCTCGGGCTCGGCCGAGTACTTCTACGCCTCGAACCCCGTGATGGCCAACGACCTGCGGCTGTTCACCGAGCTCGGCGTCGACTTCATCGTGCCCGACAACCCCGACGAGAACGGCGGCGCCGGCGGGTACTTCGAGAGCCTGTCGTGGGAGAACGCCGGCAAGTACACCGCCGACCTGCTGTTCCTCGACGCCCGCGAGCTGACGCTGCAACCGGACGCGCTCGCCGAGTTCCCCACCTGGAACGCGATGCCCGCCGTCGAGGCCGGCCAGATCACGCCCTGGAACTCCGAGCCGATCTACTCGTACGCGAGCGCCGCGGCGAACCTGGAGGCCTTGGCCGAGGCGATCACGAACGCGCAGAAGCTCACCTGATCACGTTGCGACGGCGGCGAGCGGCAGGGCCGCTCGCCGCCGTTCCGCTATCTGCAGAGGTGCTTCAGGTCGAGCGTGACCACCTCGGGGTCGTGGTCCGAGACGCCGTACGCGCCGTAGGCGGGCTCCTCGCCGGGGGCGTCGGCCGGGTAGTCGGCGTTGATGTGCGCCGAGGCCACGTCCTCGATCCGCCGCTGGAGCCACGGCGAGGCCCACATCTGGTCGAGCGTCTGCGTCTGCCCCATGTAGGTGTACGAGTACGCGGCCGCGGGGTGCTCGTCGAGCATCGTGTCGTACAGGCTCGACAGGCCTGAGTCCTCGTACATCGGCGCGAGCTGGTCGGAGGGGCCGACCCAGTCGCCCGCGATCGTCTGGCCCGGCGCGAACGGGTCGTCCGGGCGCGGGAAGACGTTGAAGTCCCCGGCTGCCAGCACCTTGGCCCGCCGGTCGTCGGACAGGATCGCGTCGCTGATCGCGGCCAGGTAGGCCGCCTGCTCGGTGCGGTGCAGGACGCGGCGGTCCGGCCCGGACGAGAAGTGGTTGTCGACCAGGTAGACGTCGGCGTGCTTGTCGCGGCCGGGCTTCTCGTAGGTGAAGCGGAACAGGCCCACCTGCGCGGGACGTGAGAACACGTCCGAGCCGTTGCAGGCGAACACGCCCGAGCCCGAGCACTGCTCCAAGACGTCCTCGGGCAGAGACGCGTTGAGCGCCTTCGGGTTCTGGACGTCGGCGTTGATCTCATCGGCCTCGGTGCCGTAGTCGACCTCCGGGTCCGAGCCGAGCACCGGGTCGCTCCGGCGGGCGTCGAGCAGCTCGACGTCGTCGGCGCGGTAGAGGAAGGCGGTCATGATGCCGCGCGTGTCGCCCGCGTCGAGGTCGCCCGCGGCGGTGTACTCGGCGCCGCCGCTCTCGGCGATGATGAGCGCCAGTTCCTGGAGCGAGTCGGGCTGCCCGTCGGCGTGCGCGTTGGCCTCGCCGGTGTTCTCCAGGTCGCAGACGAGGCGGTCGGCGCCGAGGTCGGCATCGGGAGTCCACTCGGGGTTGGCCTCGCAGACGTCCTGCGTCTCGGTCTCCTGGACCATGAGGACGTCGGGGCTGTGCAGGTCGCCGGTGATCTGGGCGGCCATGCGGCCCATGCGCGCCTCGTACTCCGCGTAGGAGGCCGGGACGTAGTCGAACGGCGGGTCGACGTTGCCTTCGGGGTCGTCGGGGTCGACGCAGCCGGGGTCGGCGAGGTCGTCGCACTCGGAGTTCGGGTTGTCGCGGGTGTCGTAGAGGTTCTCGACGTTGTAGGAGCCGATGGCGGCCTCGCCGCGCCCGGCGGGCTCGACGGGGTGGTTCTCGGCGGGCTGGGGGCCGCTTTCGAGGTCGAGGTTCTCGGCGACGTTGACGGTGTACTTGCCGAAGGTGAGGTACACGCCGCCGGTGGCGGCCTCGGTGATCACGTCGTAGGTCTTGGCGGGCGCGATCATCGCGTCGGCGTTCCCGGCGGTGGCCTTGATCCCGAAGGAGCCGATGGTGAACAGGTAGCCGTTGCCGTCGTCGAAGGCTTCGCCCGGGACGTTGTCGAGCGGGTGGGCGTCGCGGTAGGCGCGCTGGGAGTAGTC
This sequence comes from Glycomyces arizonensis DSM 44726, assembly GCF_000482705.1. Lineage (GTDB taxonomy): Bacteria > Actinomycetota > Actinomycetes > Mycobacteriales > Micromonosporaceae > Glycomyces > Glycomyces arizonensis. Next base: position 1,013 of record NZ_AXWO01000013.1, on the reverse strand, counting down.
CTCGCGCTGGGCCACCTCGTGGTCGCCGCGCATGGCCCAGACCTCGCCGTCGGTGCCGAAGACGTCGCGTCCGGCGGTGACGACCGAGTCGGCGGGGACGGTCAGCTGCATGCCCAGGTGGCGGCGGAAGTAGCGCTCGGCGTCCGCGGCGTCGTCGGGCGGGTCCACCTCGGCGGCCTCGACGGCCTCCAGCGGGTCGAGGCCGGTGTCGACCACGTCGTAGACGTAGGCCGAGCCGCCGCTGAACTGGACGTTGCCGTAGTAGGTGCCGACCTTCGCCTCCAGGACGATCTCGTCGCCGACGGCCACGGTCCAGCGCGGGCCGAGCTCCTCGGCGGCGGGCGAGCCGGTGGCGGTGCGCAGGCTGTCGAAGGTGCCGTTGTAGACGAAGATGCCGTCCGAGGAGTTCGGGTCCCCGTCGGTGGCGTCGGCGCGCTCCTGGACGAAGAAGCCGCTGTTGCCGTTGCCTTCGAGGGTCAGCTGGGTGACCACGCCCTGGACGCGGACCGTCTCGTTGTGCAGCGGCGATGCGAAGTCGGTGTCGTCGTCGCCGATCGACCCCTGGACCTCGCCGATGTGGATGATCGGGATCTCGTCGGCGTGGGCGGCCTGCGGGAAGGCGAGCCCGGTGATGCCGAGGGCCGCCAGGCCCGCGGCGGCGGTCGCCGTCCGGGCTCTCCGTCGGAGGGAATGCACGAGGAGCTGCTCCAATGCTGTTGTGCTGGACTCACGGCGCGCGCCGTGAGTGACTCGTCTTCACACTCAAGCGCAACGAGGGGACGCGCGCAAGGCCTACGCGTGAATTCCTCGTATCATCCCATGTTTGGCGGAGCGGTCGTCGTCAACGCGAAAGCGGGGTCCCCCGAAGGGAACCCCGCTCATCGATGGTCGTCTACTCCAGTTGGTCGATCACCTGCTCGGCCTGGTGGGCCAGGACGGTGCCGGCCTCGCCGTCCACGCGCTCGGCGAAGAACACGAAGCCTTCGAGCGATCGCACCGCCTGCGAGGTCTTG
>NZ_KI519475.1:160612-193728 GCF_000482705.1 Glycomyces arizonensis DSM 44726 | reverse complement strand
AAGCCGACCTGAACGAGACCGCCGAACAGATCGAACAAGCCAAGGTCGAAGCCGACATCAAGGCCGCCCGCGCACGGGTACGCGCCCGCTTCGCCGCACCAGCCGCCAGGCAGGAGGCGACCGGCACACCCGAATGGGCCACAGTAGACGAACGTGAGCCGGCCACGGCAGCCGAAAGCGAGCAGGCCAGGACAGGCGAAGACGAGCAGACCTCACTCCCACCGGATCGGACCACCCCGACACCAGCAGGAGTGACCGGCACCACCGGACCTGACGACCCCGTTCCCTTCTTACCCTGCCCGCCGCGGGATGCTGTGGCGGGGACAGAGCACCCATAGGCGCTCAGCTCGAATCCCAAGAGGGTTCGAGCCCTTCCCCGTGCCCGGACACCGAACCGGCCCCATACGCCATCCCCCCAGCCGCCGCCACACCCCGAGAGGGAAGGACCGCAGGCGAGCCCCACCACCAACCTCCGCGCCGACAGGCCACCCCCGACACCCGCTCACCGCTGCATCGCTGAACCGCCTGAAGCCCAACCGAAGACAACCTCAAGGACACAAAGCCCAGTCCAGCCTCCGCCCACCTCTCGGCCGCCGATCGTTTGAAGCCCTACCCGACCGCGCCTCCGCACCGACAGGCCACCCCGGACCCTCCCACCTCTGCATCGCTGATACGCCTGAAGCCCGACCCAAGACCACCCCGGGGACACCGCAGGGCGCCCAGCCGGCGCCCGGGGCGCTACTCCGCCCCTCTGTACCCACCCACCGCCGTCCTGCACACCACGAAAGTCCCCGCCAGCCTGACAGACGCCCCAAAACCGGTCAAGGAAAAGTTTCTGGCCTGCGGATACTTCGCTGGCATAGTTCGAAACCTTCTCACAGATAGGCCCCTCACACATACCGGTGGGCTTCATTGCGCGGGTGAGTCAAACGCGCCGACCTCGCCGACTCCGATCAGTCCCGAGCATGCAGCCGACAGACGATTAGGTTGCCTTGCTGTAGTTATTCGTGGATTCTCGTTGAGAAATCATTGATTCTGGGAGCGTTCACAGGTATGCTGAATCAACCTTTAATATCGATGAATTGCGATATGTCGATGACGCAGACACGGCCCGCCGGGCACGGTCGCGCCGCCGACTCCGCACCTCCGCTTCCCCGGCGGGGATCACCGAACACTCCCAGCACGCACGGAGCAGTCATGCGAACATTCCGAAGTCGATGGCCGAGATCGCTGTCAGTACTGATCGCGGCCGCGGTAGCGGTCACGTCCTTCTTCGTCTTCCAACCCGTCAAGGCCTCGGCCGCTCCCGACACCACAGCCTGGTACGTCATCCAGTCCAGGTCCTCGGGCCTGGTGCTCGACATCGCGGGCGCCTCGACGCAGACCGGGGCCGAACTCCTTCAACAGCACCGCACCGACTCGACCAACCAGCAGTTCCGGTTCGTCGACTCCGGCAGCGGCTACTACCGCATCCAGGCCCGGCACTCCAATATGGTGCTGGACGTCTGGGAGCGCAATGCCGCCAATGGGGCCACCATCGCCCAGTACACCGACCAGAACAGCGCCAACCAGCAGTGGCAGGTGCAGGAGAGCGGCGGATACGCGACGTTCGTGAACCGCTTCTCCGGAAAGGCCCTGGACGTGTGGGAGAAGTCCACCGAACCCGGCGCTCGTATCAGTCAGTACACGCCCAACGGCGGAGCCAACCAGCAGTTCCAACTCATCCCCGTAGACGACGGCGACTCGGGAGGAGACGGTGGGATCGAGGGCTGCACCGGCAGCGCGCCCATCGTCTGTCACTTCGACTTCGCCCCCGGCACTTACGACGTCACCGCCGTCCTCGGCGGTGACCAGGCAGGCTCCACCGTCATCGAGGCCGAGACCCGGCGCACCATGCTCGGGGCGACACCGACCGCGGCCGGGGAGCAGGTGACGGTGCAATTCACCGTCAACGTCCGCAACCCGGAGGGTCAGCCGACCGGTGACACCGGCAGCCGGGGCCTCGACCTGTACTTCGGCGGCCAGGCGCCGCGGCTGAGCGACCTCACCGTCACCGCCACCACTCAGCGGCAGCTCTTCATGGCAGGCGACTCCACCGTCTGCGACCAGGCATGGATCCCGTACACCGGGTGGGGGCAGGAACTGCCGCAGTTCTTCAACCAGGGCCTGTCGGTCGCCAACTACGCCGACTCCGGGGAGAGCTCGGGATCCTTCCTTGCGAATTCACGGCTCTTCCCGGCCATGCGCCCGCTCATCGAGCAGGGGGACGTCGTGCTCATCCAGTTCGGGCACAACGACAAGCAGACCAGTGCCTCGGACTTCCGCGCCAATCTCACGAACATGATCGACCAAGTGCGCGCCCAGGGCGGCACCCCAGTGCTCGTCACGCCGATCGTCCGTCGCCACTTCAACGACGACGGCACACTGAATAACGGCGTCGCCCTGCACGTCAACGGGCTCGGTGTCGACCTGCCCGCCGAGATGCGGCGGCTCGCTCAATCCGAGAGCGTGAGCCTGGTCGACTTGACCGCGCTCACCAAGCAGCGGGTCGAGGAACTCGGCCCGGAAGGGTCCAAGGCGCTGTACCTCACCGACGAGGAGGGCGACAACACCCACCTCTCCGAGCACGGAGCGACCGAGTACGCGGCATTGGTGATCGACGAGCTGCAGGCCCAGGAGATGCTTCCCGCCGACCTGTTCCGCTGATCGGCGAGAGCCGCTGACGAGGCCCGGCCGAGTCCATGCCGTGGAGCATTGCACGGAGCAGGGAGGTCGGCCGGGCCGCTCAGGGCAGGTGCGGCGGCGTGTCCCCGGTGGTGTGGACGATGACGACCGCTCCTGCGGCGATGGCGACCTCACCGTCGTAGGCGGTGCCGTCGAGGGCGTCCACGCCCCGGAGGCCTGGGACCGAGACGTCCTGGTCCGAGTGGTTGATCAGGAAGCAGGCCGGGCCGCGCCGGACGATCTCGACCTGTTCGGGGACGCCGTCGACCCGGGCGACCTCGGCGCGGTCGAGGGCCTCGGCGAGCAGGCCGCGCAGGCCGGTGGCGTCGTCGAGCGCGGTGGCCGCGTACCAGGCTGTGCCCCGGCCGAGCCGGTGGCGGGTGATCGCGGGGTGTCCGGCGTCGGGGCCGTCGGCGAAGCGGGCCGCGGCCTCGGCCCCCTCGAGACGGATTCGCTCCGACCAGATGCGCCCGCGCGCGCTCGAGTCGAGCGTGAGCGAGCCGTCTTCGGGCAGCGGGTGGAACTCCTCGACCCACAGGCCCAGGACGTCCCGCAGCGCTCCTGGGTGGGCGCCCGCGTGGACGGTGTCGTGCTCGTCGACCACGCCAGAGAAATAGGAGACGATCAGGTGGCCGCCCTTCTCGACGTAGCCGCGCAGGTTCTTGCCGGCCTCGGCGGTGAGCAGGTACGAGGAGGGGGCGACGACGAGCTTGTAGCGGCTCAGATCCGATTCGGGGTGGGCGAAGTCGACGGTGACGTGCTGGCGCCACAGCGAGGAGTAGTACGCCTCGACGCGCTCACGGAACTCAAGCTCGACCGAGGGACGCCACTCCAGTTCGAGGGCCCACCAGGACTCCCAGTCCCACAGGACGGCGACCTCGGCCTCGACCTCGGCCCCGACCACACCGGACAGCCGCTTGAGGTCGCCTCCGAGCTCGACGACGTCGCGCCAGACCTGGGTATCGGTGCCGCCGTGGGGAAGCATCGCGGAGTGGAACTTCTCGGCCCCGGACCGCGAAGCGCGCCATTGGAAGAACATGAGCCCGTCGGCGCCGCGCGCGAGATGGGTCAGGGAGTTGCGGCGCATCTCGCCGGTGGTTTTGGCGAGGTTGCGGGCCTGCCAGTTGACCGCGGACGTGGAGTGCTCCATGACCATCCAAGGTCCGCCGGCGACGCCGCGGGCCAGGTCGGCGCTCATGGACAGTTCGATGTGGTTCTCGGGCCGCTCGGCGACGAGGTAGTGGTTGTTGGAGACGACGTCGACCGCCTCGGCCCAGCGCCAGTAGTCCATGCCCTCGCAGTTGGGGATCATGAAGTTCGTGGTCGCCGGGGCGTCGGAGTGGCGGGCGATGATCTCGCGCTGGACCCGGTAGTTCGCCAGGTGCGCCTCGCCCGAGAACCGCTTCCAGTCGAGGAGCAGGGCCGGGTTGACCCCGGGAGGGGCGGCGGCGGGGGCCTCGATCTGGTCGAAGGAGCGGTAGACGATGCCCCAGAACGCGGTGCCCCAGGCATCGTTGAGGCGGTCGATCTCGCCGTATCGGTCTTCGAGCCAGCGGTGGAAGGCCCGTTCGGAGACCTTGCAGTAGCACTCCAGATTCGCCCAGCCGTATTCGTTGTGGACGTGCCACAGCTCCACGGCCGGGTGGGAGCCGTAGCGGGCGGCCAGCTGCTCGACGATGTTCGCGCAGGCGTCGCCGTAGGCCGGCGAGGAGGGGCACACCCCGTGGCGCGTGCCTCCCGCCAGGGTCCGCCCGTCGACGTCGACCAGGCGGATCTCGGGGTGGGCGCGGCGCAGCCAGGCCGGCGGAGAGGAGGTGGGGGTGCCGAGGTTGACGCCGATCCCGTTCTCGTGCAGGAGCTCGATGCTCCGGTCCAGGCCGGTGAAGTCGTACTCGCCGGGGGCGGGCTCGATGATGCCCCAGTTGAAGACCCCGAGGCTGACGAGGTTGACGCCCGCCTCCTTCATGAGGCGGACGTCTTCGTGCCAGACCTCCTCAGGCCACTGCTCGGGGTTGTAATCGCCTCCATAGCGAATCGTCCTCAACGCTGTCTCCCGGGTCTCTCGCGCGAGTGCTTGTGAACGTGCACAATACCTCGGCCCGCACAGGTTGGCAACCTGGCGCCCGCCAGCCGATGTTTCAGAATTGTGATCGTTCTAGGAAGTAGAAATACAGACATAAGTCTATATAAGCTTGATATTGGACTTGTTTTCAGTGATCCATGTCGCTATGTTTATGTAATCGTTCACGGTCTGCCGCTGGAGCCCAGCGTCAGATCCCCTCAAAACGAGACTAAGGACTGAGAATGCGAAGCAACGGATCCCCCGCCGACCGGGCACTGAACCGCCGCAACCTGCTCGCGCTCGGCGGCCTGACCGCCACCGCCGGAACCCTCGCCGCCTGCGGCGGGCCCACCGAGGGTGAGGAGACCGACGGCGACCTCGAATGGGACGAAGAGGCCCAGCAGTACGTGATGGAGGAGGAGATCGCCTCCGGCGAGCAGGCCCTCAAGGTCTGGTTCGAAGACGAGCTGCGCGCCGAGGCCGTCATCGCCGCGTTCAACGAGCAGTACCCCGGCGTCAAGGTCGAATACGAGCTGGTCGGCAAACACGACGCGGTCGGCAAGATGGCCCTGGCCGGTGAAGCCGGGACCGGCGCCGATGTCTTCATGACCTTGTACAACGAGATTCCCGACGCGATCGACGACGGCACCGCGGCTCCCCTCGGCAACTACACCGACGTCCTCAAGAGCCGCATGAACGAGGCGTTCACCAGTGTGGTCTCCCAGGACGACCAGATGTACGCCGTCCCGGTCACCACCGAGTCGATGGCCCTGATGTACAACAAGACGCTCCTCGAAGAGCTCACCGGCTCACCTGAGCCCGCGGGCACCTGGGAGGAGATCGCCGAGCTCGCCCAGGAGTACAACGACCCGTCCTCCAACCGGTGGACGATCCGCATGTCCACCATGGAGATCTACCGCGCCTACCCGATCCTGTCGACCATGGGCTGGCGGGTCTACCCCGACGGCAACGTCGACGACCCCGGCTTCGGCGACCCGAGTCTGGCCGAGGCGCTGGAGTACTACGCGGGGCTGCGCGAGATCTGGGATGTTCCCAGCGCCGACTCCACCTGGGAGACCATCGAGGAGGGATTCGCCGAGGGCGAGACCCCGTACGTCACCACCGGTCCCTGGAGCTTCTCGCTCTTCGACGAAGGGGCCGAGGCGAACGGCTTCGAATACGGGGTGACCACGATGCCGATCGCGGAAGGCGGCGATCCGGCCGCGACCTTCGCCGGCATGCACGTCGCGGCCGTCTCGGGCTACTCGGAGTACCCGGCCGCCGCCCGCGTCTTCGCCAACTTCATGGCCTCCGACGCAGGCGCCGCCGCGGTCTACGCCTCCACTGGGGAGATTCCCGCGCTCAATGAGGACCTGCTCTCGGGCATCGAGGGCATCGGCGACGACCCGCACGTGGCCGGCATCGTGGCCCAGTCCGCGCAGGCCGAACTCGTCCCGCAGGTGCCGGAGTACTTCTGGGAGGTCGGCGACGCGATGGTCGTCGATGTATGGGACGAGCTGTCCGATGTCGATGCCGCCCAGACCAAGGCGGTCGAGACCTACGCCGAACTTCACGGACTTTAGGACCATTCGATGGTGAGCACCACCAAGACCCCTTCTCCTCGCGTCCCGACGCCCGGCCGAGCGCCGCGGGAACCGGGGAATACCGGGAGCTCCGCTCTCCCCGCACCGGTGCCGGGCCTCGCCTCGGCACTGGTGTGGGGGACCGGCCAGCTGATCAACCGACAGCCGGGCAAGGCCGCATTCTTCTTCGCGTTCTACGCGACCGCCATCACCTGGGAGATGGTCACCGGCAACTACTACGCCGGAATGGAATTCACCGCCCGCGCCAACGGCGGCTTCTTCGTCAGGGGCCTGTGGGGACTCGTCACCCTCGGTGACACGCCCCGGGAGATGTCGCTCACCGGGCTCAGCGAAGGCGACAACTCGATCGTCCTGCTCGCCAACGGGATCATCGCGCTGCTGACGCTCTGCCTGCTCGCGATCGTCGCGATCTGGTCCGTCCGCGACGCCGCCCGCTGCCGCACCCGCCTAGGCGCAGGGGAGGCCCCCGAGCGCTCAGCCGACTACTTCCGCAGGATCTGGGAAGGCGCCTTCGCCTACATCGCCCTGTCCCCAGGACTGGTGCTCATCGTCTTCATGTCGGTGCTGCCGATCACCTTCGGCGTCCTGGTCGCGTTCACCGACTACAACCGCGACAACCTGCCGCCAATGAACCTCGTCAACTGGGTGGGACTCGACACCTTCGCGCAGATCTTCACGGTGCCGTCGTGGACCGGGACGTTCCTCGGCGTGCTCGCCTGGACGTTCGTGTGGGCGATCCTCGCGACCGCCACCACCTACTGCGCCGGCTTCCTCCTGGCCGTCCTGCTCGCGAGCAAGAAGGTCCGGTTCCCGCGCGTGTGGCGCACGATCTTCCTGCTTCCCTGGGCGGTGCCCGGGATCGTCTCGGCCCTGGTGTTCCGCGCGATGTTCAACGGCCAGTTCGGCCCCATCAGCCAGTTCCTGGTCGACATCGGACTGACCGACGAGCGCGTCTACTGGTTCACCGATCCCACCAACCCCAACCTCGCCCGCGCCGTCGCACTCCTGGTCAATCTGTGGCTGGGCTTCCCGTTCTTCATGGCGCTCGTCGGCGGCGTGCTCACCAACATCCCCGACAGCTACTACGAGGCCGCCCGCATCGACGGCGCCGGGACGCTCCAGCAGTTGCGGTACGTCACCGTCCCGATCGTGCAGCGGACGTGCACACCCCTGCTCGTCCTGGCGTTCGTGGCCGCCTTCAACAACTTCGGGCTGGTCTACTTCCTCACCGAAGGCGGACCGGACAACGTCGATTACCGCTTCGCCGGAAGCACTGACCTGCTCGTCACCTGGCTGTTCAAACTCACCTTGGACAATCGCCTGTACAACATCGGCGCGGTCATGAGCATCATCGTCTTCTTCATCGTCGGCACTATCTCGGTCTGGAACCTCAGGCGTTCCAGGGCGATTCGGGAGCTGTAGCCATGGTCAGCACGATACAGCGGGAAACGCCGGCCAACATCGTGGAGCGCGAACGCCGCAAGGGGCGGGTCTCCAGCGTCTTCATCCACCTCTGCCTCCTCGTCGTCGCGGTGATCGTGGTCTTCCCGCTGTTGTGGGTCGTGGGCGCCTCCTTCGGTCCCGGCGGCGGTCTGGCCAACACCACCCCCATCCCCGAGGACGCGTCGTTCGACAACTACGTCTTCCTGTTCACGGAGACCGGCTACGGGCGCTGGTACCTCAATTCGCTCTATATCGCCACGTTCAACATGGTCGGCGGTGTCGCGCTCTCGGCCTTGTGCGGGTATGTGTTCGCCCGCATCCGGTTCCGCGGCCGCAAGTTCGGGATGCTGGCGATCCTCGTGCTCCAGATGTTCCCCTCCTTCCTGACCGCGATCGCGGTCTACATGCTGTTCCTCAACTTCGGGCTGCTGGACTCGCTGACGGGTGTGGCGCTGGTGGGCATCGCCGCCGCGTTGCCGTACAACACCTGGCTCATGAAGGGCTACACCGACAACCTGCCGGCGAGCCTGGACGAGGCCGCCGCCCTCGACGGGGCCGGCCGGATCACGATCTTCCGCAAGATCATGCTGCCCTTGATGCGCCCGATGCTGGCGTTCGTGGCGGTCATGCAGTTCACGATGCCGTGGATGGACTTCATCCTGCCGCGGCTGCTGCTCCAGAGCCGGAGCAAGCAGACCGTGGCGCTGGGACTGTTCGACATGATCACCGACCAGTACGCCAACGACTTCACCACGTTCGCGGCCGGAGCGGTGTTCCTGGCGGTGCCGATCACGGTCATCTTCGTCATCATGCAGCGCTACCTGGTCGCCGGCGCCATGGCGGGCGCGGAGAAGGGATGAGCCGCATGTACCTCTTCGACTTCGACGGCATTACTCCGCCGTCGTCGCGGGCGCTCAGCAGTGCCCGCCCCCTCAATCGCAAAGGAGCGACATATGAGACGGACAATGGCGGTGGCCCTCGCGGCCACCATGTGCTTCGTCGCGTTCGCCACGGCTTCCCCGGCCCAAGCCGCGCGCAGTGACTTCTATATGGGGGTCGACCCAGGCACCCTGATCGAGGTCGAGGCCGCCGGTGACCGGTTCTACGACAACGGGGCCGAGGGCGACGCGCTCGAGATCATGGCCGACAGCGGCGCCAACCTGGTGCGGCTGCGGCTGTGGAACGACCCGTACAGTTCCTCCGGCCAGCCGTACGGCGGCGGCACCAACGACCTGGACAAGACCATCGAGCTGGCGCAGCGCGCCAAGGCGCTCGGCATGGACGTCCTGCTGGACTTCCACTACTCGGACTTCTGGGTGGACCCGGGCAAGCAGAACAAGCCCAAGGCCTGGCGGAACCTGTCGTTCAGCGAGCTGGTCGAAGCGGTCCGCACCTACACCCGTGACGTCATCGACGAAATGGAGGCCGCCGGCGCGACGCCCGACATCGTCCAGGTGGGCAACGAGATCACCAACGGCATGCTCTGGCCCGACGGCAGCACCGACAACTGGTCGCAGCTGGCCGAGCTGCTGAAGGCCGGCATCGAGGGCGTCCACCAGGGTGCGAGCGGCATCGAGATCGCGCTGCACCTCGACCGCGGCGGCAACAACGGCGCCTACCGCAACTGGTTCGACAACGCCACCTCGCGGGGCGTCCCGTTCGACATCATCGCCCTGTCGTACTACCCGTACTGGCACGGCACGCTGAGCGACCTGCGGTACAACCTCAACGACGTCAGTGCCCGCTACGGCAAGGACGTGCTCATCGTCGAGACCGCATACGGCTACACCCTGAACGACTGCGACGGGCGCGGCAACATCTTCACCAGCTCACACGCGAACGAGAGCGGCTACCCCGCCACCGTGCAGGGCCAGACCGACTTCCTGCGCGATGTGGCCCAGGCCGTCGCCGACGTGCCGAACGACCGCGGCCGCGGCATCGTCTGGTGGGAGCCGGCGTGGATCGGCGACACCACCTGGGCCACCTCGGCGGGCATGTCGTACATCAACGACCAGGCCGGCGAGAGCAACTCCTGGGACAACCAGGCCCTGTTCGACTGCAACGGGAACAAGCTCTCGACGCTCGACGTCTTCGGCGAGTGGACCGGCGGCGGCGGCGACGACGGCGACGGCGACGGCGGCGGCGACACCGGGGAGCTGCGCGCGGTCGGCGCGGACAAGTGCCTGGACGTGCCGAGCCAGACCACGCAGACCGGGACGCAGGTGCAGATCTACGACTGCTGGGGCGGGGCCAACCAGCAGTGGACCTACACCGACTCCGGTGAGCTGACGGTCTACTCCGGTGGTTCGCTGCGGTGTCTGGACGCAGAGGGCCGGGGCACGAGTGCGGGCACGGCGGCGATCATCTGGACCTGTAACGGCCAGAGCAACCAGCAGTGGAACCTGAACGCCGACGGCTCGATCTCAGGCGTTCATTCCGGGCTGTGCCTGGACGTCGACGGAGGTTCGACCGCCAACGGCGCCGCTGTGGTGCTGTGGACCTGCAACGGCAGAACCAATCAGGAATGGACCCTCGGATAGTCGCCCGACGGGCGGTGCGGGCATCGCGCCGCACCGGGTGAACGCGATCGGGGCGGCGGCCCCTGCCTCGGGCCGCCACCCCACCCCCTCGACGATGAGGGAGAATGTTCACCGGAGCGCAAGGGAGAGTGGAGGGACTTGGTGCGGAAACGACCGACGATCAATGACGTCGCGGCGGCCTCGGGGGTCTCGCGCGGCACGGTCTCGCGAGTGCTCAACGGCCAGGGGAACGTCTCGCTCTCGGCGGAGATGGCGGTGCGGCGGGCGGTGGCCGAGACCGGCTACGTGGTCAATCGTGCCGCCCGCAGCCTCAAGACCAGCCGCACCGGCTCGATCGTCATGGTCCTCTCCGAACCCCAGGAGCGCCTGTTCGAGGACCCGAACTTCTCGGTGCTCATGCGTGTGGCGACGAACCAGCTCGCCGAGCGCGACATGTCCCTGGTGCTCATGATCGCCGGCGACGACGACGGCCGCGAACGCGTCGCCCGCTATCTGCGGGGCGGCCACACCGACGGTGCGCTGCTGGTGTCGGCGCACGCGGGCGATCCGCTCTTGGAGGACATCGAACGCGCCGGGGTGCCCGCGGTGGCCTGCGGCGCGGTGCTCGGGCGCGAGTCGGTCGTCCCCTACGCCGCCGCCGATGACCGGGGCGGGGCGCGGGCCATGACCGAGTACCTGGTCGGCCAGGGGCGGCGCCGTATCGGCATGATCACCGGCCCGCTCGACACCCCCGGCGGCTCGCTCCGGCTGGAGGGCTTCACCAGCGTGCTGGGCCGCAAGGCGACCAAGAAGATGGTCGTCCACGGCGATTACACCCAGGTCGGCGGCGAGCAGGCCATGCGCAGGCTCCTTGAGGGCGTGCCCGACCTCGACGCGGTGTTCGTCGCCTCCGATCTGATGGCGGCCGGGGCCTTGCAGGTACTGCACGCCGCGGGACGGCGGGTGCCCGAGGACGTGGCCGTGGGCGGCTTCGACGACTCGGCGATCGCCTCCGCGACCCGTCCGATGCTCACGACGGTCCGCCAGCCCCTCGCCCAGGTCGCCGAGGAGACCGTCCGGCTCCTGACCGCCCTGCTCGATGAGCAGGCGGTCGAACCGATCGTGCTCCCGACCGAACTGATCGTCCGCGACTCCGCTTAGATCATCGATCGCGGCCGGACGGTCGCTCTCCGACAGGCGTCCGCGCCGCGACCGGCACTCGGCTCACGTTGACGACCTTTCTGAAAAACCATCTGGCCTTTATCCGGTACCGACGGAAAACGTTCACAAACCGTTGGGAATCGGAGCGCGAACGCCTTGACTGCATATACACCCATCGATATACTTCAGTATATCGTGATCGTTCCCAGTAAGTTCCGACGACCCTCACCCGAAAGGAAGCTTCAGCGTTTGGTTCCGGACCTGGCAAATCGGCCCCGTTTCCGGTGCTCATTACTGCGCGCATCGCTCATTGAAGCTGGGAACGATTTCATTTATATGACGACTCCTCGTGCCCAGGTCTGCCGAGCTCACCGAGCGCGGCCCCTCGAACAGCGACTCGTCGTCAGCGACATCCATAACCCTCCAAGAAGGAATCACCATGTCAATGCAGCGACGTACTTTTCTGAATCTGAGTGTTGCGGGAGCGCTGGGCGCGGGCGCGTCCCTGCTCGGCGCCGGGCACGCGCTCGCCGATCCCGCTCCGGCCGATCCGTTCGCCGTGGGCGTGCGCCGGTACGACTGGTGGCGGGGCTCCCGCCAGCTCACGACCTACGTCTACTACCCGGCCACCGGATCCCCCGGCGGCAACCCGATCGACAACGCCCCGGTCGCCGACGGGGTCTTCCCCGTCTACAACTTCACCCACGGATGGGGCAGCAGCCCGCAGAACTCCCTGTTCATCATCCGGGCCCTGGCCGCGGCGGGCTTCATCGTCCCCGCCCCCCACTTCCAGCACAGCTTCGAGGACGTCAACAACGGCAACACCTCCCGCGACGTCTCACAGATCCTCACCGACACCCTCGACCTCAACGCCAGCGGACCGCTCGCCGGGCACATCGACACCGACATCGGCGTCGGCGTCTCGGGCCACTCCCTGGGCGGCATGGTCACCCACGGCCTGCTCACGGCCTGGCCCGACAGCCGCATCGTCTCCGCCAACCCGCAGTCGTGCATCGACATGGGCAACCCCGCCGGCACGGTCAATGCCAAAGTCCTGTTCGTCCATGGCGACCAGGACCCCACCTGCGACTACAGCTCGGCGAGGCAGGCGTACTCGGAGATCGCCTGGCCCAAGGCGTTCCTCACCTTCGTCGGCGGCAGCCACACCAGCTTCTGGAGCGACAACCGCTTCCCGACCACCGTCGTGGACTGGGCGCGCTGGAGCATGTACGGCGACACCGCCGCCCGCGACCGCCTCCCGTCCGACGCCGCAGGGTCCAACACCCGCTGGGAAGCCGAACTGGGCGAAGGACCGTCCGAACCCACCGGCCTCTACCGCCTGGTCGCCCAGCACAGCGGCAAGTACGCCGACATCGACGGGGTCTCCACCGCGGCCGGAGCCGCGCTGATCCAGTGGACGCCGACCGGCCGGACCAACCAGCAGTTCGAGTTCATCGACGCCGGCGAGGACCACTACCGGATCAAGGCCCGCCACTCCGGCCTGGTCCTGCAAGTCGCCGGCAACGCCAACGGCGCCGACATCACCCAGCAGCCCGAATCGGACGCCGCGAGCCAGCAGTGGAGCATCGTCGAACACGGCGGCGGCACGATCAGCCTCATCAACCGCGCCTCCGGCCTGGCCATGGACGTCTGGGAGCACTCGACCGCCGACGGCGCCCGCATCTCCCAATACACCTACACCGGCAACGACAACCAGCGCTTCACCCGCCAAGCCCTCTGACCCCGGCTCGATCAGAACGATCCGATCCGGCGGCGACGGCGTCGCACGGCCTCCCGGCACTCGGAGCCGACGCCGTCGCCGCCGGATGTCCCTCACGTTGAAACTCACGGAGCAATCATGCGAATACCTCGGACCCGGCGGCTGCAAAGCCTGACGGCCCTCGCGGTGGCGGCCTTGGTCGCCACGACCATGTCCGTCTTCAATCCATTCAGCGCCTCGGCCGCGCCCGACACCGGTGCCTGGTACATCGTGCAGGCCCGCTCCTCGGGTCTGGTGTGGGAGATCGAGGGCGGCTCGACCCGGACCGGTGCCCAGCTGGTCCAGGCGGACCGCACCGACGCGGAGAGCCAGCAATTCCGGTTCGTCGACACCGGAGACGGCTACTACGAGATCCAGGTCCGGCACACCGAGATGGTGCTGGACGTGTGGGAGCGGAACGCCGACAACGGGGCCACCATCGCCCAGTACACGCCGAACGGCGGCACCAACCAGCAGTGGGAGCTGCAAGCGGACGGCGACTACCTCACCGTCGTCAACCGCTTCTCCGGCAAGGCACTCGACGTCTGGGAACGCTCGACCACGCCCGGGACCCGCATCTCGCAGTACGACCTGAACGGCGGCACCAACCAGCAGTTCCAGCTGATCCGCGTCGACGGCGACGAGCCGACGGACCCGCCGACCACCGACGACCCCGGTGACCCGGGCCAGGGCGGCGACGGCCGGTACGAGGTCGAGGCGCTGACCCGCGGCGTGACCGTCGTGCCATCGGGCGGCGGCCAGCTGGTGTCCTGGCGGCTGCTGGGCACCGACGCCGAGGACGTCGCGTTCAACGTCTACCGGGACGGCACGAAGGTGAACTCGTCGCCGCTCACCGGGGCGACGAACTACCTCGACGGCTCCGGTTCCTCGGGCTCGCAGTACACCGTCCGGGCCGTCACCGACGGGACCGAGGGTCCGGCATCGGACACCGAGGTCCGGTTCAACTCCAGTGGGTACTTCGACGTCCCCATCCAGCGGCCCGCCGGCGGCAGCAATCCCTCGGGGTCGTACAGCTACGAGGCCAACGACACCTCCGCGGCCGACCTGGACGGGGACGGCGTCTACGAGCTGATCGTCAAGTGGGACCCGACCAACGCGCACGACAACGTGCACGAGGGCTACACCGGGAACGTCTACCTCGACGCCTACCGCCTCAACGGCGAGCGGCTGTGGCGCATCGACCTGGGCCGCAACATCCGGGCCGGTGCGCACTACACGCAGTTCCAGGTCTACGACTACGACGGCGACGGCGCCGCCGAGCTCGCGGTCAAGACCGCCGACGGCACCCGCGACGGGCAGGGCACGGTCATCGGCGACGCCGGCGCCGACTACCGCGACTCGAACGGCCGCATCCTGGACGGCCCGGAGTACCTGACCATCTTCAACGGCCAGACCGGCGCGGCGATGGACACCGTCGACTACCGGCCGGCGCGCGGCAGGGTCTCGGACTGGGGCGACGACTACGGCAACCGGGTCGACCGGTTCCTCGCCGGCACCGCCTACCTCGACGGTGCGACGCCCTCGATGGTCTTCGCGCGCGGCTACTACACCCGAAGCGTGATCTGGGCGCTCGACTGGGACGGCCATGACCTGACCACCCGGTGGATCTTCGACTCCGACGACGAGGGCAGCCAGTACGAGGGCCAGGGCAACCACAACCTCTCCATCGCCGACCTGGACGGCGACGGCCGCCAGGACATCGTCTACGGGGCGATGGCGATCGGCTCGGACGGGCGGCCGCTGTGGAACACCCGCATGGGCCATGGCGACGCGCTGCACGTGACCGACCACGTGCCGTCCAATCCGGGCCAGGAGGTGTTCATGCCCGGAGAGTGGCCCAGCATGCCCTCCACGCGCCTGATCGACGGCGACACCGGGTCGATCATCATGCAGACCCCGGTCGCGAACGACGACAACGGCCGCGGCGTCGGGGCCAACATCTACGCGGGCAACGCGGGTTCGGAGTACTGGTCTTCCCTGGTCAGCGGCCTGCGGAACGCCTCGGGGGCCAACATCGGGTCCAAGCCGAGCTCGACCAACTTCCTGGCATGGTGGGACGGCGACGGCGAGCGCGAACTGCTCGACGGCACCCGCATCAGCAACTACTCGCCCGCCCAGACGCTTCTGGACGGCTCGGGAGTGACCTCGAACAACGGCACCAAGTCGACTCCGGCGCTGTCGGCCGACCTGTTCGGCGACTGGCGGGAAGAGGTCATATGGAAGACCTCGAACTCCTCGGCGCTGCGGATCTACGCGACACCGAACCAGACGGACCTGCGCATCCCGACACTGATGCACGACATCCAGTACCGGGTCGCGGTCGCCTGGCAGAACACCGGCTACAACCAGCCGCCGCATCCGAGCTTCTACATCGGCTCGGACGTCACCGGCTACCCCTGGCCCGACATCCACACCCCATAGGCTCCCGCCGCCCCGGGCGCGGACACCGCAGCGCCCGGGGCGGCGGCGACCTCTCACGATGAACGAGCCATCGGCAAGGAGGCCGACTGTGCACCGGATCAGAACCTTGCGCGGGGTGCTCGTCGTCGCGTTGACGGCGTTGCCCGCCTTCGACACGCACAACTCGGCTTTGCAGTACCGCAAGTCGGTCGCCGGTCTGGCGACCTCGCCGTCGGACGCGTCGGGTCGGACCGATTGGGCCACGCGCCACACCTCCAGTATGGAGTGTTACGCCGATCCGCCGCTCGACCATGCCCGGCTTCTCGACGACGTGGTCGCGGTGTTCGCTCCCCGATACGGCGGCAGCGGGATCGCGGTCTTGGACTGGGCGACCGGAGCGGTCGGCGACGGGGGCCGGGCCACCGACGTCGTGAACCGGGGCTCGGACTGACAGTGGAACCTGTAGGACCTCCAGCAACCGATACCACTTGGAGCGATCATGCGAAGATCTGGAAACAGACGGTTTACGGGCTTGACGGGCGCCGCGTCCGAACGACTGCGCCGGGCGGTCGCGGGTGCCGTGGCGTCGCTCGTCCTGGCGGGGGCGGGCGTGCTCGGGTCGGGGTCGCCGGCCTCGGCCCTGTACGGGGAGACGGAGATAGAGCCGGTGGAGAGCAACCTGGCCGCCAAATACTGGGTGGAGGCGACGGCCGGCAGCGGTGCGTCCACCGCCCCCCTGTCCATCGACCAGGATCCGGACACCGCCTGGACGCCCGCGGAATCCGGGCCGGGCCAATGGCTCCAACTGGATCTGGGCGGGACCTATGACAACGTCAGGAAGGTGCACGTGACCTTCCCCGACCCTGGTGCGGTGTACCAGTACGTGGTCGAGGCCTCCGGCGACGGGGAGCAGTGGCACCTCATCGCCGACCGGTCGGCCACCGCCACGCCGGGCCGGGGCGGCGTCGACATGTTCACCCAGCCGGGGACCAGATACGTGCGGGTCACCGTCACAGGGGCCTCTCCCGGGGCGACGGTCGGCGTCAGCGAGCTGATGGTCTTCAACTATCTGAGGGACGACCTGGTACTGGGCGCGGACCTGTCCTGGATGGACAACAACCGGGACCGGGAGTACTGGGTGCACCCGCAGGAGGAGGACCGTGGCGCCGGCCCGTTCCTGCTGGACGTGATGGCCGACCGAGGGATGGAGTACACCCGGCTGCGGGTCTTCAACGAGCCTCGCAACGAGTCCACCGGCGAGCCGTCGCCGATCCCCTACCAGGGACCGGAGCGCACGCTGACCTCGGCGCAGTGGGTCGCCGAACGCGGGCTCGGGCTGGGGATCGACTTCCACTACGCCGACTCGTGGGCGGATCCGGGCAAGCAGCCCAAGCCTCGCGCCTGGGCGGAACTGGAGTTCGACGAGCTGACCGACGCGGTGTACGACTACACCTACGACTACGTCGGCCAGTTGGTGGAGCAGGGCACGGTCCCGGACAAGGTGGCGGTCGGCAACGAGATCGCCAACGGGTTCATGTGGGGCAGCGAGGCGGCCGACGCGCCGCCCACGGAGGCGGTGCACGCCGACGCCAACCCGCCGTACTTCCGCGACCAGGCCGACATCTACCAGTCGCAGCCGGGCGGCGGCATCCTCTGGCAGTACAGGGACTCCGAGGACCCGGGCGAGTACCAGCTGTACCTGGACTCCTGGGACCGGTTCACCACGCTCCTGGCCTCCGGGATAGCGGCGGTCCGGGACGCCTCGCCGGAGACCGAAGTGGAACTGCACTCGGTCATCGGGCGCCTCAGCGGCATGGACAAGGCGGGAGAATTCTGGGACCAGTTGGTGACCCGGCTGAACGCCAAGGGCCAGGACTTCGACGTGCTCGGGCTCTCGTACTACCCGGAGTGGCACGGCACTCCCGAACAGATGGAATCCAACCTGCACGAGCTGGCGACCGCCTATCCGCAGTACGAACTGGAGATCGCGGAGACGTCGTATCCGGCCACCGGCGGAGGCACCCAGCCCCACTCCCCGTTCCCGCGGACCGTCCAGGGACAGGCGGACGCCATCCAGCACGTGTTCCAGATGGTCAACGACGTCGTCGGCAACCGCGGCACCGGGGCGCTCACCTGGGAACCGGCGAGTTTCCAAGCGATGTTCCGGTCGGTGCCGGACATGGAGGACACCGCTGAGCCCTACTCCTCGATCGACGTCTACAACCAGAGCCGCGCGACGCACGTGGTCGAGGACACGGTCTACTCCGCGGTCCGGACCGGGGAGACACCGGTGCTGCCGGACTCGGTCCAGGTCCTGACCACCGCGGACGGCTCTGAGGCGTCGGTCCCGGTCGAGTGGGAGGACGTGCCGTCCGGGGCGACCGACGCCGCCGGCCGGTTCACCGTCTCCGGCACGACCGAGCACGGCGAGGTAGCGGCGGTCGTCGACGTGGTGGACGAGTACTCCTCGGTCGAGTGCGACACCACGGTGAGCGGCATGCACTTCGGGCCGCTGTCGGTCGAGGAGGGCACCACCTGCCTCACCGACGACGCCCACGTGTACGGCCCGGTGACCGTGGCCGACGGCGCCGGACTGGTATCGGACGGGGCCCAGGTCACCGGTCCGGTCTCCGCCACCGGCGCGAACGTGGTGGTCTTGTGCGACACCCAGGTCACCGGCCCCGTCAACCTCACCGGCGGATCGTCGGTCACCCTCGGCAACCCCGTGCTGGGCTGCGGCTCGAATCAGGTGACCGGACCGGTCGCCGTCACCGACACCGCGGGCTGGAACGTGATCGCCGGCAATGAGATCACCGGCCCGCTGTCGTGCACCGGCAACCGGCCCGCGCCGGTCGACAACGGATCGATCAACCAGGTGCAGGGCCCGGGGAGCGGGCAATGCGCCGGGCTCTGAGCCGACGCACCGAGCATTGAGGTCGGTCGGAGTCGGCAGGTCCTGCCGACTCCGACCGATTACTGCCGGCAGCTGACGTTGCCGGAGGTGAAGGATCCGCCGGAGTCGCCGCCGCGCACGTGGTACAGCTCGGGCGCTTCGGCGGAGATGTCGACGGCGGTCATGCCCGCATTGACGCCCGCGGCCTGTGCCGGCTCGGCCGCGGCCGCTTCGTCGGCGGCCTCGATTCAACCATCTGGAACAGTGCCCCCGACCTGGGGTGAAGTCCCGCCAAACTGGTGCGGGAGTCCGGGCCGTTGGACATTGCTGTCGCAGGACCGGCCCGGACTCCCTTGTCTCATGCCGCCGTCGGCGGTCGCCTTGGCGGTTCTCTCGCGGTCGATCGCCTACATCTCGATGTAGTCGATGTTGGGCAGGCCCTCCGATCCGGTCGCCGCCAGGCGGATGGTGTTGCTTCCGGCGTTCAATTGGACGGTCACGGTCTTGGTGACCCAGGTGTCCCACGAGCCGGTGTTCGCGAACGAGGCGGACGCGACCGTGGAGCCGTTCACCACCACGTTCGCCCCCCGGTCGCTCGCGCCGTTGGCGTAGCGGATCTGGATCGTGGCCGCCCCCGCCTCCGCAGCCTCCACGGTGAACTGTGCGGCCGACCCGGTGGCGTTGGCGGAGTTGCAGAACCCGCTCCCGGAGTATCCCGCGTGGTTGGCGTCGATCGTCCCGTCGCAGCTCGCCGAGGCGCCCTCGGCCTCGTAGCGGACCGAGTCGCCGTCCCCGTCGCCGTCGCCCTCGCCCTGGCGGACGAGCGAGAACTGGTCGGCGGTGAGGTTGCCGCTCCCGCCGCTGACGGTGACGGTCGCGGTCCCCGCCGGCAGCTCGATGCCGGTGAGCTCGCGCTTCGCCCAGTTGCTCGACGAGGGGACGTTGAGGACGTGCGCCTCGCCGTCGGCGCCGGTGACGGTCACCCGGCCCGAGCCCTTCGTGTACACCCCGAGCGTGTAGTCGCCCGAGGGCACCTCCATCTGCTGCCGAACACCCGACCCGTTGTTCACGCGGAGCGCGAACCGGCTCCCGTTCGCCCCGCCCTCGACGTTGCCCACCGTGCCGCCGGTCCGGGACCACCCGGTCACGTCGGAGACGATGATCCGGTCGGCCTGGACGTCGGGGTTGAGGATGTAGTTGTTCTCCGGACCGACGCGCCATTCTCCGGTGACGGCGTTGAACTCCCACTGGCTCACCGAGTGGAACCGCAGCCCTGAGCCGGTCTCGGTGATCGGCAGCCACTGGTTGTAGCCGATGCCGTTCCACGCGAAGTCGGCCCAGCGGTCCCCGGCGAAGATCACCGTGTCCTGCTCGGTGCCCTCGACGGTCACGAAGAACCCGGTCTGGGTCACGTGGCTGTAGTCCATCTCGGTGCCCGGAAGGGTGTACTCGTTCGTGTAGTCGCCTTGGATGTCGCCGGAGGTGGACTCGATGATGTGGCTGACCGAGGAGTTCCAGCCGTGCAGGTCCGAGGCGGCCACATAGTAGGTGTCGTCGAGCTTGAACATGGCGTTGCCCTCGCGGCCCTCGCCGTTGTAGCCGACCTCCACCGCGCGCTCGATGTGCAGCGAGTCGGACGAGCGGATCTTGGAGACGAAGGCGTGGGCCCGTCCGTGGGCGTTGGAGTAGACCAGGTAGTCCTGCCCGTCCTCGTCGGTGAAGACGGTCTGGTCGCCGGTGCCCTCGGTCGGGTTGCCCTCGATCTGGCCCTGGGTGGTGACGTAGGTGAAGTCGTCGGTCGGCGAGTCGCCTTGCAAGAACGCGACCCCGCTTCCCGCCTGGGTGATCAGCACGTACTTGCCGGTGTTCTCGTTGTACACCACGCCGAGCCGTCCCACCCAGCCGTACAGGCCCGTGCCGGTCGTGGCGACGTCGTTCTCGAACTTCCAGTTCACCAGGTCCTGCGAGGAGTACACCGGGATCGACACGAAGCTGACCTCATTGTCGAACTTCCGCGTCGGGTTTTCCCTGTAGGACTCGGCGCCCCGGTAGTGCACGCCGTACCAGTAGTAGGTGTCCCCGAAGCGGAACACCCCGCCACCCTGGGAGTAGATCGGGTTGCCGTCGGTGTCGTTCCAGAACGTGTCGTTCGTGATCGTCGCGAACGAGCCCTGGAGCGCCTCCAGATCGGCGGCCGCGGTCTGCAGCCCGGTCTTGGCGGCCGCGACCTCGGTCGCCGTCGCCGCGGGATCGCCGGCGACATCGGACGCGGTGGTCAGCGCATCGGCGAACGGAGCCCACGAGGCGGCGGTGTAGTCGCCGGGAGCGCGGGTTTCGTAGTCGGCGACCAGCGTGTCGAGGCCGCGGACCATCACCAGCTCGTCCGCGGCGTCCTGGAAGGCGGCGAGCCCTTCGGCGCCGGTGGCGTCTCCCTGCTCGACCAGCCCCTCGGCGTCCGCTGTGGCCGCCGCGAACGAGGCCCACGAGTCGGCCGTGTAGTCCGCGGCCTCGTACTGGGCGGCCTGCTCGGACAAGGCGGCGAGCGGATCGGCCGATTCGGCCTCGGCGGCCGGACCGACCGCCGAGAGCGGCGCCGCCACCGCCAACGCGAACAACGATGCCGTGATGAGCGGCCGCCATCGGTTCGGTCTGGTGCGTGAAAGGTGTGCCATGTTCACTCCTTGTCTGAATGGGAACGTTCACATAGAGAGTTAAAGTATATACATGCGTCGATATAAAATCAAGCTCCTCGGCGGGAAGCCGCCGGTTCCACGTGAACGGTCACGCCAGTGAGCGGCGTTCTGCCGCTGTTCAAAAGGTCTGCTTGGCGCGGAGAGCCCGCCTCCGCGATCGCGCCAGGGTGAGTAGGATTCGCCGTCGCAGTGGCATGGTGTCTTGCCTTTCTTTGTGGGCCGGTTTCCTGGTCATTCGTAGGATCGGAACAGCCTGGGAGCTTCGGGTATGGCTGTCATGGAAGTGTCCGTGGATGAGCGTGTCGGTTGGTCGGGATGGGCGTGCGCCGACGGCGGCGATGCGGCTGACGTGGGGCCGGCTGCCTGGGAACGTTTGCATGAAGTCGGGCGCGGTATCAGCCGCGACCGGGTGGACGAGCGGGCCCGTGGAGTTCGCGGTCGGGAGCGCGATCTGACTGTGGCCGTTTTACATGCACCGATATGTCGCCGGGTAGCCGGGAGGAACCCCCTCCCGGTAGGGTCGTGAGGTCGGCGAGGTACCTGGTTGATCAGGCTCTTTTCGGCCCTGCGCCCTCCAAACCGGACATGCGACGTTAGCCGCATCCGGTTTTCCAGCGTCGTGTTCCACGATGGGGACTGTGAGAATCTTGGCTCTGTCGCACTTTCGGTGGTCACGAAGGGCGATGGGGGATGATGGTTCCGGTGCGACTGCAACGACATCGCGTCGATAGTCTTCTCTGGCCTGTCTGCATTGGTCAGAGAAGTCGCAGACCGGGCAGAACGCGTGCTGGTTCGAGCGCGGACCAAGGAAGTCCCGGTGCCGTGTCCGGGCTGCGGGACGGTCTCGCGACGGGTCCACGCATGGCACGAGCGGACAGTGGCGGACGTGCCGCTCGACACCCGCAAGGTGACCGTCGTGGCGCGCTTGCGACGGCTGCGCCCAGGCCGCATGAACGCCCTCCCGGCACGGTCCAGGTCGCCGACCGCCGGCATGTGTGGAAGAACTACACCGAGGCCGCGCGCCTCAGCGATAAACAGCGCGAGCTGGTCGACGAACTCACCGGGCGGTGTCCCGAGATGCAGGCCCTCACCGATCACACTCGTGACTTCGCGATGCTCCTGCGACCCGAAGAAGCCAATGCCGAACGGCTTGCGGAGTGGATCACCGCCGTCCGGGCGGAGGACCTACCCAGCCTGCACTCCTTCACCCGCGGCCTCGACCAGGACAAGACCGCCGTCACCGCCGCCCTCACCCTCCCGTTCCACAACGGCCGCACCGAAGGCGTCAACACGAAAACCAAGCAGCTCATGCGCCAGATGTACGGCCGCGCCAGCTTCCCGCTCCTCCGGCACCGAATCCTACTCGGATCCAATCACCCTTCGTGACCACCGAAAGTGCGACAGAGCCGAAACTGACACTCCCGACAAGTGCTCGGCCACGATCGGCGGGATCCGGACATACTGCTGGGGCGGCATCGCGAGTGCCGCGCCGGCATGCAGGGCCGATGAGGCCTTGCGGGCGATGGAGCCCGCCACGGTCGCCTCTACTGGAGTGAGCGGACTCTCGCGAGGCCGGCGAGGGCGGTGATGACGCGGTGGGCAGTGCCGCCGTCGAGGTACTCCAGGTTGAACATCTCCAGCCCCTTTGGGACCAAGCCGGTCGCGAGGTTGTGGGCGAGCTGGAGCAAGAACAGATCGTTGCTGTGTTCCGCGTTGTGCTCGCTCAGGGACACCGGAACGACATCCCAGTTGACGTAGAAGGTGCGCTCCTCGTCGGTGTCTCTGTAGGCGATGATCAGGCCCGGCTCCTTCGTCCACCGCTCGGTCGCGCAGAAGACGAGCACTGCTGCCAAGTATTTGCCCCCGGTTCCCGGCGCGGCGGTCAGGAGGTCGGTGATCTGTGCGTGGCTCATGTCGGTGGTGTCGACGGGTTCGAACATGCGCGGGTTCCGTTCACGTGATCGGCGCGGGCGAAGACTGCTTCCAGTGTGGGGGATCGGAGTGGCTTCTCACGGTCAAGCGCGATCGTCAGCGTGGCGAACGCGCCTTCTGGGGCAGTCATGGACGTCTTGCAACGACCAGTCGAATCCGGCCTACGCAGCTCGCCGGCGATCGGAGCAGGGGCCCACCGCTCAGGCGAACCCCTGGCACTCACCGCCGTTTCAGCAAAAATCCCAGGCTGAAACTCATCAGCGCTATCGTGAATACAGTAACAATTTCATTACTCAAAGTCATGTAAGGGGTTCAACTCCTACTGCCGGTTGGATCGGATATCTGATTCGAGGGCAAATCATCGAACGATGTCCTGCTTCAATATGCAGAACAACAAGGCTACATTGGAAGGTATCACGCGACGCCTCGGATGTACGGCAACATAATCCAGTTACGATCGTCAGAGGTGCCGAGCAAGCCACCCCTTGTCTGGGGATGAGCCCGATGTGCTGCACCAATACGCCTGCATGGTCACGTGCTCCTCGCGTCAGCGGGGATTCAAGGGTTCGCTTGCTCGGCACCGCGACCCGTCGAGACGGGCCGTCTGGATGCGGCTCCTCAACCGTTCGGATGGCCACAGTGAACCGATGGGACGGAGTTTGGGCAGGGCCCAACAGCCCTGCAACCTGGTGCTTCATCGAAGCGTGCATGTCCCGTGCGAGACGTCGGTCATAGAGGACTTTCACGAGCCGCGCGCTGCGCGTGGGGTAAATCCACTCGGGACGGCACCGAAGGGTGGCTTCCGCTGTGGCGCCATATGTCCGATTCGGGCGCTGTCGCTCTTCGCCTCTGGGACGAGTGGCTTCCCGTGAGCATCAAGGCCCGTATCGCATCCGAGCTTCCAGGCGATCTCCCGGACGGCCGTTTGCTCTGCGGCTGGCTCGCCTTCATCCATGACATCGGGAAGGTCACCCCCGCCTTCGCGTTCCAGGTCGACTGGCTCGCCGACCGCATGCGCGATCATGGGTTCCGCTTCAATCCCGTTGTTCCGGACGACTACCGGCTCGCCCGTCACGCCCTCGCCGGCATGGAGCTGCTCGACCATTGGCTTGCCGAGCGATGCGATTGGGAGCGGCTCGATTCGCAGCAGCTCTCGGTCGTCGTGGGCGGCCACCACGGCATGCCGCCCACCGATTCGGATCTCATCGAGGCGCGGCGCAGGCCCTATCTCCTCGGACTCGACGAATCGAGCGGGCCCGCCTGGCGAGCGGCACAGTTCGAACTGCTCGATTGGGCCGCCGCGGAGACCGGCGTTGCCGACCGGCTGCCGCGGTGGGGCGCACTGCGGCTCTCCCAACCGGTGCAGGCCCTCCTCACCGGAATCGTCATCGTCGCCGACTGGATCGCGTCCAACGAGGACTTCTTTCCCTACGACGATCCTGACTCGGTCACCCCTCGGCAACGTCTTGAGCGCGGCTGGAGCGAGCTCGATCTGCCCACACCGTGGCGTGCTCAGGCATCGGCCGAGCCGGAAGCGGTGTTCCCCCGGCGGTTCGCGCTTCCCGACGGTGCCGCCATCCGCCCGGTCCAGTCGGCCGCCATCGGCCTCGCCCAGCGCATGCCCGCTCCCGGCCTCATGATCATCGAGGCTCCCATGGGCGAAGGCAAGACCGAGGCCGCACTGGCCGCCGCCGAGATTCTTGCTTCCCGCAGCGGCTGCGGGGGATGCCTCGTCGCGCTCCCGACCCGTGCCACCAGTGACGCCATGTTCCTGCGCGTCCTCGAATGGCTCAGGCGACTCCCCGACGCCGATGTCGGCCGCGGTGCTCAGAGCATCGTTCTCGCGCACGGCAAAGCCAGGCTCAACGACGACTTCCAGCGACTGTTCCGGTACGGCAAGCCGTCCCGCATCGGCGTCGACGAAGGTGGCGCCCAGGTTGCGGCGCACCGCTGGACCAGCGGCCGCAAGCGTGCCATGCTCTCCAGCTTCGTGATCGGCACCGTCGACCAGTTGCTGTTCTCGGCGCTCAAGTCCAAGCACCTGGTGCTCCGCCACCTCGGCCTGGCCGGCAAGGTGCTCATCATCGACGAGGCCCACGCCTACGACGTGTTCATGAGTTCCTTCCTCGACAGGGCACTGGAGTGGATGGGGGCCATGGGCGTCCCGGTCATCGTGCTCTCGGCGACGCTTCCGGCCGAGCGGCGAGCCGCCATGCTGGCCGCCTACGACCACGGCAGGCAGGGCACCCGGCGTCGCAGACGTCGCGTGCATGCGACGGACTCCGAGCCGTACGGCGAGCTGGAGGGCGATATCGGCTACCCGGTGCTCACCTCCACGGGCGGCACCGGTCCGCTGAAGGTCGTCACCGATCCTTCGGGGAGAACGCAAGACATCCGCATAGAACGGCTTGCGGACGACGCGCTCCCGGAGCTGCTCGATCGCGAGCTGGCCGACGGGGGTTGCGCCCTCGTCATCCGCAACACGGTGCGCCGGGTCCAGGAGACCGCCGAGCTGCTCCGCGCCCGCTTTCCGAGCGAGATGGTCACCGTGGCGCATTCGCGCTTCATGGCGGCCGACCGTGCCGCCAAGGACCAATGGCTGCGGGACGCCTTCGGGCCTCCCGACCGGGAATCCTCCGTCGACCGGCCCGCCAGGCACATCGTGGTCGCCAGCCAGGTCGCCGAGCAGAGCCTCGACATCGACTTCGACCTGCTCGTCACGGACCTGGCCCCGGTCGACCTGGTCTTGCAGCGCATGGGCAGGCTCCACCGCCACGAGCGTCCGGAACGCCCCGGCGCCGCCGAGTGCTACCTGACCGGCGCCGACTGGTCGGCTTCGCCGCCCGAACCGGTGCGCGGCTCCCGAATCGTCTACGGCCGCCATGCGCTGCTGCGTTCGGCCGCGGTCCTGTGGGACCGGCTCGAAGACGGTCGGCCGGTCTCGCTCCCCGATGACATCGCCCCGCTCGTCCAAGCGGCCTACGGGGAGCAGGCGCTCGGCCCGGACGAATGGCGGGCGGCCATGGCCGAGGCCCGGACCGAGCACCGCAAGGCCATGGACTCCAAGGCCAAACGCGCCGAGGTGTTTCAGCTCCGCAGCCCCGCCTCGCCCGGATCGCCGCTCATCGGATGGCTCTACGCCGATGCTGCCGGCAGCGACAAGCACGACGAGGACAGTCCGAGCGGACGCGCGCACGTCCGCGACGACGCCACCGAGACCCTTGAGGTCCTCATGGTCGTCCGCGACGGCGAGCGCCTCATCACCCCCGCTTGGCTCCCCGACGGCAAGGGCGGGCGGCCGATTCCGACCGATGCCGATCCCGGTTGGGAGCTGTCCGGCATCGTCGCCTCATGCAGCCTGGTCCTGCCGCGCGGCATCCCCGTCGACGAGGCGATCGCCGAACTCGAAGCCCGCCACGATTACCCGGCTTGGCGGGAGACCTACCTGCTCGACGGCGAGCTGCTGCTCGACTTCGACCACGATGGCCGTGCCCGGCTGGCCGGACACCGACTCCGATACGACCCCGAGGACGGCCTGACCGTCTGGAAGTAAGGAACCGCAATGGGCCCACCCCGATTCGACCTCATCGACCAGCCCTGGATCCTGGTCCAGCGGCACGACGGCACCACCGCCGAGGTGTCGCTGCTGGAACTGTTCACCGACGCGGGCGATATCGCCCGCTTGACCGGCGATGTCGCGACCCAGGAGTTCGCCGTGCTCCGGCTCCTGCTCGCCGTCCTCCACTGCTCGATCGACGGCCCCGAGGACGACCGCCAGTGGCGCGCCCTGTGGCGCTCGGAGCGCCTGCCGGTAGACGACATCGCCGCCTACCTGGCCGACTGGCGGGACCGGTTCGACCTGCTCCATCCGGAGACGCCGTTCTACCAGGTGGGCGGCCTCGAACCGGCCGGGAAGGGGAAGACCTCCCTCACCGGGTTCCTCGCCGACATGCCGGTCGGCAACCCGTACTTCCGGATGCGGGAGCCCGAGTCGACCGATCGCATCGGATTCGCCGAGGCGGCACGATGGCTGGTGCACTGCCAGGCGTTCGACTCCTCGGGAATCAAGCCCGGCGCGCGAGGCGACGACCGGGTCAAGGGCGGCAAGGGCTATCCGATCGGGCCCGGCTCGTGCGGACGCTACGGCGGCGTCTACGCGCTTGGCGATGACCTGCGGGAGACCTTGCTGCTCAACCTCATCGCGCAGGATTCGGTCTACGTGCGCTTCGACGACGACGACCGCCCGGTATGGGAACGCAGCCCCCAGACGGCATCCATCGAGGAGCGCCCTGGAAAGGACGACAACTGGCCCAGCGGCAGGCCGCTCGGCCCGCTGGATCTCTACACCTGGCAGTCCCGCCGCATACGGTTCCACTTCGACGACGAGGGCGTCACCGGTGCCCTGGTCTGCCAGGGCGACAAGATGCCCGCGGTCAACGTCCACGCCGTCGAGCCGTTCTCGGTGTGGCGCCGCAGCCGCGCTCAGGAGAAGAAGCTCAAGGAGCCGTTGGTCTACCTGCCGAAGGCGCATGACCCGCGCCGCAACGTCTGGCGCGGGCTGGCATCGCTGCTGCCCGGGACGGCCGGTGGCGGCGAAGCGGACTTCCACGCCCCGGGCGTCATGCAATGGGTCGGCCATCTGAGCCAGACAGGGCTGATCGCCGAGGACCGGACCGTCCGGGCCCGCGCGATCGGCGCCCACTACGGCGTCCAGGAATCCGTGATCGAAGACCTCGTGGACGACGCCTTGGCCATGGCCGCCGCCGTCTTCGACCGGGACAGGACCGACCTGGCCGCCGCCGTCAGTGACGCCGTCGTCCACGCCGAGGAGGCCGTCCGGGCGCTCATGGCGCTCGCGGCCGACCTGGTGCGAGCCGCCGGAGGCCGGGACGGCGTGGACTCGGCCCGCTCCAAGGCCGCCGACGCCGCTTACAGCGAGCTCGACGGTCGCTTTCGGATCTGGCTCTCACTGATCAAGCCCGACACCGATATCGCCACCGCCCGCACAGCATGGCAGCAGGACGTCCACAGGCGAGTGACTCGCATGGGGCGCGACCTGGCCGAGCAGGCCGGGCCCACCGCCTGGATCGGGCGCGAGACCGGCGGCTACTTCACCGCGAGTCCGCTCGCCGAGCGGCGATTCCGATCCCGGCTGCGCACGGGCCTGCCCTTGGCGCAACCACCGAACGACAGCCCCGCACAGGAGGACCCGCATGAGTGAGGTCGAGACGAAGCCCCGCAACGTACGGCACCGGCGCCGCGAGCCGCTGGGCGACTTCGTGGCGGCGCAGGTGGCGAAATTGCAGCGGCGCTACCGCAGACGCGAGTCGACGGCCGTGGCGACCTTGGCCAAGCTACGCCGCGACGTCCACGGCGAACCCGGCGTCGAACTGGCGCTCAGCGGCATCGACCCGCTCCCGCCCGAACTGCTCGGCCCTGCGCCCGGAGACGAGGCGACCCGGAGCGAGCGGGCGGTCCACACCGCGCTAACGCTGTACGCCGTCCACCAGCAATCACAGTCCAATAAGGATATGCATGTGAACGGGCCGTCGTTCGCGACGCAGGTGGCGCTGCTGGCGGCCGGGAGCCCTTCGCCCGAGGCCGTCCGGCGCCGCTTCGCGGCCGCGGGGACCGCCTCGACCTACCAGGAGCTGCGCCACCACACGCGCGGGCTGGTCACCCGACTCCGCGCCGAAGGCATCGGCATGGACTACGGCCGCTTCGCCGACGACCTCGCAGTCTTCCTCGGCCGAGGCGGACCCGAGCGCCTCCGCGGCTATTGGGGCCGCGACTACTGGCGCGCCCAGACATCCGACCACGACCAGAACGACTCTCAGGAGCAGGAATGAACCGCAGCATCATCGACGTCCACGTCCTCCAGACGGTGCCGCCCTCGAACCTCAACCGCGACGACACCGGCTCGCCGAAGACCGCCTACTACGGCGGGGTCAGGCGCGCCCGGGTCTCCAGCCAGGCATGGAAGCGGGCCATGCGGATGGCCTTCCGGAAGACCCTCGACCAGAGCGAACTCGGCTTGCGCACCAAGCAGATACTCGACGTGCTGGAGGGACGCGTCAAGTCGCTCGACGCCGGGCTCGACGACGAACGGGCCGAGGCGATCGCCAAGGACGCGCTCGCGGCTGCGGGCCTCAAGGTGAAGCCGCCCAAGAAGGACGCCAAGGAGGAAGCCGAGTACCTGGTCTTCCTGTCGAACCGACAGTACGACCGGCTCGCCGAGGCGGCCCTCGCTGCCGAGCGCGAGGGCGGCAAGCTCGACGGCAAGGCCGCCAAGGCGATCGTCAAGAACGACCACTCGGTCGACATCGCCCTGTTCGGCCGCATGATCGCCGACGCACCCGATATCAATGTGGACGCCTGCTGCCAGGTGGCGCACGCCATCAGCGTCCACGCCGTCGAGCCCGAGTTCGACTACTACACCGCCGTAGACGACCAGAAGACCGAGGACGAGGAGGCCGATGCGGGAGCCGCGATGATCGGCACCGTCGAATTCAACTCCTCCACGCTGTACCGGTACGCCACCATCGACGCCGACCGGCTGCGCGAGGCGCTCGGCAGTGCCGCGGCGACCAGGCGGGCGGTGGAGGCCGCCGTGCGGGCGTTCGTCACGAGCATGCCGACCGGAAAGCAGAACACCTTCGCCAACCGCACGCTCCCCGACGCGGTCCTGCTGACCGTCCGGGACACCCAGCCGGTGAACCTGGTGGGAGCCTTCGAGACACCGGTGGACGAGAAGGAGGGGCGCCTCGAATCGGCCTCGCTCGCGCTCGCCCGGCAGGCACGGGACATCGACAACGCCTACGGCACGAGGCCAGTCGCGGCGTGGAGCGTCTGCGTCGGGGAGCGGACCCGGGGCCTCGCCGAGCTCGGCGAGGCGGTGACGCTCGACGAGCTGGTCGGCGGCGTCGGCGCGCTGGTCGCCGAGAGGGCCGACCGGTCATGACGACGTTGGTCTTGCATCTGATGGGGCCGTTGCAGTCATGGGGTACCGAGAGCCGGTTCATGCGGCGCGGCACCGGCGCCGTTCCGTCCAAGAGCGGCGTGCTGGGGATGCTCGCCGCCGCTCGCGGGCATCGGCGGACCGATGAACTCGCCGACGAGCTGCTGCGGCTGCGGTTCGGGGTGCGCGCCGACCAGCCGGGGCGGCTGCTGCGGGAGTACCAGACCGCGAGGGGCCTGGACTCGACCGGGCAGGGCGCGCGCCAGTCCGAGCGGTTCTACCTCTCGGACGCGGCGTTCCTGGCCGCGGTAGAGGGGCCGGCGGAGATCGTCGAGGGCTTGGCGGAGTCGCTGCAGCGGCCCTACTACCTGCCGTACCTGGGACGGCGGTCCTGCCCGCCGGCCCGCCCGGTGTTCGAAGAGATCGCCGAGGAACCGCTGAGAGACGTCCTGCGCGACAAGGAGTCCTGGGCGGCTTCGCCTGCATGGAAGCGGCGCCAGGGCCCGAGTGTGGAGCTGCGGATCGTTCGCGACGCCGAGCCGGGCGATGAAGGGGGCGGTCCCGTGCGGGACATGCCGGTGAGCTTCGACCCGCGGCACCGGCAGTACGCATGGCGGCGCGTGGTCGAGGAGTCCATCGAAGTGCCGAACCCGGAATCGAACGCGAAGGGGTCGTTGGCTCACGACCCGTTCGAGTTGTTGGGAGGGTAGCGATGTATTTGACGAGGATGCGGCTCAACACCGCCCGGCGAGGGGCGCAGAAACTGCTCGGGTCGCCGCAGGCGATGCATGCCGCTGTGCTGCACGGCTTCCCGGGCGACGAGGCCGCGCCCGGCGGCGGTGCGCGCACCATGTGGCGGCTGGACCGGAATGACAGGCACGATGCGCTGCTGTACCTGCTCAGCGCGACCGAGCCCGACTTGACGCATCTGGTGGAGCAGGCCGGCTGGCCGACCAGGTCGGACGGATGGGAGACGCGGCCGTACGGGCCATTGCTGGAGCGGCTGGAGGCGGGGCAGCATTGGGCGTTCCGTTTGACGGCCAATCCGACGTTCACCAGGCATCACCATAAGAAGGAGGGCGAGCGGGGAGAGCGGTTCTCGCATTTGACCGCGACGCAGCAGACCGAGTGGCTGCTGCGCAAGGCCGAGCGGTGCGGCTTCACGGTGCCGCCGGGTGAGACCGGTGAGCCGAATCTGGTGCTGCGCGAGCGCCAGCAGCGCCGATTCCACCGGGCGAAGGCCAAGGCGCCTGTCACGCTCAGCATGGCGACCTTCGAGGGGGTCCTGGAGGTCAAGGATCCTGCGGTGATGCGCCAGGTGATGCTGGCCGGTATCGGCAGGGCCAAGGCATACGGCTGCGGCCTGCTGACCCTCGCGTCGGCGAGGTAGTCGTGCCGTTTGCAGGAGTACCGCCGCCGCAACTGCCGGAGCTGGTGCGGGCGCAGGATCGGTTGACGTTCGTATATGTGGAGCGGTGCGTGGTGCATCGAGACAGCAACGCGATCACCGCCACCGACCAGTCGGGGACGATCCACATTCCGGCGGCGACGTTGGGGGCGTTGCTGATGGGGCCGGGAACGAAGGTCACGCATGCGGCGATGATGACGCTGGCGGCCAGCGGATCGACTGCGGTGTGGGTAGGCGAGCGCGGGGTGCGGTACTACGCGCACGGGCGGTCGCTGGCCGAGTCGAGTCGTGTGATCGAGGCGCAGGCTCAGCTGGTGTCGAACCGGTCGTCGCGTTTGGCGGTGGCACGGCAGATGTACCAGATGCGCTTCCCCGGTGAGGATGTCTCCGAGCTGACCATGCAGCAGCTGCGCGGCAGGGAGGGAGCGCGAGTGCGACGGTGCTATCGGGAGCATTCGGAGCGGACCGGGGTGAGCTGGTCGACGCGGGAGTACAACAGCGAGGACTTCGGCAGCGGCACACCGATCAACCAGGCGCTGTCGGTGGCCCACTCGTGCCTGTACGGGGTGGTGCATGCGGTGGTGGTGGCGCTGGGGGCCTCGCCCTCACTGGGGTTCGTGCATACCGGGCACGCCAGGGCATTCGTGCACGACGTCGCCGACTTGTACAAGGCGGAGGTGACCATCCCGATCGCCTTCGATGTGGTGGCAGGCGGTCCTGTGGATATCGCCGGAGAGGTCCGGAGGGCGGTGCGGGACGCGATGGCGGACGGCAAGCTGTTGCAGCGGTGTGTCGCCGAT
Source organism: Glycomyces arizonensis DSM 44726 (assembly GCF_000482705.1). Lineage (GTDB taxonomy): Bacteria > Actinomycetota > Actinomycetes > Mycobacteriales > Micromonosporaceae > Glycomyces > Glycomyces arizonensis. The sequence goes on along the minus strand of NZ_KI519475.1, from coordinate 161,351 downwards.
GTCAGGAGGCTCCTGCTCGGTGATGCGCCTTCGGAAGCCGCGCGGGGAGACGAGCCCGTGGAGCCGAACGTCGTGTACCTGTGGGATGAGTACGGGAGGGAGGTCGTGGGCGGTTCGAACCACGGTGACCCGAGCGATGAGGAGGACGAGTTCGAGGTGGACTTCTGATGGTGGTGTTCGTACTCACTGCTTGCCCGGTGGGTCTGCGCGGACACCTCACGCAGTGGCTGCTGGAGATCTCGGCGGGCGTGTTCGTGGGGAAGGTGAGTCGACGAGTGCGGGAACGGCTGTGGGAGAAGGTGAAAGAACTGGCCGGTCCGGGACGGGCGCTGATGGTCTATTCGACGCGTGGGGAGCAGGGGCTCAGTTTCGAGGTACACGATCACCACTGGGAGGCTGTGGACCTGGATGGATTGACACTGATCAAACGCCCAGCGGCCAAGGGAGGAACGGCGAAACGACCACCGGGTTGGAGCAAAGCTTCGAAGCGGAGGCGATTCGGCCGATAAAATCCATTATGGATAGATGATCCGAAGTGATACTGATTTTGGAAGCGCGTTAGTATCGCCCCAGGTCGAGAAGTGTGCTCCCCGCGCCAGCGGGGATGAGCCCGGGGTCATCAATCGGTCCTCTTGGTAGTGGCGGTGCTCCCCGCGCCAGCGGGGATGAGCCCTATTCGAAGATTTTGGTACAGAAGAAAGCGTAGTGCTCCCCGCGCCAGCGGGGATGAGCCCCGCTA
>NZ_KI519475.1:159845-160059 GCF_000482705.1 Glycomyces arizonensis DSM 44726 | reverse complement strand
CCGTGCTCCCCGCGCCAGCGGGGATGAGCCCGGACCCCAACCGCAACAGGCGTCACAGCTCAGGTGCTCCCCGCGCCAGCGGGGATGAGCCTTGCTCGGAGGTGTCTCGCCCGCGAGCGAAGCGGTGCTCCCCGCGCCAGCGGGGATGAGCCCAGCTCGCGGTCGCGCTGCCGTTTGCCTGGGTCGTGCTCCCCGCGCCAGCGGGGATGAGCCC
>NZ_KI519475.1:74549-158788 GCF_000482705.1 Glycomyces arizonensis DSM 44726 | reverse complement strand
CCTCGACGACGTGCTCCCCGCGCCAGCGGGGATGGGCCCCAGCCCTGTTTCGACGTGTCCGGGGAGGTCGCGTGCTCCCCGCGCCAGCGGGGATGAGCCCGCGGCACTCGGCCTGCACCTCGCCGTTGATGGGTGCTCCCCGCGCCAGCGGGGATGAGCCCTCTCCGATCTGGAGGGGCTGAACTTCGACCACGTGCTCCCCGCGCCAGCGGGGATGAGCCCGGTGAGTACACCTCGCTGGCCGAGGCCGTCGGGTGCTCCCCGCGCCAGCGGGGATGAGCCCCGGTCGACCCTACCGTGACTGCCCTCATTGAGGTGCTCCCCGCTCCAGCGGGGATGAGCCGGAGGCCGGATGCCGAAAGCTAATGGTCCGGCCTGTCGTGACCAGTCTCTTGTGGCATCTGAGCACTCGAAGTCCATCATTTCGTTCCACGGCAGCGTGACCAGACTTATGTGACTGCGGTCTCTAGACGCTTTTGGACCGTTAGCGTGTCGTAAGTTGCGCGGTGCCAAATGATGTGCAACAGTTTCAGCACGCGTGTATCCAGCACGCGCCAAACGAATACCGAAACGCGGCGGGCCGCCGCCCTAATCGCCAAAGAAGTTCGGCGGCCCGCCCCTAGCCAGAGAGGAAACCTCCCATGGTTGGCTTCAGCCTACCCCAAGACCCGGTCCCCGCCTCGGTCAAAATCGACCTCGAACTTCACCAGCCCTACCGGACATGGTTCGGTCTCGGTCGTCTGCGCTGCGAGTGGTGCCACCACAAATGGGGCGCCCACGGCTGCCCGCAGCGGCGTTCGGCCGTGAAGCTGCTCGCCTCCTGCGTCGGCTCTCCTTCACTGCGCGGCGTCCTCGCCAACCTCATCGGCTTCACCTGGGGCGGTGCCGCATGACCAACCCTGAACGCATCGTTCTCGGGCGGTTCACGCTTGAGCATCGACGGATCGAGGTCTACCAGGTCGCCGGGAGGTCTACCACTTCGGTGCGGCTGCGGCGCATCACGCCTGAACCGGTCGTCGACCTGGGATACATCAACCGGATCGGGTCCCCGTTCTCACGGCTGCACCTGTACCGCGCCGAATGGTCCCCCGCGTTGCGGCGGGTCGCGAAGGAACAGGCCGCGGGCATCTGGCTCCACGCCGCGCAACATGAGGCGGAGGTCGACGGATGAACCTGCACTTCGTCGACCGCCTTCCGGTGCTCGGTTACCGCGAGATCGACGGGCGTGATCTCGCTTTTGCTTGGGCTTGGCACACGCCTTGTCTGCGCGTCACTTTCACCGAGGGCGAGCTGCGGCTCCTGGGCCAGGTCGTCGAGCTCGACCACTGCCCGCGCCTCGTCGCCGCGCCGGACAACCTCGACTGGCTCCGTGCCGCCGACCCCGAGCGCGTGCTCGGCGTCCTCGAACACGCCGCCGACCTCTGGGGCAGGAAGGAACACCTCTTCCGCACCTGCGAGGGGTGAAGAACGACCCGGAAACGTCACTGGGCTCGAACTTCGGGACGAGTTTTCAGGCTATTCGTCGCCCTGGTCAAATCGTTGAATTCAGTGACATGTCAGAGTGAGTTAACTACTCTCGGTAACCATGTGTACGCCGCAATAGAAAGGTAGGCACGCATGACCATGTCCGCACGGCGCCGAAAAGGATTCGGGCGCCGACTGGCGGCGGCCGCCGCTGCCGCCGGAATGACGGTGCTGGTCGCCGCGGGGGCCGCCGGAGCCGCCGCTCCCGACGAGACGCCCGAACAGATCCCGCCCTCGCTTCCCGCGGTGGGCGAGACGTTCGACCTCCCTATGGCCATGGAGGGGCTCGAACTGACGATCAACGGTCGGACGGTCACCACCGGCCCGCTCCAGGGCAACGTCACGTTCAAGATCGAGGAGAATCCTGATCCGCTGACGCCATCGGTCTTGGCGACTCCGGCCGGGTTCAAGCTCTCGGGGCAGGTTGAACCAGATGGTGGCACGATCACCATCGAGCAGAACGACGTCGCCATCGACGCAAAGTCGGTGCTGAAGCTGACGCAGCAGTTCCCGCCGAGGTACGAGCAGGTCGTGTCCCTGCCCCTCTCTGTGACCATCGATCACCCGGAGGCATCGACCGCAGAGCAGTCCGAGCCGCTGGTGCTCACCACCAAGGAACCGGGCCAGCTCGTGGGGAGCCTGACTCAGTTCCCGCCCCGGGGTGATGTCTACCAGCTCGAGAACCCGATCGACCTGGCACTGCCCGACGATCCGAACACGACCATCGCGACGATCGACAAGTTCCCGGTGAAGGTCGGGGGCATCTAGCGCGGCGACGGTGCGCGCCGTTTCGGGCAGGCCGCCCCGGACCGGCGCCGCCGGAGCGCGAAAGAAAGGGGCACCGGGCTTCGGCCCGGTGCCCCTCTTTCGTCGTTGGGTCAGGTGCCCAGGAAGGTGCTGGCCTCGCTGACGATGTCGAGCAGGAAGCCCGGGGCCACGCCCAAGAGGACCGTGGCGAGGACTCCGGCGGCGACCACCGTCCCGGCCATCGGGCTGGGCAGGTTCACCGTCGGGGCGTCCGGCGCGGGCTCGTTGAGCCACAGCAGCACCACGACGCGCAGGTACGGGAACGCCAGGATCGCCGAGGAGACCACCCCGACGACGACCAGGCCGATCTCGCCCGCTTCGAGGCCCGCGCTGAACAGGCTGAACTTGGCCGTGAAGCCGCTGGTGAACGGGATGCCGGCCAGGGCCAGCATCAGGACCGTGAAGATCACGGCCGTCCCGGTCGAGTTCTTGCCGAGACCGGCCCAGCGGGACAGGTCGGTGGCCTCGTCGTCGCCGTCGCGCACCAGGCTCACGACCGCGAAGGCCGCGATCACCGTGAAGCCGTAGGCGGCCAGGTAGAACATGGTCTGGCCGACGGCGTCACCGAGGGAGATCACTCCGATGAGGAGGTACCCGGCGTTGGCGATGGAGCTGTAGGCCAAGAGCCGCTTGATGTTCCGCTGCGTGACCGCGAAGATCGCGCCGCCGATCATCGTGGCGATCGCGATGACCACCAGGATCGTGTGCCAGTCCCACGCCGAGGACTGGAGGCCGACGTTGAAGACCCGCAGGAGCGCGCCGAAGGCGGCGACCTTGACGCAGGCCGCCATGAGGGCCGTCACGGGCGTCGGGGCGCCGGTGTAGACGTCGGGGGTCCACATGTGGAACGGGACCGCGGCGGCCTTGAACAGCATCGCCACGGCGATCATGCCGACGCCGATGTAGAGCAGGATCCGCGGCTCGTTCGAGTTGATGCCCGCCGCGTTGATGCCGGTCAGGGAGATGGTCCCCGCGAAGCCGTAGAGCATCGCCATGCCGTAGACGAAGAACGCCGAGGCGAACGCGCCCAGCAGGAAGTACTTCAGGGCCGCCTCCTGGGAGATGAGGCGGCGCCGCTTGGCGAGGCCGCACAGGAGGTAGAGCGGGAGGCTCAGCATCTCCAGGGCCACGAACATGGTGAGCAGGTCGCCCGCGACGACGAACATCATCATGCCGCCGACCGCGAAGAGCGTCAGCGGGAAGATCTCGGTGGCGCCCGACTCGCGGCGCTGGGCGATGTCGGCGGCCGAGTCGGCCACGACGGCCGCCTCGGAGACGAAGTCGCCGCCCCTGGTGGTGCGCTGCTCGGCGAGCAGCAGCACGGCCACCACCGACAGGAGCGCGATGGTGCCCTGGAGGAACAGCCCGGGCCCGTCGAGGGCGACCGATCCGATGTCGGTGCCTTCGAGTGCGAACGCGGTCGCGCTCTTGCCCGCGTTGAGGACCACCGCGATGAACGCGGCGGCGAGCGCGAGGACCGCGAGTCCGACCTGGACGACCAGGCGCCTCGCCTTGGGCACGGACGCCTCGATCAGGAGGCCCGCGAAGGCCGATGCGAAGACGATGATCATGGGCGCGAGGCCGGCCCAATCGATGGACATCTCACTCATTGGTCTCTCCGGCGGCAGGTGCTTGGTCGGGTTCGTCCTGGACGAACTGCAAGGTGTTGTCCACGGCCGGTGTGATGGCGTCGATCAGTGGCTGCGGGTAGAACCCGAAGCCGAGGATCGCGATCACCAGCGGCGCGATGAGGGCCTTCTCGCGCACGGTCAGGTCGCGCTTCATCGCGGGCACGTCGTCGAGCTCGGGGTTCCGGTTGCCCTGCATCGTCCGCTGGTACATCCACAGCACGTACGCGGCGGCGAGGATGATGCCGAGGGTGGCGACCACGGCGACCGGTTCGCTCGTCGTGAAGGCGCCGAGCAGGACCAGGAACTCGGAGATGAACGGGGCCGTGCCGGGCAGCGACAGGGACGCGAGGCCGGCGAACAGGAAGATCCCCGCCAGCAGCGGGAGGGTCTTGGCCGCCCCGCCGTAGTCGCCGATCGAGGAGGAGCCGCGCCGCAGCGCCAGCATGCCGACCACGATGAACAGCAGGCCGGTGGCCAGGCCGTGGTTGAACATGTAGAGGATCGCGCCGGTGGCCGAGGAGGACGTGAACGCGAAGATGCCCACGCCGATGAACCCGAAGTGGGCGATCGAGGTGTAGGCGACGAGGCGCTTGAGGTCGGTCTGGCCGATGGCGACCAGGGCCGCGTAGATGACGCCGATGACGCTCATCCCGATGATCCACGGCGCGAACGTCTGCGTCGCGTCGGGGAAGAGCGGGACGCAGTAGCGCAGGATCGCGAACGTCCCGATCTTGTCCATGACGCCGACCAGGAGCGCGGCGACCGCGGCCGGTGCCGCGCCGCCCGCGTCGGGCAGCCAGGTGTGGAACGGGAAGAACGGGGCCTTGATGGCGAACGCGATGAAGAAGCCGAGGAACAGCCAGTTCTGGAGCGTCCCGGCCTCCATGGGCTCGGCTTCCACGAGGGTCTGCCAGTCGAAGATGCCGCCGTTCGCCACCCACAGGCCGATGACGGCGACGAGCATGAGCAGGCCGCCGAGGAGCGAGTAGAGGAAGAACTTGACGGCGGCGTACTGGCGGCGCGTCCCGGTGCCGTAGGAGCCGATGAGGAAGTACATCGGCACGAGCATCGCTTCGAAGAAGAAGTAGAACAGGAGCACGTTGGAGGACACGAAGGTCGCCAGCATGGCCGCTTCGAGCGTCAGGATGAGCGCGAAGAACGCGGGCACCGAGCGCTTCACCGAGTCGAGGTCCCGCCAGGCGGCGAGCATCGCGATCGGGGTGAGCCCGGCGGTGAGCACGACCATGAGCAGGGCGATGCCGTCGATGCCCCAGGACAGGTTGAGGTCCCAGGCGTCGATCCAGGTGTAGGACTCGGTGAACTGGAGCCAGTCGGCGCCTTCGCCGTAGTCGAAGCCGATGGCGATCAGGGCGGTGATGACGGCGACCGCCCCGGAGAAGGCGAGCGCGATCCACTTGGCGGTGTCGGCCTGCTCGCGCCTGACGGAGGCGACGATGATCGCGCCGATCAGCGGCACGGCGATGAGCGCTGACAGCAATGGGAGCTCGTTCATTGGACAACCACCATCATCATCGGCGCGGCCGTCGCGGTGACGGCGTCGGGCGACTCGTTCATTGGATGACCACCACCATGAGCGCCGCCACGACGATGACGGCCCCCGAAAGTATTGACAGGGCGTAGGAGCGGACGAAGCCGGTCTGGAGGGCCAGCAGGCGCCTGGACGAGCCGCCGACGGCCGCGGAGAGGCCGTTGACGACGCCGTCGACGCCTCTTCCGTCGACCGCGACCGAGGCGTTGGCCGCGAGTCGTCCGGGACGCTCGAACAGGCCGCGGTTGACCGCTTCGCCGCCGAGGTCGGCGCGGGCGACGCGGACCGGCCAGGCGGCGGCGTGCGGCGCCTCCTCGGTGCCGTTCCGGAACAGGAACCAGGCGAGGACCGCGCCGAGGACGACGACGGCGGTGGTCGCGATGGTCACCTGCATGTGCGTCAGGTGCCCGTGCGCCTCGTGCTGCTCGCCGAAGACGGGGACGAGCCAGTCGGTCACCGGGGTGGCCATGAGCCCGCCCGCCGCGAGCGAGCCGAGGCCGAGCAGGACCAGCGGGCCGGTCATGATCGCCGGGGACTCGTGCGGGTGGACGTCCTCGGTCCACCGCTTGGGGCCGTGGAAGGTGAGGATGAACAGGCGGGTCATGTAGAACGCGGTGAGCGCGGCGCCCAGGAGCGCGGCCCCGCCGGTGACCCAGCCCTGCCAGCCTTCGCGGGCGAAGGCCGCGGCGATGATCGGGTCCTTGGAGAAGTAGCCGCTGAACGGGAACAGGCCGATGATGGCGAGCCATCCGGCCGCGAACGTGGCGTAGGTGAGCGGCATGACCTTCCACAGCCCGCCGAAGCGGCGGATGTCGGTCTGGTCGTTCATGGCGTGCATGACCGAGCCGGAGCCGAGGAACAGCCCGGCCTTGAAGAAGCCGTGGGCGAGCAGGTGGATGATGCCGAGCGCGAACGCGGCGCCGCCGAGGCCGACGGCGAGGAACATGTAGCCGATCTGGGAGACCGTCGACCAGGCGAGGACGCGCTTGATGTCGTCCTTGGCGCAGCCGACGATCGCGCCGAACAGGAGCGTGAGCGCGCCGACGACGACGACGGCGGTCTGCACGTTCTCGTTGAGGCTGAAGATGACGTGCGAGCGGGCGATGAGGTAGACCCCGGCGGTGACCATGGTGGCGGCGTGGATGAGCGCCGAGACCGGGGTGGGGCCCTCCATCGCGTCGGGGAGCCACGTCTGGAACGGCCACTGGCCGGACTTGCCGCAGGCGGCGGCGAGCAGCAGCAGGCCGAGCGCGAGGCTCGTGCCGTCCGAGAGGCCCTCGGCGCCATTGAAGACGTTCGCGAAGTCGAGGCTGCCGATGGTGCTCACCATGAGGAACATGGCCAGCAGGAAGCCGACGTCGGCGACGCGGTTGGTCAGGAACGCCTTCTTCCCGGCGGTGGCCGCGGCGGGCTTCATCTGCCAGAACGAGATGAGCAGGTAGGAGGCCAGGCCCACGCCCTCCCAGCCGATGAACGTCATGAAGTAGTTGCCGCCCAGGACGAGGACGAGCATCGCGGCGGCGAACAGGTTGAAGTAGCCGAAGAACTTCCGCCTGCCCTCGTCGTGGGCCATGTAGCCGACGGCGTAGAGGTGGATGAGGAAGCCGACGCCGGTGATGAGGAGGCAGAACACGGCCGAGAGCGGGTCGAACAGCAGGCTCGCCTCGATGTGCACCTCCCCCACCGAGATGATGGTGAACAGGTCGGTGGCGGCGCTCTTGTCGTCCAGGCCGGCCAGGCTCGCGAACATGCCGAGCGCGAGCGCGAAGGCCGCGCCGATGGTGGCGACGCCGACCCAGTGGCCCCACTTGTCGGCGCGGCGGCCGGTCAGCAGCAGCACCGCGGCGCCCGCGGCGGGCAGTGCGATGAGCAGCCACGTCCAGGAGAGCAGCCCGGTGGCTTGCGCGTACGTTATCGGTTCCACTGAGTCCTCACTAGGCCTTCAGGAGGTTGGCGTCGTCGACCGAGGCCGAGCGTCGGGAACGGTAGATCGCCATGATGATCGCCAGCCCGATGACGACTTCGGCGGCGGCGACGGCCATGACGAAGAACGCCATGACCTGCCCGTCGATGGTGCCGGTGGTGCGGGCGAACGTGACCAGGGTCAGGTTCCCGGCGTTGAGCATGAGCTCGACGCACATGAACACGACGATGGCGTTGCGCCGCACGAGGACGCCGACGGCGCCGATGGTGAACAGCGCGGCGGCGAGGATGAGGTAGTGCTCCGGGCTCATCACTCGTCCCTTCCTTCGGTCTGCTTGGGTGCGGTCTCGGCGGCGGTGAGCTGCCTCGGCGGCACGTATTCGGACAGGCTCTGCTGCTCGACGGTGCCGTCGGGCAGCAGGGCGGGCGTGGCGGTGGAGTCGGAGGTGGCGAACACGCCGGGGCCGGGCAGCGGGCCCGGGTAGTTGCCGGGCGCGAAGCGCTCGCGGCTGGCCTGCTTCTGGCCGTGGGCCTGGCCCTTGCGGGCGACGTGCGCGAACATGAGCGCGCCGACGGCGGCGACGGTGAGGACGCCGGACATGACCTCGAACGGGAAGACGTAGGTGGTGAACAGGCTCTCGGCGACGGCGGCGACGTTGGAGTCCCCTCCGGCGCCTTCGGCGGTCGGCGGGCCGCCCTCGGCGATGGTGAGCCCGGCGACGGCGTGGGCGAGGCCGGAGGCGAGCAGCGCGGCCAGGCCGATGCCGAGGCAGATGGCGAGGAAGCGCTGCCCGCGCAGCGTCTCGAACATGGAGTCCCTGGAATCTCGCCCGAAGAGCATGAGCACGAACAGGAACAGCATCATGATCGCGCCGGTGTAGACCATGATCTGGACGAAGCCGAGGAACGGCGCCGACTGCATGATGTAGAAGACGGCCAGGCAGATCATGGTGAGCGCGAGCATGAGCGCGGCGTGGATGGCCGAGCGGGCCAAGACGAGGCCGATGGCTCCGCCGAGGGCGATCGGCGCGAGGATCCAGAACGCTATGGCCTCGCCGACGCCGGCGGACTGGGCCAGGTCGACGGACTGCGCCAGGTCGACGATCACTGTTCGGCTCCTTCCTGGCGGGCGGCGAGCATCTCGGACAGCGAGAACTCCGCTCCGGCGCTGGGGCCGGGGTTGTCCGGGCCGGACGCGTAGTAGTCCTTCTCGGAGTCGCCGAGGCGCATCGGGTGCGGCGGCTGCTCCATGCCCTCGGTGAGGGGGCCGAGCAGCTGCTCCTTGGTGAAGATGAGGTCGCGCCTGTCGTCGCGGGCGAGCTCGTACTCGTTGCTCATGGTGAGCGAGCGGGTCGGGCAGGCCTCGATGCACAGGCCGCAGAAGATGCAGCGCGCGTAGTTGATCTGGTAGGTCTTGGCGTACCGCTCGCCGGGCGAGTAGCGCTCGGTCTCGGTGTTCTCGGCGCCCTCGACGTAGATGGCGTCGGCGGGGCAGGCCCAGGCGCACAGTTCGCACCCGATGCACTTCTCGAGGCCGTCGGGGTGGCGGTTGAGGACGTGCCTGCCGTGGTAGCGCGGCTGGAGCTTCGGCGGCTCCTCGGGGTACTCGACCGTCACCTTCGGCTTGAACATGTGCGAGAAGGTGACGCCGAAGCCTTTGGCGAAACCGGCCATCTCTACTCCTCCTTCTTCGTTTTCGGCGACGCCGGGGAGCCGCTGAAGGGCTCCCGTTCGCGCCGCTCGGGGCCGCCCTCGGGTGCGGGGGCGCGCTCGGCCGTCGCGGCCGCGGTCTCGCTGGGTTCGAGCTCGGTGAGTCCGCGCGGGCTGGGCGGGACGACGAGGTCGAGCGGCGGGACCGGGAAGCCGCCGAGGCCGGTGTCGGGCTCGGTGGGCGGTTCGTAGGGCTTCCTGGAGGGCCAGAAGAAGATCAGCGCCATGACGACGATGGCGGCGCCCCCGGCGAACGCGATGCGCGTGGGCGTGTCGTTGCCGGCGTCGAGGCCGATGTTCAAGGCGGCCAGGACCAGGAGCCACACGAGGCTGACGGGGACGAGGACCTTCCAGCCCAGGCGCATGAACTGGTCGTAGCGCAGGCGCGGGAGCGTGCCGCGCAGCCACACGTAGAAGAACAGGAACGCCAGGACCTTGCCGAAGAACCAGACCAGCGGCAGCCAGCCCTCGTTGGCCGCGGGCCACCAGGAGGTGGGGAACGGCGCGGCCCAGCCGCCGAGGAACAGCGTCACGCACAGGGCGGACATGGTGACCATGTTGACGTACTCGGCCAGGAAGAACGAGGCGTACTTGAGGCTGGAGTACTCGGTGGCGAACCCGGCGACGAGTTCGGATTCGGCCTCGGGGAGGTCGAACGGGGCCCGGTTGGTCTCGCCGACCATCGCGATGACGAAGATGACGAAGCTGGGCGCCAGGATGAGGAAGTACCAGCCAGGCAGCGTCAGCTCGAAGCCGCCGAGGTCGAGGGGGATGCCTTCGGCCTGGGCTTCGACGATGTCGCTGGTGGACATCAGCTGCGACTGGAAGAACACGGCGAGGACGGCCAGGCCGAGGGCGATCTCGTAGGAGATGACCTGGGCGGCCGCCCGCAGCGCGCCGAGCAGGGAGTAGGCCGAGCCGGAGGACCATCCGGCGAGGACGATGCCGTAGACGCCGAGCGCGGAGCAGGCGAGGATGACCAGGACGCTGACTTCGAAGTCGGTGAGCTGGAGTTCGGTGCTCTGGCCGAACATGGAGACCTCGGGCCCGAACGGGATGACCGCGAACGCGGTGAACGCGCACGTCACGGCGATCACCGGTGCCGCGATGAAGATGACCTTGTCCGCGGTGCGCGGCATGGTGTCCTCTTTGAACGCGAGCTTGAGGCCGTCGGCGAGGGACTGGAGGAGCCCGAAGGGCCCGTTGCGGTTCGGGCCGGGCCGCACCTGCATGACCGCGACGACGCGGCGCTCGTACCAGATGGTGAACAGCACCAGGAGGACGAGGACCACGAAGACGAGGACGCCCTTGATCAGCATCAACCAGAGTGGATCGTTCATCGTTTGACCGCCTCTTTCTCGTCGTCTGCGCCGGCGGCGGGTGCCGGAACCGGGTAGGCGCGGATGGTGACGACGTCGCCCGCGCCCGCGCCGAGGTGGCGGTGGATGCCGCGGCCCGGCGCGTTGGTCGGCAGCCACACCACGCCTTCGGGCATGTCCGTGGTCCGCAGCGGCAGCGTGATCCCGCCGATCGCGGTGGCGACGGTGACGCCCGAGCCTTCGGCGGCGCCGATGGCCTTCGCGGTGGCGGCGCTGAGGCGCACCACCGGGTCGGGGGCGCACCCGGCCAGGTGCGGGTTGTTCTCCTGGAGCGAGCCGCCGTCGAGCAGCTGCCGCCAGGTCGCCAGGATGGCCTTCCCTTCGCCGGTGGACGCGTCGTGGACCGGTTTGGCGGCGGGCCGGTCGGGCTGCCAGTCCGGTGCGGGCTGGCGGGTGATCGGGTCGGGGAGCCCGGCGAGTTCGCCGCGGACGCCGCGGGTGTCGGCCAGGCCCAGTTCGACGCCCATGGCCTGGGCGAGGACGTCGAGGACGGCGTGGTCGCTCATGAGGTCGGATTCGAGGACGGCCTCGAAGGTCCGCAGGCGCCCTTCCCAGTCGAAGTAGGCGCCCTCCTTGTTGGCGGCGGGCGCGACGGGGAGGACGACGTCGGCGACGCGGGTGACCGCGGAGTGGCGGATCTCCAGCGAGACGACGAAGCGGGCCGCGTACAGGGCCGCCTCGACGGCGGGCGCGTCGGCGAAGTCGTACGGGTCGACGCCGCCGACCAGGAGGCCGTTGATGTCGCCGTCGGCGGCGGCCTGGAGGATCTGCCAGGCGCCGCGCCCGTCGGTTTCGGGGAGGGCGTCGACGCCCCAGTAGGCGGCGAGCTGCTCGCGGTCGGCCGCGTAGTCGGCCAGGCCGCCGCCGGGCAGGAGCCCGGGGAGGCAACCGGCCTCGACCGCGCCGCGGTCCCCGGCGCGCCTGGGGACCCAGGCGATGCGGGCGCCGGTGGCGGCGGCGAGCTTGACGGCCGCGGAGAAGGCGCCCTCGACGGTGGCGAGGCGCTCGCCGAGGAGGATGACGGCGCCGTCCTCGGTGAGGGCGTCGTGGACGACCCCGCGGTGGCGCCAGGAGTCGAGCAGTTCGGCCTCCTCGCCGGGGAGCCCCTCGACGAGGTTGGCGTTGAGCTTGCTGGTGCCGCGGGTGGCGAACGGGGCGAGCACGTGGACCCGCTGGCCCTTGGTGCGGACGGCCTTCCTCATGCGCAGGAACGCGATGGGGCATTCCTCTTCGACTTCGAGGCCCGCGACCAGGACGGTCGGGGCGTGCTCGAGGTCCTCGTAGGTGACCGCTCCCGAGGAGGGGTAGACCCCGGCGACGGTGTGCGCGAGGAACTCGGACTCCTCGGTCGAGTGCGGCCGGGAGCGGAAGTCGATGTCGTTGGTGCCCAGGGCGATGCGCGCGAACTTGGCGTAGGCGTAGGCGTCCTCGACGGTGAGTCGACCGCCGGGGAGGACCCCGACGCCGCGGGCTTCCTTGAGGCCCTTCGCGGCGCGGCGGAGCGCCTCGGGCCAGGAGGCCTCGCGCAGGCTGCCGTCGGGCTCGCGCACGAGCGGCTGCGTGACGCGGTCGGCCGCGTCGGCGTAGGAGTAGGCCCAGCGGCCCTTGTCGCAGTTCCACTCCTCGTTGACCGCCGGGTCGTTCCCGGCCAGGCGCCGCAGGACCTTGCCGCGGCGGTGGTCGGTCCGCTGATCGCACCCGGCCGAGCAGTGCTCGCACACGCTGGGGCTGGAGACGAGGTCGAACGGGCGGGAGCGGAAGCGGTACTGGGTGCCGGTGAGGGCGCCGACCGGGCAGATCTGGACGGTGTTGCCCGAGAAGTAGGACTCGAACGGCTCGTCCTCGTAGACGCCGACCTGTTCGAGCGCGGAGCGTTCCATGAGCTCGATGAACGGGTCCCCGGCGATCTGGTCGGAGAAGCGCGTGCAGCGCGCGCACAGGACGCAGCGCTCGCGGTCGAGCATGACCTGGGAGGAGATCGGCAGCGCCTTCTTGTACGTGCGCTTGTCGGCGGCCTCCATGCGGGTCTCGGTGCGGCCGGTGCTCATCGCCTGGTTCTGGAGCGGGCATTCGCCGCCCTTGTCGCAGATCGGGCAGTCGAGCGGGTGGTTGATCAGGAGGAACTCCATGATGCCCTCTTGGGCTTCCTTCGCGACCTGGCTGGAGTGCTGGGTCTTGACGACCATGCCCTCCATCGCGGTGGTGGTGCACGAGGCGGCCGGCTTGGGCATCCCGCGGCCGTTGCCCATGTCGGGGACCTCGACGAGGCACTGGCGGCAGGCCCCGGCCGGTTCGAGCAGCGGGTGGTCGCAGAAGCGGGGGATCTCGATGCCGAGCTGCTCGGCGGCGCGGATGATCAAGGTGCCCTTGGGGACGGTGATCTCGAGGCCGTCGATGGTGAACGTCACCTGGTCGGTCATGTCAGTGCGCTCCAATCGCCGCGGCAGCGAAGCGGGGTGGCTTGGTGCCCTCGATGTAGTCGAGGTAGTCCTGCTCGAAGAACTTCAGCGAGGACGTGACGCAGGAGGTGGCGCCGTCGCCGAGGCCGCAGAAGGAGCGGCCGAGCAGGTTCTTGCAGGCGTCCTGGAGGATCTTCAGGTCCCCCAGGTCGCCTTGGCCGGAGAGGATCCGCTCGTAGACGCGGACCATCCAGTAGTTGCCCTCGCGGCACGGCGTGCACTTGCCGCACGACTCGTGGGCGTAGAACTTGAGCCAGCGCCAGCAGGCCAGGACGGGGCAGTCCTGGTCGGAGAAGATCATCAGCGCGGTGGTGCCGAGGATGGACCCGGCCTTGGCGACCGAGTCGAAGTCGAGCGGGACGTCGGCGTGCTCGGCCGTGAGCATCGGCGTCGAGGAGCCGCCGGGGGTGAAGAAGCGGAGCTCGTGCCCGTCCTCCATGCCTCCGGCGAGCTCGATGAGCTCCTTGAGGGTGGTGCCCATGGAGCACTCGTACTGGCCGGGGCGCTTGACGCGCCCCGACAGGGAGTAGATCATGGTGCCCGCGGAGTTCTCCGAGCCGATCGACTTCCACCATTCGGCGCCGCCGAGCACGATGTGCGGGACGGCGGCGATGGTGCCGACGTTGTTGATGCACGTGGGCTTCTGGTAGAGGCCGTGCGTGGCCGGGAAGGGCGGGCGCAGGCGGGGCTGGCCGCGCATCCCTTCGAGGGAGTCGAGGAGGGCGGTCTCCTCGCCGCAGATGTAGGCCCCGGCGCCGGAGTGGATGACCACTTCGAGGTCGAAGCCGGAGCCGAGGATGTCCTCGCCGAGGTATCCGGCGGCCTTCGCCTCGTCGACGGCGCTGCGCAGGCGGCGGGCGGCGTGGACGGCCTCGCCGCGGACGTAGACGTAGGCGCGGCTCGCTTTGATGGCGTAGGAGGCGATGACGATGCCCTCGATGACCGAGTGCGGGTCGTTCATCATCAGCGGCAGGTCCTTGCAGGTGCCCGGCTCGCCTTCGTCGGCGTTGACGACGAGGTAGTGCTCGTTGCCGTCATCGGGCACGAACTTCCACTTCATGCCGACGGGGAACCCGGCGCCGCCGCGCCCGCGGTGGCCGGACTCGGTCATGAACGCGATCAGGTCGGCGGGAGCGTACGCCAGGGCCTTGCGCAGGGCCTGGTAGCCGTCGAGCTGCTCGTAGACGTCGAGCTTCCAGGCGCCCGGCGAGAGCCAGCGCTTGGTGACGACGGGCTTGAGCTTGTCGAGGACGTCTTCGCGGGGTCGTCTTGGGCCAGGCACGGTTACTCGACTCACTTCGCTTCCTCTTTGTCCTTTGCCGCCTCCGCGATGAGCGGGGCGGCGGCGTCGAAGGCGGGCGCGGTGACGCCCGCTTCGGCCGCGAGCCGGGCCCCGGCGAGGGTGGCGTCGCCTCCGGCGTTGCCTTCGAGGCCGGCCTCGCGCTCGTCGGCGAACCCGGCCAGCTGCACCGACATCTCGCGGAGCGTGCACAGCGGCGCGCCGCGGCTCGGGATGGGCCGCTTGCCTTCGCGCAGTTGGCGGACGAGGTCGATCGCCTCGGTCTCGTCCATGTTGTCGAAGAACTCGTAGTTGACGGTGACGACGGGCGCGTAGTCGCATGCGGCGAGGCACTCGGCGTGTTCGAGCGTGACCGTGCCGTCCGGCGTGGTCTCGTCGTGGCCGACGCCGAGATCCTCGGCGAGCGCGTCGTAGACCCGCTGGCCGCCCTTGGCGTGGCAGAGGGTGTTGGTGCAGACGCTGACGAGCCAGTCGCCGGCCGGTTCGCGCTTGTACATGGTGTAGAACGTCGAGACGGCCTGCACCTGGGCCTTGGTGAGGCCGAGGGCCTCGGCGCAGAAGGCGATGCCCTCGTCGTTGACGCAGCCGTCGTGGGACTGCACGAGGTGCAGCAGCGGCAGCAGGGCCGAGCGGGAGCGCCCTTCGGGGTAGCGGGCGATGACCTCGCGGGCCTGCTCGTGGATCTTCTCCGGGTAGCTCATCGGTCGCGGCCTCCCATGACCGGGTTCTTCTTCAGGTGGCTCATCGGTCGCAACCTCCCATGACGGGATCGAGGGAGGCGCCGCCCGCGATGACGTCGGCGAGCAGGCCGCCTTCGGAGACGGCGGGGATCGCCTGCAGATTGACGAAGGAGGGTTCCCTCATGTGGACGCGGAACGGCCTCGTGCCGCCGTCGGAGACGGCGTGGATGCCCAGTTCGCCTCGCGGGGCCTCGATGGCCGTGTACACCTGCCCGGCCGGGACGCGGAAGCCCTCGGTGACGAGCTTGAAGTGGTGGATCAGGGCCTCCATCGACTGGCTCATGATGTGCCTGATGTGGTTGAGGCTGTTGCCCATGCCGTCGGCGCCGAGCGCGAGCTGGGCGGGCCAGGCGATCTTCTTGTCCTCGACCATGACCGGGCCGGGCTCGAGCTTCGCGACGCCCTGCTTGATGATCTTGAGGCTCTCGCGGATCTCCTCGAGGCGGACGATGTAGCGGGCCCAGGCGTCGGCGCCGTTGTGGACGGGGACGTCGAAGTCGTAGTCCTCGTAGCCGCAGTAGGGCATGGTCTTGCGCAGGTCCCAGGGGAGCCCGGCGCTGCGGAGCACCGGGCCGGTGACGCCGAGGGCGAGGCAGCCGGAGACGTCGAGGTAGGCGACGCCCTGGGTGCGCTCCTGCCAGATGGCGTTGCCGGTGAGCAGGCCCTCGTAGTCGTCCAGGCCCTTCGGCATGTACTCGGTGAAGTCGCGGATCATCGCCACCGCCTCGGCGGTGACGTCCTGGGCGACGCCGCCGGGGCGGATGTAGGCCATGTTCATGCGCAGGCCGCAGACGGCCTCGAAGATGTCGAGGATCTTCTCGCGGTCCCTGAAGCCGTAGATCATCATCGACAGGGCGCCGAGTTCCATGCCGGTGGTGGCGAGGGCGACCAGGTGCGAGGAGATCCGGTTGAGCTCCATCATGATCACGCGCAGGACGTTGGCCCGCTCGGGCACGGTGACGTCGAGGAGCTTCTCGACGGCGAGGCAGTAGCCGGTCTCGTTGAAGATCGGCGCGAGGTAGTCGGCGCGGGTGACGAAGGTGCAGCCCTGGGTCCACGTGCGGTATTCGAGGTTCTTCTCGATGCCGGTGTGGAGGTAGCCGATGACGGGCCTGAGGGAGCGGACGGTCTCGCCTTCGAGCTCGCAGACCAGGCGGAGCACGCCGTGCGTGGACGGGTGCTGCGGGCCGAGGTTGACGATGAGGCGCTCGTCGTTGACCGGGTCGACGGCGGCGACGAGTTCGTCCCAGTCGCCGCCGGTGACGGTGTAGACGCGGCCTTCGGTCGTCTCCCGTTCGGCCGCATAGGCATCCTCTTCGGTGAAGATGTCGTGGGCGTTGTCGGTGGAGTGGTCGGTGGCGGTCACTTGTACGCCCTCCTTTCGTCCGGCGGCTGGATTCCTCTGCGGGGGGCTTCGCCGCCCCGCGCTCCCCCCGTGGGGCGGCCCATGCGAGTCATCACTTGTAGGCCCTCCTCTCGTCCGGAGGCGGAATGTGGGCGCCCTTGTATTCGACGTCGATGCCGCCCAGCGGGTAGTCCTTGCGCTGGGGGTGGCCTTCCCAGTCGTCGGGCATGAGGATGCGGGTCAGGTGCGGGTGTCCTTCGAAGACGACGCCGAACATGTCGTAGACCTCGCGTTCCTGCCAGTCTGCGGTCGGGTACACCTCGGTGACGCTGGCGACGACGGCCTCGTCGGCGCTGACGGCGGTCTCGAGGCGGACGCGGCGGCGGTAGGTCATGGACGTGAGGTGGTAGGTGACGTGGAGCCGGTTCGCCTGCGTCGGGTAGTCCACTCCGGACACCGAGCTGCACAGCTCGAACTTGAGGCTCTCGTCGTCGCGCATGGTCCGGCAGACCTCGGCGGTGCGGTCGGGGGCGATGTAGATCGTCAGCTCGCCGCGGTCGACGACGACCGCGCGGGTGACGTCCTCGCCGCAGGCCTCGCGCAGGGCGGCGAGGACCTCGTCGAAGTAGCCGCCGAGCGGCTCGGGCGTGGAGACCAGCTCGCCCGCGGTCGGGTTGGGCCGCACCAGGCCGCCGAAGCCGGAGGTGTCGCCGGAACCGGAGACGCCGAACAGGCCTTGGGCCTCCTGGCCGACGGGTTGCATCTCGCCGCTCATCGCCTCGCCACCGCCTTGCGGATCCGCAGCTGCTCTTGTGTGCCGCTCTTCGCCGCCTCGGTCCACTCCTTCTTGCGCTGCTTGTCGAAGCGGTAGGAGGAGGGCATGGCACCGGGCTTGACGACCGGCTCGGGGAGGTCGGCGAGGGCCTGCCGGCGCTTGTCGCCGAGCGGCTCGTGCTGGACCTTCTCGTGGAGCTTGAGGATCGAGTCCAGGAGCATCTCGGGGCGGGGCGGGCAGCCGGGCAGGTACATGTCGACGGGCACGACGTGGTCGACGCCCTGGACGATCGCGTAGTTGTTGAACATGCCGCCGCTCGTGGCGCACACGCCCATGGACAGCACCCACTTCGGCTCGGCCATCTGGTCGTAGATCTGGCGTAGGACGGGGGCCATCTTCTGCGAGACGCGTCCGGCGACGATCATGAGGTCGGCCTGGCGGGGGCTGGCGCGGAAGACCTCCATGCCGAAGCGGCCGGTGTCGTAGCGGGCCGCGCCGGTGGCCATCATCTCGATGGCGCAGCAGGCGAGGCCGAACGTGGCCGGCCACATCGAGGCGCGCCTGGTCCAGTTCACCAGGGCCTCGACGGAGGTCAGGATGATGCCTTGCGGCAGTTTCTCTTCGATACCCATTGCTAATCCCAGTCCAGTCCGCCGCGGCGCCATTCGTAGGCGTAGGCGACGAACAGCGCTCCGATGAACATGACGACGGCCCAGAACCCGAAGACGCCGAGCACGTCGTGGTGGACCGCCCACGGCACCAGGAAGATGATCTCGATGTCGAAGACGATGAACAGCATCGCGGTGAGGTAGAACTTCACCGGGAACCTGGTCGCCGACGAGGTGGCCGGGGCGGGCTCGATGCCGCATTCGTAGGGGTCGGACTTGGCGCGGTTGACCCGGCGCGGCCCGGTGATGCGCGAGGCGACCACGGACACGATCCCGAACCCGAGGCCGATCGCGAACATGATGACGACCGGTACGTAGACTTCCACGGCTCAGGCCCTCCTTTCGGTGACGCTGGCGGAGCTGGCGAGCCGATCATTGGCTCTGTCGGTGGGGCTGGCGAGCCGGACACCGGCTCGGTCGATGGGACTTGCGGACCGGGCGTGCGTCCGGCCCAGGCGGGGGGTGGCGATCCTCAGTCCGTTGACGATCCGGTCGGCGAGGTCGCCGCCGGGCGAGTCGGTGAGGTTCGCCAGCAGTTTCAGCACCAGCCGCATGAGGGCGGGGTGCTGGAGGCCGCGCTCGGTGCAGAGCTTCATGACCTGCGGGTGTCCGATGAGGTGCACGAACACCTCGCCCATGCGGTAGTAGGAGCCGAAGCGGCGGCTCAGCAGCTCGGGGTAGCGCTTGAACTGGGCCTCGCGGCGGGGCGCGTTCGGCTGGCGCAGTGCGGCGGCGACCACCTCGGCGGCGATCTCCCCCGATTCGATGGCGTAGGCGATGCCCTCGCCGTTGAACGGGTTGACCATGCCGCCGGAGTCGCCGACGAGCATCAGGCCGCGGCTGTAGTGCGGGACCCGGTTGAAGCCCATGGGGAGCGCGGCGCCGCGGACGGGGCCGTCGGCGGCGGACTCGTCGTTCAGACCCCAGGCCTCGGGGGTGGCCGCGAGCCAGTCGCGCAGGAGCGTGCGGTAGTTGGTCTTGCCGTAGTCGGCCGAGGAGTTGAGGACGCCGAGGCCGACGTTGACGCGGCCGTCGCCGAGGCCGAAGATCCAGCCGTAGCCGGGCTGGAGGACCTCGGGCTCGTCGGCGGTGCGCAGCGCGAGCCAGGACTCGAGGTAGGCGTCGTCGTGCTTGACCGCGGACTTGTAGTACTGGCGGACGGCGACGCCCATGGGGCGCTTGGGGTTGCGCTTGATGCCGAGGGCGAGCGCGAGGCGGCCGGAGACGCCGTCGGCGGCGATGACGAGCGGCGCGCGGTAGGTGACAAGACGGCCGCTCTGCCGAGCCGTCACTCCGGCGACGCGCCCGGCGAGGTCGAAGGCCGGGGCGGTGGCCTGGACGCCGGTGCGCAGTTCGGCTCCGGCGGCGGCGGCTCTGTCGGCGAGGAGCTGGTCGAAGTCGTAGCGGGTGCGGGTGAGGCCGTAGTCGGGGAAGCTCTGGAGGACGGGCCAGTCCAGTTCGATGGCGGTGTCGTCGGCGACGACGCGCAGGCCGCGGTTGCGCATCCAGCCGGCCTCTTCGGAGGTGTCGACGCCCATCTTGATGAGCTGGGCGACGGCGCGGGGCGTCAGGCCGTCCCCGCAGACCTTCTCGCGGGGGAAGTCGGACTTCTCGAGCAGCAGCACGTCGAGTCCGCGCTGGGCGAGGTGGTAGGCCGCGGCTGAACCACCGGGTCCCGCGCCGACGACGATGACGTCCGCATCGGGCGTTGCGTGAGTGGTCACGAGCGTCCTCTCAGGCGTTTGAGGCGGTGATCATTCTTACGAGCCACCCGCTTGTGAAGCTCTTCACAAGCGTTTGTCAGCAGTCTAGAACTCCGTTATTCCCGCCCTGTCACTTAGGTCGACCTAACTTAGCGTTACGCGTGCTCACGGCTCGTACAGCCGTGCCACGGAAGCCGGGCGGCGAGGCAGGGAAAACCGTTTCCAAAAACGGGCGGCACAGTGGCGAATCCGACAGCGATGCGGGCCTGCAACTCATGACAACACGAGACACTCTCGTAACACCCGCAGCGAGCTGCGGGGTCGTGGCGAGCGACACAATGGTTCAAAATTGAACTTTGGCGGTGCGGCGGTTATCGTCGACGAGTAGTTCAAATCTGAACCAACGACAATTGTGCGCGGCTTCGCCGCCCCCAACACTGCTAACGAGGTAGGTACATGTCCGTCAACGCTGCAGAGCCCGTCAAGGTCGCGGTCGTCTTCTACTCCGCCACCGGCAACGTCACCAAGCTCGCCCGCCAGATCGCCGAGTCCGCCGAGAAGGCCGGCGCCGAGGTGCGCCTGCGCCGCGTCACCGAGCTGGCCCCGCAGGCCGCGATCGACTCCAACCCGGCCTGGGGCGAGAACGTCAAGGACATCGCCGAGATCCCCGAGGCCACCCCGGACGACATCGTGTGGGCCGACGCGGTCCTGATGGGCTCGCCGACGCGCTACGGGAACATCGCCGCGCAGCTCAAGCAGTTCATCGACACGCTCGGGCCGCTCTGGTTCCAGGGCCTGCTCGCCGACAAGGTGTACTCGGGCTTCACCGCCACCTCCGGCAAGCACGGCGGCAACGAGTCGACGCTGCTCGCGCTCTACAACTCGTTCCACCACTTCGGCGGCATCGTGGTCGCGCCGGGCTACGCGAACGAGACGCTGTTCGCCAACGCCTCGCCGTACGGCGCGGCCCACTTCGGCAACGGCGAGATCGACGAGCTCGTCCTGAGCGGCGCCACCGCCCAGACCGAGCGCGTGATCGCCACGGCGGCGGCCCTGAAGATCGGCCGCGCCGCGGCCGTCGCGTAGCGCGGCAGCGCAGTAGCGCGCCAAAGCCGGACGGGTCCGACCGAGGCACCGCACTCACGGAGACGCCCACTGGGAACGTTATAGGATATAACCTTCCCGGTGGGCGTCATGCCGTCAGACCGAATGCGCTCCCATACGCGAAGCGGCCCGCTTCAGCGAGACCAACGCGCACGTTCCGAGCGACACCGCCGCGCGGAACCACATTCGCATCGATGCCCAGTGAGAAGATTATAGGATATATTCTATAACCTTCCCACTGGGCGTCGTGCTGTCAGGACTCCTCCAGGCGGTTGAGGATGCGCCTTGCCAGGGCGCCGAACTGGGCCGCCTCCTCCTTGTCGAGGGCGTCGAAGATCAGCTCGCGCACGAGCGCGACGTGTCCCGGCGCCGCCTTGGCGAGGACGTCCATGCCGTGGGGAGTGAGCTTGGCGAGCGTGGCCCGCCCGTCGGTGGGGCAGGCGAAGCGCTCGATGAGCCCGGCGTCCTCGAGCCGCCGCGCGACATGGGACAGGCGCGAGAGCGAACCGTTGCACAGGTAGGCGAGATCGCTCATCCGCTTCGTGCGGTCCTCGGCCCGCTCCAGGACCGCGAGCACGCCGTATTCGAAGTGGCTGAGCCTCGCGTCGCGCCGCAGCTGCTCGTCGAGCGCGTTGGGGAGCCGCATGACCACGCCGATGAGGGCCAGCCAGGTCTCCATCTCGGCGTCGTCGAGCCAAGCCACGTCGTCACTCATGCCACAAGCTTAACGACGGAGGTTGCCTTCCCGGGCGGAGTGAGTATTATTAGTTGAACATTCAAGTTTCTGGCCGCGGCGACCCCGCGACCGAACCGAGAGGGGAGCGGCCATGACCGCCCAGCCAGGCGCCGCATTCGACGCGTTCCTGCGGACCACCGCCCACCGCACCGCCGAGCGGCGCGACTGGACGAGCGCCGACGGCCCCCTCCCGGCCCTGTACCTCAGCCACGGCGCGCCGCCCCTGTTCGACGAGCCCGAGTGGATCGAGGCGCTCTTCGCCTGGGCCCAGCGACTGCCAAGGCCCAAGGGCATCCTCATCGTCTCGGCCCACTGGGAGTCGGCCCCGCTCATGCTCTCCAGCCCCGAGGCCGCCACGCCGCTGGTCTACGACTTCGGCGGCTTCGCCGAGCGCTACTTCAAGATGCGGTACGAGACGCCCGAGGCGAGCGCGATGGCCGAGCGCGTCGCCGCCGCGATGCCCGACACCGAGCCGGTCCACCGGCACCCGAGCCGGGGCCTCGACCACGGCGCGTGGGTGCCGCTCAAGGTCATGTACCCCGACGGCGACATCCCGGTGCTCCAGCTGTCGATCCCCACGCACGACCCCGACCGGCTCATGGCCATCGGCCGCAGGCTGCGCCCGCTGCGCGAGGAGGGCTACCTCGTCATCGGCTCGGGCTTCATGACCCACGGGCTGCCGTTCATCGACTTCTCCGACAAGGTGCCCGGCTGGTCGGCCGACTTCGACGCCTGGGCCGCCGAGGCGCTGGCGGCCGGGGACATCGACACGCTCGCGTCGTACCGCTCGAAGGCGCCGGGCATGCCGTACGCCCACCCGACGGTGGACCACTACGTGCCGCTGTTCGTGGCCTACGGCGCCGCGAGCGAGGCCGAGCAGCCCGCCGCGACCGTCATCGACGGCTTCTGGCTCGGGCTCTCGAAGCGCTCGTTCGAGCTCGTCTGAGTTTTCTCCAGGGCGACGCTTCTCTGGGGCGGATCCTCTGAGGCGCAGACGGTTCTCTGAAGCACAAGCGGTTCTCTGAAGTGCAGACGGGCGCGGTCGCCGGGAAGCACGATCCGGCGCCGGACGATCCTCCCGGCGCCGGGCCGTGGTCGGCTTATTTGAAGCCGCGGTGGAGGGCCACGGCGCCTCCGGCGAGGTTGCGCCAGGCGACCTTGCGATAGCCGGCCTTCACGATCTGGTCGGCGAAGGCGGCCTGGTCGGGCCAGTTCATGGTCGACTCGGCGAGGTACCGGTAGGCCTCGGGGTCGGAGGCCACGCGCGCGGCGATCTTGGGCATGATGCGCTTGACGAACAGGCCGTGCGCGGCCCGGTAGGGCTTCCAGGACGGGTGGGAGACCTCGCACAGGACGAGGCGGCCGCCGGGCTGGAGGACCCGCAGGATCTCGGCGAGGCAGGCGTCGACGTCGACGACGTTGCGGATGACGTACGAGCCGGTGACGGCGTTGAACGTGTCGTCGGCGAACGGCAGGTGGAGCGCGTCGCCCGCCACGAGTGGCACCTGCCGGTCGGCGTGCTCCTTGAGCATGCCGATGGAGATGTCCAGGCCGATGACGTCGGCGCCGGACCTGGCGAGCTCGGCGGTGGAGACGCCGGTGCCCGCGCCGAGGTCGAGGCACCGCTCCCCCGGCTGGAGGCTGAGCGCCTCGCGGGTGGCCTTGCGCCAGCGCCGGTCCTGCCCGGCGAACATGACGGTATTGGTGCGGTCGTAGGCCGGGGCGACCCGGTCGAACATCGCGGCGATGCGGCGGGGCTCCTTACCGGGCGTATCCGGTTCACTCTCCTGGCTCACGCGCCCAGCCTTGCACACTGCGGGGAGGAAAGCCGCCGGAGGCCCGGCGGTGTGGGCCGCGCCGAACGGACGGGGCCGAACGCCGCATCCGGGGTCGAAGCGCTCGCGTGGGGCACGGAGCGGTCCTGGGAGACCGGCGCCGCCCGCGACGGCGGCCGAAGCGCTCGTGCGGGACATGGAGTCGAGGCACCGGGACGCGGGAGAAGCCGACCCCGCCGCAGTGCTCGCACCCGACGCGGCCGCGGCCGCTCTGAGCGCTCGCGCGGGGGCACAGCGAAACCTGAGCACAGAGAAATCCGCCGGAGCCCGGTCGGTGGGCCCCGGCGGATCAAGGGGTTAGCGGGCGCGCGGGATGCGCGTCACGCGCCGCCTGGAGGGAGCGAGGGAAGGAAGGCGGTGCGTTCGCCCGGCGGGAGTGCCCTTTCGGGAAGGCCGGCGAGCCGGACACCGGCTCGGCGCGATGACGGGAGCGGTTGCGCGGCAAGGCGGAGGGCGACGGGATCGACGGTGGTCGTCGGCATCTGCTCCTCCTCGCGTCATCGGGGGTCGGACAGCCGCGGGCCGCTTCGCGGTGCGGTCTGCGTTACAGGACCACCCTGACGCATGCGGGCTGTGATGTCGATCTATGAAACCGAACCGTTATCGCACGTAACCCATCCGATAACTACGGCGTGCCCACTGTCACATTTCTGCTGGTAGTCGGCCGTTTCCGTGCCCGAGTGGGCCGTTTGCGGCGGTTTACCGCGCTCATAGAGGCGTGAACGGGAGATGTCGCGTGTGTGGCGGGGCGCGCGTACACACACAGACGCGCGCCCCGCCATCTCCAGGGGATAGAGGGGAGCGGCACACTCGCCGCCCCCCAATAGGGCCAAGTCGCGGGTGCTGTACAGCATCCCGGACGCGGACGGCGCGGCACAAGCACTGTGACCGAACCGTTATTGAAACTCAATGTTCGATGAGGCGGCCCTTGACGACGGTGGCCCGGCAGTTCCCGGCGGCCTCCGAGACGAGCGCCGCGTACGGGTTGGCCTCGGCGTCGACGTCGAAGACGGCCAGGTCGGCGCGGGCGCCGACCTTGATGGCGCCGATGTCGCTTCGGCCGAGGGCCTTCGCGCCGCCCTCGGTGGCGGCGCGGACGAGCCACTCGTTGAGGCCGTCGCCGTCGTCGCCCTGTGCGAGGGCCATCTTGCGCAGCACGGGCCATTCGGCGGCGACGTCGAGATCAGGCGCGGAAGCGCGCGAGTCGGTGCCGATGGCGACGGGGTTGCCTTCGGCGCGGTGGGCGGCCACGGGCGCCTCACCGGCTTCGAGGCGGGCGTTGGAGCGGGCGCACAGGGCCACGGCGGTGCCCTGCTCGCGCAGCAGGCGCCGGTCGTCGGCGTCGAGGTGGACGCCGTGGGCGACGTGGGAGTCGGCGCCGAGCCAGTTGACCTTGGCCATCTGCTGGGCCGGGGAGTGCCCGGCGCCGCCGCTGGCGAGTTCGAGGTCGAGGCCGATGCGGCGGTTCATGAACGCGAACGGGCCCGAGCCGCGGCGCACGAACATGTCCTCGTGGACGGTCTCGGCCAGGTGCGGGTGGAGGCGGATGTCGAGGGTGCGGGCGAGCTCGGCGAGGCTCTTGGCGACGCCCGTGCCGAGCGAGTAGAGCGTGTGGGGGCTGATGCCGACGGCGAGGTCGGAGCCGTTGACGGCGCGCGTCTCGGTGACGATCTCTCTCCAGGCGTTGCGGCGCTCGTCCCAGGCCGCGTCGTCGATGAAGCAGGCCTCCCAGTAGGCGACCCCGGCGAGGTCGGAGGCCAGGAGCGGTGCGAACGCCGCCGCGGGGGTGACGACGTCGGCGACGGCGGTGACCCCGGCGGCGAGGGACTGGTCGATGCCGTCCTGGACGGCGGCCTGCCACGCCTCGTCAGCGGTGGCCGGGTTGCGCCTGGGGAACTCCTGGATCCACTCGAAGAATTCCTTCTCGTTGTCGTGCATGTCGGCGAAGCCGGTGTAGCACAGGTGCGTGTGGGCGTTGACCAGGCCTGGTGTGAGGACGCCTGCGAAGGCGGTGGTGTCCTCGGACTCGGGGGCGTCGGCGGCGGGACCGACGTAGGCGATCCGCCCGTCGTCGACCCCGACCGCGCCGTCGCGAATGGGCTCGCCCGCTATGGGGACGACGACGGGGGCGGTGTAGATGCGCATGCCGCGAGCTTACTCAGCGTGCTATGCGGACCGTTCCAGTGCCGCGTACGCCGGGCGGATGACCTCGTCGATGAGGACGCGGCGCTCGGGGTAGGGCAGGAACGCGGCCTCGGCGGCGTTCACGGTGCAGTTCGCGATCTCGCTCCAGCTCCAGTCGAAGGCCTCCGAGAGCAGGTGGAACTCGCGGGAGGTGTGGGTGCGGCTCATGAGCCGGTTGTCGTTGTTGACGGTGACGCGGAAGCCGAGCCGGTAGAGGTCGTTCACCGGGTGGGTCGCGATGGAATCGGCGGCACCGGTCTGGAGGTTGGAGGAGGGGCACACTTCGAGGGCGATGCGCCGGTCGCGGATGTAGGTCGCGAGGCGGCCGAGCTGGGCCCCGAAGCCGGAGCGGTCGATGTCGTCGGTGATCCTGACGCCGTGGCCGATGCGCTGCGCGCCGCAGTCGGCGACGGCCCCCAGGATCGAGTCCAGGCCGTCCGACTCTCCGGCGTGGATGGTGAACGGCATGCATTCGCGCCGCAGGTACTCGAAGGCGGCCAGGTGCTTCTGGGGCAGGAAGCCCCGCTCGGGACCGGCGATGTCGAAGCCGACGACGCCCTTGTCGCGGTGGGCGACGGCGAGTTCGGCGATCTCCTTGACGCGGTTGGCCTGGCGCATGCCGCACAGGATGGTGCCGGTCTGGATGGTGTGCCCGGCCTCGGCGGCGAGGCGCTCGCCCTCGGCGAGCCCGGCGACGGTGGACTCGACGACCTCGTCGAGGCTCATGCCGCGCGTCAGCTGCTGCTCGGGGGCGTAGCGCAGCTCGGCGTAGACGACGCCGTCGGCGGCGAGGTCCTGGACGGCCTCGGAAGCGATGCGGGCGCAGTGCTCGGGCGTCTGCATGGCCGCGACGGTGTGCGCGAAGGTCTCCAGGTAGCGCTCCAGCGAGCCGGAGTTCGCCGCGTCGAAGAACCAGTCGGCGAGGGCCTGCGGCTCGTCGGCCGGGAGCGGGCGGCCGATCTCGCCCGCGATGTCGATGAGGGTCTGGGGTCGCAGGCCGCCGTCGAGGTGCTCGTGGAGCACGACTTTCGGAGCGGAGCGGATCTCGTCGTGGGACAGCGGTGCGGAAATCATCCCATGAATGGTAACGACCGCCGATTGCGAGGAGTCCTCAGAGGCGGACCTCGTCCCAGCGGAGGGGGCGGTGCCCTTCGGCGTGCACGGCCCACTCCAGGGCCCAGCGGCGGTGCCACACGAGGCTGTCGTCGATGCCGCGCGGCAGCGGCGAGCCCGAGCGCCTCGCCTGGTCGCACACCCAGTCCAGGCAGTAGTAGAAGTCGAGCATCTCGGCGACGACGGCGGCGTCGCGCGTGGGGGTGAGGTGGCGGTCGCGCCACTCGCTGAACGACTCGGGGCGGCGCAGGTCCGGGAGCATCTCGGGCAGGTCCTCGGCGCAGGCGAGGGCCGGGTCGAGGTGGTCGACCAGGCCGATGAGCCAGGAGACGGCGTAGAGGCTCTCGAGCTGGTCGGCGTAGCGGGCCCTCTCGCCTCGGCCGCAGGCGATGAAGCCCCACTCGTCGGGGGTGAGGTGGTCGAGGACGTGGGCGTCGAGGAGCCAGCGCATCGCGAGGTCCTCGGGCATGTTGAACACGCGGGCCTGGACGACGTTGAGGATCGCCGCGCGGGCCTCCATGTCGACGCGGTAGCGCAGTTTGGGGAGGCGGTTGTCGGAGAAGGGCGTGGGGAGCCGCTCGGGGGGAGCGGGTATGCCCAGGGCACCAAGACCATCCACTGTACGCACTCGTACGCTGCGGGGATCGGAGATCAGCGACGGCATATGGGCTCCCTACCACTAAGGGTTCACCTGACTGGGCTGCGTAACACGGAAGGGTATTTGTGAAAGACTGTAGCGTCCGACACACGTTTCAGTCAATCCGGGCTGGTGAGACCAGCGCCGCGCTACTCCGGGGTATTCGGTCGCTACGCAGGAGTTTCACGGCTGGTCGAGATGAGTCTCTTGTGGCCGGGGTGCACCGGTGGTGACGATTTGTCCGCGCACGGTCAGAACCGTGCGCCACCGGCGGCGGAAACACCGGCGATCGGCGCAACTCGGGCGAGGCCCTCAAGCGTCGTAACGGTGGCGGGATCGCCCGATTCCGCGCGAAACGGTTCGGCGAAGGGACGGCGACACGATGGCGCGATCAGATTCCAAGGCGCGCAGGGCATTGGCGGCGGGGGCCGTACTGCTGGCGACGGGGGCGGCCGCACTCGTCCCGGCGGGCGGGGCCGCGGCCGCCGCGTCCGAATGCGAGCTCGAGACGCTCCCGATCCCGCACGAGCTGCGGTTCACGTTCGCGACCGGGATGAGCGACGACGGCTCGGTCATCGCCTACCGGGCCTACCCGCTCGACCACGGCTTCGAGCGCTACCCGCTGCTGTACTCGGACGGCGAGGTCACCGAGGTGCCGATCCCCGGCACCGACCAGTCGCTGGGCGACGTCAACTCCGAGGGCGTCGCCGCGGCCACCACGTGGACCGACGACGGCTCGGTCCCCTACGTCTGGCGCGACGGCGAGGCCACCGAACTGCCGAACAGCGGCGAAGGCGAGGCCAGGGGCGTCAACGAGCGCGGCGACATCGTGGGATCGGTGGGCCGCCGACCGGTGCTGTGGGCGGCGGGATCGGACGAGGCGGTCGAGCTGGCGCTGCCGGAGAAGGCCACGCGGGGCACCGCGGTCGACATCGGCGACGACGGCGTGATCGTCGGCTACTTCTCCACCGCCGAGGGCGACTTCAAGCCGTACCTGTGGGACCGCCACGGCGACGGCGCCGACCTGCCGATCCCCGACGAGGTCGACTCGGGCCGGGCGCACGCCTACGTCGCGGACCTGAACGGGGACTGGGCTTCGGGGTACCTGAGCGCCCCCGGGTTCGAGGGCGTCGGCATCCGCTGGAACCTGGCCGAGGGCACCGCCGAGGTCCTCGACATCGAGGGGCCGGCCGCGGTCGCCGCCGACGGCACGGCGGCGGGGGCGGTGTTCCCGAACGCGGCCGTCCAGACCGAGGAGGGGGTCGTCGAGCTGCCGGGCGTCAGCGACCCGGCCGACAACTACTTCGGCGACCGCGCCGCCGAGATCAGCGCCGACGGCTCGGTGATCGTCGGGAACGTCTACGCGGGCGAGGACGCGAGCGGCTTCCACGTCCTCAACGCGGTCACCTGGACCTGCCGCTGAACGCGGGCCGGGCTCGCCGCGGCTGAGGCCTCGCGGTACAGCGCCGCGCCCCTGGATCGCGCCGGGGACGGCATGATGCGTCTCCGCGGGCTTGCAGTACAACTGACTCGTGAACAGCACTCGCGTCATCGCCGACCGATACGAACTGGCCAGGCCGATCGGCGCGGGCGGCATGGGCCGCGTCTGGCAGGGCACCGACGTCCGGCTCGGCCGCGAGGTGGCCGTCAAGGTCGTCAGGCCCGACCTGCTCGACGGCCCGCAGCGGGCCGAGGCCGCCGCGCGGTTCCGCCGGGAGGCCCGCGTCACCGCGCAGATCGCGCACCCGGGCGTCCCGGCGATCTTCGACGCCGGGATCGACGAGGCCACCGATGAGCTCTACCTCGTCATGGCCTACCTGCCGGGGCTGAGCCTGCGGGACCTGCTCGACGAGTCGGGGCCGCTGCCCGCCGACTGGTCGGCGGCGATCGGCGCGCAGCTGGCGTCCGTGCTGGCCGCCGCCCACGCCCGCCAAGTGATCCACCGGGACCTCAAGCCCGCCAACATCATCGTCGGCACCGACGGACGGGTGTCGGTGGTGGACTTCGGGATCGCCGCGATCCTCGAAGGGGATCCGACGAGGCTGACCGCCACCGGCGACAAGCCGGGGACGCTGAACTACATGGCGCCCGAGCAGATCAGGGCGCGCCCGGCGGGCCCGGCCGCCGACCTGTACGCGCTCGGGGCGCTGCTGTACGAGATGGTCACCGGCGAGCGGCTGTTCGCCGGGCGCGGCAGCGCCTACGAGGTGCAGACCGCGCACCTGGAGGAGACGCCCGCGCCGGTGCGGCGCCACCGGCCCGAGCTGCCGAGCGAGTTCGGCGACCTCGTCGGCCACCTGCTGCGCAAGGAGCCGGGCGAGCGGCCGGGTGGTGCGGCCGGGGTCTACCTCGCGCTCGCCGGGGTCCTGGAGCGCCTTCCGGCCTCCGGGGCGCCCGCCAGGGACGCGGGGGACCCGACGTGGCCGTTCCGGGCGCCGCTGGCCCCGCCGAGCGTCGCCCGGGAGGCCGCGGCCGCCCGCGGCGCCACCGCGCCTCCGCCGCCGCGCGACGCCCGCGAGCGCCTCGCCGAGGCCGACCGGCGCTTGCGCGAGGGGGACTTCGGCGGCGCGCTCACCGCGTTCCGGGCGCTGGCGGCGGACATCGAGCCGGCCGACGCGGCCGAGGCCCTCCACTGCCAGGTGCGGGCGGCGCAGTGCCTGGCGGCGCTGGGGAACACCTCGACGGCGCTCAGCGGGCTCGGCAGCGTCGTCGACCGGTTGCGGCGCACGGTGGGCGAGGCGGACCGGCGCACGCTGCACGGGCGGCGCGTCGCGGTCGACATGCTGGCCGCGCTCGGGCGCGGCGGCGAGGCGCACCGGGCGCTGGCGGCCCTGGCGGGCGACATGGCGGCCGCGCTCGGCGCGGGCGATCCCGATACGATGGAGGCTCAACGGCTGCTGCAGACCTGGACCGCCGCGTCCCAGGCGGGTCCGGTGCGGCCGGTGCAGGCTCGATCCACGGCTGGAGTCCCCCGTCAATGACCGTCCCCGGTCCTGTCGTCCCCTACCAGGCGAAACGTTCGAAGACCGCTGCTGAGATCGGCACGATCCTGTGGGCGATGCTGCCGATCCTCACGTGCGGGATCGGCGTGGCGATCGCCTTCGGCGTAGCTGTGGCGAAGCGGCGCACGCCGTTCACCATCGCCTCCCTCGTCGTCTACAGTGCCCTGTCGTTGACGTGGATCTGCCTGGCGGGCACCTTCGGCGCCGAGGCTCCACTGTGGGCCGATGTGGTCGTGTACGCGATCCTGCCGATCGTGACGCTGGTGGCGACGGTGCACCTGTTCGTGATCCGGCCGCTGGTGTGGGCGCCGCGGCCGGTGCCGACCGTGCTGGTGGCCAGGCCGAACGGGCCGCAGGTGGTGGACCGGGCCAGGCAGCTGCGCCACCAGGCCCGCGGCATGGTCGCCGCCGATCCCATGCTGGCCAGGCGGCTCGCCATAGGACGGCCGGACCTGCCGCGCCAGTTCGACGACGGCGGCCTGGTCGACCTCAACCACGCGCCGGTCCACGTGCTGACGTCGCTGCCGGGCGTGACCGAGGCGAGCGCGCGGCAGATCAGGGACCGAGTGGAGCGCTCGGGGCCGTTCGAGAGCCTCGGCGAGGTGCTGCTGGTCGTCGAGATCAGCCCGACGTTCGAACACCATCTGCGCGAGTACGTGGTCTTCATACCCTGAAGGCCCGGGGCGAGCCCCGGGCCTTCGTCGCGTCCGTGTCCCGGTTGCTCGAGGCAGCGCACGCCGGTGGTGCGGTCGAACTGGCGCGGCGGGTCCGGCCCTCCTATGGCGAGCCGCCTGGCCGGCATGGGATCGGCGTCCGGCCGCCGGGCGCGACGAAAGGCACCGCGGCGGCCTCTATCAGGCGTTTCGGTGCGGTGACCGCCGCTTCACGCCAGATGCCATGGCCAAGGTCACCGGCGCGGCAGGTCGGCCAGGACGGTGACGGCGGCGCGGGCGGCGTCGGCGGCGAACGTGGAGGGGAAGGCGTCGACCAGGCGCCATCCGGCGCGGCGCAGGGCGCGGTGGCGGGCCAGGTGGGCCTCGGGCCCTTCGGGGTGGACGGCGCAGATGACGCCGACCGCGGCTTCGCCGTCGCCGACGGCGAGGTCGACGCTCCAGTGCCCGGCCGGATAGGCGCGGCGCACCGCGGTGCCGGAGGCGGCGATGGCGTCCGCGACCGCGGCGGTCCACTCGTCGCGGCCGGTCTCGCCGTCCAGAGGGGAGGCGGGTGGGTGGTCGGCGTAGGCGAGGAACTCGCCGACGAGGCCGTCGGGGTCGCTCAATGCGGTGACGACGTGGAGCCCGGCGCGGGCGCGGGTGATCATGACGTTGAACAGGTTCGGGTTCGCGACGAAGCGCCTGCGTCCGGCCGGGTCGCCGTCGGCGGCGCCGAGGGAGGCGATGACGGTCTCGGCCTCCGAGCCTTGGAAGGCGTGGACGGTGCCCGCGCGGATGCGGCGGGCGCGGATGGTCGCGACGTCGAAGCGTTTCACGATGGCGGCCTCGATCGCCTCGGCTTGGGCGCGGAACGGCGAGAGGACGGCCAGGCCGGTCTCGCCGCGCTCGACGAATTCGGCGAGCAGCTCGACCGATCGGTCCACTTCGGCCTTGAGGACGCCCTTGGGCGAGGACTTCGCGGCCTTGACCCGGTGGACGGCGATGGCGTCGGCGTCGTGGTTGCGCGGGTGGGTGGTGATCGGCTTGACGCGGCCGTGGTAGAACTTCGCGGCCGAGAAGCCGATGAGGTGCGGGACGCTGCGGTGGTGCTCGGTCAGCTCGACCACCGGCCCGGCGCCGCAGGCGAGGTCGTAGGCGCTGACGCGCCGCGTGTCGAGCTGGGTGTGGCGGTCTTCCAGGCCGTGGGCCCCGAGGACCTCGTTCAGGCGCTCCTCTCCGGCGAAGGAGACGAACCGCAGCTGCCTCGGGTCCCCGGCGACGACGGCGCGGCGGGCGCGGGCCAGGACGGGGGCGGCCCACAGCTGGTTGATGTGGCTGGCCTCGTCGAGGATGACGACGTCGAACATGCCCGCCGTGGCGGGCAGGAGATCCTCGGCGTCGCCGACGGTCCCCATCCACAGCGGCATGGCCCGCAGCATCGCCTCGGCGTCGACGGCGGCGAGCGCGGCGCGGCGCCGGACGCGGTCGCCCACGCGCAGGGCCGCCGCGAGGTCGGCCAGGGCGCGGCGGGAGGGGCCGGAGCGGCGCTCGGCCGAGCCGGTCTCGGTGCGCAGGGCGGTGCCGAGGGCCGCGGCGGCGTCGCGGTCGGCGTTCTCGAGGCTGTGCCACAGCGGCGCGAGGTCGGTGCCTTCGGCGGCGAGGAGGGTCATGGCGCGGTGGTCGCGGGCCGCTTCGAGGGCGCGGTGCAGGGCGGCGGCGGGGCCGTCGGCTCCGGTGACGGCGCGCAGGCGGCGTCTGGCGAGGCGCCGCAGGAGCGCGGACCACCAGTGGGCGTCGTCGCCGTGGGCGCGGCGGGCGAGGCGTTCGGCCTCATCCAGGTCGGCCTCCTTCAGGCCGGGGAACTCGTCGAGGACGAACGCGGGGGCGTCGAGGGCGCGGGCGCGGCGGGATTCGAGGTCGAGGCGCCGGGCGATCTCACGTTCGATGCTGCCTGCGTAGTCGAGGGCGTCGGCGGCGGCTCGGGCGTGCCGGTCGACCTCGCGCCTGCGGAGTCCCTTGTCGACGCCTGAGCCGAGTCTGGTGGTGAACTCGTCGCGCCGCTCGGAGTCGCCGAACTGGACCGGCAGGGGGCCGGGGTGGCGGTCGAGGAGGGCGGCGATGACGTCGGCGGCGTGGACGGACTGGGTGGCGATGAGCACCGACTGGCCCGCGGCGACGGTGTCGAGGGCGACGGCGGCGAGGGTGTGGCTCTTGCCGCAGCCGGGGGCTCCGGCGACGACGGTGACCGCTTCGGTGCGGGCGGCGGCGAGTGCCGCGGTCTGCTCGCGGCTGAGCGGGAGCGCGCAGCGCGGCCGTTCGGGGGCCGCTTCAGCGGTCGGGCTGTCGCGGGGCGTGTAGAGGGCGGCCAGGGCGGTGTCGTCGAGGCCGGGCCGTTCGGCCCACAGGCGCAGGCCGGAGGCGATCGGGGTGGGCGCGGCCTCCCGGTCGATGTAGACGACGGGCCTGGGGACGAGGACGAGGCGGTCGCGTTCGCGCTGGGGCGGGTCGTCGCGGATCGAGGCGTCGGGGAATCCGGCCGCGGCGGCGGCCTTGAGCAGCCAGTCGGTGTCTTCGAGGAGAGCCGCGCGGCGTTCGGGGTCGAAGACGGCTTCGAGGACGGGGGCGAATTCGGTCTCGGCGAGTTCGGCGCAGACGGCGACGTCGCCGGCGGGCGTCACGTCCTGGCGTTGGGCGCCGCCGATGGGGGTGCTGAGGCGCACGGGGCGGCTGACGAGCGGGTAGCGGACGCGGTGGGTCTTGCCGTCGGATTCGAAGCGGCCCATGACGACGCCCCAGCCTTGGCGCAGCAGCCGCTCGTCGCGGTGGAGTTCGTCGTAGGCCTCGAGGTCCTCGCCGCCTTCGGCCGTCTCGAAGGCGGTGCCCCAGGCGGTCTTGGCGCCGATGCGGTCGAAGGTGGGCGCCTTCGCGGCGGGGGCGAGGTCGGCGAGGGCGGAGAGGAGCTCGGACACGCTCATGGGCGCAGTGTACGGCCACTGCGCGGAACGAGAGGAGGACGCGGGTTCCGCCCATGGTCGCCGCGTCCTCCGGTCTCGGTCGAGCCCTAGCCGATCTCGACGAAGTACTGGGTGCCGTCGAAGGACATGAGGTCTTCGAAGTAGACGAGGTAGGTCTCGGCGTCGGAGGGGATCTCGACGCAGGCCGAGCCCGAGGAGGCACCGCCGCCGGAGACGTCGGGGGCCTCGGTGAGGTCGCCTTCGACGACGTTGAGGCAGTCGGTGCTGTCGTAGAAGGTGCCGTCGGCCCAGATGCCGACGGTGATGTCGAGCCACAGCGAGCCGGTCTCGGTGCCGTTGTAGGTGCCGTCGAGGGTCAGCAGCGCCTGCTGGAAGCCGTCGGCGGGTGCCTCGTTGAACTCGTTGAAGTCCATGATCGCGTCGGTGGCGTCGAGTTCGGTCTCGGTGACGGTGAGGCTCCAGTCGCCGACCTCGACGGTGGAGCCGGCGGCGAGCGGGGCGTCGGCGCCGGTGCCGTCGCCGGTCGCGGCGGCCTCGTCGCCGCCGCTCGCGTCGGCCTCGGCGCTCTCGGCGGTGTCCGTGCCGGTGTCGGCGCCTGCGCCGCCGTCGTCTTCGGCGCCGCAGGCGGTGAGGGCGGCCAGGCCGATGAGCCCGGTGCCGGCGACGGCGAGGAGCTTGCGGGCGTCGATGTCGAGTTTCATGGTCTACCTTCCGTGTAGAGTTATTCACTGATTGGTTCTTGTGAACTCACTTCACGAATATAATAGGCTGTGTCAAACCTCAGCAATGCGGGGTGGGTTACGATTCGATAAAGCGAACAGGGGAGCCGCATGACCGACGACGAGACCATCACCTTGACCGACCTCGCCCGCCTCGCCCGGGTCGGACGCAACGCGGTCAGCAACTGGCGCAGGAGGGAAGCCGACTTCCCGTCCCCAGTGGACGAGAGTGCCCGCAGGCCCCGCTTCGCCCTCGCCGACGTCGAGCGGTGGGCCGCCGAGCACGGCCGCCGCCTCCACGTCACCGGCGCCGACCGCCTCTGGTTCGCCCTCCAGCACACCCACCCCTCCGCCGACCACGCCCTCCAGGCCGTCGCCGCCGCCCTGGACGGCGACGGCGAGCACCGCGCGCTCGCGCGCCGCCTCGCCGAGCTCACCCGCGCCACTGCGGCGGCCGAGCTGTTCGAGTTCTTCGTCGAGCGCGCCCGCGAGGCCGCGGGCCGCGGCACCCCGCCCGGCATCGGCGCGATCGTCGACGTCGCCGCCGCCGTCGCCCCCGCGAAAGAGGACCTCGCGGTGTGCGATCCGGCCTGCGACGAGGGCGACCTGCTCACCGGGCTGCTCCGCGCCGTCCCCGGCGTCGGCACCGTCCGGGGCACCGACCTCTCGGCCGCCCAGGCCGCCGTCTGCGATCGGCGCCTGCGCCTGGCACTGCCCGGCGGCGACGTCCGCGCAGGCGTCGGCGACTCCCTGCTCGACCCCTTGCCGCGGCGGCGGTTCGACCTCGTCGTGTGCGACCCGCCGTTCAACGTCAAGGACTGGGGCCACGACCGGCTCCCCGCCGGGGACGACCCGCGCCTGTCCTACGGCACGCCGCCGCGCACCGAGCCCGAACTGGCCTGGGCCCTCCACTGCCTCGCGCTGCTCGGCGAGGGCGGCGTGGCCGTCGTGCGCATGCCCGCCCAGGTCGCCCACCGCCGCTCGGGGCGGCGCATCCGCTCCGAGCTGCTGCGCTGGGGCGCGCTGCGGGCCGTCGTCGACCACCCGGGGGCCAAGGCGCACGTGTGGGTGCTCGCCCCGCGCGCCGAGACCGCGCAGCTCCTCGTCTCCACCGGCGGCGACTTCGACACCGCCTGGCGCACCGTCACCAAGGACCGCGGCGCCGCCGTCGCCACCGCGCACTCGGCGACCGTCCCACTCATGCAGCTGTGGGACGAGGACGTCGACATCTCCCCCGCCGTCTACCTCGCCGCGGGCGACACCGACGCGGGCCAGCTCGCCCAGCGGGCCGAGCGCCTGGGCGAACTGCTCGCGACCGCCGCGGATTCCATGCCGCGCTTCGAGTCCGGGACCGCCGAGTCGACACCGGAGGCCGGGCTCGCCGACCTCGAACGCGACGGGCACCTCACCGTCCGCTCGGGCCCCGCCGAGGGCACCGGCGTCATCGTCGACCCCGTCGGGCCGCGGACGGTCAGGCTCGGACCCCTCACGGCCGCAAGTGAGGCGCAGTGGACGATCACGTGCGGCGAGGCCGTCGACCCCGGCTGGCTCGCCGCCGTCCTCGCCGCGCGCCTGCCGGACGCCAGGCGCACCGCCACCGGCGCGAAGCGGCGCCTCCTCTCGGTCAAGGTCCCCCGCATCGCCCTCGACGAGCAGCGGCGGCGCGGCGCGGCCTTCGCGCGCGTCCTGGCCCTGCGCGACGCCCTCGCGGGCGCCGGGGCCGAGGCCGCCGCGCTCGCCGACGACACCGCCGCGGGCCTGGTGAACGGGACGGTCACTGTGGACCACTAGGGGGTCGGGATGAATCGGGAGTTGCGCGGCTGAATCAGGAAAGTTATATTTGTTGATACAGCTAACCGAAGTCAATCGGGTCTCTCGCGACCGGCACTCGCCGACCTCCCACTCCCCCAACGAAAGGCGTCGAAATGAGCGACCCCCGCGCCGCACGGGCGTTCCACCTCAATCGCCGAACGCTCTTCCAGACCGGCGCGGCCTCCGCCGTCGCCGCCTCCCTCGCCGGCTGCGCCGAACTCGACGAAGGCGCCGAAGGCACCGCCGCGGGCACCGACGAGCTCGCCGACCTGCTCCCCAAGAACATCCCCTACGCCAGCCCCGTCGAACCCGACCTCCCCGGCGAGGCCGACGGCACCGTCTCCCCCGGCTACCTCTCCCGGCCCGCCGAACCCGTCCAGGCCGTCGCCGAGAAGCCCATGACCACCGGCGAAGCGATCACCGCCATCACACCACTGTGGAACCCCGCGCCGCCCGGGCTCCCCGACAACTCGTACTTCACCGCCGTCAACGAGGCCCTCGGCGGCACCGTCCGCTTCAACATCGCCGACGGCAACAACTACCTCGACAAGATCACCACCACCCTCGCCGGCGGCGACGTCCCCGACATGTTCCAGATCCCCGGCTGGGAGATCATCAAGCTCTCCGACTTCACCGAGGCCGCGAACGAGCTGTTCGCCGACCTCACGCCGTACCTCGCGGGCGACAAGGTCGCCGAGTACCCGCTGCTGGCCAACTACCCCACCGCCGCCTGGGCCATGGGCGTCTTCGGCGGCACCCTCCTCGGCATTCCCTGGGAGCGGGCCCCCTACACCAACGCCCTCTTCGCCCGCCAGGACTTCCTCGACACTCTCGGCATCGAGCACCCCGCCGACCTCGACGAGCTCATGGCCGCCGCCGAACAGGTCAACGACCCCGCGGGCGGCCGGTGGGCGTTCGGCAGCATCGACCAGACCGTCCAGGAGGCCATGGGCGTCCCCACACTGTGGCGCAACGACAACGGCAAGCTCGTCCACAAATTCGAGACCGAGGAGTTCGCCGCCGCCATCGCCTACACCCGCGAGCTCTTCGACAAGGGGCTCGTCCATCCCGACTACGTCGCCGACCGCTTCACCAACGCCAAGGAGCTCATCGGCTCCGGCCAAGCCGTGTTCTACGAGGACGGCCTCGGCGCCTGGCACGAGATGCTCGGCACCTACCGCGACGTCGACGGCTTCGACCTCCAGGCCATCGACCCCATGGCCGCCGAGCCCGGCGGCACGCCCACCATCTGGCGCGACG
Organism: Glycomyces arizonensis DSM 44726; assembly: GCF_000482705.1. GTDB lineage: Bacteria > Actinomycetota > Actinomycetes > Mycobacteriales > Micromonosporaceae > Glycomyces > Glycomyces arizonensis. Next base: position 121,245 of record NZ_KI519475.1, on the reverse strand, counting down.
ACCCCGCGGGCATGTTCACCTTCATCAAGAAGGACCTCTCCGAAGAGCGCATCAAGGAATGCCTCCGCGTCGCCGACTGGTGCTCGGCGCCGTACGGCACCGTCGAATGGGACCTCGTCTGGGACGGCGTCCAAGGCGTCCACTTCGAAGTCGACGACGAAGGCGTCCCCCAGCGCACCGAACTGGGCCAGACCGAGGTCGCCAACACCTACCTCTTCCTCTCCGGCAGGCCCAACGCCAACTTCAAGTTCCAATACCCCGGGCTCGTCGAGGCCTACCACGCCTGGGAGACCAACGCCGCCCCGTACCTCGACGACCGGCCCTTCCAAGGACTCCGCGTCGAGATGCCCTCCGACCTCGCCGCCGAGAACGAGCCGATGACCAACGCCCACCACGAGATCTACCGCGGACAGAGAGACGTCGCCGAATGGTCCGCACTGGTGGACGACTGGCGCGCCAACGTCGGCGACGAGGCGCGCGAGTACTACACCAAGATCGCCGAGGACAACGGCCTCCTGTGACCGCCCCGACGACAGTCTCCCCGGCCGCCGAGGCCGGGGAGCCCACCGCGCCGCGCCCGGCGAAACCCAAGACGCACTGGCGCACCCGACTCGGCCGCGACTGGCCGCTGCTCATCATGGCCGCACCCATGATGGTCCTCGTGTGGGGATTCTGGTGGATCCCCTCGTTGGGCAACATCATCGCCTTCCAGGACTACAAGCCGTACTCCGGCGGCATCTTCGGCTCCCGCATCGTCGGCTTCACCCACTTCCAGCACCTCTTCGCCGACCCCGACTTCCTCCGGGCCCTCACCAACACCCTGGGGATCACCGCGTTCCAGGTCGTCTTCTACTTCCCGGTGCCGATCATGCTCGCGCTCCTGCTGCACTCCATCACCTCCGGGCGCCTGCGGTCGACGCTCCAGAGCGTCGTCTACCTGCCGTACTTCTTCTCGTGGGTGCTCGTCATCGCGATCTTCCAGCAGATGCTCGGCGGGGCGGGCCTCATCAGCCAGACGCTGCGGCAGAACGGCTTCGACGGGATCGACTGGATGACCGACCCCGACACGTTCATCCTGCTCGTCACCTCCCAAGCGGTGTGGAAGGACGCCGGATTCGGCGCCATCATCTTCCTCGCAGCGCTCGCCGCGATCGACCCGAACCTCTACGAGGCCGCGGCCGTCGACGGCGCCGGACGGTGGCGGCGCCTGTGGCACATCACCCTGCCGGGGCTGCGGCCCGTCATCGTCCTGCTGCTCATCCTGCGCCTCGGCGACGCGCTCAACGTCGGGTTCGAGCAGTTCTTCCTCCAGCGCAGCGCCGTCGGATCACAAGCGTCCGAAGTGTTCGACACCTTCGTCTACTACAGCGGCATCCGCGTCGGCGACTTCGACTACGGCGCCGCCGCGGGACTGTTCAAAGGGGTCGTCGGCCTCATCCTCATCCTCGCGGCCAACAGGGTCGCGCACATGCTCGGCGAGCGAGGAGTGTATTCGCGATCATGACCAGAAGAGCCGCATGGGAAGAGAAGCCCACCGTCACCGGCCGGGCCGCCAAGGGCGTGAGCATCGTGCTCATCATGCTCGTGATCCTGTTCCCGCTGTACGCGATCGCGCTCACGAGCCTCTCCAGCGCCGAGACGGTCCACCGCGTCGGCGGCCTCGTCGTGTGGCCCGGCGACGGCATCACCTTCGAGGCGTACGAGCAGATGTTCCGCAACCCGGTCGTCCTCCGCGCCCTCATGGTGTCCCTCCTGATCACCGCGGGCGGCACGCTCCTGAGCGTGGTCGTCTCGGTCCTCGGCGCCTACTCGCTCTCGCGGCCGGGCTCCTTCGGGCACAAGACGATCCTGTTCTCGGTCCTGCTGATGTTCGTGGTCTTCCCCGGCCTCATCCCGGTCTACCTGTGGGTGAGCGCCCTCGGACTGCGCGACAACTACCTGGCGATCATCCTGCCGATGGCCGTCTCGGCGTTCAACGTCGTGGTCCTGCGGGCCTTCTTCATGAACATCCCGCAGGAGCTGTTCGACTCGGCGCGCATCGACGGCGCCGGGGAGTTCCGCATCCTGTGGCAGATCGTCACCCCGCTGTCGAAGGCCGTGATCGCCGTGGTCACGCTCTTCTACGCGGTGGCCTACTGGAACAACTGGTTCAACGCGTTCCTGTACCTCGACGACACCGGGAAATGGCCGCTGGCGCTCGTCCTGCGCACCTACGTCGTCGAATCGGCGCCGCTCCCGCAGGCGGCGGGACTGACCGAGGCGCCGCCGACATTGGCGGTGAAGATGGCGATCGTGATGATCGCGATCGTCCCGGCGGTCATCATCTACCCGTTCGTGCAGAAGCACTTCAAGAAGGGCGTCATCATCGGAGCCGTCAAGGGCTGAGCGAGGCGGTCGTCCGCGTTCGCGGCACGGCCGGTTCCCGCTGTGCGCCCATCGTCGACGGCCGGGTCCTCGCCCGGCCGTCACGGTGCCTTGGAGGCGTTGCGGGTGCAGTGGCTTGGAGCCGCCGAGGGGATTCGAACCCCTAACCTACTGTTTACAAGACAGTTGCTCTGCCAATTGATGCTACGGCGGCAGGTCAGCGCCTCACAGGCGCCGAAACCCCCACGATTGTACTCGACACGGCGGCGACTTCGGCGCTGACCGATTCGCCGCCGGAGGCGCGGATCACTCCTCGCGGAAGGCGTAGATCTGCATGCCGCCTTCGACGAGACAGGCGAGGTGGGTGTCGGAGGCCTCGCAGTCGTAGGCCGACAGGCCGGCGCGCAGGAGGTGGCGGGTGCCGTCGCGCACGCCGAGGCCGATCACGTCGCCTTCGCTCAGGACGCTCGAGGAGGGCGGGTAGGCCAGGGCGCTGCCGCCGTCGATGCCGCCGAAGCTCCCTTCCTTGCTCTCGCCGACCGCCTTGAAGTCGTCGTCGAACACCTGGGTGCGGAGTTCGTCGCCCTCGAAGTACTCGACCAGGAAGTAGTTGCCGACCGGTGAGATCGCGGAGTATCCCTCCTCGTCGAAGCGGTGGGCCACTTCGCCGTCGCCGGCGTCGTAGACGCGGAAGGTGTACCGTCCGGTCTCGTCCTTCTCGTGGGTCTCCCGCACGCACAGGCGCTCCTCGCCGCAGGGGAGCGCCCAGTCGATGGAGAGTCCGGCCTCCTCCTCCCGGACGCGTTCGGTGTCGACCTCGTCGAGCCCGCTGTCGATGTCGTAGACGTGGATCGAGTAGCCGTTGGACTCCTCTTCGGTCACGTATATCAGGCCGTTGAAGGCGATGTAGCGGTCCTCGGCGGACTCGATGCCCCTGGAGGCGACCTCCTCGCCCGATTCGATGTCGAACACGTGGGTCTCGCCGTCTTCGGTCACCACCCAGATGCGGCCGTCGCCGCGCACCCCGTTCGGATCGACCAGGGACTCGCTCGATCCGACCACGCCCCACTGGCTGATGCCGATGCCGCCTTCGGCGTCGCCGACCTGCCAGGACCGGACCTCCTCGCCCGCGCTGTCGTAGACGGTGACGGTGTTGCCGTCGCTCCAGGCCGAGACGAGGTGGTCACCGGACCGGGAGAACTCCAGCGAAGGCAGGTCCTCCATGGTTCGCAGCACCTCCCCGGTCTCCCAGTCGAGGAAGTGCAGGGTGAAGGGGCCGCCGGTGGTCTCGCTGTCGGTGACGGCGAGGAGTTCGTCGGAGGCGTAGAAGGAATCCCCCCAGGTGGCGCCGTCGAGGACGGTCTCGCCGTCCCAGAGCGGCTCGCCGGTTCGGGCGTCGACGGCGAGCACGTGGAGGGCCGTGCTCGTGTCGGCGGTGACGGTGTAGGCGAACACGGCTTTGTCGCCGCGGATCTGCGCCGATTGCACGGTGCCGCTCATCTCGGCCGCGTACGGGATGACGTCGCCGACCTCGGCCAGCTCGTCGTAGAAGGGCCGCTGCTCGTAGGGGTTGGTGAAGTACCACCACGCCAGCGGGGCGGCGACGGCGAGCACCACGACGGCCGCGGCGAGGGCGATGAGCTTGTTGCGCCTGTTCTTGCGGCGTTTGTCGGCGCCGGGCATCTGGAGGGGGAAGGTCGTCTCGTCGGCCGGGGGCGGGGACGGCGGGCTCGTGGCGGCGAGCGGGGACGGCGTGGGGGGCAGGGACATCACCGGCGGGGTGAGCGGCGCGTGCCCGTCGACGGCGACGGCGGCGCCCTCCGAGACGGGCAGTTCGGGCTGTTCGAGGACGGTGGGGGCGATGCCGAGTTCTTCGTGGAGGACCTTGGCGACCAGGGGCATGCGGCTGGAGCCGCCGACGAGGAAGAGCCCGGCGAGGTCGCCGCTGCGCTTGCCGGTGAGGTCGAGGACGCGGCGGGTCTCGCCGACGGCGCGGGAGAGCAGGGGTCGGGCGAGTTGGTCGAGTTCGCCGCGGGTGAGGTGGAGGGCCTGTTCCATGCCGGGGACGGCGACGGGCGCGACCGAGGAGCGCGAGAGCATCTCCTTGGCGCCGCGCACGTCGTTCCACAGGGTGCGGCGGTCGCGCAGTTCGGTGGCGGTGGTGGGGTGTTCGAGGCGTTTCCACAGGTCGGGGTCGCGTTGTTTGACCGTCTCGCCGATGTGGGCGACGAGGGCGGCGTCGAAGTCGAGGCCGCCGAGGTCGTTCAGGCCGCCGTCGGCGAGGACGCCGAACGAGCCGTCCCGGTGGCGTTCGACGACGGCGATGTCGAGGGTGCCACCGCCGAAGTCGAAGACGGCGAGGGCTTGGCCGGGGTCGAGGGGGTGGGAGAGGCGGGTCGTGTAGTAGTGGGCGGCGGCGACCGGTTCGGTGATGAGTTGGACGGGCTGGTAGCCGGCCTGGGCGGCGGCGTCGTAGAGGGTGGCGCGGCGCTGTTCGCTCCATGCGGCGGGGCAGGTCATGACGGTTCTGGGGAGGTGGCCGACGGCTTCGGTGCAGGCGCGGGCGACGTGGGCGAGGATGGCGGCGAACGCGGCGGTGACGGGGAGTTCGCGGTCGCCGAGGAGGAGCGTGCCGTCGGCGATGCGCTGTTTGGGGTTGGGTTCGAACCGTTCGGGCGCGGTGGGGCCGAGCCGTTCGGCGTCGCGGCCGACGTGGACGGTGCCGGCTTCGTCGAGGAACACCGCCGACGGCATGACGGGGGAGCCGTCGAACAGGAGGGGGCGGGTGCGGCCGTCGGGCCAGATGACCACCGCGACCGTGTGCGAGGTACCGAGGTCGACGCTGAGGAGGTAATCGGCCGGCATGGTCAGGGCTGCTCCGGGAGACGTGGTGTGCAGGGTCGTTTCAGGTTATGCGGCGGCGTCCAGGCCGCGCCTCGGCCCCCGGGTCGGGGTTGGGGGTGATCACGTGCGGTTCAGCGGCGTTGGCGCTGGACCTCGGCGAGGGTGATGGAGGCGGCCACGGAGGCGTTGAGCGATTCGACGTCGGAGGCGATGGGAATGCCGACGCGGTAGTCGCAGGTCTCGGCGACGAGCCTGGAGACGCCCTTGCCTTCGTCGCCGACGACGATGAGCAGCGGATCTTCGGCGACGGGCAGGTCGTAGACGTCGGCGTCGCCCGCGGCGTCGAGCGCGATGGTCATGAGCCCGGCCTCTTGGCAGGCCTTGACGGTGCGGGCGAGGTTGACGACCTTGGCGACGGGCAGGCGGGCGGCGGCGCCCGCGGAGGCCCGCCAGGCGACGGCGGTGACGGAGGCGGCGCGGCGGGAGGGGATGAGGAGGCCGTGGCCGCCGAACGCGGCGGTGGAGCGGATGATGGCGCCGAGGTTGCGCGGGTCGGTGACGCCGTCGAGGGCGACCAGGAGCGGCGCGGTGCCGCTGGTCTGGGCGGTGGCGAGGAGCTCTTTGAAGTCGGCGTAGGCGTAGGGCTCGACTTCGAGGCCGATGCCCTGGTGGAGGGCGTTGTTGGTGCGCCTGTCGAGGTCGCGGCGGGAGAGTTCCTTGACCGGGAGGTCGCGGTTGCCGGCGAGGCGGACGGATTCGGCGACGCGTTCGTCGAGGTCGGTGCCGAAGGCGACGTAGAGGGCGGTGGCGGGGACGCGGGCGCGCAGGGCCTCCAGGACGGGGTTGCGGCCGAGGAGCATCTCGGCCTCGTCGCGGCGCTGGTCGCGCTTGGGCTTGGCCTTGCCGATGTTGGTGGAGCGGCCTTCGGAGGCGGCCTTGGCGCGTTCTTTGGCCTGCTTCCACTGGGTGCGCTGGGGCTTGTCGTCGCCGGTGTAGGACTTGTGCCAGGGGCGGTCCTCGGCCTTGAGGGTGCGGCCCTTGCCGGCGAGGCCCTTCTTCTGGCCGCCGGAGCCTTTGGCGGGTCCGGCCTTGGACGTCTTGCGGCGGTTCGGGTGGCCGCCCTTGCTGCTGCTCATGTGTGTGCTTCCCCCGTGGGTGTTGGTGGCGGTGCCTGTGGACGCGGCTATTCGACCGTCCAAACGGGACCACGAGGGGTGTCTTTGACGGTCACGCCCGCCCGGGCCAGTTCGTCGCGGATGCGATCGGCGGCGGCGTAGTCCTTGCGCTCTCGCGCCTCGGTCCGCTGCTGGAGGGCGATGGCGACCAGCGAGTCGACGACGCCGCTCAGCTTCGCGTCGGCCGGATCGCTCCAGTGCTCGTCGAGCGGGTCGAGGCCGAGCTGGTCGAGCATAGCTCGGACGGCGGCGGCGGCGCGGGCGGCGGCCTCGTCATCACCGGCGTCGAGGGCGGCGTTGCCCTCGCGGGCGGTGTCGTGGACGACGGCGACGGCGGCCGGGGTGTTGAGGTCGTCGTCCATGGCGGCGATGAAGTCTTCGGCGAGGGGGCCGTCGAGGGCGGCGGCGGGGCCGAGCTGCTCGGCGGCGCGGTGGGTGAAGTTCGACAGGCGGTCCCAGGCGCTCTGGGCCTCGCCGAGGGCGGCCTCGGAGAAGTCGAGCGGGGAGCGGTACTGGGCGGTCGTCAGGTAGTAGCGGATGTCGGCGGGGCGGAAGCCCTTCTCGCCGAGCGCCTCGACGCTGAGGATGTTGCCCAGGGACTTGCTCATCTTGGTGCCCGAGAGGTTGAGCATGCCGTTGTGGACCCAGTACTTCGCGAAGCCGAGCCCGGCGGCGCGGGACTGGGCGAGTTCGTTCTCGTGGTGGGGGAACATGATGTCGGTGCCGCCGCCGTGGATGTCGAAGGCGTCGCCGAGGTAGCGGCGGGCCATGGCGGAGCATTCGATGTGCCAGCCGGGGCGGCCTGGCCCCCACGGGGAGGTCCAGGCGGCGTCGGCCGGTTCGCCGGGCTTGTGGGCCTTCCACAGGCCGAAGTCGCGGGGGTCGCGCTTGTCGCCCGCGTCGGGGCTGGAGCGCATGTCCTCGACTCGGCGGTGGGAGAGCTCGCCGTAGTCGGGCCAGGAGGCGACGGAGAACCAGACGTCCCCGGCGGGGGTGGCGTAGGCGTGGCCGCGGTCGATGAGCTCGGTGATGAGGTCGATCATCTGCGGGATGTGCCCGGTGGCGCGCGGCTCGTAGGTGGGGGCCTCGACATTGAGTGCGGCGTAGCCGGCGGCGAGCTTGCGCTCGTTCTCGTAGGCGATGGCCCACCAGGGGCGGTGCTGCTCGGCGCCGCGGACGAGGATCTTGTCGTCGATGTCGGTGACGTTGCGGATGTAGGTGACGCGGTGGCCCGAGCGGCGCAGCCAGCGGATGAGGACGTCGTAGGCGACGCCGGAGCGCAGGTGGCCGATGTGGGGCGGGCCTTGGACGGTGAGCCCGCACAGGTACACGCCGACCTCCCCGCTCTTCCTGGGCTGGAAGTCGCGGACGGATCGGGTCCCGGTGTCGTACAGTCGCAGACTCACTCGGCAAGTTTAACGGTCGGGCCGGTGGCTCCGGCGCCCGTCCGGAGGCGTGTCAGGGGGTACGGCGGTACCACGCGCCCGGCGCCGGTCTCCTCCTTGAGCAGGAGGCCGATTTCCTTCTGCGCGGTCATGCGGCGCCTGGCGCGCTCTCATAGACTGGCCGCGTCCCCAAGGCCCCTGCCCGAGATTGGAGCTCCATGATCACCGCGAAGGGTCTGTACAAGCGGTACCGGAACACTGTGGCGGTAGACCATCTCTCGTTCGACGTCAAGCCCGGTGTGGTCACCGGTTTCCTCGGCCCCAACGGGTCGGGGAAGTCGACCACGATGCGGCTGATGCTCGGCCTCGACTACGGCGGGGGCGAGACGCTGTTCGACGGCCAGGCGTTCGACTCGATCCGCCGCCCCATGAACGAGGTGGGGGCGCTGCTGGAGGCGAAGCCGTTCCACCCCACGCGCAGCGCGCGCAACCACCTGCGGATGCTCGCGGCCGCGAACCGCATCTCCGATGCGCGGGTCGACGAGGTCATGGAGTTCGTGGGCCTCGGCGAGGTCAGGCGCAAGAAGCCGAAGGGCTATTCGCTGGGCATGGCCCAGCGGCTGGGCCTGGCGCAGGCGCTGCTTGGCGACCCGAAGATCCTGCTGCTGGACGAGCCGACCAACGGCTTGGACCCGCATGGCATCCACTGGATGCGTGACGTCCTCAAGCGGCTCGCGTCCGAGGGCCGCACGATCTTCGTCTCCAGCCACCTGCTCTCGGAGATGCAGCTGATGGCCGACGAGCTGGTCGTCATCGGCAGGGGCACGATGATCTTCAACGGCGACGTGGCGACGTTCGTCCGCGAGTTCACGCAGTCGACGGTGGTCGTCCGCGGCCCCGAGGTGGCCGGGCTCTCGGCGGCCTTGGAGGCGGCGGGGGCGTCGGTCGCCGCCGGGCCGACCGGCGAGCTGGTCGTCTCCGATCTCGAGCTCGACAAGGTCGGGCACCTGGCCTTCACCGAAGGGGTCGAGCTGCACGAGCTGTCCTCGCGCAGCGCCTCCCTGGAGGAGGCGTTCATGTCCGCCACCGGATCCTCGGAGCAGTTCGTGGCCCAGGAGCCGGTCCAGCCCATCGCCCAGGAAGGCGGTACCGCCGATGAGTGACGCTCTGCGGTTCGAATGGATGCGTCTGCGGACGCTGCGGTCCACCTACTGGCTGCTCGGGGTGGGGCTGGTGGCCTCGGCGCTGATCGCGGTGCTCATCACGCTGGTGGTCAACGTGGTGGGCGGCGAAGAGGCCCCGATGGACGAGATGCTGGCCTTCGCGCTCAACGGCGGCGCGGCGTTCGGGATCCCCTTCATGGCGGTGTGCATGGCCATTATCGGGATCTTCGCCACTGGGCACGAGTGGCGGCACGGCACCATCCAGCCGACGCTGACGGCGCTGCCGCAGCGGTCGCGGCTGATCCTCGCCAAGGTCTTGGTGGTCTCGGCGACGGCGGTGGTGGCGACGGTCGTGTCGTTGCTGATCAACCTCGGCATCGTCTTCGTGTTCTGGGGCGAGGCCCCGGGGCTGCTCGACGACCCGCTCAACCAGGCGCTGCCCGGTTACGTGGTGTACACGCTGATCTACACGCTCGTCGGACTCGGATTGGGGCTGCTGTTCCGCGGTGTTCCCTTGGCGCTGGTGGTCATCTTCCTGGTGCCGCTGATCCTGGAGGGCCTGATCTCGGGGCTGGCGATGGTCCCGGCGCTGGACTGGCTGGTACCGGTGGTGAAGTTCCTGCCGTTCTCGGCCGGGGCGCAGCTGATGTCCACTTCGACGTTCGAGGGTGAGCCGGTGGTGGACTTCGACCTGTTCAGCCGCTGGGCGGCGGGCGGCGTGTTCGCGGTCTTCGCCGCGATCATCCTCGGCGTGGCCTGGTACCTGTTCAAGAAGCGCGACGCCTGAGCGAAGCCGAATGCGAAACGGCCCGGGGCGCACGCCCCGGGCCGTGATGCTGTATCCTATACTCTATATGTTATAACATATAATTTATATCTTATATTTTATAGGCTATTGGGCTTCGAGTTCGCGGCGGACGAGGTCGGCCGTCTCGATCGAGTTGAGCGCCGCGCCCTTCATGAGGTTGTCGCCCACGACGAAGAACTCCAGGGAGTTCGGGAAGTCGATCGACTGGCGCACGCGCCCGACCTGGGTGCCGGGCTTGCCGACGCCGTCGATCGGCATTGGGTAGACGCTGTTCGCCGGGTCGTCGACGACGTCGACGCCGGGCGCGGCGGCGAGGACGCGGTGGGCCTCCTCGACCGTGACCTCCCGCGCGAAGGTGGCGTGGACGGCCTGCGAGTGGCCCACGGCCACCGGCACGCGCACGCACGTCGAGGCGACCTTGAGGTCGGGCAGGCCGAGGATCTTGCGCGACTCGCCTCGGACCTTGAGCTCCTCGGAGGTCCAGCCGCCGTCCTTCCAGCCGCCGACCTTCGGGACGACGTTGAGCGCCAGCGGCGCGCCGAACGGCGCGTCGAAGTCCTCGCCGAGGACCGCGCGCACGTCGCCGGTCTCGGTGCCGATCCGATCGACGCTCGCGATCTTCGCAATCTGGTCGTACAGGGCCTCCAGGCCCTCCTTGCCCGAGCCGGAGGCGGCCTGGTAGGACGCCACGGACATCGACACCAGGCCGAACGCCTCGTTCAGCGCCGCGAGCGTCGGGATGAGCGCGAGCGTGGTGCAGTTCGCGTTCGCGATGATGCCCTTGGGGCGCTCGCGCGCCGCCTCGGGGTTGGCCTCGCGGCACACCAGCGGCACCTCGGGGTCCATGCGGAAGTGCCCCGACTTGTCGATGACGACCACGCCCTTGGCGGCGGCCACGGGCACCCATTCGGCGCTGACCTCGTCGGGCAGGTCGAAGTGGGCGATGTCGATCCCGTCGAAGGCGTCTTCACCGATGGCCTGGACTTCGAGGGTCTCGTCGCCGACCGGCAGGCGCTTCCCCGCCGACCGCGCCGAGGCGATGAGGCGGATCTCGCCCCAGTTGCCGCGTTCGGCGGCGATGAGCCGCCGCATGATCGAGCCGACGACGCCGGTGGCCCCCACGATCGCCACGTTGAGTTTGCGGTCCATGCGCTATCGCCCCGTTCCCGCGTAGACGACGGCGGTCTCGGAGCCGCCGAGCTCGAACCTGTCGTGGACGGCGCGCACGGCGGCGGCCAGGTCGGTGTCGCGGCACACCACCGAGATGCGGATCTCGGAGGTGGAGATGATCTCGATGTTGACCCCGGCGTCGGCCAGGGCCTCGCAGAAGTTCGCCGTGACGCCCGGGTGCGAGCGCATTCCGGCGCCGACCAGGGAGATCTTGCCGATGTGCTCGTCGTAGATGAGCTTCTCGAAGCCGACGGCCTCCTGGTGCTTCTTGAGCGCCTCGGTGGCCTTGCGCCCGGAGTCCTTCGGGAGCGTGAACGAGATGTCGGTGTGGCCGTTGCCGGTCGTCGACACGTTCTGCACGATCATGTCGATGTCGATCTCGGCGTCGGCGATGATGTGGAAGATCGAGGCGGCCGCGCCGGGCTTGTCGGGCACGCGCGTGACGGTGATCTTCGCTTCGGAGTCGTCGTGCGCGACGCCGCTGATGAGTGCTTGCTCCACGGGCAGGTCCTCCATGTAACCCGACACGATCGTGCCGGTCTTGGTCGAGTACGACGAGCGGACGTGCAGCGGGATGCCGTAGCGGCGGGCGTACTCCACGCTGCGCAGGTGCAGGATCTTGGCGCCCGAGGCGGCCATCTCCAGCATCTCCTCGAAGGTGATCGTCTCCAGGCGCTTGGCGTTGGGCACGATGCGCGGGTCGGCGGAGTAGACGCCGTCGACGTCGGAGTAGATCTCGCACACGTCGGCGCCGAGCGCCGCCGCGAGGGCGACCGCGGTCGTGTCCGAGCCGCCGCGGCCGAGCGTGGTGATGTCCTTGGTGTCCTGGCTGACGCCCTGGAAGCCGGCGACGATCGTGATGAAGCCCTCGTCGAGCGAGGAGCGGATGCGGCCGGGCGTGACGTCGATGATGCGCGCCTCGCCGTGGGCGGCGGTGGTGAGCATCCCGGCCTGCGAGCCGGTGAACGATCGGGCCTGGAAGCCCAGGTTGTTGATGGCCATGGCGAGCAGGGCCATGGAGATCCGCTCGCCCGCGGTCACGAGCATGTCGAGTTCGCGCGGCTCGGGCACCGGCGAGACCTGCGCGGCCATCTCGAGCAACTCGTCGGTGGTGTCGCCCATCGCCGACACGACGACGACGACGTCGTCCCCGCGCTTTCGCGTGTCGACTATCCGCTCGGCCACGCGCTTGACGCGCTCCGGGTTCTCCACCGATGATCCGCCGTATTTCTGTACGACCAGCGCCACGGGATTCACCTCAATACCTGTTGTCTCGGGTGCTGTCGTCTGCCTGCGAGCAGGCAGCCACCTCACCTTAGCCGCGACCTGCGGCGTGGCGCCAGGTCGTTCCGGGTCTCGGGACGCACAATCGCGCTGTGGCATGGCGATACTCCCTGAAAATCAGAACGGTCACAGCAGTGGCCGCAATCACATTGCTGGCGGGCTGCGGGACGGCGACGGCGGTGAACGAGCCCGATCCGGAGCCGCGGGCCGCGGGCGCGCGGGTGGCGCTGATCGGGCGGGTGTCCAAGGCGCTCGACACGTCGTTCACCGCCGAGTACGAGTGGTCTGAGGGATCGGCGGTCACGGTGTGGGCGGCCGAGGACGGCACGTGGCGCGTCGACGTCCCCGGATGGGGGCTCGGCGGGGCGGCCGACGTGTCGGTGGCGTGGACGACCGGCGGGTTCTTCCAGTGCGCCGACCAGCGGTGCGTGAAGCTGGCGGGGATCACCGGCGAGATCCCCGAGGACTACGACCCGCAGGTGCAGCGGCCGTTCGTCGAGTGGCTGCCGCTGCTGCTGGACCGGCGCATGCCGTTCGCGGTGAGCCGGGACGGCGACTGCTTCGAGCTGGAGCCGAACACCGTGGTGGTGGACACGCCGCTCCCGCCGGGCGAGTGGTGCCTGGACGAGGCCGGGACGGTCCTGTCGGTGTCGGCCGACGGCTTCGGGACGCTCACGCTCGAAGGCGAGCCGCAGGCGGCCGCGGCGACGGTGGAGCTGCCCGGGGTGATCGTGGAGGAGGGCGAGCCGGTGGTCCACGAGGCGCCCGAGCAGCCCGAGGAGACGCCGTCCGCGACGGCATCGCCGTCGGGGTCGCCCTCGCCCGCGGCGAGCGACGGTGAGTAAGGAAGACGACACTCGCCCCGGATCGGGGGCCCGCCGTGGCACCATGAAGACTGGCCAACCGCCACTGCCGCGCACGTCGGCGCGGCACCGTACACACCATCCAGGTGATAACGCATGAACGGACCGATCGACCGGCACGCCGAGACCTCCGTGCCGATCCACCCGCTGCTGGCGTCCCGCCACTCGACCCGCGCCTTCGAGGCCGACTTCGAGCTGAGCGACGAGCAGATCGCCGCGCTCCTGGAGGCCGCCCGCTGGGCGCCCTCGGCGGGCAACACGCAGCCGTGGCGGTTCATCGTCGCCAGGCGCGACACCCCCGAGTTCAAGCGGGTGCTCGACTGCCTCGACACCGGCAACGCCGAATGGGCGCAGCACGCCGCGGCGTTGCTGGTCGCCGTGCGCGTGGAGGCCAACGCGAAGGGGCCGCTGTCCCACGCCGCCTACGACCTGGGGCAGTCCATGGCGCACCTGACGTTCCAGGCCGCCGCCGAGGGCCTGACGGTCCGGCAGATGGGCGGCTTCGACGCCGACGCCATCAGCGGCGAGTTCGACCTTCCTTCGGAGCTCAAGCCGACCTCGGTGGCCGCCATCGGCGTCGCCGGAGATCCGGCGCTGCTGGCCGAGAGCGTCGCGGGCCCCGACCGCAAGCCGCGCGCCCGGCTGTCGATCGACGAGCTGGTCATCGGCGGCTGAAGCGTCCCAATCGCCGGACGCGGCATCGACGCCGGTGCCCGCCGGGTGTAGGCTCGGCGGCAATCATGCGGTATTCGATGCTCCTTAGCTGCCGCGGCGGGGCCAACTAGGTCGGCTCCCTCGCCGCGGGTTCTCGCATGCCGGCTGGCAATGACAACCGCGTTTCAAGGAGCAACCGTTGACTTCCTCAGCCTTCGCTGGCCGCGTCCAGCGATACCAGCCCTACTCCAGCCAGTTCACCGTCGACCTGCCGAACCGCACCTGGCCGGACCAGGTCATCGAGACCGCGCCGACCTGGTGCGCGGTGGACCTGCGCGACGGGAACCAGGCCCTCATCGACCCGATGACGCCCGACCGCAAGAAGAAGATGTTCCAACTGCTGGTCGCCATGGGCTACAAGGAGATCGAAGTGGGCTTCCCTTCGGCCTCCCAGACCGACTTCGACTTCGTGCGCCAGCTGATCGAGCAGGACCTGATCCCCGACGACGTCACCATCCAGGTCCTCACCCAGTGCCGCGAGCACCTGATCGAGCGGACCTTCGAGAGCCTGGTCGGCGCCAAGCAGGCCATCGTCCACTTCTACAACTCGACCTCGACGCTCCAGCGCCGCGTCGTGTTCGGCCTGGACCGGGACGGCATCACCGACATCGCCACGTCCGGCGCCCGGATGTGCCTGAAGTACGCCGAGGCCATCACCCCCGACACGGCCGTCCGCTACGAGTACTCCCCCGAGTCCTACACCGGCACCGAGCTCGACTACGCCCTGGAGGTGTGCTCGAAGGTCGCCGAGGTCATCCAGCCAACGCCGGACTGGCCGCTCATCGTCAACCTGCCGGCCACCGTCGAGATGGCCACCCCGAACGTGTACGCCGACTCGATCGAGTGGATGCACCGGAACCTGCCGAACCGCGAGTCGCTGATCCTGTCGCTGCACCCGCACAACGACCGCGGCACCGGCGTCGCCGCGGCCGAGCTGGCCGTCCAGGCCGGGGCCGACCGCGTCGAGGGCTGCCTGTTCGGCAACGGCGAGCGCACCGGCAACGTATGCCTGGTGACCCTGGGCATGAACCTGTTCAGCCAGGGCGTGGACCCGAAGATCGACTTCTCGAACATCGACGAGATCAAGCGCGCCGTCGAGTACTGCAACCAGCTGCCGGTGCACGAGCGGCACCCGTACGCCGGGGACCTGGTGTACACGGCGTTCTCCGGCTCGCACCAGGACGCGATCAAGAAGGGCTTCGCGCACCTGGAGAAGGACGCCGCGGCCGCCGGGGTCGCGGTGGACGACTTCGCGTGGGGCGTGCCGTACCTGCCGATCGACCCCAAGGACGTGGGCCGCAGCTACGAGGCGGTCATCCGCGTCAACTCGCAGTCCGGCAAGGGCGGGGTCGCCTACGTCATGCACTCGGAGTACGGCTTCGACCTGCCGCGGCGCATGCAGATCGAGTTCAGCCAGGCGATCCAGCGGCACACCGACGCCTCGGGCAAGGAAGTGTCGTCGGCCCAGATCCACAGCATCTTCCGCACCGAGTACCACCCGGACTACCAGCCGCGGCGGCGCCTGGTCGTCGACGACCACACCACGAACTACGCCGACGAGACGGTCACGCTGGACGCCGAGATCACCCTGGACGGCGTGGAGCAGAAGGTCTCGGGCAGCGGCAACGGGCCGCTGTCGGCGTTCACCGACGCGCTGTCGACGGTGGGCATCGAGGTCGAGGTGCTGGACTACGCCGAGCACGCCCTGTCGGCGGGCCAGAACGCGCAGGCCGCGTCCTACGTGGAGTGCGTGATCGGCGGGAAGACCGTGTGGGGCGCCGGCGTGCACCCGAACATCGTCCTGGCGACGATGCGCGCGGTGGCGAGCGCCTACAACCGCGCTTAGCGCGAAAGGCATGCGGCGGGGCCGCGGGCGGACGCCCGCGGCCCCGCTTCGCGCCTCTACAGGTCGACGGTCAGGCGGACTTCGACGGTGTCGCCCTCCTCGACGTCCTCGGCCTTGCGGACGGCGGCCTTGAGCGGGACGATGTAGCCGCCGTCCTTGGGCCACAGCGAGGTCTTCCAGGAGGTCGGTCCGAGGTGCGCCGTCACCGGGACCATGCCCCAGCCGTAGCTGACGACATCGGAGGCCGCCTCCAGTTCGCGGCAGGCGGCCTCGGGCACCGAGACGAAGTACCACGGCGCCGGGCCCCTCCAGAACCAGACCTCGCCGCTGAACGCGAGTTCCATGGCCCGAGCGTATACGGATCGGGCCGGGGAGGCGCCCCTCCCCGGCCCGTCCTTTCCGTCCCTGTCGCTACATGGCATAGGCGACCGGGTAGTGGTCGGATCGCTGGATCTCCTTCATCACCGTCCCTTGCAGATGCGGGTGCGATGCGGAGGTCACGCACCAGTCGAGCTTCTTGGTCGCCTTGGTGTTGGCGTTGTACGTCGCCTCAGCGGGCCCGTGGCAGTGGTACCCGTCGATGCCCGGTTCGCGGTTGAAGTCGCCCGCCACCACCCATGGCGTTCCGCTCGGCACCGCCTTGGACACCGCCTCCAGCAGCCCGCGCGCATCGGGCCCGTTGGGGCTGATGGCGTGGATGCTGAAGACCGCGGTCCCATCGAAGTGGGCGCCGAGCGCGGGCCGCTTCCGGGGCTCGTCCGCCGCCTCCACGAGCATGGGAGTCCGCGGTTCGAGGTCCGGAGGGGAGACGATGGCGAGATTGCAGCGCCCGCCTCCCTCGTCCGACTCGTACCAGACGATCCAGCGGCCCGGCTTCCTCGTCGTTCCGCCCCAGCGGTAGCGCTTGACGCCTTGGCCGTTCGCGTCGACCAGGGTCGCGGACGCCGGGACGGATCCGCATTCCTGCAGGCAGCAGACGACTTCCGAGCGTTCCGGCACGAGCGGGGCGACTCCCGTGTTCCACGCCGCCTCGGTCGATGCCTTCGCTCCCTGCATGTTCCATGTGATGATTTCCATCGATTGGCTCCTTTCGAGAGGTTCGTCCGAGCGGGGCCGCCTTGGGCCGGGCGGCCCCGCCCTCGTCGCGGGAGTGCGGCCAGCAACTCCCGCGCCGGTGTTAAGACTCGTTCGGCGGGTAGGAGGCGACGCCGCCCATCACGTAGGCCACCTGCTGCTCGAGCGGGATCGTGCCGCTGGGCTCGGGCGCGCCGAAGGTGACGGTGACCGAGCCGTCGCTGGAGCTCGTGTCCACCTTGTTCACCGCGTAGGACGCCGAGGCCGAGCCGATCGGGAACAGTCCGAACAGGTCGACCGACGCCTTCGCGCCGACCTGCATGTCGCTCTTGACCTGGTGGGCGTTGCCGCCCTTGAAGGTCATGGACATCTCCGGCTGGCGGGAGATGACGAAGGTCTTCAGGCGCGAGAGCTGCTTGCCCTGCCCGAACAGTTCGTCCACATCGAACTCGCTGCCGTGGAGCTGGTAGCCGGTGGCGTCCTTGCCGGTCTTCGACGCGATCTCGCCGAGCATCTGCTCGTCGTACCAGCCCGTGTCGCCTTCTGGCGACAGCGCCGACGGCGTCGCTCCGAGGATGGTGACGCCCTTGTAGTCGAGGTCGATCGTGACCTCGGACGAGCTCGACGTGTAGGTCGAGAGGTCGTAGGACGCCGACGCGCCGAAGTCGAAGGACAGGGCGTCCATGATCGGGATCGAGAAGCCGGCCTTGCCGCCCACGCTGAGGTCGGTCGACTTCGAGGAGAAGTTCGACAGAACCATGTGGAGCGACACGGCGTTGCCGTCGGCCTGGAGCTGCCCGATGAGCTGGTTCGCGCTGGGCAGCCTGTCGGGCGTGTAGCCGACGTAGAACTGGCCGGCGCCGATCTCCTCGCCGCCGTTGGACTGGTCCGGCTTCAGGATGCTGTTCTTGGCCGCGTTGAGCCTCGCGGTCGCCGCCGCGTAGTTGTTGTGCAGCAGCATGCTCGTCGCCGCCATGCTCTGGTAGCCCATGATGGCGTTGTAGAGCGCGCTCTGCGAGGCGGGCATGTTCTCCAGGGAGCCGTACAGCTTCGTCAGCTGGTTGAAGACGTCCTGGATCTTTCCGCCGAACGGCAGCGGGTTGGAGAAGGTGCCTCCGGCGTTGGTGAACTCGGTCAGGACCGAGGCGATCTGGGCGGACGCGGCCGTGTCCTCCTTGTTCATCGTCTCCTGGTCGGCCTTGGAGAAGCCGAAGACGGTCGAGCCCAGGATCCGTCCGTAGAGCGTCGAGAAGCGCCCGGTGCCGATCGAGAGCTGGCCGGCGCTGTCGGCCAGCAGCAGCGCGTCGAGGTCCTGCAGCGTCGCCGCGTTGTAGTACGCGTTCGGGCCGTAGGTGATCCCGTAGTTGAAGCCGGACGGGCAGGCCACGGCGCTGAACTTGCCGTCGAGCTTGGTCCCGACGAACTCGCCGACCTTGCTCTGGAGCTCGTCCGAGAAGGCCTTCTGCGCGTCGGTGGTGCCGGTGGCGCCGGCGACACCGCCGACGGCGCTGCGGAAGGCCGGGGCAGCGGGGCCGCCGGTCACGCTGTTCGTCACGTAGCGGCAACGGCCCTCGGGCGGCGGCACTGTGCCGTGCGGGAAGGTGGCCGCGAAGGCCACGTAGGCCTGGTGCCACGCATCCAGGTGGTTGGCGGCCACGAAGCTCCCCGTGTAGCCGTTGAGCCCGTAGCTCACGGTGATCGAGTAGGTGTTCATGATGCTCCTTTTCTCGGATGGGCGACCGGACGCTGACGTTCGATCGCGTTGCATCCAGAATCACCAACCACTCGAGCCACCGGGACTACTCGGGGATTCCTGTTCGAAGGCGAACCGACAGTTGTACTTCGTGATCTCATATCATTGAATTGTGGTCAAAGATGTTGCGCCGCAAAAGATCAGGGAATGGCGTTCACGATTGGACGAGCTTTTCCTTACGTTGGCGGGATTGTTCGGGAGAGTCGAGTTGAGACGGCGTGCCAGGTCCTATCTGGTGGGTCTATTGGCTCCGGTGGAACGCAAGAGCGGCTGGCAGCTCGCCGAGGCCGCCGGGGACGCGACGCCGGTGCGGGTGCAGCACTTCCTGAGCCGGGCGGTGTGGTCGGCCGATTCGGTGCGCGACGCGCTCCGGGCCTACGTCGCCGTGAACCTGGCGGGCCCCACCGGGGCGCTGGTCGTCGACGAGCTCGACTTCGCCAAGCGCGGCCCGGCCTCGGTCGGGGTGCACCGGCAGTACTCGCGCGCGGCGGGCAGGGTCGAGAACTGCCAGGTCGGGGTGTTCCTGGCCTATGTCGGCGGGCACGGCGGGGTGCTGATCGACCGTGAGCTGTACCTGCCGGCCTCCTGGACCGACGATCCCGAGCGCTGCGCGGCGGCGGGCGTCCCGGCCGAGCGGGTGGCCGCCGGGGCGCTGTCGAAACCGCGGCTGGCCGAGGCGATGATCGCCCGCGCCGTGGCCGCCGGCGTCGAGGCCGGATGGGTGGCCGCGGACGCGACGTACGGGCACGACAGCGACTTCCGGGCGTTCCTGTCCGCGCGCCGCCTGCCGTACGTGGTCGAGGTGCCGCTCACGGAGGCGGTGTCGGAGCTGGAGGAGGACGGGCGCGTCGACGCGCTGGTGGAGCGGGCGCCGGCCTCGGCCTGGCACCGGCTCGCGGCGGGGGCGTGCGCGCAGGGGCGGCACGAGTACGACTGGGCCTGGGCGACGCTGCCGGGCTCGTGCGGCCTCCCGGCCGGGTTCGTCCGCACGCTGCTGGCGCGGCGCTCCGTCGAGCGCCCGGCCGAGGTCGTCTACTACCTGTGCTTCCACTCGGACGCGGTGGCGCGCGAGGAGATCGTGCGCACCGCGGACGCGCGGTGGGCCATCGAGTCGTGCTTCCGAGCCGCGAAGGCCGACTGCGGGCTCGACCACTACCAGGTTCGCCGGTGGGAGGGCTGGTACCGGCACGTCACGTTGGCGATGCTGGCGCACGCCTTCCTCGTGGTCACCGCCTCGACCGGCGCGGGGGCCGAGGCGGTCCGCGGCGGTGCTCCGGCGGGAAGCCGGGCGCTCAGCTGGCGCTGACGGGCGGCTTCGGGGGCGAATGCAACGAAATACGGTTGTCGCCGTGCGGAAACGGACGATTCGGCCTCTCTGGACACCGGGGCGCGGTTCATGTGCCGCGTCCCCGGTGCCCCTGCGCCGCCTCGGATGTCCGGTTCAGCGGTCCCGAGCGGGTCAGCGGTAGGCCGAGGACTGGAGGCCGTAGAGCTCGGCGTAGGCGCCGCCGAGGGCCATGAGCTCATCGTGGGTGCCGGTCTCGGCGACGCGGCCGCCTTCGAGGACGACGATGAGGTCGGCCATCGAGACGGTCGAGAAGCGGTGGGAGACCAGGACGGTGACCGTGCCGCGCCCGCGCCCGGCGCGGACCTCCTCGGCGAACTTCTCGAACAGGGCGTGCTCGGTCTGCGGGTCGAGCGCCGCGGTCGGCTCGTCGAACAGGACCAGGAGCGGCTCGCGCCGCATGCGGCCGCGGCCGATGGCGAGTTTCTGCCATTGGCCGCCCGAGAGGTCGGTGCCCCCGTCCCAGCGGGTGCCCAGGCGCGTGTCCAGGCCGGAGGGGAGGTCGTCGATGACGTCGTCGGCTCCGGCGCGGGCCATCGCGGAGCGGACGCGGTCATCGTCGAAGGCACTGCCGAAGGCGGACGCTGAAGCACCGTCGACGCCGCCTTCGATGTCGCCGACGCCGATGGTCTCGCGGGCGGTGAACTCGAACTGGGCGAAGTCCTGGAAGGTCGCCCCGATGTGCCGCCTCCAGTCGGCCGTGGCGAAATCGGTCAGGTTCGCGCCGTCGACCGTGATCACGCCGCTTGTCGGCTGATAGAAACCGGACAGGAGCTTGACGAGGGTGGTCTTCCCGGCGCCGTTCTCGCCGACGAGGGCCACGACCTTCCCGGCGGGCAGGGCGAGCGAGACGTCGTCGAGCGAGGGGCGTTCAGCTCCAGGATAGGCGAAGGACACGCCGTCGAGGACGATGCCGTCCGAGAGGCGCTCCGGTACGGGGGCGGGCTCGGCCGGTCCGCTCGAAGCGTCGGCGTAGGCCTTCAGCCAGGCGAGGCGCTGCCCGAGGCGGCCGAGGCGGAGCAGCAGCGAGGTCTGCATCGCCAGCGCCCCTGCCGAGTTCGCGACCATCCCGATGAGGCCGACGAGCAGGATCACGTCACCGGCGCTCGCCCGGCCTTGAAGCGCCAGGTAGAGGATGAAGCCGATGCCCGCGGCCATGCCGACCGCCGAGAGGACGCCTTCGGCGGCGACGGCGCGGGCGGCCCGCCACTGCTCCCGGTTGCGGTGGTCGACCACCGCGCGCCCGACCTCGGTGTGGAGGCGGCCGACCGCCTCGGCGCTGCCGAAGACCCGCAGCTCCTTGCCGGAGGCCGCGGCGGTGGCGACCTCGAACAGGTGGCGGCGCTTGCGCTCGGTCTCGCCGGTGTCCTTGATGGCCTTGTCCTCGATGTTGCTGCCTCGCTGGGCGAACATCATGGCGCCCAGGCTTATCGCCGGGAAGAGCAGCAGCAGCGGGTGGACCTGGACGAGCAGGGCGCCGCCGACGAGGATGGTGATCACGGCCCGGAGCCACTGGGCGGTCCAGTTGACGCCGCCGCTGAGCAGCCAGCGGTCCTCGCGGATGTGCTGGACGCGGTCGAGGTAGTCGGCGCGCTCGTGGTGGTCGAGCCCCGGCGGGTTCCCCATGAGCCTCATGAGTTCCCGGTCGGCGGTGCGGTTGGCGCGGTAGAACACCGCGAACACGAGCTTGACGTAGGCGAAGATGACGGCCCAGACGAGGGCGACGCCGAGGGCCAGCGCGACGGCGGCAGCGGTCGCGGCGCGCTCGTCGCCGTTCTGGACGCCGTCGATCATGAGCTTGAGCGCGTAGACGATCAGCGGCATCAGCGTCGCCTGGATCGCACCGAGGAGGATCTGCCCGATGACGGCCTTCGGGCCCGCGCGGTAGCCGATGGCCAGGGATTTCCAGTAGCCGAGCCAGCCGGACTTGAGGTTCGCGATCATGAGAGGTCCTTAGTGGTCTTCGCCGGGGAGTGCGGTGCGGGCCAGCCGGTCGGCCTGGAGGGTGAACGCCGTCGCGTAGGTGCCGCCGAGGGCCATGAGCTCGGTGTGGGAGCCGTCCTCGGTGACGCGGCCGCCGTCGAGGACGACGATGCGGTCGGCGCGGCGGACGGTGGAGAAGCGGTGGGAGATGACGATGGTGGTCAGTCCGGCGGTGATGTCGAGGAACTGCTCGTAGAGCTCGGCTTCGGCGCGGACGTCGAGGGCGGCGGCGGGCTCGTCGAGGATGAGGACCTTCGCTCCCGCTTGGACGGCGAAGAGCGCGCGGGCCAGGGCGATGCGCTGCCACTGGCCGCCGGAGAGGTCGGTGCCCCCCTTGAACTCTCCGGAGAGGACGGTGTCGAGGCCGTCGGGGAGCGACTCGACGAGGTCGCGGATGCCCATCGGCTCGCAGGCCTTCCAGATCCGGTCGGTGTCGGCGGCCAGGTGCGGGGCACCGAGGGTGATGTTGTCGCGCACCGTGAGCTGGTAGCGGGTGAAGTCCTGGAACAGGGCCGAGAGGTGCGTGCGCCACTGGACGGGCGCGACGTCGGCGAGGTCGGTGCCGTCGACGGTGATCCTCCCGGCCGTGGGGGCGTAGAGCCCTGCGAGGAGCTTGACGAGGCTGGTCTTGCCCGCGCCGTTGTGGCCGACGACGGCCAGGGACGACCCGGCCTCGATCTCCAGGTCGAGTCCTTCGATCACCGGGGCGTGGCCGCCGGGGTAGGCGAAGCCGACGCCTTCGAAGCGGATCGCGCGCTCGGGCGCGGCCGGGGCGAGCTCGGCGCTCGCCTGCCGCTCACCGACTTCGAGGCGTTCGTCGAGGTCCATGACCTTGGGGATCGGGAGGGTGCCGAAGGAGACGAACGCGGCGTCGTCGTCGAAGGCCGAGAAGTAGAACATGCCCTGGAGGGCCACGGCGTAGACGGCGAGGGCGCCGAAGCCGACCAGACCGGCGAGCCCGGCGTCGACGAGCGCGACGGTCGTGACCGCGGTGAGCGCCAGGAGCGCGCCGACGACGGCGACGGCGGTGCGGAGGCGGACGTGCTCGGTGCGCCTCGACTGGTCGAGGCGCTCGCCCCACTTGCGGTCGTAGCGCTCCAGCAGCCACGGCATCATGCCCCAGACGCGGAGCTCCTTGGCGGGCGCGGCGGTGATGGCGAGGTCGCGCAGGTACTCGGTCTCGCGCATCTCGGTGGACTGGAGGTAGGTGGTCTTGCCCATGCGGCCGTACTCGCCCTGCATGGCGAGGAAGATCGCGGGCCAGGCGACGAACCAGGCCAGGCCGATCCAGACGTTGAAGAAGCCCAGGACGATCGAGGAGCCGAAGGCGGTGAGGAACTGCGGCGCGATCCTCGACAGGCCCTGGACGGCGCGCTCTGGGCGGATGAAGTCCATGCCGAGCTGGCGGGCGATCCGCAGCAGCGCGAGGACGTCGTCGTCTTCGAGGTGGGTGATGCCCGCCGGGCGGGCCACGGCGGCGACCAGGCGGTCTTGGAGGAGCAGTTCGAGGTCGCGTCCGAGGCTCAGGGCGAGGGCGCGGTGGACGTTGTCGACGAGCCGCTGGAGCAGGAGGGCGATCGCACCGGCGGCGAGCAGGAGGTAGGCGTCCCGGGCCTCGGGCGAGCCGGGTCCGGCGTCGGCCGCGGCGGGGATGCGGCCGATGAGCAGGCCGGTGGCGATGGTGACGGCCAGCGGGAGGAGGGCGACGGCGAGGGTGGTGCCGGTGAGGAGGGCGGTGCGGGGGCGGCTGATGCGGGGCAGCAGCCTGACGACGGTGAGGACGCCGCGGGCGGCGGGAAAACTGGGGGGCGTCATGTGATTCCAATCTGACGTCATAATGACTGCCATGTGACACCATATATGACTGAGGTCTCACTGGCAAGCCACATCAATCCTGTCACCGACCGCGCTCACGAGGGGTTCGCGAGCCTCCCGAGCTGTGCCCATGAGCGGCTCGCGAGCGTCGCCGCTGTGCCCATGACCGGCTCGCGAGCCCCGCTCGCCGTGCTGCCGGTAGTCTTGTTCCACGTGTCAGCAGCGCCCAACCTCGTGAACCTCGAGACCGTCTCCAAGGCCTACCCCGAGCAGGTCATCCTCGATGCGGTCTCGCTCGGCGTGTCCGCCGGACAGCGCGTCGGCGTCGTCGGCCGCAACGGCGACGGCAAGTCGACGCTGCTGAAGCTCATCGCGCGCACCGACGAGCCCGATTCGGGCCGCGTCGTCCGCACCGGCGGGACCACCGTCGCGAGCCTCGGCCAGGCCGACTCGCTCCCCGACGCCGCGAGCGTCCGCACCGCCCTGTTCGGCGACGCCGACGCCCACGAATGGGCCTCCTCGCCGCGCGTCCGCGAGGTCCTCGGCGGCCTGTTCGGCGGCCTCGACGCCCCGGGTCTGCCGGAGGGGCTCGACTCGGCGATCGGCGTGCTCTCCGGCGGCGAGCGCAGGCGCGTCGACCTCGCCCGCGTATTGGTCGATCCTTCGGACCTCCTCCTGCTCGACGAGCCGACGAACCACCTCGACATCGAGGGCATCGCCTGGCTCGCGGCCTACCTGGGCGGCATCAAGTCCGCCATCGTCGTCGTCACGCACGACCGGTGGTTCCTCGACGCGATCTGCGACCGGATCTGGGACGTCCAGCGCGGCAGCGTGTTCGAATACGACGGCGGCTACAGCGCGTACGTCCTGGCCCGCGCCGAACGCGAACGCCAGGCCGCGATCGCCGAGGAGAAGCGCCAGAACCTCATGCGCAAGGAGCTCGCCTGGCTCGAACGCGGCGCCAAGGCGCGCACCTCGAAGGCGAAGTTCCGCATCGACGCCGCGAACGAGCTCATCGCGAACGAGCCGCCGCCGCGCGACACGGCCGAGCTGGTCTCCTTCGCCACCGCCAGGCTCGGCAAGACCGTCTTCGAACTGCACGACGTCACCGTCAAGGCCGGGGACCAGGTCCTGCTCGAGCACCTGGACTGGATGCTCGGCCCCGGCAAGCGCGTCGGGCTCGTCGGCGTCAACGGCGCGGGCAAGACCTCGCTGCTGCGGGCGCTGGCCGACGCCACCGAGGACCGCCAGCCCGCCGAGGGGCGCATCAAGGTGGGCCGCACGGTGAAGCTGGCGTGGCTGACCCAGCACATGGAGGACCTGGACGGCTCCTGGCGTGTGCTCGAGTCGATCGAGCAGGTCGCCAAGCGGGTCCAGTGGGGCAAGAAGGAGATGTCGGCCGGGCAGCTGGCCGAGCGCCTCGGTTTCGTGGGCGGGCGCCAGCGCACGCTGGTGCGGGACCTCTCGGGCGGGCAGCGGCGGCGCCTCCAGCTGGCGCGGCTGCTCATGGCCGAGCCGAACGCGCTGTTCCTCGACGAGCCGACGAACGACCTCGACATCGAGACGCTGACGCAGCTGGAGGACCTGCTCGACGACTGGCCGGGCACGATGATCGTGGTCAGCCACGACCGGTACTTCACCGAGCGCGTCGCCGACGAGACGTGGGCGCTCTTGGGCGACAAACACCTGCGGATGCTGCCGCGCGGCATCGAGGAGTACCTCGAGCGCCGCGCCGAGGTGAAGTCCGCCCCGGCCGCTCAGGCCGCGACGCAGTCGAAGCCGCCCTCGCAGTCGACGGTCGACCGCGCCACGCAGAAGGAGCTGTCGAAACTGGAGCGTCGTCTGGAGAAGGTCGAGGCCAGGATCGCCGAGGTCCACGCCGACATGGCCGCGTCCGCGACCGACCCCGCCAGGCTCACCGAGCTCCAGGGCCGACTGACCGAGCTGGAGCGCGAACGCGACGAGATCGAAGAGCGCTGGATGGCGCTCGCCGACTGATCCGCATCGCCGTCCGCGGGCCGCGTCCCATGGCTCGCACGGCGTCTGACCGATACCCGACTGCACTGCGAGGCTCGGGGCCGCCCCGGGCGTGTCGCGCGACGGCTGCGTCCCACCGGAACCATTGGGACGCATGGTGTCCGATATGACTTCGAGTCGGCAGTGTACCGGATTCCCATGCCCGCGACGGTGATGGGCGTCGTGGCCGTCTATTCGCTCATTCGCACCGCTCGTACATGGGCTTCCCATTTCACCGTTCTTTGCCTAACCTCGATCCGAAAGCCCGAAAGGGTTGGTTTCATCGAACCGACCAGTCCGGATCCGCGTGCGTCCCATCATGCTTCGCGACCGGTCCGGACCGACCGAAAGGGAGTGTCCCTTGATGTCCACCTCCGCGATCCCCATCCGCCGAGCCGCCGCGGCGGCGCTGGCCGCCGTCGCCGTGCTCGCAGCGGTCGCCCTGAGCGCCACCGGCGCCCACGCCGGCCCGGCCGGCACCGTGCTCGGCGCCGAAGCCGAGAACGCCGTCGAAGGCGAGTACATCGTCGTCATGGAGGACGGCTTCTCCGCCATGTCGAGCGAGTACGACGCCGAGGTCGTCGACCGCTTCGAGCTCATCAACGGCTTCCTCGCCGAGATGAGCGCCGACGAGGCCGCACGCGTCGCCGCCGACGGCTCGGTCGCCTACGTCGAGCAGAACCGGACGGTCAGCGTCGACGGCGTCCAGCCGGGCCCGCCGTCGTGGGGCCTCGACCGCGTCGACCAGCTCGACCGGCCGCTCGACAACGCCTACGAGTACCTCGGCGACGGCTCGGGGGTGACCGCCTACATCATCGACACCGGGATCAACATGGCCCATGCCGAGTTCGCCGGGCGCATCGGGCACGGCGCCGACTTCGTCGACGGCGACTCCTACCCGATCGACTGCCACGGCCACGGCACCCATGTCGCCGGGACCGTCGGCGGATCGAGCTACGGGCTCGCCAAGAAGGTCACGCTCGTCGGCGTGCGCGTCCTGAACTGCGCGGGATCGGGCACCTACGCGAGCGTCCTCGACGGCATCCAGTGGGTCGCCCGGACCGCCTCGGGGCCTTCTGTGGCGAACATGAGCCTCGGCGGCGGCTACTCCGCCGCGATCAACCAGGCCGTCGAAGCGGCGGTCGCCTCCGGCGTCACCTTCGCGATCGCCGCGGGCAACTCGAGCCAGGACGCGTGCACCGTCTCCCCGGCGTCGGCGCCGTCGGCGATCACCGTCGCCGCGACCGGCCGGAGCGACTGGCGCGCCCCCTTCTCCAACTACGGGCCCTGCGTGGACGTGTTCGCCCCCGGCGTGGACATCACCTCGGCCTGGATCGGCTCCGCCTACGCCTCGAACACCATCTCGGGCACCTCGATGGCCTCGCCGCACGTGGCGGGCGCGGCCGCGGTCTACCTGTCGCTCCACCCGAACGCCTCCACCGACCAGGTGGCCGGCTGGGTGACCGGCAACGCCGCCCGTGGCCGCGTGTCCGATGTGCACGGCAGCCCGAACCTGCTGCTGTACACCGGCGACGACAACACGCCCGGGCCGGTCGACTGCACGGGATCCAACGGCACGTCGACGCCGATACCGGACCAGGGAACCGTCGAGTCGAGGGTGTCGATCTACTGCGACCGCGCGGCGAGCGCCTCCAGCGAGCTGGCGGTCGGCATCACGCACAGCTACCGCGGCGACCTGGAGATCTACCTGATCGCCCCCGACGGCACCAGCTACCAGGTCAAGGAGCACGACATCGGCGACCCGGGCGACAACGTCCGGCGGGCGTTCCACGTCGACCTGTCCGGCGAGCACGGCTCGGGCACATGGACGCTGCGCGTCGTCGACGCCTTCTCCCTCGATTCGGGGACGCTGGACGGCTGGTCGCTCGTAGTCTGATTCCGTTCGCACCACCGCATATCGGATGACGGCGGGGCCGGGGCAACTGCTCCGGCCCCGTTCGTCGCGCCCTGTGGCCGTTCCACTTCGAGTAGTTTGTCGTATTTAGACAGAAGTTGCTTGTAAGGGTTCAATGATTTAATTTTCGCTTTCGAGCCCTTTACGAACTTTGCTCTATACCTTAGCCTCAAAATGTGAGGCCACCTCACGGCCGAACCGCAGACAGAACACAGACGAAACACAGATGAATCACCTCCCCCGGGCGACCCCCCAGCGCCACCCCGCGTCAGCCGTCCCCCAGGGGCTGAACACAAAGGAGTTCCCCCGTTATGTCAACGGCAGGAAACAAACGGCGGCTCCGCCGAGGAGCCGCGGTCGCCACTGCGATCGCGGCCGCAGGCGGATCGCTGCTCGCGGTGAACGCGATGGCCAGCGCCGAGCAGACCGAGTCGGCCGATCCCGCCGACGTCATCATCGGCGCCGACTCGGCCGACGCGATCGCCGGCGAGTACCTCGTGGTCCTCGAAGACGAAGCGCCCCAGAGCCTCGCGGCCACCGTCGACGACGTGGTGGCCGAGGCCGCCGGATCGGTCGACGTGATCGACGAGATCGGCCTCCTGGACGGCTTCGTCGCCGAGATGAGCCCCGAAGAGGCCGTCGAACTCGCCGCTGACGACTCGGTCGCCTACGTCGAGCAGAACCGCACGGTCAGCATCGCTCAGGTCCAGGACGACCCGCCCTCGTGGGGCCTCGACCGCGTCGACCAGGCCGCGCTGCCGCTCGATGAGGCCTACGAGTACGACTACACCGGCGCGGGCGTCACCGCCTACATCCTCGACACGGGCATCAACCGGAGCCACAACGAGTTCACCGGCCGCATCGGCGAGGGCTACGACGCCATCGACTTCGGCGGCGACGCCTCCGACTGCAACGGCCACGGCACTCACGTCGCGGGCACCATCGGCGGCACGACCTACGGGCTCGCCAAGGAGACCACGCTCGTGCCGGTCCGCGTCCTGGACTGCTCCGGCACCGGCTCCTACGCGGGCATCATCGCGGGCATCGACTGGATCACCGCGAACGCCTCGGGCCCGTCGGTGGCGAACATGAGCCTCGGCGGCACGTTCAGCCAGGCGCTGAACGACGTGATCGCCGAGGCGGTCGGCGCGGGCGTGACGTTCGCGGTCGCCTCGGGCAACAACGGCCAGGACGCGTGCGACGTCTCCCCGGCCTCCGAGCCGGTCGCGATCACCGTGGGCGCCACCGACTCGGCCGACTCGGCGATGGCCTGGTCGAACTGGGGCGAGTGCGTCGACATCATGGCCCCGGGCCACGAGATCACCTCGGCGTGGATCGACGGCGCGGACGCGACGAACACCATCTCCGGCACGTCGATGGCGACCCCGCACGTCGCGGGCGTCGCCGCGCTGTACCTGGAGGCGCACCCGGAGGCGAGTCCCGCCGAGGTCGCCGAGGCCCTGGCGGCGGGCGCCGTCCCGGACGCGGTCAGCGAGGTGAACGGCAGCCCGAACCTGCTGCTGAACACCGAGTTCCTCGCCGCTGAGTGACCACAGCAGACACGCGGAAGGGGTCGCCCGAGGGCGGCCCCTTCCTGTTGTCTTGTCGGTGGATCAGGTCATTGCCCGGTGCCGTGTCGGCCAGACGTCAGCCGATGGTCCAGTCCTGGACGGACAGGCCGTTGCAGGTCCACTGCCGCACCTCGGCGCCCGGGTCGGTGAGCCAGTTGTAGTCGTCGAGGCAGAGCCCGCTGTTGCGGTTGACGATGTTCGAGTAGCCGCCGCCGGAGTCGACGATCTGCCAGTCCTGCACCGACAGGCCGTTGCAGGTCCACTGCTGGACCTCCGCGCCCGGGTCGGTGAGCCAGTCGGTGTCGTCGAGGCACAGGCCGCTGTTCTGGTTGGTGATCGTGTAGTAGCCGTCGCCCGTCGGGGTCAGGAGCCAGTTCTGCACCGTTTGGCCGTTGCAGGTCCACTGGCGCACCTCGGCGCCGGGGTCGGTGACGAAGTTGTAGTCGTCGAGGCACAGGCCGCTGTTGCGGTTGATGAGCCGGTGCACGCCGCCGTGGTCGCCGCCGCTGCGGACTTCGTAACCGGCGGCGTCGATGTTGGCCTGGACGGCGTCCTCGGTGGCGTTCGAGGGGTAGCCGTCGGTCATCACCCCCTCGTAGAAGGTGCCCGCGGCCCAGTGGCTGTTGTCGCCGCCGATGCCCAGGACGATGGCGCCCTCCTTGTGCATCGGGTTGTAGCCCGAGACGTTGGGGCGGGGGCCGTCGTAGTAGGTCGACAGGCCACCGGACTGGGCGTTCCCGCCCCGGATGGCCCAGTGGTTCGGCTCGCCCTTGACGATGGCGGTCAGGAAGCGGTGGCTGACCGACGGGTCGTTCCCGTTGTAGTCGGGGCTCACGCCGGAGAACAGGCCGTTCTCCAGATCGGCCATGATCCACGGACCGTTGCCGGCGCCCGAGCCCCAGGCGGTGTTGTTCCCGAAGTAGATGGTCTCCATGTGGCCGTTGCCGGTGTCGAGGCTGCTGGTCTCGGCGTTGCCGTAGTCGAAGCAGCAGCCGTCGTTGTAGTGGGTGCCGTCCAGGACGGCGTACATGCCCTCGGGCTCGTCGCCGGTGGCGATGCCGTTGGTGCTGTTGTCGCGGTAGCCGGTGCCGGGAGCGACGAACACGCCGTAGGCGTCGTGGCCGCCGACGGTGACCGGCGCGGCGGTGGCGATCGCGAGGTTGTCGTAGCCGCCCGGTGCCGGGCCGTCGAATCCTCCGGGAGGCGCCTGGGTGAGGTGGTTGCCGCGGCCCGACTGGTCGTAGATGACGCTGATCAGGCAGGTGGTGTTCGCACAGAACGAATCCTGTGCGGCGGCGTCGGCGACGCCGCCGGGCTGCAGCGGGTGGATATCGGTGGTGGCACCGTCACCGCGTCGGACCTGGTACAGCGGGCCGTCGTAAGACCCGTAGAGCGCTCGGGTGGTGCTGTGGGCGGCCACGCACGGCGTCCCGCCGTCGGCGTAGATGTCGCACGGGCCGGTCCCGGCCGCCTGGGCACTGGTGGCGCCGACGAAGGCGCCGGATGCCAGCGCCAGTACTCCGGCGGCGGCCAGCATCAGTCGTCTCGGTGTTCTCATGGTCATGTGATTCCTTCAAGCCTGGAGTCGGCAGCACAGGGGCGGTCGGCTCATCGAAATCGGTCGGGCACGCTTCCGCCGCCGGCCCGGACCGCGGTGGCGGTCCGGCTGCCGGGTCGATGCGCCGTCTGCGTCCTCTGTCATGCGAGCGAGCCATGTGAGCGATCACATTGCGCTCGAGACGGATGTCGAAGTGTCATGCCGAATTGTTATCGATCACATCTACAGCACAGGGGCGGGCGCGATGCCGTGAGAGCAGCCTAACATAGATAGTGACACATGTAAATAGGCTGTTTTCCGCTGGCCGTCCAGGGGAACTCCTGCGTCAGGTGAGTCGGTCGAGGACGATCGGGCCGCGCTTCACCGGCCGTGCGCCGACGCCCCAGCGGCCCTCCAGGGCCTCCCGGGCGGCCGCGAGGCGCTCGGGAGTGTCGGTGTGGAGCCGGAAGACCGGCTCCCCCGCCTTGACCGTCTCGCCGACGGTTTTGAGGATCTCGACGCCGGCCCCTGCCTGCACCGGCTGGCCTTGCCGGGTGCGACCGGCGCCGAGACGCCATGCGGCGACGCCGACAGCATAGGCGTCCATGTCCACCACGAAGCCGCCGGTTTCGGCCGCGACCTCCTCGGTGTGGCGCGCCGTCGGCAGCGGGGCGCCCGGGTCGCCGCCCTGGGCGGCGATCATCTTGCGCCAGGCGTCCATCGCGCGGCCGTCGGCGAGCGCGGCGGCCGGGTCGAGGCCGGGTTTCCCCGCGGCGGCGAGCATCTCGGCGGCGAGGGCCACGGTGAGCTCGACGACGTCGGCCGGACCGCCTCCGGCGAGGACCTCGATCGATTCGCGGACTTCGAGGGCGTTGCCCGCTGTGCGTCCAAGTGGGACGCTCATGTCGGTCAGGAGCGCGCGGGTGTCGACGCCGTGGTCGCCGCCGAGGCGCACCATCGTCTCGGCGAGTTCCTTCGCCTGGCCGAAGTCCTTCATGAACGCGCCGGAGCCGACCTTGACGTCGAGGACGATCGCGTCGGCGCCCTCGGCGATCTTCTTGCTCATGATGGACGACGCGATCAGCGGGATGGACTCCACCGTGGAGGTGGTGTCGCGGAGGGCATAGAGCTTCTTGTCGGCCGGGGCGAGGTCGCCGGTGGCCGCGCACACCACCGCGCCGATCTCCCTCAGCTGCGCCACGACGCCCGCCTCGTCGAGGTTCACGTCGAAGCCGGGGATCGCTTCGAGCTTGTCGAGGGTGCCGCCGGTGTGGCCGAGGCCCCGGCCCGACAGCTGCGGGACGGCGACGCCGAAGGCGGCGACGAGCGGCGCGAGCGGCAGCGTGATCTTGTCGCCCACGCCGCCGGTGGAGTGCTTGTCGACGCACGGCTTGCCGACGCCGGAGAGGTCGAGCGTGATGCCCGAGCGGATCATCGCGGCGGTCCAGTCGGCGATCTCGCGCCCGGCCGCCCCGTTGAGGAAGATCGCCATCGCCAGGGCCGACATCTGCTCGTCGGCGACCTCGCCTGCGGTGTAGGCTTCGATCACCCAGTCGATCTGGGCGGTCGACAGCTCGCCTCCGTCGCGCTTGGTCCGGATGACGTCGACTGCGGTGATCACAAGGCTCCCTCACTCATTGAGATGGTCCGGCCCGAACGCGCCGGGGAGCAGCGACTCCACGGTGAGCGGCCCGGGTTCGGCGTCCACGAGGCATTCGGGGCCGCCGTGCTCGTAGAGCAGCTGGCGGCACCGGCCGCACGGAGTGAGGGGTCGGCCCTGGCCGTCGACGCAGGCGACGGCCACCAGGCGTCCGCCGCCGGTGGCGGCGAGCTCGGAGACCATGCCGCACTCGGCGCACAGCGTCAGGCCGTAGGAGGCGTTCTCGACGTTGCACCCGGCGACGGTGCGGCCGTCGTCGACGAGTCCGGCGACGCCGACCGGGTACTCCGAGTACGGGACGTAGGCGCGGCGCATCATCGCGACGGCCTCGGCGCGCAGTGCGGGCCAGTCGATGTCGGTCACTACTTGTCTCCCGGGTTGTACGGCACGCCGTCGGCGGCGGGCGCCTTCGCCTTGCCGATGAGCCCGGCGACGACGACGAGCGTGACCGCGTACGGCAGCATCTGCAGGAACGGTCCGGGAACGATGGAGTTCCCGGCGGCGTCGAGGTATTCGGCCATCTGGCTGGCGAAGCCGAAGATGAGCGCCCCGGCGAGGACCCCGAGCGGGTTCCAGCGGCCGACGATCATGACCGCGAGGGCCACGAAGCCGAGCCCGGCGGTCATGTTCTTGGTGAAGGCCAGGGAGTTCGCGAGCGTGAAGAACGCGCCGCCGAAGCCGGAGATGAGACCGGCGGCGGTGACGTTCCAGAACCGGAGCCGGTTGACGGCCACGCCCATGGAGTCGGCGGCGGCCGGGTGCTCGCCGACCGAGCGGGTGCGCAGGCCCCAGCGGGTGCGGAAGAGCAGGAACCACACGACGAAGACGAGGATCAGGCCGACGTAGACGAAGAGGTTCTGGTCGAACAGGACCGGCCCGATGACGGGGATGTCGGCGAGGAAGCCGAGCCCGATGCCGTCCAGCGCGTTCGAGGGCACGCCGTAGGCGGAGTTGTAGCCCTCGGTCTTCTTCAGCTGGTCGTACATGAAGCTGGTGAAGCCGAGCGCGAGCAGGTTGAGGATGACGCCGACGACGACCTGGTTGACCTGGTACTTGGTGGCCAGCAGCGCGAGCAGCATCGTGGACAGGGCCCCGGCGGCCATGGAGCCGAGCATCCCGGCGTAGACATTGCCGGTGATGTTGGCGATCAGGACGCCGGTGAAGGCGCCCATGAGGAACTGGCCTTCGATGCCGATGTTGATCACGCCGGAGCGCTCGCACACGACGCCCGAGAGCGCGCCGAAGATGAACGGCAGCGACAGGAACACCGCCCCGGCCAGGATCGACTCGGTGCGGAAGACCATGCCCGGCTCGGAGACCGACCAGGAGACCAGGGCGATCACGATGGCGACCAGGGCGATCGCGGCGGCGAGCTTGAACAGGCGGCGCCGGATCCCGGCGAGCATCCAGGCGGCGCAGGCGAGGACGACCAGGGCCATGACGATGACGGCGGCGCGGGTCGGCACGGTCCAGCGGGCGCCCGAGAGCGTCCGGTCGAGCGTGAAGACGGTCTCGTCCCCCGAGCCGAGGAAGGCGAGCGCCGCGGCGCCGAGGAGGAGGCCGATGATGCCGTAGGCGATGCCGGCCCCCCGCTTGCGGACGACGGCGCTCTCGTCGACGTGCGACGGGGCGGCGGCCTGCGTGTCCGTTGCCATGGGGCTCACCAGCCTTTCGCTTCGAGGGTGACCAGGCCGCCGCGCGGGGCGCGCAGCCGCAGGAGCGCTTTGACCAGTGCGGGCGCGGCGATGAACAGCACGATCGTCGCCTGGAGCAGCGTCGACATGTCCACCGGCACGTCGGGCTGGGCGGACAGGGCCCCGGCCTTGAGCGCGCCGAACAGGAGCGCGGCGGCGACGATGCCGCCGGGGTTGGCGCGGCCGAGCAGGGCGACGGTGATGCCGTCGAAGCCGTATTCGAGCGCGGTGTTGGTGGTGATGCCGCCGGAGCCGACGCCGAGCGCGAGGGCCGCCCCGGCGAGTCCGGCGAGGGCGCCCGCCGCGCCCATGGTGGTGACGTAGGTGCGCCCGATGCTCATGCCGGCGGTGGCGGAGGCGTGCTGGTTGAAGCCGACGGCGCGGATGCGGTACCCGAAGGTCGACTTCGACAGCAGCCACCACACGAACACGGCGGCGGCCGCGCCGATGACGAGCGAGTAGTTGACGCGCAGGTCGTCGTCGATCGGGGCGAGGATGCCGGGCATGATCGCGGAGTCGTCGACGGGCTTGGTGACCAGTTCGGACCTGGTGGCCGAGTGGAGGAAGCCGGTGCCGATGGCCCACACCAGGAACAGCGCGGCGATGTTGTTGAGCATGATCGAGGAGATGACCTCGTGCGCCCCGGTGGTGGCCTTGAGGACGCCGGGGACGGAGCCGAACGCGGCGCCCGCGACGGCACCGGCGACGACGGCCAGGGGGATGTGGACGATCGCCGGGAGGTCGAGGCCGAAGCCGACGATGAGCGCGCCGAGCATGCCGAACACGAGCTGGCCCTGGGCGCCGATGTTGAACAGGCCCGCGCGGAAGGCGAGGCCGACGGCGAGGCCGGTGAAGATCAGCGGGGTGGTGTAGGTCAGGGTCTCGGAGATCGGGCGCAGCAGGTCGCCGACGTCGGCGTTGCCCGCGGCCATCCGGTCGAGGGTGTGGAAGTTGAGGATCGCGCCTTCGAACAGGGAGACATAGGCGTTCGAGACGACTTCCCAGGAGGCTTCGAGGGCGTCGGTGGGCCGGGAGAAGAAGTAGCTCCAGGTGCCGCGGACGTGCTCGTCGGAGACGATGAGGAGGACCGCGCCGAGGAGGAACGCCAGCAGCAGGGAGTAGATCGTGACCATGACCGAGTTCGCCTCGGTCAGGTAGCGTCCGAAGAGGACCATGAACGGGGGGCGCTTCTCGGGCTGCTCTCCCGCTTCGGGCTGTTCGGGAGTGGGCGCTTCGGTCTCAGTGGTCACGGTCACCTCCGTTGGTCTCCTCGTCGGGGCCCTCGGCGGCAGTGCCACCTGAGGCAGTGCCGCCCGAGGCGGGGCTCTCGGCGTCGAACGCCTCGATGTCGGCGCTCTCGGCTTCTGTGGACGGGGCTTCGGCGCCGACCATGAGCCGCCCGATGACCTCGCGCGGCGTCTCGGGGCCGACCTCGCCGACGATGCGGCCGTTGTAGATCACGGCGATGCGGTCGGCCAGGGCGTAGATCTCGTCGAGCTCGGAGGAGATCAGCAGCACCGCGGTGCCGGTGTCGCGCTCGGTCACCAGGCGCGAGTGGATGAACTCGGTGGCGCCGACGTCGACGCCGCGCGTGGGCTGGGCGGCCACCAGGACCCGGCGGGGCCGGGAGAACTCGCGGGCGATGACGACCTTCTGCTGGTTGCCGCCGGACAGGGACGCGGCCGGTTCGGCCGGTCCCTGGGTGCGGATGTCGAACTCGGCGATCGAGTCCTCGGCGCGCTTCCGCACCGCGGCGGCGTCGACCACGCCGTTCTTGGCGTAGGGCGCTTCCCGGTACTGGTTGAGCACGATGTTCTCGGCGACGGTGAACTCGGTGATCAGGCCGTCGCGGGCGCGGTCCTCGGGGATGTAGCCCAGGCCGCGCTCGATGCGCTGGGCGGGGCTCGTGCGGTCGGCGCGGCGCCCGTCGATGGCGATGGTGCCCGCGTCGGGGCGGACGAGGCCGAGGACGGCGCGGGCCAGCTCGGTCTGGCCGTTGCCCTCGACGCCCGCCAGGCCGACGATCTCGCCGGCGCGGACGGTCAGGTCGAGCCCGTCGAGGGCCTTGACGCCCGCCTCGTCGACGACCATGAGCCCCTCGATCTCCAGGCGCGGCTCGCCGGGCTCGGCGGGGGCCTTGTCGACGGTCAGGGTCACCTCGCGCCCGACCATGGCCGAGGCCATCTCGGTCTCCGAGGCGGTCGGCTCCAGTTCGGCGACGACCTTGCCGCGGCGGATCACCGTGACGGTGTCGGCGACGGCCTGGACCTCTTTGAGCTTGTGGCTGATGAACAGGATCGACGTGCCCGACTCGGCCAGCGAGCGCATGATGTCGAGCAGCTCGCTGATCTCGGCGGGGGTGAGCACCGCGGTGGGCTCGTCGAGGATGAGCAGCTCGGTGCTGGGGCCCGAGAGGGCCTTGACGATCTCGACGCGCTGCTGGACGCCGACGGGCAGGTCCTCGCAGATCGCGTCGGGGTCGAGTCGCAGCCCGTACTGCTCGGAGACGTCGCGGACGGCCTGGCGGGCGGCCCGCGCCGAGAGCACGCCCGCGCCGCGGGTGTGCTCTCGGCCGAGCTGGACGTTGTCGGCGACGCTGAAGGGCCCGACGAGCTTGAAGTGCTGGTGGACCATCCCGATCCCGGCGGCGATGGCGTCGCCGGGGCCGGAGAAGGCCACCGGCTCGCCGTCGATGAGGATCTCGCCGCTGGTCGGCTTGAGGATGCCGTACAGCATGTTCATCAGCGTCGACTTGCCCGCGCCGTTCTCGCCGAGGACGGCGTGGATCTGGCCGGGCTCGACCACCAGGTCGATGTCGTCGTCGGCGGTGAATGAGCCGAACTTCTTCGTCAGGCCCTTCAGTTCGAGTCGCAATTGGCGTCCTTCGGGTCCCGGCTAGGAGGCGGAGGGCGAGGACGGCGACTCGGCCTTCACCGAGCCGTCGATGATCGCGGCCTTGAGGTCCTCGAGCTCGGTCTTGGTCTCGTCGGAGACGGCGTCCTCGAACTCGTGGAACGGCGCCAGGGAGACGCCGCCGTTCTCCAGGGTGCCGACGTAGGAGCCGCCGACCTCGCCGTCGTAGGCGGCCAGGACGGCGTCCTTCACGGCGACCTCCAGGCCCTTCTCGGCGCTGGAGAGGATCGTGGAGCAGTAGTCGGGCAGCGAGACGCAGCCGTCGACGTCGACCCAGATGGCCTTGACGGCCTCGTCCTCGCTGGCGGCGGTGACCGCGCCGGTGCCGGCCGGGCCCGCGACGGGGAAGACGATGTCGGCGCCCTGGGAGATGAACGTCTCGGTCAGGCTCTTGCCGCCCGCGGTGTCCTCGAAGCTGTTGAGGAACGAGCCGGACTGGGCGTCGGCGTCCCAGCCGAGGAGCTTGACGTCGGTGCCCTTCTGGCTGTTGTGGTATTCGATGCCGCCGGCGAAGCCGTCCATGAAGATCGTCACCGGTGGGATCTGGAGGCCGCCCCAGGTGGCGACGGTGCCGGTCTCGGTCTGGGCGGCGGCGAGGTAGCCGGCCAGGAAGGCCGACTGGGCGGTGTCGAACTGGATGGAGTGGACGTTCGGCGCGTCGACCGGGTTGCCCTCGGCGTCGGAGGGGACGCCGTCGACGATCGCGAAGGGGATGTCGGTGTTGTCGAGGGCGACGCTGGTGACGTTCCCGGCCATGAGGCCGCCGACGCCGACGATGAAGTCGCACTCGTCGGCGACCGAGGCCTGGAGGTTCGGGTCGTAGTCGGACTCGTTCCCCGACTCCTTGAAGGACACCTCGATGTCGGGGTTCTCCTCCTTGGCGGCCTCCATGCCGTTCCAGGAGGACTCGTTGAAGGACTTGTCGTCGACGCCGCCGGAGTCGGTGACCATGCAGGCGTGGAACGAGGCCTCGGCGTTGTCGTCCGAGCCCTCGTCGGGGGCTTCGCCGCAAGCGGTGAGGGTGATCAGGCCCGTGGCGGCGACGCCCGCCAGGACCAGCTTGTACGGCTTCACAGCCATCTCGGTCTCCTTCGACAGTTCAGGTGATCCCATCGCGCCTAATCATCGCCGCCGGGACCGTTGATTGACAGTCACCTTGATCAACTCGTTACCGAAACATCCTATGACTGAGACCACCTGCGAACAGGCGTTTCGGACGGACGCCGTTCCGAATGGGACTCACGTCCAGAAGACGGCCACACCCGCGGTCACGAGCACCATACCGCCGATCGCCCAGAAGTGCCCGGACGAGACCTTCGCTCGTTTTCTCCACCACGGGACGGCGATCATGACGGCCAGGAGCAGCGCGAGAAGGAACTTGATGCCGAGCTTGGCGTGGTTCGCGTCCGCACCGGCCAGGCCGTACAGGATGACGCCGGTGATGAGCTGAGTGGCGATGCCGTACAGCATCGCGGCGTTGATCTTGTAGCGCTTCGAGAGCCACGCGGCGAGCCAACCGCCGAAGACCGCGGCGAAGCCGAGAAGATGCAGGTAGCGCACGAGCAAGTGGACGAATTCCATGACTGGAGTATGGCAAAGGCGCCCGCCCGGCGGGGCTTTGGCCGCCGGGCGGGCACGCCTCAGCGCACGCGGTGGGCCCCGGCGGCGGCGCGGGCGGTGAAGACCCGCGGCACCGGCAGTCCGGCGGCCTTCGCGGCCTCCTTCACCGCGGCCTCGACCTTCGGCGCGGCGGCGGCCTCGACCAGGGCGATCGCGCTGCCGCCGAAGCCGCCGCCGGTCATGCGCGCGCCGAGCGCACCGGCGCCGAGGGCGGCGTCGACGGCCGAGTCGAGTTCCGGCGAGGAGACCTCGTAATCGCCTCGCAGCGAGGCGTGCGAGGCGGTGAGCAGCTCGCCGATCCCGGCCACCGATCCTCCCTTGAGGATCTCCACGGTGCGCAGGACCCGCCGGTTCTCGCTCAGGACGTGCCGCAGGCGCCGGTTCAGCCGCTCGTCGTCGAGGTGGGCGTCGGCCGGGGCGTCGCGCAGCGAGCGGACGCCGAGCAGCTCGGCGGCCCGCTCGCAGTCGGCGCGGCGGGCGGCGTACTCGGAGTCGACGAGTCGGTGGGGCGCGTTCGTGTCGATCACGAGCATGACCAGGCCGTGGTCCTCGACGTTGAACGGCACCTGCTCGCGGCTCAGGTCGCGGCAGTCCATGAACATCGCGCGGCCCTCCTCGCACATGAGCGAGGCGGACTGGTCGAGGATGCCGCACGGCATGCCCACGTAGTCGTTCTCGGCCCGCTGGCAGATCACGGCGGCCTCCTCCACGGGGATGTCGTGGCCGTAGAGCCCGGCGAGCGCCAGGAGGACCGCGCCTTCGAGGGCGGCCGAGGACGACAGGCTCGCGCCGGTGGGCACGTCGGAGTGGAGGGCGATGCGGGCGGGGCCGACCGCGTAGCCGGCCTCGTTCATCGCCCAGGCGACTCCGGCGGCGTAGGCGGCCCAGCCGCGGGCGCCGTCGAGCGTGGCGAAGCGGACGGTCTGGCCGTCGCCGGAGGAGGAGAACAGCTCCCAGGACTCGGCCTTCGCGGCTGCCGCGACGGTGTAGTACGGCAGCGCGAACGGCATGACGAAGCCGTCGTTGTAGTCGGTGTGCTCGCCGATGAGGTTGACGCGCCCGGGCGCGGCCCACGCGCCTTCCGGCGAGGCGCCGAACTGGGCGCGGAAGACGTCCTCGGCGGTGGCGGCGAGATCTGCGGCGTGGCTATCCGTGGACATGCTGGTAGTACTCCCAGGCGTCGGCGACCATGCGGTCGAGTGAGTCGCGGCTGGGCTTCCAGCCGAGTTCGGTCTTGGCCTTCTCGGAGGAGGCCACGAGTTCGGCCGGGTCCCCGGCGCGGCGGCCCTCGACGGCGACGGGGAAGTCGACGCCGGTGACGCGCTTGACGGTCTCGACGACCTCCTTGTTGGTGAAGCCGTTGCCGTTGCCGAGGTTGTAGATCTTGTGCTCCCCGGCCTCGGCGGCCCGCAGGGCGAGCAGGTGGGCGTCGGCGAGGTCGGCGACGTGGATGTAGTCGCGGACGCAGGTGCCGTCCTTGGTCGGGTAGTCGTCGCCGAACAGGACCATCCGCTCGCGCCTCCCGGCGGCGGCGTCGAGCGCGATCGGGATGATGTGGGTCTCCGGCTCGTGGTTCTCCCCGTGCCAGGCTCCGGCGCGGTCCTTATAGGCGCCGACGACGTTGAAGTAGCGCAGGCTGACGGCGGCGAGGCCGTAGGCGGTGACCGCGGACTGGATGGCCATGTCGGCCGAGAGCTTCGTGGCGCCGTAGGTGGAGGTGGGGGCCTTGACGGCGTCCTCGCGGATCGGGACCTCGACCGGGTCGCCGTAGACGGCCGCCGTGGAGGAGAACACGAGGGTCTTTACACCGGCGGTGCGCATGGCGTCGAGCAGTGCGAACGTCCCGGCGGTGTTGGCCTCCCAGTAGATGTCGGGCTTCCGCATGGACTCGCCCGCGGCGATGAGCCCGGCGAAGTGGAGCACGGCGTCGAAGGTCGAGTCGAGCACCTCCCCGGCCTCCCGCACGGGCCGCCGGACGAGCTCGGCGCCCGCCGGGACGCGACCGGCGGCCCCGGTGGAGCAGTCGTCGAGGACGACGACCTCGTGCCCGTCTTCGAGCAGCATCGTGGCGACGATCGAGCCGATGTATCCGGCACCGCCGGTGACGAGGTATTTCACAGTGCACCCTTCAGGATCTGCGCGGCCTTCTCCGGGCCGAGGTCGTTGACGAAGCCGCCCATGATCGACTCCGAGGAGGCCAGGAACTTGACCTTGCCCGCCGCGCGGCGGGTGGAGACGAGTTCGAGCCGCAGCCAGGCGAGGTCGCGGTGCTCGTTCACCGGCGCCTGGTGCCAGCCGGCCATGTACGGCATCGGGCCGGCGTCGAAGGCATCGGTGTTGAAAGCACTGTCGAAGCGTTGGAGCACCTCAAGATAGAGCGGCGCGAACGCGGTCACGTACTCCTCGGGCAGCTCGGCGAGGTCGGCGAAGCGCTCGTTGGGGTAGAGGTGGACCTCGAAGGGCCAGCGCGCGGCGTAGGGCACGAACGCGGTCCACAGCTCATTGGCGGCCACGACGCGCGGCCCGGCCTGCTCGGCGGCGAGGATGTCGCCGAACAGGTTCCGTCCGGTGGCCTCCCGGTGGCGGACGGCGGCCTCCAGGTGCCTGCGGGTCTGCGGCGTGACGTACGGATAGCCGTAGATCTGGCCGTGCGGGTGGTGCAGGGTCACGCCGATCTCGACGCCGCGGTTCTCGAAGCAGAACACCTGGGCGACGTCGCCGCGGGCTGACAGGTCGGCGGTGCGCGCGGCGAGCGTGCGCACGACCAGTTCGACGCGTTCAGGCGGCAGGTCGACGAACGAGGCGTCGTGCTGCGAGGAGAAGCAGACGACCTCGCACCGGCCGGTGGCGGGGACGCTGATCTCCATGCCGCTCTCGGCCTCGGCCGCGTCGCCTTCGGGGAGGGTGCCGCCGAAGCTGGGGAAGCGGTTCTCGAAGACGGCGACCTCGTAGTCCGGGGCGGGGATCTCGGTGAGCTCGTGCCCCTCGGAGGGGCACAGCGGGCAGGCGACCGGCAGCTGCGGGCGGGCGTTGCGCCCGGCGGAGACGGCGATCCACTCGTCGCGCAGCACGTCGTAGCGCAGCTGCCCCGCTTCGGCCCGCTCGCCCAGGTCGCGCTTGTCGGCGAAGGAGGCGCGTCCGGCGCCCGGGGCGGTGTTGAAGTAGAGCACCTGGCGGCCGTCGGCGAGGCTGCCGGTCTCGGTGTACACGCTGAGTTCGCTCACACTGGTCTCTTCTCGGATGGTCATTTGGCGGGCGGGGAGGCGAACACGACCTGGTCGACGTGCTCGGTCAGGGTGCTGCGGGCCTCCTCGTCGAGGCGCGCGTCGGTGACGACGACGTCGGCGTCGGACAGGGCCGCGATGGTGGCGATCCCGACGACGTCGAACTTGGTGTGGTCGGCGACGACCACGAGCCTGCGGCCCTTCTCCGCGAGGGTCGCGACGGTCTCGGCCTCCAGCAGGTTCGGCGTGGTGAACCCGGCGCGGGCGGACATGCCGTGGACGCCGAGGAAGACGGTGTCGACGTTGACCCGTTCGAGCGAGGCGACCGCGAACGGTCCGACCAGGGCGTCGGAGGGGGTGCGGACGCCGCCGGTGAGGATGACGGTCTGGTCGGGACGCCCGCTCTTGTAGAACACGTCGGCGACGGGCACCGAGTTGGTGACCACGGTCAGGTCCGGGACGTCGGTGAGGCGGTGCGCGAGGGTCCACGTCGTGGTCCCGGCGGACAGGGCGATGGCCTGCCCGGGGCCGACGAGGCCGGCGGCGGCCTCGGCGATGGCCTCCTTCTCGGCCTCCTGGCGGACCTGCTTGACCGCGAAGCCGGGCTCGGAGGTGGAGCCGAAGTCCACCGCGGTCGCGCCGCCGTGGACCTTGGCGACCAGGCCGCGCTCGGCCAGGGTCTCCAGGTCGCGCCGGATGGTCATGTCGGACACGCCGAACTCCTCGACCAGCTCGGCCACGCGGACCGCGCCGGTCCGGTGGACGCGCTCGGCGATCCTGCTCTGTCGCTGCTGCGCCAGCATCCTCGGTGGCTCCTTCGGAAGAGTGCTCAAGATCCAACACAATTAAACATCAATTTTGCCCTTCCCGCAATACCGGGTGGCCGCGCCCCGCGCCCGGATGACAGAATCGAGCCATGACCACGGCAGCCAGCGCACCCCGGGTGTTCTCCGGGATCCAGCCCACCTCGGACTCATTCCACCTCGGGAACTATCTGGGCGCGCTGCGGCAGTGGGTGGCGCTGCAAGAGGACTCCGACGCGTTCTACTGCGTCGTCGACCAACACGCGATCACCGTCACCCACGACCCCAAGGTATTGCACCAGCGCTCCCGGACCTCGGCCGCACAGCTGCTCGCGCTCGGCGTCGACCCCGAGCGCTCGAACCTGTTCATCCAGTCGCAGGTGCCCGAGCACGCCATGCTCGCCTGGATCCTCGGCTGCGAGACCGGCTTCGGCGAGGCCTCCCGGATGACCCAGTTCAAGGACAAGTCCGCCAAACAAGAACACACAACGGTGGGCCTGTTCACCTACC
Source organism: Glycomyces arizonensis DSM 44726 (assembly GCF_000482705.1). Lineage (GTDB taxonomy): Bacteria > Actinomycetota > Actinomycetes > Mycobacteriales > Micromonosporaceae > Glycomyces > Glycomyces arizonensis. The sequence goes on along the minus strand of NZ_KI519475.1, from coordinate 78,196 downwards.
CGGTGCTCATGGCGGCCGACATCCTGCTGTACCAGACCCAGCGGGTGCCGGTGGGCGCCGACCAGCGCCAGCACCTGGAGCTCACCCGCGACCTGGCCGCGCGCTTCAACAACAACTACGGGCAGACGTTCACCGTGCCCGAGCCGTACATCCTCAAGGAGACGGAGACGATCAAGGACCTCTCCGACCCCGCCAAGAAGATGTCGAAGTCCTCCGAGAGCCCGCGCGGGTGCCTGTACCTGCTCGACGAGCCGAACCAGATGCGCAAGAAGATCAAGAGCGCCGTCACCGACTCCGAGGCCGAGGTGCGCTACGACCCCGAGGGCAAGCCGGGCGTGACGAACCTGCTGGTCATCTACTCGGCGCTCAGCGGCACCCCGGTCGACAAGCTGGAGAGCGAGTACCAGGGCAAGGGCTACGGCGACTTCAAGGGCGACCTGGCCGAGGTCGTCGCCGAGACCCTCGGGCCGATCGCCCGGGCCACGCGCGAGTACCTCGACGACAAGGCCGAACTCGACCGGATCCTGGTCGAGGGCGCCGAGAAGGCGCGGGCCGTGGCCTCGCGAACGCTCGCGAAGGCGTACAAGAAGGTCGGCTTCTACCCCCCAGTGGCGAACTAGCGGGGACGGGCCAGTGGACCGGACGGGGGCGGACCATCCCGGCGTCACGGTCGGCGTGGCGATCCCCGTGCCCGAGCGGTGGCGGATCGGACTCGACGCGGCCCGCATCGCGTCGGGGGACCCGCTCGGCGGGATCGTGCCCGCGCACCTGACGCTGCTGGGCCCCACCGTGATCGACACTGAGGTGCTCGGCCCGCTCGAAGAGCACCTGGAGGACCTGGCCGCGAACATGCGGCCCTTCGAGCTGCACCTGCGCGGGACCGGGTCGTTCCGGCCGGTCACCGAGGTGGTGTTCGTGGCCGTGGTCGACGGGATCGCGGTGTGCGAGCAGCTGGAGTCGGCGATCCGGAACGGGCCGATCAAACGGCGCGAGCAGCGGTTCCCGTACCACCCGCACGTGACGGTGGCCCAGGACGTGGACAAGGACGCGCTGGACCGGACGTTCGGGGCGCTGCGGGACTTCGAGGCGAGGTTCGAGGTCGACTCGTTCACGCTCTACACGCACGGCACGACCGACGAGGCGGAAGCGACGCCGTGGACGCCGGAGCGGGTCTTCCGCTTCCTGGCGCGGTTATCAGCTCGCAGAAACGTATCACATGTTGTGTTACAATGATTTCATGTCTACGCTGAACGTACGCACTGACGAGGCAATGGAGAAGGCACTCCAGGCGCTGACCGAAGACGGCCAGTCCCGGACCGAGGCTGTCCGTGGGGCACTGCTGCACGCCTACCGCGAAAGGCTCATCAGACAGGCCAAAGCCGATGCCGAGCGCGTTGAGGCAGACCCGAACGACCGCGCGGAGATGCTCGCGATCCAGCGCTACATGGGAGTCTCGGAGTGATCTTCAGGGGCGCGATCTACGAAATCAAGCCCTCCAAAGCGGCCTCAGGCCATGAACAGCAAGGTCGACGCTACGGCGTGATCATCCAATCCGACGCGTTCGCTTGCAGCACCGTCACCGTAGCGCTGACCTCCACCGGTGCCGAGCCGACAATCTACCGGCCGCAAGTCGAGTTTCTCGGTGCAAAAACCCGCATCCTGACCGATCAGATCTATTCGGTCGATCACGGCCGCCTCGGCGAATTCAAAGGCGCTCTGGAATTCGAAGAGCAGGAGGCACTGGACCGGGCGCTCCTGCTCAAACTCGCGCTGCTCTAGTGCGCGGTTTCCAGGAAGTGCCGTGCAGTACATGACGGTTCCGGCAGGTCTGCGGCCTCCCATGTCCCGAACAGCAGGTCCAGCGCACGGGCCTCGCTGACGATCTCGGCTTTGAAGAGCCGCAGCACGGCGGTCACATATTCCTTGGGAAGGTCGCCTGAGGCGAATTCGTCCTTGGACAGCAGGTTGTATTCGTAGAAGTCCGCCTTGCCGGTCCGCGTCTCGCGGACGAACTCGGCGCTCTCGCCGTCCAGCAGTCCGATATCGAGCAGGCGGCGCGCCAATGTCGCCATGTCGACTCGGAAATGGCTCGCGGTCCGAACCGCGGCCTCTCTCAAGGAGTCCGGTTCACCGCCGCCCCAGGTGAGCCAGCGCTCGCGCAACGCGGCCTTCGGCAGCAGCAGCGCCCGTGCGAAACGGTCCATCGCGCGCTCCTTGTGGTCGGATTGCAGCGCATCGACCTGCCGATCAACCGTATAGCCGTCGGCGACCAGCAGATGGCCCAGTTCATGGGCGAGCGCGAGACGACGTCTGCCGACCTTCAGCGATCCGTTGACCACGACCACTGCTCCGGATTGCAGCGATGCACTGGCCGCATCGGCCGCGTCAAGACCTGATTCCACGACGAATGGAACCACTCCGGCACCGGCGAGCCTCTCGTGGAGGTCGTAGAGCGGCTCGGCCTGTCCGACCTTCAAGAGCGCCCGAGCCTTGCCCCCGAGCCGTTCAGCGGCGTCGAGGTCTCGCGGAACCGCGAACGATGGCAGTTCAACGAGGGAGTCACGGAACTGCCGGTCGTGGTCGGCGACGAACTCGACTTCTCGGACACGGCATTCGATCGCGGCGTCTAACGGAGCGCTGGCCTGTCCGGGTTCGCTCATGTTGCGGTAGGCGACGATCGAGGGCGGCCCGTCGGTCAGGAACCATTCGAGCCTGACGTTGAGCGCCTCGGCAATGTCCGCCAACTCGAGTGCGGTCACCCGGCGGCCCCCGGTTTCGATCTTCGCGATCGCGGTACGGTCCAGACCGGTGACGGCGGCCGAGAGGCCGTCCTGTGTCAGGCCGGAGCGCTTTCGGGCGTCGGCGATGCGGCGCCCTAGGGCAGCGAAGTCGAGTACCACATGTGCGATTCTAGTACACCACACCCGTGGCAAGCCATCGTTATCCGCCAGGCACGCCGCATTCCAAAGCCGAACAGCTGCTCAACAACGCCCTTTGCGCGCCACCAGCGGCAGACGGCAAACCCGTCGAATATGTAAAAAAATTGACTAAAAGCGTTCTGGCATCGACATCGGCGGCGGTTCGTGAAAGCGTCACGGTGTCGCGGGCCACCCCCGCGACGCCACATCGGATGGGAGAGAACTTTGAAACGATTCCTGATGGCGCTCATGGCTGTCGGCGCGGGGCTGGCGCTCTCCGCGACGTTCGCCGCCGCCGCCTCCGCCGCGCCGGGAACCGACGCGGCCGCCGCGGCCTGCTCGGCGGTCGCCGAGGAGAACCGCTCGGTCTGGGCGGCTCCCGGCACCGGTGAGGGCACGGTCGGCGCCGTCGTCGCCGGCCGGACGTACACGGCAGACTGCTCGCTCGTCGAAGGCGAGTCGTACACCGCCTGCGGGTCCACCACCAGCCTGTGGGCCCACGTGAACTACGCGGGCGACGAGTGGGGCTACCTCCCGAGCACCTGCCTCGCCTGGGCCTCTTAGCGCACAGCGAACGGCCGCGGCCCCGGAGGAGTCCCGCTCCTCCGGGGCCGCGGCGCGTCTGCGGTTCTGTCTTCGCTCGCTCAGTGGGTGCCGCGCTCTCGCTTCACCCGCTTCGCTTCGCTCAGTGGATGCTGCACCCCTGCTTCACCCACTTCGCTTCGCTCA
>NZ_KI519475.1:0-74429 GCF_000482705.1 Glycomyces arizonensis DSM 44726 | reverse complement strand
CCCCTGCTTCACCCACTTCGCTTCGCTCAGTGGGTGAAGTGCCTCGTGCCCGTGAAGTACATGGTCACTCCGGCTTGCTCGGCGGCGGCGATGACCGCTTCGTCTCGGACCGATCCTCCCGGCTGCACGACCGCCTTCACTCCGGCTCCGGCGAGGATCTCCAGGCCGTCCGGGAACGGGAAGAACGCGTCGGAGGCCGCCACGGCGCCCTTGACGCGGTCGCCCGCCCGCTCGACCGCGAGCCTCGCCGAGTCGACCCGGTTCACCTGGCCCATCCCGACCCCGACCGAGGCGTTCCCCTGCGCCAGCAGGATCGCGTTCGACTTGACCGACCGCACGGCCCGCCAGGCGAACTCCAGGTCCGCGAGCGTCGCCTCGTCGGCGGGCTCGCCGGTGACCAGCCGCCACTGCGCGGCCCCGTCGCCCTCGGCGTCGATGCGGTCGGGCCGCTGCGCGAGCAGCCCGCCGGAGATCGGCTTCAGCTCCATCCGCGACGGCGTCCACTCCGGGGCGCGCAGCAGCCGGATGTTCTTCTTCTTCGTCAGGATCGCCACGGCCTCCTCGCTGAAGGCCGGGGCCACGACCACCTCGGTGAAGATCTCGGCGATCTGCGCCGCAGCGGCGGCGTCGATCTCGCCGTTGGCGGCGATGACGCCGCCGTAGGCGCTCACCGGGTCGCACTCGTGGGCGCGGCGGTGGGCCTCGGCGATCGAGCCGCCGACGGCGATCCCGCACGGGTTGGCGTGCTTGATGATCGCCACGCACGGGTCGGCGAAGTCGTGCGCCGCCCGCCAGGCGGCGTCGGCGTCGGTGTAGTTGTTGAAGCTCATGGCCTTGCCGTGCAGCTGCTCGGCCTGCGCGAGCCCGGCGGGGGCCAGCGGGTCGTCGTAGAGCGCGGCGCCCTGGTGCGGGTTCTCGCCGTAGCGCAGGTCGGCGAGCTTGGCGGCCGGGACGGCGTGGAAGTCGGGGAGGCCTTCGGGGCCGGACTGCTCGGCGAGCCAGGTCGCGACGGTCGCGTCGTAGGTGGCCAGGTGCGCGAAGGCCTTCGCGGCGAGGCGGAGCCGCTGCTCGGCGGTGGTGCCTTCGGCCGCGGCGGCGCGGATCCACTCGTAGTCGGCCGGGTCGACCACGACGGCGACGTTGGCGTGGTTCTTGGCGGCGCCGCGGACCATCGAGGGGCCGCCGACGTCGATCTTCTCCACGATGTCGTCGAAGCCGGCGCCGGAGGCGACGGTCTGGGCGAACGGGTAGAGGTTGCCGACCAGCAGGTCGAACACCTCGATGTCGAGCTCGGCGAGCTGCTCGCGGTGGGAGTCCTTGCGGACGTCGGCGAGGAGCCCGGCGTGGACCTTCGGGTGGAGGGTCTTGACGCGGTCGTCGAGGATCTCGGGGAAGCCGGTGAGGTCTTCGACCTTGGTCACCGGGATGCCGGCCTCGCCGATGCGGGCCGCGGTCGAGCCGGTGGAGACGAGCTCGACGCCTGCGGCGTGGAGGTCGGCGGCCAGCTCGACGACGCCGGTCTTGTCGAAGACCGACACGAGGGCGCGCCTGATGGGCTTGGAATGCGCGGACACGGATGCGTCGCTCACGGGTGCACTGCTCCTGAATCGTTGAGATGACTGCGGCCCAGGCGTTCGACCGCAGTAACAGGTTCAGCAGTGCCGCTCCCCGGTGGTGCTCCACCTGCGAACGCCTCCAGGGTCTCCCCTCAACAACGAGCTGCCCGGTCCGTGCCACGGGAGACCTGCGCTGTCGACGTCCTCGCCAGTCGCGACAAGCCGAGGGTAACACGGTGGCCGCCCCGCGCCTTCGGACGCCGCCGGCGGAGCACGCCACCGGGCGTCAGGCGTCGCCGCGGCGGTCCCGGCTGGCGTGGGCGCCGTGGAGCTCGGTGCGCAGCCGCTCCAGCTCCAGCTCCATTTCGAGGACCCGCTTGATCCCGACGAAGTTGAGGCCGGCGTCGAGGAGTTCGCCGATGTGGCGGATCCGTTCCACGTCGTCGTCGCTGTAGCGACGCGTGCCGCCGGCGGTGCGACTGGGTTCCACGAGGCCGCGGGCCTCGTAGACGCGCAGGTTCTGGGGGGCCATGTCCAGCAGCTCGGCCGCCACCGAGATGCTGTACAGCGCTTGGTCGGATCGGGGTCGAGCGGCGCTCGGCGGGTCGGGCAGCACATTCTCCTCCATTGCCTTGATGTCTACGTCACTAACTTACCTCTGGAATCTTGTTTGACAAAATCTAAATCAAGCGATATATATTTACTGACAGTCAGTTCACCATATTCACCCAGGAGGTGACTTCTCGATGCTGATGCGCACCGATCCGTTCCGGGAACTCGACCGCCTGGCCCAGCAGATGCTCGGGCGGACGGACTCCCAGTTGTCGATTCCGATGGACGCCTGGAGGGAGGGCGACACGTTCACCGTCCAGCTCGACCTGCCCGGTGTCCGCGAGAGCGACTTCGACCTGGAAGTCGAACGCAACGTCCTCACCGTCCGGGCCGAACGCCGCGGCGCCGAAGCGGGCGACCGCGAGGTCATCCACGCCGAGCGGCCCAGCGGCACGTTCGTGCGGCGGCTGTTCCTGAGCGAGGCGCTGGACACCGAGCACGTGCGAGCTTCTTACGACGACGGCGTGCTCACCGTGACCATCCCGATGGCCGAGCAGGCGAAGCCCCGCAAGGTGCTGGTGGGTTCCGGCGCCAAGCAGATCGAGCAGTGAGGGGCCGCACCGGCGGCACATGACGGCACCATCACCGCCCGGCGCGCTCCGGTTTCTCCGGCGCGCCGGGCGGGTACAGGGATGGAACCATGAGTAGACATACGTATTCCTCGATGAACAACACCCCCGACTACGAACTCTGCTGCGACGGATGCGGAGGGCGGTTCAACTCCCATGACGACTCCTTCTACAGCTGGCCGGTGCTGTGCGCGGCGGCCGAGGCCGAGGGCTGGCAGCTGGGCTCGGGCGCGTCCGGGCGGCACCTGTGCGCGGGCTGCCGGCCGGATCCGCCGGGGCCTTCAGCGGTCGGCGAGCGCGGGCGCCTCGTCGCGCTGTGACCGGATTCGCCACCAGCGCCGCGACGCGAGGGCGGCGAGGACCGCGCCGAGCGTGTTGAGCAGGACGTCGTCGACCGAGGCGACGCGGCCGGTGCCGAACAGGTACTGCGCCGCCTCGACGGCGGTGCACCCGGCGGCGGCCCAGAGGGCGACGGCGCCGAGCCCGATCGGGAATCGGATCGGGACGAAGAACCCGGCGGCGGCGAACAGGACGAGGTTGCCGACGAGCTGCTCGACGATCGTGCGCGGGTCGGCGGCGGCCAGGTCGGCGAGGTCGACCAGCGGCACGAGCTGCACGGCGCTCTCGCCTTCCCTGGGGGTGAGGACGAGCAGCAGCCACGGCAGGGTCCCGGCGACGGCGCCGACTTCGGCGATGGTGTCGCGCCAGCTGGCTTTGGGTTCACGGCCGCTCCGGATCCTGAGCGCGGCGATCGCCCACACGAGCAGGGCCACGGCGGGCAGCAGCGCGAGCGAGACGACGACGGTCGTCGATTCGAGGGCGTTGATCGCCAGAGGGTTTGAGGGGTCCATGCGGGTCTAGCCGAGGCGGACTCTGCGGTCCTCGACGGTCCAGCCGTCTCGGACCATGCGGCCGACCGAGGCGACGAGCTGGGCGCGCTCGGCCTCCTTGATGCGCTCGGTGAGCGTGTCGACCGTGTCGTCGTCTTCGACGGGGACGGCCGTCTGGGCGACGATCGGGCCGGTGTCGACGCCGGAGTCGCAGATGAACAGGGTCGCCCCGGCGAGCTTCACTCCGGCGGCGAGGGCCTCGCCGGGGCCGTTCATGCCGGGGAAGGCCGGGAGCAGCGAGTTGTGGGTGTTGACGTAGCGGCCGGGGAAGGCCGCCAGGAACCGCGGCCCGCACAGCTTCAGGAATCCGGCCGAGACGACGATGTGGGGCTCGTAGGAGGCGACGGTCTCGGTGAGCGCGGCGTCCCAGGCGTCGCGGTCGGGGTAGTCGCGGACCTTGCGCACGAACGTGGGGATCCCGGCGTCCTCGGCGCGCTTGAGGCCGAACGTGCCGTCGCGGTCGGCGCCGACTGCGGCGACGACGGCCCCGTACGCGGGGTCGCGCGAGGCGTCGATGAGCGCCTGGAGGTTGGAGCCGGAGCCGGAGACGAGCACGACGAGCCGCTTCGGCGAAGCCTGCGAGCCGTCAGTTGGAGCAGTGGTCACGACCAGTACGGTAACGCGTCGTCGCGGCTCGGGGCCGGTTCGGGGATGACGACCGTGTCTCTGCGCACCAGCTCGGCTTCGGCGGCGCGGCGGTGGACGGCGAACAGGCGCGCCACGAGCGCGGCGCCGACGAGGCCGATGAGGATCTGGACGCCGCCGAGCATCGCCACGGGCCACGGGTCCGGGCCGATCCGCGAGAGCAGGTCGGTCCCGGCGGCGCCGCCGGAGGCCCACGAGAGGGCCGCCAGGAGCGCGGCGGCGACGGCCGCGCCGAGGATCGCGGCGGTGGTGACGCGGGGGACGCGCAGGTCGGGCGACCGGTAGGTGAGCACGACGCCGAACACGGCCGCGAGCATCAGCGGCAGTCCGATGAGGATGGTCGCGGAGGCGGGCAGCGGGCCGGTCGGCACGGCCGCGAAGACCGGGAACGCCGGGAGCGGGCCGAGTTCGACCAGTTCGACCTGCACGGCGGTGCCGACGCCGACGGCGAAGCCGGGGCCGCAGAGATAGGCGACGGCCCAGACGGCGAGGTTCGGCAGGTACAGCAGGCTCAGCAGCGCCACGGCCCAGGCGCCCGAGCCGTAGAGGCCGAACGTGTCGGCCACGGCGCCGCCGCGCACGGCGAAGGCCACGCCGACGGCGGCCGAGCCGCAGGCGAGCAGGGCGCCGACGACGAGCGCTCCGGTGCGCACGCCGCGCCGCAGCCAGACCGAGGACCGCTCCCAGGGCAGCACGCCCGCTTCGCGGGCGGCGCCGAAGGCGGTGGCGGCGACGGCGAACGGCGCGGTGTACGCGAGGGTCTCGGCCACCGAGACGGTGAACGGCCCGGTGGAGACGAGTGCCGCCGCGCCGGTGGCGAGTCCGATGTAGAGGATCGAGACGGTGCCCGCGGCGGCCCGGACGGCGGCCGCGTCCTTCCCGCCGATCGCGCGCGTCGTGGCGGCGGCGGCCTTGGCGAGCCGCCAGGCGAGCACGGCGGTGAGCAGCAGCGGCGTGACCGTCAGGTGGATACCTCCGATGTCGGCGCCGACGCCGTGCCCGGCGATCCAGGCGACACCCGCGGCGGCGACCACGGTGGACACGTCGCCCGCGCGCCCGGCGAGCCACCACGCGAGGATGACCAGGACCAGGATCGGCGTGTAGACGACCGTGGCGCACCACAGGACGGTGGCCGCCGCCGAGGCGAACAGCGTGCGCGGGCGCCGGGACGGGGCCGGGCGCTTCGCGGGGTCGACGACCACCGTGTCCCGCTGCGCGGCGGCGGACGACGTGTTCGCTCGGTCCTTCACGCCGCCCAGTCTGTCATAGGACGGCCGTGGTCGCGGGCAGCAGCGTTGCCCGAATGCCGGTACGAGGCGTGCGGCGCACTGCGGCGAATGCGAGGATGAGTCGGCAGACGCGGCCGCGCGGTGCGGCCCGGGTAGCGAGTGGAGAGTGACATGGAAGGTCCCGGCGACTTCTTCGCGACGGTCGAGGCATACGAGGTGGTGGACGGCGACACGTTCCGCGCGGTCATCGACGGCGAGAAGACCCGCGTGCGCATCATGGGGATCAACTCACCCGAGTCGGGCGGCTTCAGGGAAGAGGAGGACTGGGGCGCCGAGGCGAAGGCGTACGCCAAGCGCAAGCTGGAGGGCCGGACCCTCCACTTGTTCACCGACCCGGGCGACCCGATCTACGACCAGTACGACCGGCTGCTGGCGCACGTGATCATGGAGAACGGCATGAACTATGCCGTTCTGGCCGTCGCCGAAGGCATGGCGCACACCTACATCCTGCGGCACCAGGAGCTCACCATCGGCGACACGCTCCGCAAGGCCGAGCGCCTGGCGAAGTCCGAGAAGCGGGGCATGTGGTCCTCGCTCGCCCACGACTAGCGAGCGGTCAGGCGCTCTCCAAATAGCGCAGGACCGCGGCGACGCGGCGGTCGGTGTGGTCGTCGGGGGCCAGGTCGAGCTTGAAGAAGATGTTGCGGATGTGCTTGTGGACGGCGTTCTCGGTGATGAACAGCCGCTGCGCGATCGCGGCGTTGCCCAGGCCCTCGGCCATGACCGACAGGACCTCCTTCTCGCGCGGGGTGAGCCGCTCCAGCGGGTCCCCGGCGCGGCGCTGCGCGAACAGCTGGGCGACCACCTCGGGGTCGATGGCGGTGCCGCCGCCGGCGACGCGGCGCAGCGCCTCCACGAAGGCGTCGACGCGGCCGACGCGCTCCTTGAGCAGGTAGCCGACGCGCTTGGCGCCCACGGCGAGCAGATCGGTCGCGAAGCTCTCCTCCACATAGGCCGACAGGACGAGGACGGCGAGCTCGGGGTGGGCGCGCCGGGCCGCGACGGCGGCCTTGATGCCCTCGTCGGTGTGCGTGGGCGGCATCCGGACGTCGACGACGGCGACGTCGGGGCGGTGCTCCTCGACGGCGGCCAGGAACGCCTCCGGGTCACCGGTGGAGGCGACGACGTCGAAGCCCTCCCCGCGCAGCACCAGGCCAAGGCCCTCGCGCAGGAGGGTGTCGTCCTCGGCGATCACGATCCGCATGGCAGCTCCACTTCGATCTCGGTCGGCCCGCCCGGCGGGCTGTTCACGGTCACGTCGCCGTCGTGGGCCTCGACGCGGCGGCCGATCCCGGCCAGCCCCGAGCCGCCCGCGGCGGCGGCGCCGCCGCGGCCGTCGTCGGTGACGCGCACGTGCAGGCGCCCGCCGCGCAGCCGCACCTCGACTTCGGCGCGGCTCGCCCGGCTGTGCTTGGCGACGTTCGTCAATGACTCTGCCACGACGAAGTAGGCGGTCGCCTCGACACTGGCCGGGCAGCGGACCGGGACGTCGACGGTGACCTTGCACGGGACGGGGCAGTCCGAGGCGAGGGCGCTCAGCGCCCCTTCGAGGCCGCGGTTCTCCAGCACCGGCGGCAGGATCGAGCGGACGACGGCGCGCAGCTCGGCCAGGGCGTCCTCGACGGTGTCCTGGGCGCGGGCGAGGATCTCGTCGGCGCGCTCGGGATTGCGCTCGACCTCGCGGCGGGCGGCGCCGACGAGGACCGCGACGCCGACGATGCGGTTCTGGGCGCCGTCGTGCAGGGCCCGCTCGATGCGCCGCAGCTCCACGGCATGGGCGTCGAGCGCGGCGGCGCGCGTGGCGGTGAGGCGGGCGACCCGCTCGGAGAGGTCGACGTCCGGGTCGGGGCCGAGCAGGTTGACGCCGGGCCGGGCCTGGAGCTCGCACAGCTTCGAGGCGCCGATGAGCCACAGCGCGAACACGGCGATGCCGGCCACGGGCCCGATCGCCGCGGCGCTCCACGTCTCGGCCTCGATGAAGCCGTTGAAGATCTCCTGGTCGGACGGAAGGGCGAGCTGCCACCAGATCGGATAGGTGATGTCGTGGACGGCCGTGAACGGCAGCTGGATGACGACGATGCCGATGACCAGGCCCCACGTGGCGTGGAGGAACAGCCAGGCCAGGTCGCGGCGCGCCTCGGGCTCGGCGGCGATCTCGCGCAGCGTCAGGCCGGGTTCGGGGTCCGGCTCATGGTAGGGCGATTCGATCTCGTGCCCGAGGCGGCGCAGGCGGCCCCGTTCGAGGTCGGCCAGGCGGCGCACCCAGCGCAGCGTCGGGCGCACCAGCGGGCGGCCGACGCCCACGGCGCGCAGGACGGCCACGGCCGCGAGCAGCGGGAGGGTGTAGAGCGCGAGGAGGCCGATGGCGGCGCCGTAGACGGCGTACGCGCTGCTGCGCAGTGCCTCGCCCAGCAGCTGCCGGCCGTCGCTCCCGGCCGCGTTCTGGCTACTGTTCTGACTGCTCATCGGGCTCCTCCTCTCTGGATTCGCCACAAACGTACCCGCGGGCGGCGCTTCCGTCGGTACAGCGGGCTGTACCGGGTGTCGTAACGCTGCCCCCACCGCTGTTTCGCCAGGTGACTGCATTGGGCGGCAACGTTTTCCGCCATAGCGTCGAGGCATATCGACAACCGCTTCGAAAGGGGTCCGCCATGACCGGGCAATACCCGTCCGACACCGCCGAGACCACGGCTCGGCCCGCCTCCAACGGCACCGACACGCTCCTGTGGATCGTGCTGGTCCTCGCACTGGTCGTCAACGGCGGCCTGTCGCTGATCGGGCTCGACCTGCTGGCGGTCCCGTTCGGCGCCGTCGCGATCTTCTCGGGGGCCGCGCTCCTGATCCGCTTCTTCCAGCGGAGGCGATGACGATGCCGACGATGCAGCTGCCGCAGACTGCGCTGCGCGAGGATCCGACCAGGCCCGCCGCGCTGCTCATGCGAGAGGTCACGAAGACTTACGACGGCGCGCACACCGTGCTCGACCGCGTCTCGCTCCAGGTGCCGCGCGGCTCGTTCCTGGCCGTCATGGGCCCGGCCGGGTCGGGCAAGTCGACGCTGCTGCACTGCGCCGCCGGGCTCGACTCCCCCACTTCCGGCGAGGTGTTCATCGGCGGGACGGAGCTCTCGCGGCTCGACGAGGCGCGGCGGACGGCGCTGCGCCGCGACCGCATCGGCTTCGTCTTCCAGTCCTATAACCTGCTGCCGTCGCTGACGGTCGAGGAGAACATCACGCTGCCACTGCGCCTGTCGGGCGCCCCGGCCGACCGGCGGTGGCTCGGCGAGCTGGCCGATCGGGTCGGCATCGGTCCGCTGCTGCGCCGCCGGGCCGGGCGGCTCTCGGCGGGCCAGCAGCAGAAGGCCGCGATCGCCCGCTCGCTGGCGGCGCGGCCGGAGGTCGTCTTCGCCGACGAGCCGACCGGCGCGCTCGATCCGGGCAGCGCCGACGAGGTGCTCGACCTGCTGCGGGATCTGGTCGACGAGTTCGCCCAGACGGTCGTCATGGTCACGCACGACCCGGACGCCGCCGCGCGGGCCCACGCGACCGCGGTGATGGGCGGCGGCCGGATCGACCGGTACTTCCCGCGTCCGACCGCCCTGGAGCTGGCGCGGCACTTGACGTATCTGGAGACGACGTAGGGGCCGCCCTGGGCGGGCGGCCCCTGAACTGCTCAGCGGGTGCGGGTCATGCGGCCTCGGGGAGCGCCTGGCGGCGCGCCAGCAGGGCCGTGGCCGAGGCCAGGAGGCCGATCGCCGCGACGGTGATGACGAGGTAGAGCCCCGGCTGGTACTGGCCGATGCCGGTGGCGGCGCCGCCGGAGATCAGGCCGGTGACGATCGCCAGGACGATCGCGCCGCCGATCTGGCCGGAGGTCTGGACCAGCCCGGAGGCGAGCCCCTGCTCGTCGTCGTGGATGCCCTCGGTGGCCTGGACCATGGTCGAGGAGAAGCCCAGCGCGAAGCCCAGGCCCAGCAGCAGGAAGCTCGGCAGGTAGTCGGTGAAGTACGCCGGGTCGGGGCTGCCGCCGCGGAGGATGAACCACAGGTAGCCCAGGACGAACGAGGCCATCGAGGCGATGATCATCGGGGTGGTGCCGAAGCGGTCGATGAGCTTGCCGGCGATCGGCGACAGGAACGCGACGATGACTCCGGCCGGAGCCAGCGCGAGCGCCATCCGCATCGGGCCCCATTCGAGCGTGTTCTGCAGGTACAGCGACACGATCGTCTGGAAGCTGACGTAGGAGCCGAAGATCGCCAGGGCCGCGAGGTTGGCCCGCACGATCGAGGAGACCTTGAGGATGCCCAGGCGCACCAGCGGGTGGCGGACCCGGTTCTCGGCGATGAGGAACGCGCCGAGCAGGACGACGGCGGCGACGGCCGTGGCGGTGGTGAGCGGGCCGAAGCCGTTCTCGGGGACGGTGACGATCGTGTAGACCGCGGTGAGCATGCCGCCGGTGAGCAGGGCCGCGCCGAGGAGGTCGACGCTGCCGCGCTCGTTGTCCTCGCCGCGGGGCACCACGAAGAAGGCGGCGGCGATGAGGGCGGCGACGACCACGACGGGCGCGTAGAACGTCAAGCGCCAGTCGATGCCGGTCAGGAATCCGGAGACGATGAGGCCGGAGGCGTAGCCGGTGGCGCCGAAGACGCTGAAGAGCGAGAGCGCCTTGTTGCGGTCGTGGCCCTCCTTGAAGGTGGTGGTGATGATCGACAGGGCGGCCGGGGCGGTGAAGGCGGCGGCGACGCCCTTGACGATGCGGCTGGCGATGAGCAGCGCGCCGTCGTCGACCAGACCGCCGGCCAGGGAGGCGAGGCCGAAGACGACCAGGGCGGTCAGGAAGACGCGGCGCCGTCCGAGGAGGTCGGCGGCCCTGCCTCCGAGGAGCAGGAGGCCGCCGTAGCCGAGGATGTAGCCGTTGACGATCCACTGGAGGCTCGCGGTGTCGAGGCCGAGCTCGGCGCCGATGGAGGGCAGTGCCACGCCGACCATGGAGACGTCGAGGGCGTCGAGGAACATCGCCACTCCGGCGACGAAGAGGATCGCCCAGAGCTTTGGGCCCCAACGGCTCGGGGCATGTGCGGGGGTTCGGAGGTCGGGGAGCTGCGCGGGTTCGGTTTCCGTGAGTGTCACGGCGATCAAGTTACATGTACGTGCATTGGATGTCAACACATCAATTGCATGGACATAAAATGTCTTGACATGGTAATCTGCTGGTCATGGAGCCTGAATCGGATCAAGACGTCTGCGGGCAGTGGTCTGAGACACTGCGTGTGTATCACGACACGTCATGCGAGCTGGAGAACGAGCTGCAGTCCCTGCACCGGTTGGGACTCAGCGAGTTCGAGGTGCTCCAGATCCTCAGCGGCCAGTGCCGGTCCAACGACGGCAAGGTCAAGATGAAGGATCTGGAGGCGGAGATGTACCTGAGCCAGAGCGCCCTCTCGCGCACCGTCACGCGGTTGGAGAAGGCCGGGCTCGTGACCCGCGCCGCCTGCGATTTCGACCGCCGCGCCAACTTCCTCGCGCTCACCGACGCCGGGCGCGAGCGCTGGGAGGCCGCCCGCCCCACCCACAACGCGGTCCTCAGGAAGCACCTCGCGTGACGGCGCGTCTTCTGGACGTTTGACGAAGTCGGTATCGTGAGACTGGCAGAAGTCACGACCTGATCCGGCTTGGAGCGTAGATCTCATGGCTCACCCCGAGAACCAGCAGCAAGAGGACGAGGACGGCGGCACCTTCAAGCTCAAGCCGGGGTCCCAGTCCAAGGCAGAGCCCCCCGAGGCCGAGAGCGTCGAGAACCTCGACTCGACGATGAAGCTGCGCAAGGCCGGCGGCGCGTCCGCCGCTCCCCCGCCGCCGCCTCCCTCGCCGCTCGGCAACCCGACCGGCCCGGCCAACCCGCCCGCGCCCTTCGAGGAGACCTCGGTCATGCCGCAGTCCGGCGGATCGCAGACCGGCTTCCAGCCGTCCGCGCCGGTGCCCGGCCAGTCGAACCCGCTCGGGCAGCCGACGCCGCCCCCGATGCCCGGACAGCAGCCGTACGGGCAGCAGCAGCCTTACGGCCAGCAGCCGCCGCAGGCCCAGTACCCGCCGCAGCAGGGCGGCCAGCCGTACGGCCAGCCGCAGGCCGCTCCGGGCACGGCCCCCGACGGCGTCAAGCGCATCGGCCTCGTGGCGCTGATCGGCGCCGGAATCGGCCTCATCGGCAGCATCGCGTCCCTCGCCATCCTCGGCGGGTTCGCGCTCTTCTCGGCGACCCTCGGCATCCTGCTCGCCCTCGCGTTCGGCTGGTACGGCTACGCCCTGCCGCGCGGGCAGATCCGCTCGGGCGGCCTGCGCATGACCGGCGTCATCCTCATGATGGTCTTCGCCGGGCTCTCGCTGCTCGGCGTGCTCGGCGGCCTCTCCACGATGTCGATCACCGGAGCCCTCGCCGTCCTGCCGCTGCTGCTCAACCTCGTCACCGCGGGCATCTACGGCTACGCGTCCTTCATCTACATCAAGGACGAGCAGGTGAAGGCGTACATCAAGGGCGCTCCTGCGCAGGGCGCCCCGGGCGTCTACCCGCCGCACCCCGGCCAGCAGCAGCCCGGCGCGTACCCGCCGCCCCCGCCCGGATACCAGCAGGGGCAGCACCCCGGTCAGCAGCCGGGCCAGCAACCCGGGCAGCCGCCATACGGCCGGTAGCCTTTGCGCTCCGCCCGGTCGCGACTAAGCTCACTCGTATGACGGCCGCGGCAGCCACGGCGACACCGTGGCGCCGCGAACCGGCCCCGCGGCACTCGCGGGGCCGCGAACCGGCACTGGTGCCGCGGCCGCAGACGAGGAGGTCACTATGTCTGCATCGCGCGCGCCCCACAACGGCGCGCCCGTCCGGGTGGTCGTGGCGAAGGTCGGGCTCGACGGGCACGACCGCGGCGCGAAGGTCGTGGCCCGCGCGCTGCGCGACGCGGGCATGGAAGTGATCTACACCGGTCTGCACAATTCCCCCGAGCAGGTCGTGGCGACGGCGCTGGCCGAAGACGCCGACGCGATCGGATTGAGCATTCTCTCGGGCGCGCATATGACGCTGTTCCCGCGAGTGCTGCGACTACTCGACGAGGCCGATGCGCGCGACATCGTCGTATTCGGCGGCGGCATCATTCCCGACGAGGACGCGAAGGCGCTGCGCGAAGCCGGGGTGGCCGCGACTTTCGGCCCCGGGGCCTCGACTCAGGTGATCGCCGAATGGGTCGCCGAGCACGTCGGCGGCACCGAAACGGGTGACGCCGCAAGGGAACACACGGCCTCCACCAGCTGATACGCCGTTTGGAAAAAATCTTTTGCCAGCCCCGTAACCGGCCCGCGACCCGCCTCGTTCTTAATAGTGTCGGACGCAGTGCAAAACGGCGCGAGACGCATCGGAGAGCGAGGCGAGAGCCATCGCATTCGGTATAGCACGGCTCATAGAGCTATGCCACAAACTGCCGATGCCCTGTCGATTGAGGGGTGGCGATAGGGCATCGTGCCTAAAGGGGATCAAGCCTTTGAGGGGTGGGCTTGATTCCCGACGAAAAGGGGACCGGACGCCTGAGGGGTGCGTCCGGTCCCCGCTCATTTGCGCCGGGAACACGAACGCGCAAGGCCATGCCGCCACAGCAGAGGTTATAGGTATAACCTGCGCACTGCGCGCCTTCACAAGCGAGATTATAGGCTATAAAATAGCCATGAGATGCTCTGCGCCCGATTGTCGCGCAATGAAAATTATAGGCTATAACCTTTGCCAGAACGGTCCGCGCGAACGCGCTTCTCCGCGGTAGAAGTTATAGGCTATAAAACAGCCCGAGGCACCACACGCACGGACACTCCGGCACTGCGGAGGTTATAAGCTATAAGGTGCGTCGGTGTGCGGAATCGCTCCGCCGTGGCCTGCGCCTCCCAAACTCCTCCACCGCCGTCCGGCACGGCGTTTTCCGTGGTCTCACGGCGGCGCATACGCACCGTGAGATCTTCGATCTCGTCACATCGGTGCACCGTCAGGCGGCCGCGGCGGCCGTCCGCGCGTTACGCTGCGCTAACGGGCACCTGAGCAGATTTTCCGGCCCGCGGACCCCGGCCGCCGCTTCGCGGCCGCGGGGACCACCCGAGGGGAGCGGGTCGGGCCAGGCAACCCGGTCAAAGAAGACTAGCTACTGGAGCGGACTCTACAGTGGATCTGTACGAATACCAGGGCCGCGCACTGTTCGCCCGGCACAGTGTGCCGGTACTGGACGGCGGCGTCGCCACCACCCCGCAGGAGGCAGTGGAACTCGCTGAGCGCCTCGGTGACCGGGTGGTCGTCAAAGCGCAGGTGAAGGTGGGCGGCCGAGGCAAGGCGGGCGGCGTCAAACTCGCCGACACCGTCGCGGAGGCGAACACCCACGCCACGAACATCCTCGGCATGGACATCAAGGGGCACACGGTCGAGAAGGTCATGCTGACCGTCACGGCCGACATCGACTCCGAGTACTACTTCTCCTACCTCCTCGACCGGGCGAACCGCACCTTCCTGTGCATCGCCTCCACCGAGGGCGGCATGGAGATCGAAGAGGTCGCCAAGACGGCCCCCGAGAAGGTCGTCAAGACCCCGATCGACGCCGGTGTCGGCGTCACGCCGGAGATCGCCGGCCAGATCGCCGACCAGGCCGGCTTCCCGGCCGACCTGCGCGACCAGCTCGTCGACGTCTTCGTCAAGCTGTGGGACGCCTTCGTCGCCGAGGACGCCACCCTGGTCGAGGTCAACCCGCTGGTCCGCACCCCCGAGGGCAAGGTCCTCGCGCTCGACGCGAAGGTCACCCTCGACGAGAACGCGGACTTCCGCCACGCCGAGAACGCCGAGTTCGAGGACAAGTCCGCGGTCGACCCGCTCGAGCAGCGCGCCAAGGACGCCGGGCTCAACTACGTCAAGCTCGACGGCCAGGTCGGCATCATCGGCAACGGCGCCGGGCTGGTCATGTCGACCCTCGACGTCGTCGCCTACGCGGGCGAGAGGCACGGCGGCGTCAAGCCCGCCAACTTCCTCGACATCGGCGGCGGCGCCTCCGCCGCCGTCATGGCGGGCGGCCTCGAAGTGGTCCTGTCGGACCCGCAGGTCCGAAGCGTCTTCGTCAACGTCTTCGGCGGCATCACCGCCTGCGACGAGGTCGCCAACGGCATCATCGGCGCACTTCAGATGCTCGCCGACCGCGGCGAGGACGTCACCAAGCCGCTCGTGGTCCGCCTCGACGGCAACAACGCCGAGATCGGCCGCAAGATCCTCGCCGACGCGAACCACCCGCTCGTCACCGAGGTCGACACGATGGACGCCGCAGCCGACAAGGCCGCCGAGCTCGCGAACAAGGAGGCCTAGGCCATGGCGATCTTCCTCACCGAGAACAGCAAGGTCATCGTCCAGGGCATCACCGGCTCCGAGGGCATGAAGCACACCCGCCGCATGCTCAAGGCCGGCACCAACGTCGTGGGCGGCGTCAACCCGCGCAAGGCCGGCCAGAAGGTCGACTTCGACGGGCAGAGCCTGCCGGTGTTCGCCTCCGTGCAGGAGGCCATGGCCGAGACCGGCGCCGACACCTCCGTGGTGTTCGTGCCCCCGGCGTTCGCCAAGTCCGCCGTCATCGAGGCGATCGACGCCGCGATCGGCCTGGTCGTGGTCATCACCGAGGGCATCCCGGTGCACGACTCGGTTGCGTTCTGGAACCACGCCGAGTCCAAGGGCAACCAGACCCGCATCGTGGGCCCCAACTGCCCGGGCATCGCCAGCCCCGACAAGTCGAACGCGGGCATCACCCCGGCCGACATCACCGGCTCGGGGCCCATCGGCCTGGTCTCCAAGTCGGGCACGCTGACCTACCAGCTCATGTACGAGCTGCGCGACGTCGGCTTCTCGACCTCGGTCGGCATCGGCGGCGACCCGGTCATCGGGACGACCCACATCGACTGCCTCAAGGCGTTCGAAGAGGACCCCGAGACCAAGGCGATCGTCATGATCGGCGAGATCGGCGGCGACGCCGAGGAGCGCGCCGCGGACTTCATCAAGGCCCACGTGACCAAGCCGGTCGTGGCCTACATCGCCGGTTTCACCGCGCCTCCCGGCAAGACGATGGGCCACGCGGGCGCCATCATCTCCGGTTCGGCCGGGACCGCCGACGCCAAGAAGGACGCCCTTGAGGCCGCGGGCGTCAAGGTCGGCAAGACGCCGAGCGAGACCGCGAACCTCATGCGCGAGATCGTCAAGGGCCTGTAGCCCTCACCGACGCGAACGGAGGCCGGGCGGCGGTCGCCGCCCGGCCTCCGGCGTTCCTGAAGCCGACCCTCTCGCCGAAGGTTCACACCGGACTGTTGCAGGCGAAGGTGTCCGCGGCGGTCCCGGCCATGTCGTTCAGGCACCCGCCCATCTCCTGCTGGCCGTAGAAGTTCGGGTGCATGGACTCCTGCCGCTCCCCCTGGGTGAAGCCCGACACGATGAACCGCGCCCATTCGCTCTCGGCCTTGGGCAGCGGGTTCGCGAGCGTGTTGCCGCTGACCGACTGCTGGACGCCCTTGGCGCAGACCTCATGGCCGTCGAGGGCGTCTTGGAGGTCGAGGAGGCCCACGCCGCCGACGTTCGCCGCCGCCCGCTCGTGCGACTCGGCGATCGCGGGCACGAGCGTGTCGCGGGCCCAGTCCGAGTCGTCGTTGTAGAAGGGGCATCCGCCGGCGTTGAGCCGGGCGTAGGAGGTCTCCGGGTACCGGTTGTCCGCTCCCCTCGGGATCGGCGAGGGATAGGTCTGGAGGACCAGGCGATAGTCCGCGTCCCGATACCCCGCATCGCTCATGGTGCCGCGGATGGCGTGGAGGACCTCTTCCACCTTGGTCCTCATGGCGTCGATCCGGCCCGGCATCACCGGCCCCAGGCTCTTGTTGCAGTGCCATCCGGCGTACGACGGGAGGCTGAATCCCTCGACGCAGTTCGCGATGACTTTGCCGAAGCCGATGTCGTTGCCGCCGATGGACAGCACGATGAGCTTGATGTCCTTGGCGGCGGCGTGGTCCGCGAGCTGCTCGATCTGCGGCCGCTCCCCTTTGAACGAAGTATTGAGGATGTCGTCGGTCGTCGCTCCCGAGCAGGCGATGTTGATGCGGTCGTCCTCATCGATGTCGTAGGTCCGGCCGCCGACGCGGACGGCGCTCAGGTGGTGGATCTCGGCGCCGACGGAACGGTTGCATTCGTTGGCGTACGACGATCCGTAGACCCTGGCCGGATCGTAGGAGCATGAGATCTCCCACGAGTCGCAGTTGTATGCGGCAAGGTCGGTGCCGTACCGGCTGCCCCACAGCGTATTGCCGTTGCCCTGCCAGCGGCCGGCCTCCCCCGAGATGAAGCTGTCGCCGAGGGAGATGACGGCCGGTTCCTTGGCACGTGCCGGGGCGGCCTCCTCGCCGAGGGCCGCCGATGGGGCGGCGAGCAGCGCGCCCAGCAACGCGGCGACCGCACCCGTCGCCCATGCCAGCGTCGGCAATCTACGCATTCGCACTCCCGTCACTTGTTCTCCTCTCGCGTCGAGGCCGCGCGGCGGCCGGGTTCGAGTTCGGATCGAACCCGTTCACGGCAATTCCTCCTGATGACGAACGGAGGCGCTGCCGCAAGTGGACCGTCCTGGCCCCGACACAGTGGATCATGACCATGAGGACGCCGTCATCGGTTTCGCCGCTACCGGTTGTCGAAAATCCGACAGGCGCGGGCGAGGAAGTGAGCGGCACTCCCGTCTCGACTCGAATTTCAATATGGAGTGTCGCGAGCCGCGACTGGGACTGGCGGAGTGAAGGATTCGACGCCCGCGAAGCCGAGGCGGGCTCACAGCGAAACGGGCTCCGGCCGCTCGGCGGTCGGAGCCCGTGGTGTGCTCGTTCTGCACACTCTTACAGATCGAAGTGGCACGCCACCTTGTGGCCGCTCGCGGCCTCGCGCCAGACCGGTTCCTCTTCGGCGCAGATGTCCTGCGCCCACGGGCACCTGGTGCGGAAGCGGCAGCCCGAGGGCGGGTTCGCCGGGGACGGCAGGTCGCCTCTCAGGATGATCCGCTCCCGGTCCGCCTCGACCTCCGGATCCGGGTGCGGCACCGCCGACAGCAGGGCCTTCGTGTACGGGTGCCGCGGGTTCTCGTAGATCGTCTCCGAGTCGGCCTCCTCGACGAGCTTGCCGAGGTACATGACGCCGACCTGGTCCGACAGGTGCCGGACGACGGCCAGGTCGTGCGCGATCACCAGGTACGTCAGGCCGAACTCGTCCTGGAGCTCGTCGAGCAGGTTCATCACCTGCGCCTGGATCGACACGTCCAGGGCGCTCACCGGCTCGTCGCACACGATCAGGTCCGGCCGCAGCATCAGCGCGCGGGCGATCCCGAGCCGCTGGCGCTGCCCGCCGGAGAACTCGTGCGGGTAGCGCTCCAGCACCGACACCGGCAGCCCCACGGCCTCAAGGGTCTCCCTGGCGAGGCTGCGCCGCTCGGCCCTGCTGCCGACGCCGTGGACCTTCAGCGGCTCGGCCAGGAGCATCTCGACGTTGTGCCTGGGGTTGAGCGAGCCGAGCGGGTCCTGGAAGACCATCTGCATCTTCGAGCGGAAGCGCCGCAGGCGGTCCGAGCGCAGCCCGGTCACCTCGGTGTCCCCGAGGGTCACGGTCCCGGCTGTCGGCTCCTCGATGCGCAGCACGGCCCGCCCGAGCGTGGTCTTGCCGCAGCCCGACTCGCCGACCAGGCCGTAGGTCCGTCCGGCGCCGATGCGCAGGCTCACCCCGTCGACGGCCCTGACGTGGCCGACGGTCCGCTCGACGACGACGCCGCGGCGGATCGGGAAGTGGACCTTGACGTCGTCGACGGTCAAGAGCGCCGTCTCGGTCTCGGCAGCGGTCTCAGCGGTGGTGTCGACGCTCATCGGTTTTCCTCCGTGGATACCCCGGCCTTCGAGCCGGGGAGGAAACGGACTCCTGCCGAGCAGGTCAGAGACCGGCGCAGGTGTCGCCTTCGCCGTCTGACCACCCTGGAATCCTGCTTACGAAAATCATCACTATAAGGTGAGATATGAGTGTCCAGGCGCGCCACCGGGCCTACCGGTTCCGGTGCTACCCGACCAGCGAGCAGGCCGAACAGCTGGCCCGCACGTTCGGGTGCGCGCGCCTGGTCTACAACAAGGCCCTGGACTACCGACACAAGGCATACTTCCGCCGCCGCGAGTCGGTGACCTACAACCAGACCTCGAAAATGCTGACGGTCTGGAAACGGCGTAAGGACCTCGCGTTCCTGAACGAAGTCTCCAGCGTGCCGCTCCAGCAGGCACTGCGGCACCTTCAGAAGGGCTACTCGACCTTCTTCAAGGGCCAGACCGACTACCCGCGGTTCAAGAAGAAGCGGGTTCTGTCCGGGTCGGCCGAGTACACCCGCTCGGCGTTCACCTGGTCGCGCGGGCAGCTCACCCTCGCGAAGCAGACCGAACCACTCAAGATCCGCTGGTCCCGTCGGCTGCCGGTCGACGCCGTCCCCTCGACGGTGACCGTTTCCCGTGACGCGGCCGGACGCTGGTTCGTCTCCCTGCTGATCGAGGAAGACATCCCCACGCTCCCTGAGCGGGAAGGAGCGGTCGGCATCGACGCCGGGATCACCAGCCTGCTGACGCTCTCGACCGGGGAGAAGATCACCAACCCCCGCCACGAGCGCGCCGACCGGGACCGTATCCGCAAACGACAGAAAGACCTGTCCCGGAAACGCAAAGGCTCTGCCAACTACCGCAAAGCCCAGATCAAGCTCGCTCGCGCGCACGCGCGTGTGGCCGACCGGCGTGCCGATCACCTGCACAAGCTCACGACCCGACTGGTTCGCGAAAACCAAACGATCGCAGTCGAGAACCTGAACGTGCGGGGCATGCTGGCAGGCCACATGCTCGCCCGAGCGATCGCCGACGCCTCCTGGTCGAGCTTCCGGAGCATACTGGAGTACAAGGCCGACTGGTACGGCCGCGACCTGATAGTGGTCGACCGGTTCCTGCCGACCAGTAAGACCTGCTCGGCCTGCGGAACCCTGATCGAGTCGATGCCGCTGACACAGCGGACCTTCATCTGCCCTGACACCGAGTGCGGGCACACCGAAGACCGTGATGTGAACGCCGCGAAGAACATCCTCGCCGCCGGGCTGGTGGAGAGTCGAAACGCCTGCGGAGACGGTGTCAGACACGATCCCTCCTAGGGTGAGTGCGACTGTCGACGAAACAGGAAACCCAGCCGGTGACGGCTGGAACCCCCTCCCATCCGGGAGAGGAGAAAGTCAAGCGACCTCCTCGGCCATGACGCAGCGGTGGGCGTGGGCCGTGCCGATCAGGGGCGGCTCGCCTTCCACACACTCCTCGGTCACGCGGTCGCACCTGGGCGCGAACGCGCAGCCGTCCTTCCAGCGGATGACGTCCGCGATCGAGCCGCGGATCGGCTTGAGCGGCTCGTGGATCGGCAGGTCGAGCCGGGGAATCGAGTTCAGCAGGCCGACGGTGTACGGGTGGGTCGGCTCGGCGAACAGCCTCCTGGCGGGCGCCGACTCGACGACGCGCCCCGAGTACAGGACGTTGACCTCGTCGCACAGCCCCGCCACGACGCCCAGGTCGTGGGTGATCATGAGCAGCGCGGTCCCCTCGGAGTCGACGAGGTCCTTGAGCAGCTCGAGGATCTGCGCCTGGATCGTCACGTCGAGGGCCGTGGTCGGCTCGTCGGCGATGAGGAGCCGCGGCGCGCACGCCACGGCGATCGCGATGAGGACCCGCTGGCGCATCCCGCCCGAGAGCTGGTGCGGGTACTCCCCCAGGCGGCGGCGCGGGTCGGGGATGCCGACGCGGTCGAGCAGCTGCTCGGCCTCCTTGACGGCGGCGTCGCCGCGCAGGCCGCGGTGGCGTTCGAGGACCTCGGTGATCTGGGTGCCGATCTTGACGACGGGGTTGAGGCTGGAGAGCGGGTCCTGGAAGACCATCGCCAGGTCCGAGCCGCGGCGTCGGCGCATGTCCGAGCGGGGCAGCGAGAGCAGGTCGACGCCTTCGAAACGGGCCTTGCCCGTCACGGTGACGCCCCTTCGCGGCAGGAGCCCCATGACCGCCAGGCTCGTCACCGACTTGCCGCAGCCCGACTCGCCGACCAGGCCCACCACCTGGCCCTGGTCGACGTGGAAGTCGACGCCGTCGACGGCGGTGGCGCCGCCGAACGCGACCCGCAGGTCCTCTACTTCGAGCAGTGCCACTACGACTGCCTCCTCAGCCTCGGGTCGAGCGATTCGCGCATGGCCTCGCCCAGGAGGGTGAAGCCGAGCGCGGTGACGATGATGCCCACGGCCGGGTAGATCGCCAGTTGCGGTGCGCCCGAGAGGAACCGCTGCGCGTCGGCGAGCATGGTCCCCCATTCGGGCGTGCCGGGGTCGGGGTTGCCCAGGCCCAGGTACGACAGCGCCGCCGCCTCGATGATCGCGGTGGCGAGCACGAGCGTGGCCTGCACGATCACCGGCCCCAGCGAGTTGGGGAAGATGTGCGAGAGCACGATGCGGCTCTTGGGGACGCCGAGGGAGATCGCGGCGAGCACGTAGTCCGAGTGGGCCTGCGCGAGCATCGAGCCGCGCAGGAGCCTGGCGAAGATCGGGATCTGCGCGACGCCGACGGCGATCATGACCGTCGACAGGCTCGGCCCCAGCAGGGCGGCGACGCTGAGCGCGAGCAGCAGCATCGGGATCGCCAGCGCGACGTCGACGGTGCGCATGATGACCGCCTCGATCCGCTGGCCCCACCGGCCGCCGAAGGTCCCCGAGGCGGCGGCGACGCCGCCGACCACGGCCCCGGCGGCGAAGCCGATGAGCGTGGCGACGACGCCGACGAGCATGGTCTGCCTCGCGCCGACGATCATGCGGGAGAACATGTCCCGCCCGAGGTGGTCGAGCCCGAACCAGTTCTCCGGCCGGGGGCCGGGGAAGATGCTCCGGTTGAGGAAGACCTCGTCGCCCCAGCTCTGCGCGGTGGGGTCGTAGGGGGCGATCCAGGGTCCGAAGATCGCCACCAGCATGAACAGGGCGACGATGGACGCGCCGGTGACGGCCATCGGGGAGCGCCGCATGCGCCGCAGCGACTGGCGCCACAGCGAACCGGCCTCGGCCTGCCGGGCCTGGGCGCCGGCCTCGATGAGCCGGTCGAGGCGCTCGATCTTGGCGAGTGTCATGACCGCACCCTCACTCTCGGGTCGAGGAAGCCGTAGGACAGGTCCACGATCAGGTTCAAGACCACGTAGAACACGGCGATGATGAGGATGAAGCCCATCAGCGCCGGGTAGTCGCGCTCGGTGGTGGCCTGGTAGATGAACGAGCCGACGCCGCCGAAGGCGAAGACCGACTCGGTGAGCACCGCGCCGGAGAACAGGCTGCCGAGCAGCAGGCCGATGACGGTGACCACCGGCAGCATCGCGTTCTTCATGACGTGGCGCCCGCGGATGGTCTGCGGCTTGAGGCCCTTGGCGTCGGCGGTGCGCACGTAGTCCTCGCCGACCACTTCGAGCACGCTGGCCCGGGTGATGCGGGTGATGACCGCGAGCGGGATCGACGCGAGGGCGATGGCCGGGAGCACCAGGTGCAGGAAGGCGTCCCAGGCGACGTCGAGCTCGCCGGTGATGATCCCGTCGAGGACCCGCAGGCCGGTGACCTCGGTGTAGTCCAGGCCCGGCGAGAGCCGGAACGCGGTCGGCAGCCAGGCCAGCTCTTGGGCGAAGACGACCTTCAGCATCGCGGCCAGGAAGAACACCGGGATGCAGATGCCGACCAGCGAGCCGGAGACGGCCCCGAAGTCGAGCCAGGAGCCGCGTTTGCGCGCGGCGAGGTATCCGAGGGGGATGCCGATGCCGATGGCGATCACCATGGCCGCCAGCGACAGTTCGATGGTGGCGGGCAGCCGGTCGGCCAGTTCGGTGGCGACGGGCCGCCCGCTCGACAGCGAGGAGCCGAAGTCGAGGTGGACGAGGCGGGAGAGGAACTCGCCGTACTGGCTCCAGATCGGCTCGTCCAGTCCGAGCGCCTGCCGCAGCGCCTCCCGCTGCTGGTCGGTGGCGTTGTCGGGAAGCATGCGGTTCTCGGGTCCGCCCGGGAGGGCCTTGAACCACGCGAACAGCAGCAATGTGAGTCCCAGCAACGCCACCGCCAGCTGCAGGAGGCGTTTGACCGTGTAACGCAGCATATTGAGCTATCTACTTGTTATTCCGCGGCGAAGTACAGGTCGGAGAAGTCTTCCTGCGTGAGCGGGGAGACGTCCATCGGGTAGATCTCCGGGGCGAACGCGATCGACGGCGGCGAGTGCGAGATCGGCAGACCCGGCAGCTCCTCCATGATCATCTCGTTGAGCTCGGTCCAGTGCTCGGCGCGGACCGCGGGGTCCGGCTCCGCGGCGGCCTCGGCGAGACCGTCGAAGATCGCCTGGTTGTCGAAGCCCCACTCGGTGGTCTCGGTGGAGAACCACGTGCCGAGGAAGTTGTACGCCTCGTTGAAGTCGCCGGTCCAGCCGAGCAGGTACAGCGGGCAGTCGCCGCTGCGGGTGGCCGGGATGTACTCGACCCAGGTGATCGGCGTGGCCTCGACGGTGACGCCCACGGCCTCCAGGTCGGCGGCGATGATGTCGAAGATGTCCTTCGGCGCCGGCATGTAGGGCCGGGAGACGTCGGTCGGGTAGCAGAACTTGATGGTCATGTCCTCCTGCCCCGCTTCGGCGAGGAGCTCTTCGGCCTTGTCGGGGTCGTACTCGTACTTGACGACGTCCTCGGACCAGCCGTCGAGGCTCGGCGGCATGAACTGGGTGGCGACGGTGCCGCCCGGCGGGAGGACCGAGTTGACCAGGCGCTGCCGGTTGACCGCGTAGGAGAGCGCCTCTCTGACGGTGTGGTCGGCGAGCCGCTCGTCGAGCTGGTTGTAGGTCATGTAGAGGATGTTGAACACGCCTCGGGTCGGCACCTGGAACCCGGCCTCTTGCAGCGGCACGACGTCGGCGGGCGCGACGAGGTCGTAGCCCTGGATGTCGCCCGCTTCGAGGGCCTGGCGGCGGGCGGTCTCGTCGGAGATGGTGCGGAAGATGAGGGTCTTGACCTTGGCGGGCTCGCCCCAGTAGTCGTCGAAGCGCTCAAGGGTCAGCGACTGCGCGCTGTGGTCCCAATCGACGAACTTGTACGGCCCGGTCCCGGCGAGGACGCCGGCGGTCTGGGTGTACTCGGGAAGCGGGTCGTCGGCGGTCTTGACCTGGTCGTCGGTGATCTGCGCGAGCGAGGCGGGGCTGACGATCGCCGTGGTGGCCATCGAGAACGCGCCGGGGAAGTTGGCGGTGTACTCGTGGATCTTGACGGTGGCGGTCAGTCCGTCGGCCTCGCAGCCGGCGTAGTTGGACTCGGCCTCGATGCCCATGTCGGGGTCGTTCTCTTTGAAGCCGCCGAAGAAGCTCGAGTAGTAGTACGTGTAGTTCGGCGACTGGTAGCCGCCGGTGAAGTTGTACCAGCGGTCGAAGTTGGCGCAGACTGCGGCGCCGTCGAGCGGCGTGCCGTCGTGGAAGGTCACGCCCTCACGCAGGTGGAAGGTCCACTCGGTGCCGGTCTCGTTCTGCTCGTAGCTCTCGGCCAGGCCGGGGACGATCTCGGTGCAGTCGTGCTTGAGGAGGGTGTCGAAGACCTGGCGGGTGACGCGGAAGGTCTCGCCGTCGGAGGCGAAGACGGGGTCCATGGAGGAGGGGTTGCCCGGGCTGCCGAATACGAAGGGGGTGTTCTCGTTCGCCTCCTCGTCGGGGGCGCGTTCGGCGTCCTCGCGTTCGGGGCATTGGAAGTCGAAGTTCTCGGCGGTGTTGACATCCCCCTCGGCTTCGTCATCGCCGCCCGCGCCGCAGGCGGTGAACAGGCCGAGCGCGATGAGTGCGCTTGCCGCGGCGCCGAGGGCGCGTCTGGCTATCGATGGTCGAGACGTGCGCATAAGGTATTCACCCGTCGTTCGTTGAGTATTCGGAGGTACTCCACAGCGTAGGACAAGGTGAGTTGGACCACTATTGAGCGTTATGCAACCGTGACCATATCGGCAACTATTGTTACCAATTATGCGCAACCCTCAATTTCCTAGGAATGCGTTGGGGCGCAACACATCCGAAGAAGCCTTCACGGCGCGGCCGCGGGGACGTGCACCGCGACCGGCGAGGCGGCTGTGCATCCCCAAGGGACGCACGGAGACACCGCCGTGCCAACGGTTTTCAAGGCGTCCCGAACGCGCCCGATTGAGAGGATCGACGCCGCGGCCGCACCGCCGCTGAGCCGGACCATGGCGAAGTACACCGGGCCGACCCTCGAAGTGCGTCGCTCCTAGTCGACATCGCGGCGTCCCGAGAACGCCCTGCCGAGGGTGACCTCGTCGGCGTACTCGAGGTCGCCGCCGACCGGCAGGCCGCTCGCCAGCCTTGTCACCTTGAACCCCATCGGCTTGACCAGCATCGCCAGGTAGGTGGCGGTGGCCTCGCCTTCGGTGTTGGGGTCGGTGGCGAGGATGATCTCCTTGGTCTCCCCGCTCTGGAGCCGCGTCATGAGCGAGCGGATGCGCAGGTCGTCGGGGCCGATCCCTTCGAGCGGATTGATCGCGCCGCCGAGGACGTGGTACCGGCCCCGGAACTCGCCGGTCCGCTCGACGGCGAGGACGTCCTTCGGCTCCTCGACCACGCAGATCTGCTCCTCGCTCCGGCGCTGGTCGCGGCAGATGCCGCACCGCTCGGACTCGGAGACGTTGCCGCACACGTCGCAGAACCGCACCTGCTCCTTGACGCGGTGCAGCGCCGAGACGAGCCGCTCGACCTCGGTCTTCTCGGCCGCGAGCAGGTGGAAGGCGAGGCGCTGGGCGCTCTTCGGGCCGATGCCCGGCAACTGGCCCAGCTCCTCGATGAGGTCGCCCAATGCGCCGTCGTACACGGTTCTCCTTCTTCTTTCACCCGCGAAAAACTTGGCCTATACCCTATATCTTATATCTTATATCTTATAATCTATAACATATAAGACATGTTGTATAGGATATAAGCTTGATCGGCTCCGGTCACATGCCCGGGAGGCCCATGCCGCCGCCGAGCCCGCCGAGGGCGTCGCCGAGCGGGCCCATCTTCTGGGCGGCCAGGCGCTTGGCGTCCTCGGTGGCCGCCTGCACGGCCGCCAGCACGAGGTCCTCGAGGGTCTCGACGTCCTCGGGGTCGACGGCCTTCGGGTCGATCTTGACGCCCTTGAGCTCGCCGTCGCCGGTCACGGTCGCGCTCACCAGGCCGCCGCCCGCCGAGGCGGTGACCTCGGAGGAGGCGAGCTCCTCTTGGGCCTGCATGTACTCAGCCTGCATCTGCTGCGCCTGCTGAAGCAGTTTCTGCATGTCTCCGCCACCGGGGAACATGTGCATCACTTCCTTGAACGTCTGTGGTGGTCGTGGTGGTGGGTCAAGCCTATAGGGGGCGCGCGACAGAGCAAGGCGGGCGGGATGACGCCCGGTCCGATCCGCGCCGCACGCCCTAGTGCCGCTGGATCTGCTTCGCCCCGAACGCCTGGGAGAGCAGCTTGACCGCCTGCTCCTCGCTGGTGCCGAACGAGCCGGGCGCGACGGGGTCGTCGGCCGAGGGCTCGTCGTAGTCCTCCGGCGGGGGCTCCTCGAACGTCTGCTGCGGCCGCTGCCTAGGGGGAGGCTGGGCCGCCTGCGCTTTTGGGGGCGACTTCGGAATCCGGGCCGCCTCACCCACCTCGCAGCGGACCTTCCACGATCCGCCGAGGACCTCGCCGAACACTTCGGCGACGGTGCCGTAGGCGGGCTCCTTCTGCAGCGCCCCGGCGTGGAAGGCGTGCTTGAACACCAGCACCACCTCGCCGTCGGAGGCGTCGGCGACGGTGGCCTCCGACAGGATCGCGGCGGTGGTCTTCTTGCGGTCCTTCATCGCCATCATGATCCGGTCCCACTGGCGCCGGATCGAGGCGGCGGTGACACCGCCCGCGGGCTCGGGTTCGGATTCCGGCGCGGCCGCGGGCGGTGCGACCGGCGCTGGGACCTCGGGTTCAGTTTCGGGCTCGGGGGCCGCGACCGGCGCGGCCGCCGGTTCCGGCGCCGGGGGCGCGGGACGCTCCTCGGGGCGCTCGACCGGCTCGGCGGCGGGCCGCTCGGCCGGACGCTCGATCGGGCGCGGCGCGGGAGCGGCCGCGAGCGTGCTCACGCCGTTCAGTTCGAGGGTCTCCAGGCGCTGCAGGAGCCCGGCCATCGACTCGTCCGAGCCCGGCAGGATCGCCCGCACGCAGGCGAGTTCGAGCAGCAGCCGCGGCGCGGTGGCCCCGCGCATCCCGGCCAGGCCGTCGGCGACGACCTCCGCCATCCGCGTCAGCGACCCGGTGCCGATGCGGGTGGCCTGGCTGGTCATGCGGGAGAGCTGGTCGGCCGGGGCGTCGATGAGCCCGCTGGAGGTCGCATCGGACACGTGCTGCATGACGATGAGGTCCCGCAGCCGTTCGAGCAGGTCACCGGCGAAGCGGCGCGGGTCGTGGCCGCCTTCGACGACACGCTCGACGACCTCCATGACGGCCGCGCCGTCGGCGGCGGCGAACGCCTCGCACATCTCGTCGAGCAGCCCGCCGTCGGTGACGCCGAGCAGCGCCGCGGCCCGCTCGTAGGTGACGCCCTCGTCCCCGGCGCCCGCGATGAGCTGGTCGAGCACGCTGAGCGTGTCCCGCGCCGAGCCGCCTCCGGAGCGCACGACGAGCGGGTAGACGTCCTCGTCGACCTTCGCGCCCTCCTCCTCGCACAGCTTCTTGCACAATTCGCGCATCGACGGCGGCGGGATGAGCCGGAACGGGTAGTGGTGGGTGCGCGAGCGGATAGTCGGCAGCACCTTGTCCGGTTCGGTGGTGGCGAAGATGAACAGGACGTAGGACGGCGGTTCCTCGACGAGCTTGAGCAGGGCGTTGAAGCCCTGCGCCGTGACCATGTGGGCCTCGTCGATGATGTAGATCTTGTAGCGCGACTCCACGGGCGCGAACACCGCGCGTTCGCGCAGCTCGCGGGCGTCGTCGACGCCGCCGTGGGAGGCCGCGTCGATCTCGATGACGTCGACCGAGCCGTGCCCGCCCGCGGCCAGGGCGCGGCACGAGTTGCACTCCCCGCACGGCTCCGGCGTGGGCCCGGCGGCGCAGTTGAGCGACCGGGCGAGGATGCGCGCCGAGGAGGTCTTGCCGCAGCCGCGCGGCCCCGAGAAGAGATAGGCGTGGTTGAGGCGCCCGCCGCGGATCGCGTTGATGAGCGGCTCGGTGACGTGCTCCTGGCCGACGACTTCGGCGAAGGTCTGCGGCCGGTATTTGCGGTACAGCGCGAGTGCCACGTCTTCCTCCAGCTCTCCCTCACGGTGATGCCGATGCACGGGCTCGCAAGCCCCGGGCGGGCGCGCGAGCCGTGCCTCGGCTCCGCGCCGCCTTGCAGCCACGATACGGCGTGGGTCCGACAGGGCGGGCTCCGACCGGCGCGGATGCCGCCGGTGGCACACGGACGGCGGAGGCGGTGCGCCTTCAGGGGTGGTTTCGATCACAGGCTAGCGCTATCATCTATTCACCCTCATATCCAAATATTCAAATAAAAGGAGACACCCTTGAACATCCCATCTCCAAGGCGGCGCCTCTCGCGGTGGATCACCGCGGCCCTCGGCGCCCTCGTCACCGCCGCGGGCCTCACCGCCTTCGGCGCTCCCGCGCAGGCCGCGGTCGACACCGGCGCCTGGTACGCCATCGTCAACGAGCACTCCGGCCTCGCCCTCGACGTCGAGGGCGCGGGCACCGCGAACGGCGACGCCGCCCTCCTGTGGACCCGCACCGACGCGGCCAACCAGCAGTGGCGCTTCCTCGACTCCGGCAACGGGTACTACCGCATTCAAGCCCGGCACAGCGGTCTAGTGCTCGACGTCTACGCCAAGAGCACCGAGAACGGCGCCGACATCGTCCAATGGGCCGACAACGGCGGCACCAACCAGCAGTGGCAGGTCAACGAGCAGTCCGACGGCACCGTCGAGCTCGTGAACCGGAACTCCGGCAAGGCCCTCGACAACTGGGAGTGGGCCACCGAACCCGGCAGCCGCGTCTCCCAGTACGACCGCACCGGCTCGGCCGCGCAGCGCTGGAACCTCATCGAGGTCTCCGGCGACGACGGCGGCGGCCAGACCGGCGACGGCTCGGTCTCGGACCCGAACCTCCAGTACTACGGCCGCTGGGCCGCAGACGGCTCCTGGCGCACGATGGGCTGGGCGGGCGGCTACGTCGAGGCGGCCTTCACCGGCTCCTCGATCGGCGTCCACCTTCGCAACACGATCGACGTCTGGTACTCGGTCGACGGCGCACCCGAGCAGTGGCGGCGGAACGCCTCCGGCGACGTCACCATCGCCTCGGGCCTCGACGGCGGCACGCACACCGTCCGCATCGGGTTCCGCGAACGGGCCGGGTCCTACACCGGCGACCCGGCCTTCGGCGGGTTCAATCTCGCCTCGGGCGGATCGACGGCCTCGATCGCCAGACCGGACGACTTCATCGAGTTCATCGGCGACTCGATCACCGTCGGCCAGCCGAACGGCGACCGGCCCTTCACGACCTACCCGTACCTGGTCGGCGAGGCGCTCGGCGCCGGGCACACGCAGGTCGCCCAGGGCGGCGCGTGCCTGGTCAGCACCGCGGACGGCTGCTACGGCATGATGGACTGGTTCCGCCGCTCCTCGGCGTGGGTGGGCCACGACGACTGGGACTTCTCGACGTACCAGGCCACGGCCGTGGTGATCAATCTGGGCACCAACGACATCGGGCACGGCGTCTCGACGACCGAGTTCTACGAGAACTACATCGTCATGCTGGAGCGGGTCCGCCAGGCCTACCCGGACGCCGAGATCTTCGCGATGGGCGTCTTCCGGAACCGGTACGTGACCGAGACGCGGAACGCGGTGCAGGTCCGCATCGCCGCCGGTGACGGCAAGGTCCACTTCGTCGACACCAGCGGCTGGGTCGACCCGGCCACCGACACGTGGGACAACGTCCACCCGACCGACGCGGGCCACCGGAAGATCGCGAACCTGCTGACCCCGATCATCGACCAATATCTCTAGGACGACAGGCAGGCGCCCGCCCTCGCGGTGAGGGCGGGCGCCCGTCCGTCACTGCGAGGACAGCGCCTCGGTCGGCGCGAGCCGCGAGGCCCGGATCGCCGGGTAGAGCCCGGCGACCGCGCCGATGAGGAGCGTCGCGGCGAGCCCGCCGCCGGAGGCCCACGCGGGCACCACGGCCGGCCATGCGCGCGAGGAGGCGTAGACGGCGGTCACGGCGGTGCCGATGAGGATGCCGCCGATCCCGCCGAGCGCCGACAGCAGCAGCGACTCGGCGAGGAACTGGAGCCGGATCTGGCCGCGGGTCGCCCCGAGCGAGCGGCGCAGGCCGATCTCGCCGCGTCGCTCCAGCACCGAGATCACCATCGTGTTCGCCACGCCGACGCCGCCGACGAGCAGCGCCACCGCACCGAGCCCGAGCAGCATCCCGGTGAAGGCGCTGTCCACGGCCTGGCGCGCCTCCAGCGCGTCCGAGGGCCGCGAGACCGAGACCTCGTCGGGCGAGGCGGGGTTCGCGGTCGCCGCCAGCACCGCGGCGACCTGCTCGACGTAGGCGTCCTCCGAGCGGGTGTAGACCGTCGTCGGGTGCCCGTCGAACCCGAGGCGGGCCGATGCGGCCTCCCAGCCGACCAGGACCGACAGGTCCAGTTCGGGGGCCAGCGCCACCGGTTCGAGGACGCCGACGACGGTGAACCACTGCCCGCCCAGGTAGATCTCGACGCCGTCGCCGGTGCCGGTGACGCCCAGCTGCTCGGCGGCGCTCGCGCCGAGCACCGCCGCCGGGTACCGCGCGGTGGCCTCGTTCAGCCAGACCCCGTCGGCCAGGTCGGCGCCGACGGTGTCGAGCAGGCCGATCCCGGCCGCGCGCACGGCCATCCCGCCGGTCCGCCCCTCGGGGATGCGGTCGGTGCGGTAGACGTTCGCACCGGCCACGTTCCCGGTCGCCGCCACCTCGTAGACCGGCGCTATGCGGGCGATCATCGCGACCGACTCGTACGGCAGGACCCCCTCCTCGCCGCTGAGCATGGAGGTGCCGGGCGAGACGGTGAGCAGGTTCGTCCCGAGCGCCTCCAACTGCCGGTCGAGTTCGGCGCGGCTGGACGAGGAGATCCCGACGACGCTGACCATCGCGGCGATGCCGATCGCGATCCCCAGGGCCGACAGCCACACCCGCAGCGGCCGGGTGCGCAGGCCGGTGGCGCCGACGCGGACGACGTCGCCGAGGCGCATCCGCGCCGGGCGGAGCGGGGCGGCCATTCAGACCACCCGCCCGTCGCGCATCGCGACCTGCCGGGGCAGGGACGCGGCGATCTCGCGGTCGTGGGTGATGACCACGACCGTCGTGCCGGAGCGGTGCAGCTCGCGCAGCAGGTCCATCACCCCGGCCCCGGAGGCCGAGTCGAGGTTCCCGGTCGGCTCGTCGGCCAGCAGCAGCGCCGGATCGCCGACCACGGCCCGCGCGATGGCGACGCGCTGCCGCTCGCCGCCGGACAGCTCGTTCGGCAGATGGTCGAGGCGGTGGTCCAGGCCCACCCGGGCCAGGGCCTCGGCGGCCCCGGCCCGCCGCTCGGAGGCGCGGGCGCCGGAGTAGAGCAGGCCGTCGGCGACGTTGTCGAGGACCCGCTGGCCCGCGGCGAGGTGGAACTGCTGGAACACGAACCCGATGCGGGAGGCCCGCAGAGCCGACAGCTGCCGGTCGCGCAGCCGCGCGACGTCGAAGCCGTCGATGCGGACGCTCCCGCCGGTGGGTCGGTCGAGCGTCCCGATCAGGTTGAGCATCGTGGACTTGCCCGAACCGGAGGGTCCGACGATCGCGACCAGCTCACCGGCGTCGATGCCCAGGCTGACCTCGCGGAGCGCCCGCACCCCGCCCGGGTAGGTCCGCGAGACCGCGTCGAGCTCGACCACCGGGCGCGGCCCGGCCCCGGCGGCGGCGTCCGTGACGGCGGGGCTCATGGCGGCCGGGCTCATGACGGCACCACCACCGAGGCGCCCTCCTCAAGGCCCTCGCCGCTGACCTCCACGTAGCCGTCGGCGAACAGGCCGGTCTCGACGGCGATGATCTCGGTGGCGCCGCCCGTCGCGAGTTCGAGGCCGTAGCCGCCCTCGGCGAGGCCGAGGAGGGCCTCGACCGGGACGGCGAGGACGTCCTCGACGCTGTCCCCGGCGAAGCCGACGTCGACCGCGGCCTGGTCGAGGCCGTCGAAGACCGTCGCGTCGTCGGCGGCGACGGTGACCTCGAGGACGGTCTCGCCCGCGGCGTCCGGGTCCGAGCCCTCGCTCTCGACGACGACGGTCGCGGAGCCGGTGACGGTCCCGGTGGCCTCGGTGCCGTCCGGGAGGGTGATCCCGACCGGCTCGCCGACGACGACGAGCTCCTGGTCGGCGAGTTCGACCTCGACGGTGACGACCTTGTCGAGCCCGGTGTAGTCCAGGACGGGCGAGCCGGGCCCGGCCTGGTCGCCGAGCGCCGCCTCGACCGCGTCGATGCGGATCTTCGCCGGGGCGTAGGCGACCCGGCCCAGGTCGACGGTGCCGGTCTCCTCCAGACCGAGGTCGGACTGCCACTCCTCGACCGCGTCGGCGGTCTTGTAGGTGTACTCGTCGTCGGCGGTGAAGCCGCCGTAGCCGAGCTCGGCGAGGTTCTCCTCGAACTGCTCGACGTCGGCGCCCTCGACGCCGGGGAAGAGGGACCGGTAGGCCGGGAGCGAGCCGTACAGCAGGACCACGGGCTTGTCGTCGACCGCGTAGAGCTCCTGGCCGCGCTCGATCGCGTCGCCGACGGCGGGCAGGCCGGTGATCGTGCCGTTCAGCAGGCAGCCGAGGGCGACCGCCTCGCCGTAGTCGAGGTCGCCGGAGGCGGTGACGGTCTCGGTGAGGGTCCGCCTGACGACCTCGGCGGTCGCCGGGGCGGCCTCGGTGGGCTCGGCCTCCGCCGGCCGCCCCAGGGAGGTCAGGTCGAATCCGAGCGCGGCGGCCCCCGCCGCGGCGGCGGCGAGGACCGCCACGGCGGCGGCCACGACCTTCCCGGTGCGGCCCCTCCTGCGCCTGCCGCTCATGCGTCTTCCTTGTCGCTCAGGCTCTGCTCCTCGGGGCCTTCGGGCCGGAGGTCCTTGCAGGCCTCCTCGGCGGCCGCGAAGTCGCCGTCCTGTCCGAGCTCCTCGCTGAACCTGATGCCGCCGCCCGGCTCGGGGTCCGGGAAGTCCTCGACGCCGTTCTCCCGCATGCACTCCGCGTATTCGACCAGCGCCTCGTAGATATCGGGGTCGATTCCCTCGCCTTCGCCGGGCCCGGGCATGTACTCCTCGCAGGCCTCCTCGGCCGCCTTGAAGACCTCGTCATCGGGGTCTATGCCCTTGGGCAGGGACAGCGACATCCCGCCCCCCTCCTGCTGCTCGGGGTCGGGGAAGTCCTCGACGCCGTTCTCCCGCATGCACTCCGAATAGGCGAGTGCCTGATCGAAGGCGTCCTCCGGCCCCGCTTCGCCCCCGTCGGCGCTCGCCGAGGCGGTCGCGCCGTCGGCCGAGGCCACCCCGTCGCCGTCGTCCCCGTCGCCGCACCCGGCGGCGAACAGCAGCAGGATCGGGCCGAGCGCGAGCGCTGTCTTGACGCGCATCTCGTTCTCCGTTCGTCAGCGGCCGGGACGGTCCCGACCGCGGCATCAGTACAGCGAAAGGGACGTTTCGGGGGCGTAAGCGAAGGCGGTGACGCGGAGGAAACACCGCGTCGGCCAGGATGGGCTCATGCGAATCCTGGTTGTGGAGGACGAGCCGCTGCTGGCCGAGGCGGTGGCCGAGTGGCTGCGCGGCGAGTCGCACGCCGTCGACGTGGCCCTGGACGGCGGCGAGGCCTTGGAGCGCGTCGGCGTCAACGACTACGACGTGGTCGTGCTCGACCGGGACCTGCCGGTGGTGCACGGCGACCAGGTGTGCCGGGCGATCGGCGCCGAAGCGGGCGAGACGCGCGTGCTCATGCTGACCGCGGCGGCCGAGATCGACGACCGGGTCGCCGGGCTCGCGCTCGGCGCCGACGACTACCTGCCGAAGCCGTTCGCGTTCCGCGAGCTCGCCGCGCGCGTCGCCGCGCTCGGCCGCCGCTCGCGCCCGGCCGCGCCGCCGATCCTCGAACGCGCGGGGATCCGGCTGGACGCGCACCACCACCAGGTGTTCCGCGACGGCCGGTACGTGCCGCTGTCGCGCAAGGAGTTCGCCGTCCTCGCCGAGCTCATGCGCGCCGACGGCGCGCCGGTCTCGGCCGAGCAGCTGCTCGAAAAAGCCTGGGACGAGCACGTCGACCCGTTCACGCACGCGGTGCGGATGGCGGTCCTCAAGCTGCGCCGCAAACTCGGCGAGCCGCCGGTGGTCATGACCGAGCCGGGAGTGGGGTACCGCATCCGATGACACGGTCCCGCTTCACCCTCCGCGCGCGCCTGACGCTCGTCTACGGCGGGCTGTTCCTCCTCGCCGGCCTGGTGCTGCTGGGCTTGACGTACTGGCTGGTCGCCGAGCAGCTCCCCGAGAACGACCAGGTCTTCGGGAAGTCCTTCGTCAGTGAGGGGACCCCGACGTCGGAGGAGGAGCCGACGGTCTCGCACGTCGAGACCGTCGTGAGCGACGTCTGGGAGGAGGCGCTGTCGGTGCTGCTGGCGCAGGGCGCGATCGCGCTGGCCGCCGTCGGCGCCCTCGCCGTCGCGATCGGCTGGCTCCTGGCCGGGCGGATGCTCGCCCCGCTCCAGCGGATCACCGACACGGCCGGGCGGATCGCTGAGGCCCCGGCGGCCGACCGCGGTCTGCACGAGCGCATCAGACTGGACGGCCCCAGGGACGAGGTCCGCGAGCTCGCCGAGACGTTCAACGTCATGCTGGAGCGCCTCGACCACTCCTTCGACGGGCAGCGGCGGTTCATCGCGAACGCCTCCCACGAGCTGCGCACGCCGCTGACGCTCACCAGGGCCCTGCTCGAAGTGGCGCTGCACCGGCCGAACGCCTCGCCGGAGGTGCGCCAGCTCGGCGAGACCCTGCTGGAGGTCAACGCCCGCCACGAGCGGCTCATCGACGGGCTCCTGCTGCTGATGCGCTCGGACCGCGAACTGACCGAGCGCGCCTACGTCGACCTGGCCGACCTCGCCGAGCACGTCGCCGCCCAGACCGACGCCGCGGGCCGCGAGCTCACCGTCGAGGCGGGCGAGGCGCCGACGACGGGCGACCCCGTGCTGCTGGAGCGGCTGGTGCACAACCTGGTCGAGAACGCGGTGCGCTACAACGCCGAGGGCGGCTGGGTGAAGGTCTGGACCGGCGTGCGCGGCGACCGGTCGGTGCTGGAGGTGTCCAACACCGGGCCGGTGGTGGCCGCCTATGAGACGGCGGCCCTGTTCGAGCCGTTCCGGCGGCTCGGCGGCGAACGCCTGGCGACCACGCCGGGGACGGGCCTGGGCCTGTCGATCGTGCGGGCCGTGGCCAGGGCGCACGGCGGCGAAGCCGACGCCGTGCCGCGCGAGGGCGGCGGCCTGACCGTCACCGTCGCGCTGCCGCTCAGCTCGGCATGAGCTTGGCGACCTCGGCCTCGAGCCGCTGCCGCGTCATCCGCAGCTGCTCCTCGGCGACCTCGACCGCCTCCAGGAAGCTGCGGGCCTTGACCAGCTGCCTGATGTGCTCCTCGGCCTCGCGGTCGCCGCGGCCGCTGTTGCGGTCGCGGTACTCGGCGACGGCCTGCTCGGCCTCGGCCTGGGCCTTCTGCTGGGTGCGGCGCATGAGCTCGGCGGCCTGCTCGCGCGCCTGGCCGATGATCTGCCTGGAGTAGTTCTGCGCCTGGTCGACGTAGCTCTCGGCCTGCTGCTGGGCCCGGGCGACGAGCATGACCGCGTTCGACGTCGGCGTCTGCACCGTCTGCTGGATCCGCTTGTCGCTCTGCTGCGACTGCCACGACCGCAGCGCCTCGCGGAGCTTGTCGGCGTCGGCCTGCAGCGCGGCCTCCCGCTGGTCGCGGCTGGCCAGCTCGTCGGCGATCTTCTCCAGGAACCGGTGGACCTCGTCGGGCTGGTAGCCGCGCCGCGTCAGGCTCGTCATCGAGAACCTGGCCTTGTTGATCTGCCCGGCGGTCACTTTCGCGCCGGACGAGCGGTAGCTGTACATCGTCATACGTCCTCTCACTCACCCAAGGACTCGTAGTGGATGGCGCCGGCCAGGACACCGGAGTCGACGAGCATCCTGTGGCTCGCCTCCACCATTCCCGTCGGGCCGCACAGGTAGATTTCGGCGCCGGTGCAGCGCCCGTGGGCAAGGGAGAGCTCCGCCGGGGTCCCGGAGCGGGCGCCGTGGCCGAAGAGGTCCTCGTCGGCGCACGGCACGAAGTCGAGCCAGTCGTGCTTGGAGGCCAGGGCCCGCATCTCGTCCAGGTCGTACAGGGCGGTCGCGGTGCGGGCGCCCCAGTAGAGGGCGACCGGGCGCGGCGACGCGGCGACCTGCTCGACGAGGGCCTTCATGGGGGCCAGGCCGGTGCCGCCGGCGAGCATGACGATCGGGCGCGGGGCGGCTTCCCGGTGCATGACCAGGCCGGTCCCGACGGCCGGCCCCACGCGGAGCCGGTCGCCGGGCTGGATGAGCGTGACCAGCGCCGTCGACACCTGGCCCCCGTCCACGGCGCGGACGTGGAGGTCGATGGTGCCGTCGGGCCGGGGCGCGTTCGCCGGCGTGTAGTAGCGCCACATGCGCGGGCGCCAGTTCGTGCAGAGGGTGATCGACTGCCCGGGGAGGTAGTCGAGCCTGGGGGAGGTGGCGATGGTGAACACGGCGGTGTCGAGGTCGCGCCGGTCGTGCGCGACGACCTCGGCGTCCCACCAGGCGGGGTTGCGGTGCGAGGCCTCGTCGGCGGCGTCGGCCATGGTCT
This sequence comes from Glycomyces arizonensis DSM 44726, assembly GCF_000482705.1. Lineage (GTDB taxonomy): Bacteria > Actinomycetota > Actinomycetes > Mycobacteriales > Micromonosporaceae > Glycomyces > Glycomyces arizonensis. The sequence continues at coordinate 37,837 of NZ_KI519475.1, read as the reverse complement.
TGGCGACCACGTCGTAGGCCGCGGCCCAGTCGGAGGCGATGGCGGGGGTCCAGTGCGGACCGCTGAAGTACTCGAGGGTGGCCAGCAGGGCCTGGCCCACGGCCGGGTAGTGGTCGCGCAGCGCACCGAACTTGCGGTGGTCGCGGCCGAGCTGCTGGAGGTGCGGCACGACCCGGTCGATGGTGTCGACGTTGCTGATCACGGTTCCCAGAGCGGCCACGAGCTTGTCTCGCTGCGAGGCCATGTTCATCGGGAACATGTCGCGCACCTCGGGGTGAGTGAGGAACAGTGTGGAGTAGAAGTACAGGGGGACCTGCTCGCCGTGGGAGGCGACCAGGCTCCAGCTCTTCTTCAGCCTGTCGGCGTTGATCATGCGCTCGGGGTCAGGCTTCGATGATGTCCGGGGCCACTACGGTGAGGACCTGCTCGACGGAGTCGATGATGTCGCGCGGGACCTCGAGCTCTTCGAGGACCGCGGTGAGGTGCATGCCGACGGCCTTGTACTGGCCGGGGCTGATGTCCATGCCGCGGTGGGCCTCGGCGAGCTCGCGGCCGCCGTAGGCCTTGGGTCCGTCGAGGACCTGGGAGATGAGGGCGACCTGGTGGCGCTTGAGCTGCGGCAGGTCGGTGCCGGTGAAGAACCCCGACAGCTCGTCGTCGGCCAGGAGCCGCCGGTAGAAGCGTTCGACGGCCTCGGTGACGGCGGGGGCCCCGCCGATTCGGTCGTACGCGGACATGGAAGGTGCATCTGCGGTGTTCATGCTGTCCTTTCCTCAATGTGGAGTCTCACCCGAGGCCGAATGTTACCCACCTCTCCACCCCAAGTCCATAGTGTTCCTCATGTTTTTGCGCGTTCCTCCCAGATATCGCACAAGGTGATGAAACGGCGACACCGCGACCTCTATTCGCTTTCAGGAGTTGTCGGACGGGATGGTGCGATATGAGCGCCTCATGCGACAGGATCGAGGCAGAGGGACGAGAGGGGCGGTCGCCGCCCGCCCGCGAAGACGGCTCAGCGGCGCACGCACCGACCTCATGGCCGCGGCGGATCGGCTCGGCGGCGGCGTTCCGGACGTTCGCCGCGGAGCCGGTCCGGGCACGTGACCACTGCCTTCCGGGCATGAAAAAACGCCCTGTGACCAGGGCGTTTGCTGAGCCGCCTGTCGGAATCGAACCGACGACCTTGTTATTACGAGTAACACGCTCTGCCGACTGAGCTAAGGCGGCGGGGTCCCTCACGCACCCGCCAGAGCCCGCTTATCCTTGCTGCCTTCCGGCCCTGGGGAGGTTCACAAGATGACGCCGCATGAGGGACGGGCAATAGCGTACCTCACCGGACCCGTGAACCCAAGGCGGGCGAGCGGTGCGAGTCGCCGGCATCACCGCCGCTCACCCTCTCGGCGCCCCACCGCGGCGTCGGGTAAGCTTCCCGGCGGAGGATTCGCATAGTGGCCTAGTGCGCTCGCTTGGAAAGCGGGTTGGGTGTTAAAGCCCTCAGGGGTTCGAATCCCCTATCCTCCGCCAACAAACGTAGGTTTGCCTGCGGAAACATCAGCCGATCGGTTCTCATGAGCCGGTCGGCTTTTTGCTGCGCGTGTCCGGTTCAAACCGTTGTTGTCCCCTGTTGGGGATGCGCTGAGGTTGCACTCCATATTGGATTCATGATGGAGGCCGGGTTCATTGGCCGGAGTCGGGCACGCGATAATCTGGACCGGCGACTGGGCGGCCCCGCAGAGATCGCCCGCTCACAGTCCAGGCCGCGCGCCCGACGGGATCCCCGGCCAAGGGTTCCGGCGGGAACTTTCGCGCCTCATCCCTCAAGGCGTCCTTCTCCAGCTGTGCCCGTGGCCTGCCGAGGACCGCCCGCAGCGAAGCGAGGACCGGACCGCAGGCCGGCCACGGTGCACGCGGCCGCAAGGCCGCCTTGAAGATGTACAGAAAGTTCTCACAGACAGCCCGGTGGGTTGTGGAAGGCTTCCGTAAGTACTTGGTTGACGGACCAGATGGGATCTCAGACCACCTTCATACGAGGTCAGGCGGTTGTGAGACTACGTCCATCGCGATCTCGTGGTTCATGCCAGATGTTCTGGCGAACGAACTCGAACAGGTCCTCCCAGCCGGCCGTGCTCGCTCCGGTGCAGTGAAGAGCGGTCCTCGCTGCGTTCAGAGCAACCTGGAGAGCGTTGGAAGGGCCGTCTTCATCGACGGCCATGGTGAACTCGAACACTCGTTTCCCGAGGTCCATGGCCAAGTCGGCGTCGATCACGTCGGACAGGTCGTACACAGAGTCGGCTAGGGGCTCAAACAGGTCCTCCATCTGTCGGCGAGAGAGATCGCGGACGAGAACCTCAAGGGTGATGTAGAAACGGGTCATATTGCCTCCTTCCAGCAGGGTTGTCGTTCAAACCATTTTTGCGTGTTGAGCTTGTATTTGGGGTCAGACGGAGTAAGTTTGACCGTTTTCCGATGCTCACCGCAAGGGCAGAATGCTCTGTAGTACTTCTTGCCTCTTGTCACCCTCCACTGCCTTGACTCAACGTATTGGAGTCGCAGTTCGGCTCTCAAGCAAGGCCTGTCAGATTTTCGACAACGCACGTTCGCTTGGCTCGAACCAGAGGGACCGGACGCAGAGTGGCATTCGCATGCGCGTAGGTCTCAACGACTGCGTTTCGGGATCCTCGCCGCCTCGAAGCCCCGCCGCCCGTGACAGATGTCAGGGGAAGGTCATGACGGCCGAGCGAGGGGCGGCGGGCCGATCACGGCGATGCTCGATGCATGAGCAACGAAACCACATCCGGCGCCCCCGCCGTCGAACTGCGCGGCGTGCGCAAGCACTACGGCGAGGTGGCCGCCGTCGACGGGATCGACCTGTCCATCCGGGTCGGCGAGGTCGTGGCCCTCCTGGGCCCGAACGGCGCGGGCAAGTCCACCGCCATCGACATGATCCTCGGCCTGAGCGGCCCCGATGCCGGGTCGGTCGCGGTCTTCGGCCGGGCCCCGACCGAGGCGGTCGCGGACGGCGCGATCGGCGCCATGCTCCAGAACGGGACGCTCCTGGACGACCTGACCGTCGCCGAGACCATCGGCCTCGTCGCCTCCCTCCACCGCTCCCCCATGCCGGTCGAGCAGGTCATGCGCCGCACCGGCGTCGAGGACCTCGCCAAGCGCCGCGCGAACCGCCTCTCCGGCGGCCAGCAGCAGCGCGTCCGCTTCGCGATCGCCCTCGTCAGCGACCCGTCGCTGCTCATCCTCGACGAGCCCACCGCCGCGATGGACCCCGCCGCCCGCCGCGATTTCTGGAAGGCCATCTACGAGGACACCGCGCACGGGCGCACCGTCCTGTTCGCCACCCACTACCTCGAAGAGGCCGAGGAGTTCGCCGACCGGGTGGTGCTCATGCGGTCGGGGAAGATCGTCGCAGACGGCCCGGTCGCGCAGGTCCGCGCGGCGGCCAGCGGCCGCACCATACGCGCGGTCGTCCCCGGAGCGGGCGAGGAGGCGCTGGGCGCCCTTCCGGCCGTCACCGCCTGCGAGCTGCGCGAGCAGCGGGTCCGCCTGTCGAGCTCGGACTCCGACGCCACCTTGCGGGCGCTGCTGGAGCGCTTCCCGGCCGCCCGCGACATCGAGATCGCCTCCGCCGGTCTCGAAGACGCCTTCCTGTCCCTCACCGCCGAACCGGAGACCACCCGATGAGCGCCACCTACCTGCGCCTCGAAATCGTGCGCATGTTCCGCAACCCGCGCTTCGCGATCTTCTCGATCGCCTTCCCGGCGCTGCTGTTCCTGCTCCAGGCCAGCCTGTTCGCCACCGGAAAGGACACCGACGTCATCGTCCAGGTCCTCATGGTCAACCTGATGGCCTTCGGGGTCTACTTCGCGGCGATGTCGAACGGCGCTCGCCTCGCCGTCGAGCGCGCCGCGGGCTGGCAGCGGCAGCTGCGGCTCACCCCGCTCAGCGGCCGCGCCTACCTCGCCGGGAAGGGCCTGTCCGGGCTGCTGCTCGCGCTCCCGGCGCTCCTCCTGGTCCCGGCGGTCGCGCTGGCCTTCAAGGGCGTCGAGCTGGACGCCGGGTCGTGGACGCGCATCCTCGTCGGGATCTGGCTCGGCTCGATCCCGTTCATCCTGCTGGGCCTCTTGGTCGGCCAGCTCTCCCGCCCCGAGACCCTCCAGCCGGTCAACATGTCGATCTCGCTGATCATGGGCTTCCTCGGCGGCCTGTGGATCCCGATCGACGGCATGCCCGACTGGCTGAGGGAGATCGCCCCGGTGCTGCCGAGCTACTGGCTCACCCAGCTCGGGCGCGGCGCGGTCACCAGCGACCTGACCGAGAGCCTGCCGGTCACGCTCGCGGTCCTCGCGGCGTGGACGGTCGGCCTCGGCGTCCTCGTGATCTGGCGCTACCGTAAGGACTCCTCAAGAGCGTGATGGAGTGACGAGTGACCGCTGAGTCCGAGGTCCGGACCCGCACGGGCTGGTGGAGCGACGACTTCTCCAGCCCGTTCGCGGGCCGGGCGAACTGGCGCTGGCTCCTGATCGGGGGCTTGATCCTGCTGCCGTTCACGATCCCGATCACCATCAATGCGTTCGACGCGGACGTCTCCGCGTCCGCCCGCTGGACGACGCTGCTCGTGCTCGGCGCGTACGCGGCCTGCTACCTGGTCTTCCCGTGGGCGATCGCGGGAGGGTGGATGCCGCGGCGGGTCGCCTTCGGCGCGCTCATCCTGGGAATCGGGTGGATCCTGTTCGCGGTGGTCGAGACCGGCGGCGTCTACGGCCTGCTGTACGCCATGATCCCGATCGCGATGGGTCTGCCGCTGGGGTGGATGTTCATCTTCGACGGCGGCACCGTCGTGGCGCTGGTGGCACTCGAGTTCTCCGGGGCCGGCTACGCGTTCGGCTACGCCGACGTGTGGTCGATGGTCGGCATCTCCGTCGCACTGTTCTTCATGGTCCGGCTCATCCGGGTGGTGCGGCGGCTGCGGGAGGCGAACACGACGATCGCGCATCTCGCCGTCAGCGCCGAACGCGAGCGGCTCGCGCGCGACCTGCACGACATCCTCGGCCACAGCCTCACCACGATCACCGTCAAGGCCGGGGCCGCCAGGCGCCTCTTGGAGACCGGGCAGGAGCCCTCGCGGGCCGTCGAAGAGCTCCGCGACGTCGAGGCTCTGTCGCGCAGCGCCCTGGCCGACGTGCGCGCCACCGTCTCGGACTACCGGGAGGTGACGCTGGCCGCCGAGCTGGTCGGCGCCCGGGCGGCGCTGCGGGCGGCCGACATCGACGCCGACATGCCCGCGGCCGTCGACGACGTCGACCCGGCCCGCCGCGAGCTGTTCGGGTACGCGGTGCGCGAGGCGGTCACCAACACGATCCGCCACTCCGGGGCGAAGCGGCTGCGGGTCCGCATGGGATCGAACTGGATCGAGATCGAAGACGACGGCACGCCCAAGGCGTCCGCCTCGCGGGGGAACGGCCTCAAGGGCCTGGCCGAGCGGGTGGCGCCCTCCGGCGGGACGCTGGAGGCCGGGCCGGTGCCCGACGGCGGGTTCAAGGTGCGAGTGGAGGTTCCATGATCAAGGTGCTCGTGGCGGACGATCAGGCGATGGTGCGCGGCGCCCTGGCGATGGTGCTGGGCTTGGAGCGCGACATCGAGGTGGTCGCCCAGGTCGGCTCGGGCGAGGAGGTCCTGGAGGCGGCCGCGCGGACCGCGCCGGACGTGGCGCTGCTCGACGTCCAGATGCCCGGCAAGGACGGCCTGGAGGTCGCCGCCGAGCTGCGGGCGGCTCGACCCGGGTGCCGGGTCATCATCTGCACGACGTTCGGGCGGCCCGGCTACCTGGCGCGGGCGATGGCCGCCGGGGCGGTCGGCTTCGTCGTCAAGGACGCCCCGCCCGAGCAGCTCGTCGACGCCGTCCGGCGGGTCCATTCGGGGCTGCGGGTGGTGGACCCGGCGCTCGCGGCCGAGTCGCTGACGACCGGGACCGGGCCGCTGACGCAGCGGGAGCGGGAGGTGCTGCGGCTCGCGCTGAAGGGCGGCACGGTGGCCGACATGGCCGCGGGCCTGCACCTGAGCGAGGGCACCGTCCGCAACCACCTCTCGACGGCGATCGGGAAGCTGGGGGCCCGCAACCGGGCCGAGGCCGCCCGCCTCGCCGACGAGCGCGGCTGGCTCTAGGTCTCAAACAGGCCCTGGCGCGGTCTCGGCGAGGACCCACCGGTGGTAGGCGGGGTTCGCCGCCGCCACCGGCAGCGCGATCACGCACGGCACGTCGTAGGGGTGCAGTTCGTCGACGCGGGCGACGATCGCCGGGACCAGCGAGGCCCTGGTGTGGAAGCGGACGCGCTCCTCGGGCTGGTGCTCGACCGCGCCCGCCCACTGGTACGTCGACTGCAGCCAGTCGGTGCGCTGCCCGCACGCGACCAGGCGCTCGCCCAGGAGCGTCTCCACCATCCGCTGCATCTGGCTGGTGCGCGGCCCGGTCACGACGACTTCGCAGATCGGTTCTTCCTGGTCCACGGCGCCTCCTCCTCTCAAATGCGGCGGGGCGGAACCGAGCCCGGTTCCGCCCCGCCGTCATGCGTTGTCGCTTACGCGCCGCCCTCGCCGGCCATGCCGCCCCTGGGCCCGGCGCCCGGGCTCTTCGGCGGCATCGTGCCGGTTCCGGCGCCGGGGCTCTTCGGCGCGCGCTCGCCGGCCAGGGCGGCCGGCGGCGTGTCCGGGATCCCGGCGGGCTTGTCGGCCCCGCGGAACGTCAGTCGCGCGTGCTCGATGTCCTTCGGGTCGCCCTCGACGTCGACGATGACGATCTGGCCGGCCACGAACTCGTTGAACAGGATCTTCTCGGAGAGCATGTCCTCGATCTCGCGCTGGATCGTCCGGCGCAGCGGCCGCGCCCCGAGCACCGGGTCGTAGCCCTTGTGCCCCAGGTACAGCTTGGCGTTGCTCGTGAGCTCCAGGGCCATGTCGCGGTTGGCGAGCTGGTCCTCGATGCGCTTGGTCATGAGGTCGACGATCTCGACGATCTCGGGCTCGGACAGCTTCGGGAACACGATGGTGTCGTCGATGCGGTTGAGGAACTCCGGCCTGAAGTGGTTCTTCAGCTCGTCCTGCACCTTCTCCTTCATCCGCTCGTAGTCGTTCTCGGCCTCGTCGCCGGACTGGAAGCCCAGCGTGACGGCCTTGCCGACGTCCCGCGAACCGAGGTTCGTGGTGAGGATGAGCACCGTGTTCTTGAAGTCGACGATCCGGCCCTGGCCGTCGGTCAGGCGCCCGTCCTCGAGGATCTGCAGGAGCGTGTTGAACACGTCCGGGTGGGCCTTCTCGATCTCGTCGAACAGGACCACGCTGAACGGCTTCCTGCGGACCTTCTCGGTGAGCTGCCCGCCCTCGTCGTAGCCGACGTAGCCGGGAGGCGCACCGACCAGGCGCGAGACCGTGTAGCGGTCGTGGAACTCGGACATGTCGAGCTGGATGAGCGCGTCCTCGGAGCCGAACAGGAACTCCGCGAGCGCCTTGGCCAGCTCGGTCTTGCCGACGCCCGAAGGTCCGGCGAAGATGAACGAGCCCGACGGGCGCTTGGGGTCCTTGAGCCCGGCGCGGGTGCGGCGGATGGCCTGGCTGACGGCCTTGACGGCGTCGGTCTGGCCGATGATCCGCTTGTGCAGCTCGTCCTCCATGCGGAGCAGACGCGAGGTCTCCTCCTCGGTGAGCTTGTACACCGGGATGCCGGTCCAGTTCGCCAGGACCTCGGAGATCATCTCCTCGTCGACCTCGGTGACCTGGTCGAGGTCGCCGGCCTTCCACTCCTGCTCGCGCTTGGTGCGCTTCTCGTGGAGGCGCTTCTCGGCGTCCCGCAGGCGCGCGGCGGCCTCGAAGTCCTGGGAGTCGATCGCGGACTCCTTCTGGCGGCGGGTCTCGGCGATCTCCTCGTCGATCTCGCGCAGGTCCGGCGGCGCGGTCATGCGGCGGATCCGCATCCGGGCGCCGGCCTCGTCGATCAGGTCGATCGCCTTGTCCGGCAGGAAGCGGTCCGAGATGTACCGGTCGGCGAGCGTCGCGGCCTGCACGAGGGCGCCGTCGGTGATGGAGACGCGGTGGTGCGCCTCGTAGCGGTCCCGCAGGCCCTTGAGGATCTCGATGGTGTGCGAGAGGCTCGGCTCGGCGACCTGGATCGGCTGGAAGCGGCGTTCGAGCGCGGCGTCCTTCTCGAGGTACTTGCGGTACTCGTCGAGCGTGGTGGCGCCGATCGTCTGGAGCTCGCCGCGGGCCAGCATCGGCTTGAGGATCGAGGCGGCGTCGATCGCGCCCTCGGCGGCCCCCGCGCCGACGAGCGTGTGGATCTCGTCGATGAACAGGATGATGTCGCCGCGGGTCTTGATCTCCTTGAGGACCTTCTTCAGGCGCTCCTCGAAGTCACCGCGGTAGCGCGAGCCCGCGACCAGGGCGCCCAGGTCCAGCGTGTAGAGCTGCTTCTCCTTGAGCGTCTCGGGGACCTCGCCCTTGGTGATCGCCTGCGCCAGCCCCTCGACGGCGGCGGTCTTGCCGACGCCGGGCTCGCCGATGAGCACGGGGTTGTTCTTGGTGCGGCGGCTCAAGACCTGCATGACGCGCTCGATCTCGCGCTGGCGGCCGATGACCGGGTCGAGCTTGCCGTCCCGGGCGGCCTGGGTCAGGTTGCGGCCGAACTGATCCAACACGAGCGAACCGGACTGCTGCGACTCCGAGGTGGTGCCGCCGGCGGTGGCGCCGGCCGGTTCCTTGCCCTGGTAGCCGGACAGCAGCTGCAGCACCTGCTGGCGGACCCGGTTGAGGTCGGCGCCGAGCTTGATGAGCACCTGCGCGGCCACGCCCTCGCCCTCGCGGATCAGGCCAAGGAGGATGTGTTCGGTCCCAATGTAGTTGTGGCCCAGCTGCAGCGCCTCGCGCAGGCTCAGCTCGAGCACCTTCTTCGCCCGGGGGGTGAAGGGGATGTGTCCGGAGGGGGCCTGCTGGCCCTGCCCGATGATCTCCTCGACCTGCTGACGGACGCCTTCGAGGGAGATGCCCAGGCTCTCCAGGGCCTTCGCCGCCACGCCTTCGCCCTCGTGGATGAGGCCGAGCAGGATGTGTTCTGTGCCGATGTAGTTGTGGTTGAGCATCCTGGCCTCTTCTTGGGCCAGAACGACCACGCGTCGAGCACGGTCGGTAAACCGTTCAAACATGCGCTTCGCTCCTCGCACTGCAAAGTTACGGCTCGCGCGCTCGCCGAGACGGGCGCCGCTACTTGTCGTCAATACTGGTCGTGGCTTGCAAAACCCTGTCGGTACACCTTATCTCCCGAGTCTTCGGGCGACGGGTGGCCACGTGGGTGACAACAAGCGTGCCTGGTAGTGCATTCCCGAAGAGAAAACGTTCGCTGTGAGCGCAATGCCGCCTCCGTTCCGCCGGTTCCACTCATCCAATGGTGCCCCGCGACTGTGACACCCCGGCAAAAGGTCACCGTTTCGGCCTACCCCGGGCCCGGACGCGCGAAACGCCCGCGTCCCATGGGCGGGTGCGGGCGTTCTGGCGATGCGGCGTTCAGTGCGCGGCGTTGTATTCCTCGACGATGCTCTGCGGAATGCGCCCGCGGGGCGAGACCTTCTTGCCGCTGCGCTCGGCCCACTCGCGGATGGCCTTGTTCTGCTCGCGGTCGACGGCGAGGCGGCGGGTGGAGGTGCCGCGGGCCGGACCGCGGACGACGCCGACGGTGTACCTGCCGAGCCGGGTGCCGGCCTCCTGGAATTTGGCCAGGGACTCGCGGAGTTCATTGGCGTGAGCGGCCGAGAGGTCGATCTCGTAGGCCTGCCCGTCGATAGCGAATTTGACGGTCTCCTCAGCCTTGCCGCCGTCGATATCGTCGATCAGGATGACCTGTGTCTTCTTCGCCATGGCAAATTCCTCTCGATGAGCAGCGACTGGCGCTTACCGGCAAAAAACCGTTGTCAATGCCAGAGCATATACGAGTCCCTTAGAGATGCGAAAGAGGGTCTCGGAGAAAGATCAGGGCGCCTCGCCTTCACGCCTGAATTGAGGCCGCTCCGAGACGAAAGGGACCGCGCCGCTCCACTGGGCGGCGCGGTCCAATTCTTTCTATTCGGGTTTCACCAGCGGGAAGAGGATGGTCTCTCGGATACCCAGTCCGGTGAGCGCCATAAGCAGCCGGTCGATTCCCATGCCCATGCCGCCGGTGGGCGGCATTCCGTATTCCATCGCCCTCAGGAAGTCCTCGTCGACGCGCATGGCCTCGTCGTCGCCTTTCGCGGCCAGTCTGGCCTGGGCTTCCAGGCGCTCGCGCTGGACGACCGGGTCGACCAGCTCCGAATAGCCGGTGGCGGTCTCGACGCCGCGGATATACAGGTCCCATTTCTCGGTCAGTCCGGGCATGGAACGGTGACCGCGGGTGAGCGGAGAGGTCTCCTCGGGGTAGTCGTAGACGAACGTGGGCGCGTGCAGCTCGGGCACCACGAGGTGCTCGAACAATTCCTCGGCGAGTTTCCCCGGCCCCCACAGCGGGTCGACTCCGAGCTCGACTTTGTCGGCGTAGGCCCGCAGCGCCTCCAGCGGAGTGGCAACCGTCACGTTCTCTCCGAGGGCTTCGGAAAGGGAACCGAAGAGGGTCGTCTCGGCCCAATCGCCGCCCAGGTCGTAGGCCGAGCCGTCGGCGAGTTCGACGTTCTGGGAGCCGAACACCGACTGCGCGGCGCCTTGAATGAGCGATTTGGTGAGTTCCCCGATCGTGCGGTAGTCGCCGTAGGCCTGATATGCCTCGAGCATCGCGAACTCGGGCGAATGCGAGGAGTCGGCGCCCTCGTTGCGGAAGTTCCGGTTGATCTCGAATACGCGGTCGATGCCGCCGACTACGCACCGTTTCAAATACAACTCGGGCGCGATGCGCATGTACAGATCGATGTCGTACGCATTCATATGCGTGACGAACGGGCGCGCGGTGGCGCCGCCCGCCTGCACCTGCATCATCGGGGTCTCGACTTCGATGAAGTCGCGCTCGTCGAGCTGGGCGCGGATGGAGCGCACGACCGCGGCCCGCTGGCGGGCGATGGCGCGGGCCTCGGGGCGTACGATGAGGTCGACGTAGCGCTGGCGGACGCGGGTCTCCTCGGCGAGCGGCTTGTGCGCCACCGGCAGCGGCCGGAGGGCCTTGGCGGTGATCGCGAAGGAGTCGGCCATGACCGACAGCTCGCCGCGCTTGGAGGTGACGACCTCGCCGGTGACGCCGAGGTGGTCGCCGATGTCGACCAGCCGCTTGAACTCGTCGAGGGCCTCGGCGCCGACCTTCCCCTGGGAGAGCATGGCCTGGAACTCGGTGCCGTCGCCGTCCCGCAGGCGCGCGAAGCACAGCTTCCCGGCGGTGCGGACGAAGATGACGCGGCCGGCGGCCGCGACGGTGACGCCGGAGGACTCGCCGGGCTCCAGGTGCGCGAACTGCTCGCGCAACTCGGCGAGGGAGTGGGTGCGCGGGTAGCCGAGCGGGTACGGCTGCTTGCCCTCCGCCAGCAGGGCGGCGCGCTTCTCGCGCCGGATCTTCATCTGCTCGGGAAGGTCGTCGCCGGTGTCGGTGTTCTGCTCGTGCTCGGTCACGTCTTACAGGTTAAACGCCGCTTCCGCGGCCCGGCATGCGACTTTGGCCCCGCCGGGGCGCATCACAGGCCGCGCGGCCGCTCGACGGCGAAGGCCGGGTAGCCGACGACGCGGTCGCTCGGCCCGCCGACGTCGGCGGAGGTGCCGAGCGCGAGCTGGCGCGGGCGCCGCCCGGTGGCGTCGGCCCAGGCGACGGTGCCGCGCAGGGCGAACACGCCGCAGGCGTGGGTCGTGGAGATCTCCCGCGGCCGCAGGGCCCGGATGGCCTCGGCGGTCCCCTCGTCGATGCGCTTGGCGGTGGCCAGGTCGTGGTAGTGCGACAGGTCGGTCGAGCACAGCAGGACCGTGCCCTCCCCGGCCTCGGCCAGGAGCGAGCCGATGACGCGCGCGGTGTCGGGCGTCTGGCTCATGCCGACGGCCACGGGCGTGACCGCGAAGCCGTCGCCGAGGGCGACCTGGAGGAACGGCAGCTGCACTTCGAGGGAGTGCTCCTCGGCGTGCGGGAGCAGCGAGGAGCCGACCACGCCGGTGGGCGCGGTCTCGATGAGTCCGAGCGGGGTCTCCCAGGCGGTGTACGGGGCGGCGGCGTGCCCGCGCAGCGGGTGGTGGTGGGAGGGGCCGACGAGGACGACGCGCCTGACGCGGTCGCGGTGGCGGGCCAGTCGCGCGTAGACCTCGGCGGCCACGGCGCCGGAGAACCGGTGCCCGGCGTGCGGGACGATGTAGGCGGGCGCGAGCGGCTCGTCGTCCGGGACGCTGACGGCGTCGAGGAGCCGGGCGGTCTCGGCGCGGAGGCGGTCGGGGTCGGCGGAGTAGAACCGTCCGGCGACGGCCGGCGGCCTGACGGTGTCTGAGGTCGTCAAGGTCATGTTCTCGCGTCTCTCGGGTTATGGTTCCGGTAGTGCGGTGCCGGTGCTGCTAATGGGACGTTCCGGCGAGCCGGATCGGTTGCCGCTTCGGCCCCCAGTCTCCGGCCTGGCCGTCGTAGACTCCGGGAATGTTCGCGCCACAGAACGAGCATTGTCCGGAATCCGACAGCGCATAACGGTCAATGCGGTACCAATCGCGAACCACGAGAGCCTCACCACAGCCCGGGCAGTACGTCGTCTGGTTCGCCGTGTCGTGGACGTTGCCCGCGTAGACGTACCGCAGGCCGGCCTCGATCGCGATCCGGCGGGCTCTGCGCAGCGTGGACGGCGGGGTCGGCGGCACGTCGCGCATCTTGAAGTCGGGGTGGAACGCGGTGAAGTGCAGCGGGACGTCGGGCCCGAGGTGCTCGGCGATCCACGCGCACTCGGCGGCGATCTCGGCGTCGGAGTCGTTGTGGCCGGGGATGAGCAGCGTCGTGATCTCGGTCCACACCTCGGTCTCATGGACGAGGTATTCGAGCGTCTCCAGGACCGTCCCCAGTGAGGCGAACGCGATCTTCTTGTAGAACTCCTCGGTGAACGCCTTCAGGTCGATGTTCGCGGCGTCCATGTGGGCGTACAGCTCGTCGCGCGCCTCGGCGTTGATGTACCCGGCCGAGACCGCCACGGCCTTGAGCCCGGCCTCCCTGGCGGCGTCGGCGCAGTCGGCGGCGTATTCCAGGAAGACCGTCGGGTCGTTGTAGGTGAACGCGATCGACTTGCACCCCAGGCGCTTCGCCTCGACCACGAGCGCCTCGGGGGAGGCGGCGGAGGCGAGCGTGTCGATCTCGCGGGACTTGGAGATGTCCCAGTTCTGGCAGAACCGGCAGCCGAGGTTGCATCCGGCGGTGCCGAACGACAGGACCGGCGTGCCGGGCAGGAAGTGGCCCAGCGGCTTCTTCTCGATCGGGTCGACGCAGAAGCCCGAGGAGCGGCCGTAGGAGGTCAGGACGATCTGGTCGCCAGCTCTGGCCCGCACGAAGCACAGGCCGCGCTGGCCCTCGCGCAGTCGGCACGCCCTGGGGCACACGGTGCACTCGATGCGGCCGTCGTCGAGCGCACGGTGGAAGCCGGTGCCGACGGTGAACTCGTCGGCGCCGTCCACGCGCGGCCTCTCGGCGCGCACCTACGGCTCCCTTGCCGAAGTGATGGCGGTCATACCCCAACGGTAGCGCCCGCGTCCGACGCACGAAAACGGACCGCGCGGTCGCCGCCCGGGTGGGCGCCGCGCGGTCCGGAATAAGGCCTTAGTTGAGGCGGTTGCCCGTGCCCGCGTGGAACACGTGCTCGTGGCCCGGCTCGGGGACCACGTAGACCGTCTCGGCCAGGCGCGGCACGTCCTTGGACTCGGCGCGGACGACGAAGCGCTCGCTGGAGCCGTTGTACGTGGCGTGGCCGTACACGTACGCCTCGGAGCCGAGCTCCTCGACGAGGTCGACCTCGATCGGGATGCCGCCGGAGGACTCGGTGCCGACCTTGCAGTGCTCGGGCCGGATGCCGATGGTGACCTCCTGGTTGCCACCCTCGGTGGCCGCCTCGCGCACCTCGCGCGAGAGCGGCAGCGTGACGTCGCCGAACAGGGCGCCGCCCTCGGTGAGCTTCACGGTCTTGAGGTTCATCGCCGGCGAGCCGATGAAGCCCGCGACGAACACGTTGCCGGGGGTCTCGTAGAGCACGCGCGGCGTGTCGCACTGCTGGAGGACGCCGTCCTTCATGACCGCGATGCGGTGGCCCATCGTCATGGCCTCGATCTGGTCGTGCGTGACGTAGACGGTGGTGATGCCCAGGCGCTTCTGGAGCGAGGCGATCTGCGAACGGGTCTGGACGCGGAGCTTGGCGTCGAGGTTCGACAGCGGCTCGTCCATGAGGAACACCTGCGGCTCGCGCACGATGGCGCGGCCCATGGCGACACGCTGGCGCTGACCGCCGGAGAGGGCCTTGGGCTTGCGGTTGAGGTAGTCGCTCAGGTCGAGCAGCTTCGCGGCGTCCTCCACGCGCTGCTTGATGTCGGCCTTCGGCATGCGGCGCAGCTTGAGGGCGAACGCCATGTTGTCGTAGACGGACATGTGCGGGTAGAGCGCGTAGTTCTGGAAGACCATCGCGATGTCGCGGGACTTCGGCGGCAGGTTCGAGACGTCGGTCTCGTTGATGAAGACCGAGCCCTCGTCGATCTCCTCGAGACCGGCGAGCATGCGGAGGGAGGTGGACTTGCCGCAACCGGAGGGTCCGACGAGGACGAGGAACTCGCCGTCCTGGATCTCGAGGTTGAGGCGGTCGACCGCGGGGGTCTCGGAACCGGGGTAGATGCGCGTGGCATCCGAATAGGTCACTGTGGCCATGATGAGGTCCTTTCACTGGCAGGCACGTGCCAGACGATCCGTTGTAAAAGGCGTGCTTGTACAGGCTGCAGGAAGGACCTCGCTGGAGCGCGGCCCTGCGCTGCGGCATGTGCGCTGCGCAGGCGTGGCCGCCGCGGAGCGTGTGCTGAGCCTAGCGGGATCTGAATGCCTTTGCCAAGTGGGCGGCGTACGTTTGTCCGATTTCAAGCGAAAATATATGGAACCGTTATCTGCGTCACGGCGGCTACTGGACGCGGAGCGCCTGCAGCAGGGCCTCGTCGCCGGCGACGTCGCAGATCCCGAACGGCAGCCGCCCCCACAGCGCCAGCGCGATGTCCGAGGCCGAGCCCGCGGCCCTGGCCTGGAGCCCGGCGCTGGCGTCGGGGTGGTCGAGCAGTGCCACGCGGCCCTCTCTCAGGCGCACGAACCACGTCGCGTCGGCGTCCTGGGCGAACAGCTGCACGAGACCGGCCGCGTCGGGGTGCGAGCCGCGCCGGATGCCGACGGGGATGAACGCCTCGAACACCTCGGCGATCGCCTCGGCGGCCAGCGGCGTGGGGACCGGCGCGGTGGCGCCGACGGCCATCTGGGCGTCCCAGCGGGCCAGGCCCGTGGCGACGGTGATGCGGCGCTGCCAGAACTCGGCGTTCCACTCCACCGGCGCCCACGTCCACACCGGCGCGGCGGCCGGGTGCGCTTCGAGCGCGTCGACGGCGCGGCCGAGCGAGGAGTCGAACGCGCCGAGCGTCTCGGCTTCGCTCAGGTGCACCGGCGGCGGCTCGGGCACGTCCGCTTCGGGGGCGCCTGCCGCCAGGGCGGTGACCGTCCAGCGGTAGAGGCGCACGAGTTCGGCCAGGAGCCCGGCCACGGTCGTGTCGGGACGCGAGGGGACGACGCGGCCGAGCGCGCCTTGGTCGACGATCTCCCGCAGGACGCCGGCCTCCTGCTTCAGCTCGGTCAGGTAGTCCGTGATTCGTGGCTTCGACATTGGTGACCGCCGATCGTTGTAGCCCTTGAACAGCTTAGGCTTTGCGGCGTGACAGACGCCAGCCCACACGGAAGCGAGAATACCTCGGCAGGTCCGAATCCGGGCGAAACGCTCGGTCGGTTCACGACGCTGCGGCTCGGCGGCCCGGCGCGGCGCCTCGTGGAGGCGAAGACCGCCGAGGAGGCCGTCGAGGCGCTGCGGTCCGCGAGCGGGCCGACGCTGGTGCTGGCCGGGGGCAGCAACGTGGTCATCGGCGACGGCGGCTTCGACGGGACGGTGGTCCTGCTGCGCGGCGGCGGGATCGAGCCGGTCGGCGACGACGTGGTGCGCGTGCAGGCCGGGCAGGTGTGGGACGAGTTCGCGGCCTGGACCGTCGAGCACGGCCGCTCGGGCGTCGAGTGCCTCAGCGGCATCCCGGGGTCTGCGGGGGCGACCCCGATACAGAATGTCGGCGCCTACGGCCAGGAGGTGGCGCAGACGATCGCCTCGGTGCGGGTGTGGGACCGCGAGGCCGACGAGGTCCGCGACTGGTCCCCTGCCGAATGCGGTTTCGCCTACCGCCGCAGCGTCTTCAAGCACTCCAGCCGCTATGTGGTGATGAGCGTCGACTTCCGGCTGGAGCAAAGCTCGCTGTCGCGGCCGATCGCGTACGCCGAGGCGGCGAAGCGCCTGGGCGTGGAGGTCGGCGATCGGGTGCCGCTGGCCGAGGCCAGGGAGGTCGTGCTGGGGCTGCGGCGCGGCAAGGGCATGGTGCTCGACGAGGACGACCACGACACGTGGAGCGCGGGCTCGTTCTTTACGAACCCGGTGATCAGCGCGGGCGATTTCCGCGCGCTCACCGCCGCTTCGGGCAAGGACGCTCCGCATTGGCCGGTGGGTGAGGACGTGAAGGTCTCGGCGGCGTGGCTCATCGGAGCGGCGGGGTTCGACAAGGGGTACCGCCGGGGCAACGTGGGCCTGTCGACGAAGCACACGCTCGCCCTGACCAACCGAGGCGGCGCGACGACGGCGGAACTGCTCGCCCTGGCGTGCGAGGTCGCCGACGAAGTAGAGGCGAAGTTCGGCATCCGCCTCCGCCCCGAACCGGTCCTCGTGGGAGCAACATTCCACTAGGGACTTATATCCTATAACCCAAGCAAAGGTTATAGGATATAACCGCCATACATGTTATAAGACATGAGTCTCAGCGTCGGAATATAGGATATATCCTATATGATTCTCAACCCGAGATGGCGCGCGACCGCGGCGACACCTCCCCGCAAGCCGCCCTCGGCGGGCCACGTTCACCTCATTCGCCCCAGGGGCATCCGTTTCAGTGGGGCATCTTGCGCAAACGCAACGAGGTTATTAAATTTATCTATAAATAAGCTTTGTTAAAGATTATGAGGTGAAGCCCGTGCTTCAGCGACAACGCAAGAGAACCCTGGCGATCATCGGCGCCTTCCTCGTCACCGCCACGCTCGCGTTCGCCATCCCGGCCTCCCAGGCCAGCGCCCAGGCCGCCTGCGGCCCCGCATGGAACTCGGCCACCGCCTACACCGGCGGGGCCGTCGTCTCCTACAACGGCTCCAACTGGACCGCCCAGTGGTGGACCCAGGGCGAGACACCCGGCACCACCGGCGAATGGGGCGTCTGGCGCGACCAGGTGCCCTGCGGCGGATCGGGCGGCGACACGGGCGGCGGCGACTGCTCGTTCACCGTCTGGAGCGCCGGAGCCGACTACCAGGTCGGCGACGTGGTCCTCTACAGCGACGGCAACTACTACGTCGCCGTGCACGCCAACCCCGGCTACGACCCGACCATCAGCACCTGGTTCTGGGACCCGACCAGCTGCGACGGCGGCACGACCGACCCGCCCGACCCGCCCGACCCGTCGGGCTTCGTCGTCTCCGAGACCCAGTTCAACCAGATGTTCCCGGGCCGGAACTCGTTCTACACCTACCAGGGCCTGGTGGAGGCCACCGCGTCCTACCCGGGCTTCGCCAACACCGGCGGCGACACCGTCAGCAGGCAGGAGGCGGCCGCCTTCCTGGCGAACATCGGTCACGAGACCGGCGGACTGGTGTACATCGTGGAGCAGAACACCGGCAATTACAGCCACTACTGCGACGCCAACCAGCCGTACGGGTGCCCGGCCGGGCAGTCCGCCTATTACGGCCGCGGCCCGATGCAGCTGAGCTGGAACTTCAACTACAACGCCGCGGGCAACGCCCTCGGGCTGCCGCTGCTCACCAACCCGTGGCTGGTCGAGCAGAACTCGACGGTGGCCTGGCAGACCGCCCTGTGGTACTGGAACACCCAGAGTGGACCGGGCACCATGAGCGGCCACACCGCCATGACCACCGGCGCGGGCTTCGGCGAGTCGATCCGCTCCATCAACGGCGCGGTCGAGTGCGACGGCGGCAACCCCGCGCAGGTGCAGAGCCGCGTCACCAAGTACCAGCAGTTCGCCTCGCTGCTGGGAGTGCCGACAGGCGGCAACCTCTACTGCTAGAGCGCCATCGGCCCCGGGGCCGCGGCTCGCGATCGGCGAGCCGCGGCCCTGCGTCGCTGCGACGAGGACGCCCGCGGCGGTCCGATCGATCAGGATTCGAGAAGCGCCGGACCCCGCGGCGGAATTAGCGTTGTCTGCATGGACGACATCACGATTCACTCGAGCTTCCTGCCGCACAGCGATCCGGAGGCCTCCCTGGCCTTCTACCGCGACGCGCTCGGCTTCGAGGTCCGGGGAGACGTCGGGCACGGGGCGATGCGCTGGCTCACGGTCGGCCCCGCCGGGCAGCCCGACACCGCCATCGTGCTCCACCCCGCGGGGGTCGAGCCCGGCACCACCGACGAGGAGCGCCGCACCATCGCCGAGATGATGGCCAAGGGCACCTACGCCACCGTCGTCCTCGCCACCGGCGACCTCGACGGCGCCTTCGCCCGGTTGCAGGCCAGCGGCGCCGAAGTCGCGCAGGCGCCGACCGAGCAGCCGTACGGCATCCGCGACTGCGCCTTCCGCGACCCCGCGGGCAACATGGTCCGCCTCAACGAATCCCGCTGAACCACTCACCACGACACTCACCGAAGGAACCTGACATGACTCCCATCAAGACCATCACGCTCGAAGCCTCCGACGCCGCTGCCGCCGAGGCCTTCTACAACGCCATGTTCGACGGCGGCTCCCCTGTGGGCGTCCGCGCGTCGGCGGAGCCGACCAGCGGCTTCCGCGGATACGGGCTGTCGCTCGTGGTGTCCCAGCCGAGCACCGTCGACACCTTCTTCAATGCGGCCGTCGAGGCGGGCGCCACGGTGCTGAAGCCCGCTGTGAAGAGCTTCTGGGGCTACGGCGGCGTCGTGCAGGCCCCGGACGGGGCGATCTGGAAGATCGCGACCTCCTCCAAGAAGGACACCGGTCCGGCCACGCGCGAGATCGACGACGTCGTGCTCCTGCTGGGAGTGGCGGACGTCGCCGAGACCAAGCGCTTCTACACCGAGCAGGGCCTGGAGGTGGCGAAGAGCTTCGGCCGCAAGTACGTCGAGTTCGCCGCCCCGGAGAAGCACATCAAGCTCGCGCTCTACGGCCGCCGCGCCGCCGCCAAGGACCTGGGCGTCGCACAGGACGGCGACGGTTCGCACCGGATCGCGATCGGCGGCGAGGCCGGGACGTTCACCGACCCGGACGGCTTCGAATGGGCGGCCGCATAGGGCTGAGAGCCGTAGATCCGAGGATCGTGGATCCCGATCAGGGGGCGACAGCCCCGTGACTGCCACAGAGCCGGGCGATGCGCCCGGCTCTATTCCTTTATGGAATATCGGTGCGCTCTCAGGGTGAAGAATACGACTCCCTGCGGGTGAAGGTATTGGGATGAAGGTATTGCCAGGCGCCGTTAGATGCCGTTGCAGCGCCGTTGTGGACGTGGGACGGGCGCTGGGACCGTCGGCGGCGCGGGCGGATGCTTTCGCGGCCTGCGTGGTTCGGGCAGTGCCGGTAAGGTGACTGTTGGTCGTGCCCGCTTGGAGTCGTGCGGCCGGAATGTCCCCTTGGGTCAGGAACGCCACCCGCCATGGCCAGTATCGACGAGTTGTCGAACCAAGGAGCTGCAAGGGCAGATCGGCAGCGATGAGCATGAAGCGCAATTCATGTTCATCGGGGCGCTGTTCGCCGGTGTGACCACCAAGTATTTCGGCGAGCGGCTCGACCGCGATGAGCCGCAGAAGTTCGTGTCAGGGACCATGCACGACTTCCGTACCGCGAATCCGCCACTGAAGGCGTTGTCGGTCGAAGGCCTGGTTCGAGGCGCATACGGCGAGGATCGATTCTTCGATGAGATCCCGGCGAAGGAGCAGATGATCACGATGTGCGCGGTCACCCGCAAGATCGTCGACCAGACTCCGGAGATCCGCGACAGCCTCGACGGCTTCCTCGCGGATGCCGAGACCCTCGGACGGTCCTGGATGGACTCTTAGACGAGACTGAGCCGCCGGGCCGAAGGCTCGGCGGCTCTGCGTTGCTTGTGCTCTGCTCTGCGGGCCTTACGGGTCGAGGAGCCAGACGGCGATGATCTTTTGGACTTCGGTGATGGCCTTGTCAAGACCGTCTTTGAGTTCGGGCGTGTTGTCCACCTGCCGGAACAGCAGTATTCGCGCGTAGAAGTCCTGTTCCTGCCCGGTGAGGAAATCCAGTAGGTAGTCCTCGCCGTAGACGGCGCGGATCAGTGCCTCGGCCTTCAGCGGTTCGAATCGGGCGTCTGCTCGATGCTTCTTCCAGAGCCGCTTGGTGAAGGCCGCCAACTGTTCGCGGTCGAGATCATCGCCGAAGTGGTCGAGCACGATCTGGGCGAACAGGCAGAAGGTGAAGATCAGGTGCGTCATGCGCGTCTCGAAGCCGAGCTCGTCGGACAAGCGGCGGGCCTCGGCGCGGTCGCCGCGCAGGCGGGCCTCGGCGTGCGCGCGGTAGGCCGCCGCGATCTCGTCTTGGTCCACCGCCCTCACCCTTCGCACCAGCGTCTGGCATCGTTCCAGACATTCAGGCCGTGGCGTTTGAGTGTCTCGGCGATGTCACCTTGCATGGTCCAGCGCAGCGAATCCTGATCGGGAACGTGGACCTCGGGCTCACCGCCGAGCAGGCCCGTCGGGTAACCGAAGATCCGCCCGCTGTCGTCACTGCCGTTGTCGGCGAAGGCCACCCAGAGTTTCGGGGCACTGGTCATGGTGCCGAAATAGATCAGCCCGTCACCGATCTCGGCTTCGCCCAGCACGGTCATGGCCTCCCCGGCCGGAACCGAGACCGCGCGGACCGGCAGCGGGATCGAAGACAGCGCGCGAGCATAGGCCGCGCGGACCCGATGCGGCGCGGTTCTCCCTACCCCCATGCCGCACCCCCGGCAAGGCGACCGGTGGTCTGGCCGGACGCATCGAAACCCCACTCCCAGTCCCGGACGTAGTCCGAGACCGATGCGCGCGACTCAGCGCGGGCGAGCTGCGCCCCGGCCGGGGCGCGGGCCATCAGGACATGACGGTCGCCGGGTGCGGCTGGCCGCCGAGCACATCCGCGGGCCACTGACCGAGAAGCACGTTCATGGGTTCCCGGGCGTGAAGCGCATCCGCCGGTCTCCTGAAGGCCATGGGGTTTCTGAGTTCCCCGGGGCTCTTCGAGTGCGGGCTCGACAGGCGCGGGCTGGGCGGCGGTGCCTCTGAAGACCGCGAGGAACCACCGGGCCAGATGAATCCACAGCGACCAGACCGGGCCGGCCTCGCGGTCGAGTGCGTTCCGGGTCTGGGGCCGGTGGGCGTCGGCGAGTGGGACCGAGTCGATCATGAACCGGTCCCAGGCGTCCTCGCGGAGCCGGCTGAACCGGTACCCGCCCGTACCGCCCTCGGCATCGCCGCCGTCGCCGTGTCGTTCGGTCCGGTCGGTGCAGCCCGGCCGTGGCCTCGGGAGCGTGAATCCTGAGCCGCGGCCACCGCCATGCCCGCCACCGCGACGGTCCCGCGGGCGCGGCGGTTCGGTGTCGATGTCGTCTTGCGGGTCCCGTGAATCCTGTTCCCAGGGCGGGATCGGGTCGGGGAGCTCGTCTCGGCGGTGGCGACCGGTGCGGCGGTCCTGGCGCCAGCCCGATGTGCCGTAGGGGCCGGGGTCTTCGGGATCGTGCGGGCGGTCGGTGTCGATGATCCAGGTATCGCCCGGTCGGTGGCGCAGGTGCGGCGGCTCGTAGCGCGGACTGGCCGGATCGGAGTCGGGTGCTTGGAGGTCGCACAGGTCCGGCCGCGTCTGGTAGCGGTAGGCGCCGGGCGTGGCCGGGTCGGGTTCACCAGAGGGCAGGAACAGGCGGCGGTCCGCCCAGTCGTAACAGCCGTCCGGGCCTTCGATCAGGCCCGGATTCTCCGGGTGTGGGTACTGCTGCGAATTTCGCTCTTTCGCCTCGGGGCGATTTTGGCGTAGTCTGGCAGAGACCAAGGAGGGTCTCCTTCCGTGGTTTGCGAAGGTGGGTCGCCCCTGTCGCCAAACAATGCGGCGACCCACCGGCCATATTCGGTTGTGGCGCTCGAAGCGCGTTCATTGAAGTTGGCACAGCTTTCCCGCGCCGTCAACCAGCGACACGCGCATGGGTCCCATCGCGACCGTCCGCGATGGTCAGAATCGGTCACGGGCGGTCCTCGTAAGGCCGATCCATTCCTCTCGTAACACCGCCGAGCGATGGAATGCGGCCCGCGACTCATTCCCACACTCTGCGACAAGGCCCCGATGCCTCGTTCAAGCGGACAAACGAGTGGAGGACCGGCCAAACGGCCGGTCCTCCACTCGTTGCTTCAATGTCCTTGAGCCCCTGCGACGCTCGGATGTATCTCCTGGCAGGCGGGAGTGTTTCGACTTCGAGGTATTGCTGGTAAACTGGCCGGTCAAGCCGTCCTCGGCGAAGCCGGCGAGCCGTTCAGCGGTTCGCGCTTCCGCCGACCGCCATGTCCCCGTGGCGATCACGGCCATACCGAACCTTGCCCCTGTGGAGCTCGGGGAGGCCCCCACCGGCCTCCCCGAGTCTTCCCACCAAACAGAGCAAAGTCTCTGTGTCCGCGCCCGCTTCCGTCGCTAGCGGAAGCGCGCGGTGTAGATGTCGCCGTCGCGCACCCAGGCCAGCTGGAGCGCCGCGAACATCTCGTCCACGATCTCTTCGTCGGGCAGCCCGTAGAGCTTGCCCACGCTGCGGCCCCGGTAGTGCCACAGCAGTCCCGCCTGCACCTGCCTCGCGTCGGCGAAGTGCTTGCCGCACGCGCCGGCGCACCGGTATATCGCCTGGCCGTTCCTGTCGTACTCGATCGCCATGACCTGCTGGCACATAGAGCTCCGCAGCTTTCCTGCCGCGGCTGCCTGCAGCAACGTCTGGGTCTGAAGACGTTCCACCATGGCACCCAACCCCTCTCCGGGCGACGATCGAGACCTGTCGCCGGGGTGCGGCCCGGCGCGGTTCTGTAACGACTTAGCGAGATCCGGTTGTGAGATGTGGGCCCCAGTGCGACGAACGCGGTTGCCGTCCAAGGAGTCGCATCACACGGCCCCTTGGACGGGTCCCCACCGAGCATCGCGCCGAACGCCGGTTAGCGGTTTTGAGTCTGCGATCACGATCGCACATCTCAAGCCGAAGTGTCTATGTGCAGTATCACATTCATCCTAGCATGCATTCACACGGGGCGGATGCACGTGCAGATGCCTGCGAAGAGGACCGTGCAGGCTACCGTGCGTAGTGTGCGACACTGGGCTGGACCAGCAAAGGGAACGTCGGAAACACCCGATACGCGGCCTTTCACGCTGAAGAACGGCCGCCGCCGAGACTCGCTTCGGATCCGTGCGCAGGTCACACGAAAGATCGAAGTACCGGCCGGTTCGCCGGCCATTGGTGGAAGGAATTTCGATGGACAACGCACGCAACGGAATGCCCGCCGGGGAACTTCCCTCGTCGATCACGTGGCAGAAGAGCAGTCGCAGCGGCCCCAACGGAGGCAACTGCGTCGAGTTCGCCGCGCTGCCCGACGGACAGGGCGTCGCCGTCCGCAACTCCCGCGACCCCGAGGGCCCGGCCCTCATCTACACGATCGCGGAGATCAAGGCGCTCCTCGAGGGCGCCAAGGACGGCGAGTTCGACAACCTGATCGCCTGACAACGGAGCGCATCACCCTCGCTCCACTCTCGCCCTGGCGGGGAGACCCTCCGGTTACCCTGTCAGGGTGAGCTATTCGTCCCTGGGCGCCTCTCCATCGATCGACTGGAGGTGAGAGGCACATGAGTGAGCCGACCCCGACCGGGAAGAGCACCGGCGGCCCCACCGCACTGCGCATGATCCTGGGCGGCTACCTCCGCCGCCTCCGCGAGTCGAAGAACATCACGCGCGAGGACGCGGGCTATGCGATCCGCTCCTCGGAGTCGAAGATCAGCCGCATGGAGCTCGGCCGCGTCGGCTTCAAGGTCCGCGACGTCGAGGACCTGCTGGAGATGTACGGCATCACCGACGAGGACGAGCTCAGCCGCCTGCTCGCCCTGGTCAAGGAGGCCAACCAGCCCGGTTGGTGGCACCGCTACGGCGACGCCCTGCCGAACTGGTTCAGCGCCTACCTGGACCTGGAGGGCGCCGCGTCGATGATCCGCACCTACGAGGTGCAGCTCATCCCGGGCCTGCTCCAGACGCGCGAGTACGCGCGGGCGCTGCTCATGCTCGGCTTCGGGCACACGCCGCTCCAGGAGATCGACGACCGCGTCAACGTGCGCCTGTCGCGCCAGAACATCCTCACCAAGAAGGACAACCCGCCCATGCTGTGGACGGTGATCGACGAGGCCGCGCTGCACCGCCCGTTCGGCGGCAGGGAGGTCATGCGCCAGCAGATCCAGGCGCTCATCAAGGCCTGCGAGATGCCGAACGTGCGCATCCAGATCGTCCGCTTCTCCTCGGGCGCCCACTCCGGCGCCGGCGCGCCGTTCACGTGGCTGCGGTTCGGCTCGGAGGACCTCAAGGACGTCATCTACATCGAGCACCTCACCAGCGGCCTGTACCTCGACCGCGACGACGAGGTCGACGCCTACCAGGCGGCCATGGAGCACATGTGCGTGCAGGCCGCCCAGCCCGCGCAGACGCCGGGCATCCTGCGCGAGATCCTCAAAGACCAATACTGAGCGTGACGACGCACCGCGTTGTGCGACGGACGAGTTTCACTCTTTCGAGGACATATATTTCTTGGCACGGAAAAGGCGCGCGGCGTGCCGCGCGCCTTTTCCGTGCTGGTCGTCAGGGCTTGCGGGCGACGCCGCACATGATGATGCGCTGCCACTCCTCGAGGTCCTCGACCGCCGGGACCTCCCGGTCGGGCTCGCCGGGGAACCAGCGGGCGGGGTACTCGATGCCCGGCTCCACCAGCGGCAGCCCCTGGAAGTGCGCCTCGATCTCCTCGGGCGTGCGGATCCATCCGTTGCCGAGGGCCTGGATGCAGGACCGCTCCATCCGCTCCTGCTCCGGGTAACCGGTGTCGGCGAAGTCGGTGATGTGCAGGTAGGACCCGCTCGGGCAGGCGTCGATCAGCGTCTTGACCCACTCGCCGGGGTGCTCGTCGCGGTGGAAGTGCATCATCAGGCCGACGACCATGAGGCCGATCGGGCGGTCGAAGTCGATCATCTTCCGCACGTCGGGGTGGTCCAGAATGCTCTCGGGGTCGCGCAGGTCCGCGGTGACGATCGTCGTCGACTTGTCGTCCGCCAGCAGGGCCCGGCCGTGCGCGAGCACGATCGGGTCGTTGTCGACGTAGCAGACCTTCGCGTCCGGGTTGACCGCCTGGGCCACCTGGTGGGTGTTCTGCATCGTGGGCAGGCCCGCGCCGATGTCGAGGAACTGGTCGATGCCTTGGCGCGCCACGTACTCCACGCCCTTGGCGAGGCCGCGGCGGTTGTCCTGGCTGGCCTTGCGGATGTCGGGCACGTACTTCGCAACGAGGGCCGCTCCTTCGCGGTCGACCGCGAAGTTGTCCTTGCCGCCGAGGGAGGCGTCGTAGACGCGGGCGATGGCGGGCTTGCTGATGTCGAAATCGGGAACGTACGGCGGGTCTTCGCCGGAGATGGTGGGTGCTTCGTCACTCATCGGCACAACCTCTTCATCGAAGGAACGTTCAGATCATGGTACGACCGATGAAGTCGCAGGAAAAGTGCGGGACCGGCCCGCACTGGAGTACGGAACGGTTGGTGCGCAACAAAATCAGACATCACATCGGCATCATGCGTCGCACTGGTGCCGATGTGGACACCTCGGCCGAGGCATCGCCTCCCGGGCGGCGGCAGAGGACCGTCTCGCGCACATGGGAACACTTACCTATAACCTATAACCTATAACCGGATTATAGGATATAACGGCCGTACTGTGCGCATGCGGGCGCTTCCGTGCGGGCGTCGCTCGCACCGCGGCGACGCGAGGCCGTCCCGCACGAATGCGGGCGCCTCCGCCGCGAGCATGACGCCTGCGGGGTCGTCGGTAGACCGTCCTCGCGAATGCGGACCCCTCCGCCGGGGCTTACTCCTCGGTGTCGGCCTGGCCGGCGGCCTCGGGGTTCGCCTCGACCCACTCGCCCACGGTGTCGTCCTTCAGCGCCTCCCACAGGCTGGGGGCGAGCTCCTCGTCGACGGCGACGCCGGACGGCCCGCCGCCGACCGTCGGCATGGTCATGAAGACGATGTCGTCGCTGCGCAGGTGCATGAACTCGATGCCGGTCTCGACCGCGTTGAACTCGGTGTCGACCTTGACCGCGTCCGAGACCGACTCGATGAACGCGGTGAGCTTCGACTGCGAGGTGACGACGTCGGCCGTCACCGCCGAGTCCATGATGGCCTTGATGAGCTCCTGCTGGTGCCGCATGCGGTCGAAGTCGCCGCGGGCGTACTGCTTGCGCTGGCGCACGTAGTCGAGCGCCTCCTCGCCGTTGAGCAGGTTCGGCCCGGCCTCGAAGTAGCGGTACGGCGGGTGGATCGAGGTCACGCCGCTCTCGTCGTAGTATGCGTCGGCGTCGGCGTGCTGGACGTTCATCTCGACGCCGCCGAGCGCGTCGACGACCTCCACCAGGCCGTCGAAGTCGATCTCCACGACGTGGTCGATGCGCACGCCGGTGAGCTCCTCGATGGTGCGGACGGTCAGGTTGGCCCCGCCCCAGGAGTAGGCGGCGTTGAACTTGGCCTCGGTGCCGGTGTACTCGGCGTACTTCGCGTCCGGCTCCTCGGGGATGGGGACCCACATGTCGCGCGGGATCGAGACCCCGTACGCCTCGGTGCCCGCCTCGTTGACGTGCATGACGATGCAGGTGTCGCTGCGGGCGTCGTCGCCTTCCTTGCGGGCGTCCGAGCCGAGGACGACGACGTTCATCGCGCCGGTGGTCTTCTCGGGGCGGTCCTCGATGTCGCCGAGGTCGAAGGCCCGGTCGAGGTCGTCGTTGGCGCCGTGGGCGGTGGACCACACGGCGGCGCCGCCGCCCGCCGCGGCGAGGGAGGCCACGAGTCCGACTGCCGAGCCGATCAGGCCGCGCCGCGTCGGCCCGCCGGCCGCCGCCGGGGCGACGCGGGCCCCGCCGCCGTCGCCGCCGGGAACCGAGGCGCTGCCCCGGTAGTTTGAACCGGAATAGGTCATGCGCCCAGCTTACGCAACGCCCGCCCCTCGGCGCTGACCGCGCGTGCCGCGACGGGGTGTCACCGTGGTTACACGCGTGGCGTGCCGTCCGCCTCCCGCGAGGCGGTGGCGAAGAAGTCGATGGTGGTCTTCAGGCCCTGCTCGTAGTGCACCTGCGGCTCGTATCCGAGCAGCTCGCGAGCCGCGCTCAGGTCGGGGCGGCGGCGCTCGGGGTCGTCCGAGGGGCGGTCGGTGTAGTCGATCACCGAGGCCGAGCCGGTGAGGCGGATGATGAGCTCGGCGGTCTCGCGCACCGTCAGCTCGTACTCGGTGCCCAGGTTGACCGGGCCGTACTCGCCGGACTCCAGGAGCATGACCAGGCCGCGGACGAGGTCGTCGATGTAGCACAGGGAGCGCGTCTGCGAGCCGTCGCCGTGGACGGTCACGGGCTCCCCGGCGAGTGCCTGGTTGATGAAGGTCGGCACGAAGCGCCCGTCGTCGGGGCGCATGCGGGGCCCGTAGGTGTTGAAGATCCGCACGATGGCCGCGTCCAGGCCCTTGTGGCGGTGGTAGGCGGCCACGGCGGCCTCGGAGAAGCGCTTGGCCTCGTCGTAGCAGGAGCGCACGCCGATGGGGTTGACGTTGCCCCAGTAGGACTCGGGCTGCGGGTGGACCAGCGGGTCCCCGTAGACCTCGGAGGTGGAGGCGAGCAGGAATCGCGCGCCGTCGGCGAGGGCCCGGTCGAGCGCGTGCAGGGTGCCCACGGAGTCGACGCGGAGGATCTCGACCGGCAGCGTCGCGAAGTCGACGGGGCTGGCCGGGCACGCGAAGTGCAGGACGGCGTCGAAGGGCTCGTCGCCGACCGCGAGGCCCTCGGTGACGTCGGCCTCGACCACGGTCAGGTGCTCGTGGGCCGCGAGGTTGTCGCGGGAGCCGGTCGAGAAGTTGTCGACGGCGGTCACGTCGCAGCCGCGCATGAGGAAGGCGTCGACGAGGTGCGAGCCCACCAGGCCCGCGCCGCCCGTCACGAGTACTCGGCTGCCTGTTCCGTAAGAAGTCATCAATTCCCCAGATTATCAGGGTTCCCCCGGTGTTCACCTGCTCGTAACCGGTCAGTATGCCCCTCGTCGGCGCAACACTACCGCCACGGTGCGGAAGAGGATCTGCAAGTCGGTCGTCAGCGACCAGTTGTCGACGTAGTACAGGTCCAGGCGGACCGCGTCGTCCCAGGACAGGTCGGAGCGGCCCGAGACCTGCCACAGGCCGGTGATGCCGGGCCGCACGAGCAGGCGGCGGCGGACGTCGCCGAGGAAGTCGCCGTTCTCGGCGGGCAGCGGGCGGGGGCCGACGAGGCTCATCTCGCCGCGGACGACATTGATGAGCTGGGCGAACTCGTCGATGGAGGTGCGGCGCAGGAACCGGCCGACGCGGGTGATGCGCGGGTCGTCCTTCATCTTGAACAACAGGCCGTCGGTCTCGTTGTGCATCATGAGCGCGGCCTGGCGGTCCTCCGCGTCGATGTACATCGTGCGGAACTTCCAGCAGCGGAAGGTGTCGCCCTCGCGGCCGACGCGCGACTGGCGGAAGAAGACCGGGCCGGGGCTGTCGACCTTGATGGCGATGGCCACGGCCAGGAACAGCGGGGACAGGATGATCAGCCCGAGCACCGACCAGGAGATGTCGAGGATGTTCTTGATGAGCCAGCCGACGCCGGAGATCTTGGGCTCCTCGACGTGGAGGAGCGGCAGGCCCTCGACGGGGCGGATGTGGACGCGGGGCCCGGCGATGTCGGTCAGCTGGGGGGCGACGACGAGGTCGCGGCCGGTGCCCTCGAGCTGCCAGGCGAGGCGGCGCAGGTCCCCGGCCTCGGCCGAGGCGGTGCCGCAGACGGCGAGCGTGTCGGCTTCGAGCTGCTCGGCGCAGGTGACGACGTCGGTCCCGGCGAAGACGGGGACGGGCGTCTCCAGGTTGCGCACCGACGAGGCGCCCTCGGTGACATAGATGCCGACGGGGACGAGCCCGGCGGCGGGGGCGCGGCGGACGGTGCGGTAGACCTCCAGGGCCTCGGGGTAGGAGCCGATGAGCAGGACGCGCTGGACGGCGCGTCCGGCCTCGCGCATCTTGTGCAGGCCGAGGCGGGCGCCGTAGCGGCAGGCGGCGATGAGGATGGCCCCGGCGGCGAGGATGACGGCGACGGTGGCGCGGGAGACGTCGGCCTTGAAGGTGAGGGCGAGGAAGGAGACGAGGGCGAGCATGAACAGGGAGGCGCGGATGACGCGCTTGAACTCGTCGTTGCCCAGGCCGAGGTAGCGGCGGTCGTAGGCGCCGGTGCCCCACAGCGTCAAAAGCCAGGCCGTGGGCAGCAGCAGCCAGACGGTCAGGTAGTAGAAGGCCACCTGCTCGTTGGTGTGGAACCCGGCGTGGGAGTGGGGGGTGAGGTTGACGGCGACGGCGGAGGCGGCGAGGGCGGCGAGCAGGTCGACGCCCACCAGCGCGGCCTGGTAGGAGCGGTGCCAGTTGGAGGCGCGGACGAGGCGGCGCCACGCTGACCGGGTGACGCCGTTGGTGACGAGCTGTGGATCTCCGTCCTTCTGCGTACCACCCACGTAGGTCCCCGTCCGTTCGTACTTCCCGGCTGGGTATTGCTCTGCTGGGCGTTCCAGGCTCGTAGCCACTGCACATCCCTGCGGTCGTCAGCTTACGGTGGAGGTGAGTGTCCGCGGGGGAGATCGAAGCCGTCGACCTCTACCGGGGGGCCCGCCGACACGGTACCGACAACCTACACCTATTCGCAGGCTGAGGTATCTTCGGCCGATCGGAAAGCCGTGCGCGCCACCCGGAGGACCTGTGAGAATCGTCATCGCCCACAACCGCTACTCATCGGCCCAGCCGTCGGGCGAGAACGTGATCGTGGACTACGAGATCGGGGCGCTGCGGGACGCCGGTGTGGACGTGGTGCCGTTCCTGCGCTCGTCCGATGAGATCAGTGAGCTTGCGCCGCTTGAGAAGGCGGCGCTCGCCCTCTCCCCGGTGCACGCGGCGGGCACGCAGCGGGAACTGGCCGCGCTGCTGGAGCGCGAGCGGCCGGACATCCTGCACCTCCACAATCCCTATCCCCTGCTGTCGCCGTCCGTGGTGACGACGGCGCACCGGGCGGGGGTGAAGGTGGTGCAGACGGTCCACAACTACCGGCACGACTGCGTCAACGGGCTGTACTTCCGCGACGGGCACGACTGCCGCGACTGCCACGGGAAGCGCTGGAACGCGCCGGGTGTGCTGCACGCCTGCTACCGGGGCTCGCGCCCGCAGAGCGCGATCATGGCCGTGGCGCTCGGCGTCCACCGGGGCACGTGGAGGACGGTGGACCGCTATGTGGCCCTGACCGACGCGATCGCGCAGTTCCTGCGGGGCATGGGCATCGACGACGAGCGGATCCGGGTGAAGCCGAACGCGATCGCCGACCCCGGCGAGGTCCCGCTCGGCGAGGGCTTCCTGTTCGGGGCGCGGCTGGTGCCGGAGAAGGGCGTGGAGCTGCTCCTGGAGGCCTGGGAGCGGGCCGATCTGCCGGACGGGAGGCTCCGCATCGCGGGCGACGGCCCGCTGCGCCCGCTCGTGGAGGCGGCCGGCGGGAGGAACGGCGTGGAGTACCTGGGGCAGCTCGACGCCGAGGGCATGCGGGCGGCCTTGGCCGATTCGGCGGCGGCGGTGATCCCCTCGATCTGGCAGGACATCCTGCCGACCAGCGGGATCGAGGCGCTCGCGAGCGGCAGGGCGGTCGTCGCCACCCGCATGGGCGGCGCCCCGTTCATCGCGGGCGCCGACACCGCCGCTCCGGCGGGGGTGTCGGTGGAGCCGACGCCGGAGGCCCTGGCGAGGGCCCTGGAGACGGTGGCGAAGGACCCGTCGTACGCGGCGAACGCCAGAGCCCGCTACGAGTCGGTCTTCTCCCCCGCCGTGGTCCTGGACCGCCTCATCGCCATATACGAGGAACTCCTCTTATCCATGGCGAAGCGCCGCCGGCCGGCGGGACGGGCCCCTCTGCTCCCGCCCCGCCGGCCGGCGGCTCATTTCATTCCTCAGGAGCGAAGTCGCGGGCGAGGTGCAGGATCTGGATCGCGGCCAGGCCGTATTGGGATATGTCGTTCGTGCCGCCGTCCGGCCACCACTCGGTGGTGTTCAGCGTCTCCTCCACGGTCTCGGTCTCCCGCGGCCCGTGCGCGTAGCTCGGGGAGTCCCCGGAGTCGCGGAACATGTACCAGGCGTGCTCGGCCTGCTCCTCGTCGCCGCTGCGGGCGTAGACGAAGGCGTTGGCGCGGGCGTAGGAGGGCAGGAACAGGTCGCCGAAGCGGCCGCCGTACTCCTCTTCCTGCGCGTCGCGGCCCGCGGTGTAGAAGCGGGAGTACTTGAGCCAGTCCTCCTCGAACGCGGGCATGTCGATCTGCTGGATGAGCTCGGCGCAGATCTCGATCCGGCCGAAGGAGTTGGCGAGGTTCGAGCGCTCGACGACGGGTTCCTCGGCGATGGCGTACCTGCCGGTGTCCATGTCGTACAGCGCCGAGCCCTGGGCGAAGCCGTTGGGCTGGGCGGCGATGGTCTCCATGGTGCCCAGGACCTTGTCGCGGCAGAACTCCCAGTCGGGGCCGCGGCGCTCCCATTCGGTGAGCCACGCGGCCACCAGGGCGGCCCAGCTGGTGCCGAAGCCGATCTCGATGGCGTTGCGGTCGGGCACCCACGGGTCCTCGGGGTCGCGGATCTTGCGCCCGGTGTCGAGGATGAGGGCGGTCTCCTCGCTGCCCGAGAGCATGTGGAGGAGGTCGCCGGTGCGCTCGTCGGCGGTGAGGTAGTAGAAGTAGCGCCGGTAGTTCGCGTTGGAGACGCGGACCTGCTTGGACGAGTCGCCCCAGTGCTGGACGCCGTGGCGGGTGCCCAGCCCCGCCCATTCGCCGATCTGGTAGCAGTTGACCTCGCTGGTCTTGCGGGTCATGGCCTCGGCGAAGCGGAACATGTCGGCCCGGTTGGTGTGGAGGTAGGCCATCCAGAACATCTGGTCGGAGGAGATCTCGGAGTTGTCCCAGGCGTAGCCGCCGACGTCGTAGCGCCAGATCCTGCGGTCGCGGTCCTTGGAGTGCATGACGTCGCCGAAGTCCCAGAAGCCGTACCAGTGGCGCTGCTCCTGCTCGGTGCGGTAGTGCTCGAACAGGAAGTCGATCATGTCCTCGACGTCGGACTTGACCGGGGTCGAGCGGTCGACGGGTCCGAAGAGCCCCCCGAAGGCACCGGCGGCGCTCATGTGCGCGGCGGGCGCGATCACCTGCGGTTGGGCGCGGACGACGTCGGCCATGTACCCCAGGCGCTCGCGGTCGGGCGTGGCGTCGGTGACCCAGAACTGGAGCTCGGTGGTGCGGGCGATCCCGCTGGGGGTGCCGAAGCCGGGCTCGTAGTCCTCATAGGTGATCTCAAGGGCGTCGAGCTGCTTCTCGTAGGTGTCCTCGCCCATGCCGTCGTGGTAGAAGCGGGTGTCCATCGGCTGGGCCTCAGGGGACCACATCCACACCGTCACCGTTGCCTCGTCGGTGTGGGCGCCTCGGATGTCGAGCCCGGTGGGATGCCGCTGCCAGAAGTCCTTCATGCCGAAGCCGAAGCCGCCCGAGGGGCCGCCGACGTAGCCGAAGCCGGAGGCGCGGTGGCCCTGGTCGACCGGAACCCACGCGTGGCCCTCCTTGGTGCGCTTCTTGATCGCGAAGCCCTCCGAGTTGAGGTGGGTGAGCGAGTAGTCGCCCCAGTTGGGGATCCAGTGCAGGCGGGTGGTGACGCGCTGGTCCCAGGTGGCGGGGTCCGGTAGCGCCCGACCGGCGAGCTGGGCCTCGCGCACGGCCTGGCCGGGGTCGCGCCGCAGGCCGGTGATGCCCTTGACGGCCTCGGTGAGCTGGCCGTGGCCGTCGCCGACGAAGCGGACGTGCCGGTCGTACAGCTCGTCGGTCAGGCACACCTTGAAGCGCACCCCGAGCCCGGCGATGAACGCGTTCGAGCCGTCGGAGTCGTAGATGAAGGTGTGGACCATGCGGAAGGACTCGCCGCCGGAGTAGAAGTACAGGCGGACGGTGAACGGCAGCCAGGACTTGTCGCGGCCCTTGGTCTTGCGGTGGTGGCCTTCGACGCGGATCACGGCGCGCACGGGCCCGTCCTGCTCGACGGCGACGTCGTCGATCTTGCTCTCGTAGCGGTCGCGGCTGACCGAGCCGGTCTCGGGGTCGGGGGCCTCGTCCTGGGTGATGTTGACCAGGTGCCCGTGCTTGACGATCGTGCGGTTCCCGCGCTTGATGTGCTTGATGAGGTCGGTGCCCTTTTTGTTGATGCGGGCGGTGATGACGCCGGTGTCGACGTCGATGTGCTGACCGGCCTCGGAGACGGTGACCGGGAACGCCGGGGCGGTGGGCTCTCCGGCCGAGAGGGTGAGGGTCTCGGCCTTCGCGGCCGGCCCGATGGCGTGGCCGGTCCACTTCAGCGAGCCGTCGGGCCAGTAGGCGAGCGGCCAGGTCTGGAGCGGGACCGTGGCTCCCGAGTCGTCGACCATCTTGAACTGCTGGTCGCCGGGGAACGTGCCCTGTCCCCAGGGGACGCCCCAGGTCGATCCGGGGGATTCGGGCGGGGCGCCCTCCAGCCAGACGAGGTCGACCGACTCGGGGGCGGCGCCGGTGCCGCCGGTGCCTTGGGCGTGCGCGGGGGCGGCGTCGATGAGGGCCGCGGCCGCGGCGACGCCCGCGCCGGTGGCGAGGACGCTGCGGCGGCTGAAGCCGCCCTTCGGTTCGTCAACGGAGGGAAGGGATTGGAGTTCCGGTGAAGGGTCGGACATGATTCCTCCAGGGGTTCCGGCTCAGGCCGGTTAAATCGTTTTAACTTCTCGAGGATTCAATATAGCCACGCATCGATCGGTAGTCAACAGATGGCGGAGATTCGAGCCCGCCCACTCCGCTCACGAACGGACGGCCGCATGCGCCGACACACCGGCCCAGAGGTGCGCGCACCGCCTTCATCTACCTCGAATACAACGGCATATGACTCATATCCGCAGGTGAAGTCCACCCTTGCAATCTACATTCATCTATGTTTGTATATGTGGAACGATGCGCCCTGTCGTGTTCGAACGCGAGGGCGCCGACAGGCCCGGTGCCCGCCGCGAGCAAGCGCGGTGGACGGAAACGGGCTTGAACGTTTCAAACCACATCTTCAGCAGGCATCTTTGGAGCAACAGTGAAAACGTTTACGAGACTGCCGGTCGTCGCGGCCGTCATCGGTCTCATAACCGCCGCGGCGGCCTTCGCCGTCAGCACCTCGGCCGCGCAGGCGGCCGCCATCGACACGAGCGCCTGGTACCAGATCGTCTCCCGGCACAGCGGCAAGGTCCTCGACGTCGACCAGGGGTCCACCGACAACGGCGCCGCCATCGTGCAGTGGACCGACAACGACAGCACCAACCAGCAGTTCCGGTTCCTCGACTCCGGCGACGGCTACTACCGCATCCAGGCCCGGCACAGCGGCAAGGTCATCGACGTCTACGAGGCGTCCACCGACAACGGCGCCGACCTCGTGCAGTGGACCGACAACGGCGGCGCCAACCAGCAGTTCCAGGTCGTCGACACCGACAGCGGCTACGTCAAGCTCATCAACCGCAACAGCGGCAAGGCCCTCGACGTCTGGGAGCGGTCCACCGCCGACGGCGCCCGCGTCTCGCAGTACGACGACACCGGCGGGGACAACCAGCAGTGGCGCCTCGTCGAGGTCGACGGCGGCGACGACTCGCAGCAGCCGCCGGACGGCGAGCGGCAGATGGAGGACCTCGGCCGCGGCGTCGTCGCCGTGCGGTCCAGCGACACCGACGTCCTGGTCAGCTGGCGCCTGCTCGGGCTCGACCCCGACGGCATCGGCTTCAACGTCTACCGCTCCACCGACGGCGGCTCCTGGACCAAGCTCAACGGCGGCGCCTTGACCGGCGGCACCGACTTCGTCGACGACGACGCCGACCTCTCGCGGTCCAACCGCTACCGGGTCGCGGCCGTGATCGACGGTGCGGAGCAGGAGCCGAGCGAGCCGTTCGAGCTGTCGGCGAACCACGCCGAGGAGCCGGTGGTCCGCATCCCGATGCGCGACGGCGGGGCGGTCAAGTTCGCCTGGGTCGGCGACCTCGACGGCGACGGCGATTACGACTACGTGGTCGACCGGCAGACCTCTCCGCAGTCGATCGAGGCCTACACGAACGAGGGCGAGTTCCTCTGGGAGGCCGACCTCGGGCACAACAGCACCAACCAGGACAACATCGAGCCCGGCTCGGCCACCATCGACGTCGGCCACAACGACGGCGTGACCGTCCAGGACCTGGACGGCGACGGCCGCGCCGAGGTCGCGCTGCGGATCGCCGACGGCGTCACCTTCGGCGACGGCGAGACCTTCGAGTACTCCGACGACGACCACCAGTTCATCGCCATCCTCGACGGGCAGACCGGCGCGGCGCTGGACACGGCGCCCGTTCCCGACGACTACATCGACGACGGCCCGCTGGCCGCCCGCTTCGGCGTCGGCTACCTCGACGGCGTCCACCCCAGCCTGGTCGCCTTCATGAAGAACCGCATCGGCAACGGCGGTTTCAACCTCATGATGAGCGCCTGGAGCTTCGACGGCGACAACGTCGACATGCAGTGGAAGTGGCTGCGCGGGAGCCGGAACGCCCCCGACGGGCACAACAGCCGCATCATCGACGTCGACGGCGACGGCAAGGACGAGGTCGTCGAGATCGGCTTCGTGCTCAACGGCGACGGCACGCTGCGCTACTCGCTGGGAGACGAGGGCATCGTCCACGGCGACCGCTACCACATCGCCGACATGGACCCGAGCCGTCCGGGCCTGGAGGGCTACGGCGTGCAGCAGCGGAACCCGAGCGGCCTGCTCGAGTACTACTACGACGCGTCGACCGGCGAGATGCTCTGGAAGCACTACGGCAGCTCGGACGAGCCCGCCGACGTCGGCCGCGGCATGGCCGGCGACATCGACCCGCGCTTCCCGGGCATGGAGGTCTGGTCCTTCTCGGGGCTCTACAACGCCGCCTCCAACGAGCTGACCGAGCCCGACACGTCCCTGCGGCCGTGGCCGCAGCTGGGCCTGTGGTGGGACGGCGACATCACCATGGAGCTGCTCAACTCCGGCAAGATCGAGCAGTGGGACCCCGAGCACCCCACGCCCACGAACAGCCTGCCGAGGCTGGAGTCCACCTGGAATTACGGCGCGGTGACGGCCGCCCAAGGCGGGCCGACCCTCGTCGGCGACCTGTTCGGCGACTGGCGCGAGGAGGCCGTGTACACCAACGCGGACTACAACGAGCTGATCATCTTCACCACCGACGTCCCGACCGACATCCGGCTGTACACGCTGGCGCACAACCCGGCGTACCGGAACGCCATGACCGAGCACGGCTACATGCAGTCCCACCACGTCGACTACTTCCTCGGCGCGGGCATGGAGGAGCCGGAGACCCCGAACATCACCTACTGACCGGTCGCGGCCGCCGCGGTGAGAGGCGCGGCGGCCCACCGGTCCGCCGACGCGGCGTCCGCCCGCCGAATGTTCACGGCGGGCGGGCGCCCCCGCGCGCGGGCTCAGGGGACCGCTCGCCCGCGGGGCTCCGTCATTGAAACGTTACGGGTCGGGGCTTGACAGTGTTGGAAAGCCCGTTCTATCGTGGCGAAATCAAATGTTAAAACGATTTAAACGCCGTGTCACCGAAGTCGTCCGGACCTCCCCGAAGTTTCACTGCGGACCTGCAGGCAGAACGGTATGAATCGTTTCATCATCCGAGGGGCGTCCGGCCCCGAAGAACAACTTGCGGCGGCACATGACGAAGGAGCCGGTCAATGAGCGAGGCACTCTCGTATGCGAAGCGGGTGTTGGCGAGTCAGAGCATCGAGTTGCCGTCGTGGGCGTTCGGGAATTCGGGGACGCGGTTCAAGGTGTTCGCGCAGCAGGGCGTGCCGCGCGACCCGTACGAGAAGCTCGCCGATGCGGCGCAGGTGCATCGGTTCACCGGCGCGGCGGGCTCGGTCGCGCTGCACATCCCGTGGGACAAGACCGAGGACTACGCGCGCCTGGCGGCTCATGCGGCCGATTTGGGCGTGCGGATCGGGACGATCAACTCCAACACGTTCCAAGACGACGACTACATGCTCGGCAGCGTCTGCCATCCCGATCCCGGCATCAGGCGCAAGGCCACCGACCACCTGCTCGAATGCGTCGACATCATGGACGCGACCGGGTCGGACTCGCTCAAGCTGTGGTTCGCCGACGGCACCAACTACCCCGGGCAGGACTCGATCGCGGCCCGCCAGGACC